>CAKPBI010000001.1 GCA_934140285.1 uncultured Bacilli bacterium
CCCTTCTTGCTTTTGTATTAAGAAAGAAACATTAAAACAAAAAAATTAAACTAGTGCATTAATGTACTAGTTTTTTTGTGTAGGAAAAAATTAATAAGAAACGTAATCGCTTTAAAAGCTCTAAAGCAAAAATATTAAAAAAATAAGCAAACGATTTGCTAAAAAAAACGAAAATGAGTATAATATACAAGGCTAAAAACGGACTGAGATATGCGAGGTTGCTGACACGCACGGAAGAGTTGCCGTGGTGCGTATGGTCAGGGAATTCGTGTGGAGTCTTAAGCTTAGAAAAAGCTAGGAGGTAAAACATGGCAAAAGAAAAAAAATTAAGAATAAGATTACTATCTTATGATCACAGATTACTTGATGAATCTGCGAAAAAGATTGTGGAAACTGCTAAGAGAACTGGTTCAAAAGTTTCTGGCCCTATTCCACTACCAACAGAAAGAGAAGTATTTACAATTATTCGTTCACCACACAAATATAAAGATAGTCGTGAACAATTTGAACGTCGTACTCACAAACGTTTAATTGATATCGTAAATATTACTCCAAAAACAATGGATGCGTTAGTTCATCTAGAACTTCCATCTGGTGTTGAAATCGTTCTAAAATAGAGAAAGGAAGGTGCACTCATGGCCAAAGGAATCTTAGGTAAGAAAATTGGAATGACTCAAGTATTTTCTGAAACAGGCTCTTTAATCCCTGTTACAGTAATTGAAGTAACTCCGAATATAGTATTACAAAAAAAGACTGTTAAAACTGATGGTTATAACGCTATTCAATTAGGATATTGTGACAAGCCAACTAGACTTGCTAACAAACCTGAACTTGGACACGTTGCTAAAGTAAATACAGCCCCTAAGCGCTTCATACAAGAAATCGCTGGGGAAGAAATGCTAGCGTTCGAAGTTGGACAAGAGGTTAAAGGAAATATCTTTTTTGTTGGAGAATTAGTAGATGTAACTGGTACATCAAAAGGTAAAGGATACCAAGGTGTTATCAAACGTCACAATTTCCATTTAGGTCCTGCCGCTCACGGTTCAGGATATCATCGTGGAATTGGTTCAATGGGATCAATTCAACCTGCTCGTATTAAACCAGGTAAGAAAATGGCTGGTCGTATGGGCGGAGAAACAAAGACAATTCAAAATCTTGAATTTGTTAAGTATGATCAAGAAAACAATGTAATTTTAGTAAAGGGAAGCGTTCCTGGTGCAAACAATTCATTTGTAATTGTTAAAAATGCTGTAAAAGCAAAGAAGCCAGCGCTTAATCCTGAAGCATTAGCATAGGAAGGAGTCAATCATGCCAAAAGTTGTATTATACAATCAAACAGGTTCACAAGTTGGTGAAATCGAATTAAGCGAACATGTATTTGGTGTAGAAGATCATCAACAAGCTATATTTGATACAGTAATCGCTGAACAAGCTGCAAAGCGCCAAGGAACACAAAAAGCTAAGACTCGTTCTGAAGTTAGTGGCGGTGGAAGAAAACCATGGCGTCAAAAAGGTACAGGACGTGCTCGTCAAGGTACAATTCGCGCTCCTCAATTTAGAGGTGGTGGTGTTGTATTTGCACCTGTTCCTAGAAGTTATGTTCTAAAAGTTAATAAAAAAGTTGCTCGTCTTGCAATGAGATGCGCATTGAGTAACAAAGTTCGTGAAGGACAAATTTATGTAGTTGAATCATTAGAACTTGCTGATTTCAAAACAAAGAGTTTAGTGAAAGTTATTAATGATTTAAAGGTAAATGGTAGAAAAGTTGCTATCGTTCTTGAAGATGCAAATGGCAATGTAGAAATCGCTGGTCACAATTTACCATATTTACTAGTTCAACAATACAATCATATTTCAGTTTATGAAATGATGAATGTAAACAGCTTAATAATTACAAAAGCTGCTGTTGAAAAGTTTGAGGAGGTACTTAAATAATGAAATCAATGTATGATGTTATTAAAAGACCAATTATTACTGAAAAAACAAGTGGCTTAGTAGAAAAACTACAATACACATTTGAAGTTGATCCAAAAGCAACTAAAACAGAAATCAAAGACGCAATCGAAAAGATTTTCGGTGTTAACGTTGTTGAAATTAGAACTATAAATGTTCATCAAAAAGCAAAAAGAATGCAAAGATTCGAAGGTTTCAAATCAGCATATAAAAAAGCAATTGTTCGCTTAATGCCTGGTCAAACTATCGATAAATTTGAAATTTAATAGGAGGTTATCATGGCTGTAAAAAAATATAAAGCAACGACTAATGGTCGTCGTAATATGTCAGTTTTAACATATGAAGAAATAACAACAGATACTCCTGAGAAAAGTTTATTAGTTACACTAAATAAAAAAGGTGGTCGTAATTCTTATGGTCGCATAACAGTTCGTCATAAAGGCGGCGGTGAAAAGAGAAAATATCGTATCATCGACTTTAAAAGAGATAAAGATGGTATTGAAGGAAAAGTTGCTTCAATTGAATACGATCCAAATCGTAGTGCTAATATAGCTTTAATCAACTATGTTGATGGAGAAAAAAGATACATTATTGCTCCTGAAGGATTAAAAGTAGGTATGTCTATTTATTCAGGTGAAAATGTAGATATCACAATTGGTAATTGTTTACCTATTGCTAATATTCCTGTTGGTACTGTTGTTCATAATATCGAATTACACCAAGGTCATGGTGCCCAATTAGTTAGAGCTGCTGGTAGCAGTGCTCAAATTCTTGGACGTGAAGACCGTTACGTTCTTGTACGTTTAACAAGTGGTGAAGTTCGTCGTATTCTAGGCGTTTGCCGTGCTACAATTGGTGGTGTTGGTAACTTAGATTATGAACTTGTAAATGTAGGCAAAGCTGGTCGTACTCGTCATATGGGTATCCGCCCTACAGTTCGTGGTTCAGTTATGAACCCTAACGATCACCCTCATGGTGGTGGTGAAGGCCGTCAACCTATCGGTCGTAAGTCTCCAATGACACCTTGGGGTAAAATTGCTCTTGGTCTTAAAACAAGAAAAACTAAAAATAAAACGAACCGTCTTATCGTTCGTCGTAGAAATGGTTAAGGAGGAAATGCATATATGGCACGTTCACTTAAAAAAGGACCTTTTATTGATCAACATTTATTAAACAAAGTTGTTAAATTAAATGAATCAAATCAAAAGAAAGTAATTCAAACTTGGTCAAGAAGATCAACAATTTATCCAGAATTTGTTGGACATACTGTTGCTATTCACAATGGTAAAGAACACATTCCTGTATATGTAACTGAAGATATGGTAGGCCATAAATTCGGTGAATTCGCTCCAACAAGAACATATCGTGGTCACGGTAAAGATAAGAAAGCAGCTAAATAGGAGGTAAAATATGGCAGAAGTTAGAGCAATTGCAAAATCACTTAGAATTTCTCCACGTAAAACTCGTTTAGTTGTGGATCTAATTCGTGGTAAAAAAGTAGGATTAGCAGTTTCAATTTTAAATAACTGCGAATCTACAGTTAGAGAAGATATATTAAAAGTAGTAAATTCCGCTGTTGCTAATGCAGAACATAATTTAGGACTTGAAGTAGAAAACTTATTCATTAAAGAAATCTACGTTAATCCAGGTGCTACATTAAAAAGATTCCGTGCTAGAGCAAAAGGAAGCGGTAATAGAATTTTAAAAAGAACTAGTCACATTACAGTTGTAGTGTCTGACGGTCAAAATTAGGAGGAAACATATGGGTCAAAAGGTTAATCCTGTCGGCATGAGAATTGGCATTATCCGTGATTGGGAAGCAAAATGGTATGCTCCAAAAACTAAAGTTGCTGATTTATTACATGAAGACTTAAAAATTCGTGAATTTTTAAATAATTTCTATAAAGCTGCATATGTTTCACATATTGAAATTAAACGTACTGGTAAAAGAGTAATCGTTGTAATTCATGCAGCTAAACCTGGTATTGTTATTGGTACAGGTGGTTCAAAGAAAAATGAAGCAGTTGCTGCTTTACAAAAATTAACTGGTAAAAATGTTTATATATCAGTAGTTGAAATTAAACAAATTGAAGCAGATAAAGATGCAACAATAGTTGCACGTAAGATGGCTGAAGATCTTGAAAATCGTGCTTCATTCCGTCGTGTTCAAAAAATGGCAATCCAAAAAGCTTTAAAAGCAGGTGCTAAAGGTATTAAGACAAGCATTTCTGGTCGTTTAGGCGGTGCTGAAATTGCAAGAAGTGAAGGATATATAGAAGGTAGTGTTCCTCTACATACTCTTCGTGCAAATATCGATTATGCAATTGCTGAAGCAGCTACTACTTATGGAAAGTTAGGAGTTAAAGTTTGGATTAATAAAGGTGAAATTTTACCTGCAGCAAAAAATTCAAAAAAGGAGGCTAAATAAATTATGTTAATGCCTAAAAGAACTAAATATCGTCGTCCTCATCGCGTTAGTTATGAAGGCAAAGCAAAAGGTGGCAAGAAAGTTACTTTTGGTGAATTTGGTCTTCAATCTTTAGAGGGTGCATGGATTACTGACCGCCAAATTGAAGCGGCTCGTATCGCAATGACTCGTTATATGAAACGTGATGGTCAAGTATGGATTAAGATATTCCCTCATAATATAAAAACTAAAAAACCATTAGAAGTACGTATGGGTTCCGGTAAAGGTGCTCCTGATGGATATGTAGCAGTAGTTAAAGATGGTACAGTAATGTTTGAAATCGGTGGTGTTTCTGAAGAAATAGCACGTGAAGCATTAAGACTTGCTGCACACAAACTACCAGTTAAAACAAAATTTGTAACAAGAGAAAGTGGTGATTGTTAATGGCTAGAACAACAAAAGCTCCAAAAGTAGATAAAAAGTTAGCAAAGAAAATCGCTGAAAAGAAAACTCTTGCCGGAAAAATTCGTGAATTAAATGATACTGAAATTCTTAATCATATTAACGACTTAAAACAAGAATTATTTAATTTACGTTTTCAAGCAGCCGTTGGTAAACTTGAAAATACAGCTCAATTAAAGAAAGTTAAGAAAGAAATTGCAAGATGTTACACAGTTCTTACAGAACGTGCAGCTGCATCTAGCAAGTAATCGGAGGTAACTTATGGAAGAAAGAAAATGTAGTCGTAAAGTTTATGTTGGCGTTGTTGTTTCAGCTGTAAACGATAAGACAATTACAGTTAAAGTAGAAACTCATCGTAGACATCCACTATATGGTAAAAGAGTTCAATATACTAAGAAATTTACTGCACATGATGAACAAAACGTTGCAAAAGTTGGTGACATTGTAGAAATTATGGAATGTCGTCCACTATCTGCAACTAAACGCTATCGTTTAGTAAGAGTTGTTCAAGAAGCAGTAATAATCTAATAGGAGGTATTTACAATGGTTCAACAAGAAACAAGAGTCAATGTAGCCGATAACTCCGGTGCAAAACAACTTTTAATAATTAAAATTTTAGGTGGTTCAATCCACAAATCTGCAACAATCGGCGATATCGTTGTTTGTTCAGTTAAATCTGCAACAACAGGCGGCCAAGTTAAAAAAGGTGATGTTGTTAAAGCAGTAATCGTTCGTACTAAGAAAGCAGTAAGAAGAGAAGATGGTTCATATATTAAATTTGATGATAACGCTGCTGTAATTATCAAAGAAGATAAGAACCCAAGAGGAACTCGTATTTTTGGTCCTGTTGCTCGTGAATTACGTGAAAAAGATTTCATGAAGATTGTATCTCTTGCTCCTGAAGTACTATAGGAGGTAGCGTTATGAGAATTAAAAAAGGTGATATTGTAGCTGTAATAGCTGGCAATCAAAAACCTATTAAAGGTAACTACGTTACTGGTGAAGTATTACAAGTTTTACCTAAATCTAATCGTGTTGTAGTAAAAGGTGTTAACATTGTAACTAAACATAACCGTCCATCAAACGCAAATCCTGATGGTGGTATTGAGAAAAAAGAAGCACCAATTAGTATTTCTAATGTTGCTTACTTAGATCCAGTAGATAAGAAACCTACAAAAATAGGTTACAAATTTGTAGATGGTAAAAAAGTTCGTTATTGTAAACGTTCTAAAACTGTAATTAAGTAGAAAGGAGCTTGAATGGTTATGAATCGTGTCTTACAATATTATAAAGAAACTGTCGTAGCTGAATTAACAAAGAAGTTTAATTACACTTCAGTTATGCAAGTTCCTAAAATCGTAAAAATCGTAGTAAACATGGGTGTTGGTGATTCAATTCACAATTCAAAATTACTAGATGCTGCTTGTGAAGATTTAGCAATCATTACAGGCCAAAAACCACTTGTTACAAAAGCTAAGAAATCTATAGCTGTCTTCAAACTTCGTGAAGGTATGTCAATTGGTGCAAAAGTTACTTTACGTGGTGAAAGAATGTATGAATTCTATGATAAATTAGTTTCCATTGCTCTTCCACGTGTTCGTGACTTCCGTGGTGTAAATCCAAATGCTTTTGATGGTAGAGGAAATTATACTATTGGTATTAAAGAACAATTAATTTTCCCAGAAATTAATTATGATAAAGTTTTAAAAATTCGTGGTATGGATATCGTTATTGTTACTACTGCAAAGACTGACGAAGAAGGTCGTGCATTATTAACAATGTTAGGTATGCCATTTGCGAAGAAGTAAGGAGGTCTTTTGATTATGGCAAAAACATCCCAAAAAGTAAGATGCTCTCGCAAAGCAAAATTTAGTACAAGAGAATACACTCGCTGTGAACGTTGTGGTCGTCCTCATGCAGTTTATCGCAAATTCAAAATCTGTAGAATTTGCTTTAGAGAACTTGCATACCAAGGATTAATACCTGGCGTTACAAAGGCAAGTTGGTAAGAAAGGAAGGTCAAATATTATGGTAATGACTGATCCAATTGCAGATATGTTAACTAGAATTCGTAATGCAAACCAAGCAAAACATGAAAATGTTACAATGCCTGCATCACGTTTAAAATTAGAAATCTTAGCAGTTCTTAAAAATGAAGGTTACATTTCTGAATATGAAAAAGTAGAAGATGGAAAACAAGGTATCATTAAAGTTACACTAAAATATAACAACAAAGATAGAGTTATCAAAGGCATAAAGAAAATTTCTAAACCTGGATTAAGAGTTTATGCTAAATCTAGCGAACTACCTAAAGTTTTAAATGGCTTAGGTATAGCTATTATTTCAACTTCAAATGGAATTATGACTGATCGTGAAGCTCGTTCTAAAAAGCTTGGCGGCGAAGTTATTGCATTTGTATGGTAGTAAGGTGATTGTATGTCAAGAATAGGAAATAAACATATTAATATTCCTGAAGGCGTTACTGTAACTGTTGAAGGAAATTTAGTAAAAGTTAGTGGACCTAAAGGTCAATTAGAATTAGTAAAAAATCAAGATATCTCTGTTGAAGTTGAAGGCGCTACATTAGTTGTTAAACGCCCTAGTGATGATTTATTCCATCGTTCAATTCATGGTACAACAAGAGCTTTAATTCATAATATGGTTGTTGGTGTACATGATGGTTATGAAAAAATATTAGAAATAGTAGGTGTTGGTTATCGTGCTCAATTACAAGGTAATACACTTGTACTTAACTTAGGTTACTCTCACCCAGTAAATATGGAATTACCAAAGGGTATTTCTGTAACTGTTCCTACTCCAACTGAAATACATGTATTAGGTTGTGATAAACAAGTTGTAGGAGAATTTGCGGCTGAAATTCGTAAAGTTCGTGGACCAGAACCTTATAAAGGTAAAGGCGTTCACTATAAAGGCGAATATATCCGTCGTAAAGAAGGCAAGAAAGCTAAGTAGAAAGGAGAGACTAAATAAGATGATCGGTATTAAAGATAAAAAACAAGCTCGTCATGTTCGTCATGAGAGAATCCGTAAAGTAATCGAAGGTACTTCTGAAAGACCTCGTCTTGCAGTGTATCGTTCAAATAAACACATTTCTGTTCAAATCATTGATGATTCAAAACAAGTAACTTTAGTTTCTGCTTCTACATTTGAAAAAGGCAATAAACTTGCTGTTGGTTCAAATATTGAAGCTGCTAAAGCAGTAGGTGCAACAATTGCTAAAAGAGCTCTAGAAGCTGGTATAACAGAAGTTGTATTCGACCGTGGAGGTTTCTTATTCCATGGACGTGTAAAAGCATTAGCAGATGCGGCTCGTGAAGCCGGACTAAAATTCTAGGAGGCTACACATGAGTGAACAAGTAAAAGTCGTAGAAGAAAAACAATATGAAGAACGTGTCGTTGTCATCAATCGTGTAACAAAAGTTGTTAAAGGTGGTAGACGTTTCCGTTTTGCTGCTTTAGTTGTTGTTGGTGATTTCAATGGTCATGTTGGCTTTGGAACTGGTAAAGCTCAAGAAGTTCCAGAAGCAATCAAAAAAGCTGTCGAAGACGCAAAGAAAAATTTAATTACAGTTCCAATCGTTGGTTCAACTATTCCACATGAAATTACTGGTGTTGCTGGTGCTGGTAAAGTATTCTTAAGACCTGCTCCTGCTGGTACTGGTATTATCGCTGGTGGTCCAGTTCGTAACGTAGTAGAACTTGCTGGTATTAAAGATATCGTATCTAAATCTCAAGGTTCAAATACACCTATCAATATTGTACGTGCTACATTTAAAGGGCTTTCTGAATTACGTACTGTTGAAATGGTAGCTGAACAACGTGGAAAGGCAAAAGAAGAAATTCTTTAGGATGAACAATATGGAAAAAACTGTTAGAATTAAATTAGTTAAAAGCCCTATTTGCTGTCCTAAAAATCAACGTGCAACTTTAAAAGCTTTAGGTTTAACAAAAATGCAACAAGAAGTTGTAAAGGTTGACAACGTTGCAATCCGCGGTATGATTAAAACTGTAGCACACTTAGTAAGTGTTGTTGAAGAATAGGAGGTACTCGGATATGAATTTAAATGAATTAAAACCAGTTGCTGGTGCAAGACATTACAAAAAACGTGTAGGTCGTGGTACTGGTAGTGGTATGGGTAAAACAAGTACTCGTGGCCATAAAGGTCAAAATGCTCGAAGTGGCGGCGGTGTTCGTCCAGCATTCGAAGGTGGTCAAACACCATTATTTAAACGTTTACCAAAACGTGGATTTACAAATATTAATCGTAAATTATTTGCTGTAGTTAATTTAGGTGATATTAATGAACGCTTTGAAGCTGGCTCAGTTGTAGATGTTAATACATTAAAAGCTGCTGGCTTAGTTAAAAAAGAGTATGAAGGAGTGAAAATATTAGGAAATGGGGAATTAACAAAGGCTTTAACATTTAAAGCTTGCAAATTCTCTAAATCGGCTACTGAAAAGATTACCGCCGTTGGTGGAACAATCGAGGTGGCTTAATAATGAGTAAGTTTTTCTCTAAGAATAAAAAAGTAATTCTTGGCATATTATTTACAGCACTTTGTTTATTAGTATGGAGAATTGGTATCCATATTCGTGCTCCATTTTTAGATTATAAAACTCCAACTGATGGTTCTTCAAACATCTTTGGATTCCTTGATATCTTTGCTGGAGGCGGTTTATCACAATTTTCAGTTTTAGCTTTAGGTGTTAGCCCTTATATCACAGCTTCAATCATTGTTCAATTATTACAAATGGACATCATCCCTGCTTTTAAAGAATGGGGAGAAGAAGGAGAAGCTGGACGTGAAAAGCTAAATAGATGGACTAGATACATTTCATTATTCCTAGCGTTTGTTCAAGCTTTAGCTTTAATTATTGGTTATAGAGTATCTTATGGTATTAGTTATTTCCAATATATTCCAAACGTTGAATATAATATTTTCACATATATTTATATTGCAATTATTCTTACTGCTGGTACTGCATTTGTTCTTTGGCTAGCTGACCAAATGACTATGCATGGTGTTGGTAGTGGAACTTCTATTATGATCGTTGCTGGTATTCTTGCTAGTTTCCCTTCAATGATAGTAAATCTAGTTAAATATTTCATCACTGGAACAACATATCGTGTTGATAATTCTGCTGATGGAGCTTTAAAATGGCAAGGTCCATTCTTCTTTGTATTAATATTAGTATTCTTTATTTTAATAATCGTAGGTGTTGTATGGATGGAAGGCTTGGTACGTAAGATTCCAATTCAATATGCTAATAGACCTTCTGGTGCAAAATTAAGAGGTACTCAAAATTCTGATTTACCAATTAAACTTAATACAGCATCAGTAATTCCAGTAATTTTCGCATCTACATTACTTTCAATTCCAACTACTATTATTGGTTTCTTACAACAATCAGGAAAAACAGTAAGTATTTGGTGGGATTGTATATTTAACTATCAAAAACCTATTGGCTTTGCACTATATATGATTCTTACATTTGTATTCTCATTCTTCTATTCGTTTTTACAAATAGATCCTGATAAGACTGCAGATAACCTAAAGAAACAAAATGCATATATTCCAGGTGTTAAGCCAGGTGAAGCTACAGCTCAATATATTTCAAAAGTATTATTCAAAGTAACTTTACTAGGTGCTACATATCTAGCTGTTCTTGCAGCTTTACCTATAATTGTATCTTCATGCTTTAAAGATTTACCAGCATCAGTTCAAATTGGTGGTACAAGCTTAATGATCGTTGTTGGTGTAGCTATCGAAACAGTTAAACAAATGAAAACAACATCTCAATCTCAAGAGTATCGTGGATTCATTGAATAAGGAGAAATATTAATCATGCACTTGATTTTAATGGGTGCTCCGGGATCGGGAAAAGGGACTTACGCGGCAGTGCTTAAAAAGCACTACCGTGTACCCCATATTTCTACTGGAGAAATATTTAGAGAAGCAATTGCTAATAAAACACCAATGGGATTAATTGCTAAAACATATATAGATGAAGGCAATTTAGTTCCAGATGATATTACAAATGAAATTGTAAAAGAAAGAATTAAAAAAGAAGATTGTAAAAATGGATTTCTATTAGATGGCTATCCAAGAACAATTAATCAAGCGGAAAATTTCACTAAGACATTAGAAGAACTTAATATAGTTTTAGATGCCGCTGTAAACCTTGATGTTGATTATGATTTAGTTATTAATAGAATTGTTAATCGTCGTGTATGTCCTAAATGTGGAAAAGGTTATAATCTAATATCTTTACCACCAAAAAAAGAAGGCATTTGTGATGATTGTGGAACTCCACTTTTTACAAGACAAGATGATAACGAAGAAACAATTAAAAGTCGTCTTAATGTATACGATAAACAGACAAAACCTTTAATTGCTTATTACGATAAACTTGGAAAACTAGTGTCAGTAGATAGCAATGGTTCAATTGATACTGTTGTTAATGACATTATTAAAACTTTGGAGGCAAAATGATCACAATTAAAAGTGAAAGAGAAATTAATTTAATGAAAGAAGCTGGTAGAATTGTTGCACTTGCTCATGAAGCAGTTGCAAAAGCAATTAAACCTGGGGTATCTACAAAAGAATTAGATAAGATAGCATATGACGTTATAATAGAAAATAATGCTATTCCATCATTTTTAAATTATGAAGGATTTCCTGCTTCAATCTGTGCATCAATTAATGAAGTTGTTATTCATGGAATTCCAAGCGAAAAGAAAATTTTAAGAGATGGTGATATAATCTCTATTGATATTGGAGCTATATATAAAGGATATCATGGAGATGCAGCACGTACACACCTTTGTGGTAATGTAAGTGAAGCAAAAAGAAAACTCGTTGAAGTTACTAAACAATCATTCTTTGAAGGAATAAAATTTGCTAAACCAAATAATAGATTATCTGATATATCACATGCAGTTCAAGTATATGCTGAAAGTTTCGGCTATGGTGTAGTAAGAGATTTCACAGGCCATGGCATTGGAACAAAAATGCATGAAGATCCAGCTGTTCCAAATTACGGAGAACCTGGTCATGGAGTTGTTCTAAGAAAAGGAATGTGCTTAGCTATTGAACCAATGATAACAGAAGGAACATATAAAGTTCGCGTATTGCCTGATGGATGGACTACAATAACTCAAGATCATCTACCAAGTGCACACTATGAAAATACCATTGTTATTACAGATGATGGTTGTGAAATTTTAACAATTTTAAAGGAGAATGAAAATTAATGTCAAAAGATGATGTTTTCAAAATGGATGGAACAGTCGTAGAAGTTTTGCCCAATACAGTATTTAAAGTAAAACTAGATGCTAATGGACAAATTATTACCGCCCACGTTTCTGGTAAAATCCGTATGTATACAATACGCATTTTACCAGGTGATAAAGTGACTGTGGAAATATCACCATATGATTTAACACGTGGACGTATAACTCGTCGTAAATAAAAATAGGAGGTTCAAAATGAAGGTTAGACCATCGGTAAAACCCATTTGTGATAAATGTAAAGTAATTAAAAGACATGGACGTGTTATGGTAATCTGCTCAGCTTACCCTAAACACAAACAAAGACAAGGATAATATAGGAGGCTAATTTAAAATATGGCACGTATATCTGGTGTGGATATTCCTAGCGATAAAAGAGTAGTAGTATCCCTAACATATATTTATGGTATCGGTAGACCAACTGCTGAAGAAATTTTAAGAGCAGCTGGTGTTAGCGAAGACAAAAGAGTAAAAGATTTAACAGAAAACGAATTAACATTAATTCGTCAAGAAGTAGCTAAGCATCACGTTGAAGGTGATTTACGTAGAGAAGTTGCATTAAACATCAAACGTTTAATGGAAATTGGTAGTTATCGTGGCTTACGTCATCGTAAAGGATTACCAGTGCATGGTCAAAGAACAAGAACTAATGCACGTACTCGTAAAGGCCCAGCTAAGACTGTAGCTAACAAGAAGAAATAGGAGGCGTAGTGAAATGGCTCGTAAAGTAGTTCGTAAACGTCGTGTAAGAAAAAGTATACCTTTAGGTGTTGCACATATTCATTCAACATTTAATAATACAATTGTAACAATTACTGACCCAGTAGGAAACGTAGTTTCATGGAGTAGTGCTGGTGCTGTAGGTTTCAAAGGAAGTAAAAAATCAACTCCATTTGCTGCTCAAATGGCATCAGAAGCTGCTGCAAAAGCTGCAATTGATAATGGAATGCAAAAAGTTGAAGTAACAGTTAAAGGCCCAGGTCCTGGTCGTGAAGCTGCAATTCGTTCATTACAAGTTGCCGGTCTTGATATAGTATCTATTCAAGATGTTACACCAGTTCCTCATAACGGATGTCGTCCTCCAAAACGACCTCGTGGCTAATAAATGTTTTTGAAATATTAGTATTTCAAGCAAAGATTACAAATAATTTTCAAATCATTTAATAGGGAGGAAATGAATGAGAAGAATTAAATTTATTAGACCAGAATTAAAATTGGTAAATGAGTTAGGATTAGATGATCCTAATTATTGTAAAATAACATTAAAACCACTTGAACGTGGATATGGTATTACTATAGGTAATGCACTAAGAAGAGTCTTATTATCTTCGTTACCTGGTGCTGCTATTGTAGCAATTCATATTGATGGTGTTCAACATGAATTTTGTGCAATCCCATATGTAAGAGAAGATGTAACTGAAATTATTCTAAATTTAAAAACAATTGTATTTACGATTAATTTTGATAAAAATGAACAAGGAATATACAATGATGATGAACAACTTTGTCGTTTAACTCTTTCTGTAAGTCTTCCTAGTATTGAAGAACAAAGAAAGAAAGGTGTAAAAGAAGAAAATTTAGAATATGCAAGAGTTATTAAAGCTAGCGATATTGCTCTTGACTCAACTGAGGTAATTCAAATCATCAATGTTGATCAACCAATTGCTACTCTATCTGCTGGTGGTAAGTTTGAAATGGAAATGTTCATTCGTAATGGTGTTGGCTACGTTAACGCTGACGAAAATAAACGCTTCTGTAAAGAAGGCAATAACCGTATCATGGGTCTTCTTCCAATTGACTCTATCTTTACACCAGTTGTTAAATGTCGCTATGATGTTCAAAAAACAAGATTTGAAGATAATTTTGATTGTGACTTATTAACATTAGAAGTATGGACAAATGGTAGTATTAAAGCAACTAATGCATTAAGTATGGCTGCTAAATTCCTAGATGAACATTTTTCAATTATTGAAGATTTAAATACTCTAATTAAAGAAAGTGAAAATATGACTCAAAAAGAAGAACCAGTAGTCAATAGTAAACTTGATCGAAAGATTGAAGATCTTGACTTATCAGTTCGTTCTTACAATTGTCTTAAACGTGCTAACATTAACACTGTTGGTGAATTAACACAAAAGACTGAAGAAGAAATGATGAAGGTTCGTAATCTTGGTCGTAAATCACTAAAAGAAGTTGTACAAAAACTTCGTGAAATTGGACTAGACCTTAAAAATAGTACGGGATCATCATTCTTAGATGATGACGACGACTCTGAAGAATAATATTGAATAGGAGAGTAAGAATATGTCATTAGGATATCGTAAGTTAAGTCGTAAAAGTAATCAAAGAAAAGCTTTACTTCGCGATTTAATCACAGATTTAATTTTAAATGGTCGTATTGAAACTACTGTCTCTAAAGCAAAAGAATTAAAAAGATTAGCTGACAAGATGGTTACCCTTGGTAAAGCAAATACACTTGCTTCTCGCCGTCAAGCTGCTGAAATGATTCGTTTTGAAAAAGATGATGAAGGTAATTATGCGATTCAAAAATTATTTAATGAAATTGCTCCAAGATATGCAGAACGTAATGGTGGTTATACAAGAGTATTAAAACTTGGTACTCGCCGCGGTGATGCTACAGAAATGGCAATCATTGAATTTATCTAAAAATAATTATTGATTAAAATACACTCTAGGTTTCTAGAGTGTTTTTTTGTTGTAAATTATTATTAAAAATTGTTATTTATGATATAATACTCTTGAGGTGATTATATTGAAAAAACAATTTTTAAGCATTTTTACGATACTATTAATTATGCTTTTGATAGTTGGTTGTGCAAATAAGAGTTTAGAAAGCGGTGATTCTGGTATGAGTCCTTTTGAACCAGGTTCTAAACATACTAACATAAATGATGGTATTAATAATGACAAATTACCCCAAGCTGGACAATTAACATCAAGCGCATTATTTGATAATGACCATTATGATTATTGGAAAAAATTAGTTTCTTCAACTGATAATGAAAAAGGTATATATGATAATTATGAAAATAGGTTTTCATTTAATACTAAAAATAGAATTAAAATTACACTTAAGAATGCTTCAGGTGTAGAAGTTACAATTGATGAACAAACTGCGAGAACAGATGTGAATGGAGTAGCATATATATATCCAACTGTCACAAAGGAAGAATACGACTTAAAAATTAAGTACGTTAATATTAATAATGAAACTATAGAACTTTCTAAACAAATTAATGGCGATTTTGAAATGTCTATAGATGATGCAAAGCCAAGAGAAAATGTAATTGAGCTAATGCTGATAATTGATACAACTGGTTCAATGGGGGATGAACTTGAATATTTAAAAAGTGAACTTGCATATGTGATTGAAGAAATTAAAAAGAATAATAATGATATAAGTATATATATATCCCTCCTTTTCTATAGAGATCAAAATGATGCATATATTACTAAATATGTAGAATTTACTGATGATGTAAACTTAACCATTGCTGAATTGAAAAAACAAGGAGCAAATGGGGGAGGAGATTTTGAAGAAGCAGTACAAATTGCATTCAATGAAGCCTTACAAAAAAATTGGACATCTAAAAACTCTACTAAAATAATATTACATGTTGCGGATGCTCCTGCGCATGATCAAGACATTCAACAATGGAACGACTGTGTTTTAAAAGCTTCATCAATGGGAATTCAAATTATTACAATTGCTTCTAGCGGAATTGATAGAAAAACTGAATACTTTTTCCGAGCACAATCTATGATAACAAATGGAGTGTATACATATTTAACTAATCATTCAGGAATAGGTTATGATCATTTAACACCAATTAGAGAAGATGAAGAAATAGTTGAATATTTAAATCTTATGTTAATACGTTTAATCAATGGAATACACACAGGTAAGTTTGAAACGCCAATTCCATGGAATAATGCAAATGAGGGAAAATAATAAATAATATGATTGAATATCTTTATGTAATACCCGCCGCATTAATTGCAATAGTTCTACATGAACTTGGACATGGATTAGTTTCATATATGCTTGGAGACCCGACTCCTAAAAACGAAGGTAGATTAACACTAAATCCGTTAAAACATCTGGACCCTATTGGAACATTATGTTTAATACTATGTCATTTTGGATGGGCTAAACCTGTTTCAGTGGATCCAACTTACTATAAGAAGCCAAAATTAGGTATGACTTTGGTCGGACTTGCTGGTCCTATGATGAATTTTTTGGTTGCAATATTATCGTTTGTTTTTATAGGAATACTAATGTATATAAGAATTTATGTAGTAGATAATACTTTTATATATATCTTGTACAATTTCTTTAGTTATTTATCAATAATAAATATTGGCTTGGGAGTATTTAATCTAATACCAATTCCTCCTTTGGATGGATCTAAAGTTATTGGAGTTATTTTACCGAATAAGGCATATGAAGAATATATGGGATATCAAAAATATGGTATGTACTTTATGATATTTTTAATGATTCTATTGTCGGTGTTAGATTATTTTGGTGTTGAATCTCCTATTTCATTTGTTATCGAAAAAATTTATAATTTCTTTATTAATATAATCTTAAAAATAATAATTAAATAAAAAAGTCCTCTTAAGTAAAATAGTAGTGCTTAAGGGGTTTTTGTTTTTAACTAGCCTCAGGTAAATATAAAAATAAACAATACTTTTTCTTAATTATATATATAATTTGCAAAAATGTTAAAAGTTTGGTATAATATACTGAAAAAGTTGAAAGTAACGAAGTTACATTTTGGAGAAAAAATATGAAAATTGAATTTAGAGATGTTAAATTTCATTATGATAATTCTGAAAATAAAGAAAATGTCATTAATGATTTATCCTTTATAATAAATCCTG
Source organism: uncultured Bacilli bacterium (assembly GCA_934140285.1). Classification (GTDB taxonomy): domain Bacteria; phylum Bacillota_I; class Bacilli_A; order ML615J-28; family CAG-313; genus UMGS75. The sequence continues at coordinate 17,044 of CAKPBI010000001.1, forward strand.
GTGAAATGGTTGCTATATTAGGACATAATGGTAGCGGAAAAAGTACAATCGCTAAATTAATGATGGGGTTGCTTTCACCATCTCAAGGCCAAATTATCTTAGATGATATTGAAATTAATGAAAATAAAATTAGCGAGGACGAAATTGATCAGTTACATTCTAAGATGGGAATAATATTCCAAAATCCTGATAATCAGTTTGTTGGAGTTACAGTGGAAGATGATATAGCATTTGGATTAGAAAATCATCAAATACCTCGCGAAGAAATGATTGAAAGAATACATAAATATGCAAAACTTGTCAATATGGAAGAATACCTAAAAAGTAATCCCGAGGATTTATCTGGTGGACAAAAACAACGTGTTGCAATAGCTGGTGTTTTAGCAATGAATACAGAAGTAATTATATTTGATGAATCAACATCAATGCTTGATCCTAAAGGCACAAGAGAAATAATAGACATGATTAAGCTTTTAAAGTTGGAATATAATAAAACTATAATTACAATTACACACAATCTTGAGGAAGCAACATTTGCAGATAGAGTAATAGTTCTAAATAATGGATCAATAGTACTTGATGGTACACCAGAAGAAGTTTTAAAAGAAAAAAATATACTTGAAGCAAGTGGATTAAAGTTGTTAGATAGTTTAGCATTAATTGAAGATTTGAAAAATAAAAATTTTAGTAATAAAGAAGAGGTATTAAAACAACTATGGGAATTAACTTTCAAGAAGTAACATTTAAATACTTTAAAAAATCTTCAAAAAATACACTAAACAACATAAATTTAAACATTAACAATCAAGATGAATTTATTGCAATACTTGGACATACAGGAAGTGGTAAATCTACATTAGTCCAATTAATGAATGCACTACAGTTACCAACTACAGGTATGATTAAAATTGATGATAGAGTAATTAACCAAAAAGGTTTAAAAGATAAAAAAATTAAACTTAAAACTATTAGAAAACATGTGGGATTGGTATTTCAATTTCCAGAATATCAATTATTTGAAGATACTGTTCTAAAAGATATTATGTTTGGACCTAAAAATTTTGGACTTTCAACAGAAGAAGCAAAAGAAAAAGCAATTGCTGCAGCCAAAAGTATATATATAGATGATGATATATTAAAGAGATCTCCATTTAATCTATCAGGTGGACAAATGAGAAGGGTGGCTATAGCTGGGATACTCGCAAGTGATCCACAAATCTTAATACTTGATGAACCAACAGTTGGGCTTGATCCAAAAGGCAAAATAGAACTTATGGAACTTCTTGTAGATATTCAAGAAAAAACTCATAAAACAATAATAATGATTTCTCATGACATGAATGTAGTAGCAAGATATGCTACAAGGACTATTGTGTTAGACCATGGGAATTTAGTGTTTGATGGTCCTAAAAGAAAACTATTTTCAGATGTAGAAATGCTTCACAAATTTAATTTGGATTTACCCGAGTGTGCTAAAATAGCTTTAGAGCTTAAAAACAAAGGCATTATTGAATTTTCTACCTTGCCACTTACGAAAGATGAATTATATAATTTAATTCTCAAAGATGGTGATAGTCATGAATGAAAAAATGGTATTAGGTCAATATTATAACGGAGATAGTTTAATTCATAGACTAGATCCTAGAACAAAAATTTTTGCGTTAATAGTAATGATGGTTGTAACATTTTTAATACCTTTTAATAATTTCATTCTATTAGGTTCATTCTTTGCAATTATATTTGTAGTTATATGTCTAACAAGAGTTCCAATTATTAAATATTTGAAGAGCCTAAGACAAATTGGCTTTTTGTTGATTTTTTCTTTTATCTTTCAAATTTTTTCAAAAACATCAGGAACTATATTATTAACATTAAATCTCCAATTTTCATATATAAACATTATTGTAGTACTTTTAACACTTATTATATATATATTTATAAAAAAATATATACCTACTAAATTGCTATTATTTATAGGAATAATTGTTCTATCATTTTATTTATTTACAATTCCTATGGGAGTAAGCCCATTTGCTGAAGTTACATTAAGAATCTATGATAGTGGAGTAATATCTGGTAGCTTCATAATAGGTAGAGTTTTAGCAATTATTCTTGTATCCACTGTACTAACACTTACAACCAAACCAATGGATTTATCATCTGCATTAGAATGGTATATGAAACCTTTTGAAATATTTAAACTTAAACCATCAATTCTTGCTATGATGATATCAATAGCTCTAAGATTTATTCCAACATTATTTAATGAAACAAACAAAATCCTAAAAGCTCAGGCATCAAGAGGTGTAGATTTTAAAGAAGGTAAATTACATGAACGCATTGGTCAAATAATTTCCTTACTAATTCCGATGTTTGTAATTTCGTTTAAACGTGCAGTAGACTTAGCTGATGCAATGGAAGCTCGAGGATATATACCAGGAGCCAAGCGAACCCGTTTATTAAAGATGTCATTTTCATTTAGGGATTTAATTTCGCTAATTTTAATACTCTTAATACTTGGATTTGTAATTTTTTGGAGAGTAGCGTATGCGTATTAAAATGATAGTTTCATATGATGGATCATATTTTCACGGATTTCAAAGACAAACATCGCTCACGACTGTTCAGGGAAATATAGAAAATGCTTTGGAAATTATATATAAAGAGAAAATTAAAATTACATATGCAGGTAGAACAGATGCAGGGGTTCATGCTATAGAACAAGTTATCCACTATGATAGTGAACAAATAATACCACTTAAAAATTTAAAAAGGGTATTAAACAAGAATTTAACTCCTCATATATATATAAGGGAAATTTCATATGTTGATAGTAACTTTCATTCAAGATATTCAGACCATACTACTGAATATAGATACATAATCTCTACTAATGAATTCAATCCCTTCCAATCAAATTATGTATATTTTTATGATAAACCATTAAATATGGAAAAAATTAGAGAATCAATTACTTATATTATTGGAACTCATGATTTTAAGGCTTTATCAAAAGGTAATGAAAAAGAAAATACAATTAGAACTATATATTCTTTTGAAGTAAATGAGAAAAATAATGAGTACGAGTTTATTATAAAAGGAAATGGATTCTTACATAATATGGTAAGAATAATTATGGCATTGCTAATTAAAGTAAATGAAGGAAAAATTAAGCCAAAGGAAATAAAAGACATTCTTAGTTCAAAGGATAGAAAAAGAGTTCCTTGGTGTGCACCAAGTAATGGTCTATATCTTTATTCAATAAAGTATAATTAGATTTAAAAGAGGTAATTTCTAATTACCTCTTTATTATTTTATATTTACGTTTATTTAATAAAGTACTTTCTAACATTTCAATATCTTCCTTATTGTTTTCAGCTCTAGTAAATCTTAATCCATTAATGCTTAATGGGCTAATGTCTTCTGCAAATTCTTCACGTGTTTGTGATGACCTTTTTATGTCGTTTAATTTAATGTTAGTAATAGTTTTTTTCATTTCATTCACCTCACTAATATTTTGTACAATTATAATATATATATACTTTTTATTTACCACATTACTTTATCTAAAATATAAAATATGGTATAATAAGAAATAGAGGTATATTTTTATGAGAGGTTTATTTATTTCATTTGAAGGAAACGATGGTTCTGGAAAGTCAAGTGCAATTCAGGCAGTTTATAATAAATTACTAAGTCTTGGTTATGATGTAGTTTTAACAAGGGAACCTGGCGGAAGCAAGATTGCTGAAAAGATTAGAGATATTATTTTGGATACAGATAACACTGGTATGGATCCAATGACCGAAGCATTACTATATGCTGCAAGTAGAAGGGAACATATAATTAAAACTATTTTGCCAGCTATTGCAGCAGGGAAAGTAGTTTTATGTGATAGATTCCTAGATAGTTCATTAGCTTATCAAGGAAATGCAAGAAAATTGGGAATGAACAAAGTGAATGAACTAAATCAATTCGCAACAAATGGCCTTTTACCTGACTTAACTTTATTTGTATGTGTACATGCGGAAGTTGGATTGGCACGTATTAAAAGAAATTTACGCGATATGGACCGACTTGAACTTGAAGCAATTGAATTTCATCGAAATGTTTATGAAGGCTATGAAGAATTGCTAAAGCTATATCCTAATAGAATAAGAAAAATTGATGGAGAACAATCGATGGAAGATGTTGCAAATTCATCAATTGAAACTGTTCTAACATTTATAAAGGAGAAAAAGCAAAGTGAAAATTAAAGATATGATAGATAATCAGCCTGAAGTTTTAAAACTTCTAAAAAAAGGCTTTGACTCCAATCTTTTAAGCCATGCTTACCTTTTTGCTGGTGAAGAAGGAAGTGGAATGTATGAAATGGCTATATATATGTCAATGATGCTTTTATGTGAAAGTGATAGTAAGCCATGTTTTAAATGCCATAATTGTATTAGAATTTCTAAAAACAATCATTTAAATGTTAATATAATTGAACCAATTAATGATTTAATAAGAAGAGAACAAATTGATTCATTTATTCATGAATTAACAATGACAAGTTTAGAGGCAGGACCACAAATTGGAATTATCAAAGATGCAGATAAAATGAATACATCTGCCGAAAACGCACTATTAAAAGTTTTGGAAGAACCAGCTCCAAATCATTATATATTTTTAATTACAACAAACCCAGATAGATTATTAGATACCATCATCTCAAGAACACAAGAAATTAGGTTTAAACCACTTCCAAGAAAATTTATCATAGATTCATTAAGAGATAGTGGTATAGAACTTGATATGACATATATATTATCCTACCTAACAAATGATTTAGATAGTGCAATGTCATTAATTAAAGAAGGAAAAATATATGATATTCTTAATATTGCAAAAGAACTATCAAAACAATTAGCAACCGGAAAAGATCCATATGTGTATTTCTATAAAAATGGTGATATGCTAAAAAAAGAACAAGATAAGAAATATCATAGAATATTCTTAGACATGCTACAATTGATAAACAAGGAAATAATAAATGTGTACAATGCAAATAGTAAAGGATATTTTAGCGAAGTAACTCACCTTTATGAGAAAGAAACTATTTGCTTAGATAAAATTCTTAAGATGATGGAAGTTATAAATAATTATCAAGAGAGATTAAATTATTATATTAATATGAATTTATTTTATTCTAGTTTGTTGGTAGAACTAACTAGATGAAAGGAGGAAATATGGTAAGGATAGTTGGAATACAATTTAAAGGCGCAGGAAAAGTTTATTATTTTAATCCTTTAAATATTGAATTCGAAATAGGCGAATATGCTATAGTTGAAACAGTTCGTGGAGTTGAACTTGGAAAAGTAATAATAGCAAATAGAGATGTTGAAGATGAACAAATTGAATATGAACTTAAACCTGTAGTAAGAAAAGCTAATGAAAATGATCTTGCACAAGAACAAAAAAACGAAGAGTTAGCAAAGAAAAGTTTTGAAGTATTCAAAAAATATGTCAAAGTATGTAACCTTGATATGAAGCCATTGTATGCTGAATATACTATTGATCAAACAAAAATTATTTTTTACTATACTGCAGAAGATCGCGTTGATTTTAGAGAATTGTTAAAACATCTAACACCAGAATTTAAGATTAGAGTTGAACTTAGACAAATAGGCCCAAGGGAAGCCGCAAGAGCACTTGGTGGCTTAGGTGTATGTGGAAGAGAACTTTGTTGTAAAACACATCTACAAAATTTTGATTTTGTTACAATGAAAATGGCGAAAGAACAAGGCATGAGTTTAAACAATAATAAAATTAGTGGTGCTTGTGGAAAATTAATGTGTTGTATTGCCTATGAAGTTGAACTATACAAAGAGATGAAGAAAGAATTCCCAGCAGTTGGTTCATCTGTTAAAACGAATACTTGTGAATGCTGTAAAGTGGTTGGTGTAGACTTTTTTAAAAAATTGGTAAAAACAGAAGAAACACCTGGTGGTATGCCTGTTGTTCATAAATTAGAGGAAATTGATGGCTTTTCAATTGCAAAATCTGTTGAAGAACCAGAACTAATAGTTACTGCTGAAGAAGTGGATGATAATATTGAAATGGTTGTTGAAGAAAAAGTCGAAGAACCTGAAGAATTAACAACAGAAGAAAAGCAAAAGAAGGCAAGATATAATAGATATAAGAAGAAGTTTAAAAAAGATGGAAAGAAACAAAAAAGAAAAAATAGTTAATGTGTTAGGCTATGATGGATTAAAGATAGTGCAAAGAGATGACGTATTGAATTTTTCACTTGATTCTACTTTGCTTGCTGATTTTGTTACCATTAATGCTAGTGATAAGAAAATTATAGATTTGGGATGTGGAAATGGTTATATCCCAATCTTTTTAACATTAAGAACAAAAGCAAATATTGTTGGAGTTGAAATTCAACAAGAAGTATATGAGTTAGCAAAAAAAAGTATATCTTTAAACAATTTAGAAGAACAAATAAAAGTTTTGAATATGGATATAAATGACTTGCCTTCGTGTTATAATCCATCAACTTTTGATGTGGTAGTTTCTAATCCACCATATTTTCAATATACACCGGAAAGTATAATTAAAAAAAGTATATATCAAACAATAGCTAGACATGAAGTCAAAATTAACTTAAAGGAAATTATTAAAACTGCCAATTATCTTTTAAAAGATGGAGGAACCTTTAGCATGGTTCATCGAAGTGAAAGATTTTTAGAGATAATTAATTTATTAAATGAATATCATTTTGAACCTAAAAGAATAAAATTTGTATATGCAAAAAAATCAAGTAAAGAAAGTGTAGCCATCTTAATTGAGTCAAAGAAAAATGGTAAACCTGGTGGACTAAAGATTCTTAACCCAATATATGTTACTGATGATAATAATGAATATACAGAAGAAATACTAAAAATATTTAATTTTAAAAAGGAATAAATATGCTAAAAAGACAAAAAACTTATGAAGACAATATGAGTGCTAAACTATATTTAGTTGGTACACCAATTGGAAATTTTCAAGATATGACATATCGAGCAGTTGATACGTTAAAATATGTTGATGAAATATATTGTGAAGATACCAGAATAACAGGATTGTTATTAAAACATTTCGAAATACCAACAAAAATGCATAGTTATCATATATATAATGAAAAAGAGTTAAGTTCATCAATTATTGAAAAAATTAAAAGTGGAAAAAACATTGCTGTTGTAAGCGATGCAGGAATGCCATCAATTAGTGATCCTGGATATTTAATAGCTACAATAGCAATTCAAAATGATATAGATGTATGTATTATACCAGGAGTTTCAGCCGGTATTACAGCATTAGTTGGTTCTGGAATTCCATCAAATAAATTTACTTTTGTTGGTTTTTTAAACAGCAAAGATAATAAACGCAAGGAAGAACTAGAACAACTGAAATTTAAGGAAGAAACATTAATATTGTATGAAGCACCTCATCGCATAAAGGAAACTTTAGAAATGCTTAATGATATCATGCCAAATAGAGAAATTGTTTTAGCAAGAGAACTAACAAAAAAATATGAGGAATACCTAAGAGGAACATCAAAAGAAATATTAGAAGTCGTAGAAGAACTAAAAGGTGAAATGGTAATAATAATATCTGGGTGTCAAAACGAGGAAAAAGTCGCTAAGCTAATAAGCTTGTCAATTAAAGAACATTACCGCTTTTATATAGAAAATGGGTATGAAAATAAGGAAGCAATGAAGCTAGTTGCTAAAGATAGAGGCATTTCTAAAAGTGAAGTATATCAAGAAATCATGAAAAAATAAATGAGCACTATAGGAAACTATAGTGCTTTCTAATTGCCAATTTATGCTATATATAATAAATGCTATTGAAAAAAATAATCAAATATAGTAAAATACGTTCATATAATCAAATAGTCTATATTAAAGAGGTACAAAATGAACAATACTTTAAATGAAGAACTTAATAAGAGTATTGAAGGTACAAATAAAAACAAATCAAAAATACTTAAGATTGTATTTGAAAGAATAATTCCTTATATTTTGATAGCGGTGTTTGCGGTTAGATTGTTTTGCTATCAGTCAATTATCCCTGCATCACCTGATAAGTATGTTGGATTAGCTAATAGTCCAATATCTAATAAGTTTTTAACTGTCCTAACTCTTCTGGCTGTATGGTTTGAGTATACAGCAATATTTATTGTCTTACTTCGCCCTTTTTTTGGATTTAAGACTTTAAGAAATTTAACTAGATTTATTCCAATTCCTATATTTTTATACAACTGTATTTTGTTTAAGTATGTTTTAACTCTATTACAAGGAAACTCAGATTTTAGCATACTTTTTGTTGTATTAATTATAGAAATTGTACTTGGAATAATTATATCACTATATTATAACATTAAGGATAGGAAAGATAAAATTAAGAATAAAGAAATTCTTATAATGTTGGGCATTTTCCTTTTAATGCTTATCGCGTCAATGCCTTCATTTGTTCCACAAGTTTTATTTGGACGTGGAACTGGTAATATCCTTGTTATGCAACCAAAGAAAATATCTTTTTCTCATCGCTTAATGTTATACATAGGTGTTATAGTTCCATTTGTTCTATATTTTACATTAAGAAATAGATCTGAAGAAGTAATTAAATTTTCACTAATATATATATCCATTGCTACAATGGTAGGCTTTTTGGTAAATTATGATTACACAAATTTCTCGGAACCATGGACTTGGCCATTCCATTTGTGTAATACCGCAATGTTTATAATACCATTATGCTTAATTTTTAAAATGAAAAGATTGTTTTACTTTACTTATTATATAAATGTTTTAGGCGCAATTCTTGCAATGTTAATGCCAAATTACGCTGATGAAACAAATATATTAAGTATGAGAATTTTTAACTTTTGGTATAATCACTGGATTGCTTCTTTTATGCCACTATTGATAGTCGCATTAAAAGTATTTGAACGTCCAAAACTAAAACAATTTATTTATTCAATGGTAGGCTTTTTAGGATATTTCGTTTTAGTATTATTCCTAAATGTTTACTTTACTGCCAAAGGACACAGCGTTGATTATTTCTTTATCAATAGTGATTATGTTGGTGATAAATTAGGAACTTGGGGAACAAAATTGTTCTTACTAAGTGTTGATGTAAAAGTTGGTGATTTAACACTCACTTTCCATCCACTATATCAAACTTTATTTTTCTTAGTATACGTAGGATTAGGTCTTGCTGTATGGTTTGTATATAATGAATTCTTTATCATTGCTGATAATCACTATGAATTGCATATGAAACTTAAAAAAATTAAACTTGATACAATTGCAATGAGAAATACAATAAGTCCTGAAAGAGAGGAAAACCTTATGATAGATATATATTATATACCTGCACATCTCCAATTGTTGCACTTTTCAAAAAAATATTCAACTAGCAAAGTATATGCAGTAAATGATGCAAACTTTGAAGTTCATGCAGGAGAAATATTTGGTTTCTTAGGACCAAATGGTGCCGGAAAATCTACAATAATTAAAAGTATTGTTGGAATTCAACCAATTACTGATGGGGATATCGAAGTATGCGGTTTTAATGTAGCAAAACAACCCGTTGAAGCTAAAGCATGTATAGGCTATGTTCCAGATCATTATGCTTTATATGAGAAATTAACAGGTAGGGAATATGTAAATTATATAGCTGATATATATGAAGTACCGCTAGAAGAACGTAACCAAAGAATAGAAAAATACATTCAAATATTTGAATTACAAAATTCAATAGATAATCAGATTAAAACATACTCGCATGGTATGAAACAAAAAATTACAATTATGTCTGCTCTTGTACATAATCCAAAAGTATGGATTTTGGATGAACCATTAACAGGACTTGATCCAACAAGTATTTATCAAGTAAAAGAATGTATGAAGCAGCATGCCGCAGAAGGAAATATAGTTTTCTTTAGCTCTCACTTGATTGACATCGTTGAAAAATTATGTTCTAGAATTGCCATAATCAAACATGGTCAAATACAATGTGTAAAGACTTTACAAGAAATAGAAGATTCCGGAGTTAATCTTGAAGAATTTTACTTACAAATTATTAAAGAAAACGAGGAAAACTACTAATGAAAGAACTTAAAACTTTAATTGCATTGCAGTTAAGGGATAAAGTTGATATGAGTTGGATTAAAGATAAGAAAAAAGCTTTAAGACAGATTATTATCTCATTAGTAAAATTTATTATTATTACGACAGTAATATATATTCTTCTTTTGATGAGTAACAGATTTGGACTGTTTTCATTTGATGAGGCTCCAATCATTGTTATTTTGGTTCTAACAATTTCATTAATCTTGTCATTAATAGGTTGTACCTTTGAACTTATGAAGAATTTGTATTTTTCTGAGGATAATAAAGTTTTGATAACCTTACCAGTTAATGCAAATAAAATATTTATTTCAAAAATTGCTGTTTATTACATATATGAAATTAAGAAGAGCTTTGAATTTCTAATACCAATTACGTTAGGATGTTCAATTCTTCTTGTAACTAAGGGATTGTGTTCAGGATTTATATTTTTATGGATGTGGGTACCTCTTATCTTTATTATTGCTTTACCAGTTTTATTTGGTGCAATACTATCGATACCTTTGATGTATTTATATAGACTAATTAAGAAAAGTTCAATTACTGAACTATGTGTTTTCTTAGTAGGCTTGGCAATTGTAATTGCTATATCCGTTACATTAATTAATTTAATTCCAGATAAAATAGATTTAATTAATAGTTGGCCTCAAATAAAACGTTCAATAAATTCGTTTCTAATTAATGTAGAATCTAAATTGAACTTAATGAGTAATCTTATATATATAATAGTTGGTCAAAAACATCATGATTTAACATACAGAATTACAGTATCTACATTCATAAAGTTTTTAATACTTGTTGCTACATGTGGAGTTTTAATATTTGTTGTATATTTTATTTCTAGACCTATATTCTTTAATATGATGTCTAAAAACTTTGAAATGAATAAATCAATTGATAAACACGGAAGTAACAAAAAAAGAAAAAAATACTTTACATTCATTAATAAAGAATTTACAATTAACTTAAGAACAATAAACATTTCAGTTAACTATTTGATGGTATATATAATTATACCAATCCTAATCTTATTATTAAATAAAATGTTTGTTGCAATGGATTCTAGTCAAATGGGGTATAGACTAAAATACACATTTAATATCTTATTAATTTGCCTTCCAATGTTGGCTTCTAATGCCCTAGTTGCTACTTATTATAGTAGAGAAGGAAGAGCAGGTTATTTAAAGAAAACAAAACCAATAGAAATTGTTTATCCGTTACTCGCAAAATTATTTTTTAATGTAATATTTTCTATTCCAACAATAGTTATATCAACATCTATTTTTGGTGAATTTAATAAAATTGGAATAGTTGCTATTATAATTTTGTCTCTAACTATCTTATTTGTTCATTTAGGACATATGCTATATAGTGCAACACTAGATATCATGAATCCACAAAATGAGCAATATGCGACAACAGGACTATCAATTGATAATCCGAACGAAAATAAATCAACAATAGTTGCTTTTATCGTATCATTCTTATTTGCTATTGTGGGATATAAATTTTTTGCTGAAGCAATGGCAAATGGTCAATTAATAATAGGATATTTAAAACTATTAGCAATTAGCATTATATACCTTACAACAAATATATATATGTTTTTAAAGCGTGTGAAAGCATATTATTATGAAATACAGGGTAATTAATTATGAAAAAATCAGTAATCTTAACTATTTTAGTGATATACATAGGTGCAATATTTATTGTTGGGTTCTTAGGTCAAAAACTTAGGATCTATAATGAAACAAAATATGTTGAACAAATTGAGTGTATATCTGATAACTTTAAAAAATATGATGTAAATGACTCACAATATCAAAAAGGCTATATAGGAAAAATTAGTGTTGCCTATCAGGAAAATTTAAAGATATATGTAAAATGTCGAGTACTTCCTGCTGATGCAACATATAAAGATTTAGACTATATATGTGGAAGCAAAATTTGTACAATTGAAAAAGATAGCGATGGATATGCTATCTTGACATTTACAGATCATGGCTCTGTTGATTTAATTGTAAAATCGACAGATGGTAAAAATACACAAATTAAAATTAAAATTATTGCCACTGATACTGGTAGTATTATATAAAGAAAGGAACAAAAAGAATGAAGAAAATTAGTAATTTATTTTTAACAACACTACTTGTTTTTGTGTTCTTAGCATTAGCAGGTTGTGCAAATGTAACTTATAAAGTAACATTTGAAACAAATGGTGGATCAAAAATAGAAGATGTTATAGTTGAACAAGGTAAAACTATTTCTGCTCCAGAAACTCCAACTAAAGAAGGCTATAAATTTATTGGTTGGTTTAATGATAAAGAGTTAACAGAAAAATTTGTATTTGAAAACCCAATTACAAAAGATACAATTATATATGCGAAATGGCAATTAAAAGAAGATGTTAATCAAATATTTGTTAATGGTGTTTCTCAAAGAAGTGAGTTTGTTGCATTCAATGCAAATAAGCAAGTTAAAGAGAATAAAAGAAATGAATTCTTTGGTTTAAATAATACACTATATGCAGGTATTGATAATCCATTTATAGTAATGCCAGAAGTAACATTTGTTGAAATTAATGTTGAAACTAAAGAAGTAGTAAATGATGATGTAACTCCTGAATCTTGGTCTTATGATATTACTGTATATGAAGTAACAGCAGATGAAGAAGTAAAACTAGAAGAATCTAGTGAAATGATTGATAAAATTGACAGCGTGAATTGTTCAGTTGACTTTTCTGAAAAAGCGGTTGGCAAGAAATTCTTAATTGAAGTTGTCCCACAAAAATTGACTGAAAAACAATTACAAAAAGTAGAAAATTATACAACATCTGTTTACTGTTCAGTCGTTGAAGGATATAATGTATATAACGCTTTAGATTTTGCTTATGCTGAACATCGTAATGAAGATGATGATGCAAATTCATGGAAAAAATTTAAAGAGGAAAAAGGCTTAAATCTTGATTATATTCCAAAAGCATTAATTCTTCAATCTGATATAAATATTACAGCAGATGATATGCCTGCTTCATTCTTCTGGAGTGAAGAAGAAGTAAAAGGTGCATCTGATGCAGATAGAGCATTAGGTTCTGTAAAAGACTATAAGAACTTATATCGTTTAGACCTAGGGGAAAATGATAGCTTTGCTATTCATGGTAACTACTTTACTCTTGATGTAAGTACAATTAAAGAAGTTGTAAGAGAAAGAAATAAAATTACTCCTGAAGGAGAAGTAATAAGCCATGCGTCATTTATAAGATTTGAAGGTGCTGGTTCATCAAATGTAGTTATTGAAAGTGTTAATTTAGTAGGTAATGCTCCACGTGTTGAAAATGCTATTAAGTCTGGTGGTTTGATTTTTACAAAAGTTGAAGGACCTACATTTACAGCATATAATAATATTTCAATTGGTTGGTTTATAGCATACATGCCTAATAGAACTGATGCAGAATTCAGAATGGAACAATGCAAGGCATATGATTCTTATAACTGCTTCGTATATAACTGGGGCTCTCCACTAGTATACATTGATAAATGTGAAATGGTAGGAGCAGGTGGCCCTGTAATAATTCAAGACCATGTTAATCCTAAAAATGGTGGTAATCCTGGAAATACTTATATTATTGATTCTAAATTAGAATCATATGTTACAGGTTCTGAAGGTTGGTTTAAAGGTGTTCATGCTGATATGTTAGTTCCTGTAATTAAAGGATGTGATGCAGCATTTAATCCATTTGGCCGTTCTTTCTTAAAATCTAATGCAGATAAATCACTAACTTATTTAAATTTAATATGTGTAAATAAATCAGGTGATGCTGAATCACTTCAACCACAAATAATTGAAGGAGAAGTAAAAATTGATTCTTTACCAAGTTTTGACTTTGGTAAAACTAACCCATATGTAAAAGCATTAATAGATGCAACATATGGCACTGAATCAGCTTCTTTCCAAACATCTGCAAATGGTTGTGCTTATATTACAACATCTGGATTATTTGGTCCTGATCAAAAACAAATTATTGATCCAACAGCAGCAATATATCAAGGCGACTATCTTGCAATGTATTATAATGGAACAATGATTTTATTTGGATTTAACAAATATAATCCAACAACAGGAAGTTACGAAATATATACTCCTGCAAATTAGTGAAAAAAGGTTGTCATTCGGCAACCTTTTTCTTTATGTATTCATAATCTGAATATGTATATATTACACCATCAATATCAAAATAATTTTCTCGCCCCTTACCAGTAATTATTATACTATCTCCAGTTTTCGCAATTTTAAATGCTTCATCAATTGCTTTTTTTCTTTCGGTAATACATATATAATTTGTACTAGTTAATTCGGATACCATTTGCTTAATAATTTGATTTGGGTCTTCCTTACGTGGGTCTTCAGAGGTAAAGACTACAAAATCAGCATATTCACATGCAACTTTTCCCATGAGTGGTCGTTTACTTTTATCTTTCCCTCCAGCAGCCCCACACACAATAATAATTCTATTTTTTGTTCTTTTCTTCAAACTACAAAGAACAGCTTTTAATGCATTAGGTGTGTGAGCAAAATCAATATATATATTATAAGGATAAGGTGATAGAATTTGTTCCAATCTTCCAGGAACAATAGGAAGATTTTTTAAAAGTTCATACAAAGTTTCTATTTTAATTCCTGATAACAAACTTATAATAATTCCAGGCAAAACGTTATAAATATTGTATTCTTCCATTCTATTAATTTTTAAATTTCGATATATATAATTTTTAGTATATAAATCAAAAATAGTATATCCATTTTCATAACTAATATTTTTAACTTGGTAATCTGATGGAGTATAAATACTAAAGAAGATAACATTATCTAAATTTTCGAAATATATAGAATACGGATCATCTTTATTAATAATTTTAATATTCTTTGCTTTTAGTTGTTTAAAAAGTTTAAACTTAGTTTTAAAATATTCTTCCATTGTTAAATGTGTATCTAAATGTTCATGTGATAAATTAGTGAAGACAGCTATATCAAATAAAATATCAGTAATTCTATTATTACTAATTCCCTGAGATGAAATTTCCATTGTTAAATAATTCAAACTTAGGTCAGAACCTTTTCTAATTAAACGATAATTTTCTGAAAGAATGGGAGTTGTAAATAAAGAATCTTCATAATAATTACCTAAATAAATGCCATTAGTACCAATATAACCAGATTCATATTTTGAACTTAATAGATAATTTATAATTGTAGATGTGGTAGTTTTCCCATCTGTTCCAGTAATTCCAATTAGGCATAGATCATTAAATGGACAACCATAAAATTTTTTTAAACAATCGATTAAACATTGAAAGTTATTGTTGACATATATAATGCTATATGTAATGTTGCTAATGTATTTGTCTAATACAATGACTAATGCTTTTTTATTAATTGCTTCACTTATAAATTCTTCACCTGAAAAATTTTTACCCGAAAGAGGAATAAAAATATAACCTTCTTTGAGAAAACGTGAATCACTAGTTATACCTTTTATAGTTCTATAGTCATCACAAGATGGAAATAAGTCTTTTACTAACATAGTTTTATCACCATTATAATTTATTAATAAAGAAATAAAATAATTCATAAAAATATTTATTATTATAATAAATATTAACACTAATCAATTATAGGAAAAATTCATTTATTAATATATTGAAAGAATTAATAGTTTATTAATTTTGAAATTCCAAATCTTAATATTACTAGTCTAAAATATGTCATAATTTTAATCTTAAAAATGTGTTTTTCTTTTAAAACAAATGGTCTTGTGATATAATAAGTAAGTATGAATTTTTACATTTTGAAATTAATTAGGAGGAATTATCTATGTCAAACAAAGTTTTCCAATCTATGGATGGAAATCAAGCAGCTGCTCATTGCGCGTATGCCTTTACAGAAGTAGCTGGAATTTATCCTATTACTCCATCATCACCAATGGCAGAGTATGCGGAAGAATGGGCATCAAAGGGTAAGAAAAACCTTTTTGGTATGCCTGTAAAAATTGTTGAAATGCAATCAGAAGCAGGTGCTGCTGGTTCAGTTCATGGTTCTTTACAAGCTGGTGCATTAACTACAACATTCACAGCTAGCCAAGGACTATTATTAAAGATTCCTAATATGTATAAAATAGCCGGAGAATTACTACCTGGCGTTATTCATGTGTCTGCAAGAAGTTTAGCTGCACAAGCATTATCTATTTTTGGCGATCATCAAGATGTTATGGCTTGCCGTCAAACTGGTTTTGCTATGCTTTGTACTTCAAGCGTTCAAGAAGTAATGGATTTAGCAGGTGTTGCTCATCTTGCTGCTATTAAAACTAGTGTTCCATTTATGCATTTCTTTGATGGTTTTAGAACAAGTCATGAAATTCAAAAAATTGAAGTAATGGATTATGAAGTTTTCGAAAAATTATTAGATCGTGATGCAGTTCAAGCTTTCCGTAATCGTGCATTAAATTTTGAACACCCTGTAACAAGAGGTACTGCTCAAAATGATGACGTTTATTTTCAAACACGTGAAGCAAGTAATAAGTTTTATAATGAAGTTCCAGCAGTAGTTGCTGAATATATGAAAAAAATTAGTGAAGTAACTGGTCGTGAATATGCTCCATTTGTTTATTATGGTGCTCAAGATGCTGAAGATGTTATCGTTGCTATGGGTTCAGTTACTGAAACTACAAAACAAGTTGTAGATTATTTAAATAAACAAGGCCGTAAAGTTGGATGTGTAACAGTTCATCTATATCGTCCATTCG
The DNA here is from genome assembly GCA_934140285.1 of uncultured Bacilli bacterium. Lineage (GTDB taxonomy): Bacteria > Bacillota_I > Bacilli_A > ML615J-28 > CAG-313 > UMGS75. Next base: position 34,006 of record CAKPBI010000001.1, read on the forward strand.
CAACAGAATATCTATTTGCTGTAATGCCTAAAACAGTTAAGAGAATTGCAGTTCTTGATAGAACAAAAGAACCAGGATCTCTTGGAGAACCTCTATACTTAGATATTAAATCTGCATTCTATGGAGTTGAAAATGCTCCACGTATTATTGGTGGTAGATATGGTCTTTCAAGTAAAGATACTACTCCTGCTCAAATCATTGCTGTTTATGATCATCTAGCAAAAAATGGATTTGACGGATTTACAGTTGGTATTGAAGACGATGTAACTCATTTAAGCATTCCTGTAGGTAAAGAAGTTAAACTTCTTGAAGGCACATCTGAACTTGTATTCTATGGTTTAGGTAGTGATGGTACTGTTGGTGCTAATAAGAATACAATTAAAATTATTGGTGATAACACAGAATTATATGCACAAGCTTATTTTGCATATGACTCTAAGAAGAGTGGCGGTGTAACTCGTTCTCATTTACGTTTTGGCCCTAAACCAATAACTGCTCCTTATCTTGTAAGTGTTGCAGACTTCGTAAGCTGCAGCCTTGAAGCTTATGTAGAAAAATATGATATGTTAAGCTGCTTAAAAGATGGCGGAACATTCTTACTAAATACTGTTAAATCTGCTGATGAAATAGAAGCTCATTTACCTAATAGTTTCAAAAAAGCATTAGCTGAAAAACATGCTAAATTCTATATTATTGATGCTGTTCATCTAGCACGTGAAATAGGTTTAGGTGGAAGAACTAATACAATTCTTCAATCTGCATTCTTCAAATTAAATGAACAAATCATGCCTTATGATCATGCACAAGAATTAATGAAGAAATATGCAGCTAAAACTTACGCTAAGAAAGGTGAAGCTGTTGTTCAATTAAACTATCAAGCAATTGATAAAGGTGCAGAAGGATTAGTTGAAATTACAGTTAAACCTGAATGGGCTAACCTTCCTGTTGAAACAAAAGTTGTTGATGAAAATCGTCCTCATTTTGTAAAAACAATTGCTGATGAAGTTAACTCAATTAATGGATATAGTCTTCCTGTTTCAGCATTCAACGGATATGAAGATGGAACTATTCCTTGTGGAACTGCAGCATATGAAAAGCGCGGAACTGCAAACTTTGTTCCTGAATGGAATTCTGAAAATTGTATTCAATGTAATAAATGTTCATTTGCATGTCCACATGCAGTAATTCGTCCATTCCTTGCAACTGAAGAAGAAATGGCTGCTGCTCCAGCTGGTGTAAAAACAATCAATGCAAATGGTAAAGATTTTGCAGGATTACAATATAGTATTCAAATTTCAACTCTTGATTGTACTGGATGTGAAGTATGTGTTAATACTTGTCCTGGTAAGAAGGGTGAAAAAGCTCTTAAGATGGTTCCTATCGACACTGCAATCGAAGATGGTCAAGCTAAACTTGCATCTTACTTCTTCAATGAAGTAACTTATAAAGATTACCTAATTGATAAGATGTCAAATCCTAAGAACTCTCAATTTGCACAACCTTTATTTGAATTCTCTGGTGCATGTGGTGGTTGTGGTGAAACTCCTTATGTTAAATTAACAACACAATTATTTGGTGATCATATGGTAATCGCTAATGCTACTGGATGTTCATCAATTTATGGTGGTAGTTTCCCTGCTTCTCCTTATACTAAAAATAAAGAAGGTAATGGACCTGCATGGGCTAACTCATTATTTGAAGATAATGCAGAATTTGGTTTCGGTATGTTAGCTGCATCAAAAGCACTACGTGATCAAATAGCTACAATTATGGAAGAAGCTCTTGAAGAAGGATGCTGTGATGAAAAAGTAGCAGAATTATTCAAAAAATGGTTAGAAAATCGTGAAGACTATAAAGTAACTAGAGAAGTTAAAAATGAATTAGTTCCACTTCTTGAAAAATGTGAAGGAGAAAGAGCTCAAAGAATCCTTAACTTAAAAGATCATCTTGTTAAACGTTCACAATGGATCTTCGGTGGTGACGGATGGGCATACGATATTGGCTATGGTGGTCTTGACCATGTTATCGCAAACCAAGAAGATATTAATATTTTAGTATTAGATACAGAAGTATACTCAAATACTGGTGGTCAATCTTCTAAATCAAGTCCTACAGCTTCTATTGCTAAATTTACAGCTGCTGGAAAACATGGTAAGAAGAAAGACTTAGCTGCTATAGCTATGAGTTATGGACATGTATATGTAGCATATGTATCTCATGGTGCTGACCAAGCTCAATTATTAAAGGCTATGCGTGAAGCAGAAGCTTATCATGGACCATCAATTATTATTGCTTATTCACCATGTATTAATCACGGTGTTAAAGCTGGTATGGGTAAATCTCAAGAAGAAGCTAAACTTGCTGTTGAATGTGGTTATTGGACATTATTAAGATTTGATCCAAGACTTGCACAAGAAGGCAAGAACCCACTTGTAATTGACTCAAAAGCTCCAAACTGGGATTTATATGATTCATATCTAATGGGTGAGACTCGTTATGCTCAATTAAGTAAAACAAATCCTACTGAAGCTGCATCTCTACTTGCATTAAATAAAGCAGAAGCTCAACGTCGTTATAAGATGTATCAAAGATATGCTGCAATGGATTATTCACTTGATGAATAAAAAATAAATAGGCCTAGAATTCTAGGCCTTTTTTGGATGTATTCTAATACAATTTTAATGCATTTTAATAGTTTTCACATTGACTAAAAACATAATTAGTTGTATAATGTTTGTATAAAAAATATAGGAGGTATACATATGAAAAAGACATTTAGATTATCTGCATTAGTTTTAACACTTTTATTTGCATTTACTCTTGTTGCTTGTGCTCCAAAAGATGCATCAGCTGCTAAGAAGAAAATGGAAAAGAAAGATTATACAGTAATAGTTGTTACTGATAGTAAAGAAGCTGAAGAAGGCGTTGTTGCGATAATATCTGGAACTAAAGGCGCATTGTTAGGCGAAAAAGAAGCGTTTGTAGCTGTTCAATATGATTCAACAAAAAATGCAAAAGCAGCTTATGAAAAAGCATTAGGCGAAGACCACAAAGAAAATGAATCTGTTCAACGCGTTGGTAAATGGGTAATTGTTGGTACTAGCCAAGCTATTAAAGATTTTAAATAAAAACACCAATTGGTGTTTTTTTTATTATTTTTTGTGTCTTATCTTATGAAAGGATGAAGTAAGATACAATGAACGAAAATATAGAAGAAAGATTAAAGAAAATACAAGAACTTTTAGATAATGGAACTATAACAGAACAAGAATTCTTGCAGCTTAAAACTCAAATTATTAGTTCTAGATTAACAAGCAACACAAGTCAAGGAAGTAATGGAACAAATCAATCTAGTTATTTTTATAGGAAAAGCACAAAAAAAGTAAATTATGAAGTAAATAAAAAAAATAAAACAATTGTTATATTAGAAACATTGTTTCAATTCTTTATAACGTTTATTACAATATTTGTTCCATCATTTATTATAGTTGGCATAAGCGGATATACTCCAACCGAAAGTACATATTCTCTACTTAGTTGTGTGATTGGAGAATTATAAGAAATAGATAAAAATTGGGGTATCGTTATTTTAGTCGTTATCATTATATCAATGATTGGAATTTTAAGTATGGGTTCAAAAGCTTACAAAGCTGTTGAATCAAATAATATTGATGAGGCAATAAAAAAACTATATGCAATGAATGGTAGTACTATTTTAGCTGCTTTATGTTTAGATATTTGGTCACTTTTAGAGGCACAAGCTTATGGAGGAGTTCAAGCCTTTTGGCCTTACTCATTATTAATTACCGGTATCGGTGGATTAGGATTAAGTATTTATCTTAAAAAATCTAATTATTAACACAAAAATAAAGAAAGAACTATTTTTATAGTTCTTTTTCTTTACAAAAAAAATAAAAAATTGTATAATAATATTATGATGGGGGGAAATTGATTTTTCATGAAATTAGCAAATAAATTTAAAAGATTTACTTTAGTTAGTATTATTTTGTTTTGTTGCCTCGCTTTAAGTGGTTGTAAGAATTATGAAAATTTTGCAAATGAAATTAATGCAGCATATGATCAAGGAACCCCATATACATATAATCAAGTAATGATAAAACTTGGTGATACATTTGATAAGTCGGTTCAAGAAGCTCCGGGTAAAGCAACAGGTAGTTGCTGTTGGTATGCCGGGTATGGATCATCTGATTCTGCAAGAACTAGATTTATGAGAGATAATGAAAACGGCAAAAAAATTAAATCAATTATGGTTGAGTTTAAAAATGGTGATGCTGTAAGGGCAGTATATTATGTCTTTAATGAAAAATAGAATACAAAAATATGTGATGTTGATACTTCTTGGTGTAATGATATTCACATTAACAAGTTGTAACAAAGTAACAAAAAACAATTATAACAAAATAACAATAGGAATGAGCAAAAATGATGTAATATTGCTTTTAGGAAATCCAACAGCTACATATACAAATTTAGCTTCAGATGAATATTTATGGCTTGATAAAGGAAATACATTTGATGATGCAGTTGAACTTGTAAAAAAAGACAAGACTGTGATGTATATATCAATAATGTTTTCACTAGAGTTTACGGATAATAAAGGACAGATTGTCATATCTAAAGAATATGGGAACTTTAAGGAAAAATTATATGGAGGTACAAAATGAGCTATACTAATACACGTATATCAAACGATAAAAGAAAAAATAAACCAAATATTGTTTTTCCAATAATCAATACAATGATATCTTTTTTTCTTCTTGTATTTGTAATAATTTTATTTTGCACAAGTAAAGGGCAATTCCCAGTTAGTTTATTTATATTTTGTATCATAGTATTGCTCTTATATCCATTGGCCGCATGGCTCAATAGCTATGTGCTCAAAAAAATGAATTTAAGAAGAATTGATAATTACGAAAAAGAAACAGAAATGTTAGTAAGATATGTTCGTAGATATGAGTCTTACAAGGCATATATATATCCTAACGAAGTAAAATTAACATTTAAGATTGATAAAACAGATAATATTAATACGGAAGTCCCAAAATTTTATGTTGATAGTTGTAACTTTGGTACTCCTCAAAATAGTTGCATTCTTATGACTTTAGGTGTAAGTTTTGCAGGAATTGAAATTGATAGAGCAACAAAAGAAATGAAAAGAGTTGCTGGGGTTATGCCACGCTCAATTTGGTATAACAAAAAATTAAAAACACCGATAGCTACTCCAGCTAAAGTTTATGTTGACTTTAATGGATTTGAGCTAAAGGAAAAAATGGTTATCCACGCTCTCAAAAGAGCTGATTCATATTACGATAATAAAACAGGTTGGCTAGTAGTAGGGGAAAGAAAAACAACTATTATTGACGATGCCTATGAAATTAGTAAAGATGTAATCATCGTACTAAGGGATCAAGAACTTATGTCAGTATGGATAAAGATTCAACCAGGATTAATGGTAAAATAAATAATAATTAAAGGAGAAATTTAAAATGGAAACTTATGGAATCGAAAAACTTGGTATTCTTGCTCCTAAAGCAGTATACCGAAATTTAACACCTGCTCAATTAACTGAAGCAGCACTACGTCGTGGCGAAGGAACATTATCATCTACAGGTGCATTAGTTGTAACAACTGGTAAATACACAGGACGTTCTCCTCAAGATAAATTTATCGTTGACACTGCTGGTGTGCATGATGAAATTGCATGGGGAAAAGTAAATAGACCAATTTCAAGAGAAAAATTTAATGCAATATTCGGAAAAGTTGCAGCCTATATGCAAGGAAGAGAAGCATTTATCTTTGATGGTTATGCTGGAGCTGACAAAAAATACACTAAAAAATTTAGAATTATTAATGAATTAGCTAGTCAAAATATGTTTATTCATCAATTATTAATTCGTCCAACTGCAGAAGAATTAGAAACATATGGAGAACCTGATTATACAATGCTAGTTGCTCCTGGATTTAAATGTGATCCAGAAGTTGATGGTGTACATAGTGAAGCAGCAATTATGATTGACTATGAAGCGCATCTAATTGTTATCTGTGGTTCAAAATATGCAGGTGAAATTAAGAAGAGTGTATTCTCAACAATGAACTATGTTATGACAAAATTAAATGTTCTTCCAATGCACTGTTCAGCAAATATGGATCCTGAAACAGGAGAAACTGCTGTATTCTTTGGTTTATCTGGAACTGGTAAAACAACATTATCAGCTGATCCAAATCGTAAATTAATTGGTGATGATGAACATGGATGGAGCCCTGATGGAGTATTCAATTTTGAAGGTGGATGCTATGCAAAATGTATAAATCTATCTAAAGAACATGAACCAGAAATTTATGGTGCAATTAAATTTGGTTCATTAGTTGAAAATGTAATAATGGATCCTAATACTCGTGAATTTGACTTTAATGATGGTTCATTAACTGAAAATACACGTGTTGGTTATCCAATTAATTATATTGACAATGCTCAAATTCCTGGATGTGGAGGCATTCCAAAAGTTGTAATTTTCTTAACAGCTGATGCATTTGGTGTACTTCCTCCAATAAGCCGTTTAAGTAAAAATGCTGCAATGTATCACTTTGTAACAGGATTTACATCTAAACTTGCTGGTACAGAACGTGGTGTAACTGAACCACAACCTACATTCTCTACATTATTTGGTGAACCATTTATGCCAATGGATCCATCTGTTTATGCTAAGATGTTAGGTGATAAACTTGAAAAATATGGAACAAAAGTATATCTAGTTAATACTGGATGGGCTGGCGGAAGTGCAGCACAAGGAGCTAAACGTATGAAATTAGCTTATACTCGTGCAATGGTAACTGCTGCATTAAATGGCTCATTTGATAATGTTGAATTTAAACATCATCCAGTATTTAATGTTGATTATCCAGTTAGCTGCCCTAACGTTCCAGCAGAAAAACTTGATGCACGTGGAATGTGGGAAGATAAGGGTGCTTATGATGAACAAGCTAATAAATTAGCTCAAATGTTTGTAGAAAATTTCACTAAGAAATATCCAAACATGCCAAAAGAAGTTGTTGAAGCTGGACCTAAGCCTTTAAAATAATCAAATTAAAAGAAACTCCACTTTAGGGGTTTCTTTTTTTTATAAAATCATTATTAATTATTTATTTGCATTTTTTCTAAAAATTTGGTATAATAAGATAGCTATACAAGATAGTAAAAAATAAAATAATCAAATAATAAATAGTAAATAGTAAAGTTATTTATAGGGAGATATAATTATGTCGAAATTAGAAATAAAAAATCTACATGTAAGTGTTGAAGGTAAAGAAATTTTAAAAGGAGTAAATTTAACACTTCAAACAGGAGAATTCCATGTTATAATGGGCCCTAATGGAACAGGTAAATCTACGCTTGCATCTACAATTATGGGCCATTATAAATACCAAGTAACAGAAGGTGAAATACTATTAGATGGTGAAGATGTACTTAAAATGACTGTCGATGAAAGAAGCAGAAAAGGTTTATTTTTAGCAATGCAATATCCTAGTGAAATTGCTGGTGTAACAAATGCTGATTTTATAAAAAGTGCAATGCAATCACGTTTAGCTGAAGGGGAACGTATTTCATTATTTAAATTTATTAAATCACTTGATAAAGCAGTTCAAGAATTAAAAATGAGAGATGACTTACCACATCGTTATGTAAATGAAGGCTTTTCAGGTGGTGAAAAGAAAAGAAATGAAATTCTTCAAATGAAAATGTTAAAGCCTAAATTTGCGATTCTCGATGAAATAGATTCAGGTCTAGATGTTGATGCTTTAAAGATTGTTGGTGAGAATGTTAATATGATGAAATCACCTGACTTTGGTGCATTGATTATAACGCACTATGAAAGACTTTTAGATTATCTAGGTGTTGATAAGGTTCACGTATTAATTAATGGTAAAATTGTGGCTGATGGTGGACTAGAATTAATAGAAAAAATTGATCAACAAGGATATGATTGGATTAAAGAGGAATTAGGTATAGAAGATGAAACACGTGTTAATCCAAGTATTTTAGGATCATGTGCAGTAAAAAAAGTAACAGGAGACAACAATGAGTAGTAATGTTACTGTATTAAATAATCCAATCAAAGAAATAACATATAATATTGAAAATGACGAAGAATTAATAAAATATGAAATTGCTAATCCAATTACCAATATTAACATCACTTTAAAAGAAAATACTAAATGTTCTATGATTATATTTGAAAATGAGGATTTAAAAGCAAGTGTAAATGTTAATGTAGAACTAAAAGAGAATTCTAACTTTAAGTTATATAATGTAATTACAACATCAAATAATGTTGAAATTAATATTATGTGTTATATGAATGAAATAAATAGTTCCTTTGAATCATTAAATGTAGTTCTTGCATCTGATGAATCAAACTATCATAGTTACATAGACGTTAAACATAATGCAAAAAATACAAATAGTAATGTAGAGGTTTATGCTATCGCAAAAGATAACGCAAAAATTACTCTTGACAATAATGCAACGATAAAAAAGGGATGCTCAAAGACTATTGCACATCAAAAGGCAAAGGGATTAACTTTAAATAAAAACTCTGTTATTAAAGCCCTACCTAATTTATTTATTGATGAATATGATGTTATAGCAAATCATGCGGCTTCTATTGGATCATTAAATCCTGAAGACTTATTTTATTTAATGAGTAGAGGTCTTACTAAAGAAGAAGCTTCAAAAATTATAATAATGGGATTTATTACTCCATTAATAGAATGTGTGAATGATGGAGAAATTAAAAAAATGATACTTAATAATTTTATGGAGAAAAGTAATCTAAAGTAAAGGGGGATAAAATGAACAATATTAAATCTGATTTTCCGGTATTGGTAAACAATCCTAATTTAGTATACTTAGATACATGTGCTACATCTCTAAAACCATATAGTGTTATTAATAAACTAGTTGAATATTATGAAAAATATGGCGTTAATGTTAACCGAGGCGTTTATACTTTAAGTTATCATGCTACAGTTGAATATGAACAAACAAGAGAAATAGTAGCTAAATTTTTAAATGCAAAAACAGAAGAAATAGTATATACAAAAGGTGCAAGTAATTCGCTAAATTTAGTTGCATCTAGTTATGGAATGGACAATATTGAAGAAGGTGATGAAATAATTACTTCAGAGTTAGAACATCACAGTAATGTTATTCCCTGGCAAAATGTTGCAAAAAAGAAAAAGGCTGTACTAAAATTCATTGAACTTGATTCAACGGGAAGAATTACAGTAGAAGCCTTTAAAAAAGTTTTAACAAATAAAACAAAAGTAGTCGCAATAACATACGTTTCAAATGTAATGGGATATATAACTCCGATAAAGGAAATTATTAAACTTGCTCATAGTGTTGGAGCTATTGTTGTTGTAGATGCTGCTCAAGCAGTTCCTCATATGCCAATAGATGTAAAAGAACTGGATGCCGATTTTCTTGCTTTTTCTGCTCATAAAATGTTAGGACCAACAGGGTTTGGCATTTTATATGGAAAATACGATTTACTTCAAGCAATGAATCCAATCGAATTTGGTGGCGATATGAATGATAATGTTGACTTATATGAATCACATTATAAAGACGCACCATTTAAATTTGAAACAGGTACACCACCTATTGCTGAGGCAATCGCTTTTAAAGAAGCAATAAAATATATAGAAAATATTGGATTTGAACAAATCCAAAAAAATGAGCATGAATTAACTAGATATGTAGTAGATGAATTATTAAAGATAGATAATGTTATTGTGTATAATCCAACTGTTGAAACAGGTACAATTGCATTTAATATTAAAAACGTTCATCCACATGATGCAGCGACATACTTTGATCAAGAAAACATAGCTTTGCGTGCTGGTCATCATTGTGCTCAACTAATAACGAAATGGTTAGAATGCGTAGGAACATTACGTGCTTGTTTCTATATATACAATGATATGGAAGACGCAAAAAAATTTGTTAGTGCTGTAAAAGGTGCAGCAGAGTATTTTAAGGAGTGGTAATGATGAATAACTTATCAGAACTATACGGACAAATAATCAGTGAACATCGTAAGTATCCACGAAACAAAGGATTAATTGAAGGATATAAAACTTTAAGATTAAAAAACCCTTCTTGTGGAGATGATGTAACTGTTCAAGTAAATGTTGAAAATGGAATTATAACTGATGTTCGTTTTGATGGTGCTGGATGTGCTATCTGCTGTTCATCTGCTTCAGTTATGACTGAAACATTAAAAGGGAAAACAGTTGAGGAAGCAGAAAACATAATAAATGATTTCTATGAACTAATCAAAGGTAATGTTCCAGAAGATGAAGATAGACTTGGAGAAGCTATAGTTTATGTCAACATTCATAATTTTCCTCCTCGTGTAAAGTGTGCAACCTTATCATGGCGAGCTGCAGGAGCCTTACTACTTGGTGAGGAAGGAGAAAAAGAAGAGCATGAATGATGAGCATAATGATATAAATAAAATAGTCGGTGATTACAAATATGGGTTTAAAACTGATGTTGAAAACGTATTTGATACCGGTCATGGAATAAGTGAAGAAGTCGTTAGAAAAATATCTATGATGAAAAATGAACCAGAATGGATGTTAGATATAAGATTAAAAGCATATCATGAATTTGCTAAATTCAATTGGCCTAAGTTTGGACCAGATTTATCAAGTTTAAACTTTGATGAATATATATATTATATTAAATCCAGTAAAAGGGTTGAAAACAGTTGGGATAAAGTACCAACTGCGATTAAAGATACTTTTAATAAATTGGGAATTCAAGAAGCAGAACAAAAATATTTAGCTGGTGTTTCTACTCAATTTGAATCAGAAGTTGTATATCACAATACGATTAGTGAACTTGAAAAACTTGGTGTTTTGTTTTGTGATACAGATACAGCTGTTAAAAAATATCCTGAAATAGTGAAGGAATATTTTGCAAAAGTTGTACCATATACAGACAATATGTTTGCAGCATTAAATACTGCAGTATGGAGTGGTGGATCATTTATATATGTGCCTAAAGGAGTAAAACTTGAAAAACCATTACAATCTTATTTCAGAATAAATACAGAATTAATGGGACAATTTGAGCGCACCTTGATAATTGTAGATGATGAAGCAAGCCTACATTATGTAGAAGGTTGCACTGCCCCTCAATATTCTGCTTATTCATTGCACGCGGCAGTTGTAGAAATATATGTAAAAAAGAACGCATATTGTCGTTATTCAACAGTTCAAAATTGGTCTAATAATATTATTAATCTTGTAACAAAAAGAACGCTAGTTGAAGCAGGCGGCCATATGGAATGGATTGATGGTAATATAGGTTCAAATATAAATATGAAGTACCCATCTTGCATACTAAAAGGCGAAGGAGCTAAAGGAACTACAGTTTCTATTGCTTTTGCTGGAATTGGTCAAATTCAAGATACTGGAGCTAAAATGATTCATCTTGCTCCAAATACAACAAGTCAAATTATTTCAAAATCAATATGTCGTGGTGGAGGAAAAGTTAATTATCGTGGACTTGTAAAGATTGCAAACGCTGCTGAGAATTCCAAATCCCATGTGGAATGCGATACGATAATTTTAGATGAGGAATCTACCAGTGATACAGTTCCAACTAATATTGTTGAAAATGATTCATCATATATTGAACATGAAGCAACAGTTTCAAAAGTGAATGAAGAGCAATTATTCTATTTAATGAGTAGAGGTTTAACAGAACAAGAAGCTACAGAAATGATAGTAATGGGATTTATTGAACCTTTTGCTAAAGAATTACCAATGGAATATGCAGTTGAATTAAATCAATTAATAAAGTTAGAAATGAAGAACTCAAATGGATGATAAAACATCTAAGCAATTTGCTTAGATGTTTTTCTTTTTATACATTCTAAATATTCATTGTTAATATAATCCCAATTTAAATATTTAAGAAAACAAGAAATATATTCTTTTTTGTTATAAATATAAGTTGGATAATATGAATGTTCAAATAAATCAATCCCCATTAATGGATATAGATTTAGAGGAATTGTCGTATTATTCATAGTAGTTGGAACAATGATAATTCTATCATTTTCATCAATACACATAAATACAAAGCCAAAATCTTTGAAATTTAAAGCAGTATAATAAAACTCCTCAATAAAATGATTAAAACTTGAAAAAGACCCCTCAATTGCCTTTAAAATCGATTCTGGTGGATTAATACATCTATTTGTTATAGAACTAAAAAAGACCTGATGATTATATATATTACCAGATAATTCTATAACTTCATTTTTAATATTATTTGCTAGTTTATATGAGTAGAAAATTAATTCATCTAAGCTCCAACTTTTAAATTCATCATATTCAGAAAGTATAACATTTAATTTTTCCACATCTTTTTTGTATAAGTTATAATGAATACAAATGTTGTTCTTATCTAAAAAGCAACAGAATTCATTAGGAATTTGTAAAACAGGAAATGGATAATGATAATTAATATACATAAAAGCACCTCTTAGAAAATTATATTAAGAAACTTTAAAATAATGATAATATTATATAAAAAAAAGAATAAGATGTAATAAGAAAGAGTGAGTGTATGAAATACATATATAAAAATTTAGAAATTAATTATGAAGTACATGGAACAAAAAAACCTATTATTTTACTTCATGGATGGGGAACAAATATTAACACCTTTAACAATTTAATCAATTATTTAAAGGATGATTATACAGTATATGCAATTGATCTTCCTGGATTTGGAAAAAGTAATGAGCCAAAATTTCCATTTAAGTTAGATGATTATGTAAAATTTTTAGAAATATATATAAAAGAATTACAAATAGAAAACCCCATAATACTTGGACATTCATTTGGGGGAAGAATTGCGATAAAATATGCTTCAAAAAATCAAAATATATCAAAACTTATTTTAGTAGATAGTGCAGGAATCAAAAAGAGGCTAACTTTAAAAAAGAAATTTCAAATAATTAAATATAAGTTTTTAAAAATGTATTACCGAAAGACAAAAAATGTAACTAAATATAATCAACTTATAAAAGTATCAGGAAGTCCTGACTATGCAAGTGCAACTAATGTAATGAAAGGAACAATGATTAAGGTAATAAAAGAAGACTTAAAACGATATTTAAAATTAATAAAAGTTGAAACTTTGATTATATGGGGAAAAGACGATCAAGAAACTCCGCTCAAAGATGGAATATATATGAATAAACATATAAAAAATAGTGGGTTAGTTGTATTTGAAAATTGTGGCCATTTTCCTTATTTAGAAAAGAAATACTATTTTCATCGTGTAATTGGTAAATACCTAGGAGTAAGTAAATGATTTATTTTAAACTAATTAATCTATTATCGTTTATTATAGTTAATTTATTTTCAATATACTATTTGTTGAATATATTTCAACAAGAACATTATTGTACAAAAAAATATCTAGGCCATTTCCTTAATTTCTACTTTAAAAATATTTACTTATATTTTTTCTATATTTGTATATTTTTAACTGTTTTTCAATCTTGTTATCATACAATATTAATACTATTAATGGTAATAATTATTTTAGTTTTCCCTAAGAAATATATTGTTAAATTAAAAATAACAAGAAGAATATTATTTTTATTGATTACCTATTGTATTGTTTCATTGATTCCTTTTTTATTTTTTAATAACCATTTAATAATATATCTAATTCTTTCCGTTTTTTCTCCATGTATATATATATTATGCAATTTAATAAACACTCCAATTGAAATGATAATCAGAAAAAAATACATAAATTTAGCAAAGCAAAAACTAAATAACAATAAAAATCTAATAACAATTGGAATAACAGGGAGTTATGGAAAAACTTCATGTAAGAACATTATCAATCATATAGTGCAAGACTACTATTTAACCCTATCCACACCAAAGTCTTATAATACACTAATGGGCATTACTTCAGTAATTAACAACCAACTTCATCCAAATACAGAAATTCTCATATTAGAAATGGGAGCTTTTAGAAAGGGTGAAATCAAAGAAATGACCAAATTTGTGCCTTTAAATATTGCAGGAATAACTGGAATTGGGCCTCAGCACTTATCGACATTTAAAACAATGTCTAATGTCTTATCTGCAAAACTTGAAATTGTAAGTTCGATTTGTTATGAATCATCATTAGTCCTTAATGGTGATAATCAATATTTGAAAAATTTAGACTTAATACAAATTCAAGATTTATGTTTTGTTGGCTTAGATGATAGTAATCGTTATCTTGCAAAAAATATAGAAGTAAAAGATGGAATAACTGAATTTGATATATATAAAAGAGAAAAAAGATTAGTACATATAACAACAAAACTATTAGGTAAGCATAACATAAGAAATATATTATTTGCTTATGGAATAATCCAAGCTCTTAATAAAAAGGGATTGAGCATCACAAATTCTATTTTTGAAGAAAAAGTGAAATCAATAGAATATATTCCACATCGTTTAGCATATAGCAAACAAGGCAACATAAATATATATGATGATAGTTATAGTTCAAATTTAGTAGGTTTTATGTCTGCAGTTGAAGTTTTAGAAAAAATTAAAACAAAGAAGGTGATTATTACCCCTGGAATAGTAGACTGTGGCAAAAGTTCCAAGGATATTAATGAATCTGCAGCAGAGTCACTAATTAAAGTATTTGATGAAATATATCTTATTAGAAATAAAAATACAAAATACTATATAAATATACTTGAAGCTCATTCAGCTCAATATATTATTTGTAAGAGTTTTAAAGATGCTATTAGCATTGTTAGGGAAAAGTATAAAGAGGAAGAAATTAGTTTATTAATTGAAAATGATCTTCCAGATAATTTTTTAGAGAGGTAATTATGAAAAAAAACAAATTGAATATTGGATTAATAATTGGTGGAAAAAGTGTAGAACATGATATATCTATTTTATCAGGATTACAAGTATATCATGCCCTAGATAAAGATAAGTATAATGTAACTATATTTTATATAACAAAGGAGCAAGAATGGCTAGTTGGTGAACCATTGAGTGATATACACACATATATAAATGAAGAATTTTCTAAGTGTACTCCAGTAATAGTTTTTGGCGAAAATCATAATATTTTTTATAAAGGATTATTTTCTAAACCAAAAGCAACGCCTATAGATATATTCGTATTAGTTCTTCATGGCGATGGTACCGAAGATGGAACAATTGCTGGATATTTAGATACTATAGGAGCAACATATACATCTGCTTCTCATACGGAATCAGCAATACTACAAGATAAAATATATACAAAGCAAATATTACAGTGTAACGGAATTGAAAGTATACCATATATTGAAATGAATTCTGAAAAAACATTTGAAGAAGTTAAAAAAGAAGTAGAAGAAAAATTAAAATATCCGGTAATAATAAAACCAGTTCGATTGGGTTCTAGCATTGGAATTAATTGTGCTAATGATAATGCACAATTAAAAAAAGGAATAGAAGAATGTTTAAAATATGGTAATCGTATAATCATTGAAAAGAAACTAACATCCTTTAAAGAGTATAATCTAGCTTTAATAAAAGACACCAACCGCATAATCTCTTCATCCATAGAAGAAGTAATACCTACTAGTGAAATTTTATCTTTTAAAGATAAATATGAAAGCATGGATAAAATGAGTGAAGCATCAAATAGAATAATACCTGCGATTTTGGATGCAACGCTAGAGAAAGAGATAAGAAGACTTGGCATAAAGGCGTATAAAACATTTAATCTAAAGGGTGTAGTAAGAATAGATTTCTTATATGATTGTTTGGAAAAATATATATATATAAATGAAATTAATACAATTCCTGGCTCTCTTGCTTTTTATTTATTTGAAAAAGAAAATATAACTTTTACATCACTTTTAGATATATTAATAAAAAATGCTATAATTTCTAAAAATCAGGAATCCAGATATGTAAAATCGTTTATTACATCAGTGTTAACAAAAAAAGGAACAAAATTAATTAAGTAGAAGTATTGATATTTTTATCAATACTTCTTTTCTTTACAAAAAGCGATAAAAATAGTATAATATATATAGAGGTTAGAATATGAAATTAGTTATTAATAATATTAAAGAAAAATTAAAACATCAAAAAGTAATTGTTGCATGTTCCACAGGTGTTGATTCAATGACTTTATTAAATATTGTAATGAAAGCAAAACCTTGTGAAGAAATAATAGTTGCTCATGTTAATCATAAAAAGAGAGAACAGTCAGAAGAAGAAGAAAAATACATTAAGCATTTTTGTGAACAAAATAAAATCAAATGTTATATTCTTCATCTAGATCACATTGAAAATGGAAATTTTCAGTCAATAGCAAGAGAAAAGCGTTACAATTTTTTTATTGAGATAGCTGAGAAAGAACAATGTGAATATATATTATTAGCACATCACGCTAATGATAACTTAGAAACTATAATAATGAGAATGTTAAAATCTTCATCACTAAAAGGATATGCAGGGATTGAAGAAGAAACATTATATAAAGGTAAAATATTGTATCGTCCACTTTTAAAATTATCAAAAGAATTAATAGTTAGTTATGCTAATGAAAATAACATTAAGTACTATGAGGATGAATCAAATGGACATTTAGATTATACAAGAAATAGAATCCGCCATTTAATTACACCAATATTATTAGAGGAAAATCCTAATTTGTATGAAGCAATAAACTATTATAGCGATACTCTTCATGAAGCAAGCCAAATTATTGAAAAAATGGAAATAGATTTTATTTCCAATAATGTTGATAAGACAAATATAAATAATAAAATTACATATACTATTAATATTAATGATTACATAACTTTATCAGATTATTTAAAAAAACAAATTTTATTTAGACTATTAAAGAAATATAACTTATCTCATAATTGTATAGAAGAGATAATGAAGAAAATTAATTCTTCTAAAAACACAGTTGTTTCAAAATTAAATAATGAAGTTTCTTTAATAAAAGAACATAATAAAATTATTTTTACCGAATTAAATATTGATAAATCTAGTTTCTATTTGCGAATAGAAAAAGAAGGAAGATACAAACTATTAAACGATGTTGAAATGATTGTTGATAAAAATAATTGTTATTTTTTACCAACAACAACAAAATTATGTTATAATATAAAAAGCTTGCCGATAATTGTTAGAACAAGAGAAGCAGGTGATAAAATTAACAACAAATTAATAAGTGATTATCTAACTAAATTAAAAATTCCATATATGGAAAAGAAAGACATCTTATTGCTTTGTAATAATGAAAATAAAATAATAGCTATTATAGGCTATGAAGGAGGGAAAAAATGTCTGAAATGAAAAAATCACGTAAGTTCGGATGGGGAAGTGCTTTACTATTTTTCAGTATTATTGTACTAGTAGGCTTTGCTGTATTCTCAGTATTTAACAAAATTAATGAGCCTAAGTCATTAACTCCAGAAGAATTTTTAAGCGAAATTAGAGTAAAAGATGGAGAAAACTGGAAGTTAGCTGATGTAGTTCCATTCGAATCAATTGATTCACATTCTACTGCTGGGGACAATGCGGGATATTATGAAGTTAGCGGAACATATAAAAAAGATGCTGATGGAAAAAGCCTTGGTGGTAAGTACACAAGATTTAAAACAAGATTGTATCGTTCACAATATGAAGAATTACTAGAATATGCTAAAGAAGCAAGTGCCTTAAGTACTGATGCTACAAATTATTTTGTACTAAAAACAGCATCTGTTAACACTTCTTTTGGATTAATTGATTTATTAAGCATTATTTTACCAATTGTAATTTTTGTAATTTTTATTATTTTTATAGTAAGAAGCAGCAAAAATTCTAATAATCAAGCTTTTGATTTTGGAAAAAGTCGTGCTAAGTTAACACGTAAATCAGGAACTACTTTTAAAGATGTAGCCGGCCTTGATGAAGAAAAAGAAGAAATGGTGGAAATTGTTGATTTCTTAAAGAGTCCTAAAAAATACTTTGATATGGGTGCTAGAATTCCAAAAGGTATTCTTCTAGTGGGCTCACCAGGTACTGGTAAAACATTGCTTGCAAGAGCTGTAGCAGGTGAAGCAAACGTACCTTTCTTCACAATCTCTGGTTCAGATTTTGTTGAAATGTTTGTTGGTGTTGGTGCTAGCCGTGTTCGTGATATGTTTAAAACTGCAAAACAAAATGCTCCATGTATTATCTTTATCGATGAAATTGATGCTGTAGGACGTCAACGTGGAACAGGACTTGGCGGTGGACATGATGAAAGAGAACAAACTTTGAATCAACTACTAGTTGAGATGGATGGCTTTGGAACAAATACAGGTATTATTGTCATGGCTGCAACTAACCGTGCTGATATTCTTGATCCTGCTTTATTAAGACCTGGAAGATTTGATAGACAAATTCATATATCTCTACCAGATGTTAGAGCTCGTGAAGAAATCTTAAAAGTTCATGCTCGAAATAAACGTTTATCTCCTAGAGTAAATCTAAGCGATATAGCTAAGAGAACTCCTGGATTTAGTGGTGCCGATCTTGAAAATTTATTAAATGAAGCTGCATTACTTGCGGCTAGAGAAAATTGCCGTGAAATTAAGATTTATCATATTGATGAAGCTGTAGATAGAGTAATGATGGGACCTGCTAAAAAGTCAAAAAAATATACTGAAACAGAAAAAGCTTTGGTTGCTTATCATGAATCAGGACACGCAGTAATTGGCTTGAAATTAAAACATGCATCAATTGTACAAAAAATTACAATTGTACCACGTGGTGATGCAGGCGGATATAATTTAATGACTCCAGCTGAAGAAACATTCCTTGAAACTAAACAATCTCTTACTGCTCAAATTACAAGTTTGTTAGCAGGAAGAATTGCAGAACAATTAGTGTTTAACCAAATGACAACTGGTGCATATGATGACTTTAGAAAAGCAACAGCAATAGCAAGAGCAATGGTTACTGAATATGGTATGAGTAGCTTAGGTCCTATCCAATACGAAAAGAATGGCGGACAAGTATTCTTAGGCCGTGATTATATGTCTGAAAAGAATTTCTCAGATCAAGTAGCTCTAGAAATTGATAATGCAGTAAGAAAGATTATTAATGAATGCTATAGCTTAGGTGAAAGCATTATAAAAGAAAATAGACAATTACTAGATCTTCTTGCAAAACACCTTGTTGAAATTGAAACATTAACAAAAGAAGATATTGATGAATTAGTTAATACAGGTAAGTTAAATTGGTGGGAAAAGAAAAAAGCAAAGATGGCAGAAGCCCAAGCTACTCAAGAAGCCACAGTTGAAGAAACAAAACCTGAAACATCAGAAAATCAAGCACCTACGGATGAAGAGAATAAATAATGCGTTTAGACAAGTATTTAAAAGTATCTAGACTCATTAAACGTAGAACATTGGCTAAAGAAGCTAGTGAAGCTGAACGCATATTGGTAAATAATATGATTGCTAAGCCTTCAAAAGAAATTAAAATAGGCGATGTAATCACTATCCAATATGGCAAAAAAATTATTGAAGTAAAGGTTACTTCATTGATTGATTCAACTAAAAAAGCTGATGCTACTCTGATGTATGAGTTAATTTCTGAAAAAACAATTTAAAAACAGTCTCTTTTGAGACTGTTTTATAATATAAAAATGAATAAAGGAGAACAAATTATGAGTATAATTTTAGCATCATCATCACCTAGAAGAACAGAACTATTAAATTTAATTCATATAAACCATAAAGTTATTCCATCAACAATAAAAGAAACAATTGACTATAAGATGTCTCCTGAAGATATTGTACAATCACTAGCTGACCAAAAAGCAAGTGATGTAGCAAGTAAGTACCCTAATGACATTATTATTGGTGCTGATACTATTGTTACAATTAATAATGAGATTTTAGGGAAACCTAAAAACTATGAAGAAGCATTTAAAATGCTAAGCATGTTGTCAGGTAATACACATAAGGTAATCACTGGTGTTTGTATAATTGTTAAAGATAAAAAAATTAAATTTTCTTGTACGTCAGATGTAGAATTCTCAAAAATGTCAGATGAAGAAATTAAGGAATATATAAATCAAGAAAATGTATATGACAAAGCGGGAAGCTATGCAATTCAAGGTATCTGTGCTAAATACATAAAAAAGATAGATGGCGATTATTACAATATTATGGGACTTCCTCTTAATTCACTTTATCAAACTTTAAAAGAAAACAAGATAATAAAATAGGCGTTTATGAAAACGCCTATTCTTTTATATATGCTAGTAATAGCTTTAATGTATTTTCAATACCATGAATATGAGTTCTTTCCATACCATGTGAGGCTTGAATTCCTGCTCCGATTAATGCACATTTAATATCATTACCAGCTCTTAATGCTGCAGAAGCATCAGAACCATAAAATGGATAAATGTCAATTGCATAATTTAACTTTTCTTGTTCAGCTAATTTACTTAATTTGGTAACCATATCATAATCATAAGGACCGCTAGAATCTTTTGCACAAATAGATACCATTTCTTCAGTACAGCTTAAATCACTTCCAATGCATCCCATATCAACGGCTAATAGTTCATCAACTTCAGGTATGTTTGATGCTCCATGTCCAACTTCTTCATAAGTTGAAAAAATTATTATTAAATTATGGGCAGGAGTAATTTTCTTTTCATGCAATTCTTTTAAAAGTTCCAATAAAATAAATGCACTTGCCTTATCATCTAGAAATCTTGTTTTGACATAACCAGATGATGAAATTTGAAATTTAGGATCAATACTGACTATATCACCATTTTGAATGCCTAGTTTTTTAGTATCACTACTTGAACTTACTAATTCATCTAACCTTATATACATATTGTCTGCATTTCTTTGTTTAGTTGTAGCATCTGGATAAACATGTGAACTTGGACTAGTTGAAAGAACAGTTCCAGTATAAGTTAAGTTATTTCTAGTATGAATAGTTACATACTCGCCATCATATGTGGGAAGCTGAGGACCACCAAGGGTAGTAAAATTCAAGTGGCCATCTGATCTAATGGATCTAACCATTAATCCTAAGGTGTCAACATGAGCACTAAGACCTATGGTGTAATTATCATTTCCATTAACATGGATAATAAGATTTCCTTTTTTGTTTCTTTCTGTTTTGTAGCCTAGATTATGACAATATTCATCAATAAAGTTAATAGCATTTTTTGTATAGCCTGTTGGACTTGGTATGTTCATTAAATGTTCAAATAATTTTAAATCTAGCTTATTCATTTTTCTTCATCTCTTTTCTCTTCATTATTTCTTTAGCTTCTTCAGCAAGTTCTAATAATTCTTCTTTTGAAAAGTGATAATGGTTTCCACAAAAATGGCACATTGTGTCAGCTTCACCATCTTCATCAATCATTGCTTTGATTTCTTCATAGCCTAGTGATAAAATACCTTTTTGAAATCTTTCCTTGCTACAAGTACATTTAAATTCAATAGGGACTGTTTCAATAATAACTGCATCATCAGTTATGTTTTTTACTATTTCTTCTGGAGTAAGACCAACATTTAGCATTTCGCTGATGGAAGGTAATACTTTTAATTTGTTTTCCAATTCAGTTATAATTTCTTCGCTTGTGTTGGGCATAAGTTGAACAATAAATCCACCACATGCTTCAGCTTGACTATCAACATTCACTAAAACACCAACTGAAACGGCAGATGGTACTTGTTCGCTAACATTAAAATAGTAAGCAAAATCTTCCCCAATTTCTCCACTGATGATTGGTACGGTACCTATAAATGGTTCTTTAAGTTTTAAATCGCGAATTACACTGATTAAACCTCTATCACCAATTGTAGCTTTGGCGTTAAGTCTTCCATCATTATATTCAAAATGACAATAAGGATTATCACAATAACCACGTACATGTCCATGAGCATCAGCATCTACAATTATCTTTCCAATTGGTCCGTTTCCGTCGACCCTAATTGTTACTGTTTCATCTAACTTTAACATTGATCCCATCATAGCTCCAACGCTTAAAACTCTTCCAACAGCGTCAAGTGGACTAGGATAGTAACTAAATCTATCTCCAATTTCATTTAAGGTATCGGTACAAGAAACACAATAGATTCTTACACTTTCATTAAAGGCAAGAGCCTTAACTAAATAATCTTTCATTATATCACCTCGTATATATATAAAGTATAACATAAATAGTGTTTAAACACTTGTAAATTGATAAATAATTTGATAAAATGTATATGATGAAAGGAACATAAAATATGAATATTTATGATGATTATATTAACTATTTAGACGAATGTATGGAACTACTAGATTTACTTCGTGAGAATAATTCTCCATTATTAATTGTTGTTAACGATGTAATAAAAGTAACAGACTATATATACCAACAATATGATAAAAAACAACCAATTAGTGAAGAACTAGAAGAAATCTTTACATTAGGCTTTGGATATTTGAGTAATGTACTAACTGAATTAAAATCATATTATGAAGATTGCTTTGATAAGGATATTCAAAAATTAAACAAGTATGCTCCGTTAATTATTGATATAATAATACTAGAAGATTTTAAATCATTCTTGGATGTTAATGATTATATTAACGATGAAACAAAAAAAGAAATTGATGATATGATGTCAAAACTTGATAGAATTGTTGCTAACGGAAAACAAATATCATTAGAATTACAAGAAGATGTTGATTTATATATAAATGATCACACACCTAAGGGAGAAACATTTACTCCTGTATATTCAGTTTATGCTATGATTGCAGAAGAACTATCTATGACAAATGACATAATGTTATAAGTTTATGAATTTTCATAAACTTTTTTAATTATATCTTGACAAAACAAAATAAAAGTGCTATAATATTTTAGCACTCGTATAATATGAGTGCTAAAGGAGATATGAGTTATGAGTAAAAAACAATTTAAAACTGAATCAAAAAGATTATTGGATTTAATGATTAATTCAATATATACAAATCAAGAAATATTTTTAAGAGAACTATTATCAAATGCATCTGATGCTATAGATAAATACCACTATTTATCATTAACAAATTCTGATATCCCTATGCGTGATAATTATGAAATACATATTGATATTGATAAAGAAAAAAGAACATTAACAATATCTGATAATGGTATAGGTATGACCTATGATGAAATTAACGATAATTTGGGTACTATCGCAAAATCAGGTACACTTGCCTTCGTAAAAAAATTAGAAGAAAATAAAGAACAAAATGTAGATAATCCAGAAACAATTGGACAATTTGGTGTAGGTTTTTATTCAACATTTATGGTAGCCAAAGAAGTAAAGGTAGAAACTAAGTCTCCTTATAGTGAAAAAGGATATATATTTACATCAACCGGAAAAGATACCTATGATGTTGAGGAATGTGAAAGAAGTGTAGATGGCACTACAATAACATTGTATTTAAAAGAAAATACCAAGAATGAAGATGGTAATGTTGAAAATGATTATGATAGATATCTTGATGAATATACAATTAAGTATCTTGTTAAAAAATACTCTGATTATATTAGATATCCAATAACTCTTTACATGACAAGAGAAGAACCAAAACTTGATGATGATGGTAAAGAAATTGAAGGAGAGTATGATCAAGTAACCGAATTAGTTACTTTAAATTCAATGATACCTCTTTGGAAAAAGAATAAAAATGATGTAACTGATGAAGAACTTAATGATTTTTATATGCAAAAGTTTTATGATTATGAAAATCCAATGTTACATTTAATGTTTAACGTTGAAGGAAATATTAATTATACAGCTTTATTATTTATCCCTAATATTCCCCCTCGTAACCTTCATTCAATAGATTATGAAAAGGGATTACAACTCTATTCAAAGGGTGTATTTATAATGGATAAATGTAAAGAATTAATACCTGATTATTTGCGCTTTGTAAAAGGTATAGTTGATTCCAATGATTTATCATTAAATATCAGCCGTGAAATGTTGCAACAAAATAAAGTATTAAGACTAATGCAAATTAACATTGAAAAGAAAATTATTAATAAATTAACTTCTTTATTAAAAGAAGATAGAGAAAAGTATAAAGACTTCTTTAAAAACTATGGCATTAATTTAAAATTTGGTGCATATGAAAACTATGGTTCAAAGAAAGAAATGTTACAAGATCTACTAATATATAATAGCGTCAATAGTGATGAAATGATAACTTTCAAAGAATACGTTGAAAAAATGAAAGAAGGTCAAAAAGATATATATTATGTATCATGCAAGACAAAAGATGAAGCCTTAGCAATGCCACAAATGGATTTAATCAAGAAAAATGGTTTTGATGTCTTAATGCTTACAGATGATGTAGATGAATTCTTACTAAAGATGCTTAATAAATATGATGAGCATGAATTCAAATGCATTAATCAAGCTAACCTAGATGATATCGTAAATGAAGATGAAAAGGAAAAACAAGAGGAAATCAAAAAGGAAACACAACCGCTATTAGATGCAATTAAAGAAGCTCTAAAAGATGAGGTAAAAGATGTAGTAATATCTACAAGATTAGTTGACTCCCCAGTATGTCTTGTTGCTGGCGATGGAATATCATTTGAAATGGAAAAGGTAATAGAATCAATGCCTACTAATGACAAGGTAAAAGCAGAACGTATCTTAGAAATTAATCCAAATCATGAATTATTTAAAGCACTAAAACAAATCTATGAATCAGATCCTGCTGAATTAAAAGATTATGCTTTCTTATTATATAATCAAGCTCTTTTAATTGAAGGATTTAAACCAACTAATTCTGTAGAATTTTCAAATCTAATGTGTAAATTAATGATTAAAACAACAAAATAAAAAAGCTCGTTAAACGAGCTTTTTTTATTGTCTTCCTCTCATATGAGGGAAAAGAATTACATCACGAATATTATCAGTGTTAGTAAGTAGCATAACTAATCTATCTATACCAATACCAATACCACCAGTTGGAGGCATACCATATTCTAAGGCTTCAACAAAGTCAACATCCATTTCATTGGCTTCATCGTTGCCTAAAGCTTTTTCTTTAAGTTGATTTTCAAATCTTTGTCTTTGATCAATAGGATCATTTAATTCAGTGAAGGCATTGCCATATTCTTTTCCACAAATAAATAATTCGAATCGATCTGTGAAACGAGGATCAATTGCATTTTTCTTTGCTAGTGGACTAATTTCAATTGGATGACCATAAACAAATGTAGGTTGAACAATTGTTTCTTCTACATATTTTTCAAAGAATAAGTTTACTATATGACCATAAGACATTTGATGTTTTGGAACTTCAATTCCATGTTCTTTAGCAAGTCTTAAACATTCTTCTAAATCAGTAATTTTAAAGAAATCAATACCAGTTTGTTCTTTAATTCCATCAACCATATGTAATCTTCTAAATGGTGCTTTTAATGATATTTCTTTATCACGATATGTAATTTCAGTTGTACCACATACATCCATTGCAAGTTTGTTAAATAAACCTTCTGCAAGATTCATCATGTCAGACATATCTCCAAATGACATATATGCTTCAACTGTGGTAAATTCAGGATTATGAGTTGCGTCCATTCCTTCATTTCTGAAAAGACGACCAATTTCATAAACACGATCCATGCCACCAACAATTAATCTCTTTAAGTATAGTTCTGTTGCTATTCTTAGATAGAAATCCATGTCAAGAGTGTTATGATGTGTAATAAATGGTCTAGCAGCAGCACCACCTAGAATTGGATTTAATACTGGAGTTTCAACTTCTACAAATCCCATGCTGTCCAAATAACTTTGAATGCCTCTAATAATTTTAGGTCTTGCAAATGCTATTTTTCTTGCATCTTCACTCATAATTAAATCAACATAACGACGTCTTCTTGCTTCTTCACGATCTTGTAATCCATGAAATTTTTCAGGTAATGGACGAAGGGCTTTAGTTAAGTGAGTGTACTTCATAGCTTTAATACTTAACTCACCAGTTTGAGTTCGCATTACTTCCCCTTCAATACCAACTATATCACCAATATCTGATGTTTTAAATAATTCATATGCTTCTTCACCAAGAATATCATAACGCAAATATATTTGTATTTGCCCGTCACGGTCTTGTAAGTGCATAAAACTGATTTTTCCGTTACGTCTTTTAGTCATAATTCGACCTGCAACTCTAACGTTTACAGCTAATTCTTCTAATTGTTCTTTAGTATATTCTCCGTATTTTGAACGAATTTCACCAGAAGTAGCAGTACGTTCATAACGACTACCAAAAGGATCTATACCTTTATTTCTAAGTTCTTCCATTTTATTTCTACGGACGATTTCTTGTTCTGTTAGAACTTGCTCCATAAAAAGACCTCCTTATTGTAATATATTCTTATTTTAACATAAAATCAGAAAAAAATATAGTCATATGATAAAGATTTTAACATAATATTTAATAAGGAGTGTGAAGAAAATGAATTCAAACATTAATAAGGAAAATCAAAATATAACAATTATTGATCGAAAAGAATTAAAAATTACAGGTGTTAATAAGATTGAAAGCTTGAATGATAAAGAATTTCTTGTTAAAACAATAAATGGGAATATAACTATATGTGGCGAAAATTTAGAAATGAAACATTTAGATTTAGAAAGACAAATATTGGAAATAATAGGTACAATTAATTCTTTAGTATATGATAGTCATGAACAAAAGAAAGAAAAGAAAGGCAATTTCTTTGGTAAGTTATTTAAATGATTCATACTTTAAATGAAGAATTATATATTATAATTTATTTAATTTTCTTTGGATTATATATTTCATCCACATATGACTTTTTTTTGAAAGTTTTAACGGAAACAAAAACTAGTAAAATACTTAATATACTCTTTCAAATATTCTTCTGTATACTTCAACTAACAATAACATACTTTTTTACATACAAGCTTGCGGCTGGCTATATTCCTATTTATTTTATAATATTTGTTATTTTAGGAGTATTAATTTATTACTTTATATGTAGAAAAACTCTAATAAGTACAACGTCCCAATTTATAAAAATATGTAAAAAATTAAATATAAATAAAAAAATTAAATCGTTATTATATTCACAAACAGTTATAAAAAAAATTCATCGGGGGATACTAAAAATAAAAAACAGGCAAAAAAAGAAATAAAAAAATAAAAAGTTTCGTTAAAATAAAAAATTAATGAAGCTTTTTATTAAAAATGTGCAAAACGATTTACAAAATAAATAAAATATTATATAATAATTAAGCAATATGCAATGGGGAGGTAGCGAAGTGGCTAAACGCGGTGGACTGTAAATCCACTCTCTCCGAGTTCGATGGTTCGAATCCGTCCCTCCCCACCATTTTGTTAGGGCTATAGCCAAGCGGTAAGGCAACGGACTTTGACTCCGTCATTTCGATAGTTCGAATCTATCTAGCCCTACCATTCATTAGAATGAGTCGTTAATTCGACTTTTTTATTTTCTTTTCCCAAAAGAAGCTCATGAGAGCTTTTTTTTATTTTTTAAAATAAGAAAAAATCCTTTAGC
Organism: uncultured Bacilli bacterium; assembly: GCA_934140285.1. Lineage (GTDB taxonomy): Bacteria > Bacillota_I > Bacilli_A > ML615J-28 > CAG-313 > UMGS75. The sequence continues at coordinate 61,709 of CAKPBI010000001.1, forward strand.
AACCAATTTTATTAATTACAAAATTAAAGCTGTTAAATGGTAATTAAAGGGTTAAAGTATGTTAAAAAATGTTTTATATTTTATAAAAATATAATTATGTGGTATAATAAGAATTAAAGGATGTGATGATAATTGTCTACTCTAAAAGAATTTTTATTTGAACTTTCCGAAGAACTGCGCTTTCTTCCTCCAAAGCAAGTCAATGAAGTCCTTAGACATTACCGAGATAAAGTCAATGTTGAAGTAGACTATGGAACTCCCGAAGAAAAAGTAATAGCTTCTTTAAAAACACCAAAAGAAATAGCAGAAGACATATATAAAATGCATGGTGTAAACTATTTGGAAAAAAGAAAAAAACATGTTGCTTTTAAGGAAACATGTCTTGCGTTAGTATATTCAATAGTGTTAATACTATCAATTGTATCATTTATAGTATTAAGCATTTTTATAATAAAAATATTAATAAATATGTTTGGTTTAATTATACATTGTTTTTCAGCCAACCAAATAATAGACAAAATCATATCAAGCTTATGTGTATTTAGCTACTTTGTGGTTATGATGATATTTTATATTTTTATTGTTGATTTATTTTTAATAATCTTTTCCACATTTATAAAAAATATTCTCCATTGTTTTGATAAAACTAGAAATAAACATTACCCAATTTTAAATTTTACTATTAATGGTTGGCTTAATGTTAAAACAGAGAAACCTAAAATATTAATTAAAACCTTTGGAATAACAATAGGTGCATTTGTGTTTTTAGGAATATGTAGCTATTTCACAAAAGGTTATATCTATAGAAGTATAAAAAATATAAATGCTAACTCTACAGAAATAAGTGAAAAGTTTCAAAATGACAATTGTGAAAATATAGAAATTAATGGTCTAAATGCATATGTCGTAATCGACATAGATGATTCATTGCTTACACCAAAGATTATAATGGAAACTGAGTTCTCAAATTCATATACAATCACAGTTGATGAAACAAGTAAAACAACCATAATTAATATTAAAGATTCAAAAACATATGATCTAATAGGGATATTGAAAGCTCCAACCACAGTTTTAAAAATAACATTGCCAAAAAATAAAATAATAAAAAATCTTAATTTAAATGTGAAATATGGAAAAGTAATAACTGATGGAATTGATAATATTGAAAATTTAAAAATTGATACCATAACTGCGAATATCAGTTTAAATAATAGTAAATTTACGAATTTAGATTTATCAGCAGAAACTAATGATATAGTTGTGAAAGATAATTCCATTGTGAACTCTAATATTAACTCCCAGTCAGGTTCAGTTACTTGTGTTGACACATCATTTGAACAATTAATACATAATAATGGATCATCAAAAGTTCAAATGATAAATTGTTTAATAAGTAATTATACATTAAAAAATCAATCTGGTACAATCTATCTAGAAAGATTGAATGGTAAAAATATAAACGTAACTTCTCGAACATCACTTAATGAATATTATGATTTGTATTATGATGATGGTACTTTTGAGATAAATAGTACAGGTTCTTTAAAACTTACAAGAGCTATTTTCAAAACAAAACTAAGTGTTAAGTCTGAAAATTCATCACACCAAGTTTTGTCATATGTAACATCACCTATAATTGATTTAAATGCGACTACAGGGCAAATAATTTTAGAGAAAATAAATGCCAAATACTCGCTAAAACAAATTGAATCATTTGATGAAGATTATCAAAAATACATCCAAGAATTTAATAATGCAATCGATGATTTGAATGCCTTAGTTAATTTAAAAGTTAAATCTAAAAGAGCTAACGTTTCATTTAGTGATTCTATGATTGATATACTAACTTATGAAATTACTTCTGCTTCAACAGCAATTGAAAATATTAAATCGACAAAATCAGATATAACTTTAAAAGATACAGGAGCAAAAATAAATGAATTTTATGGATCAGCATTAAATTTAATTTTAAGTAGTTCTTCATATAATAGTATGACATCTGTTGAATTTTATAATAAAAAAGAATCAAATATGAAAGTATCATTAACAAAAGATGGAATGTCAGAATTGCTATATGAAAATATTGAAATAAATAAGGATGATAACTAGAATGAGCAAAAAAATGAAAAGCATAATATTTCTTATCGTGACACTATTAGGCTTTGCTATATATCTTACTTTATATTTTTTAGTTCCCATTGTTGATCAATTACCATTCTTAAAATATTTAATTTTATTCTTAGGCTATTTCAGTATTGTGTTATTTACTATTGGCCTATTTAATTATCGAAAGATAACTAAAAAAAATAAAAATGAAGAAAGCGATGATGTTAAATAATATTTATTCTAATCCCTTGATTTTTTCATCGTTTTTTGTAATAATATAACTATATACTAATAAGAATTGATAAAAAGACTAAACTATAAAAGGAGTTGTGAAAATGAACAAAAAGTCTATAAAGAACTTAATAATAGGGGGTTCAATTTTTGTAGTGCTTGTTGTAGCAATTATAATTTTAGTTACTGTTATAAACAAACCTACAGAAACACCTATTTTTCAAACTGATTCAGATGGTACCACACTTTTACTATATAATGGTGCTGATAAAGATGTAGTAATTCCAAAAGAAATTAAAATTATTGGAAAGAGTGCATTTGAAAATAACTCAACAATAGAAACTCTTGAGTTTGCATCTGGGTCAAAAATTGAAACAATTGCTAGATATGCATTTAAAGATTGTGTTAGTTTAAAATCAATATATATTCCAAATACTGTAACAAGCATAGGATATGGAGCATTTCAAGGCTGTACTAAACTTGATGATGTTAATATTCCAGAGTCAGTAGAAGTTATTGATGCTAATGCATTTAATGGTTGCTTAGGTTTAAATGAAGTTAATCTAAATGACGGATTAACTGAAATTGGCGATTACGCTTTTGCTTCAACACCAATTACATATATGTATTTCCCAAGCACATTGGAAAAAATTGGAAAAGGCGTATTCTCTAATTGTAGTAAACTTAATGAATTAAGCGTTGCTGAAGCTAATGAAAAATTTACAGTTAAAAGTAATATTCTTTATACAACTGCTAATGATGGTACAAAAGAAATTATCTTAGTTTTAAAAACATCAGCAACTACTTTAACAATTGCTGATAATGTAAGTAAAATTTATTCTAATGCTTTTTTCTCAGCTGAAAGCTTAAGAGAACTAATAATTCCAGCAACAGTTAAAGAAATTGAGAATGACGCATTAGTTGGTTGTACAAATCTTGAAAAGATAACAGTTCCATTCATTGGTACTAGCATAAATAGTTTAGCTGCATTTGGTAGTATCTTTGGAACTAAAAGTATGGTTAATTTAAAAGAAGTTGTTGTTTTACAAGGAACAACTGTTGTAGAAAAAGCATTTAAAGATTTTTCAAATATAGTAACAATTACACTTCCCCAAAATGTTTCAGCAATTGGCAATGAAGCATTCTCTGGTTGTTCATCTTTAACAACAATTAATAATATACCAACAGATTTAACAAAGATAAATAAAAACTCATTTGCTAATTGTACAAAACTAGATATGAATATAATTGCTTCATTACTTTCTAGTCCAACACTTACTATAATAGAAGATGGTGTATTCCAAGGTTGTGCAACAATTAGAAGTTTAGTTATACCTGAAAATGTTAAACACATTGGATTAGGTGCTTTTGAAAACTGCTCATCTATAACAGAAGTTAATCTTCCGTTTATTGGAATGGGTTATCAACTTAATTTAAAAACAAATGAATTAACAGATGAATTTGATACAACTTCAACATTTGGTTATATATTTGGTGCCACATCAGCATCTGAAAATAAAAGTAAACTTCCAAGAACTTTAACATCTGTTATACTAACATCTAGCACAAGAGATGTTCAAGAAAAGGCCTTTTTTGAATGTGATAGAATTAAAAAAGTTGAATTAGGTAACGGAATTAAGAACATTAATAATTCAGCATTTAAAGGTTGTACTATGTTAAGTTCATTAGTTCTACCAACAACTCTTGAAACTATTGGTGAGTATGCATTATTAGATTGTATCAACCTAGTTAATATTAGTTTACCAACAACGTTAACTCAAATTGGTGATAGTTGCTTTGCTGGATGCAGAAAACTTAAAGCCATTGATTTAACTTACGTTACCAAATTAGGTAATAATGTTTTCCAAAATTGTGCTAACCTTGCAACAATTATGGTAGGAAGTAGTAATCCTGCTTATGAATTACAAGAAATTAGAGATGAAACTGGAAGCGTAATTGGAAGTGTATTATTCACAAAAGGCTTAAAAGAATTAGTTCTTTATGCAAGTGGTAATTCTAATGCTACATATACAATACCAAGCGAAACGGAAATTATTAGATCAAATTCATTTACAGCATGTAGTAATTTAGAAACATTAATAATTCCTGCAACTGTAAGATACATTCAAAACCAAGCTATAGTTGAATGTGAAGGATTACAAAAATTAACTATTCCATTTATTGGAAATAGTGAAGAAGAAAGTAATGCATTTGAAAATATTTTTGGTGGTAATCGTCCACTTAGTCTTGAAGTAGAAATTCTTAATGCTGTTGAAATTTCACGTGAAGCATTTATTAATGTAAATTATATTACAAGTATTATTTTAAGTTCAAATCTTGAAAAAATAGGTGCATGTGCCTTCTTAAATTGTTCTTCATTAACAAATGTTGACTTTAGTAAAACAACAAATCTAAAAGTAATTGATAATGAAGCATTTAGTGGATGTAAAAATATAAAGACTTTAAATCTACCTACAACAATTACAACAATTGGTGATTATGCATTTGCAGATTTAAGTGAAGTAACAACATTAGATATTCCACTTTCATTAGAACAAATAGGTGTTGCTGCATTCCGTGGTTTAAATAATTTAACAACATTGAATATTAGTGCTGAACATAGTAATTTCATCTATGAAAATGGCGCCCTATTATCAAAAGATAAGAAAACTTTAGTTTTCTATATGGCAAGTCAAGAAAGCAATACATATACTTTCCCACAAGAATTGGAAAATATTTATGCATATGCATTTAATGGTGCTAAGAATTTAAAAGAAGTAGTGTTACCTTCAAATATTAAAGCCCTTCCTGAAGGCTTATTCTACAATTGTAGAGCTTTAACTACAGTTACTTTAGCAGAAGGAACAACAACTATTTCTACTCGTGCATTTGAAGGATGTATAAAATTAGTAACAATAAACAATGTTCAAGGAATAATTTCAATTAAGTCATCAGCATTCAAAGGATGCTCATCAATTGAAAATATTCCATTAACTGATAAAGTTCAAGAACTCGGTGAAAGTGCATTTGAAAATTGTTCAAGTATTAAGTCAATAACAGTTCCAAGTTCAATAAAAGAAATTGCAAAAGCTGCATTTAAAGGATGCTCATCATTAACAACAATTAATTTATTAGAAGGATTAGAAACTATTGGTGTTTCAGCATTTGAAGGTTGCAAGAATATCAGTAATTTCAAACTTCCAAATACTTTAAAGAAGATTTCTGCATCAGCATTTAGAGAAAATAGTTCAATTGAATTTACAGAAATTTATATTCCAGATTCTGTTAAAGAAATTGGTGAATATGCTTTCTCACAATGTTCAAGATTAACACTAGTTTATATTAGTGAAAATGTTGAAATAGTTGGAAATGAAGCGTTTGGTAACCTACCTCTTGTAAAAATATTTACAGCTGCAGTTCAAGTTGAAGTAACATCTGATGGTACTAAGACATATAAATATCCTGCACAATGGGATTCAGGTTTCTGGAAAACATCAGGTAACTTATTTGGTAAAGGTGAGTTCAAACTTGTTAATGGAGTTCCAGTAGAAAATACACAAGAATAAATAACAGCCACCATTTAAATGGTGGCTATATTTATACTATTTTTCTTCCCACTTGACTTAAATACTAACTTATAGTAAAATTAATATGAAAATAGGAGAAAGAGAATATGATAAAAAAAGCTATAATACCAGTTGCAGGAAAAGGAACTAGATTTCTTCCTGTTACTAAAATTGTTTGTAAAACACTATTTCCCATAATTAACAAACCTACTATTCAATATTTAATTGAAGAACTTGAAAAAGCAAATGTGAATGAAGTAATAATTGTTATAAATGATGAACAAACAGATATAGTTGATTATTTTGATCTAAACAGTAATTATTATAAAAATTTGAAAAAAGAATACAAGGAATTAAAAGAATTACAACAAATAATAGAAAATTTAAAAATATCATTTGTTGTTCAAAAAGAACCAAAGGGATTAGGCGATGCTATCTTATGTTGTAAAGACTTAATAGGTAGTGATGATTTTGCTGTATTATTAGGTGATGATCTTGTTTTACCTAATGGTAATGAAGTATACGGAATTGGTGATTTAATTGAAAAATATAATTCTAATCCTGCTTACTACATTGGTGTAAAAAAAGTAAAAGACGATGAAACAAAGAAATATGGAATTGTAAAAGTTGATAAGTTTGAAGGAGTAATGAAAGTGATTGACATGGTAGAAAAACCTCAAAGCAATCCTCCATCAAATTTTGCAGGAGTTGGAAGATATATCCTAAGAAACAATGTGTTTGAATATCTTTTATCAAAACCATATGATGGCATTCATGAAGTACAATTAACAGATGCCTTTATTATGGCCTGCAAACAAGAAAATGTATATGCTTTTCCATTTAGAGGAACAAGGTATGATGTTGGTGATCATGCAGGATATGTAAAAGCAAATATCGCAAAAGCTCTAGAAGACGATACAATTAATGAAGAAATATTAAAATTTATAGAAGAGGAAATGAAAAGGAGACGTTAAGAAATCTTAACGTCTCTTTATTTTATACCTGACAATTTTATTCATTAAACATAATAAAAATTAAAGCATCTAATATATTATCAGAATAATGAATAGTTTTATCATTATCTAGAAATTTAGCATTTGGGAAAAATGAAGCTTTGTATGCTAAGATATGATTTTTAAATTGAATTTCAGTTTCAAATTTACTTGGTATCTCAACAAAGAAATTAGTTCCTTCTTCTAATTTTAAGATTGCTTTCTTTGTAGCTTCTGCTATCTCTTTATAAACAACATTAGGATGCTTTGTTATAATGGCGCCATGCAATCCAACATTTGTAGATACAGTTTCAATGTTTTCATTTTCTTCTTTACAAATGTTTGTTAAATTGTTATCACCACATAACATAATTACAGGCACTTTATATTTACTTTGTGCAAAGTAAGTATTAAGAATATATTCACTTACAATTTTTCCGTTTATTTTAATGTGCTTAAATCCAGTAGTTAAGGTGTGTGATAATGGATTTCCAATTGAACGCGCAGGAGAATGGTAACCAATTAAAATAACTCCATCATAACTTTCATCAAGCCCGGCCATCATATCACATGGTCCATTTGTCCATTCTCTAATCAATGTAACGCACTCAGGTAATAAATCGGGAATAATGTTTCTTGCGGAATCATGGGCATCACGAACTGTGATATTAGTAATTCCCATTTGAATAAGTGCATTACAACAAGCAATAGTTTCTTTAGTCATTTCATTTCTAAAATAATTATATTCTTGTTCACCAAGTTCTGTCTCATTCCAATTACATATACCACAAACACCTTCAATGTCAACGCTAATATAAATTTTTAAATCTTTACGCTGTTTCATTCTTGTTCCTCTCTCTCTTTCTTTTGACGCATTATTTCTTCTCCCATAATACCTGGTTTAGTCATAACTTCAATATTAAATATTTCGTCTGCTTCTTGAGGAGTTAAAAGTTTTCGTTTAATTGCAATTTCTTTTACAGATTCATTTGTTTCTAAAGCTTCATTAATAATGTCACATGCAACGTCATATCCAATGTGAGGAGCTAGAACAGTTGCTAAAGAAACACTGTTTTCAGCATTTACTCTAAGCATATCTACATTTGCTTCAAGTTGCTCTATAGCAGCACTTCTAAATGTACGAGCAGCACGACGTAATGTTGTAATTTCTTCAAATAAAGCCATTAAAATTACAGGTGTAAATACATTCAATTCAAGTTGGCCAGCTTCAACAGCATTAGTTACGGTAACATCAAGTCCCATAATATAAAAGGCAACTTGATTTACTGTTTCAGGAACAACTGGATTGTATTTACCTGGCATTATAGATGAACCAGGTTGAAGAATTGGAAGTTTAATTTCATGTAATAGTGACATTAATCTTAAATCGCTTGCTATTTTAGAAAGATCAACTGCTGTAATTTTTAACATTGAACTAGCATAACAAAAACTATCCAAGTGTCTAGTAGCATCAATTAAATTTTTAGCCCCTTTTAATTCTTCACCAGAAAACTTGTTCAAATAGAATACAACTTTTTTCAAATATTTTGCATTAGCATTAATACTTGTTCCTATTGCGGTAGCTCCCATATTTACTTCTGATAAATAATCAATACTAGATTCAATTTTCTTAATATCGCGAGCTAAAACACTAGCATAAGCATTAAATTCTTGGCCTAATGTAATTGGTACTGCTTCTTGTAAATGAGTTCTACCAATTTTAACCACACTTTCAAATTCTTTAGCCTTGTCTAAAAAAGCGGTTTGTAACTTCTTTAATTCTACTAATGTTTTCTTTAATTGTTTAATGATAGCAATTTTCCCTGCAGTAGGTATTACATCATTAGTTGATTGACTGCAGTTAACATCATCAAGTGGATGTACAAGTTGATACTCTCCACGATTTCCACCTAGCATTTCCTCAGCTCTATTAGCGATAACTTCATTGGCATTCATATTCATACTTGTTCCTGCTCCCCCTTGAATTAGGTCAGTAACAAATTGTCCATGTAGACGACCATTTAAAATTTCATCGCAGGCAGCCATAATTGCTTTTCCAACTTTTTCATCAATTAAGCCAGCATCAATATTTGCTTTTGCAGCGGCTTTTTTAACAATAACAAGTGACTTAATCATTTGTCTGCATATTCCACGTTTTGTTATTTCAAAATTGTCTTTACCACGTAATGTTTGAATACCATAATATACCTCAGCTGGAACCTTTAATTCTCCAATTGAGTCTTTTTCAATACGATACCTCATAATTACCTCCTTTCGACAAAGTAATTTCCATATGTATATATAATATCACACTTTTAAATAAAAAACAAGAAAAAGTCTTAAAAAGAAAAAATGAACATAAATTATATTGATATAGATATAAAAAAGGAGAAATAAAAGATGAATATTATCGTCAAAAAATGTTCAAACATAGAAGGAAAAATAGAAATCAGTGGATCTAAAAATGCATGTCTCCCCATTATAGGTGCAGCATTATTAACAAATGAAAAGGTAACTATTACTAATGTGCCACTAATAAGTGATGTAGTTAGTTTTATTAGAATTTTAGATAATATTAATGTAAATTCAAACTACGATTATAATAATAGAAAATTAGAAATATCCACAAGTAAGATAAGAAAAAAAATAGAGTCCCCCTATATAAATAAGTTTAGGGCTTCATATTATATTATTCCTTCTCTCCTTCATAGGTTAAAAGAATTTACATTTGACTATCCAGGAGGGTGTAATTTTGGTTCTAGACCTATTGATATTCATCTTGATTTTTTTAGAAATATAGGTGTAGAAGTTATTGAAGGAACTAAAATGCAATTTAAAGTAAAAAAACTTTGTCCTGTAAATTATACTTTTTCTACTATTAGTGTAGGTGCTACAATTAATGCAATTATGACATGTTGTAAAATTATAGGTAAGTCAAAGTTAAAAAATGTTTCTATTGAACCAGAAGTTATGGATGTAATCAATATGTTAAATCTTATGGGTGCAAAAATAACAGTTTTAAATGAAAGAATAATTGAAATTGATGGAGTAAAAAAATTAAATGGTATAACATATGAAGTAATGCCAGATCGAATAGAGTTTGGAAGTTATGCTTTACTCTCATTAGTTTTTCCAAAATCTACAATTAAGATAATGAACTTTAATTTAGAATATATAAAAAACATACTAGATGTAATAATACAATTAGGTGGAACCTATGAAGTAGTTAGCAACTATATTGAAATTAAATCACCTATAAATATTAATCCTATTAATATTCAAACTGGGCCATACCCACTATTTCCTACAGATTTACAACCAATACTTTCAACAGTTTTACTAAAAGCTACATCAAAATCAGAAATCAAGGAAACCATATATATAAACCGTAATTCACATATAGTTGAACTTAAAAAAGCAGAGGCAAACATCACAATGGAAAAGGGAAATATAATAATTTATCCTTCAATCCTAAATACTGAATCATTAAGAGCATATGATTTAAGATGTGGCTTTGCGATGATTGTAGCAGCAATCTTGTGTAATAAAAAATGCATAATATATGATGTTGACTACATATTAAGAGGATATGAAAACATAATAGAAAAACTAAAATCAATTAATATAGAATGTGAAATAGAAAGAGAGTAATACTTGAAGAAAATAAATAAGTATAGTATAATAGTAAATAATACGGAGGAACGAATATGGATACAGTAATTAATATACTAAGAATATTTCTACTGGTTTTAGACTGTTTTGCAGCACTTACATTAGTTTTATTCTTACTAATAGGGTTTCTAAAAGGATGGAGAAAAAACATAATTAATTTGCTTTCGTTTGCTATTCCATTTATACTTTTACTTATTTTATTAAATCCAATTGCTAGTGCATTCACAAAAATAAACTTGTTTAATAATGGTACTTTAGAAGAAATAATAATTAATGGTGTAAAAGAGAATGTAAATAAAGGGCAGGAACTAAGCAATGAAAGCATTAATATATGTAAAGCATTAGCTTTCAGCACCTATAGATTAATCATCTATGAAAGTGGAATTTGGATATGCCTTATTTTTTCATTGATAAATCGACTAATCTTAAAAAGAATATTTAAAGGTTTTCTTGAAAGTGAAAAAAATACAGGAGTCTCTTTAAAATCAAAACTACTTGGAATGGGAATTTCAACAATAAGATATATATTTTTCTTCTTCATATTTATTTTCCCTATTATTGGTATAATAAACATTGCAGATGTAGGAATTAGAGATGTTGCAAAAGCTGAGGAAATGTATAATTCTGAAAGTGAAAATAGTGAAATAGACTATAATAAAATTAGCAATACACTTAATAAATCAGTTTTATACAAGTTTGCAAAAGTAGGTGTAGGTGAGGAAGAAATAACACTTCCTGCTAAATATTTAGGATTAATTTATTCAGTAAAAGCAAATGGAGTGACAACTAATATTATCTCAGAATATGGTCACATTCGTCCATCTATCCCAATAATATTAAAACTTGCTTTAACTACAGATACTAAAAATAAAATAATAAAAATTGATATCTCGGAACAAGAAGCAGAAACTTTATCAAGACATATTAAATCTTGCACAGTAATAAAATTAATAGCTCCACTAATTAAGGATGTTGCTATAACTAATTATAGTGAAGGGTTAAACGATGATACAAAGGATATTATTGAAAAATTAAAAGATATAGATGTGATTAAAGAAATAGATATTTTTACAGATGCATTAGTAATAATAACTAATAATATAAGAAATGTTGAAATTGATACGGAACATGTCTATAAGATTTTGTTAAATAAACAACTACCAGATATGGTTGATCAAGTAGTTAATAAATTATTAGAGTCAGATATTACAAATTATATATTAATTCCTAAAATAAACGAATCAATTCAAGAAATATTAAAAGGGAATCCACTTAAAGATATTTTTTCTGAAGATTCAATTAAGAAATGTTTTTCTACAGACATAAAAGCATTATTATTGTTATATCAAGAACTATCTGAAAAAGCTAACCTATCAGGAGTTATCTTTGAAGAGCAAAAATTTGACTTAAGCAACAAAGAAGTTATAGAAGCACTATGCGATAGTATTAGTGAAGTATTCAATCTATCAATTGTAAAAGGCAATGAAAAACTATTAATTAGTTATGTTTTAGATTTATTAAAACAACCTAACCTTACATATGATAGTTTATTTAAAAATGTAACTCCAAATTGGAGTGTTGAAGTAGATAACCTTGCTGCTGTATTAAAGGAAATACTTTATATTTATGATCAATATATAAAAGATCAAGAACCATCATTTAAACTATTGGTTACAAAAAATGAAAATGGTATATACATAATAATGCCAACAATCGAAAAATTATCAAATTCTGAATTATTTAGAACTGTTGGAATAAATTACTTCAAAGAAAACTTTAACAAATTATTGGGAGATACAACTAATGAAGAATTAAAAGAAGCATTTAATTTTGAAAATTTACGTTCTCTCACAAATGAAGAGTTTAAAAATGAAATTGAAAGATTATTAAACATTTTTGATACATTAATTCAAATGAAAGTTTTATTCGCTGAAGAAGGTGAAGAACCAACATTAAGTGAAGAATATATCAAACAAGTAGTTACTTTAATTTTTGATTCAGTCTTAATTAAAGGAAATGAAAAACAAATAGTTTCATACATCCTTAATATGACTGGATTAAATGATGCTTTGAAGAAATTTGATTTACAGCTTAACCTTGATGATGTTAACTGGGAAGTAGAAAGTGACAATCTTATTGATGTAATTAATGCAATTCTTGCATTTGGTGATTTAGAAAACATCGATTTTGAACAAATTATGAATGATAGAACTGAAGAAAATAAAAATAGAGTATCTGCGCTATTTAAAGCTCTAGGAAAATCACAAATATTTGACGATGCTAGTTATAAAATGATTGAGAAAATGGTATCACAAATTGATGGAACTTATAAAGTAGAATTCTCTGATGAAGAAAAACAAGAAATTAAAAAACATGGTTGGGAAAATGAAATCAATAATTTATTTGAAGTAGTAGATTTGTGCAAAACTTATCTAAATGATGCTGAAAGTTACAAAACCGTAGAAGGAAGTACTGTAACAAATATAATGTTGAAAGCCAGTGAGTCAGTTATATCTTCTAAAATTGTAGGAATCATTTTAAATGATATGCTTGGTGAAAATAATTTAAATATTATGCCAAAAAATGAAGATGGTACACCAAAATATGATTTCTCTGATCCTGCCACATTAAAAGAAACAGCAAATGATATAGGAACTCTTATAGATATAAGCAAAAATGTTGATAAATATATAAATAGTGAAGATGATACAAATAAAGATAATGCAGTTAAAGCAATTGTAGATGGTTTAAACTTATTTAGCGATAGTGAATTTACCAAAGATGTAGTTGGCAAATATACAAATATATCTGATGCAGAAACCGAATCATTAGATTTGAAAAATGAATCAATCATTATTCAAGATGTATACGATGAATATAGTAAAAACCCTTCTGATTTCAGCATCGAAAATCATAAAGAATTAGCTGAAGAGGTTAATAATTCTTCGGTTGCAAAATCAATTTTAACAATGTTAGGAATCATTTAATTTTCATAAATAATTATCAAAAAGAATTAGTCTAATTTGAACTAATTCTTTTTTTCATATTAATATAATTTATTTAATAAAATGTATAGTAGTTGGAATTTTAATCACTAATGATAATAAGCAAATATTTCCGCATTACAATGGTGCGTAATGGGAAAAAGACAATGAAAATACGAACTATGTTAAAAAAAATTAACAAATATATTCCAAAATAAGAATAATCACTTGCAAAAAAAAAAGATTTTTGGTACAATAAGTAAGTAAAGTCATACATAAAAGAGGTGAATTATGATGGATTTTAATCTGATTTTACTATTCGTAGGGTTGGGATTGCTCGGAATAGTAATCTTATTCGCACTTTGGGGCTTTTTAGGAGGACTAAAAAGAGAACTATCGTGCATTGCTGTTTTCCTCGTTTTACTAGTATTGGCTTGGCTAGTCTTTGGTAATTCTGGTGTACTACTAAATTATAGTGGTGCAGGTGTAAACCAAATCAGAAATATGCTAAACTTGCCTGCTGCAGAAGGTACAACCATTTGGCAAAGTATTATTGAATACTTAAAAAACATTAATGGTTTGAACCTTGAAAATTTACTAGTTGAAGGAAAGGAAACATACAACTTAATTTATAGCATCGCCTCATGTGTTGCAACATTAGTTTTACTAATAAGTTGTACACTTGTTGTTGTAATAATAACACCAATAATAAGACTTTTAAGTCATCTTGTGTTGTTAATTATTAAACGTGCTAAAAAAGAAGACACCAAAAAACAAAATACTGAAGGAACTTCACCAGATGATTCTACAGAAGGAAACAAAGAATTGGATGAGGAAGCAAACGATGCAGTACTTGTATTAAAAGGTGTTGAAGGAGCAAATGATGCTGTGGTAACTGTTACCGAAAACGAGTTACCAGAGCCTAAGAAAACAAAGAAACGTGCTTGGGGTGCTGTTGCAGGTGCCTTAAAAGGTATTTTCTTAATAATTTTGTTATTTGCCCCTATTTCTGGTATTTGTGCAATTCTAAGAACTGCCTCACCTGAAACAAGACAAACAATCTCAAACCTTGTTAACGGTGATACCACAAAACAAGATGTAGACTCTAAAGAAGGACCAGCAGATATCGCATTTGATTTTGTTGATTCTTATGGAAAAAGTGCTATTGGAAAATTCGTAGAAAGCTCTTCATATTTCTTCGGACAATCTTTTAGTACCCTACTATTTGATTCTATGTCAAAAATTAATACAACTAAACAAACAATTACTCTTCGTGAGGAATTATCAGTTTATTTAGAAACGTTAAATCAACTTAAGGGAAACATTGATTTAGGAACATGGACGGATGAAGAAGTTTCAGCAGCGTTAGAAACTTTAAAATCAGCTAAACTTCTTGCAGAAATTATGCCTGTTGCTATTGAATATGCTAGCGAAATAAAGGTAGTTAGTGATGCATTAGCAAATGCAGTACAAACAGCTCCATTCTTAGGTCTACGTGACATTGATTGGAAAAATGATGTAAATGTATTCTTAGATACCTTAAAAGAAGTTTACAAATTAGATATTTTCCCACTTGAAGATTTCAACGTTTTAACTATGGATTCTGAAAAACTTTCTGCAATTGTTAATGTACTTGGAAATTCTGAATTTATAAATAAAGTTCTTCCAATTGCAATTAGAACTGGTGTAAAACTAGACGTAGTAGAAAAAATAACTGGTGGATTTAATGAAAAATTAAGTTTAGATAATGTTAATTGGAAACAAGAATTACAAAACTTTGTGACAATATATAGTAATTTCCAAAAATACGGCTACACTGAAATTTCTCAAATAACTGATTTAGAAACTAAAGAATTAGTTCAAAAATTTGTAGTTGATGAATTCCAAAAAACAGTTGATCTATTTGATTCAATTGCTAATACTACAATTTTTGCAAGTGTATTAATTCCTGTAGGACAATCAGCACTTGATTATTATTTCAGTACAGAAGATAATGGATTTACTGATTTTGCAAATATCTTAAATCTAAAAGAATTAACTATTGATGATTGGAAACAAGACTTTAAAACAATTCTAGAATCTGGAAAACTTGCTGTAGAAAAGCTAAATGCATTAAGTCTAGATCTTAAAAAAATGGATTTAACTAGTGACAATGCAATTGAAACAATGAAAGAAATTGTTAAAAAAGTACTTAAAATTAATCTTTTAGGTGATGATACAACAAAGAACAATTTATTACTTGCAGTATTTAATAAATTTGATTTATTCAATGAAGAAGATTTATACATTTATGAAGTAGATGCACAAGGTAATAAAAAGATTATAGGTTCTATTCTTGATAACATAAATTGGGTAACTGATGGTGAAAACCTTGGTGAAATTGATACTATTTTAAATCTTATCGACGTTTACAGCGACTTTACAAAATTAAAAGACGTTGATATGAAAGAACTTAAGTTCGATTTCCAAAATATGTTAGAAGATGATGAAGCTATTGACGTTATGGTTGAAGCACTTGAAGAATTAGTTGATTCTGATTTAGCACTTGCTTTAATTAATCCTGCAACAAACAAATATTTATTACCAATAACTGATAAATTTGACGATGATAATGTAGTTAAAGATATTATGAATTCAATTCGTGAAAAAGCTTTAGCTGAAGAAATTATCAAAATAGTTCAAGCAATAAAAGATGCTCAAACATTAGGTTTGTTTGAAGTAGCTAGAGATGGTATTGGTGCATTAAAATATCAAGAAGTTGATGCGATGATTAACATAATTGATACAATCTTCCAATCTAAGATTTTCCAAGGATTTGAAGGCCGTATAATTCGTATAATCTTAAAAGCAACTAAGTTACTTGAAGTTGAAAAAGGCTTATTAAATGACATTGATTATACTGGCGAAAGAGATTTATTAGTTAATTTCATTCGTGAAGTAGAACCAATATTAAAAGACCCTGAATTTAGCCTAGTTGATGATTCAGGAAACGTAAAAGTAGATTTAGATTATTTAACTAGACCTGAAATTTTTGCACACCTTATGAGTGGAGTTGAAATTATTTTTGGTACTTATGAAATTAATGAAGATGGCACTTACGTTGAGACTAAAGGTTCTAAGCTTGTAGCTGCATTACTTCCTTCAATTTATGTTAAATATTTAAGACCATTAGTACCTGAAGAATTCAAAGAATTATTAGACATTATTGACATTGAAACACTTTCAAGTGAAACACTTGCAAGAGATGTAAAACGTCTTGTATATATTGCTGGTGAACTAGTAGAAATGGATGCACAAACATTATTATCTGGTGGCTCAGTAGTTTATACAGATAAACTTGAAAACTTCCAACATATCATTGACGCATTGTTAGACATAGAAATGTTTAAACGTTGTGGAAATGAAGTGTTTGCATGGACAATTAATTATCTAGCAGATAAATTTGCTGGTAAATTAAATATTGAAAAAGTTAGCGCTGAAGATTTCAAAGATGTTGATTGGAAACAAGAAGGCGCAACAGCTAAAGCAGTAATTAAAGAAATCATTAATTTCTTAGAAGTTAATGACCTTCAAAACACTGAAAAACTTATCCAATTCTTTAAGGATAAGACATATATGAATGTATCATTTGTAACAACTGAAAATGTTAATACAATGTTAAATATAGTTAATACTCTTCTAGATTTACAAACAATTGAATGTGTATTACCTATAGCATTCCAAGTTGGTGTTAACCAATTAATTACAGCTAACATTATTGAAGAAGATTTCTGGAATGGCGAATTAACAGGTGCTCAACTTGTTGAAGATTTACACTCAGTATTAAATATTGCAGATGTCTTAATTAACGAAATGGATTTTGTAGAATACTGGAGAAATGGATTTAAAGGCGATATCTTCATGATTCCTGAATCCTCATCAGTAAATAAAGTACTTGATGAATTATTTGCAATGAATATTGTTAAAGGCTATGAAGCAAGATTGGTTCAATATGCTGTTAATAAATATTTACCTGAAAACAAAATAATTACAGCAGCGGATATTGATGCAAGTGCAGTTGAAAATTGGGAAACTGAAGTTCAAGCATTTGAAAATATTATTGCTGAATTAATTAAAATTGTAAAAGATAACAACTTTACAACAGTTGGTCAAATTGTTGATTTAATCAATGAATATAAGAATGACAAAACAGTAGTTAATAAATATATTACTGATACCAATATTGGAAATCTTTCTAATGTTGTTGAAGCTGCAAGAGGATCTGAATTAGTAACTAACATTCTTCCTACAGTTCTTAAGTATGGATTAAGTCTAGCTAAAGACGCAGGATATAATGTAGACTTCTTAAATGATCTAACTGCTGCAGAACTAAATGAAGACTTACACGTTGTAGCAGAAATGATTAAACTTGCTGCAAGCGAAGGTGTTGCTTGTGTGATTTTAAAAGAACAATTAAAGATTGATACAAAACCAATTAATACACTTTTAGAAAATGCAAAAACACTTGTAGGTTTAATTAACCAATTAAATTTAGTAACTAAACATGAAAATGAATTAGTAAGTACACTTGTTAACAAAGGATTTGAAGCTGCTAAATTAACAAGTTTCTATTTAGAAGCAAGTGACTTAGAAGATGTAAATTGGAACGATGACTTCCAAAAAATTCAAAATGTTTTAACTCATTTACAACAATTTGCTGTTGATAACAATTTAATTTCTCTTGTCAATCTTGTAGATTACATTAACAGTGTAAAAGGAGACTTTAAAGTTGCACTTACAGATGCAAATGCAAATTGTGCTGTAGAAATCCTAAGAGAGTTAGCTGAAACAGGACTTGTAAAAGCTCTACTTCCTCAAGGATTAGATTACGCAATAGAATTAGCAGTTGAAAATGGTTATGATATTTCATTTATCAAACTTTCTGAATTAACAAATGAAGAATTAGCTAATGATATCATAACACTTACATATGTAGTAGTTGACTTAATTGATTTACACGCTATTGAAATTTACAATGGTAAAGCAGTAAGTCAATTAAATGAAAATGCATTACAAGACATTCCAGTTCGTTTAGCTGAATTACACATTTTAGGTAAATATGCAAATGATTGGATGGCATTTGTTACTAATTATGTTTTAGACAAAGTAATTAAGATCTCTGATTTTGAAGAACGTTATGATGCTTCTGATTTTGAAATAATTGCAAGTGCTGATTGGAAAGAAGATGCAGAATCTTTAGGCAGTGCTTTAGTAAGTATTTCTAAGGTTCTTGATGAGTTATTCCCTGATGGATTTACAATTAAGAGAGTTCAAGACTTTGTTCAACAACAATTATACAAAGAAGAAGAATATTTAACTGACACAGTAATTGATAATTTATTTGATGCATTAAGTAGTTTAGTTGGATTAAATTCAACACAACCAATTCTTTCTGATTTTGTTGATTATGGAATTCAAAAAGCAAAAGATGCGAAATTCGATGTAGCGTTTGTTAAAGAATCTGCCACAAATAAAAACCTATCTGCAGACATACAAGTATTAGGTGAAATCGTTAAAGAAGCAGTTCATTTTGGCGCTGTAAAATTATTAAATAAAGAGTATGATAAAGAACAAATTAACACAGCTTATATAGCAAATATCATTGGATTACTTGATCAAATGAACATTTACAATATGAATCGTGCTGAAGTTTGGACTTTAATCTTAAATAAAGTATTTGAAGCTACTAAGGTAACTGTAACAGTAGAAGTAAATGATTTTGCTTATATGACTGAAGAAAACTGGGTTGCTGATAATACACAATTACAATTAGTAGTTAACATGTTACAAGAACTTCTTACTACAGACAATAAATTAAGTTCTGTATATGAAATTCGTGAAATGATAACAAGCTTAAAATCTCTAACCAAAGATGAAAAAGATGAATTATTAGATATCTTCTTGAAATCTGAAAATGTAACATTAATTGGAAACATTCTTCATGAATTATTTAAAGTAAACGGATTTGATGCATTCTTAAATGATTTAGTTGGATATGGTGTTGACCAATTGAATAAAAACGAATTTGTAAATAAATTTGATATAAACTTTGTTAAAGACGTTGTAACAAATGAAATATTAAGTCATGATGTATTAAATATTTCTGAAATAGTTAATATAGCTGTTGAATTTGGCCTTCTAGAATATCTAAAGACTAGTGATATAGCAGATATTAATTTAGCTACTCTTGATCCTGCATTTGACCAATTAAACGAAATGCTTCTTCTAAAAGAAGCTAGAGTTGAATGGATGGCATTGTTAGGAAATGTTTTAGGAACTTCATTAAAATTTGATACTCAGTATTCTCCAAATGACTTTACTGAAATTACTGATCAAGATGCTGATGATGCTATTGTTTCAGTAAAAGAAGTATTAGTTAAATTAGATGAACTTCTAGCAATGTGGAAATTAGAAAGTCTTAAAGAAGTTATTGACTTTATCAAAAAACAAGGTTATATGACTCAAGGTAACTTAACTGTTGATACTTCTAAGATAGCTACTTCAATTATTTCAACAATTGCTGATATTAAACCTATTCATCCGTTACTACCAAATATCGTAAGATTTGCAGTTCAAAAGGTTCCTGCAGAATATGATGTATCATTCATCTTACAATATTTAAGCGATGGAACATTAAATGGTACAGTTCTAGCTGAAGATATTAAGACATTAATGCTAATTGCAAATGACGCTTTAGACTTTGGAGCACTTGATATTTACTTTGGTGTTTATAAAGAACAACCATTTGAAATTAAATTTGAATATATTTCTTCAATCGTTGAAAAACTAGATACTTTACATATACTTGAAGCTGACTACAATAACTGGATTGCTCTAGTAGCTAATAAAGTTTTAGCCGCAATTAAGATTGATAGAACTATAACAATTGAAGAATTATCTTACATGGAAAATGAAATGTGGCATGAAGATTTTGCAAGATTAGTTGCAATAATTGATAATGTTGCTAAACTTTCTAAAGATAATAACTTAACATTCTATGATGATATTGTTAAATTCTTTAAAGATAAAGGCTATGAATCAGCACAATATGTAACTAACGAAAACATCAATACAGTACTTGATATTGTTGATCAAATAGTAGTTGCTAATAGTGCCTCAGTAGCATTAGAAAAAATGTTCTCTTATGCCATAACTAAGTATGTATTAACAAATGATAAATTACCTGATTTAGAGTTTGTAAGAGATGCTATCCAAAATGGTGAATATGTAGGTAGTGACATAAGACAAGATTTATTAACTATTTCATCAATGATACGTGAAGCAGTAAAATTTGGCGCTGTTGAAATTTTCTATGATAAGAAAGTTAGCCAAATTGATGTAGCTCCACTTCAATCAATAGTTAAATCAATTGATGAACTTGCGTTATTCCATATATCTGAAGCTGAATGGACAACAATTCTTATGAATCAAGTTCTTAAAGCTATAAAGATGGATGAAACACATAGTGTAACTGTTGATGAATATGAGTTCATGAACCAAGTAGATTATACAAATGACCTAGAAAATATCGTAGTATTAATTGGTCAAATTGGTGATTTACTAAAAGCAAATTATCTTGAATCTTCTGAACAAGTAGTTGATTTCTTTAAGAATAAAAACTATGAACTTGCACAATATGCAACAGAAGAAAATGTTAATTCAATTACATCAATGTTAAGAACTATTGCTGAAATTAATGGTATTGTTCCTATTCTTGATGAACTTGCATTATATGCAATTGATAAGGTTAATCAAACAAAACTTGAACTTGATTTAACATTCTTAGAAACAAAACTTAACAATAAACAATTAACTGGAACAATGCTTTCAGAAGATATTAACACTTTAGCTAATATTATCGATGAAGCTGTTTCATTTGGTGCTCTAGATTACTTCTTCTATAAAGAAATTGAAGATTTAGAATTATCAATTTTAGCTCAAATAGTTGAAGAATTACGTATTCTTAACACATTAAATGTTGCACGTGCTGATTGGACTGCTTTAATTACAAATGAAGCCTTAAAAGCAATGAAGATTACAAACCGTGTAGAAGTTTCTGACTATGCATATTTAACAGAAACTGATTATGATAATTGTTTCACTACTCTTGTTGAAATAATTAACAAAGTTGATGAATTATTAGATAACAATAACATTGACACTCTTGAACAAATAAATAATTTCTTCAATGATAAATTATGGCAACTTGCACAATATGCAAATAGCACAAATGCAAATGCTATTCTTGACATTGTTGATTTAATTGGAACACTTAAAGCATTAGAACCTGCTTTACCTGCTCTTGCTAATTATTTAGTACAAAAAGTATCTACTGATAAATTTAAGTTATCATTCATGAGCCTATATATCGGTAAAGATATAGATGGTATTGATCTTGCATCAGATATTAGAACTATTGCTTCTATGGGCAAAGATTTAGTTCAATTTGGTGTATTAGATTACTATTTCTATAAATCAATTGATGTAATTGATTTCTCTAAACTTACTGATGCACTTAACAAACTTGATGAATTACATATTTATAAAGTTGATGAAGTAAATTGGTTAGTTATTGCTACAAATAAATTATTAGAAGCTATTAAGTCTGAAGATCGAGTTTCCGTTTCTGATTTCGCTGGTCTAGATCCTGAACAAGAAATTAGCCACCTAGTAGCTGCAATTAATCAATTAGATAAATTATTTAAAGAATTAAATATTGTTTCTACTGATGATGCACAAAACTTTATAGCAAATAAGAATTACTTAAATGGACAATATGTTAACGAAACAACTGTTAACATTTCAATTGAAGTCGTTGATGAATTAGCTCAAATGCAAATATTTAGAGTCGTTTTACCTAGCCTTGCAAGTTTCGGTGTAAGCAAGATTGATAATAACGATCTTGACTTCTTAAAAGAAGCATTATCAAATAAAGAATTTACTGCTGATGAATTAATTAGCGATGTAAGAACCGTTCTTGATATTGCAAGAAAAGGTGTTGAATTTGGTGTATTTG
This sequence comes from uncultured Bacilli bacterium, assembly GCA_934140285.1. Lineage (GTDB taxonomy): Bacteria > Bacillota_I > Bacilli_A > ML615J-28 > CAG-313 > UMGS75. The sequence goes on from CAKPBI010000001.1 coordinate 84,318, forward strand.
ATGCATTATTCAATATTGAAGTTGAACATTTCGATGGTGAAATTGCTGCAAGCATGATAGCTCAAATTGAAGAAATTAATCTATTTACAAGATTACGTTCTAACTGGGTTGCATATGCTTTAAATAAAGCTCTAGTTAAATTAAACATTGAAGTTACTGCAAGTGAATTTGATGCATTAACTGAAGCTGAATGGTTAGAAGATAATGTTAGCCTTCAAAATGCAGTTAAAGGCTTATGTGAATTAATGAATTCATTAGGCTTAATGTCTAAATCTGCTGTTCAACAATTCATCAATAATAAAGATTATCTTGGTGAGACTATGTTCTCTGATGCTAATATGGATAGTCTAAATGTTGTATTAAATAATCTATTAATTACTAATACAGCTAACATAGTATTTGACAAAGTTCTTAACTATGCAATAACAAAAGCTGCTGAAAAAGGATTTGATATTGCGTTCTTAGAACATTCATATACTGCTCTTGACTTAGCAAATGATATTCAACCAATCCTAATCGTTGCTAAGAACCTTGCTTCATTTGGCATTAAAGAGTACATCAATGACAAAGAAATTAGTCATATTGATGTAACATATATTGCTAATGCAGTAGCAAAACTTGAAAATATAAATTTATTTACTAAGTTCAGATCTAATTGGACTGCTTCTATATTAAATAAATTATTTGCAACTATGAAGTTTGATGTAACAGTTGATTCTGCTGAATTAACATTTACAGAAGCTGAATGGTTAGAAGAAAACGCTACATTACAAGCATTAGTATTAAAACTTGGTGAAATCCTTGATAATAATAACCTCGAATCATATAGTGAAGTTGTTAGATTCTTTAAAGAAGAAAGAAGATATTCTCTTGAAGAAACATATACAGATAGCAACTTAACATTAATTGCTGAAGCAATGAAACTAGTATTAAGTTTCCATACTGCTGACGTAATATTCCCTCAAGTTTTAGATGAAATAATTAATAAAGCTGACAAAGCCGGTCTTGACATTCATTTCTTAGAAGGTACATTTACTTCTACAGTTCTAATGAATGATATAGATACTTTAGTTCAAATGTTTAGACCATTATGTAAATTTGGTTTATTCGATATTATTGAATCTAAGAAAGTAGAATTATTAAATATTGAAAGTTTAAAACCTGCTGTTGAGTTAATCCCAAGTCTTGGATTATATCAACTAAGCCCTGCTGATTGGGCTGCCTCTCTAATCAACTTTATAGCTGTTAAGGCTAAACTTGATATGAGAAAAGTTACAGCTAGCGAATTTGCTACAGTTGATTGGAATTTAGAAAATCAATTGTTCTTAGAAACTATGACTGCTGTTGATAAGTTCTTAGTTGAAACTGATTTAGCATTAGTTGAAAATATTAAAGAATTAATTAACAATAACTTTAAACCTAGTGAATCATATGCTACAAGTGAAAATGCAAATTACTTTGTTAAAGCATTAGAATCATTAGTAAATTTACAAACATTTGGTGTTATTACTACTGATTTTGTACGTGCTGGTTTAACTAAACTTAATGAAAAACAAAGATTAGATTATACTTACGTATTAGACAATGTAACAAACGAACAAGTTCTTGAAGATGTAAGAACATTATTAAGTGCTGCTTATGATTTGATTGATTTCGGCATGGTTGAAATAATTATTAGAAATGCTCAAATTGATTATAATAATAAAGCTGCTCTATATAGTGCTTTAGAAAAAGTACTTAACCTTCATATGTTAGTTGGAAATGATAATAAAGTCATCATAACAACATTTGATAAATATGGAATTAACTCTGCTCTTGCAACAGGCAATGTTAAATTCAGTGAAGAGTATGATAATTTAGTAAATGTATTAGATAATGCATTTGTTGTATTAGAAAATTATGGATTATATACAATTCCACAAATTAAAGCATTTGATTTCAAATCTATTAAATTTGATCGTTATAGTGATGAAAACATGCTTGCTGTTGCAAATATTATTGACACACTTCAAAAATCTGATTTATTCAAATTTGTAATTATGCCACTTTCTGATAAATATCTATCAAAAGATAATTTAGAAGGTATTGCTGATTTACATAATATTTATAGCAATATTAATGACTTAAGTAAAGATTTACATGATGTATCAATGGCTATCGTAGCTCTTGCTAATTTACATGTATATGATTTCTTAGTTGGAAATATTGATTATCCATACAATAATAAATTAGATATCTTAAATATTATTGACAATGTATTTGAATTGAATTACTTCAATATGCCTGGTAGAATGGATGCCTTTGTTAAAGGATTAGATAGATTACTTGGCAGTGTTGATTTAAGTGAAGTTAATGGAAATAATATTGACCTTGCTGGTGACGTTTCTAAGATTCATGAAGTATATGAACACTTAAGCGCAGTACTTGGTCAAGAAGGATTCCCAATTAAGAATAAATATGATGTTGATAACAATGGTAAAGCTGCTTTAAAATTCTTACTTCAAAAATCTAATATTGCACATACAGTTGCTGCTGTTAATGCATATATGGATACTACACTTTATGGAGAAACAGGAGCTACATTATTAATTCTTGCACTTCCTCTATTCAAGAATATCTTAAATGATTATTGGGTAGCATTAGATCTTGATAATTACAATGGTGACAAAGTAAGTCATGATACTCCATACTTGAAAGAATTAATTGAAACAGTATTAAGCTTAGACTTAGTTGAATTAAGTAACGGCAACTTAGACCTTGCAGTACTTGATAGCAAGATTGATGTTATTATTGATAACATTAATGCGTTAGAATTATTCAAAGGACATATGAATAGCTTAGTTGAATTACTTCTTCGTGATTTAGTTTATGGTAAGAAGATTGCTGGAAAAGTTGTTCCTGCTGATTCATTTAATGTAGAAAATGTTGACTTTGAAAATGATAATACTCAATTAAAAGAATTAGTTCACCTTGCAGTTAAATTCTTCGCAAGCGTTAATGTATATAACTTAAATGAAGTTAAAGATTATGTTAAGAATGTAAGCGTAAAAGAATTAGCTAGTGATAATAATTCAATGATAATTGTTGCTGATATGCTTGATGTTTTAAGCAATGTAACATTTGTTAATGAAAACCTAAAAACTTTATATGAATTATATGTAGTCCCTGCACTTGAAAATAGAAATCTTCTTAAGTACTTCGATTACAGAGATGCTACAAATGAAGAAATGGTAGCTGATTTAGCGGTTGCATCAGTAATCGTTAGAGATTTAGTTGATATTAATGCTGGTAAGATCTTGAATGGTGAAGTAATAGAATATGTAAATAGTGAACGTGAAGGCGTAACTGTTTCTGAAATTGTTTCTTCTTTAGTTAACGTTCTTGGAACTACTAATTATATTAAATATCATACAAATACTTACTTAGAAATTTTAGCTAAGAAAGTAAAAGGAATTACAGTATATGGTGCATCATACGATAATCTTGATGTACAAGGTGATTTAGTTAAATTTGCTGATGCTTATGCAATTTTAGCTGAATACTTCAATAGTTCAGATTTCACAATTAAGACTATTAACGATATTAAATCAATTGATTTCAAAGAATTAATTAAGGGTGCATACAATCATATTACTGATGTTATGGATGCTTATGATATCTTTGTTACAACTTCAATAGCACCTTACTTCCTACCTACATTAGTTAACCAAGTAAGAAAAGTTGTTCCTACTAAACTTAAAGGTGTAGTAGATGTAGTAGATGCTTATGAATTAACATTAGAACAACTTACATTTGATATTGCTAAGACATCTAAATTATTTAGAGACTTAGTTGAAACAAATGTTGTAGATTATCTAATTAACAAGACTGCATTACTTCCTGAAAATAATGCTATGTCAAACGTTGTATATGACGTATTAGATTTAACAATTGTAAATCTTAACTACAGAACAATGCTTAAAGAATTAATGAAAGTTTATAATATTGATGCTACAGATGTTGACTTTGATATTATTGATGTTGCTTCTGATAGAGCTTCTCTTCAAGTTGCTTCAATCGATGCATTAATTACTTTAAAAGCCATGAATCTTACTCACTATGAAGATGTATTAGATTTAATTAGAAACATCTCATACACAACATTAAGAGAAAAGATGAATGGTGCTGCCTTAAAAGCATTAGGCAGAACTATTGAATCTATAGCTGATACATCTCTTGGATATGAATTGTTATTACCATTCACTAAGAAAGTATTAACTAAGGTTACTCTTCCTGAAAAGTATGCTTCTTTACAAACTGTATTAACTCTTGACAAATATAACAAGGTAACATTTAATGAAGACATTCAAACAGGATTAGTACTTGCTCATTTAGTTAAAGATTCTAGTATCTATAAATACTGGAGAAATAGAAATGAAGCAATTGATTGGACTAATGAATATGCAGATGAAATGATTCGTGTAGCAACAACATTACATGCATTATCATTATACGGACAAGATGTTGTTGAAGCATTTGGAACAATTATGAACATTGAGTTAAGTGCCTTTGATAACTCTAACATTGATTATAGTAGTGAAGCTGAAGCTTACGTTAACGCATATAATGCATTAACAGAGTTATTAATGAGAGATGATTTCCCTGTAAGAACATTACAAGACATTATTGATGTATTAAGAAAACGTACTACTATCAGTAAGAAATACTTCATTAATTATGAACCTGCAACATTACTAATCAATGCATTATCTAAACTAGATGGTACATCATTAAGTGGTGAACTTTATAGTGTTATGTATGCATTTGCAGACAAACTTAATGTTCCTGGTTCAAGATTCCTTGAAACTAGTGAATTAAGTGCTTTAGAAAGAATTGAAGATTATGCAACATTATTAAATATGGCTCAATCTGCTGTTAACTTCATTTATAATGATGGTAAATTTGTAAGAGTTGGTAAAGATAGTTCACTTGAAAATACAAGTGCTGCCGTTGAAATCATCGATTACTTAATGAACTTACATGTATTTGAAGGCAAATACGCTGAAATCTTAGAAGCTGCATTCAATAAATATGGTATTGATACTTCATTAATGGAATTAACTGAAATTAATTATATGGCTGAAGCAGAATATGCTAAGGCAGGTGTTGTAGAAGTACTTACTGCATTACATGAATATGGAATTACTTCATTCCGTGGATTAGTTGATACTGCTAAAGAATACTATAATGTACTTAAAGCAAGTAAGAAAGAATTCGCAAGAAAAGTTAAAGATATGTTAATCACAATAGATGTTGAACATATAGTTAACTTTGTAGAAGTATTTGATCAATCTGAATTAGCAGATGAAATCTTATTACCTGTGTATGAAAAAGTTCTTAACAAGTATGGTTCTAAATTTGGAAATTATGAACAATATTTACATCTTGATGGATATACTAAAGAAGCTCTTGAAAGTGATACTCATATTGCTGCTAGCGCTATTAGAACTTTATATACTTCTCAATTCTACAAAGCATACACTCAAAATGCTGAATTAACTGATGAACAAATTGCTCTTGTTCAAAAGGCTATAAGAGAATTAGCTACAATGCAAATCCTTGAAGTTAAGAAACAAGATGTTGTAATGGTAGTTAATCAATTAATTAAGAGATTTGATTTAAGTACTCTTGATTTCGCAAGTGTTAATGTTGCACATGATGGTAACATAGTTGCTGACATGGTTCCAGCTATTTACACAGTATACAAGAATACAAATAAATTCAAATTGAATATGAATTCATTAGGTAATACTGAACTAATGAATGCATTAATAGACATCTATGAATTATATCTAGAAATGGATACATCAGATGTTGTAACTCCTTGGGTAGCAAGAAAAGTTCTTGCTAGAGTTGATTCTATGTTAAATACTAATAGATTTGCTGATACAACAGATGCACAAATCGAAAACTTAAGTCAAGATGTTCTAGTAGCATTACGTGCATTAAGTTCAATGGGTGCATTCAGTAATGATGGTATTGACTTTACAAATAAAGAATTAACAGATAAAGTATTTGCTGTTGTATATAATAATGTTCGTCTTGGCAGTTATGAAAGATACTTCGATAAGTTAACAAGAAATATTGCTGAATTAGGTATAGTTCACGTTGACTATTCAGTATTACATACAAGAGAAGAAATTAAAGTATACCGTGCAATTGCTAATAAATTACGTTCATTCCTTGCTTCATACAAGTCAGATATTAGAAGTAAGAATTATGCAATAGTTAGTGATGTTAACTTCCAAAATGACTTAACTGATCTTATTGTTTGTGCTCTTGATTCTGATTTAATTGAACAAGTATTTATGGATGGTGTTGTATACTTAAGTAAAGCACTTACTGAAAATTATGGTAAGGTAGCTGTATTTGAAGGTATGACAAGCACTGAATTTGTAAATGTTGCTCTTCCTGATTTATTCAAGATGGCTACACTTGCTGAAAAACTAGGCGTATTTGATAAGAAGATTAATTACAAAGATACTGAAACTATAATTGCTCTTGCTGAGTTTGTAACTACTAGTGTTGTAACAAAAGACTTACTTAACGATTTATTACCAATCGCTGCTAAGAAAGTATTAAAAGCTAATGTTACAAAACAAGAATTAGTTAACGCAAATGTTGATTATGAATATGAAGTAGAATGTCTAAAAGCCTTCTTAAATGCAATTAGTTCTGAATTACAAAATGTAACACTTTCAGATGTTAACACAATGTTAACAAAAGAATTCTTACTTGCAGTTTCATCTGCTGGTAAAGAACTTGAAACTTCTAAACTTGCTAAGTTATTTATGAAACGTATCATGAAGAAAGCAATTAACAAAGTTTCTTCAACAACAAATGTTCTTGACTTTATGCTTTCATCATTAGATAGTCCTCTATATACTGATGACTATGCAATGGCTGATTATATGAGTCTTCTAAATGTAATTGAAGAAGCTGCTTACATTAATTTCTTCGGTAGTGAAGGACTTGACTATGCAAATCTTGATGGTCACATTGACATCTTATTAACTAACTTATTTGGTATGTATGCTGTTGAAGGCCATGAAGAAGAAGTTATGAGAATGGTTCTTGACAAATTAACATTTGTTGATACCTCATCACTTGATTTAACAGTTGTTAACGATTGGGATAATGAATTTGCTCAATTTGTATTAATGACTAAATCACTTGCAACATTATGTGCTGACCCAGAATTTGATATTAACAATATGAATTCTTCAATGTTTGAAAATGAAACTATTCAAGATAAGTTTGTTGCATTTGTAGATGCTGCATCTAAATCTTATGTTGGTAGTGAATTATTTAAAGAATTATATGAAACTAAAGTTGAAGCTAACTTACCTGAAGATGCTCAAGGAATCATCGACCTTGATACATTACCAAATGAAAAGTGGGCAGAAGAATTTGAAAAATTATTTGATGTTTACGTATCAGTTAAACAAGGCTTAAATAATTTATCATTAAATGAAGCACTTTCTGTTTATGATTCATTCTTTGGATTAAATGGAAAACCTGGTCTTGAATCAGTTAAAGCAAACTACAATAGGTGGTTAGGTAAATTTATAGATAAAGTTTCATTTAAAGAAACTTCAGAAGGCTTTAGAATTAATAAGGATGCAATTCCTACAAATAATGAAGAAGCTAGATTAGAAGTTATAGCTGTAAGAAATGTAATTGCCAACTTTGGTGAATATATAGATCCAGTAAATGAAAAAGTTTCTGATATCTCATATTCAAAAGTTTCAAATTTAAAAGATTATGAAAAAATCTCTACTACATTAATTACATTATCTAAATCTTTAACAATGCGTGAAATACTACTTGGTATAATCGGTGACACTATTACTAGTGTTACCGATACAAGTGGTGAATCTTCATTCCAAATTAAAGATCTTGTTTCAGATGAATTCTGGAGTCAATATTATGACACTACTTCATATGATGAAACATTCTGGACTGAAGAACAACTTGTTACATTTGCAATATTTGTTGCTGCAGCAAACGCAAAAGAATTAAGAAATTCTGGAAATGCTAATATCTATACAATGGATTTAGGCACAAATTATCCAAACGTTTCAACTTATAATAATGTTGTTGGTGGAGATACTACATCATTAGTTAAATTCCCATCACAAGAAGATTCTACAAATACTCTTGTTGGTCTTCGTCAATTATTACAATTAATGAACGTATCTAATATTTTTGATGTAAATCAATTATGTTCATACACAGATAGTTTAGGTGTTGAACACAATGGAATTATTGCTAAGATCTTATTAAAGGGCAATATCATTTCTACATCAGCTGATAATTACCGTCCTTTAGGAACTGTAACAAATGATGTTGAAAGTTGGAATGAAGAAATAATAGCTATGACAGATGCATTACAATCAATTAAAGACAATGACTTACTTGTTGTTAACGCATCATATACATCTACAATTGCTAAAAAAGCTGCTACTTTAGATGAAGCATCAGCAGTAGAGTTATTTACAAAGATTAATAATTCAACAATTATTCGTCCTATGTTACCATCAGTTTTATATGATGCACTTAAGATTGCATTAGTAAATAATGGATTAACAGAAGCAGATGCAGAATTATTTATAGCTAGAGTTTGTCCTGAATTAGCAGAACAAAATAATCCAGCAACAGAATTAATGTCTAAAGAAGAATATGCTTCAATCATTCAAACTGTTGCATCATTAATTGGATCACAACATTAAAAATATACAGGGGTTAGTATTAACCCCTGTTTTTTTAAAAATAAAGTATTTTACCATATTACTTGCAAAAATATGAGTGATAGTGTATAATATAAAAGAAATAAAATAACTTACTATGGTTACAAAAACTATGGCGGAAGGAGTCAATTATGCGTAAAGGAATACATCCAGAATATCACAAAGTTAAAGCCGTTTGTGTATCATGTGGAAATGAATTCGAAACTGGCTCAACACTAAAAGAAATTCGTGTTGATACATGTTCAAAATGTCATCCATTCTATACAGGTGAACAAAAGTTTGTTCAAGCTGCTGGTAGAATTGAACGTTTTAACAAGAGAGCTAGTCAAGCTGCTAAAAAAGAAGAAAAGTAAAACGGTAAAGAAATATAGTAATTTAGATTGGCTTTCCAATTTGAATTACTATTTTTTTATTAAAGACATAATTATTAAGGGTGGTAAGTATGCTAATAACATTTAATAACGTTTCTTTGCAATATATAGATAAAAACATTCTTGAAAATGCTAGCTTTACAATTAATGATAATAGTAAGGTTGGAATTATAGGAATTAATGGAGCTGGTAAATCAACCATATTAAAACTAATAGTGGGAGAAGTTACACCATCTTCAGGTGTGATATATCGAAAGAATGATTTAAAAATTGGATATCTTGCGCAAGATATAAATTTTCAAAAGGGAAATACAATATTTGAAGAAGTAAGACGTTTAAGTAAAAATGAAAATGATTACGAAATAGCTAGTATATTAAATCGTATGGGGCTAAATAATCATGATATGTTGGTTGATAATTTATCTGGTGGAGAAAAAAAGAGATTGCAACTAGCTAGTGTATTAATTACAAAAAGTGATATGTTAATACTAGATGAACCAACCAACCACCTAGATATTGCTATGATATCGTGGCTTGAAAAATATTTGATAAAATATAATAAAGGTTTAATACTTGTAACTCATGATCGATACTTTCTTGAAAGAATAACTAAAGAAATTCTCGAAATTGAAAATGGTCATATATATATGTATGAAGCTAACTACACAAAATTTCTAGAATTAAAAGCAGAGCGTTTAGAATATTTAAAAGCAAACCAAAGAAAACTTTCAGCAATCCTACGTAAAGAAGCTAAATGGATGGCTCTTAATCCTCAGGCTCGTTCTACTAAAAGTAGAGAAAGAATTGAAAGATTCCAAGATTATGAAGAAAGTTTAAAACAAGTTCAAACTTCAATAGCTTTAACCGAACAAGAGTTTGAATTTTCATCAAAGACAACAAGAATAGGTAAAAAAACAATTATATTTGAAAATATTTCAATAGAAATTAATGATAAGATATTACTTAGTAATTTTAATTACATAGTTAGTAAATATGATAGACTAGGAATTGTCGGAAATAATGGCTGTGGTAAGACTACGCTATTTAATACAATTATAGGCCAAATAGAGCCCCAAAATGGAAAGATTACAATTGGGGAGACTATTCGTATAGGGTATTTTAAACAAGTAAATGAAATAATGAATTCAAATATGAAAGTAATTGATTATTTGAAACAATTTGGTGAATATATTGAAACAGAAGATGGAAAAATTAGTGCATCAGAACTACTAGAAAATTATTTCTTTACTCCAACAATGCAACAAATGCCGTTAAATCGTTTATCTGGTGGAGAAAAGAGAAGATTAAGTTTATTAAAAGTTTTAATAACTAATCCTAATGTATTACTACTAGATGAACCAACCAATGATCTTGATATATATACAATCGAAGTATTAGAAGAATACTTATGCTCATTTAAAGGAGCAATAATTGTAATTTCTCATGATCGTTATTTTCTAGATAAAGTATGTCAACATTTAATGGTATTTAATAATAATAAAATTGAAGAATATATATATAGCATTTCAGAATACTTGGAAAATGATAATAACGTTTTGACCAAAGCAAGTGAAAAACAAATTAAAAAGGTCAATGATGCAAAACAACAAATACCGCGATTTACATCAGCAGAGAAAAAAGAATATGATAACATAGAAAAAGAAATTAACAGCTTAGAAGAACAATTAAATAAAATAAAAGAGGAATTAAAACTTCTAACAACCGACTATGAAAAAATAATTGAATTGACAAATCAAATTAATGAAATTGAAAAGAAAATCGAAGAAAAAATTACAAGATGGGAATACTTAGAAAATATTAATCAAAAAATATTAAAGTATAAGGAGGATAAATACAATGAATAAAGAAAATTTACTAAAGGAATTTGCAAAATTAGCGATTAGAGTAGGCATAAATATTCAGCCTAAACAATATTTAATTGTTAATGCTCCAGTAGAAGCTTATGAATTTGTAAGAACAGTTGTTGAAGAAGCATATAATGCTGGTGCTGGGAATGTTATAATCAATTGGAAGGATGATACAGTTAATAGTTTATATTATCAAAATGTAAGTGATGAAGTATTAACTGAAGTACCTCAATTTTTAATTGATAAATATCGTTATGTATTAGACAAAGGAGCAGCATTATTATCTATAACATCTCCTAATCCTAATGTATATAAAAATGTAGATCCAATGAAAATGGCAATGGCTTCAAATGCATCAAACTCTAAGTTAAAGTTTTTCAGTGACTATACAATGGCTAGTAGAACTCAATGGGCAATCATAGCATATCCAAATTATGAGTGGGCTCAACAAGTTTTCCCTACTCTTTCAAAAGAAGAAGCATATGAAAAGCTATTAGAAGCAATTCTATATACATCAAGAGTAGAGGAAAATAAAGATTCAGTACAAGAATGGAACAATCATATGAAAAACCTTGAAGTACATAACAAGATTTTAAATGATTACAATTTTGAAAAAATACACTTTAAAAATGGCATTGGAACTGATTTAGAAATATATCTTGTAGAAAATCATATATGGGCAGGCGGTGGAGAAATGTCAGAAAAAGGAGTATTCTTTGCACCTAATATTCCAACAGAAGAAACTTTTACTATGCCACATAATAAAAAAATAAATGGTACTGTAGTTAGTACTAAACCATTAAACTTTCGTGGTAAATTAATTCCCAAATTTAAACTCACATTTAAAGATGGCGTTGTGGTAAAATACGAAGCTGACGAAGAAATTGAAACATTAAAATCACTACTTGAAACTGATGAAGGTAGTAAGAGTCTAGGTGAAGTTGCATTAATTAGTTATGATTCTCCAATATCAAATTTAGGAATAATATTCTATAATACGTTATTTGATGAAAATGCTTCATGCCATTTAGCATTAGGTAATGCATATTCAATGAATATAAAGGATGGTACAACTATGCCTGAAGAAGAACTAGTAAAACTTGGTTACAACGTTTCAAATGTACATGTTGATTTTATGTTTGGCAGTAGTGATATGGAAATTGTTGGTACAACCCATGATGGAAAAGAAATACAAATATTTAGAAAGGGAAATTTTGTAATTTAATATGAAAAAGTTTATTGACTTTATAAAAAATTCACCTACAGCTTATCATGCTGTGGCCTCTTCAAAAAAAATTCTTTTAGAAAACAATTTTAAAGAATTAAGTTTAAATGAAAAATGGAATATAGAAAAAGGAAGTAAATATTTTGTAATCAAAGCGGATGGTTCAATAATTGCTTTTAAAATTGGAAAAGAATTAAAAAAACCTAGCGTTCAAATAGTTGCATCCCATGATGATTCTCCAATGTTAAAAATTAAGCCAAATGGAGTGATAGTTTCAAATGAATATACAATGATTAATTCTGAGGTATATGGTGGTTTAATCTATTCAACTTTTCTTGATAGACCGCTAGGAATAGCAGGAAGAGTAATGATTAAAAATGCAACTGGCTTAAGTACATCTTTAGTTAATTTACCAACTACAGTTGTTATTCCTAATTTATGCATTCATATGAATAGAGAAGTAAACATGGGTTATAGATTTAATGCACAAACTGACTTACAAGCAATTTTAAGTTTAACAAATACCTCTGTTATGGATTTGTTAAAAAAAGAATTTAATGATTCAGAAGTGTTAGATTATGATTTGTTTCTATATAATAAGGAAGAACCAACTCTTGCTGGGCAAGATTCTGAATTAATATGTTCTCCAAGATTGGACAATTTAGAATGCTTATACTCATCACTTGAAGCATTCATTGAATCAAACAACGATGATAATATTAATATTTGGGCAACATTTAATCATGAAGAAATAGGAAGTAATTCAAACCATGGTGCTGCCTCTACTTTCCTCAAAGATGTTATTGATGATATATTGACAGACTTAGGGTTAGCAGCTTCTAGATCTCAAATACTAAATAATACAATTGTGGTAAGTGCTGATAATGCTCATGCTGTACATCCCAATCATTTAGGGAAAAGTGATCCAACTAATTGTGTATATATGAATAAAGGAATAGTTATAAAATACAATGCTGGTTTAAGTTATACAACTGATGCCATAAGTTCTGGTTTATTTAAAGCTATTTGTGATGAAGTAAATGTGCCATATCAAGTATATACTAATCGTTCAGATATTCGTGGAGGTAGTACACTTGGATGTATTTTACTACAATCTGTGTCAGTAATTTCTGTTGATATTGGACTTGCTCAACTTGCAATGCACTCTGCTTATGAGACAGCTGGAACAAAAGATTTAGGAATGATGAAAATAGCGTTAAGAGAATTTTACAACAAACACTTAGAAGTAAAAAACAACGTTTATAATTGGAAATAATTAAGCAAAAATTTCCTATATATGTAAAAAATAACAAGTAGTGATACTTGTTATTTTTAATTTTGGAGATAGATAATTATGGAAAGAACACTCGCAAATCCACTCCACAATATATAGGGAATGGTTAATAAAGATGTTTTTTTATTAACCAATAGTGATTCAAGAAAAACTATTACAATTGAAACAAAGATAAATAATGCTGAAACATATCCTAAAAATAAATTATGTAGTTTAAAAAAAGTGAATAAGTAAATGATGGATAAAAGATAATTAATGATGGTAAATATATATACACGTTTAACTTCAGCAGATTCTTTAGGTTTGTGATTGTATATATAATATGTAATGAGTAGACTCATACATATGTATATTACACTCCATGCAATGATAAATATAGCGGCAGGTAAGTGAGGCCCTTTTAATGATTCATAAAATTCATGATCTACTTTTATTACAATAGAAGGTAGAAAATATAAAAACAAAACAACAATAAAACAAATTATTTTTGGCCAATTCTTTTTCATAAGCAAATATTCCTTTCGATATATTATATGTATTTTTAAAAAACATATTACAAAAAAATAAAACCGTAACTTAGTTACGATTTTAATAACTTGCTTGTTTCATAGCAGTTTGTTCAATTTTTGTTATAGGTGCCATTTTAGTTTGGTACCATCCTTTACTTTCCATTCGTTTGTATATAGCGTTTTGTACACTTAAGCATGTCAGTAAAGCTTGTTCCATAGTACCATTAACATTAGGTGTAGAAGATTCGATAGTTGCATGAAGTAAAAGATCACAATATGATTTTGTCCAAGTTAATAAATTTTCCATATAATATTTATCATTCATAATACTTTCTCCTCTAGCTTCTTAAAGTTGCAAAAATGTTACTATAAACCATTTGTATTTCTTTTTGAACATCAAATACAAAGTTTTTAAGAGTATCATCATCTAATAGTTCACATGCCTCATTACACATTTCATTGAAGTGCTTGGCATGATTTAAAGCATCTTCAACATAAAGTAATTCTTTATCAGTCATAAAATACCTTCCTTCAAAATTATTATTAACCTTCGCAGCAAAATCATACTACCAATTTTTGTTATTTTAATTTTTGCAAAAAGCTTTGGAAATAGATAAATATATGGTATAATTTAAGTAGATTATAGGAGGGTATATATGCAATCAACAAAGAAAACAAAAATTTTAATTGTAATACTTGCATTACTATTGGTATTGCCATTAATTAAAATTAAAACTATTGATGTAAATGCTGCTGAAAATTTTCAATATATGACTTCTTCAACTGGTCAAGAACTAAAATATCGTGGTAGCAGCGAAAAAGTAAAAGGATTAAAGGAATATAATTATCCAACTCAACAATATAGAGCAGCCTGGGTAAGTACATTTGTAGGAGATATTCCTTCATTTACTTCAGAGACTTCATTTAAGTCAGATGCAACAACTATCCTTGATAATATGGAAAAAATGGGTATGAATGCGATAGTCTTCCATGTAAGAACTCATAATAATGCACTTTATAACTCAAATTTAAATCCGATTGCTTCATGGTGGAAAAAAGTTAATTTTGATGTGTTTGATCCTCTTGAATGGTTGATAACTGAATGTCATAATCGTGGATTTGAATTTCATGCTTGGATGAATCCATATCGTGTTAATAGTAACTCAGCATATGTTGGAGAAGATTATCCAGAAGGCCATCCATGTAATGACTCATCACAAATATTAACTTCTTCAAGTGGAGCTCAAATTTTAAATCCAGGGTCTACAAAAGTTCAAGATTTTATTGTAGATACATGTATGGAATTCTTAGAAAAATATGATGCAGATGCTATTCATTTTGATGATTACTTTTATATAAGTGGAGTGGCTACTGACCTAAGTGGCGACCAAAAAAGAGCAAATGTTGATTCTTTTATTAAAAAACTTTCAGATTCAATACATGAAATGAATGAACGTGAAGGACGTGCAGTACAACTTGGAATTTCTCCTTCTGGAATATATCGCAATACTGGTTACGCGGCTAGTCCATCATATGATAGTAATGGATCACTAATCAGTCCTATCGGTTCAAATACCTCTGGATTTGCTCATTATGATGACTATCTATATTCTGATACTAAAAAATGGATAGACAATGAATGGATAGATTACATAACGCCTCAAACTTACTGGGGAATGGAACATACAGGTGCAAACTTTTATGAACTATCTCGTTGGTGGAGTTGGTGCGTTAAATACAAAAAGAATGTTAACTTATATTTAGGTATGGGCGTTTATATGCCTGATTCCACTGGTAGCAGTGGTAAGTATTGGCAAAGAAATCAAGATGAAGTAAAAAATCAACTTTTAAATGCAGGGATTTACGAAGAAATCAAAGGATTATGTTTGTACAAGTATGGATCATTATTAAGTGATAATACAATTATTAAAAAAGGTGTAGATTTAATTACAAACGATTATTGGAGTAAGAGAATTCCTGGTGCTGTAATTCATCGCTATGCTAATTCAATACCATCTGAAAAGGTTACTAATATAATGTTAAATGGAACAACATTATCATGGGATAAACAAAATAATATATATGGTTACATGGTTTATCAAGTTCCCAAAGGACAAACGTTAGATCAAAATAATATTGACCATGTGATGGTGTATACACAAAATACAGAAGTCGCTAATATAAATACTTTAAGTTATGACTATTATATTTCAAGTGTTAATAGAGCTAACGTTATTAGTACTCCTGTCAAATTCGGTCAAGCTAATAAAGAATCATATGAAATAGTAATAGATAATATAAAATTAATACCATCAGAAATAACATTAAATAATGAACTACTAATAACTAATATTCGTTCTGCATATGAAAAACTATCAACTGAAGATAAGAACAAAGTATATAATATTCAAGTATTAATAGACGCTGAAAATATAATTAAAGTTTATAAAGACATGAAAAAAGAAGTAGATAGTTTCATTAGTACAATCAATAAACATATAAATACAAATCGTATTTTACCAGTTAAAGATAGTATGAAATGGACTTACAAAAATGTTGATGATGCAAATGAATATAATATTTCAACTGGAAAGCGATTAAAAAATTATTTAACAACGGTTAATATACCTTTAATATTGGAATATACAAAAAATGGATATGTATATAAACAAGAAGTAGTATTTGATTTAAGTTTGTTAAAGGAAGGACAAAGTGCATTAATATATAGAAATGATCCATCATCGATGTCTAAAGATCATATTGGAGCACATACTGATCAAACTACATACATAGGTTGGAGTAAAGCTACTCTAACAATAGGAAATCAAGTTTTATACATAGCACGAGATAATTTTCATAAATTAACATCTAGTGATATTCCAAAATGTACAATGACTTCGTGTGCAGGTGTTTATTATAATGATAGTGCATCAAACATTTCATTCAAATTAGGGGATGCCTTTAGTACAGCATCATCTTATGGATATCTTATTGTTTCATCTACTAATACAATCAAAACCGTTTCTACCGACTCATCTTCAACAATAACAGTGACTCTTCAACCAAAAGAAACACTTGTTATGGTACGTTACTTAGATAGATTAATTAATAATAATCCATTTTCAAACATAACTGATATTAAAGTTGGAACTTCTGCATATATAACAACTTATGATGATGTAGTTGTAACGCCAAAAGAAGAAGGAGAAAAAGTTGTAGCATTAATTAATACTATTCCAACAAATGTAACACTTAATGATGAAGAATTAATAAACGAAATTAATGAAGCTTATAAAGCTTTAAGTGATGAAGCTAAACAATATGTATCTAATTATAACAAGTTGAAAACAGCATTAGAACAAATTGCTTCTTTAAAAAATACAATAAGATTAGAAAGAGAAACAGCTATTAAAGCATTAAATAACTATGTTAACTTTGATAACTATTCTTCAACAAATCAACTTGAAATAAAAACCATTATTCAAAATTTCACAAATGCAATTAATAAAGCAACTACAATAGAAGAAATAACCACTCTAAAAAATCAAGCAGTTACTAAAATAGATCAAGTAAAGACATTAAAACAAGAAATTGAAGAATATTTAGACGTTGAACTTAACAAGTTAAATAACTATGTTAACCTTGATGACTATTCTTTAGGTATTCAAACTAAGATAAAACAAATAATTACTGATTGCAAAACAAAGCTTATAGCTACTTCTGCATTAACTAAAATAATAATTGATGAAGAAATTTTAAAAGCAAAATCAAAAATTGATAGTTTACCAACATTCGAAGAAGAATTAAAAGATGCTATTGATGATGCAGTCTCTGAGTTAACTAACTATGCGGAAAGATACACATATAGTAAAGATAATCAAAGTAAAGTTGATCAACTACTATATGAAGGAATGGAAAGATTAAATGTTGTACAACAAATAGAGGAAATAGAACAAATTCTTAATCAATACAAATCATCTATTGATCTAATTCCAACATTAGAAAGTGAAGTTGAATCAATGCATAAAACTGCAATTAAAGAAATAAATGATTATTTTAAATCACTTAATCTATATGAAACGATAATTAACGATGAAAATCTTATGTCAAGAATGGATCAAGTAATCAAAAATGGTGAAGTAGAAATAAAAAAATACAATACACAAACAAGAATTGATCAAATTGTTAACATTACAAAAGAAAAGATTAATCTATTAGAAAAACAAATGTATTGTGAAATTAAAGTAAACGAGTTACAACAAACCATAAACTATGATAGCTATTCAGAAGAGAACCAAGAAATAATTAAAAATATAATTGATTCAATTGTATTAAAAGTAGAAAATGAAATAACATATGAACAAATCGATAATTATGTAAATGATAGCAAAACAAAAATTAATAGTATCTTAACTATTAAAGAAGAAAACGAAAAGGAACTAAATGAATATAGAGATAATATTAAAAATTATATCAATTCATTGAATACTGAAAATTTACGCACTGATCAAATGGAAAAGATAAATGATTTAAAATCAGAATATTTAGAAAAATTAGATTTAGCTACATCAAAGGCTGATATGGATAACCTAAAACAAGAAGTAGAAACAAAATATGATACAATTATTAATTCTTCTACTCCTAATCCATCAAACGATGGTTGCAATTGTAAAACTGCATCTGCAATTGTGATTACGCTAACTACAGCAATCACATTACTTGCATTTGTATTAAGAAAGAAGAAATAAAAAAGGACTACATGTCATTTGACATGTAGTCTTCTTTACTAATAATGTAAAAAGTATTTTCAGGAACTATTAAAAAATCACTAACTCTAATTTCTTCATTACAATTTTCACAAAAAAGAGTTTTATTTTGATAATTTGTAGGTAACACACATTTAATATTATTATCAGTTGGATTTACAATAATTAAATAATCTCCTTTTTGAATTATTAACATAGTTTTCTCTTTTTCAAGTATAGTAATATTTGTGGAGTAAAAATCACTACTCACATTAATTGATAGTAAAAAACGGTAAAAACTATTTTGTGAGTCAAGGCAAGATTTGAAAGGTGAATCAAATAAGCACCAAATCAAGAGTGAAACAATCATTGCTTCATCAGATTCATCAGTTTCTAAATAATAAAATAAACTATAAATTTCTTCTTTATTTGTTTTATTTACGGTAATTAATTCATCAAGTAAATCGCTAATAGATAGAATGTTATTTTTAAATAAAGTAAAAGTATTTAAAATAGATTTATTCATATATAAACTCCTTAGGTATCATTATAGCTTATTTTCTTTTTTTCTGCAAATAAACATATAAATTTTCTTTTTAAAAAGAGGAAGAAATCGAAAAAACAAGTAAAATTTATAAGAAAATATATATTTAAAATACTTGTTAAAAAAAACAATTTGTAGTATGATACATTAAAAGAGGTGTATTGAAATGGATTTAAAATGTCGAGATGGATGGATTGAAGTAATATGTGGAAGTATGTTTGCGGGAAAAACAGAAGAACTTATAAGACGCATAACAAGAATACGTCTAGCAAAAAAAGATGTAATTGTATTTAAACCGGTTATTGATAATCGTTATGACAAGATGGCTGTAGTATCACATAGCAATCGTAAGATTGATGCAATACCTATTAATTCTTCACAAGAGGTTTTGGAAAAAATTCATGAATTACCTTATGCAGTTGCTTTTGATGAGGCTCAGTTTTTTGATGAAGGTCTAATTGACATAATGGAAAGACTTGCTAATAGTGGTGTAAGAGTAATTGTGGCAGGCTTAGATATGAACTTTAAAGGTGAACCATTTGGTATAATGCCACAAATTCTTGCTAGAGCTGAATATATTACTAAGTTACAAGCAATTTGTCAAGTATGTGGAGCACCTGCTACAAGAACCCAAAGAATAATAAATGGACACCCTGCTGATTATGATGACCCTATAATTTTAGTAAGTGCTTCTGAAAAATATGAAGCAAGATGTCGTCATTGTCATCAAGTTCCACACGCAAAATATGACAAAGAAAACACTAAATAAAGATGAATATTACATGTCAATAGCCTTAGAGGAGGCTAAAAAGGCATATAAATTAGAAGAAGTTCCTGTAGGTTGTGTTATTGTATATCAAGATAAAATTCTTGCTAAATCGCATAATACAAGACATAAAACTAAATCTGTGTTTGATCATGCTGAACTTATAGCCATAAAAAAAGCATCAAAAAAAATTAATTCTTGGATTTTAGAAGATTGTGAAATGTATGTTACATTAGAACCATGCTTAATGTGTGCTAGTACCATTATCCAATCTAGAATTAAAAGGATTATATATGCAGCAAATGAACCAAAGTTTGGTGCATTTGGTAGTATAACTGACTTGTCGATTCTTCCTTTAAATCATCATATAGTTGTAACAAAAGGAATTTTAAGTATTGAATCTGCTAATTTGTTAAAATCATTTTTCAAGGAATTACGTGAAAAAAGTTAGTTCCTAATTTGACAAATGATAATAAATAGTATATAATAATATAGGATTCCATTTTAAATACCTTCATCCAAGGTTCCAGCGTGAACCAGGTCAGGCCTTGATCGGAGCAGCCTTAAGCTTCTGTAACTTGTGGGTGGGGGGATTTAAGATGGAATCCTTTTTATACAAATAATACAATTTGTCAAAAAAAGATAATTTTATCTTGCAATAAAAGACGAACTATGCTATAATTATTATAAGTTAGGTAGTTATAAACATAATCTAACAAAAAATAACTCTATATGTATTAGAGTAGGAGGGTACAAATGAAAAAGAAAAATTTATTTTTAACTTTATGTTTAATTCTTCTTTCTGCCTTTGTTTTAACAAGCTGTGGAAAAAAAGAAGATGGTCCTAAAAAAGAAGAAAAACCTGTTGGTATTGCTGTAACACAAGCTAATGTGAATGTTGGAGAAGTTGAAAGCTTCACAGTAAGACTAAATGCAAGTGTAACAAGTGAAAACATGAAAGACTTTGAAGATCAAGAAGTATCTGTAGAAGTTAAATATGCTGGCACCAATTTACAACTAAGCGTAAGTGCATCAAAACTTGAAAATCCTATCGTTGCATATGTAACTAATGGTTATTCTATTGATTCATCAATAATTTTTAATCTTAAAGATTTAGGTCAAGCAACAGAAGACCAATTTGTAGAAATTACAATATCTGAAATTATGGAACTTTTAAGTGGAATGGTTCCTAAACCAGAACCTAATCCAGGTGAAGGAACAGGTGAAACTGAAGAACCTACTGAACCAGGAATGACAATTGATCCAAAACTTGCTCTTGCTTTAGCAAACATTTCTGATTTCTTTACATCAATTAAAGATGAATACTTTGATGCAAACAATGAAAAAGGTTATTATGAATTTAACCAAGTAGGTAAAGATACAGTTCAATCATTAATAAATGATTTAGTTGATGGCATTTCTAAACAAACTGGTTATGAAATCAAATTAGATGAACTTGTTAAATATTCTTATGATATCCATGTAACAACTGGTGAAAAATATCTTGAAAAAATTGAATTCACTGGTGAAGTTGAATCATTAGAAAAAGAATCAGCCGGTCAAAAAGTTAAACTTTCTGCAGTTGTTGAATTCAAAGAATATGGAAATACTACTGTAACACTTCCAGAAAATGTAATCAAATATAAAGATTTAATGGAAACACCAGTAGAACCAGAATAAGAAACAAATATAAAACTGTGATTAATTTCACAGTTTTTTCCATTTTTAGAGTTAATACTTCCATTTTTTTTAAATGTATGATATAATTAACTTACACATATTATCAAATTTAAGGAGGTAAATAATATGAAAAGACTAACAAGAATTTGCGCAATACTCCTTATGGCATTATGTTTGTTTTCATTTATTGGATGCAAAAAAACAACATATGTTGTAACATTTGATGCTGGGGATGCAGAATTTGATTATGCGAAAATACAAGTAGTTAAAGGAGAAACAATACCTAGTGACATACTTGACAACATTCCAACTCTTGAGGGATATGAGTTTGGCGGATGGATAAATACTGCTGATGATACTGTATGGAACAAAACCAATAAAGTGACAAGCAATATAGATCTTAAGGCTCGTTGGAATAAGTTGATTAAAATTAACTATGTTCTAAATGGTGGGGTAAATAATCCAAATAATCCAACTTATTTTACTAAAAATGTGGAGTTATTTGCACCAACAAAACAAGATTTTGATTTTCAATATTGGCTATATAATGGTGAAAAAATTACTCATTTACCAAATGAAGATGTTACTGAAATTACAATAGAAGCTATATTTAAGCATCAAGGACCTCAATTAATATATGATTTAGATGGAGGCACAAATAATCCAAATAATCCAATTTACTATTCTCCAAATGCAGAATTGTTTGAACCCACAAAAGCTGGTTACAAATTTGATTATTGGGAATATAATGGTGAAAGAGTAACAAATATTCCAGAAGTAACTGAAGGAGATATAAACCTTATTGCCCATTACACAATTATTGAATATACAATAACCTATGAATTAAACGGTGGCACAAACAATCCAAATAATGTAACAAAATTTACAATTTTAGATTTACCACTTTCATTAGGTGATCCTTCAATGGAAGGAATGACATTTATGGGTTGGACATGCAATGGAAGAAAAATAATTAGTATTCCAAAAAGTTCAATGTATTGTAATGACATAACATTAGTCGCAACTTTTGAAAAATATTATAATATAAATTACGTTGATTGTGATGAAATAGATATATCATCTTTTCCTAAAACTTATGTTTCATCAACAGGAATTACCCTTCCTACTCCTATTAAAAAAGGATACATATTTGGCGGATGGGAATATGACTCAAAAATAGTTACAAAAATATCAGAAGGAACAACTGGTGATATTACAATTTCTCCAATTTTTGATTTAGCTACTTACATAATAACCTATGAATTAAATGATGGTAAAAATAGTATAAAAAATCCTAAAACTTATACTATATTAGATAAAACCATCAATTTATACAATGGTACAAGAAAAGGTTACATATTTGTTGGTTGGATGTTAAATGGAGAATTTGTTGAAAAAATAGATACCTCAATTGCTGAAAATATTACACTTAGTGCAGTATGGGAACTTGAACCTGTATATCATAAAATAATCTATGTATTAAATGGTGGAAAAGGCGATGAAAACGCTCCTTCAAAATATAAAGAAGGAGATGGTTTAGTGCTTTCCATTCCAACAAAAGCAAATGCTAAATTCTTAGGCTGGAATACACAAAGTGATGGTAGTGGTCAATACATTACTGAAATATCTACAACAGCAACTGAAGATATAACAATATATGCAATATGGGAAGAACATGAAGTTACACATACTATTACATATAATTTAAATGGTGGTGAAGTAAAGAATGCACCAGAAACATATGTACAAGGAGTAGGAGTAACTCTTCCTAGAGCCACTAAAGAAGGATACAATTTTGTTGGTTGGTATTTAACAAGTGATTTTAGTGATATCAGAATAACTGAAATTAGTGAAGAAGCAACAATAGATATTGTTTTATATGCTAAATTCGAAGAAAAAGTAACAAAATATACAATTACGTACTACTTAAATGGTGGACATTTTACTACAGAAGACATCGTTACAGAATTTGATAAGAATACAGAAACATTTAGTTTACCAATTCCAACAAGAGAAGGATATACATTTACTGGTTGGGTTAATGAACTTGATGATGTTGTTACAAACATTGAAAAGGGCACAGAAGAAAATATTGTTGTAAAAGCAGAGTATACTACAACATTACAATCATATAGTATAAAATATATTACAAATGAAGGTACTTTATCGACTGATGCAATATATAAATATACACAAGGTGAAACTGTTGTCTTACCACAAGCAATAAAAGAAGGTTCAACATTTATTGGATGGTATCGTACACCAAATCTAACAGGAGATATATATACCTCCATACCTTCATCAACTTCAACAAATTATGTATTCTATGCAGCATATCAAGATATAGAATACAAAATAACTTTGGTTGTTGATGGTGTTGAAACTGTAATTAATTATACAATTAATTCTTCAAATATTACATTAGATCCAGTAGAAAAAGAAGGATATACATTTAAAGGATGGTTTAATGATGCTGGTCAACAAGTTGATACTATTGAAAGTGGATCACATTTTAATATAGTATTAATTGCAGTATTTGAACCGATAATAGATGATGTTACGCATACAGTTACATTTAAAGATTATGATGGTACAGTATTTACAACAATAAGTGTTAAACATGGTAATACAGTGTCAGAAATTATTGCAGGTACACTTGAAGGATTAAGCCTTTCTTGGTATTTAGGCAATACTAAATTTGACTTTAATACAATAATAACAAAAGATATTGAATTAACAGTAAAATGGAATGTAATGGAAGAAATATTCCAACAAGTATTTACAGTTGCAAAACTTACAGATAACCTAACAATCAACACATATTATGATACAGCTGCTGGTCAAATGTATGTACGTTGGTCAAGTGATAAACCTACTTTCATAAACATGATTACAGGTGAAGTAAACTTAGATTATGATGAAACAATAGTAAAAGTTACAGGTGAATTCGTAATTGGAAAATATGCTTTTGCTTTAACAAAAGACATAATAGTGGACAAATTGAATTTTGTTGATTTATCAACTATTAAACCTGCAATTGGTTATTTCTACAGTCGTACTGCAAGTTGTGAAATTTCTCAAGTTACAATTGATACTTTAGATATTATTAACTATGGCTTTGCTAGAGTAGACAGTGATTTTACAGTTGATATTTCTGAACTAAGTTCAATTGAAAGAATTACAGCATTAAGAAAACAAGGCATAAGAGTATTATTGTGCTTCGGTGGATATGGTAATGCAGGTACTAACTTTGCCTTAGCTGCAAACACTAAAGCAGGAAGACAAAAACTTGCTCAATCAATGCTTGAAATTATTCAAGAATATCATTTCGATGGTGTTGACATTGACTGGGAATATCCAGGATATGAAACAGGACAAGATGTATCGGTAGATAGACCAAATTATACTTTATTACTTCAAGAAATTAGTGATACACTTAAAGGTGCTAATCCTAATTATCTAGTTACTGCCGCTCTTCCTGGTGGAAAATATGGCTATACTAGATATGAAATCAGAAAGATAGCTAACATACTAGATTATGTAAACTTAATGACATATGATTTACAATCATCAAATGTTTCAACTCATCATACAGCATTATACAATAGTGGAAGCTATACTCCTCATGGAAGTGTAGATCAAACTGTAGAATTATACAATATTAAAGGTGTTCCAAAAAATAAATTAATTATAGGAATTGCCTTCTACGGACGTCGATTTGTTATCGAAAGTAATGACAGTGGAATTGGTAAGAATAATACACTTAGCAGTGCTTCAGCAATTACATATACAAGTATATACAATGATTATTTATTACCAATAAAGAATGGTTCAACAACAATCAAACGTTATTGGGATAATACAGCTAAAGCTCCATATATATATGACGGACGTACTTGGATATCTTATGATGATCCAGAATCAATTAAGTATAAATGTCAATATGTTTTAGACAATGATTTAGGTGGATTAATGTTCTGGGATTATGGAGAAGATGAAACATTACAGTTAATCCAAGCAATTCATGACAATTTTCGATAGAAAAATAGAGCATACCAATTAAAAGTTGGTTGCTCTTTTTCTTTTCAAAATAAACTCAATATGCTATAATAATGTACAAGTAGAGAAAGAAGGTATAAAATGACTTTTGAAAAATCTTGTGGAGCAATAATAGTTAGAAATAATGACGACAAATTAGAGACATTATTAATTCAAATGTGGGGAGGACATTGGTCTTTTCCAAAAGGTCACGTTGAGAATGATGAAACGGAAATTCAAACAGCAATAAGAGAAATTAAAGAAGAGACTAATTTAGATGTAACCATTGATACCAGATTTAGAGAAGTTTCAACATATTCTCCAAAAACTAATGTTATGAAGGATGTTATCTTTTTCATAGCTATTCCTAAAACAACAAATGTGATTAATCAAAAGGAAGAAATCCAACAATCTATGTGGATGGAAATTAATGAAGCATTAAATCAAGTAACATTTGATAATGATCGAGAAATACTAAAAAAGGCAATTATATATATAAATAATCACCTTGAGGAGATAAAATAAATGAAAATATATTTACAACGAAAAGAAGAAGAAAGAATACTTGCTGGTCACCCTTGGATATTTTCAAATGAAGTTTTAAAATTTGAAGGTAACATTGTATCTGGAAATATATGTGATGTATATACTTATGATTCAAAATATGTTGGAAGAGGTTTTCTCAATACTAATAGTAAAATCATAGTTCGTATTCTAACACTAAATGATGAAGAAATTAACGAAGAATTTTTTTATAAAAGATTAAATGAAGCAAACCAAATGCGTCTTTCTTGTGGATTAGATAAGTGTTATAGAGCATGTTATAGCGAAGCAGACTTTATGCCAGGATTAATAGTTGATAAATATAGTGACACTCTTGTTCTTCAAGTACTATCCTTAGGAATGGAAAAACACAAAGATTGGATAATTAATAGTTTAATTAAAATATTTAATCCTAAATGTATATATGAAAGAAGTGATGTTTCTGTAAGAGAAAAAGAAGGACTACCTCAATTCAAAGGTGTTTTATACGGAACATTTACTCCAATAGTTGAAACTGAAGAAAATGGCATAAAAATGTTGGTAGATATTGAAAATGGTCAAAAAACTGGTTATTTCCTTGATCAAAAAATGAATAGAAGAGCGTTAGTTGATTATGTTAAAAATAAAAATGTTTTAGATTGTTTTTCTCATACTGGTGGATTCTTACTTCATGCTTTAAAGTATGATGCTTCATTTGTAACTGCTGTAGATATTAGTGAAAAAGCTTGTGAAGATATTGATAAAAATGCCAAGTTGAATGGATTTACTAACTATCAAGTGGTTTGTGCAGATGTCTTTGATTTCTTAAGAAATCCAGAAAATGCTGACAAATATGACTGTATAATACTTGATCCACCTGCATTTACAAAAAGTAAAGATACAGTTAAAAAGGCATATAAAGGATATAAAGAAATTAATCTTCAAGCACTAAATATAATAAAAAAAGGTGGTATTCTCTTTACTTTTTCATGCTCAATGAATATGACAAAAGAATTATTTTTAGAAATGATTAAAGAAGCAAGTCATGATTCAAAAAGAGTGGTTAGACTATTAGATTTTCGTTTTCAGTCAATTGATCATCCAATGCTATTAACAACTGAAGAAACAGTGTATTTGAAATGTGCTGTTCTATATGTAGAATAAATGGTGGAACAATGAATATAGGGAATGTAAAACTAAAAAATAATATTATTCTTGCACCTATGGCAGGGGTAACTACCCAAGCTTTTAGAACAATATGTTTAGAAATGGGAGCAGACCTTGTTTATGCAGAAATGGTTAGCGATAAAGGTTTAGCATATAACAATGAAAAAACATTAAAGATGATTGAAATAGGTGAAAATGAACACCCAATAGCAATGCAAATATTTGGAAGTGAACCTGAGTCAATAACTAATGCTGCAAAACTAATAACAACAAGTCAAAATGTCGATATAATTGATATTAATATGGGATGCCCAGTTAATAAAGTTGTTAAAAACGGATCAGGTAGTGCCTTACTAAAAACACCCCAAAAAATTTATGATATTGTAAAAATGTTAACTGATAATATTGATATACCTGTTACTGTAAAAATTAGAGCTGGATTTGACCACAATAATATAAACTGTGATGAAGTATCAAGATTAATTAGTAAAGCTGGAGCCAAAGCAATAGCTATACATGGAAGAACTAGATCTGACTTTTACACAGGTGTTGCCAATCTTGAGTATATAAAAATGGTTAAAGATAATTCATCTATTCCTGTAATTGGAAATGGGGATATAAAAGACATTCAATCTGCTGTTGAAATGTTTGAAAAAACAGGAGTGGATGGCATAATGATTGGTAGAGGATCCTTAGGTAATCCATGGATCTTTAAACAACTAAAAGAATATTTTGAAAAAGGAATTGTAATTTCCAAACCAACAACACCTGAAATTGTAGGTATGATTTTAGAACATGCTAAAAGATTAATTGCTTTAAAAGGTGAACATGTAGCAATGATAGAAATGCGTACACATGCTGCATACTATTTAAAACAAATTCCAATGACTAAACAATATCGTGTGGCCATAGTAGGAATTAAAACATATGAAGAACTAGAAAAAATATGTTTTGCGATACTAAATAGAGAATATTAAAAGAGACTGCAAAGAAGCAGTCTCTTAATTTTTATATTTCTTGTATAAATTACACAAATATTTAGATAGTGTAGCTTTAACCATAATTCCATTATTTTCATAAGAAGTATTTAAAACTTCACCTTTTTCTTTCATCACATTATATATATCTCCTTTATCATAAGGAATAAGATATTCATGAGTTTCATAATCTTTAAATACAGCCTTTTCAATGTATGCTAAAAGGTCATCAATACCTACACGGGTTTTGTTGGATATATATATAGATGGTTCATAATTTTTATTAATAAATTTTTCATTCACAAGTAAATCTGTCTTATTAAAAGCATAAACCATTGGAATATTTTCTACACCTAATTCTTTAAGAACGTTATTTGTTGTTTCAACTTGTAAGTCAAGAAATGGTGAATTTGAATCAATTATATGAATAATTAAATCTGCTTCTTTAATTTCTTCTAAAGTCGATTTGAAAGATTCAACTAAATGATGTGGTAACTTACTTACAAAACCAACAGTATCAGTAAGTAAAAAAGTCTTATTATTTGGTAACTTTACTTGTCTAGTTGATGTTTCTAATGTCGCAAACAACATATCCTTAACAAATACCTCTTTATCAGTATTATCGTTAAATAAGGATAAGATGGTATTCATAGTTGATGATTTGCCTGCATTTGTATATCCAACTAAAGCAACAATAGGAATTTCATTAGCACTTCTTGATTTACGGCTAACGCCTCTTGCTTGTACAATTTCCAAAAGGTCGGTTTTAAGTTTGGATATACGTTTTTCAATGTGTCTGCGGTCTAACTCCAATTTGGTTTCTCCGGCTCCCCTTCGTGCTCCTCCACTTCCTGAGCCACCGCCACCAAGACGAGATAAATCTGTGTATGAACCTGCAAGTCTAGGAAGTTGATACTTTAATTCAGCAAGTTCTACTTGAAGAACAGCCTCTTTAGTTCTTGCTCTAATTTTAAAAATTTCAAGTATCAACATAGTACGATCAAAACATGGCGTTTGAATAGTATTTGTGATATTCTTAAATTGTACAGGGCTAAGTTCATCATTAAAAACAACATAAGCAACATTTAGTTCTTCAGCGTAAATTTTAACTTCCTCCAACTTACCTTTACCAAGATATGTTGAACTAACAGGAGAATCTAAATTTTGAACAATAGTACTAACAACCTCTAACTCAAGTGCAGCACAAAGATTTTCCATTTCTTTCATTTCATAATGAAAAAGTTCATCATTTCCTTTGTTAATACCAACAATAATTACATGATTATTAATAGCTTGATTTTCCATATTGTTGACCTCCATATGAAATATTCTATCATATTTAATTAAAAAAGTAAAGAAAGGTAAATTAAAGAATTATCCGATATTATAGTTTTAAATTAGTAATTTATAGAATATAATGTTAGGAGTGTTTAGGAGGTATTATGTTAGAATCATTTAGTGCCCAAGCAGTGCAAATAATTGAAGATGCAAAAAAAATAGCAGGAGAATTAAATAGTGATATAGTTGGAAGTGAACATTTGTTACTTTCCATGTATCAAACTCCTGATTCTATTTGTAGATTTCTATTACAAGAAAAAAACATTACATATGAAGATTTATTAGGTTCGTTAGATAATATTACAGTTATTCATAAAGTGACTAATAAAACATTAACATTTACAGATAAATTTCAAGAGATTATATTAAAATCAGAAGAGTTTGCTGAAAACAATGATAGTGATTATGTTTTTGATGAACATATATTTTATAGTCTACTTGATGATAATGAAAACATCGCAACAGAAATGTTAAAAATGTTAAACTGTGATATTGAAAAATTAAAGAATGATGTTGAAGAAATATTTAATATGTATACAAATGAGGATGAAATAGATGAGTCACCATTTCCATTTTTAATCAATTTATCAAAGCAAGCGATGGTTCATCCATTTGTTAAGCGAAGTAATTACATTGAAAGAATAAACTATATACTGGATAAAAAACAAAAGAATAACCCTCTTTTAATAGGGAGTGCTGGAGTAGGTAAGACAGCAATAGTTGAAGGATTATCATTAATGAGAACAAAAGACACAATATATCAACTAGATTTAGGAGGAGCTGTAGCCGGAACAAAATATCGAGGAGAACTAGAAGAAAAAATACTTAAAGTTATGAATTTTATTAAAGAAAAACAAGCAATATTATTTATTGATGAGATTCATAATATTGTCGGAGCAGGTTCCAATGATGGTTCATTGGATATTGCAAATATACTAAAACCATATTTATCAAGAACTGATTTATCTGTTATAGGAGCAACAACACTTGAAGAATATTATCGCTTCATTGAGAAAGATAAGGCTTTAATGCGTAGATTTCAAACTATATTTATAGATGAACCAACCAAAGAAGAAACCAAAAAAATAATTTTAGGGATAAAAGAAACATATGAAAAATTTCATAATTTTACGATAACAAATGAAGAAATAGATGAAATAATTAATCAAAGTTCTTTATATTTGCCACAAAAAAACTTTCCAGATAAAGCAATTGACATTTTAGATGAAATAGGAGCAAGATATTCACCAAGTAAACAGATTACCGACATTCTACAAGATGTAATATATGATCAAACTAACATCAATGTCATCTCACTTGATAAATTAAGGGAATGCAATTTAAATTATAACGAGTTAAAACCATATTATTTAAGGTTAATTAAAAAAATACATTCATTTAATAATATAGGTGTGTTCATTGTAGAAAAGGAATTTAATGTTAATCCGCTATTAACGGATTTAAATAAAGTTTTTAATTTTAAAAAAGAAATGTAT
Source organism: uncultured Bacilli bacterium (assembly GCA_934140285.1). Classification (GTDB taxonomy): domain Bacteria; phylum Bacillota_I; class Bacilli_A; order ML615J-28; family CAG-313; genus UMGS75. The sequence continues at coordinate 115,647 of CAKPBI010000001.1, forward strand.
TTAGAAATAAATTTAGATATGTATCAAGATCCTGTAATGATTAATAACTTGATAGGCTCAGCAAAAGGGTATGTCGGATATGATGAAGGTGGTATTGTGTCAGAACATATCATTAAATACCCAATATGCTTAATCTATTTTAAAAATTTTGAAAAGGCTCATGTCAGTATTAAAAATGCATTAAGAAAAATCATGAATTCCGATGCATTAATTGATAATAAGGGAAGAAAAATTATTCTTCAAAATGTTATCTTTTTATATGATGAAGAATTAAAAGAAAATAAAATTGGTTTTATAGAACAAAGAAATAAAACAACAAAAGTCATTAAACTTCAAACTAAAAAAGAAGCAACAACAAATGATGAATGTCTATCTATTCTTTCAAAGTATAATATTAATATATTAAACTGTTATGAAGTTACTGTTGAACAATTGAAACAACTATTAAATGAATTAATAATTAGTGGAGAAGGAAATTATATTATTAAAGATCAAAAATACCAAAAGCAAAATCAATGAAAAAATTTAAAAAAAGAGTAAACTATTCACGATAAAAGGTAGGTCATAATATGATTTGTGGAATAATTACTCTTTTAACTTTAATATCACTAATAATTTTTATAATTTTTAAGCCAACAATAAATATAAAAATTAGCTCTAAAAATATATCAATACAATCATTTTGGGTAATATCATTAATAGGTGCACTTTGCTTATTAATATTTAATCAAATAAGTACAAATGGAATAAAAACTCTTTTAGACTTTAAAAGTGCAATGAATCCTTTCAAAATACTAATTCTATTTATTTCAATAAGTTTACTATCAATAGTATTAGAGAGTGCTGGATTCTTCGAATTATGTGCATCATTTGTGCTAAGAAAAGTAAAAAAATCTCAAATGAAGCTGTTTATTTCTTTGTTTGTTTTAGTTTCTATTCTTACAATGTTTACATCAAATGATATTATAATATTGACCTTTACTCCTTTTATTTGTTACTTTACATCAAAGAAAAAAATAAGTCCTATTCCATATTTAGTTGCTGAATTTGTTGCAGCAAATACTTTATCCCTTACTTTTATTATAGGTAATCCAACAAATATATATTTAGCAACTTACTACAACTTAAGTTTTTTTGAATATTTTAAAGTAATGGTGATTCCGACTATATGTTTATCACTTGTTGGTTTTTTGATGGTATTTTTGTTGTTTAAAAAACAATTAAAAGAACCTATTATGAATGATGAAATAGTTGAAAATGAACATTCAACAAACAAATTTTTAATAATTACAGGCTTAGTACATTTAATTTTGTGTACAATAATATTAGTAATTTCCTCTTACATTGGATTTGAAATGTGGTACATATGTTTAGCTTTTGCTGTATCAATTACTATCTTTGTTTTAATTTATGATATAGTAAAAAAAGAAAAATACCTTCTTACAATTTATAAACATGCTCCATATAGTTTAATTCCTTTTGTAATATCGATGTTTTTGATTGTTGTATCATTAAAGGAAAATGGAGTACTAGAAGTAATAAGTAATATTTTGGTTAAAGCCACAAATAACAATAACTTTGTTGAAACTATTATATATGGGTTTTCCTCATTCTTTGCATGTAGTTTAATAAATAATATTCCAATGAGTGTTGCTTTCGCAAGCATATTAGAGATTGGTCATAATTCATATTTTGCGTTATACTCCGTTATCATTGGTTCAAACATTGGTGCCATTCTTTCTCCAATGGGAGCTCTAGCTGGAATTATGTGGCTTGGATATTTGAAAAAACACAATGTAAAATATACTTTTTCTACGTTTATTAAAAACGGAATAATTATCTCAATACCTGTAATGTTTATGGCTTTAATTGTGCTATATGTAATATTAATATAAACTGAAACATTTGGTTGTTTCAGTTTTTCTTTTAAACTTCTTTACTTTTATTTAATATTTTGATATAATAAATTGATAAAGACAAGGGTGATAGTATGAAAAGATTTACAGAACAAAATTATTACATTCGTACCATTAATACACATTTAGTTAACTTATTAGAGGAAAATTACTATATTGAACTAGGCGTAGTTGATATGGATATTTTAACAAAAATAATAGATGGAGAAAACTTAGATATCAGTGAAATCCTTAATTATGATTTATTAAATACAGGAATAGGTCAAATCAGCAAGGATCTTGATAGCGAAGTTAACTATCAATTAAATTATTTGTTAAGCCTAAGACAAAAAAGTTCAACCAATAAATTCTTTTTAACATCAGGTACCCTTACATATCTTGATGATAATGGTTGTGAAAAATATGCCCCAATTGTCTTAATACCAATTGAAATTGACTATATTTCAAGAAAAATCGTTGCATCAGGCAATCCAATAGCCAATAGAAGATTAATTAAATTATTAGCTCTAAAGAATCGTGATACACAAGAAGAACAAAATCGCTTTTTAGAAACATATACTAATGTTACTTTTAATAATATTAGACAAATTGATAATTATATGGTTACACTTGCTACAGATGTAAATTGTACATACTCACCATCATGTTATTTAACCGTATGTGAAGTTGAATACTATGATTTTACAATAAACAATGATTTCTTTGTTACAGAACGTTCACGTTATGAAACTAGTGATATAGAAATAATAAAAAATTATTTTGAAAATGTATGTAGTATTCTACCAACTAATATTGATCAAAAGTATATCATATTAAAAGTTCTACAAGGTGATAACTTTGTAGTAGATGGTCGTCTGGGATCTGGTAAAACTCATACCATTTTAAATATTTTAGCAAATTGTATTAAGAATAATAAGAAGGTATTATACATTAATCAAGACTTAGACAATATTTTAGATGTTGAAAAAAATCTAAAATACTTAGGATTAGGTCAAAGTATATATAATCTAACAAAAAGTATTCTTGATATAGAAGTTCCTAAAATGAGTTTACCTACAGTTAGAGAAGTTGACTTTAAGATAGAAGATATCGAAAAGATATGTACCTTCCAACAAAAACTTGATGAAAGAATTAATGGCTTTACAATAAGATATATTTTAGAAGAATTATCATTAATTAAAAACTCCCACCTTAATATTAATGAAATAAAAATTGAAAATGATTTAGAAAAATATGAAGTTGATACACTTTATCAATCGCTAAAAGAAACTGAAGATGCATTTAAAGTAGTAGAAAATTATGACAACAATATTTGGAAAAATCTAAATATTACGCACAATAACCTAACAGAGTTTGAAATAATTGATCGAACAAATAAATTGTTTGACTGTCAAGTAAAACTAAATAAAGAAATTAATTCTTTTTGTAAACGATTTGAAATTGTATTACCAAAAGATATCAATGATTTATCAAAACTACTAAGCCATATTGTTAACTTTGGTTTAACTAAGCCTCTTGCCTCTTGGAAGAGTCGTAAGGTAAGAAATGAAGTAGTTAAAGCCTTGGGTGAAATTCAAATGCTATCAGATGAAAACTATAATACAACTAAGTATTATGAAAAATTTGTTTGCATTGATTATAAGCCAGGATATGCAAGTGGTATTTTAAAAGAATTATGTGACAAAAATATAAAGCTAAAAAATGAAGATGATGCAGATAACATATATTTAGATAATTTATTATCTATTGATACAAAACTACAAACATTAATTGACAAAATAGAATTAACTGAAGAAAAATTCAAAAAGTTTGATAACAAGATAGATGCTGAATTTGGAATTAAAAATTTTCATAGATCATTGAATGATGATTACTTTAATTTATTTGAAAAAATGTATCGTTATCTAACAACGAATAGTTATACCTTAAGTATTTGGACAAACTATTTTGTAGCTAGCTTTTCTGATTTCTTAAGTGTTGGTGAGAAAGTAAAAGATAACCAAATCCGTGGATTAGAAGTAAGAAAAGTATTCCAACCATATTTAATTAATAGAGATGCATTATATTTTGAAGAAATAAGCCAAATGATTAATGCTCGCTTATTTAATAAAATAATAAAAAAATACTTTGACCAAAAGGCAATTAAAACCGCTAAAGTAAATTTCCAAGATATTATTCAAAGTGTAAAAACATACTATGAAATAATTAAACAAACAGTAATATATGTCAGTGATCCTGAATTTACAGAGTCTAAATCAATAGAAGGTTTAATTGATAATTATGTAGGCTTATATGATTTTTTAAGTGAATTAAATAATAATCAAAAAGAAATCATGAAAAGTATTTTTTCTCGTCAATCTAATTCAATAAAACTTGATTTTGAAAATTTAAAGTCATGCTTAGAAATCTTTGTAAATGAAACAAAAGCAGCAAATGAATTAATTAAAAAGCTTAAAGACTTTAATATAAATATTGATGTTAATCATGCCTACCAAGCTAGAAAATTGCTTTCATCATATATTCCATATTTAACTAAAGCAATTGAGTTAAAGAATGAACTAACTAGAGTATTTAAAGGTAAAAAAGCATTGACATCATTTGATATTTTAGATCTTGTAAAAATAGATGAACAATATACAGAAGTTCAAGAAACGATGTTAAAAAACGAAGAGCGTTATCGAAAACTATTAGGTAACAATTATCGTGGATTCGATACAATCATTAATGAAGTAGGTCAAGCCCTTGAACATTTTGATGAACTTGTTAGTCGTTTAGAACCTAACGCAGATGTATCAGATTTGTTTCAAGAACCAACTCTCAGTCGTTTAATTGAAAATGCAATTCATCTAAATAGCACTTGGAGTGAATGGATTAATAACTTTAGATTATTCTCTTTCTGCTTTAAAGGTGGTAAAAACTTCTTACAAACTAATCCATTTAAAGAAAATATTGTGGTATTAACGGAGTATGTACAATCGACATCTCATGTAAAACACATATTACAAATAAATGAAACCCTAAAGGCATGTCAAAAATATAAACTAAATAGTCTTGTAAAATTGATTGAAAATGCAAATAGTACCACACTACTTGCTGATTCATATTTATATGCAACATTAAAAGTTTTATATAAAAAAATACAAGAAGATATGAATAGCGTTCTTGACTTTTCGATTTACGAAAATGAAGTAGAGAAATTATATGATTATGAGATGGAGCTTTGTACTAAAAACATATTGTATTTCCAATCATTAGAAGAAAGAAAAAATAAAAATAAATTATCCAATGTTGATTTTAATGACTTTGAAAAAACAATAGAAATATTAAGCAAGAACGTTCCTGTATTTCTTGCTGATGTAAGTATTTTTAATACAAACATTAAGCTTGATCATTTTGATTTAGTTATTATTGATGATGGTCATTTATCATCAGCTAATAAATATAATAGAATTAATGAATGTAAACAATGCGTAATATTTGGTGATAAATCATTCCAAAGTTCATATGTTAATACCTTAATGCAAAGGGTAAATGAAGCATCAACAATTAATCTTCGAAATAGATATATAAAGATGACTCCAAAATTTAATAACACATGGACATTTAGCAATCGATATATTTATAGTTTAAATACTAAGATTACTAAAACAATGGTAAATTCAATTAACCATTTCGCAAGTTCAATAATTGACATCTTTAACAAGAACAAAGAACAAGTATATAATGTTATTGTTGGAAATGAAACAACAAGAAGAGAAGTATATCAAAGTCTTGTTAAATCATTAGAAGAAAACTATGCAAGTGATGAAATAATTCAAATACTAAGTGAAAACATCAGAATAGTAAATGCCCTAAACGAAGGTGCTAAGTATGTTAATAATGTTATTATTTATTACAATGACTTTGAAAAACTTGAACAAGCAAAGAAAGAATTAATCTTTAAAAACTTTATTGTTGTAAGTAATGGCATATATATATATTATGTTGGAACAAGAGTAGAAGATGATAATAATCGTATGTTAAAGAGTATAAATAATACTATAGGACGTACTGAACAACATTCAAAATATTTATCAGGAATTTCTACTTTATTATTTGAACGTTTGAAATCAACAGGATTATCAGTTAGAGAAGGCTTTGGATATTTTGACATTATAATTAACGAAAAAAATATAGTTGGTGTTATTGTAATAGGTACTGCTAATAATAAACCATTCTCTTTATTAGATGAGTACAATTATTATTATCATGAATATCAAAAGAATGGCTGGATTGTTGAAGTACTTTACGTAGGAGATTTAGTAGATCATTTTGATGATACCATTGATGAATTAACCAAGATTTCGAGAGGTGATGGTAAATGAAAACCAACCGACGAAAAATTATAAATGATCTCGCAAAAGAAATAAAAACTCCAAATCAAAATCTTGCTAAACTTAAAACAATGATTAAACAGATATCAAAATTACCAATTGATATGAATACAAGAATATATAAAGGTAGAACCTTATTACATTATGCAGTTATAGGAAACAATAGTGGCGTTATAAATCTATTATCTAAAGCTGGAGTAAATCCCAATATTTGTGATGATAATTATAATACTCCACTTCACTTTGCAATCCTAAAAAATTCATATTATGCGGTACATGAATTACTTAAAATAAAGGGTATAGATGTTGATTCACCTAGTGAATTTGAACAAACTCCTCTTCATAAAGCTGTAATTTTAGGTAATTTAGATATTATTAAGTTATTAATAAAGTATGGGGCTGACCCAGAATTAGTGGATGAAAAAAATCAATCTCCGCTTGACTATGCTCAAGATGAAGGAGATCAAGAAATTATTAAATATTTAGTCGCAACACTAAAACGACAAAAAGGAGAGTAATATGCAAAAACTTGTAGATTATATCTTGAATACAGATCGTAGTGTATTAGAATGGACAGGATTTGTTATTGATTGTATCTTGCTTTTAACAACAGTCATTCTTATCCTAGTAGTTCTTTTTAAACAATTTAAAAAGAAATTAGTCTTACCCATTCTTGCTACTTTTGTAGTTCTAGGTATTGTATCATTCTTATTAAAATTAAAGTTTGTACCAATTATATTATGTGTTGCTTTATGCATCTTTGTATTAATGGTAATTGTTTATTTTGTACCAGAAATAAAAAATATATTAAATACAGGTGCAAAAGTAAAAGCTTCAAAACAATTTTTATCAAATGAAGAAACTAAAAATGAATTAATTAATACATTGATTAAAACAATTGAACATTTAAGTAGTAGAAAAATTGGTGCTATAATTACTATAGAAAAAGAACATAATTTGAATTCATTTATTGATAAAGCAGTAAAACTTGATGCGATTGTATCATATGAATTGTTGAACACAATCTTTTTCCCTAACACTGCTTTACATGATGGTGCGGTAATAATTAGAGGAAATCATATAGTTTGTGCTAGTGCCTTCCTTCCATCATCAGACAAAAATGATATTCCTCAACAATATGGATCAAGACATCGTGCTGCCATTGGTATAAGTGAAGTCTCTGATGCTTTTACAATTGTTGTTTCTGAAGAAACTGGCCAAATTGCTACAACAATTGGTGGCACAATCACTGGTAATGTTTCTCTTGAAAGTTTACGTGTATCATTAGGACAACACATCATTGTTAGATAGGTGATTAAAATGGCAACAGAAATACTTAAAGAATTATTATTATCACCATTGGTATATGGCCTTGTTGCTAGTGTTATTGTATTACTTCTATTCATTATTGAACTTGTTATATTTAAAAGATTTGAAATTATTACAATAGCAGTTCTTATTGCACTTCTTGTGGGTTCATTTTTAATTCCTACAAATAAATTGTATATGCAAATTATTATTTCTGTTTTATCTTGGATTCTTGCTGGATATAGTATTTATCGTTTTATTGTTGCTTACAATATTTATGGAGCATATGATAAAGAACTAAACAATTTCTTAAAAAATAATGAATTTGATTTCTTTATTCAAACTACATCAAAAGATAAAATTATTAATTATAGTAATAAACTATTAAAAATAACAAAACTTCCTCCAAGAGATATCAAGGGAATGCATTGTTGGAAATTATTAATGGATTATCTAAAAATTAACAAAATTAATAAACGTGAAGTAAACTTAAGTACAATTAGTGAATTCATAGAATCATACAAACAATCAAATAGTAAACGTGTAATATATCAATTTGAATTTGAAATGCCTAAATTAGAAAATTTAGAAAAAGAAAATGATGATAAAACAAAAGATTTAACTAACATAAGATATATAGGGCTAGTACAACCTGTTTATTATCGTCAAAAACTAATTGGTAGAAATATATATTTTTATCAAGATAGAATGCAAGTATTAACTGATTTACGAAGTGCCTTAACGCAAGCAGCGGAAGACTTAAATACACTACATAATTTTGTTTATATAATGATGAGCTTAACGGATTATATTGGTCTATACTTTGACTATAATACAAGAACTTATGTCGCAACAGAATCTTTTGTTAAATTCACTAGAAACCATCAAAAAGAATATACATTTAATCAATTCATGGAAATGATGCATCCGGATGATGTAGACCGTTACATTGAAGAATCATCAACGATTAATAGTATTTCAGTAACTAGACTAAAATATCGTTTATTAATTAACGATGACTACTATTATGTATTAGAAGATTCTATTAACATTAATAAAGATGCTGACTTATTATCAGTAATTAGAATTCTAAATAAAACAGATGAAGCAGTATCTAGAGATGTTCCTCTTTCTAAACAAGAAGTTGAGTCAGTTTTAGACACTTTAAATACTACTGATATTAATACAATGATGACAAAAACCGAAAACATTCTAAATACAGTTATAGGTACTGATGATGAAAAAAATTAACGCAATCTTGTTAATGGCTGGAAACGGCACAAGAACTAAACTTTTATATAATAAAGCACTTTATGAAATCAATAAAATTCCTTTATTTATGTATTCATTATTAAAATTCAAAAGGATTAAAGAAATTGATAAAATTTATTTAGTTGTAAAGGAATGTGATTATAATCAAGTCTTAGATATTTTAAAATCTAATAATGAAGATGTAATATTAGTAAAAGGTGGAAAAACTAGAAGTGAAAGTGTAAAACACGCTTTAATGAAAATAGACAATAGCCATGATATAATTATTCATGATGCTGCCCGCCCCCTCACAAATATTAATGATATAGTTAATTTAATTAATACTACAAATGCTTTAGGAACGCTTTATCATCATGCTGTTGATACGGTTAAAGAAGTATCAAAAAAGGTCACGACATTAAATCGTGATGAGTTATATATGATTTCAACCCCTCAATATTTTAGTAATCAATTAATTTCTTATATTATTAACAATGAAAATGAATATACTGATGAATTACAAATTTTTGAAAAAGATTACAAAATAAATTTTATTGAAGAAACATCATTAAACATCAAAGTTACAACAGAGTTTGATTTAGAATATGTTACTTACATCCTTACATCAAAGTTATCCTTAATTGGTCATTCATATGATTTCCATCCGTTTGATGAAAATAAAAAGTTAATTTTGGGTGGTGTAAGAATAGATGAACACGTAGGATTAAAAGGACATAGTGATGCTGATGCATTATATCATGCGGTCACAGAGGCTATAATCGGTGCTCTTTCTTTAGGTGATATTGGCACTCTATTTCCAGATAATGATCCCAAATATAAAGATATGGATTCATCATATTTTTTAGTTGAGGTAATGAATGAAGTGAAAAAAAGAAATCTTTATATAAGATCAATTGATTCCATAATGTATGTCGAAAAACCAAATTTAAAAAAGTATAAATATCAAATGGCGCAAAATATAAAAAGACTTACTGATGCTGAATATGTTAATGTAAAAGCAACCACGATGGAAAAGTGTGGACTTGTAGGAGAAGAAAAAGGCATTGGTTGTGAGGCTGTTTGTTTAGTTTTACCTAAAAATAATTGATTGTATAATTAATATTAGGTAATAAAAAGTAAAAAAAGAAAATGTGGTGATTAAAATGAGAACAAAAAAAGAAATTCGTTCTGGTGAAAAGAAAAGAAAAACACTAGGAATTAGCTTAATTGTAATATCTATAATATTACTTCTAGTTGGATATTTAGTGCTTGAATATAAACCATCATTTATAGTGAATATGGAAGCAACAAGTATTGCTGTTACTGTCATTGTAAGTGTTATCTGGTTTGTATGTGATTTATTCCTTTTCTTTGCTGGAATACTTATTATCTTTGGATTTAAAATTAGACATCAAGATTATGATGAAAGAAAATACTCAAGTCGTGTATAAAGGGTAGTTTTAACTACCTTTTTTATTTTAAACAATATTTTTTATCTTTGTTAGTGTAAAAATAATTACTTTGTAGTATAATAAGAAATTAGAAATAAAAGGGGTGTTATATATGGAAAATAAAGAAATAGTTAAATTAATTAAACAAACCCTAAAGAAAATAAGACCATATTTACAAAATGATGGTGGGGATGTTGATTTCATTGATTTTAAAGACGGCATTGTATATGTACGTTTACTTGGAGCATGTATTGGATGTTCATCAAGTGATCAAACAATTAAAGATGGTATTGAAGCAATGCTATTAGAAGAAGTTCCGGGTGTAATTGGGGTAGAACAAGTAAATGAGGTAGGTAATATATATGAAGGTTGGTGATATTGTAATTGGTAAGGTTACCAACGTACTAGGATATGGAGCTTTCGTTAAAGTTGGTGATTACGATGGCTTAGTTCATATATCTGAGTTTTCTGATGGCTTTGTTCGTCGCATAAATGACTTCGTAAATGTTGGTGATGAGGTGCGACTACGTGTATTAGAAATTGATGAAGAACATAAGCAACTAAAACTAAGTTATAAACAACTTCATAAAACAAGAGGAGTTAAGTGTAATGTCCCAACCTATGAAATAGGATTTAAGCCATTAGATGAAAACTTACAAACTTGGATTGATGAATATAAAGGCGATCACAATGAGTAAAATTCTTGTTGTTTTGTTAATTCTTTTCTTGCTTCCACTTACCGCATGTAAAGGAAAACAAATAACAAAAGATTATCCCTCACTTCAAGATACCAAAAATATCATTGAATATGTAACAATTGATGAAGTGTTAAACAACTTAGAAAAACTTGATAAAAAAATAATTGTTTTTGGTTTTAAAAAATGTCCATGGTGTCAATCATGCATTAGACCATTAAATGATGTTGCTGTGGAACTAGGATTTAAAAGTGTATGGTATTTAGATATCAAAAATATGAGAGATAATGAAGATGATGTAAATCATAAAAAATACTTACAATTGTTTAACTTAATAAAAGACAACATAGGTAATCCTGAAAAAATTATTGCACCTACAGTAATAATGGTAAAAAACAATAAAATTACCGGATATCACACGGGTACTGTTGAATCACATGTATTAGAAGATGGTAATTTACCTGTTATGACAAAAGAACAAACTAATGAATTAAAGGAAATATATTATCAACTTTTTGAATAAATAGTTTGTTTTAAAAATACAATACCATAGGTGAATAATATGAAAAAAACTATTTTTACAATAGTAATAACAATAATTGAATTACTATTTGTCTATGGAACTATTATGCTTTTGGCTAACCAAACTGAGAAAAATATAAAATGTGTATACATTGATCCTGGGCATGGTGGATTTGATGGAGGAACATATGTAGGAAGTACAATAGAAAAAGATATCACTTTAAATGTTTCTTGTTACATAGCTTCAATGTTAGAAGGAAGCGGATATAAAGTATATATGACAAGAAATAAAGATGAAGCTTTAGGTACTAATAAACGTGATGATATGCATAAAAGAGTTAAAATGATAAATGAATCACAAGCAAATTTATATATATCTATTCATGTAAATAGTTTTCCAAATAAAAGTGTATTTGGAAGTCAAGTATTCTATAATGCTAAAAGTGAAAATAATAAAACTTTCGCCCAAACAATGATGAAAAACATTAAAATTATAGATGAAACAAATAAGAGAACAGAACATGAAATAAAAGACAAATATTTAACTGATAATGTAAATATTACAGGTTGTTTGATTGAACTTGGTTTTTTAAGTAATGCTAATGATTTCAAAAAATTAACAAGTGAAGAGTATTTATATGATTTGTCAAGAGTCATCTATCTTGGTATTGTTGAATATTTTGATTACTTAAAATAGAAATGAGGTTATACTATGAACCAAATATGTATAAAAATAAACAGTCCAGAACAAATGCAAAAATTGGGAGTAGATATAGTTAGTTGTGCATACCCTAATCTAGTAATTGCTTTAGTTGGAGATTTAGGCGCAGGAAAAACTACTTTAACCAAAGGCATAGGTCTTGCACTTGGAATAAAAAGAGTAATTAATAGTCCTACCTTTACAATTATGAAGGTTTATGATACAATGCATGCAAACATCAAGAAACTATATCACTTAGATGTATACCGCTTAACTAATAGTTCATCGGACTTTGAATTAGAAGAATACTTTTATTTAGATGGTTTAACAGTAATTGAGTGGGCGCATATTATTGATGATATGCTACCTAACAATACTTGGGAAATTGAAATTAATGATTTAGGTAATAATGAACGTAAAGTAACTATAAAAGCTGAAGATAATTTGATAAAAAAAATAGAGGAAGAAAAATATGAAATTATTTATTGATAGTGCTACAAATTATTTATATTTAGCAGTGGTTGAAAATGACAAAGCATATGCATTTTCTAGAATGGGAAAAAATGATCATTCAGAAACCCTTACAAATTATTTAGATGATTTTTTAAAGTCACATGAAATTAAAGTTGAAGATATAACAGAAATCTATGTTGGAAGAGGCCCAGGATCATATACCGGATTAAGAATAGCAGGAACTGTTGGTAAGGTTTTTGCTTTTATAAAGGATCTTCCCTTTTATAGTTTCTCATCTTTAGATCTTATAGCATGTAAAGGAATTGATAAACCTGGTAAATATAAAGCTATAATTAGAGCAAAAAAGAATTATAGTTATATTAAAACATATGATGTATTAGATGAAATTACAATAGATACAAGCGATACATTTATTTGTGATGATGAACTTTCAAAATATTCAATGTATAAAGATATTACTGTATATGATGGTTTCTTTGATGATGGAGAAAAACTAGCATTAAATATTTTAAAGTATCATTTATATCGTGAGGAAGATAAATATACATATGTACCAAATTATCTAAGAAGTGAATTATCATGATTAGACCACTTGAAAAAAAAGATATAAAAAAAGTTGTAGAATTAGAAGAAAAAATATTTGGAGAAACTTTAGGTGAAGAAATGCTTCTTAATGAAATTAATAACCCGATGGTTTGGTTTCGCGTAATTGAAGAAAAAAGTGAAATTATCGGATATATAGGGGGATACTTCTACTTAGAAGATGGTGAAATTCTCAATTTTTTAATTGATGAAAATCACCAACATCTTGGATTTGGTTCAACTCTTTTTAGTGGTTTATTACAAGAAGCAAAACAAAAAGGTATTAAAAGAGTTACTCTTGAGGTAAAAAGTAATAATTATAAAGCTATAAAATTTTATAAAAAATTTAATTTTGAACAAATATCAATTAGAAAGAATTACTATAAGGATAAAGAAGATGCTATAGTAATGTTGAAGGAATTAATATGATAATACTTGGAATAGAATCAAGCTGTGATGAAACTAGCGTTGCAATAGTTGAAGATGGTAAGAAAGTATATAGTAATGTAATATATACACAAATTGAAATTCATAAACAATATGGTGGAGTAGTACCTGAGGTAGCCAGCCGCCATCACATTGAAAAAATTACATTCGTAATAGGTGAAGCTTTGAAAGAAGCTAATATGACATATGAAGATATAGATAAGATTGCGGTAACAGCCGAGCCAGGATTGATAGGTTCACTAATGGTTGGAATTAATGCAGCTAAAACTATAGGACTTGTGTATCATAAGCCTGTAATAATGGTTAATCATATACATGGTCATATCTATGCAAATTATCTTGAATCTGATTTTTCTTTTCCACTTCTTGCATTAGTAGTATCAGGTGGACATACTGAACTTGTCTTAATGAAAAATCATTATCAATTTGAAGTTTTAGGCGAAACCTTAGATGATGCTGTTGGTGAAGCATACGATAAAGTCGCAAGAGTAGTTGAGGTTGGCTATCCTGGTGGTCCAATCTTAGATAAAATGGCTGCACAAGGTGAGGCTACTTACCAACTACCTAGAATTAAGTTAAGCAACGATAGTTACGATTTCAGTTTTTCTGGACTAAAATCAGCAGTTATTAATCTCCACCATAAGGCAATGCAAAAAGGCGAAACTCTTAATTATAATAATTTAGCTGCAAGTTTTCAACAAGCAGTTGTTGATGTGTTAGTTTATAAAACAAAAAAAGCTACCTTAGAATATAATGTTAAACAAGTAATTATTGCAGGTGGCGTTGCGGCTAATAAAGGATTAAGAAATCGAATGAAAGAAGAAATGGATAATCTAGGAATAAAACTAACAGTCCCTGCATTTAAATATTGTACGGATAATGCAGCGATGATAGCAGTTGCAGGTTATTTTAAAGATAAAGTTGAAGGCCCATTTAATTTGTAAAAAACTCTAATAAATAGAGTTTTTTTTATTTTTCCTTAAAAAACAAAAAAATGTTATTATAATGAAAAAAAAACGTAAATGTGTTATAATATAAAAAATTTGGTTTTATTTTTTAAAAGAACTGAATTTTTACAATTTATCATAAATTGTCAAAAAAACTTCTAAAACTCTTCATGAAAGAGTATAAATAATAAAAGAAAAGGTAGGTAAAAAAATGGGCGTAAAAATCGTTGATACTTCATTAAGAGATGGCCATCAATCATTGCTAGCAACCCGTCTTCCTATTTCTGACATTTTACCTGTAGCAGAGCAATTAGATAAAGCAGGTTATTATGCATTAGAAGTATGGGGTGGTGCAGTATTTGATGCTTGTATTCGTTTTTTAAATGAAGATCCATGGGAAAGACTTCGATTAATAAGAAAAGCTTGTCCTAACACAAAACTTCAAATGTTATTTAGAGGTCAAAACATTCTTGGATATCGTCACTATTCTGACGAATTAGTTGAAAAATTTGTTGAAAAATCATTAAGTAATGGTATTGATATTATTCGTGTATTTGATGCATTAAATGATTTACGTAATTTAAAAAGTGCAGTAGATGCAACAAAAAAATATCATGGTCATTGCCAAATAGCTCTATCCTATACAACTAGTCCTGTTCATACTATTGATTATTATGTAAGTCTTGCAAAGGAAGTTGAACAAATGGGTGCTGATTCAATTTGTATTAAGGATATGGCTGGGGTACTACTTCCAAGTGATGCTTATGAATTAGTTACAAGAATTAAAGCAGAAATTAACATTCCACTTGAATTACATACTCACTGTACTGGTGGTGTTGCTGAGATGACTGTACTAAAAGCAATCGAAGCTGGAATAGATATCGTTGATACAGCTCTTTCACCACTAAGCGGTGGAACAAGTCAACCATCTACAGAATCACTAGTGTATGCTTTAAAAGGTACAAAATACGACACTGGCCTTGATATTGATGCACTTAAAAAAGCGGCTGAAATTCTTACTGTTGCTAAAGATCGTTTCTTGAAGAATGGTGGTTTAAACCCTAAAGCCTTAACAGTTAATCCAAGTATTTTAAAATATCAAGTTCCCGGTGGAATGCTTTCAAATTTAATGAGTCAATTAAATGCACAAGGAGCAATGGATCGTTATGAAGAGGTTTTAAGAGAAATACCTCGTGTTCGTAAAGACTTAGGTTATCCACCTCTAGTTACACCAATGTCACAAATGGTAGGTACACAAGCTGTTATGAATGTGATTAGTGGGGAACGCTATAAAATGTCACCTAAAGAAGTAAAAGAATACTTATTAGGACATTATGGTAAAGCCCCTGCTGCCATCAATGAAGAAGTAAGAAAGAAAATTATTGGTGATGAACCAGTTATTACATATCGTCCTGCGGATGATATCAAACCTGAATTTGATACAATGAAACAAAAATATGCTTCTATATGTAAATGTGATGAAGACGTATTAACTTGTGCTCTATTTGAAAATGTTGCGGTTAAATTCTTAGAACAACGCAATGCTCCAAAAGAACAAAATGAAGTTGAAGAATTCAACGTATTTATAGGATAGGTGAATATTATGAACGAAAAAGGTAAATTATGGTTAAAAATACTTGCTGTTGCTGCAGTTCTTGTTGCAGTAATTGCTGTAGTAATGATTGTTGAACCTCTAGTTGGTAATAAAGATAAAACAATTTACAAAGATTCTAGTGGTGACAATAAATTAAATATTGAATTAGTAGGGACTTATACACATCATAGTGCTGTAGCAAAAGTTAAAAATGTTATTATAGATAATCAAATTATGTATAATGCTCTTCCAGCAAACCCTGAGAATGATGCATATATATTTATGGGATTATTTGATGAAGCTGAAAATAAATATTATTTTGCTGGCTCAAAAATAGCAGTAGAAAAAGAATACAAAGTAGCTGCCGTAAAACTTAGTGATGTTAAAAAAGTTGATGATATAGTAGTTAACGAATATGTTAATGAACAAAGCCGTTCAAAAGATTGCATATTCATTGGGGCTGTATATAAAGATGGAAATAACATTAAGATGTATACAAATGGTACAGTTATTTCTGCTGATGAATTAGCAAATGCAAAAACACAATATGCATTTAGTGATATTACTTTCGTTGATAAAAATCAAGATGGTGTAAATGATGATTTAACTGCATCACTTCCAAATATGAATATTAAGAACTTAAGTTTTGCTGGTTGGTATCATACAAGTAATTTTAAAAATGGTACAATTTCTTCAACAAATGTATCAACTACAGATAATGGTGTAGTATATGCTAGATATATTAATTATGCTGAAGGTGGAATTATTGTACTAGTATGTATGGCAATCGTATTCTTAATGCTTGCACTTTTATATGGTATTACATCACTTCTAAAGTATTTAGCTCCAAAAACTAAGACACAAGTGAAAGAAGAAGTTGTTCCAACACAAAGTCAAGTAAAACCATTTACAATGGAAGATATTACAGATGAAGATATGATGGTTGCAGCTTTAGTTGCTACAATTGACTATCACAATGAATGTAAAGAAGACGTTAGAGTCGTTTCAATAAAAGAAATTAGATAGGAGAGAAGACTATGAAAGTTTATAAAGTTAAAGTTAATGGTAAAGTTTATGAAGTTGAATTAGAAAGTGCAAAAGAAGTAGAAGGAAGTATTGCAGTGGCTCAACCTACTGCTCCACAAGCTCCAACTGCTCCTGTAACACCTGGTAAAGGAGAAGAACTAAAAGCTCCAATGGCTGGTACAATTCTTGAAGTTAAAGTAAGTGTTGGCCAAACAGTTAAAGCTGGCGATGTAGTTTGCATCCTTGAAGCTATGAAACTTGAAAATGAAGTTGTTGCACCTACTGCTGGTACTATTACAGAAGTAGCTGTATCAAAAGGTGCAACAGTTCAAAACGGACAATTATTAGTAAAGATTGGGTAATAGAATATGAATGTTGGCGATTTAATTAAAAATTTTATCAGCCAAATGGGATTTAATGATGAACCAATAACTCTTGTTTTAAGAGGAATAATGATTGTTGTTGCATGTGTCCTAATCTTTCTTGCTATAAAGAAGGACTTTGAACCATATTTGTTAATCCCTATTGGCATTGGTATGTTTCTTGTAAATATCGCACCTGGGTTATATCAAGCCGGTGCAAATGGTGAAGCAAATGGTCTATTATATTCATTCCACAAAGGAATAGAATGGGAAATCTTTCCACCACTAATTTTCCTTGGTATTGGAGCTACTACAGACTTTGGACCTCTAATTTCTCGTCCTAGTAGTTTACTACTTGGTGCTGCAGCTCAACTAGGAATTTTCGTTACTTTCTTTGGTGCCCTACTTTTAGGATTTAATGCTTTAGAAGCATCATCAATTGGTATCATTGGAGGTGCTGATGGACCTACTGCAATTTTCTTATCAAATAAATTATTAGCTGGTGCTGAAGGCGGACAAATGCTTTGTGCATCAATAGCTGTTGTAGCATACTCATATATGGCACTTGTTCCAGTTATTCAACCTCCAATCATTAAAGCGTTAACTTCTAAAAAAGAACGTTCAATAAAAATGGTTGAATCAAGAACAGTATCAAAAAGGGAAAGAATAATTTTCCCAATTATGGTTATGTTTGTTGTAATTTTATTAATTCCATCATGTGCTCCACTAATTGGTATGTTAATGCTAGGTAATTTAATTAAAGAATCTGGTGTTGTACCTAATCTAGTAGATGCTGCTGCTAAGACTTTGCTTTATGCAATTACAATTTTCTTAGGTCTTGCAGTTGGAGCTACAGCTAAATTAAATGGTGCTGCTGAAGCATTAGACTTCATTAAGATTTTAGCATTAGGTATGATTGCATTTAGTTTTGCTACTGCAGGTGGTGTTCTTGTAGGTAAATTAATGTGTAAATTATCAGGTGGTAAAATCAACCCAATGATTGGTGCTGCTGGTGTATCTGCTGTTCCAATGGCTGCACGTGTAGTTCACAAAATTGGACTTGAAGAAGACAAATCAAATTATTTATTAATGCATGCTATGGGACCTAACGTTGCTGGTGTTATCGGCAGTGCGGTTGCAGCTGGCTTGTTACTAAGTATCTTTGGATAAAAATCAGTTATTAATATAGAAAGGGAAACATTATGAATTATACAAATCAAGTAAAAGAAATGTGTAAAGTAGCTATCGGTGCAAGCCATGGTTGCGCTCCTATTCCTGAAGAAGGAAAGTGGGTTTACTCTCGCGAAATATCTGATATTAATGGTTTAACTCATGGTATTGGATGGTGTGCTCCTCAACAAGGTGCATGTAAGTTAACACTAAATGTAAAAGGCGGAATTATTCAAGAAGCTTTAATTGAAACAATAGGTTGTAGTGGTATGACTCACTCTGCAGCAATGGCAAGTGAAGCTATCGTTGGTAAAACTTTATTAGAAGCATTAAATACTGACTTAGTATGTGATGCTATTAATACAGCAATGCGTGAACTATTCTTACAAATAGTTTATGGACGTACTCAATCTGCTTTCTCTGAAGATGGTCTTCCAATTGGTGCTGGTCTTGAAGACTTAGGTAAAGGACTAAGAAGCCAAGTTGGTACAAGTTATGCAACACTTGAAAAAGGCCCACGTTATCTTGAACTTACTGAAGGATATATTACAAAACTTGCTTTAGATGAAGAAAACCAAATAATTGGTTATCGTTATTTAAGTGTAGGTAAATTTATGGACTTCTTAAAGAAGGGTATGAAAGCTGAAGAAGCATTAGAAAAAGCACAAGGTCAATATGGTCGCTTTGATGAAGCTGCTAAATATATTGATCCAAGATGCGAATAGGAGGTTCAATTATGGAATTATTTGAAAGTTATGAAAGACGTATTAATCAAATAAACAAAACATTAAATGAATACGGAATTTCATCAATTGATGAAGCAAAATCAATTTGTGATAACGCTGGTATTGATGTATATAATTTAGTAAAATCTATTCAACCAATTTGTTTTGAAAATGCATGTTGGGCATATACAGTAGGTGCTGCAATCGCACTAAAAGCTCAAGCTAAAACAGCAAGTGAAGCAGCTAAATACATTGGTGTAGGTCTTCAATCATTTTGTATTCCTGGTAGTGTTGCTGATGATAGAAAAGTAGGACTTGGCCATGGTAACTTAGGAGCTATGTTACTTTCTGAAGAAACTAAATGCTTCGCATTCCTAGCAGGACATGAAAGTTTCGCTGCTGCAGAAGGTGCAATTGGTATTGCTAAAACTGCTAACAAAGTTCGTAAAACTCCATTAAGAGTTATCTTAAATGGTCTTGGAAAAGATGCTGCAAAGATTATTTCTCGTATCAATGGATTTACTCATGTTGAAACAACATTTAATTATGCTACTGGTGAAGTAACAATCGTTAATGAACATGCATATTCAACTGGTGATCGTGCAAAAGTACGTTGCTATGGTGCTGATGATGTTCGTGAAGGTGTTGCAATTATGCATTTAGAAGGTGTTGATGTATCTATTACAGGTAACTCAACTAACCCTACTCGTTTCCAACATCCAGTTGCAGGAACATACAAAAAAGAATGTATTGAAATGGGCAAAAAGTATTTCTCAGTTGCATCAGGCGGTGGAACAGGACGTACACTTCACCCAGATAATATGGCAGCTGGTCCTGCTTCTTACGGTATGACAGACACAATGGGAAGAATGCACTCAGATGCTCAATTTGCAGGTTCATCTAGTGTTCCAGCTCATGTTGAAATGATGGGTTTAATTGGTATGGGTAATAACCCAATGGTTGGTGCAACAGTTGCAGTAGCAGTTGCTGTATCAATGGCATTAAATAAATAAGGAAATTAGGAACTATTCAAATAGTTCCTTTTTTTAATCATTACTGTAAACAAAAGAAGCAACAAATTAGTTTACAAAAGAGCTAAAAAAGAGTATAATACAAAATGGTGATAAAATGAATTTAAAAGAAGAAGTATTAAAAATATTAAAAAATAATAAAGATAAACTAGTATCAGGATCAAATATTGCGACTAAATTAAATATTTCAAGAATGTATGTCAACAAGATAGTAAAACAGTTAATTGATGATGGATATGAAATTGTAATTAATAAAAGAGCAGGATACACCTACTATAATGATAATCGAGTATTAGACAAAGCAAGAATATTAGATAAATTAGATAATTCAGATATTTATGATATAGATATACTTGAGTGTATTGATTCTACAAATAACTTTGTTAAAGAAAAATTCAATAGGAATAGTGATATAATTCCAGTGTGCATTGCTGAAGAACAACTAGCAGGAAGGGGAAGAAAGGGGAGATCTTTTCTTTCTACTAAAGGTAAAGGCATATATATGAGTTTTCTTTTTAAACCAAATTTTGATGTAGAGTATGGAAAAAGAATAACAACATGTGTATGTGTTGCTGTCGCAAAATCATTAGAAGAAGCAATAAAACAAGAAGTAAAAATTAAATGGGTTAACGATATATACTTAAATAATAAAAAAATATGTGGTATTATTACAACTGGTTCTACTAATCTAGAAACAAATATGTTTGATTATGTAATTGTTGGAATAGGAATTAATCTATATCATCAAGATTTTCCTGATGAAATTAGCATGATTGCTTCAACAGTTGAAGATGAAACAAAAGTAATAGTTAATATAAACACGCTTGTAAGTAGTATATTGAACAATGTATTTAAAGAACTAAAAAACATAGAAAATAATAATTATATTGTCGATTATAGAAAAAGATTATTAATGAAAAACCAAGAAGTTGAAATTAAATATATTGATCATAGTGAAATTGTTAAAATCATTGATGTTGATGAAGATGGTGAATTAATAGTAGAATATGAAAATGAACAAAAAAAAGTTTATTCTGGTGAAATAGTTAGAATGGTGATTTCTCATGAATAGAAGTACCAAAAAAATTTGTGTAATGGCAATATGTGTTGCTTTAGTATCAGTATTATCACCACTTTCCATAAACATTGGTATAATTCCAATTTCTTTATCATTACTAATAATTTATATAGCATCAAGTCTATTAAGTCCTTGTCAAAGTCTAATAATTGTAGCATTATATATATTAATGGGGGCTATTGGTATACCTGTATTTTCCGGGTATAAAGCAGGATTCGCTGTTTTATTAGGAAATACTGGAGGTTATATTATAGGGTACATACCAGCTGCTTTCATTGTTTCTTTTGTAACAAATAAATTTAAAAATAAATCAATAGCTTACGTTATATCTATGATTTTTGCGACAACTATTTGTTATACAGTAGGAACACTTTGGTTTAAATTAATTGGTGATACATCATTTAGTTATGCTCTTAAGGTGTGTGTAATTCCCTTTATTTTTCCAGATTTATTAAAAATAGGATTTGCTAGTGTTTGTGGTTACAAGCTTAATCAAACTGAATTGTTTATAGATTTAAATAAACAAAAAGCAGACTAAGAATATTTCTTAGTTTGCTTTTTTAATATAGGAAATTATCGTTTATAAATATTTTAATAAAACAAAAAAAACAAAAAAGTTTAATATGATACTTGAAAAAAAATGGCCCTTGTGTTATAATCAATATATAATAGGAGGATGAAAATTATGATTAAACCATTAAATAAAAATGTACTATTAAAAATAAAATCTGAAAATGTCGTAAATGGAATTTACATACCTAACACTAATAACGACTTATATGAAGTATTAGGAGTTGGTGCTCAAGTATTAGAAGTCAAAGTTGGCGACATTGTGATTGTTGACAAAACAAATTTAAAAGGACTTAATCATAATCAACAAAGTTTCTACCTCACATGTGAAGATAATATCCTTGGAATAGTGGAGGAATAATAAAATGGCAAACATAGTTAAATTTAATGATTCAGCAAAAGAATTAATGGCTAAAGGAATTGAAACATTGTATAACGCTGTTAGAGTTACACTTGGTCCAAAAGGAAGAAATGTTATTATAGAACAAGACTTTGGAGCTCCATTAATTGTTAATGATGGAGTTACAATCGCAAAATCTATCGTTTTAGGTGATAAGTTTGAAAACTTAGGCGCTGCTGTTTTAATTGAAGCTGCTTCAAAGACTAACGACCAAGTTGGTGATGGAACTACAACTGCAATCATTCTTGCATATAATTTAATCCAATATGGCTTGGAGACAATCAAGAAAGGAACAAATCCTGTTGTTCTTCGCAATGGCCTTAACTATTATTTAGGCCATATATTAGAACAAATTGATCGTGTTTCAACTCCCGTTCAGTCAAGTGAGGATCTAAAAAAGGTTGCAACACTTTCTTCACAAAATAGAGAAATAGGTGAATATATTGCGGCTGCATATGAAGAAGTAGGACGCGATGGATTAGTCATGGTTGAAGAATCACAAGGACTAAATACATATTTAGATGTAGTCAAGGGATATTCGTATGATCGTGGATACTTATCACTATATATGGTAAACGACAAAGAAAAAATGGAAGCCTCGCTAGATAATCCATTAATTCTTGTAACAGATAAAAAAATTGTAAATATGCAAGAGTTACTCCCACATCTTGAAAAATCAATGAAAAATGGAAGACCATTATTTATTGTATGCGATGATATGGAACAAGAAGTATTAAGTGCACTAATTGTAAACAAACTAAGAGGTGTATTTAATGTAGTTGTAACAAAAGCTCCAAGTTTTGGCGATAGAAAAGCTAAATTGTTTGAAGATATAGCTGTAATTACAGGTGCTACATTTGTTGATTCAACTATTGGTATGAATTTAACAGATACAAACATTGTGCTTGGAACTGCTGTAAAAGTTGTTGTAACTAAAGATCAAACTATTATTATTGATGGTGGTGGTGATAAAGACACAATTCTTGCACGTGCTGATGCCATAAGAAATGAAATGGCAATTACAACTAGTGAGTATGATAAACAAAAACTCAGTGAACGCCTTGCTAAAATTCTTGGTGGTATTGCCTTAATAAAAGTAGGAGCATCGACAGAAATTGAATTAAAAGAATTAAAACTTCGTGTAGAAGATGCCTTAAATGCAACAAAGGCCGCAATGAAAGATGGTATTATTGAAGGCGGTGGAAAGGTATTTTATGAAATAAGTGAAATGCTTCGCACTATCAAACGCGATCCATCTTATGGTGTTGTTTGTGATATATTAACAGAAGTATTAAAGAAACCATTCCAACAAATAGTTACTAATGCAGGACTAGATTTTGCACAAGTTGTTAAAGAAGTAAATAATGCATACTGGTTTGACGCAAGTACTTCCAAACTTGTACGCTTAAAACAAGCTGGTATTATAGACCCAACATCGGTAGAAAAATCAGCTATTACATCAGCAATCTCTATAGCAAGTATTTTTTTAACTACAGAATGTGCGATAGTAAAAGAAAATGAAAACAAAAATATAAGTGAGGATGATCTAGTATGATGAATGATATGTCAATTGAAAATCTTCAAAAAAGAATTAAAGAACTAGAAGAAGAAAACTTACAATTAAAACATTTAGTAAATGACCTACAAAATGAACTTGCTATTAGTGGTAAAAACTATAATTCAGATGAACCAATAACTATTAGTAATTATTATCTTAAAAAATATCTATCAATTCATGATGATGTTTATCAAAGACGTCTTAACAAACTTGAAGAACAACGCCAAAAACTTCAAAATGAATATGATATGATAATGAAACAAGAAGAAGGTATGGATGTAATTGCGGCTCACAATGAAGCTTCAATCTCAAGAATTAAAGAGATTGATGAAGAAATTAATAATTTATATTATGAACTTGAAAAATTCAAATTTGAATTTGAAAATGATGTAAAAAATGTAACTCAACAAGAAACCAAAATTACAAATGATACACTTGATATTTTATCAAGAATCTATAAATTATTAAATGGTTCATCAAGCAATGAAGCTGTATTAAGAGAATTTGATCACGCGATGGAATTGCTAAAAAAAGTAATTTATCCAATTAATATTCAAATTATAACTAAGAAAAATGAATTAATAAATAGACTTGATAAATTAAACTCTTTAGAACAAGAGACCAAAATTACAATCAAAACAAAAACATCTGAGAAGGATAGTTTAGAACAAGCAATTCAAACCATTTCTTTAGAAACAATTGATACTATGTTGGATAGCTTAGCTCTTGAGTTAACAAAAGTTAATAAGTCAAAAGAAGAATTAACAGAATTATTTAAAATGTTAAAAGATCAAAACTTAAGAAAAGTCCAAGATGAAATTAAACATTTACAAGTTCTTGAATACACCAATAAAGATATAGCTTATGAAATGGATAAGATAATGGAAAAGTATGAACAAGAATTAATAACTGTTGATACTGTATCTAATGTACAATTGAATCTTACAATGGAACTAAGTAAATTAACTACAAGACTTTCAGAATTAGAACCACTAAAAAAAGAATATGAACAAAAGCATGCTGAATATTCACAGGTTGCGAGTATTCTTGAAACGGCCTCTTCAAATATTAAACAATTAGAAGAATATGTAAACTTAACAGCTAAAGCTATTAATTCTAATCCTAACTATTCAGAAATAGTAAGTAGATATGAAGGCTATATTGCTACAGCGAGTCTACTAAAACAAGAAATTGAAAATCTAACAATTAAAATTAAAGACTTAAAAGAAGAAAGAAGATTAAAGTCATTTGATCCATATGCGAAAGCATCTATCCATAAAATAACTGATGAGATTGTAGAAAGCGAATCATTAAAACAAAAGTATGAACTTGATTTAGAAAACACAAACCAAGAAATTCAAAAGATTTCATCTGCACAACAAAACTTAAAATTAATGAATGTTTTAAAAGACAAAAAAGCAATTGAACAAAAACTTCCAGCATTATATGATCAACAAAAAGAACTAAACACAATAGTTTCTATGAAATATGATGAACTTGTAAAACTTGAAGAATCAGTAAAAGAATATGAAGATGTAGCAGCTAAAATAGAGGAAATAAAACGTGAAATTGACAATCAGTAATGAAATAATGGAAAAAGTTCCAATGTTTCGAGTTATTGCATATACCATGGATATTGATAATGCAAAAACAAAAGAAGTTTCAAATTACTTGGAAAACTTAAAAGATAAATATACAAACAAATATTTACCTGAAGAAATCGTAAAAATACCTAAATTAAAAGAAACTAGAGATGGTTATAAAAAGTTTGGAAAAGATCCAAGCCATACAAGACCTGCGTGCGAAGCTTTATTAAGAAGGTTTGTAAAAGGAAATGGAATCTACCAATTAGGTGATATCATTGATTTAGGTAATATAGTATCAGTAGAAACAATGCGTAGCGTATGTGTTGTAGATGCTGATTTGATAAAAGGTAATATTAATATTCGCTTAGGTAAAGAGAATGAACCATATGAAGCAATTAATAGAGGAAGCTTAAATATTTATAAACTTCCAGTATATGAAGATAGTATTGGTCCATTTGGAACTCCAACAAGTGATACATTAAGAACTTGTGTAAACAATAACACCAAAACAATTCTAATAATGATCATTTGCTTTGGTGTTGATGATTTAGAAAATGATGAAAAGCTAATGCTTGATTTATATACAAAATATGCTCATGCAAGAAACATCAAGAAAATAGAGGTAGATTATGGAAAATTCTAATTTTATAAAAACAATAATGAAAAATGATTTAGAAAGCGGTACGGTAAGTACAATACTTACTCGTTTTCCCCCAGAACCAAATGCATATTTACACATTGGCCATGCAAGAGCAATTATAACAAATTTTGAACTTGCAAAAGAATTTAATGGAGCAACAAACCTTCGTTTTGATGACACTAATCCGTCAAAAGAAGGTGCTGAATATATTGATGCTATCACTAAAGATATTGAATGGCTTGGTTATACACCTAAAACAATTACATATGGTTCAAACTATTTTGATGCAACATTTGAAAAAGCCAAACTTTTAATTCGTAAAGGCCTTGCTTATGTTGATGATTTGACTCCAGATGAATTAACTAAATATCGTGGTTCAATAACAGAGCCGGGTATCAATTCACCATATCGTAATCGTAGTGTTGAAGAGAACTTACGTTTATTTGAAGAAATGCGCGAAGGAAAGTACGAAAATGGAGAAAAGACATTACGTGCAAAAATTGATATGGCTAGTCCAAATATTAATATGCGTGATCCTGTAATTTACAGAATTATGAAAGTTAGTCATCATCAAACAGGAGATAAATGGTGTATTTATCCAATGTATGATTTTGCTCATCCTCTTCAAGATGCCTTTGAAGGAATTACTCACTCATTATGTAGTTTGGAATTTGAAGATCATCGTCCACTATATGAATGGGTAGTAAATAATACAGAAATGGAACACCATCCACGCCAAATTGAATTTGGACGTCTAGGCATTACTAATATGATTATGAGTAAAAGATACCTAAAACAATTAGTTGAAGAACATCTAGTTACAGGTTATGATGACCCTAGAATGCCAACACTTGTAGGATTAAAACGTCGTGGATTTACACCAGAAGCAATTAAAAACTTCATTTTATCAACTGGTCTTTCTAAAGTTAATTCAACTACTGAATATGGAATGCTTGAACATTTCTTAAGAGAAGACTTAAAATTAAAGGTTAATCGTAGAAATGCGGTAATTAATCCATTGAAGGTTGTAATAACTAACTATCCAGAAGATAAAATCGAATGGCTTGAAGCAGAAAACAATTCAGAAAATCCAGAACTTGGAACTTATAAAATTCCATTTGGTAGAAATATTTACATTGAACAAGAAGACTTTTTACCAGAAAAACCAAATAAGCATTGGAAGAGACTATCTCTTGGTTTAGAAGTACGTCTAATGCATGCATATTTTATCAAATGTAATGAAATAATCTATAATGAAGATGGAAAAATAAAAGAATTACATTGCACATACGATCCCCAAACTAAGAGTGGAAGTGGATTCAATGAAAGAAAGCCAAATGGTAATATTCATTTTGTTGAAGCAACAACGGCTAAAAAGGCAATATTTAATTTATTTGAACCATTAATTTTAGATGAAAAGGTATCAGCTGAAAACTTTAAAGAAAGATTAAACCCAAATTCATGGGTAAAATGCGAGGGATTTGTAGAGTGGGCTTTAGAGGGAGTAAAGCCTTTAGATAAATTTCAATTTGTAAGAAACGGATATTATACAGTAGATTATGAATCGAAAGGAAATGAACTCGTTTTTAATCGTATAGTAGGATTAAAATCTTCATTTACGGTATGATTATGAATAGCATTTTAGATACATTAAATAAAGAACAACGTACAGCCGCAGAAGCAATAGATGGACCTGTAATGGTGTTTGCTGGGGCAGGAACTGGTAAAACTAAAACATTAATTGCTAGAATAATTAATATGATTCAAAACCATAATATTAAGCCATACAATATTCTCGCAATAACATTTACCAAAAAAGCTACTGCCGAAATGCGTGAACGTTTATCTTTACACTTATCAAAAGAGATAGCTTCAAAAGTTCATATTTCAACAATTCATTCTTTATGTAATCGCATACTAAGACGTTATATTACACTTATTGGATATGAAAAAGATTTTGAGATAATCGATGATGAGGAAATGCTTAAAATTTTAAATGAAATATATAAAAATGACAAAATTGATCGAAAATTATTTTCTCCAAGAGCAATGATTAAGATGATAGGCGATTATAAAAATGGCTTACGTCCGCTAAAAAACAAAGAAAAAGAAGTTTTTGATTTATATCAAAAATACCTAAAAGAAAATAATATGGTTGATTTTGATGATTTGTTAATATTAACAAATCAACTATTAGATATAAAAGATGTTCTTGAATATTATCAAGATTTGTATCATTATATATTAGTTGATGAATTTCAAGATACTAATGAAATCCAATATGAAATTATCAAAAAATTAGGTGCCAAAACAAGAAACATTTTTGTTGTGGGAGATGATGATCAAAGCATATATTCCTTTAGAGGTGCATGTGTTGACAATATGCTTAATTTTTCTAAGAATGATTATAAAGATGCTCAAGTATTTAAACTTCTTCAAAACTATCGTTCTAATGATATGATTTTAAAAGGTGCAAACTCTTTAATAAAAAATAATCAAATGCGTGAACCTAAAGAATTATTTACGGAAATTAAGGGAAATGGTACATCAGTAATAATTCATGATGCTTACTATTATGAAGATGAAGTTAGATTTGTAATAAATGAAATCATTCATTTAGTTAATCATGAACATTATGAATTCTCTGATATCGCAATCCTTTATCGTAATAATGCTATATCTCGTAATTTTGAACTTGAATTAATTGAAAACAGTATCCCATATAGCATTTATGGTGGCTTTTCATATTTAAAACGTAAAGAAATTAAAGATATTATTAGTTACTTACGTTTTATTACAGATGATTCTAAGGTTGTTCATTTTAAACGTATAATTGATAGACCTTCACGTGGTGTTGGTGAAAAGACATTAGAAAAGCTATATAGTGTGATGGAAGAACATCACGTTCCTGTACTTAAAGCAATTGACGTATTATATGAACAAGCTCCTTCAAGTAAGACTCTAGCTCTTAAAGAATTTAAAACAACAATAGAAAGTTTACGTGAAGATCTTGAAAATTTAACATTAGTTGCATTCTTTGATAAACTTGTTGAAAAAACTGGTTATTTAGACATGCTTAAACAAGAAGATACTGATGATACAAATCGTGTAGATAATTTAATGGAATTTAAGTCAATTCTTTATCGTGTAGAAGAAACATATGAAGATACAGATTTAACTCAAAAAGAAAAAATTGAAACAAGTCTAGATGAAATTATTTTAGATCAATCATATGGAGAAGATGAAGAAGAAAACGCTGTAACAGTTTCTACAATTCATTCCATTAAAGGATTAGAATTTAAAGCTGTATTTGTTGTTGGATTAGAAGAAGGAATCTTCCCATCAATAAGAGAAGAATCTGACATTGAAGAAGAACGTAGAGTTGCATATGTGGCTTTTACACGTGCAAAAGAAAAACTATATCTAACTTGTTGCAATCGTAGATTAATTTATGGAAGAGTGGTAAGAAATCAAAAATCTCGTTTCCTTACAGAATTTTTAGTATCTAACGATCTACAAAAATGCATAGAAAAACAAGCCAAAGAAGAAAAGAAATCTGGAGAAATTAAAGTTGGAACGAAGATTGTACATACTTTCTTTGGATATGGAATGGTAATAGCATGCGATGATCGTTTTGTTCAAATTCTATTTGAAAAGGATAATGCAATTCGTAAAATTACTAAAGACCATCCAACTATAAAGGTTGTTAATGAGTAGAATTTGTGTTTTAATTCATGGCTATCTAACCGACTATCGAGATTTTAAATCGTTACCAGGTAAATTGATTAAAATTTATGATCAGGTAATACTCCTATGTTTACCAGGTCATGAAAATAAATGCAATTTAAAAAATTTTACTAAGAATGCTTGTATTAAACAGTTAGATTCGGAATTTAGTGAACTTACCAAAAATAATGAAGTAGATGTTATTGGATTTTCTCTAGGTGGTGCCCTTGCTTGGTACGTAGGTTTAAACTATCCCGTTAATAAACTTGTGTTATTAGCACCAGCGTTAGATAATATTAATACAAACTTAGTTATTGATAAAATTAATTACTTAAAGAAAATAAAGAAATTATCTAAAGAATCACAAAAAGAATTACTAAGTGCATACTTTAAAAAAGAACGTGAAGCCGTAAATTTTGTAATAAAAAATACATTGCCAAAATTTACTCTTAGGAATGGTTTAGAATTTGTAAAATTAGTAAATTATATTAATTCAATTAATGGAGATGTAGATAAACCTTGTTTAATAATTCGCGGTGAACTTGATGAACTTGTAAAAGCAAAAGCAGTCACCAAGATAATTCCAAGAATAATAGGATATAAAGAAGTATATAGAATACCAGATATTGGACATATGATGTTGAGAACTGATCGTGAGGATTATATAACACAATTAATAATTAATTTTTTAGGAAGTGCATCATGAATATTAATGAAATTAAAGAAAGAATTAAATATCTAGTTAATATATTAAATCAATATAATTATGAATATTATATTTTGGATAACCCAACAGTTGATGATGTAGAATATGATAGTTTAATGCGAGAACTAGAAGCGTTAGAAAAAGAAAATCCAGATTTAGTTCTTCCTAACACTCCTACAAAAAAAGTTGGAGACTTTCTTAAAACAGATTTAGGACAAATTACTCATCAAAATCCAATGCTATCTTTAGCTAATGCTTTTAGTTATGATGAATTAAGAGAATTTGATGAAAGAATTAGAAAAGTTACTCCTAATTTTACATATACAGTAGAATTAAAAATTGATGGTATTGCGAGCACTGCACATTATGAAGATGGTTTACTAGTACTTGGAGCCACAAGAGGTAATGGTGTAGTAGGTGAGAACATTACAAAAAATATGTTAATGATTAAATCACTACCTAAAATTCTTAAAAAGCATTTGTCAATGGAAGTCCGTGGAGAAGTATATATGAGAAAAGATGTCTTTGAGCATCTTAATCAAATAAGAAAAGAAAATAATCTTGTTCCTTTTGCGAATCCAAGAAATGCTGCTGGAGGTAGTTTAAGACAACTTGATCCCAATATCACTAAAGAAAGAGAACTTGATCAGTTTGCTTATACATTAATTAATCCAGAAAACTATGGAATGAAAACACAAAGTGATACTCTTAAATTTTTAGAAAACTTAGGATTTAGTGTAAATCCACATCATCGTCATTGTAAAAACATTGATGAAGTAATTGCCTATTTGGAAGAATATAAAGATAAACGAAAAACATTAAATTATGCTACCGATGGGGTAGTAATCAAAGTTAATGAATTTGAATTATATGATATAATCGGTTACACAGTCAAAGTTCCTAAATGGGCAATAGCATATAAGTTTCCTGCTGAGATAGTTACAACAAGACTTAAAAATATAATTTTCACGGTAGGAAGAACGGGAATAATTACACCAAATGCAATTTTAGACCCTGTATATGTTGGGGGAACTATGGTATCTCGTGCAACCCTTAACAATGAAGCCTTTATATTAAGTCGTGACTTAAGAATAGGTGATTATGTTAGAGTAAGAAAAGCTGGGGAAATAATTCCTGAAGTAGTAGATGTTGATTTAGAAAGAAGATCAAATGATAGTATTCCTTTTAAAATGCCACTTGTATGTCCTGTATGTGGAGGCAAGCTTGAAAAAGCTGAAGGAGAAGCAGAACATTACTGTAAAAATCCTGAATGTGGTGGTAGAAGATTAGAAGGAATAATCCACTTTGCTTCAAGAGTTGCAATGGATATTGATGGACTAGGTGAAAAACAAATAGAGCAACTTGCTCAACTCGGTTTCATCGAAGATATTAAGGATATCTATCTTTTAAAAAATTACAAAACCGAACTATTATCAGTAGAAAGATTTGGAATAAAAAAAATAGAGAATCTTCTATCAGCTATAGAAAACAGTAAACACAATAGTTTAGATCGTTTTATCTTTGGTCTTGGAATAAGACATGTTGGAGCTAAAGCAGCTAAAAATTTAATGAAGTACTACCATAATATTGAAGAATTATCAAAAGCTAAGTTTGAAGATTTAGTTGAAATTGATGATATAGGTGATGTTATGGCCCAAAGTATCATTGATTACTTTAAAGAGGAAAAACACCAAATTCTTATTCGCAATTTAATAGATTTAGGAGTTAACCCAACATCGGTAGATAATCAGTTATCTTCAAAATTTTTAGGTCAAACTTTTGTTTTAACAGGAACACTTCCAACTCTAACACGTGATGAGGCATCAACAATGATTGAAAATGCTGGTGGCAAGACATCATCAAGTGTAAGTAAGAAAACAACCTATGTGCTTGCGGGAAGTGAAGCAGGGTCCAAACTTAAAAAGGCTCAAGAATTAAATGTTAAAATTATTGATGAAGAAACATTTTTAAAAATGTTAAACGAATAAATACAAACATTGGTTATGAAAAATAGCCAATGTTTTCTTATATAAAAATAAAGTAAATTAATAAAATAAAAACTCTGCTTATGGTATAATAAATAAATGGCATAATAAGGATGGTGATATTATGAACAATCAAATAATTATTAAAGGTGCTAGAGAAAACAACTTAAAAAACGTTAATTTAACAATACCAAGAAATAAATTAATTGTAATGACAGGAGTATCTGGGAGTGGTAAATCATCACTAGCTTTTGACACAATTTACGCTGAAGGACAAAGACGATATGTTGAAAGTCTATCGGCATATGCAAGACAATTCTTGGATAATGTAGATAAACCTGATGTTGATGTAATAGAAGGATTATCACCAGCTATTTCCATAGATCAAAAAACAACTAGCCGAAATCCTCGTTCTACAGTTGGAACAGTAACAGAAATCTATGATTATCTTAGATTACTATATGCAAGAATTGGCCGCCCTCACTGTCCTATCCACCATCATGAAATTAGTAGTCAAACAATTGAACAAATGTGCAATAAAGTTTTTGAATATCCTCAAGAATCAAGAGTAGTAATTCTTTCTCCAATTGCTGAAGAAAGAAAAGGAACATTTGAAAAAACAATTGAAATATTAAGAAAAGATGGATACTCTAAAGCAATCATTGATGGAGAAATGATGGATTTAGATGAAGAGATTAGCCTTGAGAAAAATGTAAAACACAACATTTTAGTTGTTATTGATAGAATTAAAATTAGACCAGAAATTAGATCTAGACTATATGAATCATTAGAAACTGCCTCAAAACTTGGTGAAGGTAAAATATATGTTGAAATTGATGGAGAAAGAATAATGTTTAGTGAGCATTATAGTTGCCCAGATTGTGGGTTTACCATTGGAAAACTTGAACCCGCAATGTTTTCATTCAACTCACCGCTTGGAGCATGTCCAAATTGTAAAGGACTAGGCTTTACAAATGAACTAGATATTGATCGTTTAATTGTAAATTCTGAAGCATCAATTGCTGATGGTGCTATAAGATATTTAAAAAACATTGTTTTTACTGATAATATTGAATGGCAAATGTATAAAGCTTTATTTGAAAAATATAAAATAGATGTTTTTAAACCATATAAAGATCTAACTGATGAACAAAAAGAAATAATATTATATGGTTCAAAAGAACCAATACTATACGAAATACATTCTACTGGTGGTATTTCTATGAAAAAGAATAAACCAATAGAAGGATTAGCTTCACTTATTAAAAGAAGATATGAAGAAACTGAATCAAATATGCAACGTGAATATTATGGTTCATATATGAAAGAGATTACTTGTCCAGTTTGTAATGGAAAAAGATTATCTCAAACAGTATTATCAGTACTAATTAAGGGTAAAAACATATATGATTTTACAGAAATGTCTATTCTAGAAGCTTTAGATTTTATAGATAATTTAAATTTAACAGAAAAAGAAAAACAAATTAGTCAACTTGTAATCAAAGAAATTAAAAATAGATTACAATTTTTGAAAAATGTTGGATTAGAGTATTTAACCTTATCACGTAAAGCAGGAACCTTATCAGGTGGTGAAGCTCAAAGAATTAGACTTGCTACTCAAATTGGTTCTCATTTAACAGGTGTATTATATGTATTAGATGAGCCATCAATTGGCCTTCATCAAAGTGATAATCATAAACTAATAAATTCACTTAAAGAAATGAGAGATTTAGATAATACTTTAATAGTGGTAGAACATGATGAAGAAATAATGCATGAGTGTGACTATATAGTTGATATAGGCCCTTATGCAGGAGTTCATGGTGGTGAAGTAGTTGCTCAAGGAACAATTGATGAAATAATGGCAAATCCACGATCAATTACAGGAGACTACTTATCAGGAAGAAGAAAAATAGAAATTCCAACAACAAGAATTACTGAGGATTTAGGGAAAATTGTTATAAAGAATGCTCATCATAATAACTTAAAAAATATAGATGTAGAGATTCCTTTACATAAACTTGTATTAGTAACCGGAGTATCTGGAAGTGGTAAATCATCATTAGTCAATGATATTTTATACAATACTCTTGCAAAAACAATTAATCATTCCAATGTTGTACCTGGAGAATCAGATGGTATTGAGGGAATAAATCAAATTGAACGTGTAATTCAAATTGACCAATCACCAATTGGAAGAACTCCAAGATCAAATCCAGCTACATATACAGGTGTTTTTGATGCGATAAGAGATCTTTTCGCAACAACCCTAGAAGCAAAAAAACGTGGATACACAAAAAGTCGTTTTTCCTTTAATGTAAAAGGAGGAAGATGTGAAACATGTCAAGGTGATGGGGTAATTAGAATAGCAATGCACTTTTTGCCAGATGTTTATGTTGAATGTGAAGCCTGTCATGGAAAAAGATATAATTATGAAACGTTAGAAGTAAAATATAAAGATAAATCTATATCTGATGTATTAGATATGACTGTTGAAGAAGCTTGCTCATTTTTTGAAAACATCCCTCAAATCTATGCGAAAATGAAAACACTTAATGATGTAGGTCTTGGGTACATAAAACTAGGTCAAAGTGCAACAACTCTATCAGGTGGTGAAGCACAAAGAGTAAAACTAGCAAGTGAACTACATAAAAAGGTTACTGAAAATACAATGTTCATATTTGATGAACCAACAACAGGTCTTCATACATATGATGTAGATAAGTTAATGAAAATGATTCAAAAAATTGTAAAGCTTGGAGCATCAGTTGTAATAATTGAACATAACCTAGATGTCATAAAACTTGCGGATTATATAATTGATTTAGGTCCTAGTGGCGGAAATAAAGGTGGTCATATAATCGCAACAGGAACTCCTGAAGAAATTGTAAAATGTGAAGATTCATTAACAGGCCAATACTTAAAAAAAGTATTAGAAAGGAAATAATATAAATGATAACAAGAAAAACAAAGATAATATGTACAATTGGTCCTGCTGTTGAAAGTGAAAAAATGTTAATTAAAATGTTTAACGCAGGAATGAATGTCGCAAGATTAAACTTCTCCCATGCAACATATGAAGAATCAGTAAAAAGAATTGCTAGAATCAAAACAGCTAGTGCTAAAACCAATAAACATATAGGTATTATGCTTGATACCAAGGGACCTGAAATTAGAGTGGGAACATTTGAAAATGGTGAATGCTACTTTGAAACAGGTGATGTAGTAAAAATGGTTTCTGAAGAAGTAGTTGGAAATAAAGAAAGATTCTATGTAAATTGTCCAGAATTTTTCAATGATATAGATGTTAATAATGAAATCTTGATTGATGATGGTAAAATTTCCCTTACAGTAATTGGAAAAAATGAAAACGAAGTAATATGTCGTTTTAATAATGCAGGAGCGATTAAAAATAAAAAAGGAATTAATGTTCCTGGAGTAACATTAACTATGCCTTTTGTTTCTGAAAAAGACTATGAGGACATAAAATTTGGCTGTAACCAAGGTGTTGATTTAATAGCCCTTTCTTTTGTAAGAAGAAAAGAAGATGTTGAAGAAGTAAGAAACATTTTAAAGAATTTTGGAAAGCAAAATATTGAAATAATTTCTAAAATTGAAAATCAAGAAGGTCTAAACAATATAGAATCAATTATTGAAGCATCTGATGGAATTATGGTTGCCCGTGGAGATCTTGGAGTAGAAGTAGCTCCTGAGCTTGTTCCTCTTTACCAAAAGAAAATTATTGCCCTTGCTAATGCTGCCGGCAAACCCGTTATTACAGCTACTCATATGATGGAATCAATGATTAATAATCCACGTCCAACAAGAGCCGAAGCAAGTGATGTTGCTAATGCCATTCTAGATGGCTGTGATGCTATAATGTTGAGTGGTGAGTCTGCAATTGGTAAATATCCAGTTGAAACTGTCCAATATATGAATAAAATTGCCCTTGCAACTGAAGCTACAATTAACTATGAAGATCATCTAAGAACAAATCAAAAATACAATACGTTTTCTAAATCAGAAGCAATAGGTGCATGTGTTTCTGAGTGCTGTTTGACTCTTGAAAAAGTTCAAGCAATATTTGCATTTACAGAAACTGGAGGAACCGCAAAACGTATCTGCAAATTTAGACCATCAGTTCCAATTATTGCTTGTACAGATTCAGCAGAAACCTGTCGTAGATTAAGTTATTACTTTGGTATTACCCCAGTAATTACTAACTATGTTAATGACATAAGTATGTGTGATGATATAGCAAATGAAGTAGCTAATAGTTTAGGAATTGAAGATAACACTAACATTATTGTTGTTGGTGGCTTTGGTCAAAAACATGGTGTTACTAATACAATTAGAATTATTGAAGTAGATAATTCAAAATAAAGAATCAGAAATCTGATTCTTTTTTAAATGTAATAATATTTATTTGAAAAAATGAAATTAAAATGTTATAATTATATATATTTATACAAGGGGAAATAAAAATGACGAAATTACTTAAATATTTTAAATCTTATTTAAAAGAAACAATTCTTGCTCCGCTATTTAAATTATTTGAAGCCATTTTAGAGTTATTTATACCTTTAATAGTAGCTGCCATTATAAATACAGGAATTAAAAATAGTGACAAAACTTATATTGTGCTAATGGTATGTTTAATGGTTGGACTAGGGCTTTTAGGCTTAGGATTCTCTATTCTTGGTCAATATTTCTCAGCTAAATCTTCAGTAGGGTATTGCACAAAGGTTCGCCATGATTTGTTCGAAAAACTTCAAAATTTAACGTTTAGTCAAATTGATAGACTAGGAACATCCAGTATGATTACTAGAATTACCTATGATGTAAATCAAGTACAAACAGGAATTAACTTAACACTGCGTTTATTACTTCGTTCACCATTTGTAGTTTTTGGTGCAACCATTATTGCGACAGTTCTTTTACCAAGTAGAGCATATATATTTTGGTTAATGCTTTTAGTTTTATCAATCATCGTTTTTGGAATAATGTTAATAAGCATTCCATTACATAAAAAAGTTCAAAATAACTTAGATATTGTTTTAAATAACACAAGAGAAAACCTAACTGGTGTAAGGGTAATTAGAGCTTTTGGTGTTGAAGAAAAAGAAATTAATACATATACATCATCAACTAAAAATCTTCAAAAATCTCAAAATAAAGTAGGTAGAATATCTAACTTAATGAATCCCCTTACTTATATAATAGTAAATATTGCTATTATATTACTTGTTTATGTTGGAGCTTTTGATGTATTTGATGGCGTAATTCTTCAAGGTACGCTGATTGCTATTTATAATTACATGACCCAAATTCTTGTTGAATTAATTAAGTTAGCAAATTTAATTATTACAATTACTAAATCACTTGCTTCATCAAAAAGAATTCTTAACATCTTAAATATGGATTCAACCGAAATCCTAACTCAAGAAGAAAAGAAGGAAAATATTTCATATATTACATTTGATCATGTTGCATTAAAATACAGTCAAGCTTCAATGGAATCATTGACAGATATTGATTTTACGGTAGATAAAGGAGATGTAATTGGTATTATTGGTGGTACTGGAAGTGGTAAGACTTCCCTTGTAGGTTTATTAAATAGAAGTTATGATGTAAGCGAAGGCACTTTATATATAGATGGTTACAATATTAATAACTATACACCTTCGCTAATACGCGAAAAAATAGGTTATGTTCTTCAAAAAGCAGTAATCTTTAAAGGAACAATTCGTGACAATATTAAATGGGGGAATTCAGATGCTACAGATGAAGAAATTATTGATGCCTTAGAAAAAGCCCAAGCATTAAATGTTGTAATGAAAAAACCAGGTGGCTTAGATGAAATGGTAGAACAAAATGGAAGAAACTTCTCTGGTGGAGAAAGACAACGCTTATCCATTGCGAGAGCTTTAGTTAAAAAACCGGAAATTTTAATATTAGATGATTCATCTAGTGCTTTAGATTTACTAACAGAAAAAGCTCTTAGAAAAAGCATCTTTAATTTAGATTATAAGCCAACTATCTTTATTGTATCTCAACGTACTTCATCTATTATGCATGCCACAAAGATTATTGTTCTTGATGATGGAAAAATTGTAGGTATTGGTACTCATGATGAATTATTAAATAATTGTGAGGTATATCAAGAAATATATTATTCTCAATATAAAAAGGATGATAATGACTATGAATAAAACAATGAATAAACTATTACGATATTTGAAAAAAGATTTATTATTAATTATACTAACAATTTTATTATCATTTGTTGTAAGTATTTTAATGATATATATTCCAAAATTATTTGGAGACGCTATTGACTTAATTATTGAAAAAGATAATGTCAAGTTTGATAAATTAGAAATAATCTTACAAAAATCTTGTATAATAATATTTAGTATAGGAATTATTCAGTGGATTCAATTATTATTAAATAACACGATAGCTTATCGCATTACTAGAAGATTGAGACTAGATGCTTTCAAAACAATTCAAGAACTTCCACTTGCATATCTAGATTCACATCCAACTGGAGGTACCATTAGTATTATTATAAATGATGTTGAAAACGTCGCTGATGGCCTTATTTTGGGCTTCACACAAGCATTTAGCGGCATAACAACAATAATTGGTACAATTTACTTTATGTTTAGACTAAATTGGATAATTGCATGTATTGTAATTATAATTACTCCACTTTCTCTATTTGTTGCTAAATTTATTGCTAGTAAATCTTATAAGTTCTTTAAAGATCAATCGGTGATAAAATCGGAACAAACCGCATTTATAGATGAAATGGTTGGTAATTTAAAGGTAGTAAAAACATACAATCATGAGTATGCTAACTTGCAACAATTTGATGAAATTAATAATAGACTTGAAAAATGTTCATTAAAAGCAATTTTCTTTTCATCATTAACTAATCCTTGTACAAGATTTGTTAATTCAGTTGTTTATGCTGCAGTAGCTTTGACAGGTGCTCTATTTATTGTATATGGCGTAAAAGCTCCAGAAATCCTTTCAATTGGGGGGCTTACATGTCTTTTGACTTATGCAAATCAATACACTAAACCATTCAATGAAATAACATCTGTAATTACTGAATTACAAAACGCTATGGCAAGTGCTTCAAGAATCTTCAATTTAATTGAAGAAACTAAAGAACTTCCACCACTAGAACTTGAGAATATAAATGAACAATTAAAAGGTAATTTTAATATTAATCATGTATACTTCTCATATACCAAAGAAAAACCATTAATTGAAGATTTCTCAATACAAGTAAAAAGTGGTCAAAAGATTGCAATAGTTGGACCAACTGGATGCGGTAAAACAACAATGATAAATTTACTGATGAGATTTTATAAAGTTGATGATGGAATAATTACAATTGATAATATTCCAATTAATAATTTTGATAAACATGAACTAAGAAGTAACTATGGAATGGTACTTCAAGATACTTGGATAAAAACAGGAACCGTAATTGAGAATGTAAAAATAGGAAATCCCAACGCTACTAAAGAAGAAGTAATCGGGGCTTGTAAAAAAGCTCACTGCCATAATTTTATTCTAAAACTTGAAAAAGGTTATGATACAATCATTTCAGAAGATACAAGCTTGTCAGTAGGTCAACGTCAACTACTATGTATTGCAAGAGTAATGTTAATGCTTCCACCAATTTTGATATTAGATGAAGCAACATCATCAATTGATACAAGAACAGAACATAAAATTCAACAAGCATTTAATACATTGATGGAAAATAAAACCTCATTTATTGTCGCTCATCGTTTGTCAACTATAAAAGGAGCAGACATTATAATTGTAATGAAAGATGGTAATGTATTAGAAACAGGAAATCACCAAGAATTATTAAATAAACGTGGCTTTTACTATCAATTATATAATTCACAATTTAGTGAGAATTAGAAAAAATGCTATATTTCTTTTTATAGAAATATAGTTTTTTTTGATTTGCATATAATAATAAATATAGTTAAGCATAGAGACTTTTCGCATATAAATTGAATAAATGGAGATTTTATGATATAATGATAAAAACCAAAGGTATCTTAATTAAATTAATATACAATTTATTTTTTCTTTCAATTTCATTTTTAATTGTTATTAATATTGAACAATTGAGAATCTATTCGCTCTTTTTAAAAACTATAATTGTTATTTTATTAACTATTATTTTAAGTTATACTCTAGCAGAATTATTTGAGATAAAACAAGTTAAAACAAACGTAGTATTAGTTGCTACAGCATATTGTTTATTTCTAATAATTATTTTAATGTGTAGAAAACAAACTGAAGAAAAAATAATCTCTAATCCTGATTATATAAAGATTTGGTGGAAAATTATATTTACAAATAAAATTGTTTTTTTAAATCTTATAGGGAATCTACTTCTATATTTTCCCTTTGGAATTATTTTAAAAAAGAAAGGTACTAATATAATTGTAAGTATATTACTAATGATTATTGTTATTGTAAGTATGGAGTTATTACAATACATTACAAAAAGAGGAATATTTGATTATATTGATATTATACTAAATTTACTTGGTTCATTAATAGGATATATGTTAGTACATAAGGAGGATAAAATGTATGAAAAGAGTATTATTAAGTGAAGTAGTAAAAGAATTAAATCTTCAAGTTATTTGGGGAAATGAATTTCTAAAAAGAGAAGTAATTAAACCTATGACATCAAGACCAAGCGTCGAAATTTATGCTGGTTATTATGATTACTTTGAAAAGGATAGAATTCAAGTAATTGGTTCTAAAGAATTAGCTATATTTGATTTATTAAATGAAGAGGATAAAAAGAAACGCTTACGTGAAATGTTTAGTTATGATTCTCCAGCAGTAGTATTTACAAAAAATGCTGATGTACCAAAAGTTGTAATTGAAGTAGCTATTGAAAAAGGAATGCCAATTTTAAAAAGTGATTTAACTACATCTGCATTAATTGGTAATTTATATGCTTACTTATCAAATAGACTTGCTAAGAGAGAAAAAGTAGATGGTGTAATGCTAGATGTTTATGGCGTTGGTGTTTTAATTAGAGGAGAAGATGGAATAGGTAAAAGTGAAACTGCACTTGAACTTGTAAAAAGAGGACATCTATTAGTTTCTGATGACGATACAAGATTATATCAACGTGAACCTGGTATGGTAATTGGTGAATCAAGTGATGTTCGTGCCAAACTTATAGATATTAAAGATATTGGTGTAATTGATATCGTAAATTTATTCGGAATTGGTTCATATAGACCATCAAAAAGATTAATGCTTGTGATTGATTTAGTACGTAGTGAAAAAGAAATGAATAGTGAAAAAACAGTTAAATTCTTTGATACACAAGTTCCTCGTTTATCAATACTTGTTGAATCAGGAAGAAATACGGCTTCATTAATTGAAACAGCAGCAATGAATCATCAATTGCATATGAATGGATTAAATGGAGATGTTGAATTAAACAA
Source organism: uncultured Bacilli bacterium (assembly GCA_934140285.1). GTDB lineage: Bacteria > Bacillota_I > Bacilli_A > ML615J-28 > CAG-313 > UMGS75. The sequence goes on from CAKPBI010000001.1 coordinate 157,982, forward strand.
ACGTCAAGCTAATGAGGTAATTAGAAGAGGTAAGTAAAATGTTAAATATATTACTTAATCTTCGTCCAGTTTTTGACGAAAGTAAGAAGATAGCCTTTACAATAGGTACTATGTCAGTGGCATGGTATGCGATAATTATTATGCTTGGTGCTGTAATAGGTACACTATTTGGTTATTTCTTTTTCGCAAAAAAATTATATCTAGACTCGGATACTTTAATTACAGGAATGACATTAGGCGTAATATTTGGTATCCTGGGAGCTCGATTATACTATGTTTTATTTAATTTTAAGAATATGGAGATTAGTAGTATTATTGATATCATAAGCCCACGTGGTGGTGGCCTCGCAATACATGGGGCAGTACTTGCTGAATTTATTTTCTTGCCAATCTTTTGTAAGAAAAAAAAGGTAGATTTACTACTAATTCTAGAAATAGCTATGCCATTAATACTTTTTGCACAAGTAGTAGGAAGATGGGGCAATTTTATTAACCAAGAGGCCTTTGGCAGTTTAGTTCCATTTACAGGAGAAATCAAAAATGGTGTGTTAAGTGATGCTCAACTTTTAGAACAAAGAGAATTGTTAAAAAAACTCCTTGTTCCTGATTTTGTAATTGACCGTATGTATATATCTGGAACTAATCTTTCACATATAACAAATGGAATAGAACGTATTGCTGGATATTATTACCCAACATTCTACTTTGAATCACTTGCTAATTTTATTGGATTAACTACATATATGATTTTAAGAAAATTTGTAAAAAAGATATATGTAGGTGATGGATTATGCTTCTATTTAACGTGGTATGGATTTGTACGTTTCTTTATTGAATTAATTAGAACTGATCCATTAACATTCCTAGGCATTAGAGTTGCGGTACTTACTTCAATAATATACTTTATTGTTGGTATAACTTTATTTATTCTTCGTAGAGTATTTAAATATCGACTTGAATCATGTCAATATTTATTACATGGTGAAGGAAGAGCTATAATGGAAAGAAAAGTTGTAGTGTTTGATTGTGATGGTACTATTCTTGATACATTTAAATTGATTGAACAAGTAGTTATTAAAACATTCAATAAACTTAAACCAGATTATCCAATAACAAAAGAAGAGGCACACACATTCTTTGGTCCTTTATTAAATGACACATTTAAAAAATACTTTGACACTGAAGAAGAAGTAAATCTTGCTGTTGAAACTTATCGTGAGTTTTGTGATGAAATGACTCCAGAATATGTCAAAGCCTATGATGGAATTAAAGATATGCTAGAAAGTCTAACAAAAAAAGGCTATGTATTAGCCATTGTATCAAATAAAGTATCTCCTGCTATTATGATGGGATTAAAACTTTGTGAAATTGACAAATATTTTTCTTATATTGTTGGGGCAGAAAAACTAAAAGCAGCTAAACCTGATCCGGATGGTATCAATCAAGTACTATATCATTTTAGAATTAAAAATACAGTTTTAGTTGGTGATACTTTAATTGACTTAAATACATCAAAAAATGCTAATGTTGATTTTATAGGTGTTACATGGTGCCAAACAAAATTAGAGACATTTAAAGGAAATGGTGCAAACTATATAGCCAAAAAGCCTTCAGATATTATTGAATATGTCAATAAAATTTATAATGCTAAGAAAGTAAAATAATATGAGCTTTGCTAGTGAAGTAAAAAAAGAAATCTTAACGATAGATGATATCGCTCCATGTTGTAAAAAAGCTTTGTTATTTGGGTTGTTACAAGCATCATCAGAAATAGCTATTACTAATAATAAAATAAAAATTATTATAAAAATGCCACTTTTAAATGCAATTAAAGTTATAATTCCAATCGTAAAAGAACAATATGGTATTATAATTGAAGAAGGTCTTCAGACAACCAAAACAACATTAGGACATAAGTATTATTATTTTGAAGTAAAAGATAAAGTTGATGAAATAATTAAAGACTATATGTTAATGCCATATGAAGAAATTAATATAGACAATAGCTATTTAAAAAATGAATGTTGTAAAGGTGCTTTTGTACGTGGATTGTTTGCTGCTAAAGGTTCAATAAATGATCCAAGAAAAGAATGTTATCATTTTGAGATTAATTTAAAGAAAGATTCTGTCGCGTATGTTGTAAAAGAAATTCTCGCAAGTAAAGGAATTGAGTCAAAAATTATTTCTAAAGGACAAAACTATGTTCTTTATGTGAAGAAAAGTGAAAACATCAGTGGATGCCTAGCCTTGATAGGTGCATCAAGCGGTGTCTTCTATTTTGAAGATCAACGTATATATCGTGACTACTGGAATCAAGCAAATAGACTAACTAATTGTGATGTCGCAAATGCAAGAAAATCTGCTGCAGCTTGTGAAAAGCAACTTGAAATTATTAAAAAAATAAGATCTCATGGTTATTTTAACAAAATGCCATTAAGATTACAACTTATCGCAATTATGCGTGAAGATTATCCTGATTCTCCTTTAGAAGAATTATCAGAATATTCAGATAAAGTTTTTGGTAAAAGATTATCAAAATCTGGTATAAGTCATTGTATGCGTGATTTAATTTCTTACTATGAAACATTAAAAATTGAAGACTAAACTAAGTTGAAAGAGCAAGGATTCCCTTGCTCTTTTTATTCATAACTTTTACGATAGTAAGTTTCTTCATCATGATCAGGTATAATCCAACAAACAATGCTGACAATACTTGCTACACCGACCAAAGTATAAATAATTCTTGAAATGACAGGTGTTAAACCATCAAATAAGAATGCAACAAGATTAAAATCAAATAGTCCAACAAGACCCCAATTTAATCCGCCTATAATTAGAATTGCTAATGCAATACTCTTTAAAACTTTCATAAATTACCTCCTATAATTTTTACAATAATATTTTTACCTAATTTATAAATAATATAATTGGTAAATATAAGATACTTGTCATATTTTAAGTAACTTATCATATATTTTATTGAATGAGGTGTGACATGAAAAAATATTTAAAAGTTAGTTTGTTATTTTTATTATTAGTTAATATTATAACTTTATGCAGCTGTAAGAAAGAAAAAGATGTGCAAAAAAGTTTTCCTGAAATTGTAACAAATTTAAAAAGTTATAAATTATCAGGTAAGTTAGAATCAATGTTTCCATCAGGAAATAAAGAATGTGAAGTTGTAGCATACTATAAAAGTCCAAACTTATATAGAGTAGAATTAAAAAATGTTGGCAATAATGAACCACAAATAATGATTAAAAATCAAGACGGCATATATGTATTATTACCATCTGTAAATAAAATGTTTAAAATTAATAGTAGTTGGCCAAATAATTCTAGCTATCCTTATTTGTTGCAATCACTAAGTAAAGATATTGTAAGTGATGAACAATTGTTAACATCAAAGGATGAAAATACAACAACATTAGAGTTTAATGCTAAGTTATTTGATAATGCAGTAGCAATAAAACAAAAAGCAATCTTTGATAATAAAACAGGTCTTCCTAAAGAAGTATTAGTATATGATGAAAAAGATACATTAATTACAAGATTTGTAGTATCAAACATTGAAATTGATATCGATATTGATAAAAAACTTTTTGAAGTAAATAGCACAATGACAGAAAATAGACAAACATATATCAATTCTCCAATTGCCTTTGATCGTGTAGTTAGTTATCCTACATATTATCCTGAAGGAGCAACGATGCAAAGCGAAAACATCTTAGGCTCAGCTAATGAAAAAAAGGTAATCATGAAGTATGGGGGAGAAAATCCATTTACTATTATTGAATCTTATATAGTTGGAACAGAAACATTAAAGACAGAATACTTAGATGCAACCATATATACAATGGGAGGAGCAATGTGCTTTATTGCGAATAACACAATCAAATTTTATGACAATGGTATGGAATATATATTAGCATCAACAACAATAGATTATCCAACATTAATTCAAATGGGTGAATCATTACGAACTGCAGATTTAAAATAAAGAGTGAAAACTCTTTATTTTTTCATAATCGTTGAAAAAAATAACTATATATGATATAATCAATATAGTTAGGTGATAATATGTTGAATAAAATTCATAAACATCGTTATATATATATATTATTAATACTTATATCTTGTTTGTTTTTAACAAGTTGTAAAGTAGAAAAATATAGTGATGTTCCTCAAGTAGAATATAAAAATATTTTATCCTGTGATGGAAACAAAGATAATAAGTATTATGTTATTATATACTCTACTACATGTAACTACTGTGAAAACTTAGAAGCCTTTGTTGTTGATTACTATAATAAGACAAAGAATAAAAGTGATTTACCATATATATATGTTCTTTGTGTTGATAAAATAGAAAATAAAGAAATCAAAGCAAAAAGTGATGATGAATACAATATTTTTATGTTGACTAAAGATTACCAAAAAATTAAAGTATCGGCAGAGCCAGCCCTAATCGAGGTAACTAATAATAGTCTTACTAAAGTAGTTTCATCAAAAACAACACGTTATCCGTATACAGAAATAAAAAATTTATTAAATAATACGTTAGGAGAATAAGTATGTCATCAAAAGCACAAAAACAATCTAATTTTTCAAATATAATTTTCGTTATTGCACTTGCAGTAATTACAATATTTTTAGCAGTCTTTATGTTTATTATGATTGGCAAACCATTTGTTGTAAAAGAATATAGTGATATTAAACAACTTACAGTTGAGAATTATAAAACATATGATAAAAAGCATACTGAATATTATGTAATAGTTTACAATCGTAATTCTGAAAAAGACAACGAGATTAAAGACATTGTTATTGAATATGCAAATTATGCTCGTACAAATTCAGATGCACTTCCAATATATGCAATAGACTATGTAAAGAATAATGGTATTGCTGATAGTAGTAATTTAAACATATCTTCTAGTAATCTAGATACAAAACTTCCAGCTTTAATTCGTATTAAAAATGGTAGTGTATCTTCATCAGATACTAAGAATACTGTTTCAACTATTAAGCAAGAACTAGTTTCTGCTATGGGTAAATAAAAGGGATTGAAATCAATCCCTTTTTTGTTATAGCTATTTATCTTTTAGCAATAGATCTAGCTACCCATACACCACTTGCACCAGCTTGGGCTAGTCCACGAGTGATGCCAGCTCCATCACCACCAACATATAAGTTTTTAATAGTAGTTTCAAATTCATTGGATACTTCTGGTCTATCACTATAAAACTTAGCTTCAACACCATAAAACAAAGTGTGGTCGTTAGCAATACCAGGTGTGACTGCATCTAGTGCTTCAATCATCTCAATTAAAGACTTCATTGTGTTATATGGTAGAACAAGGCCCAAATCACCAGGTACTGCTTCTTTTAAAGTAGGTTTAACAAAACCTTCTTCAATTCTACGTACTGTTGAACGTCTACCTTTCTTTATATCGCCATATTTTTGGACAATAACAGCACCACCACTTAATTTGTTTGCGAGTTTAGATATTTCTTCCGCATACTCATTAGAGTTTTTAAATGGATGATCAAATTCGTGTGAAACAAGAAGTGCAAAGTTAGTATTATTACTGCCTAAGCGGTGGTCATTGTAGGCATGTCCATTACAAACCATAATACCGTTATGATTTTCAATTACCACATGTCCTGATGGATTAGAACAAAATGTACGCACTGTAGTTCCAACACTTGTATTAAAGATGAATTTTCCTTCATAAAGGTATTTGTTTATTTCATCCATAATAATATCATTAGTTTCTACTCTAATACCTACATCAACCCTATTGTTAGTAAATGAGACATTGTGGCTACTTAATGTTTTGCATAGCCAATCTGCACCACATCTACCAATTCCTAGAACGACATATTCAGCTTTAATTTCAGTATCATCATCAAGGATTACTCCTTTTACTATATTATCTTCAACAATAATGTCTTTAACTTTAGTTAAAAAAGCAAAATCCATATGTTGTTTAAGTTCTTCATATATATTCTTTAATACTTGAAGGTTAACTTCTGTACCAAGGTGTCTTACTTCACTTCTTAGTAGTTTCAATCCTTTAGCAATGCCTCTTTTTTCAATATCTAACACTTCTTTTGTATAAGGATTAGTTACTTCGCTAGGTGCACCATGTGCTAGGTTAATGCTGTCGACATATTTGATTAGGTCTAAAACAACCTCATCAGAAAGATAATCAGTCATCCAACCTCCAAATTCACTAGTTATGTTAAATTTCCCATCTGAGTAAGCTCCGCTTCCACCAAAACCAGATGTTAGACTGCAACTTGGATAGCATCCACTTTGCCCTTTTTTATTTTTTGGGCATTTAGATATTCTTTTCATTAAGATTGGACATTTACGGGAATATATATCATGACCTTGTTCTATTACTAAAACTTTTTTTTCAGGGCACTTATTCATAAGTTCATAAGCAGTAAAAATACCCATCGGTCCAGCACCAACTATAATGACATCATATTTATTGTTCATTTTATCCCTTCTTTCACAATTATATATTATACTAAAAAATCATTTTTTTTGCAAACAAAAAACCATATCACAAAGGATATGGTTAATCATTTTGACGCCACTTAGCATAATATTTCTTATCTACAGTAGTTCCTTTTTTAATAGCTAATATTGGTTCATCAGATAAATCTTCATTTTCACACCAACCTAAAAAAGTATAACCTTCTTTATTTGGTGTTGGAAGTTCAAAATCTTCTTCCGTAGTATAAAATGTTGGAGAGCTTTCAGGAAGATAAGTCCAAACTTTATTTTGAAGAGCTGTGTTATTATAATTACAAGTATTGACTTTAAATCCATAGGAACCTAAGAATACAGATTTAGTTAAGAAAGCTGTAATTTCAGCACGAATGTATGGGGCAGAATCACTATCCCATGAATCTTCATTCATAAATTCTTTGAAATAAGGTTTTGTTTGAGATGATGCATTTAGTTCTAAATAATTAATAAATCCCATCCATTCACTATGGTCAGTTAAAAAACTTTGTAGTTTACCATATGATGCATCAAAAAAGTATTGAGCTGTAACATAACGATTTGTATATAAAGCAAAGTCGTTAATAAATCCATTAATTACTTCATCAATTGTTTTATATTTGGTTATAACCCCACCATTTGCATCTAAGTATAAATATGGTCTTCTCCACATTGCATAGAGGACAATATTTGAAGTTATTTGTGTATTTTCATCAAAATCAGACTTCATAGATTCTTGCAAATGAGTGGTCCAACCATTAAAAATATAACCGCTTTTAGTTACAATAGGAAGTGAAATTGTATCTCCACTAGTTACAGTTAGTTTTTCACTTACTCTTTCATCAGTGCTCTCACCACCCATTAAGTTAAATATGACAGAATATTCTTCACTTTTAACTTCTGGTTTACAACCCGTAAAAGTAAATAGCAGTGAAATAAATAAAATAGGAATTAAAATCTTTTTATACATTGGTATCTCCTGATTTCTTTTTTTAAATTATAGCATATATATCATTAAAAAAGCAAAAATAAAACTCTAGATAACTAGAGTTTTATCATTTTAGATTTTTATTTAAACCAAAGAATAGTTCCTGTTAATAAGATTGCGATTAAGTCAACAATCCACCAAACTGTAGGTCCAGCGACTAATAGAATAATTGCAAGTAAGATAGCTAGAACATTTCCTGATACAAGACTCTTGCATAAACGATAAATACCCCAAGTAATATTAATAACTGGTAATGCTAAAATAATTTTAACAATAAGTGGAGCATCATCAAACCATTTAATTAAACCTTTCATAGAATGACTCCTTTCTTTCCTTTTAATGCAATTATAATTCTATCACATTTTTATAGAAAAGTCAAATGAATTTTATTATTTATGTATAAGATATATATATTATGATCATAATATAAATAAAGAAAGGATGATATAATGCCAAAATTAAAATGTCAAGTCGAACAATGTATTTATAATTATGATTGGCTATGTGCTAAAAATTATATTGATGTAGATGGGCCAGAAGCTAAAAACAAAAAACAAACATACTGTAATAGTTATGAGTGTAACAATGGTCATCATGATGTAGAATTTGCCATTCTTGATGGAAATACTCCTAGTATAGTTACAGAAGTATATTGTGATGTTACAAATTGTGTTTTTGAAAAAGGTCAAAGATGTTATGCAGATCGTATTGAAATTAAAAATGTAAATGGAGAATTAAAAGTTGATCCATCACATGGCATTACTCCAGATGTTACAAGCTGTCAAACATTTGAATGCATTGATTAATTAAAATTTAATCACATATTAGAATATAGGTAGTTGTTTAGGCTATCTATATTTTCTTTTAAAGTTAAATAGTTGCAAAAACATAAATAATTTGTTATAATATTAAAGCAACTAAGAGGGGCATCGTACAACGGTAGTACACCGGTCTCCAAAACCGTCAATGTGGGTTCGATTCCTACTGCCCCTGCCAGTAAAACCGATGGCGAATGTGGTGAAGCGGTTAACACAGCGGATTGTGGCTCCGTCACGCGAGGGTTCGAATCCCTTCATTCGCCCCATTTTTGAAATTTAAAGATCTTCTAAAGTAGAAGGTCTTTTATTTTATCCAATTATAGTTATAATACCCTATTTTATATATCTACAAAATATTATAACTTAAGGTTATTGAAAAATAAGTCATCAATTTAAATATGTAAGAGATAATATTAGCAAAATTATTAGGTATGATGATATAATATTAGTAGCTTAAATTTATTGATTAGAGGTTTATAAACATGACTCCAAAAGAATTGTGGGAAAGATTTACAAATGAAAAACAAATAGATGAAGATGAATATGAGGTATGGTCTTTTGGTGTAGACCCTGATCTTCTTTCTCAACTTGTTATAACTGGACACAAAACGGGAACTTCTTCATTATATATATTATATGAGATTGAAAATGAACCACTTCCTAAAACTAATGATTATAGTGTTATCGTAGATTCCAATAATAATGCTGTTTGTATTATTCAAAATATAAAAGTAGATATTATTCCTTTCAATAAAGTATCTGCAGAACATGCATATAAAGAAGGCGAAGGGGATAAATCTTTAAAGTACTGGAGAAAAGTACATCAAACTTTTTTTACAGAAAGTTTGTTAAAAATAAATATGAAATTTACATGTGATATGAAAGTTGTATATGAAGAATTTAAAGTAGTATATAAATTATGATGTGTTATAATGATTAAAAAATAAAAGAAGCAAATAAAAGAGAGGAAAATTAAGATGGAAGATATATATATGTTTAAAAGAATAAAGTGGAGAAAAATTTATTCTGTTTGTTTTTTCTTGTTGCTTTGTTGTTGCACGGCTTGGGTATTATTTAATTTATTTGTTATAGGTAGTGAAGAATCCTTTTTTAAAATCTTACTTATAATAATTTCAGTTTGTACGATATACATATTAGTTCTTATGATACTTCAATTAACACTAAATAATATTGCGATAATTGTAGAAAATAAGAAAGTAATTATTAGAAATCACAAAGAAAGAATAATTGATTTTAGTGAAATAGAAAATATTGATTATATATTAAATAGACCAAGTAAAAAATTGAGAAGACTTCTAGGTTTAACTTATAAATCAGGTAGAATTATGATAACATTAACAAATGGGGAAACATTTAGTGTCTATGATGTAAAAGATGCTCAAGAAGTTTGTTTTAAATTAAGGGAATTAGTTCTGTCAAGTAGACAATATGTTCAGTTTGAACAGGAGGACTTTAATGAGTAAATATAATATTTTATGGGAATATATTAATAATTTATTTAATAATTCAATCAATACAGAATTGTTCCTAACATTTGATGAGATTAATAAAATCATAGGTTTTAACATAGACCATTCATTTTTAAATTACAAAAATGAAACGCTAGAGTATAAACTCATCGTTCAAAACATTAGTTTAAAAAATAAAAAAATATATTTTAAAAGAATAACAGAATAAATTTTTAAAAAATTTAATCAAATACAATTATTATTTTTCAAAAAGCGTCAACTCAACAAAAAATTGAGTAATTCAAAGAAACATTAATTTACTTTTTATGACTTAAAGTGTATAATGAAAATGAAATTAGGTCATGGAGGTGTTAAAATGGGAATTGGCCATAAAATAAAGGAGTATAGAACAAAAGCGGGACTTACTCAAAAAGAATTAGCAGATGGGTTACACATAACTTATCAAGCAGTATCAAGATGGGAAAATGATGATGCAGAACCATCATTTGATACATTAAAAGATATTTGTGAGATTTTGAATTGTTCACTAGATGAATTATTTGAAATGAAAAAACAAAATGATGTAGAAGAAAAAGTACAAATTGTAGAACATGTAGTAGTTCAAGAAAAAAGTCCAGTACTTGGAATTTGTGAAGAATGTAATAAACCTATTTATGATTCAGATGATTTAAACAGAGTTGATGAATTAATAAAAGTAAAAAAAGGTAGAACTACTCATACGGAAACACGTCAAAAAATTTTATGTGGTGAATGCCAGAAAAAAAGAGAAGAAAAGATTAAACTCGAAAAAGAAAAAAGACATCAAGAATTTTTAGAAAAACTAAAGAAAAAAAGAATTCATTCATTTGTATGGTCAACTATTGTGGCAATTTTATTTTTAATAACAGGATTTTCAGCCATAGCAAAAGGTGATAAATCTAATGGTATTGAATGTATAATAACAAGTGTAATGGTGTTTTGTTTTATTGCGACAATGATTTTAAATAATACTTTTCTTCCTAAACTTTGGTGTGAAATTGCTTCATGGGGATTTGTTAAAATGCCAGGAATAATTTTTGATTTCAGTTTAGATGGTATTGTTTCACTTATCGTAATAAAAATTATATTATTTATACTTAGTATAATATTAGCTATATTGGCAGTAATTCTTGCAACCATTGTTGCTTTATTCCTAGGTGTCTTTGTTTATCCTTTTGCTATTTCTAAAAATATTAAAGGAAATGAAAAGGAAGAAGATTATATATATTAATTTGTATAAAAAATTTTTCAAAAACTCATATTTTCTATAAAAATGAATAAAAGCAAAAAACATTTGTCAACAAACAGGCTTAATATATATTCTATATTAAGCCTTTTAATATATATACTCATTATTTGACAAAAGTCACATAATTAACTATAATGAAAAAAAGGTAAGAAACAAAAAATTAAGGAGAAAATATGAATTATTATGATTTAATATTTAGACGTAAATCTTTTCATTTATTTAGAAATCAAAAAAGAATATCACCATTTGAACTAAAAGAATTAAAAGAGTATATTAATTTAGTAAAACCACTAGATTTAACTATTAAAACAAAAATTAAGGTAGTCAAAGAAGATGAAACATCATGTAATAGAGGAGCCGAGTATGTTATTGAATTTTATAGCGAAGTTAAAGGAAACTATTTAAGAAATATTGGATATATGGGAGAACAAATTGATCTTTGGCTTGCTTCAAGAAATATGGGATCACTTTGGTATGGAGTAGGAAGACCAGATGAGGAAAAAATAAGTGATGACCTTTCTTTTGTAATCATGATGGCCATCGCAAAAATGCCAAGTGAATCATTTAGAAAAGATATGTTTAAAGCAAAAAGAAAACCTCTTGAAGAAGTATGGAGTTGTGACTTAATTCCCTCGGCTGATATAATTCGTTTTGCACCTAGTGCATGTAACCTACAACCGTGGAAAGTTGAAAATTCTAAGGGAGAAATAAAGGTTTATAGATATAAAAAACCCGGTAAAAGAGGAACAATGCCATCAAAAAAAGTTAGATATTATAATATGATAGATATGGGAATATTTATCTTCTTTTTAGAAACATGTCTTACTCATGATGGATACTATTATGATAGTATTCAATATTATGATGATGAACCAGATAGTGTTGAATACACATTAGTCGCAACTTATAAAATATATAGACATGAAACGAAAGATAGTAAATTTATGAAGGATAAAATATAAATAAATTAATTGGAATATGTGGATTAAACTGTACTGAATGTCAAGCAAGAATACCTACAATTAATAATGAGAGTAAAGGTAGCAAAAAAATGGTCACTCTTCAATAAAGTTGAAAATACATTTTAAATGATTAATCGTTTAGGATGACTAGCAGAAGGTGTTAAAGCTCCTTTTTGTGATAAACTATGCTTAATAAAACAATGTGCTATAAGAAAAAACAAGAAACATATGATTAATGTATTGAAATGGAAACATGTCAAAAATTAGCCATGATTACATCTAATAATAAAAGTAAATACTGTAACATCTCTCTTTTAATGAGTTAAATTTTAATAGAACCTTTGTATAAAAATGAAAATTATTCCAGTAATCGCTATTGATACCTATACAACATATAAACTTGCTATTATGTTAATTCATTTTTTAAAAAAAGAAGATAATGTAATAGTAAGATTTAGTAAAGAATTATCAGTTGTTGAGGCATTTGTTTCAATACTAATATTACTACAAGAGCTAATAATGATTAATGGTGGAATAAATAGTGATATATTAATAGTATCAGTAACATCTAGTTTAGTAATACTTTTCGTCGTAATGTTGTATTCAGTTATCAATTTAATTAAAACAATAAAAAATAACTAATCATTTCAATTGAGTTATAGTAAAAAATATTATATAATTTTTCTAAAATTAAATGGGAGGAAAAATATAATGAAGAAATTTTGTTTAGTTATGGTTAGCTTATTCTTTATGTTTACTATGGTAAGTTGTGGTCCAAAATATGAAGTTATTTTATCAATGGGAGACGGAAGAGTTGAAGATGACAATGTAACAGTAGCATACGACATTCATGAAAAATTGAAAGATGGATATGTATTAAAAGGAAAAATGATTGCTGAAAAAAATGCAAATATGGCACTAGACTACTATTTTACAATATCATTTGATGATCCACTATCTAGTAGTAACTACTCTGAAAAAGTATTATTTTCAGTAAAAGGGGCTGACTTTGAAAAGGAAAAAACAAGTAATGGCTATGGTCCTATTAAATTTGAAATTAAACTAGAAAAATTAGAAAGCTACTTTGAAAAAACAGATACTGAAAAACAAGTATATTTAGTTATTCACGGCTCAGAATGGAATAAATCAGATATAACAACATATAATTCAAGTAGATATACATATAAATGGAATAATGGAAAAGTAGAACTTACAAAATAGAAATAGAAACAAGATGATTTTTTCATCTTGTTTTTTCAAAAAATTTGATTATTTTTCCAATAACTTATATAATTATAGTAAGGAGAATTAATATGAGTAAGATACAAGTAAAAATAATAAACAAAACAACATTAGAAATATGTGAAGAAGCCCACATAGGAGATATCATTGATTTAGAAGAATTAACTAGAGTTGATACTACCTTAATAGAAGAAGCCATTAATCTTCAAAAGGACAAAATATACGAAAAGAAGCTAGAGGAACAAAAACAAATTGAAAGAAAGCTTCATGAGGCAGAGATTACCAAATTAAATGCCAAATTAGAAGAGTTAAGTAGACAAAATGAATTAAATTTAAAAACTAAAGAGCAAGAACTTCTAACAAAATATCAAGAAGAAATAACTGCTTTAAAAATGGAAATTGCTAAATTAAAACTTGATTCAGAGAATAATACTAAAAATAATGAAACAAACATTCAACTAAGACTAAACGAGCAAGAAAAAACATTGGTCTTAAAATATAATGAACAAATCACTAAATTAAAAAATGAACTAGAGATTTTAAAACAAACTCAAGAATCAAAAATTAAAGAAATTATGGCTCAAACTAATGCTCTACATCTAGAAGAATTAACAAAACAAAAAGAAGAATTAAGTAAAATAATTAAAGAAAAAGAAGAATTAATTCAAACACTTCAAAGACAAAAAGCATCATTAAATGTAAAACAAACAGGAGAAGATTTAGAGTCTTGGTGTAATAATGAAGTATTATCATATATGCAAACAGGTTTATTCAACTGTACTTGGAAGAAGGACAATGAAGTAGTACGTGATGATGGTGAGGAGAAAGGCTCAAAAGCTGATTTTATCTTTAAGATTTTTACAACAAATGAGCATAAACTTGATGAACTTCTTGCAAGTATTTGTTTAGAAATGAAAGATGAAAATCCAGATTCAGTGAATAAAAAAACTAATGCCTCATATTTTAAAGCATTAGATAAGAATAGAAATAAAAAAGGATGCAGATATGCGGTTCTCGTTTCCAACCTAGAAACTGACAAACCCAATGATTTACCAATTTATAAAGTACTTGAATATGAAGATATGTATGTTGTTCGTCCTGCATATATGATGACATTCTTAAATATGATTGTTTCATTAACTACTCGTTTTTCTCAATTAATATTAACAAAAACGAAAGAAGATCTTGAATTAAAAAATCAAACGTTACTTATGGAAGAATTTAACTCTCTTAAAGAAACATATCTTGATAAACCATTAGCAAGTCTTCAAACAATTCTTGATGATGTTTATAAGAAAACAGAAACAATCAAAAAAGCAGCATCAATGATTGATGATGATTGTGAAAAAATTAAATCATCATATATAAGAAATATTGAAGAAAAACTTAGAAAATTTGAAATTAAATTAAATGGTATTACTAAAAAAATGGATGGTGAAAACTAATGACAGTATTGATAGTACTTGGTAATCGTCTTAATGATGATGGTAGTTTTACTAAGGCGATGCAAGAAAGAATGAATATAACCATAGATATTGTAAAAAAATATAATGTTGATTACATAATACTATCAGGTGGTGTCGCAAATAAAAATATTAAAATTAGTGAAGCTGAAGCAATGAAAAACTATTTAGTAAGTAAAGGCTTAGATGAAAATAAAATTATTCCTGAATCAAAATCAATGTCAACATATGAAAATGCTAAATTCTCAATTCCTATGGCATTAGAACTTAATCCAGATACAATTATAGTTTGTTCATCACTTGAACACTTCACAAAACAGCCATATAATCTATGTACATTCTTTTCAGAATTTATAAATGATAAGCACATTGATTTAGTCTTTTATACAAAATCAGGATTTAACGCTTACTCTTAATTATAAAAATAAATCTCCTTTGAAGATATTAACAAAGGAGATTTATATTTTACTAATAAATACCAACTTTAAACTACACTAAAATAATAAAAAGTTATATTAGTTGACAAAAACCCCAAAAAACGATATAATATTAGAGCGTTGGAGTAGTACTCAAGAGGCTGAAGAGGTGCCCCTGCTAAGGGCATAGACCGGGAAACTGGTGCAAGGGTTCAAATCCCTTCTACTCCGCCATTCATTTTGGTCTGTTGGAGAAGCGGCTTAACTCACATGCCTTTCACGCATGCACTCACGGGTTCGAATCCCGTACAGATCACCATTTGAAAACAAACCGCTTTTATAAGCGGCTTTTATTTTATGGGGGTAATATGAAAAAATATTTTGGTGATAAATCATTTTACAAAAAAGTCATACTAATTGCTTTACCGATAATGTTACAACAAGGAATAACTCAATTTGTTAGTTTACTTGATAATGTAATGATTGGAAATTTTTCTGATACAGCAATGGCTGGTGTTAGTGTGGTAAACCAAATTATTTTTGTCTTTAATTTTGTAATTATAGGAGCACTTGCTGCAGTAGGTATATATATAGCCCAGTACTTTGGAGCTAATGACCAACATAACCAAATGTTATGTTTTAGACTTAAATTCTGGGTAGGCTTGATTATACTATTATTAATGATTCTAATAATTTTAGTATTTGGTGATTATCTAATTAATGCTTTTTTAACCAATCCCTCATCACAAGAGGAGAAATTAGCTATTGAAACTAGTGCTAAAGATTATTTATTTATTATAAGTTTTACGTTTCTACCTTATACAATTTCACAAATTTATTCCTCAACATTAAGGGAAGTAGGGGAAACCGTAAAACCAATGATTGCTGGAGCAATCGCCGTAGTAGTAAATGGCATCTTTAATATGTGGTTTATATATGGAGGATTAGGTTTACCTGCAATGGGGGCTAGTGGAGCAGCTATTGCAACTTTAATCGCAAGAATAGTAGAAATGTTATTTTTAATATTCTTTACTCATAAACATCATAAAAAATTTAACTTTGTTGAAGGTGTGTTTAAATCAGTATATGTTCCAAAAAGAATAATTAAAAATGTTTTAATAAAAGGAACACCGCTCATTTTTAACGAGTTATTATGGTCACTTGGTACTACATTATTATTGAGAATTTATTCAAATAGAGGAACTGACATTTTAAAAGCCTTTAGCATATCCTCAACAACAACCAATTTATTTTATATTATATTTGGAGCAATGGCATCAGCAATTTCAATTATGGTTGGGCAATCACTAGGTGCAGGTAATCTTGAAGAAGCTGTTGATAATGATCGAAAACTAATAATGTTTTCGGTAATTGTATGTTTTATCTTTGGCATTATTCTTGCTTGTATTGCTCCAATTATTCCAATGTTATATAAAGATACATCTCAAGATGTTAGAAAGTTAGCTACTTCCTTAATGTTTGTTATTGCGGGGTGTATGATAATATTTTCATTTAATACCTCATGTTTTTACACATTAAGGGCTGGAGGAGTAACTTTTGTAACTTTCTTATTTGATAGTTTATTTGTGTGGGTAGTATCACTTCCCCTCGCTTTAGTGTTAGTTAAACTAACTGATGCTTCAATAGTTTTAGTTTATTTTATAGTTCAAATAACTGAAATTATCAAAAGTGTTATTGGTTATCTATTAATTAAAAGCAAAATTTGGGTAAAAAATTTAGTAGTTGAATAAGTAAATTAAGGAGATTGAATAATGATTATAAAAGTAGGATTAGTTATATATGCATGTATAGCAATGTTTCATTTAGTAGCCGCATTTAAGGAAAATAATTTATTACGTAAAATATCAAAACCATTTTTAACTGGGACTTTGTTTATTAGTTTTCTAATATATATGATTGTTAATAAGAAGTTTGATATATATATATTACTAGCATTATTTTGTGGATTAGTTGGTGATATTATATTGCTATTTCAAGAAAAAAATTATTTTTCACAATTGGTGGTGTTTCATTTTTCATAGGTTTTGTACTATATATTGTAAAAATGATTTTATGGATGCCATTTACATTTGGTTGGTATTTTTATTTAATACTTATAGTCTCACTTGGACTATGGTGCTTACTAACATATAATAAATTTAAACCATATTTAAAACAATTAACAGTATGTTGTTCAATATATAGTTTTATTCTTTTAGTTGGAATTGCTTTAAGCTTATCTGTAATTTTAGTTGCTAAATCAAAATTTAGCATAATGGTTTCTTTGGGCTTTATGTTATTTGTACTTAGTGATGCCATTTTAGTTTATAGTGTTTTTATTAAAAAAATAAAAAGATCTCATTTCTATTTGATGATACCATATATCTTAGCTCAAGCATGTATTTCAGTAGGCTTATTTTATTTATAGGAGGGACCAATGGAAAAGTTAATCTTAGCAATTGATCAAGGAACAACAAGTAGTAGAGCTATCATCTTTAATCAAGATAGTCAAATTATTGCATCTAGTCAGATGGAGATACCTCTAATGTGTCCTAAAAGTGGTTGGGTTGAACAATCTGCAACATTAATATGGGAAACAGTTTATGAGGTTGTAAAAGAAGTACTATTGAATCCAAAAGTTGATGAAACTCTAGTTAAATCTATTGGTATAACTAATCAAAGAGAAACAACAATAGTATGGAATAAGGAAACAAAATTGCCAATCTATAATGCTATTGTATGGCAATCAAGACAATCTCAAGATATATGTGATAAATTAATTGAAGATGGTTTATTAGATATGGTAAAGGAAAAAACAGGTTTAATAATTAATCCATATTTTTCAGCAACCAAAATTAGATGGATTTTAGACAATGTAAATGGAGCAAAAGAATTAGCTCATGAAAAAAAACTTTTGTTTGGCACTGTTGATAGTTACTTAGTTTGGCTTTTAACAGAGGGAAAACTTCACATTACAGATTATTCTAATGCTTCAAGAACAATGCTATTTAATATTCATACATTAAGTTGGGATAAAGAGTTATTAGATATATTAGGCATTGATGAATCGATGCTACCTCAAGTTGTAAATTCTAGTGAAAACTATGGTATTGCGACAAAACTTAAATCAATAGATCCCAATTTAAATATTTCTATTTGCAGTATAATTGGTGACCAACAAGCATCATTGTTTGGACAATGTTGCTTTAATCTTGGTGATGTTAAAAGTACATATGGAACTGGTTGTTTTATGCTTATGAACACGAAGAAAAATATTGTTAAATCACAAAATGGTTTGTTAACAACAATTGCTTGGGGTATTAATGGTGATGTAGAATATGCACTTGAAGGTTCTGTCTTTATTGCAGGTTCCGTTGTTCAGTGGCTTAGAGATGGAATGCAATTAATAACAAAATCAAGTGATGTGGAAACATATAGTGATATTAATGAAATTCCAAGTTCAAATGGAATTTACATTGTTCCTGCTTTTGTAGGCCTTGGTACTCCATATTGGGATAATGATGCAAGAGGAGCTGTATTTGGTTTAACTAGAGCAACCAAAAAAAGAGACTTCATTAATGCGGCAGTAGAATCTATTGCCTATCAAGCAAAAGATGTGATGGAAGTAATGAAGGAAGATGCAGAAGTTAAAATATCTGTCATAGGTGTTGATGGAGGAGCAAGCATTAACAATTACTTAATCCAGTTTCAATCAGACTTATTAGACTGTAAGATCGTAAGACCAGAATGTTTAGAAACCACAGCCTTGGGGGCAGCATATTTAGCAGGTCTTGCATCAAACGTTTGGAAAAATAAAGATGAACTAAAACGTTTAAGAAAAATAAATCAAATCTTTCTACCTACAATGGAAGAACAAAAAAGAGAAAAACTATATAGTGGGTGGAAAAAAGCAGTAAATGCAACAAGATTATTTAAGTAGGGATATATATATCCCTAACATATAGGACTATCGCCAAGTGGTAAGGCAACAGGTTCTGACCCTGTCATCACTGGTTCGAATCCAGTTAGTCCTGCCATTTTAGTAACATTAAATAATTAGAAAAGTTTAATTGAGGTAAAAAATGCAAAGATATATTGCTCTCCTTAGGGGTATTAATATAAGTGGTAAAAATAAAATACCAATGGCTGAATTAAAGAAAAATTTTGAAACACTAGCGTTTACTAACGTAAAAACATATCTAAATAGTGGTAATGTAATTTTCTCAACCGATGAAAAAGATACTAATGAATTGTCAAAAACAATTGAATCTATGATTAAACAGCAGTTTAATATAGATGTGCCTACTTTTGTCATATTACAAGAAGATCTCATAGATGTGTTAACTCATGCTCCTGAGTGGTGGGGACAAGAAAATGAAGAAATTTATGATAATCTAATTTTTATTATGCAACCATTAACATTTTCAGATGTATACAATGAAATTGGTGAACCAAAAGAAGGATTAGAACAAATTGAGAATTATAATTCAACTGTGTTTTGGTCATTTAATTTAAAAGATTATCGAAAAACAAACTGGTGGTCTAAAACTATCAATACAGGTGTTGCTTGCAAACTAACAATTAGAACCGCAAATACAGTACGTAAAATTTCTAAGATGTAAAAGTTTAGAAAAGGTGATTATCACCTTTTTTCTTTTATAAATAAGAAGTAGATTTGTAACTTAATAGATAAACAAAGTTGATTTAATTTAAAATGTAGTGTATATTATTAATATAAAATATTTGAGAGGTACAAAAATATGAATTTACTTATGATTTTAATATCATTATTATTTTTATGCTCCCTTTCTATAATGGTAATTTTCACTAAAAAGACTATGGAAATAAATTGTGAAGAAAATCGCAAAATTACTAAATATGAAATAATGGAAAATTTAATTTTTGTAGGTATATTAGTTATAACTGCAATTATCTATGCAATAACAAATGCATACATACACATAAATAGTGAATACAATTCATATTTTAATAAAATACTAGTAGCACTTCTGGTAATATGTTTATTAATATCATTATTATTTAGCGGAATAAGGTTAAAGAAAAATGGAAATACAAGTGGCTTTATTAACAAAATTTTAGAGTTAAAAGTACTAATAATCTTAGCTTTCCCTTTTAACTTATATTTTACGGTCACAACGATTAAAAATATATTACTTGAAAAAATACTAAATGGTGATATAGGTAAAGTTCTTGTTATATTTTATATTGCTTATATTTTTATAATGGTGTGTTTAATTTTTTTAAATGCTTTAAAGAGTAAAAAAGCAAAAAGTCAATTTTTTATAATGACTTTGAACTTAATTATTCATATAATAATCTTAATAATTTTAGGAATATAAGGAGAAATAGAATGAAGTGGTTTAATGCTTTAGGTTTGTTAGTGGTTGTATTAATAATGATACCAAATGTTTTTAGTATGATTAAATCAAAAGAAACATTTGTAAATAGTGGTAAAATTACTAAAGGACTAGATATATTGGAGATAATTGGAAGAATTGGTAGTATGACTTTTATTATAATAAATATTCCAAATACATACTTTGGATATTTTATGGATGATGGAAAAACTATATATATTTTGGTAAATTCTTTACTTATTTGTACATACTATTTATTTTGGATTATCTACATTAAGAAAATAAGTGTTAGTAAATATACTTATCTCTCAGTTATTCCTACTTGTATCTTTCTTTTTTCAGGAATAATGATTGTAAGTATTCCCTTAATTCTTTGTTCAGTACTATTTATGATTACTCATGTTACAATTTCTATCATTAATTCTTGGGAGTTAGACTCTAATTCAGGTAAAAAGAAAAGATTAATCAGATCAATAGTTATATCAATTCTTATTGTTATTTGTATCATCGTAGTATCTGTCTTTATATGCCAAATGATAAAATAAATTAGTTAAATAGGAGAACTCAAATGATTTCATTAGCAGAAAAATATTATCTAGTTGTTGGAGATAGATTTGAATTATTTTTTAGAGGGGTTATCAAAAAGCACAATCCATATCTGTATTATATTATTGCGGAATGTGAAAAAGGTTTTACATATAATCGCTATTTTACATATACACCAATCAAAGAAGAAGTTGGAGAATACATATTAACTATTAAAGTATTAGATGATGAAGGAAATGTCATAGAACAAAAAGACACCACCTTAATCGTTAATGAAGTTTCTAAAGCAAAGAAACCATTAAATATTTTATGTATAGGTGATAGTGAAACAGTAAATGGAGTTTGGCCATATGTAGGATATAATAAATACAATGATATCTTTCCCAATCTTTTAAATTTCATTGGTAAGATGAAAAAAGAAGAAATAGGATATGAAGGTTATGGGGGATGGCAATGGAAAACTTTCTTTGATTATGAAATTGAAAGTAGGACTTCATCACTAATTATATATGGAAATTTTAACTTATCAACAAAATATCTTAATACAAGATGGGAATCAAGTAATTTAGAATTTATACTAATAGAAATAAAAGATTCATCTTTAAAATTTAAAAGAGGTAGTAATAACACTTCATTGGTAAATCCAACAATAGGTCAAACAATCAAGTGTATAGATCACGATGTAATATTAGAAATTAGTAAATATGAATATGTTGATGCTAATCCTTTTTGGAATAGTGATACTAAAGAAGTTGATTTTATTAAGTATATCAATGATAACAATTTTGAACAACCAGACTTAGTATTTACCTTTTTGACAGGTAATGGGTTATATATGCCATATTCAACAGAATTCACAAATCATAAGGAGTATGCACCTAAGTTCATAGAAAAATTACATCAAGCTTTTCCTCAAGCTTTAATTGGCATTATGGGAATAGAACAACCTTGTTGTAATGGTGGCGTAACAGCATGTTATGGAGCAAGTGGATACTATCACGATTGGTATGGCTATGCCTTAACTGCATTTAATTATGATGAATGGTTAGAAAAACTTTGTAATATGATGCCATATAGCGGCTATACTGTTTATTTTGATACTAAAGCTCAATTTGATAGTGAATACAACTATCCTGTTGAAGAAATTACAGTTAACAATAGATCAAAGATAGTTGAAAGAATTGGCATTAATGGACTTCATCCATCAATGGATGGATACCTTCAAATAGGAGATGCATTTTACAGATTCCTAGTAGAAATGATAAAAAAAGTCAATAATCTTGACAATTAAATATTAAATGATAAAACATATACGTATTCATCGGAGGACTGAGTGTCGTAACACTCAAACCAAATGGTTTTATTTATTTTAGTCGATAAGATGACGATTGAGCACGATTACAAAGAGCCCACTCTTTTTTTGTGCGAAGAAACTAAACAGAGTAAATGAAGTCCTAAGATATTTAATTTTTACTTCATTTGTATTAGGCTTAATATGGATGATAATATCAATGAGTATGCCAAATGTACTAGTAAGAATATTTATGAAACCGACTGATAATGTTTTAATGATTGCACCTAAAATAATTAGGTTATATGCTATTTCATTTATTTTACTTCCATTAAATGTAGCATCAACATTTTATTTTCAATCAATTCTTAAATCAAATATTTCTTTAGTTATATCAATTGCACGTGGCATTAGTAAGTATATTTGTATTTTTTAATATTATAAAGTTTAAAAAAGAACAAAAAAATATAAATAATCCTGCCTAAAAAAGAAGAAAAAAGCATTAGTTACTAAACTTAATGCTTTTTTTTGTTATATGAAAATACTAAAAAACGTTTTCACTAATCATAACTATTGACATTTAAAGAAAAAAAAGTATAATAATATGTGTGTGTTAGCAACAGCTAACTTTTAATTAAAACTATAAGTTAGCGTGCACTAACTAAATGAGCTATATAAATAGCTTTTTAAATGAAGTATAAGTTAGCATTAACTAACTAGAAAGGAGTTTTTATGCCACTTTTCATTGCTCCACTTGATTCAGAATTAAAAATTGTTAAAATTTTAACTGATGAAAAGACTAAACGCCATCTAAATAATCTAGGCTTATGTGTTGGTAACACCATTACTATTATTTCGCATTCATCTAAAGATTTAATAATTAAGGTTTTAGATACAACTTTAGCCTTAAATAAAGACACAGCACTTAAAGTAATTGTTGCTTGAGAAAGGAAGTTTTAAAAATGACAAAGTACTTAAATGAATTTAAGATTAACGAACAAGGGATTGTAAAGAAAATCGAAGCTGAGGGAAAAATTAAAAGAAGATTATTTGATATGGGTGTAACTCCAGGAACTGAAGTTGTTCTTAGAAAACATGCACCACTTGGTGATCCTATCGAAGTAACTATTAGAGGATATGAATTAACACTTAGAAAAGATGAAGCAAATAAAATTTTAATGGAAGTAAACAAAGAGGTGAATGAATAATGAAGTTTGCACTTGCGGGAAATCCTAACTGTGGTAAAACCACTTTATTTAATACCTTAACTGGATCTACAGCACATGTTGGTAACTGGCCTGGCGTTACTGTTGATAAACGTGAAGGTGTGTATAAAAAACTAACTGAAAAAGTTGATATTGTCGATTTACCTGGTATTTACTCATTAAGTCCTTATACACCAGAAGAAATTGTATCAAGAAACTTTATAGTTGATGAAAGACCAGACTGTATTATCAATGTAGTTGATGCAACAAATCTAGAAAGAAACTTATATTTAACTACTCAATTATTAGAAATTGATGTTCCTATCGTTATTGCTTTAAATATGATGGACTTAGTGAGACAATCAGGTTCTCAAATTTTAGTAGAAGATTTAGAAAAGAAATTAAATGTTCCAGTTGTTGAAATTAGTGCTCTAAAGGGCGAAAACATTAAAAAATTAATGGAAGTTGCTTATCAACAAACTCAAAAATCTCGTTCTGGATCAACAGTAATTGAAAACCCTGAATTATTAAAACTAATTAAGGTTGTAGAAGGTCGTTTTGAGAATAGAGTTTCAAGTCCTTTATTCCATGCTGTAAAATTAGTTGAAAATGATGAACTAGAAGTAAAGAATCATGCAGATATTCTTGACGAAGTTAAAGCGTTAAAATCAGAAGTTAATAGTTCTGCATTTGAAGGTGACTTTGAAGCTTTAGTTGCTGATGAAAGATATAAATTTATTACTAAGAATTTTGCAAAAACAGTTATAAAGAGCAATAATAATGAAATTATGACTAAATCAGATAAGATTGATAAAGTCTTAACACACAAGGTATGGAGTATTCCTATCTTCCTAGTAATTATGTTTGCTGTATTCCACTTTGTTTTCTCAGAAGATTTATTATTCCTAAATAGAATCTTTGGCTTAGAAATAACTAACAAAGGATGGATTAATTTCTTCACCGGCATGGGCTATGAAGGTTTGTTTGCAGAAGCAAAAGAAGCCGCAGAAGCTGCAGGTGAAGTATTTGATGGTGTTGTAAGTATTAGTATTCCTTCTCTTGGTGTCTTCCTCCAAAGTTGGATGGGATGGCTTACTGGTTCAATAATTGATCTTGTTGCTGGTTGGATGCCAGAAGGTCAGTGGTATACTGGTTTAATTGTTGATGGATTATTAACAGGTATTGATTCAATCTTTAGTTTCATTCCTCAAGTATTGTTACTATTCTTATTCATTTCTATTCTTGAAGACTCTGGTTATATGGCCCGTGTAGCCTTCATTATGGATAGAGCATTCAGAAAATTTGGACTTTCTGGTAAATCATTCATTCCTCTTCTAATGGGATTTGGTTGTAGCGTTCCTGCAATGATGTCAACAAAAACTCTAGAAGATGAAAAAGAACGTGATTTAACAATCAGACTTACTCCATTCTTTAGTTGTGGTGCCAAAGCTCCTATCTGGGCAATGCTTGCTACAGTATTTGCAGGTTCATTCCTAGGAGATATATTCGTATTCACAATTTATCTATTAGGTATCGTTGTCGCTATTATTTCAGCATTAATTATGAAGTTGTTCAGCAAGAATCGTGAAGTACCTCCATTCATTATGGAACTTCCTGCATACCATCGTCCTCAAGTAAAGAACTTACTTGCTCACCTTTGGGAAAAATTTAAACACTTCTTATATAAAGCATCAACAATTATCACAGCATCAATTATCTTAATTTGGTTCTTATCTAACTTTAGTTGGGCATTCTGGAATGGCTTAGTTGATGATATTAGTAAAAGTATGCTTGCTGATATTGGTCATGTATTAAAATATGTATTTTATCCACTTGGATGGGCTATGGGTCCTGATGGATGGAAATATTCAGTTGCTACAATTACTGGTTTAATCGCAAAAGAAGATGTAGTTGCTACTATGGCTTCACTTGGACTTGAAGAAGGTACAATTAATCTTTCTCATGCTGCTATTTATGCATTTGCTGCTTATAATCTATTTACTCTTCCATGTTTCGCAGCAGTTGCTACAGCTAAATCAGAAAGTAGTAAAAAAGGTTTCCTTGTAACACTTCTATGGTGGCTTGGTGCATCATATGTAGTATCTCTAATCATTTACTGGTTAGGCGCATTACTTGAAGCCTCAGTAATCGCTGGCATAATTGTAATATTAGTGTTAATTGCTGCAGTAGTTGTTTTAGGACTATACTTAAGTGGTAAATTAACAAAGAATAAAAAAATAGCTTAATAAAAAAATAAAAATTTATAACATTTAGAAAGGGGGAAATAATATGAAATGGTTTGAACCAATCATTATCATTGTTGCTATAGGTTTAGTACTTCTTCCAATATTTTTACAAATAAAAAACAAGAAAAAAGGTAAATCATCATGTTCTTGTGGCTGTAGCTATTGTTCTCAAAATAGTGAATGTTGTAAAGAAATAAAAAAAACCAATCAAAATAATAATTAATAAATAAATTAAATGCTTACCTTTTGTCAACTCCCGAAGGTAAGCATTTTTTAAAGAAAGAAGGAAAACAATGAATATCGTTGAATTTAAACGTGTGAGTAAAATATATACAGCTGGAGATCATGAACTAAGAGCTTTAGATGATGTTGATTTAACATTAGAAAAAGGAAAGTTAATAGTAATTCTTGGCCCAAGTGGAGCCGGAAAATCAACTTTACTAAATTTACTAGGGGGACTTGATACACCAACGAAAGGTCAAATAATTGTTGATAACCAAGATATCTCAAAATTAACAAGTGATGAACTTGCTGAATATAGAGCAAATAAAGTAGGATTTATTTTTCAATTTTATAATTTAATACCTACATTAACAGTATATGAAAATATAAGTTTAGTAAATGAAATATCCCCAAATCACCTAGATGCAAAAGAAATGCTAGAAGAAGTAGGACTAATAGATCATTTGAATAATTTCCCATCTGAACTATCAGGTGGTGAACAACAAAGAGTTTCCATCGCAAGAGCCTTAACAAAAAATCCAGAAATAGTTTTATGTGATGAACCAACAGGAGCACTTGATTCAAAAACTGGTGTACTGGTATTACAATTATTACTTTCAATGTGTAAAAATCATAATAAAACAATTGTAATAGTTACTCACAATCAAAATATTGCAAAAATTGCTGATGTTATAATACGTGTAAAAAACGGAAAAATTAAATCATATGAAAATCAAGAACATCCATTAAGTGTTGAGGAAGTAGAGTGGTAATATGCTCTTTAAAAAATTACTTCGTACAATAAAGTTATACCGCGCACAATTCATTTCCATGATAATTATGATTGCAATCGGAATCGGAATATTTGCAGGATTTAATATGGAATGGAATAGTATTAATCAAAATACTTCTAAATTTTTTAATGAAACAAATTTTGCTGATTATAGAATAATTAGTGAAACAGGATTTTCCAAGGAAGAATTAGAAAAAGTAAAAGCAATTGAAGGTGTAGATGATGCTACAAGATACTTGTCAGTTGATGTATCTGTCAAAGGTGAAAGTAAAAAGATAGCACTAACAGTTTCTGAATCTATGACCATATCTTCATTCTTGTTAATGGATGGAGAAAAATATGATAGTGAAAGTATAGATGGCATTTGGATTTCTGATAAATATGCTGAAAAAAACAATTTAAAAGTTAATGATAAACTCACATTAGAATATAAAGGATTAGAAATTAATACATATATCAAAGGCCTAATTAAATCTGGTGAATACTTAATTTGTTTACCTGATACTTCACAACTAATGCCAGATTACCATTCATATGGTTTTGCTTATGTGAGTCCTAAACTTATAAAAAATGTTTTAGGTGCTGAATTCTTTACGCAAATTAATTTAAAATCAAGTTTAGAAAAAAAAGAAATATCTAATAAAGTAGATGAAGTTCTTGAAAAAACATCAGTAATTTTATCTCGTGATGAAACAATCAGTTATGTACAATCCCAAGGTGAAGTACAAGAAGGAAAAACCATGGCTCTTGTTTTACCAGTATTATTTTTAGCAATAGCTCTTTTGATCATGGTTACAACAATGCATCGTCTTGCAGTAAATGAAAAAACACAAATAGGAATATTAAAAGCCCTAGGTTTTAAAGATAAAAAGATAATCTTACATTATATGTCCTTTTCACTATTAATTGGTATAGTAGGTACCTTAATTGGAATTGGCCTTGGTTATCTTGTAGCCTTTTATATAATGAATCCTGAAGGAGCGATGGGTACATATATGGATATGCCTGAATGGAAACTATACATGCCTACATTCTCTTGGATTGTAATTGTCTTAATAAATATTTTCTTACTACTAGTTGGTTTCTTATCAATTAAACAAATGTTAAAGGGAAGCCCTGCTGAAGTTTTAAGAACTTACACTCCTAAAAAGGTAAAACCATTATTGATGGAAAAAACAAAATTATGGGGAAAATTAGATTTTGGTACAAAATGGAATTTAAGGGATATTATGAGACACAAAGCAAGATCTTTAATGACCTTAATTGGAGTCATTGGATGTACAATTTTAGTCATTGGCTCTTTAGGTATGGGTGATACAATGAATGATTTCCTTGATATCTTCTATAACAAAGCAATAAATTATGAACTAAGAATTAACATTTCTGAAACCGCAACAAATGATGAAACTATCACTCTTGGTGAAAAATATCATGCAGACTATATGAGTCAAGATAGTGTTAAAGTAGATGAAGAAACTCTATCATTGGAAGTATATGATATAAGATATGATCTTGTAAGATTTATTAATAATGATGGTGATTTCATTTCTTTAGAAGATAATGGAGTATATATATGTAAAAGAATTGCTGATAAAATTGGAAAGACCGTTGGCGATACATTTGAATTTTCTCCTTATGGTGATAATAAAACCTATAAAGTTAAAATTATTGGAATTGTAAGAAGTTTAAATGAAGCCATTGTGATGACTACCAATTATGCAAATTCAATTAATTACAATTATCACTATGATCAGGTATTTACTAAAGAATCTCAACAAAATATTGATAGTAGCTCATTAATACTAAATATGCAAACTAAAGAAAATATCATTAAATCGTTTGATACATTCTTAGATTTAATGAATGTTATGATTGTATTACTAATTGTAGCCGCATTAATTCTTGGAGTTGTCGTTTTATATAACCTTGGTGTAATGAGTTTTATGGAACGTTATCGTGAGATGTCCACTCTTAAAGTAATGGGATTTAAAGACAAAAACATTGGTAAATTGTTAATATCTCAAAACTTATGGCTTACATTTGTAGGTTTAATCATTGGTATTCCTTTAGGAGTTGCAACTTTAAAATACTTAAGTGAAAAACTAGCATCAGAATATGAAATGATTCCAAACGTTAAATTCTTAACATATGTTTTAACAATAGTCTTAACATTATTACTTACACTATTTGTTAGTTTCTTAATTTCAAGAAAAAATAAAAAGATTAATATGGTAGAATCTTTAAAATGCGCTGACTAAACTGCTAATTAATTTATTAAAATTCATACACAAAAAAGTTTTTACCAAAAAAGTAAAAACTTTTTTTATTTTATCAAAATAGTTTACAAATAATAGTTATAAATGGTAAAATTATACATGAAAGGGTGATAACTATGGATAAGATAATAATTGGCGATTTTTCTTTATACCAACTTTTATTATACTTTTTTGTCTATTCATTTTTAGGATGGTGTATGGAAGTTATCTATGCAACATATAGAACAAACAAGTTTATTAATAGAGGATTTCTTAATGGTCCAGTATGTCCTATTTATGGAACAGGAGTAGTAATAGTGTTATTATGTTTAACTCCTGTAAAAAACAACGTCTTTTTGTTATTTATTTGTTCAATTATTTTAACTACCCTTCTTGAACTTGTGACTGGATTTGTTCTTGAAAAATTCTTTCACACTAAATGGTGGGACTACACTTGTCAAAAATGGAATTTTAAAGGATATATATGTGTTAAATTCTCTTTTATTTGGGGTGTAATATGCTTAATAGTAGTTGATATCCTTCATGTAGGAATCAACAATCTTTTGATGAAGATACCATATCAAGTAGGTTTAGTATTAATAATTATCTTTGGAACTATAATCATAATTGACTTAATTCTTACAATCCTTCAAATGGCTCATTTAACAAAGATATCAAAAGAGGTAAATATGTTATCAGCTGCTGCTTCGGTAACATCAGAAACCATTGGAAAAACCTTATCAAGTGCTACCCTTACAACAATTGAGAAGTTGGAATTGCTTAAAAAGAAAATGGAAAATAAACGTATTGTTAAGGCCTTTCCAAATTTAATTAAAAGTATTACAAATAAAATTGATGAAATGAAAGAAAATAAAAAAGAAGAAAGAAAGGAAAATTAATATGAAATCAAGATTTTTTAAATGTTCACATTGTGGTCAAATTGTTACTTTATTAAAGGAAACTAATGTTCCTCTTGTTTGTTGTGGAGAACAAATGAAAGAATTAATTCCAGGAACTGTCGATGCAGCAAGAGAAAAACACATACCTGAATATGAAGTAAAAAATAATGTTGTGTATGTTCAAATTGGTAGTGTTTTACACCCAATGATTCCAGAACACTTTATTGAGTGGGTTGTATTAGAAACAACTAAAGGAACTCAAATCAAACACTTAGTACCAAATACTGAACCAAAAGTAACATTTACAATTGATTCAGAAGAAGAAGTATCAGCAGTATTTGCTTATTGCAATCTTCATGGTTTATGGGTAAAGTAAAGAGCTAGAAATGGCTCTTTTTTAGTTAACTATATAATACCCAAATAAACAGACATAAACTTAAAAATTTATATAAAATATATTGATTTTCAAGTTCTTATATGCTATAATAAAAATTGAGGTGATAAAATGAAAAATATTATTAGAATACTTGAACTTTCCGTTAAAAATATTAAAAACTTAAAAATGGGAAAGATAACCTTTGATTCATATAATCAAGTAATAAATGGTGATTTTGATTTTACTACATCAGATATTATAGGAATCTATGGACAAAACGGAAGTTCTAAATCAGCGTTAATTAATTCCTTAGGAATTCTTAAATCAATTATAAGTTATAATTCATTACAAAATAATATTTTTAATTTAATTTCTCACGAAGAAATGATATCAACCTTGTCAATGAAGATATATTTTAATAATAATGAAGAACATTATATATTTGATTATACAGTTGATATCAAAAAAGATACAAAAGAAAATAGTGTATTCATTGATTCAGAAACTTTAACATACAGAAAATATGAAAATGACGCCTTCACTAAAAAGAAAACAATCTTTAAAGTGGAAAGAAATCCTCTTGATTTAATGAAATTTATTACTCCCCTTAATAATTTAAAATTATTAACAAATAATTCAAACAATATATTTCCAATGCTACTAATGTTAAAAGGAAAAAAAGAAGAAAGTAATTGTAGCTTCATCTTTAGTGAGGAGTTTATTGATATTTTAAAACTAAACAATGAGTTTTCTTTTGTAATAGATTTTATTAATATGATAAATTCTTATGCACTCCATAATCTTCATTTATTTGATAATCGTGATATCACCAAAATGATGGCACTTGATAAAAGTCCTATTTTCTTAGAAGACAATAACTCTGCAAACTATTTATCGCTATTTAATGAGGGAATCTTAAATAATGAATTTGGCGAAAAATTAGATATCTACACAAAAGAAATAAACACAGTTCTTTCCAAATTAATTCCAGGTATTGTCATAGGCTATGTAAACTTAGGATCTACCTTAGATGAAATGGGTAAAAATAGTTTTAAATATCAATTTGTATCAAAAAAGAATAACCAAAATATTCCATTATATATGGAATCCGATGGTATCAAAAAAATAATAGCTATTACATCATCACTAATTGATGCGTTTAATAACCCATCATCGATACTAGTTATTGATGAATTTGATTCGGGAATTTTTGAATATTTACTAGGAATTATTCTAGATGTATTTAAAAATAAAGGAGTGGGTCAACTCCTATTTACTTCACATAATCTTCGTGCCTTAGAGGTTATAAAGGATGATATTGTCTTTACAACAAACGACGATAATAATCGTTTTATTCGATTGCCGTATATTCAAAATACTAACAACTTAAGAAAAAAATACTTACGAGATCTATATTTAGGTAGTGATTATAATCTTTCTAATCAAACTGATGAGTATGAAATATATCGTGCTTTAAAAGAAGCGGGAGAACTCTATTTATATGAAAAAGAAAAATAACCAACAAAAAAAGGTCTTATTCATTATATGTGAAGGAGCAACTGATGATGTAACATTGCATCGTCCCTTAACAAATTTTATTAATGATTTAAATAAATATATTAAGGTTGAAATAACAAATGGTGATGTTGCATATACAAAAAAGATAAACTCAGATACATGTGTAAAATATATAAAAAAAATTGTTGATAATTTTAGAGAAAAAATGTTTTTACTTCCTACAGATATAATTGGAATTATTCATTTTATTGACACAGATGGTGCTTTCATGAATACAGATAATATTGTTAGTGCTGGGTATGGAATAAAGAATACTTTTATTGATGATACCCTTTTAACAGCTTCAAAATCTAGTACAACTGCTCTTTTTACAAAAAAGAAAGAAGTATATCAAAAATTAGTTTCAACTGAAAAAATAGGTACTATTAACTATTACAAGTTTTTCTTTTCAAGAAATTTAGAACATGCCTTATATGATATTCCTTCTGCAACTTTAGATGAAAAAATAACATTATCTAAGCAATTTGAATATACTTACCAAAATGATTCAGATGGCTTTAAAAGTTTTTTAAAAGATGTTTTATTTGATGTTCCTAATGATTATAATAAAAGTTGGGAATATATATTTCTAGATAATAATTCAGTTAAAAGAGGTAGTAACGCATACTTAATGTTTGATATTTTAAATAAAAACTTAAAATAAATCAATTTACTTGACTCTCCCCTTAGGGAATAGATTAAAATCATAGTGGAGGTGGTAAAATGCTAAAAATAGGAGAGTTTTCAATACTATCAAAGACAACTATTAAAACCATTAGATACTATGAAAAAGAACATTTATTGATGCCATCATTTGTTGACAAAGATACAGGATATCGATATTATGAGCCTTGTAAGCTAGATGAGTTATCAAAAATATTATCATTGAGAGAGTTAGGCCTATCAATTAATGATATTAAACAAATCTTAAAAAATAACAATCTAGATGAATACCTTCTAAAAAGAAAACAAACTCTTATTGAGAACATTAAAATTAGTGAAAACCAACTCCAAAAAATTATTTATTTATTGGAGGAGAAAAAGATGAATTATCAAATAGAAGTAAAAGAAATTCCTAATTACCAAGTGTACTATGGTGAAGGTGTAGTTAAAGATTATTCAGAAATTTCTGAATTTGTTTTAAATGTAGGAAAAGAATGTTTAAAACTTAATCCTAATCTAAAATGTACTAGTCCAGAATATTGCTTTGTATCATATCTAGATGGAAAACCTAATGGTAAAAATATTCATATTCGCTATACAGAAGCCGTAACATCCCACGGAAAAGAAAATGAAATAATTAAATTTATGGATTTACCAGCTAAAAAGGTAGTAGCAGTTAAACATTATGGAGCATATGCGAAACTAAGTGATACGTATAGTTTTATTCTTAACTATTTAGAAAAAAATAATTTACAAATGAAAGAACTTCCTCGTGAATGTTATATTCATGGATGCTGGGATACCGAAAAAGAAGAAGATTATTTAACAGAAATTCAAATTGTAATAGAATAGAATAAAGCATTTAATTTGAAATGACACCTAAACTTGTGATAAAATACTCGGGACTTAAGGGAGTAGTTTGCTGGAAACAGTAATTGGCCTACAGAATGGAGTATTCCAGGTTCAATTTTAAAAAACGAGACTTATGCTAAAATGTAGCATAGGTCTCTTTCTTTTTATATATAATTAATAGGAGGATTTATATGTGGACAATTAGTTTTTTTATTAACAGTATATTATTAGGTGTAGGACTTACAATGGATGCATTCTCTGTGTCTTTAGCTAATGGCTTTAAAGAACCAAACATGAAAAAGCAAAAAAGCATTATTATTGCGGGGACATTTAGTTTCTTTCAATTCATTATGCCCCTCATTGGTTGGGTTTTAGTTCATACCGTAGTAGAAAAATTTAAACAATTTGAGAAGTTTATTCCTTGGATTGCTCTTATTTTATTACTTTATATAGGCGGTAAAATGATTATTGGTCATTTTAAAAAGAATAAAGAGGAAGAAGAGGTAGATGCAAAATTGGGCTTTGGTAGTCTTCTCATTCAAGGTATCGCTACAAGCATAGACGCTCTTTCTGTAGGCTTTACGATTGCTGAGTATGGAGTAGCCAACGCTTTAGTTGCCTCTTTAATTATAGCTGTAATAACTTTTGGATTCTGCATAACTGGTGTTTTTCTTGGAAAAAAATTTGGTACTAGATTCTCCGATAAATCAGAGTTAATTGGAGGAATCATTCTAGAAATTATTGGTCTAGAAATATTTATCATAGGTGTTATTTAAATGACTAATATATATATATACAAAAAAACAACTTTACCAATTAATATAAATGCATTAAAAGCAGAATTACCAGAAAGTGTATTAATTCATATCGCTAAGTATAAAAAAGAAATAGATTATACCAATAGCTTAATTGCTTGGCATATATTACAACAACACTTAAAAGATGATTTCAACGATACTTTAGAAACTCTTCAATTTAATGAATTTGGCAAGCCATTAATTGACAATTTATATTTTAGTATCAGTCATTCTAATAATATAATTGTTGTAGGTATCTCAAATAAAAACATTGGCATAGATGTCGAAATGGAAAAGACCATAAACCAAGAAGGAAAAATCAAAAATTTATTAGACTTAAAATCTTCTTATACTTCCTTAATTGAGGAATGGACTAAATATGAAGCCACAATCAAATATTATGGTTTGACAATATTTAAGAAAATAACAATTCCTCAATTTATAAACTCAATGAAACTAAATGATCACATAGATAATACATATTACCTTTCATATTGTGTAGATGATACAGATATTAAAATAAACACCCTTTAACATCATTAAGATGCTAAAGGGTTATTTTATTTTTCTAATATATTTAATAACTCTAGAGGTTTGTTTATAATAGTAGTTGCTTTAGATGCGATTAATTGCTCTCTTGTACGAAACCCCCAACTGCAGCTTACACATTCTAAAGATGCATTATGAGCAGTCTCAATATCAACTTCAGAATCACCCACATATAAACATTCTTCAGGCTTACTATTTAAAAGATGCATAGCTTCGATTGCGGTATCAGGATATGGTTTACGTCTAATTCCTGTTTTTTCTCCAATAGCAATTTCAATTAATCCTTCAAAATATGTATGTCTAAGTAATTTAACAGCTTCATCACCTTTATTAGAAACAATAGCTAATTTGTATCCTTTTTCTTTAAGGCTCGTTAAAAGCTCAATAACACCATCATAAGGTTTTGTAAATTTAGTGGAGTTAACAAAATAATAATCTTTAAAATCTTTATATATTTTATCAAATAAAGGATTTGCTTTACCTCCTTCAACACTTAATTCAACTAATCTTTCCATTCCATTACCTAAGTAACTTCTAATTTCATCAATTGTTTTAAGTGGCATATTATAAGTAGCTAATGTGTGATTAACACTTTCTTTTAAATCAGTCAATGTATCAAGTAGTGTTCCATCTAAGTCAAAAATAATTGTATTATACATTGTAGACTCCTTTCATATATATATTATACTATATTTTTCATAAAAAGTCAATTTACTTAAAAAAGGTATTTCAAAGGAATAAAACCTTTAAATATGGTATAATAAAGCAAGAGGTGGAATATGTATCAAGAACTAATCAATAAACAAAAACAATTCTTTAAAACAA
The DNA here is from genome assembly GCA_934140285.1 of uncultured Bacilli bacterium. GTDB lineage: Bacteria > Bacillota_I > Bacilli_A > ML615J-28 > CAG-313 > UMGS75. The sequence continues at coordinate 193,604 of CAKPBI010000001.1, forward strand.
AGACAACTTATGACTATAACTTTAGAAAAGAAATGTTAAATAGCTTATATAATATGATTAAATCTAATGAAGACAAAATATGTGATGCTTTATATCAAGATTTAGGAAAAGCAAAAATGGAAGCTTACATGTGTGAAGTTGGATTAGTACTAAGTAGTATAACTTATGCTATTAAACATCTAAAATCATGGATGAAGCCAACAAGAGTAAAGGGGAATCTTTCTAATTTTCCATCAAAAAGTTATATATTAAATGATCCATATGGAGTATGTTTGATAATGTCGCCATGGAATTATCCAGTATTACTTTCTTTAGATCCCCTTATTGGTGCAATATCTGGAGGAAATACTACCATCTTAAAACTTTCAAATCATAGTCCTGCAACTTCACAATTGTTATGTGAATTAATTAATTCAACGTTTAATGAAAAGTATATTAAAGTATTATTATTAAATACTGATGAAACTAATGAACTTTTAAAAGAACCATTTGATTTTATTTTCTTTACTGGAAGTAAGCGAGTGGGAACCATTGTAATGTCAGCTGCTGCTAAAAATCTAACCCCTGTGTGCTTAGAACTTGGCGGCAAAAGTCCATGTATAGTAACCAAAAATGCAAACATCGAGATTGCGGCTAAAAGAATTGCTTTTGGTAAAACAATTAATGCTGGTCAAACATGTGTAGCACCTGATTATATATATATTGATAAAGAAATCAAAGACGTATTTATTGAAAAACTAAAACAACAAATTACTAGTTTTTTAACAGCTAGTCCTTTAGATAATCCTAACTATCCAAAAATAATATCAAAGCATCATCTAGAACGTTTGATTTCTTTAATTGATAAGAATAAAGTCGTTTTTGGTGGAAAACACAATGATGAAAAGATAGAACCAACCATCCTTGATAATGTTACGTTTGATGATTCCGTTATGCAAGAAGAAATCTTTGGCCCATTAATTCCCATTATTACATATAATGATTTAGAAGAAGTATATAACACTTTATTTGAAAGAGATTATCCGCTTGCATTATATATATTTACCAACAAAAAATCAGAATACCGTGAAATAACAAAGTATTTACGCTTTGGTGGTGGTGCAATTAATGATACATTAATGCATCTTGCGAGTGAAACAATTCCTTTTGGTGGAGTTGGTAAAAGTGGAATGGGAAACTACCATGGTAAATCTACCTTTAAAACATTTACTCATGAAAAAGGAATCTTAAGGAAAAATACAAAAATTGACATTTCTTTAAGATACCACCCATATACTAAAAAGAAAGAAAAAACAATAACAAAGATACTTAAGTAAGGGAGAAAAATATGAAAGAAACAACTCTTTCAAAAGAGGCAATTATTAATTCTTTTAAACAATTAATGAGAAAAAAATCATTTGATAAAATATCAATCAGTGATATTACAAATAATTGTTATTTGAATCGACAAACATTCTATTATCACTTTCAAGATAAATATGAATTAATGAATTATATATATTATAATGAAATTTTTCTTCCTCTTGTTGAAAATTTGGATGAAGAAAATTATGATTATAAATTTTGTCAAATGTTTGAAAAAATGAAGAACGAACAATATTTATATGCGAATGCACTTTCTATGAATTCTGATTATGGTTTTAAACAATATCTATTTTCTGTAATTGAAGAATTAGTTACAATTACATGTGAAAATAAAAAAACCATTGATATAAAATTTTATACCCATGGAATAGTTGGTGTAGTTATTGATTGGATTCAACTTGGAATGAATAAATCACCAAAAGAATTATCAACGTGGTTAAAAGATACTTTAGTTAATTTTAAAAAAATGTCTTAAAAAACCAATCTTTAATTTCATTTAAATTACCTTGATCAAGTAATATCATTAAATTTTTTTGTAATAAATCTTTTTGTAATTTTAAATTATCTTTTAACGTAGAAGCAAGACCTAGTTCAATAATGTTTCTTGCACATCTTGTTTTAGATTTAGTAATATTTTTTAAAATATTATCGATGTTAATGCTTATAATTATAGACTTAAAACTTTTATTTAACATTGTCTCACCTCAATTACATATATATTATATCAAATTTACCTACTTTAAGTAAATAGACAAATTAGTTAATTTGTCTAAAAATTCGACAAAACAAGAGGACTGTCTATTTACAAATCTTGGATGTTATTATAAAATATTGTTAAGAATAGACTTTATTATAAAGGATATCTTAAATAATATAGGAGGAAAATAAAATGGATAATAAAAAAATTGAAGAACAAATCAAAAGTGCGGTTTATGTAACAGTAGGTGCCGCAACAATTATGCTTGAAAAAGCAAAAGAATTAATTAATGAATTTGAACTAAAAGGGAAGGAAACATGTGAAGCTCATCAAGTTGAAAATGAAGAGTTGAAACGTAACATTCAAGAAGCATTAAAAAAAGTAGTTGATGTAAAAATTGTAAAAGAAGAAACAACTGATGAATTTATTGAAAAAATGGATTCATTAAGTGAAGAAGAAATTGTTAAAATAAAAGAAAAACTTGAAGCAATCGAAAAAGCTAAAGAAGAAGCCCCAAGTGAAGAAGAACCAAAGTAAACATCGATTTAAAGAAATAACTAAAATATTACTAAAACATAAAATACAAAAAGGTTTAACTCCATTAAAACTACGAGAGACCATAGAAGAACTTGGACCTACATATGTTAAGTTAGGTCAAATAATGTCAACAAGAGAAGATCTCATTCCCAAAGAATATTGTGATGAACTTTCATTACTAAAGGAGAATGTTTCTCCTCTTTCTTTTGATATTGTAAAAGAAGTAATACAAAAAGAACTAAATGCTGAAATTAATACAGTATTTTCTCAAATTAATGAAAAACCAATAGGTTCAGCATCAATTGGTCAAGTTCATATAGCAACCCTTATGGATGGAACAAATGTTGTAATCAAGGTTATGCGACCTAATATTTTAGAAACGGTAACTAATGATTTTGCTATTTTAAAAAAGGCAGTCAAATACTTAAATCTTTTCACCAATCTTGATGATGTAGTTGATTTAAATATTATATTTGATGAAACTTTTGAAGCAATGAAACTAGAAATGAATTTTCTAAATGAACTTTCTAATATTTTAGTGTTCACAGATAAATATAAAGATGTAAAATACATTAAACTTCCGAAGGTATACCCTAATCTAACTACTGAACACATCTTAGTAATGGAATACATTGATGGTATAAGAATAGATGATATTGAAACTTTAAAGAAGAACGGATATAATCCAAAAGAAATATGTGAAAAACTTGTAGAAAACTTTACCACCCAAATTATTGATGATGGAATTTTTCATGCTGATCCTCATAGTGGGAATATCCTTATTTCAGATGGGAAAATAGTATGGTTAGACTTAGGTATGATTGGAATAATATCAAAGTATGATCAACAACTATATAAAAGAGCAATTGAAGCAGTTATAAAACATGATGTTTATGAATTAAAAAATATAATTTTAACAATAGGAGTAACCAAAAATAATTGTAATCATGCTTTGCTTTACCAAGATATAGAATCTATGATGGCAAAATATCTTGGTATGGATATTAGTGATATGAATATGGGAATAATCCTTCAAGATGTAATGATGATTGCAAAAAAACATCAAATTAGTCTTCCTAAAGGAGTAACACTCCTTGGTAGAAGCTTAGTTATAATTCAAAAAACAGTTGCTATACTTGATCCAAACGCTAATATAATGAAATTTTTAACCGCTCATGTAAAAGAAAATTATAAACTAGAATTAGATGTAAAAAAGAAAATTCCAGATATAGCTCGTAAATTATATGTCTCAGCCTCAAAAACATCGATGATTCCATCATCACTTTATGATTTACTAAATCTAACCATTAAAGGTCAACGTCATACAAACATTGAGATTGTAAATTTAAAAGAAAATGTAAATAGAGGCAATAATATGGTTAATCGTTTAATTTTAGGTATTGTTGTATCTAGCATTATTTTAGCTTTAGGAATTGTTTCAGCTGCCGTTATTCTAGTAAGTAATATTAAATGGTTGAATATAATTGTCTCCATCTTTATTATTTTCGGCATAATTTTTGTTATTTCGCTATTAATTTTTCTAGTAATTAGGACATTAAAAGATCGAAAAAAGTAGAAAAAATAAGTGCTTTCTAGTATAAACTATATGCATTCTGATTGAAAATGGGTAATTTTCACTTGATTTACTGTAAAAAAAATGGTATAATATTTCAAAAGTGAAAGGAGGAAGCATATGGACTATATAATAAATGTAATAAAGCAACTTGATTTATTAGTTTTAATTCCTGTTTTAGTGTTACTTCTAAATTCCAAAACTAGAAACAAAACCATTAAAATGCTTGGTGTTCTAGTAGTCGTAGGTATATATCATTATGTATTTATAATGTGCCGTGATTTAGAAGTTGTCAAGATGATTATAAATATTAAACCTATGCAAATTGTAGAGTTATGTACAACAAAAGTTAGATTTACTTCCTCTAAGGCACTCCCTGATTTTAAGAATGTAAATTTAGCAACATTGCTTCGTGCAATTGTATCTCGCATATATAGTGGCATAGTTTCACCAATCAAACAATATGTATTATGGATTCGTGAAGTATTAATTGAATTTATAAAAATTTTCAACCACAGTACTGATACTGATAAATTAAATTTAGCATTTTAAAAACTAGCTTATTAAAAGGTTTCTTTTAATAGGCTTTTTTTTATAAAAAAAATTAATAGTATGGTATAATAAGGAAAAAGGAGAAAAACATTATGAAAATATGTCCTTATTGTTCTGCTATCAACGAAGAAAAAAACGCTATAAAATGTTGCGTATGTGGAAGAGACATCAGTGCAGAAAAAGAATATACTAAAGAAGAATTAGATGATACAAACTTGATTGATGAAATAACAACTAAAAATAAAAAGAATCAAGATAAAAAGAAATTTAAAAAAGTATTATATGTATCATTAATACCTATATTCATAATTGTTTTAATTATAGCACTTATTGCATGTGAACCTAAAGGCCATATAGATATCCCTATTAATTATTATGAAATAAAAACCGGAGAAAAAGTAACAATTAAAGTTAATTATTATAATAAAGTAACTTCCAAAAATGTAAGAATGGAAATTACAAGTTCTTATTATAAAGAATTAAATGAAACCTCTTTTTATTATCAAGTTGTCGATAACAATTTTGTTATAGAAGGGGTTAAAGAAGATCATCTTGTATTGACATTTACAGTAAAAGATGATGGAGAACAAAAAAAATATAATAATCAAGTTACTATTATAATTTTACCAAAGGAGTCTGTAAATGAATAGATATGATGAAGATTACGATGAATTAGAAATACCTAGTTCGAATCCCGCTATAGGTACAAATATTCGTCAATTACGAGAAGAAAAAAGATTAACCCAAAAAAGTTTTTCAGAAATGATAGACATCCCACTAGAAGAATTACAAGGAATTGAAAAAGGAACTATCATCCCTAATGAAACATTAATAAAGAAAATGCTTCCCATTCTTAGAATTAGTTATTATGATATTATGACTAGGGATATTTTGAAGGAAAGAAATGAAACAACAGTAGCTATGAAAAAAAGTTCCTCAAGAGGAAGCTATGATTGGTATTATGGTAGTAGAAAAAAAGTGCTTTTGGATATCCTTTATTTAGTTGGTGTACCATTGGTTTTTGTATTAACCTTTTTGTTATTAAAACCATATCAAGACTATATTAATTCCCAAAGTGAAGAAATAATATTTACTGATGCATCAAGAGTTATATTTGCTTATCTGGCATGCTCAGCCATAAGTGGAGTTATCTTTACAATTAATATGGCAGGAAAATATCACTATCATTTTCAACTTTGGCATTTGTTTTGGATAACAACATTGTTTTGGCTAGTACTAATAGCAGGTGCTATTATTACAGTACCTTATTATATATATACAATAATTATGTTAATAGTGAAAAGAGGAAAGAATCATTTATGATAAGAAAATGTTTTACAATTAATCAAAATAGAACATTAGAAGAAATTAAAAGTTATGAAGACCATTTAGTTAAAACAGGTATTTTTCAAGGATGTGAAATCTTCTATCCTTATGATACCTCCAAGGAACAATATGAAAACTATGTAAAGGGAATTAAAGATTTAATGAAATATGATAACTTTGAAATAGTTTGTCATCTTCCTCATGGAATCCAAAATAACATAGCTAGTTATACAAATCTTGAAGAAATAATGAATAGATATTATAAAGCAATAGATTTCTCGGCTATGTTTAACATAAAGAAATTAACTCTTCATCCTGGAGATTGTGATGGAACCTTAACCAAAGAAGAAGCGACCAAACTATCAATTAGCAATGTAATGAAGATGAAAGATTATGCTAAAAAATATGGTATGACAATAATGATTGAAAATTTAGTCGGAAGCAATCAGTTATGTCTTACAAAAGAAGAAATGCTTAGCTATTTATCTCATTTTAATAATGAAGTAAAACTAACATTTGATTGTGGCCATTGTAATGCTTCTCAAACTCCATCAAAATCAGAAGTTAATGATTTTGCTAAGTTATTAAAGGATTATTTATGGCATGTTCATATTAGTGATAATAATGGTACTACTGACCAACATGGTCCAATTGGTAGTGGAAACATTGACTTTGTAAGTTATTTTCAAACACTAAAAAACATTGGATACCAAGGCTTATATAGCTCAGAAGTATTATTTAAAACTTATGAAGATTTAATGTCAACAGCGAATAAAATAATGGAAATTGAAAAAGAATTAGAATAGGAGATTTATATATGGGGAATAAACCAATTATCGCATTAATGTATGATTTTGATAAAACATTATGTGAAAAAGATATGCAGGAATATAGTTTTATTCCAAGTATTGGAATGAGCCCGGAAGAATTTTGGGGAGAAGCAAACAAAATATCTGTTAAAAATAGCATGGATAGAATCCTTGCATATATGTACTTAATGATAAAACTAGCCAAGAAAAAAGATATTCCAATTACCAAAGAAGCTTTTAAAGAACTAGGTAAAGATGTAGTACTTCTAAGAGGTGTTAAAACTTGGTTTAAAAGGATTAGTGAGATTGCTAAAAGCGAAGGCGTAATTGTTGAACACTATATCATTTCATCAGGACTTTCTGAAATAATCGAAGGAACTCCAATCGCAAAGTATTTTAAAAGAATCTATGCTTGTGAGTTTCACTACAATGAAAGAGGAAATGCTGACTGGGCACAACAAGCAATTAATTTTACAACAAAAACACAATTTATTTTTAGAATATCAAAAGGCGTTTTAGACACAGTTGATGACTATACACTTAATTCATATGTGTCAGAAAATGATCGTAGAATTCCATATCGTAATATGATATATATTGGAGATGGTTTAACGGATGTTCCTTGTATGACTGTTGTAAGAGACAGAGGTGGAGAATCAATAGCGATATATCATAAGGGTGAAGAAGATAAAGCCTATAAGCTAATTCAAGAAAATAGAGTTGGATATATTGCTTATGCTGACTATTCAAAAGATTGTGAGTTGGAAAATATTGTTAAACAACTTATAAAGAAAATGGCAATTGTAGACTATTTAGAACGTCTCCACGAACAAGAATTACAAGAATCAAGGAAACCCCAAGGAAAAAAATAGAGGAACAAATTATGAAAAAATCAGAAAAAATTCAAATAATATATTTAATTATATATTTGGCAGTATTAATTGCTGAATTAATTCTTAATGTTATCTTTCCAGGTATTATTATGTTAGCCACTTTTGGATTAACATTATTAATAGGTTTCTTGGGAATGCATTTAGTAAGAAGTTTGACAATAACTTATACTTGTCCAAAATGTCAACATAAGTTTAAAATAAATATGTTTAAAGATACATTTTCTTCAAAAAACATCAAAGGTGAAAAATTAGTTGTTTGTCCATCTTGTCATGAAAAAAACTATATACCAGGAGAATTAAATTAAAGGCATCTAAAAGATGTCTTTTTTTTAATATTTATATTTCTTGACTTAAAAAAATAATTTAAGTATAATAATATAAATTGAAACTGAGTTTCAATTTACAAAGGGGGAATTTTATGAATCAAGTAAAAAATTACCAAACAAAACAAAAACAAGTGATTTTAGATTTGTTACAAAAAAACCACAATCTTCATATGACCGCTGAACAAATTTTAACAGCTTTAAAAAATGAACAAACTCCTGTTGGTAAAGCCACACTATATCGTTATTTAGATACTTTGATTGAACAAGGTGAAGTAAAAAAATATATTCTTGATAACATGCATTCATGCTATCAATATATTGGTAATGAATCAACATCACATCAAGTGTACCATTTAATGTGTAGTTTATGTGGAAAAGTTATACACGTAGATGACTTAAATTTGGTAGGACTAAATAATAAAATCAAAAAAACGTGTGATTTTGAGATTGATCCATCCAAAGTTGTTTTTTATGGAATTTGTAAGGAGTGTATGAAACATGAAAAAAATTAAAAAAATAGGATTTTTTACTTTTTCAATTTTACTTTTAATGCTTTTATGTAGTTGTGGATTAATTAATAGAAATGATAACAATAAAAGAGTCATTGTAACAACACAATATCCACAATATGATTTTGTAAAGAAGATAGTAGGTAGCGACAAAAGACTAAATGATTATTACGATGTATCATTGATTGTTCCGCCAGGAGCAGACTCTCATACGTTTGATCCCCGTTTAACAGATTTAATTAAAATAAAAAATGCTGATTTATTCATTTATACAAGTGATACACTAGAAACTTGGGTACAAAAGTTAGAAATAAATAACTATACCAAAGTTTTAGATTTATCAAGTGATGAAAGAATAGAGTTAATTAATGTTGAAGAACATGACCATGAAGATGAACATCATCATCATGCTCACGATTATGATCCACACTACTGGATTTATCCAGTATATGCTGAATATATGATTGATGAAATAAGAAATAAAATGCTTGAAATTAGTCCAGATTTAGCTAAAGAATGTAAAGATTTAATAAATAATAACGCAGATGAATATATTTCAAAACTAGATATAATTGATACTGCAATAAAAGAAGTAGTAAATTTAAGTAAGAATAAGACATTATATTTTGCAAGTCCATTCTCTTTTTACTACTGGGCTCACTATTATGACTTAGAATATGTATTAACATATGCTACTTGTTCAACAGAAGTTGAACCACCGATGACAACCATTATTGATGTTATTAATTCAATTAAAGAAAATGAAGTTAAAGTTATATATATAAAAGAGTTATTAAATGATGATGTTGCACAACTTATCGCTAAAGAGACAGGAGCAAAAATTAATTTACTTCACTCATGTCATAATGTTAGTAAAATTGATTTTGAAAATAATAAATCATATTATGACATTATGGTAGAAAATGTATATAGTTTAGCAGAAGGACTTGGTGTAGAAAGTCATATAGTAAGTGAACTATTAAATAAGGAGGAAAATGACAATGCCACTAATGGAATTTAAAAATTTATGTATTGGGTATGAACATAAAGTAATATTAAAAAATATTAATTTAACAATCAATGATGGTGACTATGTATGTGTTTTTGGTGACAATGGAGTTGGTAAAACTACTTTCCTAAAAACACTATTAGGGTTACTTCCACCAATAGCTGGTACAATTGTTAGAGATGAAAAATTAAACAAAAAGATGATAGGATATGTTCCTCAAAAGATTCAAATACGTTCAGAATTTCCTGCCTCATGTCAAGAAGTTGTTTTATCGGGATGTGTAAGCAGGCTTGGATTATTTCCATTTTATAGAAAAGAAGAAAAAGAACTTGCAAAAAAGAATATGGCTTTATTAGGAGTAGTTCATCTTGCTAATAAACCATTTAGAGAATTATCTGGAGGTCAACAACAAAGAATCCTGCTTGCAAGGGCACTATGCGCAACAGATCGTTTAATTGTCTTGGATGAACCATTTACAGGACTTGACCTAAGCACTACTAATACTCTTCATAAGGTTTTAGATAAAATCAATAAAGAATATGGGGTTACCATCATAGTAGTTTCCCATTTTATGGAAGATATTGTAGGGCACACAAATAAAATTGTTCACCTAGATAAAAATGAAGTTTTCTGTGGTACTCCAGATGAATATGAAAAGAAGTTTAACTTTAATTTATTAAAGTTACATCCTATCAAGGCTGAGGAGGAATAATTATGGGAAAACTATTTGAAAATCTAGACATAATATTTTATCCTTTAATGGTTGGAATTTTATTATCAATTACAGCCGCTGTCTTAGGTGTTGTTTTAGTCTTAAAGCGTTATTCAATGATTGGTGATGGATTAAGTCATGTAAGCTTTGGGGTTTTCGCAATCTTAATGGCTTTATCTCCAGTTATTAAAAATTTATCATATGAAAAAATAACATATATTGCAATTCCTATTGTTATGATTGTTGCTTATATTTTATTAAGAATTGGTGAAAGTACCAAAATCAAAGGTGATGCTGCCATTGGTTTAATATCAAGTGCTGCCCTTGCTATAGGATACTTTGTAGGTTCTTTAAGTGAAGGATTTACAAAAGATATTAATAGTATGATGTTTGGAAGTATTGTTCTTGCTAATAAAAAAGACTTTTTGATTATTTTACCTGTATGTTTAATTGTTATATTTATTTTTGTGTTCTTGTATAATCGAATTTTCTCTGTCACATTTGACGAAGAATTTGCAAAAGCAACAGGAATTAAAACAAAAGTTTATAATATGATATTTGCTTTCTTTACAGCTATTACTGTTGTTATAGGAATTAAAATAATGGGAGCTCTGCTAATATCAAGTTTAATTATTCTTCCAGCTCTTTCAGCAATGCAAGTATTCAATAAATTTAAAAAAGTAATCATTGCTTCAGCAATAATCTCCGTATTTTGCTTTGTTGTTGCTTTCTTTGCATTTGCTAATTTCTCATCAGCATCATCAGTTGTCATAGTTGATCTAATTGTCTTTGTTATATGTTCAATTATTGGATTTATAAAAAAGACATATCAAAAGGCTTAAAAAATGAGTGAAGAAAAATTAATGGAAGCTATAAATTACTGTAATATTCCGGAACTTAACACATCTATCGGCATTCAAAAGGAAAAAATACTCCATCGAATAATGAAGTATTATATAAATTTTAATCAATCATGTCATGAAGTAAAGATTGGAAGAATATATGCAGATGTAGTAATTGATACTCACATTTATGAAATTCAAACTGCTAACTTTAATATGTTAAGAAAGAAACTAGATTATTTACTTACGGATTATGAAGTAACAATTGTTTATCCTACAAGTAGAAATAAAAAAATATACAAAATAAATGAAAATGGTGAATACATTAGTGAAGTAAAATCTCCAAAAAAGAAAACACCACTAGAAATTTTAGTTGAAATGTATAAAATAAAATCATATTTGAATAACCCTAATTTATCATTTAAAGTAGTTTATATGGATATGGATGAATTTAGAACAATTGTTCCTAAAAAACATTTTCGCTCTAAGGGATATGCAAGATTAAAACAAGTACCAACCTCATTTGTTAAAGAGTATAATTTTAATACTAAATTAGATTATATTAATGTATTAAAGGAATACAATCTACCATATGAATTTACAACAAAAGAAATAACAAAATATTTAAAAATAAGTTCATCTAAAGCATCTAATGCGGTACAAGTATTAAATGCTTTAGGTGTAGTAAATTTAGTCGGAAAAAAAGGCCATAGTAATCTATGGCGGTATTAATAAATTATTCGTTTAATGCTTTTGCAATAGCTTTTGAAAGTTGATCAGCACAGCTAGTTCCTCTATTACGACAATTGTTTCCTTGTAGGATTTCCATAGCATGCTTAGCATCAGCTCCTTCAAGAAGTCTACTAATTGCTGATAAATTACCAGGGCATCCATTTGTAAATTTTAAATCATGAATTTTGTTTTCATCATCTAAATCAAAATCAATTTGTGATGAACAAACACCAACGGGTTTATATACTATATGTCTCATATTGCATCATCCTTTCATTTTGATTATACAATATGTTAACGTTCTTTGCAAAAGTTTTGCGTATAATAAAAAAATAATAATTATAAAGGAAGTAAAAATGATGATTTATTTCGATAATGCAGCAACAACAAAACCTCATCAAGCCATTTTAGATTTATATACCAAAATAAACAAAGATTATTGGTATAATGAAAGTAGTGCCCATAAACTTGGGATTACCGCTAAGACTTTACTTGATAAAGCAAATAACCTAATAATTCAAACTTTAAATCTTAAAAACAAAAAAATTATATTTACAAGTAGTGCCTCAGAAGCTAACAATCTTGCCATATATGGAATATGTAAAAAATACATCGGTCAGAATAAACATATAATTACTTCAAAAATTGAACATCCTTCAGTAATTTCATGTTTTAATGATTTAGAAAAACAAGGATTTCAAGTTACATATTTAGATGTTGATGAAAATGGAATTATAGATTTAGATATGTTAAAATCATCACTAACAAAAGATACCATTTTAGTATCAATTATGTGGGTAAATAATATAATGGGATCAATTCAACCTATTAAAAAAATAAAAGAAATTTTAAAAGATTATCCAAGAGTAAAACTTCATAGTGATTTAGTTCAAGGAATTACTAAAATGCTACCAGACTTTTCTTATGATGATTTAGATATGTTTACATTTACTGCTCATAAAATACATGGCTTAAAAGGTACCGGAGCTTTAGTTATAAATAAAAATATTAATCTTGAACAAATAACTAAAGGAGGTCATCAACAAGATAACCTTAGAGCAGGAACTATCGATGTTGCAGGTGCAGTGTGTCTCGCAAAAGCATTAGAGTTAGAAAATAAAGATGTTTTAAAAAAATATTCATATGTATTAGATTTATATCAATATTTAGTAAAGGAAATATCAAAAATTCCTAACATTATTTTAAACAAAAGTAATACTCATTATTCACCTTATGTTTTAAATTTTAGTGTAAATGGTTTGAAAGGTGAAACTTTAATGCATTTTATGGAACAACAAGATATATATCTTGGAACTGGTTCAGCATGCAATGCAAAAACTAAAAATTTAGAACCAACATTAATGGCTATATATAATGATTCTGTAAGAGCAATCGATGCTGTTAGAATTAGTTTATCAGAAAATAATACAAAAGAAGAAATAGACATATTCATAAAAAAATTACAAGAGATAGGAAACAGATAATATGGAAGATCATATTTTAATAAGATATGGCGAATTAAGTCTAAAGAAAACCAATAGACGTCAATTTGTACAAAAAGTTACTAACACAATCAAAAGAGCCTTAAAAGATTATGAAAATCTAGAATTTGAATCTCGAGGCATGCGTTTTTATATACATTTAAATAATACTCCATCTGCTAATGTTATAGATATACTTCAAAAGATACCTGGCTTATATTCCTTTAGTGTAGTAAATAAAGCTAATCCTAACATGGATGAAATATGTTTACTTGCTAAAAAAGTGGTTGAGGAAGAACTAAAGGATGGTCCTAAAACCTTTAAAGTGGAAACCAATCGTGCCGATAAAACGTTCCCCCTTACATCACAAGAAATATCTCAAGAAGTAGCGCGTTTCTTATTTAGAAACATCCCTAACTTAAAAGCTGATGTTCACCATCCAGATTTTACATTAAATCTAGATGTAAGACCCGAAGGCGCTTTCTTATTTACAAAGACTTATATGGGATTAGGAGGCCTTCCTGCATCATCACTAGGAAGAGCAACCCTAATGATATCTGGAGGGATTGATAGTGTTGTAGCTGGTTACCTAGCCTTAAAAAAAGGAATAGCTATTGATGCCATTCATTATGCTTCTCCACCATACACAAATGATCTAGCTCTACAAAAGGTAATCGATTTACTTGAAAAGATTGCACCTTATGCGGAATATCAAAGTATAAATTTATATGTAGTTCCATTTACAAATTTACAACAGGCTATTTATGCTAACGTACGTGAAGATTATGGTATTACAATAATGCGTAGAATGATGTATCGATTAGGAGAAAGACTCTGCATAGAAAGAGGTAATCTTGCAATTGTTAATGGAGAAAACATTGGACAAGTGGCATCACAAACCCTTGAAAGTATGGGAACAATTAATAAGGTAGTATCAATTCCTGTTATACGTCCTCTCGCAACATTTGATAAATCATATATTACTAAAATATCAGAAAAAATTGGAACATATGAGATATCAATTAGACCATATGAAGATTGTTGTACAGTCTTTGTTCCAAAACATCCACAGATTAAACCATTAATCAAAATTGCTGAAAGAGAAGAAGGAAAGTTTGATTATCAAACCCTATTAGATGAAGCATATAACAATATTCAAAAAATTGTTATAAAAGCAAATCGTCATTATGATTATATAAATAAAAAACTTGATAACAACTTTGATGACATTATTTAATAAATTCCAATAATTACCAAAAAATTGGTAGTTTAATCTTGAAAATATTGAACATAATATTTTCGAGGAGGAGGTGAAAATAATGAATAGCTCATCTTACAAAGCAAAAAATACAACTCCTGCTAACGGTGGATTCAATCAAATGAAATATGAAATCGCTAGTGAATTAGGTGTTAACCTTGGCCCAGATGCAACAGCTCGTCAAAACGGTACAGTTGGTGGTGAAATCACTCGTCGTTTAGTATCTATGGCTCAATCACAATTAGGTAATAAGTAATACCAAAATTGTAAAGTGCATAACCTAGATGTCAAATCCTTGACATTTAACTTATGCACTTTTTTTTGAAAGCATTTACATAAATACTAAAAAGCCTTTAATTATTAAAAAAGTCGAATATATGATAAAATATAATAAAGTTGGAGGTTTTTATGACAACATTTCAAATTGTACTATATGCTTTTGGGGGATTGGGAATCTTCCTGTATGGGATATATATTATGGGGGATTCATTAAAAGGACTTGCTGGAAGTAAATTAAAAATTATAATTGAAAAATCAACTAATAAGGTATGGAAAGGAATTCTAGTAGGAATTCTATTAACTGCCTTAATTCAATCATCATCAGCAATGACCGCGATACTAATCAGTTTAATTGGTGCTGGGTTATTAACGCTACCTCAAGCTATTCCCGTTATTATGGGAGCAAACATCGGAACAACAGTAACTGCAGTTTTAGTCGGTTTAAATATTAAAGACTACTCACTTATCTTTATTGGAGTAGGTGCAATAATTGTTTTCTTTATAAAACAAAAGAAAGTAAATTATGCTGGCCTTGCGTTACTTGGATTTGGTCTTTTATTCTTTGGCCTTGATACAATGGATAAAGGATTAATGGAAATTGTCAATAAACCTTTCTTTAAAGAAACTGTTGAAAATTTAAATAATCCTTTCTTAGGTGTTCTTTCAGGAACGATCCTAACTGGTATTATTCAATCATCATCAGCTTTTATAGCAATTGTTCAACAGGTATATGCTACGCCAATTGATGGAGTTGTGGGCACTCACGCTATTAGCTTAATTGCTTCGTTATCAATGGTAATTGGCTCAAACATCGGAACAACTGTAACTGCCTTATTATCATCGCTTAGTTCATCAAGAAATGCTAAGAGAGCGGCTCTTGCCCATTTACTATTTAATATTGCTGGTTGTGCATTATTTTTAATATTGTTATATCCAATGAATAAATTATTAGTATATTTGGAATCAGTTATTCCATATCTATATAATTCACCTGCTAATACAATTGCATTATTCCATTTAGTTTTTAATATAACAACGACTTTCCTTCTTTGTTGGTTTGTTAAGTTGTTAGTAAAAATTGTAGAAAAAGTAATTCCATTTACTGCTGGTGAAAAATTAATTAAAAGTATTGATAGTCTTGAGCCAACCCTAATCAAGAAGGCTCCAGTACTTGCGATTGAAAACGCAAAACGAGTAACTGTCGATATGAGTCAAATTTTACTTGAAATGTTTGAAAATGCAAAAATGTATATTAACAATAATGACCCCAAAATCTTTACTAAAGTAAATGAAATGGAAGATGTTATTGATAATTATGATAATAAACTTCATGACTATCTTGCTCAACTATCAAGTGTTAGCCTTTCATCTAACTCAATACATGAACAAGCTATATGTTTTGATACTATTCGTGACTTTGAACGTATTGCTGACCATTTAATAAATCTTGTTGAATTTATGAATGAAAGATATGAAAGTAATTATACATTCAATGAAAACTCATTACAAATGATTAATCATATGTTAGATTTATTATCAACAATGATAAAAGATGCATGTCTTTCCTTTAAAGATGATGATAAGAAGGCTGCACGTAGAGTTCGTGCTACAGAACCTCAAATTGATGAATTAGAGAAAAAATATCGAAAAGTTGAAATTGCTATTTTAACAACAGGTGGCATTGACGCTATTAACTCAGATTTACATTTTGTTGATATGCTCGCAAATCTAGAACGTATCGGTGACCATTGTAATAATATAGCTGATAATATATTATTTGATAGTCTACATGATGTTCTTGAACAAGAAGTAAGTGAAAAAAATTAAAAAAATTTTAATAAATTCAATCAAAAAAGAAAGTTCAAACGTAATATATTAGTACAGGGTAATTTTTAAATATATTTTTGTACCCTGCCTTTCAAATATTTGTAAAACTAATATATCTTTATCTTTCTACTGATTTCGAATAAAAATATAATTAGTTTTGGGAAGTATTATTTATAATACTTCTTTTTTTTCTTTTTAAAAAGGAAAACGCTTGCAAAAAATAATTATTTATGTTATTTATATATTACTTTGAGGAGGAATAAAAAATAATGAAAAAGAAATCACTATTATTAATTTTAGTGACTATAATGATTTCATTTGTTCTTGTATCATGCAACAACAAAAAAGGAATTGCATTAAATGGTCCTAAAGAATTAACTATTAACATAGATGAAGAAGTGAAACTAAATATTACTGCTACATCTAATAAAAAATATTCTGAAAGTGATATTTTAAATAATTTAGAATATACTTCAAAAGATTCATCAATTGTAAACATTGATAATGGAGTAGTAAAAGGATTGAAACCTGGAACAACTATTATCAGTGTTGTATGGAATGAAGATGAAAATGTAAAATTAGATATTACAGTAAAGGTTTTAACCCCAGAAGTATCTGATGTTGAAGTAATAACACCTTCTCCACTAGTTATTAAAGTTGGAGAAACTAAAGAAATTAAAATTGTTTGTGATGAAAAATTAAGTGTAAAATGGCACTCTAAAAATGAAAGCATTGCGACAGTAAAAGATGGTGTAGTAACAGCACAAAGTGTTGGCTCAACAGTAATTGAAATAGAAATTTCAAATGGATATAAGACAATAACAAAAACAGTAGAAGTTAATGTGAGTATTACTGTTAGTAAAGTTACCTATATACTTGATGGTGGAACAAATAATGAATTAAACCCTACTACTTATATAGAAGGAACCACAGTTAAGTTAGAAGCCCCAACAAAAGAAGGATATAAATTCTTAGGTTGGTATTTAAATGATGTTCTTGTTACTTCAATTAGTAATGATCAAAAAGGTGACATTGAACTAGTCGCAAAATGGGAATATATCAAAAAAACATATAATATAACTTATAATCTAGATGGTGGAACAAATAATCAATTAAATCCAAATACATATGTAGAAGGAACCACAGTTAAATTGGAAGCCCCAACAAAAGAAGGATATAAATTCTTAGGCTGGTATTTAAATGATGTTCTTGTAACAACAATTAACAAAGAACAAAAAGGTGATGTTGAACTAGTCGCAAAATGGGAATATATTAAAAAATCATATAATATTACCTACGTGCTTGATGGAGGAACAAATAGTGAGTTAAATCCATCTACATACTTAGAAGGTGAGACTGTAACTTTACATGAAGCCACAAAAGAAGGATATGATTTTTTAGGTTGGTATTTAAATGATGTTCTTGTAACCACAATTGATAGTACACAGAAAGGTGATATTGAACTTACCGCAAAATTTAAGGAAAAAGAAAATATCGAACTAACATATGAGTTAAATGGAGGAACATTTGAATGGACTGTTGGCGATGTAACTAATCCAAAAGGTGGAATAGCTGCAGTATCAAATCTTCCAGCAATCTTTATGCAAGATTTCTATTATTACTTAAAGACAAATAAACTACTTGAATCAGATAAAGTCGCTAAATCATTATCACAAAAAGGCTTTTTATGGAGTGGTTTCAGTGCAGACTACACTGATCCTAAGGCATTATATAACTGGACATCTACAACTTATTATAGTGCTACAGATGGTTACTCTCAATTATTCTGGGATAGTCTTTCTAACAACTTACCTGTGGGAGGTTTCTTTGGTACATCTCCATATAAAGAAAAATATGCAACCCTTCATTCATTAGTATTAGCTTTAACAACTATTAAATATAGTGATTTAGATATTACATCAGCCAATGGCAAGTCAGGATTTGCTTTTGTCTTAGATGGATATTTCTATGGAACCCAAGGTTTAATGAGTAGTGGAAATAATAAAGATATATTTAATCAATTAAGAGGTTTAATCCCTACTATGGAAACTGGATATATTGATCCTACTAAATCATTAACAGAAATTAAAAAATATCAATATCAAGAAATAATTACTAGTGCTCCTTATGGAACAAAAATTAATTTAGTTCTTCCAACTCGTGAAGGATATGCATTTATGGGATGGTATGATAATGCATTATTAACAGGAACTCCATTAACATCTGTATCTAATAATGCAACTGTTTATGCTAAATGGTTTGATTTAAATGCTCCGCTACCTACTCATAACATTAGTTATGTTTTAGATGATGGTGCAGTAGAAGATGCTCCAACATCGTATATTGAAGGTATTGGAATTGAAACATTACCGACTCCAAGTAAAGCTGGGTATGATTTTTTAGGTTGGACAAAGGTAAAGGGTTCAACTGATTATGTCACTTCAATTTCTAAATATGATGATGAAGATATAACATTATATGCTAATTTCAAAGAAGTATCCGATCTTGAAATTACATATATATATGAAGAAGGTGATACACCAACTCATAAAGCTACATCACTTGCAGAATTCGCAGAAACATTCTGGGAAGAATTCTATATTTGGAGTAAACAAACAACGGGAATTGAAGCATTTAAAACAACAGTTTTAAATTCTTGGAAATCCAATAAGGCGGGCTCATTTAAATTATATAAGGGTAATGCTAAAAATCAAATTGACAATGATTATTTTGTAAATACTAAAGGTAATGATTTATGGATGGCATGGTTCAATATCTTTGATTCTCAAGTTACATCAATAAACTCTGCACAATCAGCATGGGCATCAACTTGGGTTGGTTACATTCGTTTATATGAAGTATTCATGCAAACTAAGAGTTATTGGACTGAAGAAAGAACTAGAGCAGTTTATGAAGGTTATCCAATTCATGAAAAACTAGTAAAAAGATTTAAACCAGGTGATGAAATTACTTTAGTTGAACTTGTAGTTGAAGATGGTCGCACTTTCCTTGGTTGGTATGACAATGAAGGAAATAAGGTAGAAACAACTAAAGGACTTACAAAAAATATTACTTTAACTGCTCGTTGGAGTGCAAGTACTCCGGTTGAGAAATTTGAAGTTACTAATAAAATCAGCAAATTATTAAGACTTACTTCACATCAATTAACTTGGGAATTTACTCCAGAAAATGCAACAAATAAAAAAGTAAAATTTGTATCAAGTAATCCAGATGTAATTTCTATTGATGAAAATGGATTGATGTATGGTATAAAAGATGGAACTTCAACAATTACCGTTGAAGTATTAGATAATAGTGAATTCAATGTAAGTTTTGAAGTAACAGTATATGTAGATCCGTTTATTGATTCAACTTTCGAAGGCAATACATGGATATCAGCTGGTGAAAAAACGCAAATTAAATCAGTAATTAGAAGTGGAAATGGAACAATAAAATATAAATCTCTTGATCCAGAGTATGCGACTGTTGATGAATTTGGTAAAGTAACTGGCGTAAAGACAGGATATGCTCAAATCCTTGCTTATCTAGAAGAAGATGAATCAGTTAATTTGACTCTTGGTGTAACAATTGTCGAAGCAGGAATGGAAAACATTTTTGATATTATTAGAAAAGCTCATAATACAGAAATTCATGTTATGAGAAATCTTAAAGTTGCTTATGCCTATGATACAGATGTATACAACAGCGTATCTGATTTATTATTTAACTATGACTATAAAGTTGATGAATCATTAATAATTCCAACATCGCATGAAAATCGTCCAGGAACAAAAATCACTACAATGGAATTCATTACTGTTCATTATACCGCTGGTACTCCAGCATCATCAAATGCTAAGGCCACTGCAAATTACTTTAATAATACAACTGCTGCTTCAGCAAACTATTGTACTGGTAATGATGGTATATATATGTGTATTCCTGATGGTGAGGTTGCATGGCATGCTGGAGATGGAACATCAACTAAGTTCTATTGGACAAATACAGGTGTAAAAGCAACTGCAAATGTAAAACCAGTATGGGGTGTTCAAACTAATAGTGCATCATCAACAGGTTATTACTTTACATTAAATGGACAAGCTACAACAATTGAAGTACCAACAACTGGTAAAACAAGTTCAGGTACAATTAAAACAATGACTGATCCTTCTAAATGTTTTACTTTTTATGGACCAGCATGGAAGGTTGTAAATGGTTATTATTACATGGGTAACACATGGGCTTGCTTTACTCAAACTCTAGCTGGTGCAATCTCAAGTAGAGGTGGAAACTTAAATAGTGTTGGTATTGAAACTGCATGTAACTATGGTAGTGACTTATGGTATACTTATCAAATAACAGCTCAACTTGTAGCAAGACTACTTGATAAATATAACCTAGATACAACAAGAGTAGTAGGACATAATATGTTCTCAGGAAAAGATTGTCCTCAAACATTACTTGCTAATGATGGTGAATTATGGTATCCATTTATGGAATGCGTAGAAGCCGAATATGCTTTATATGAATTAAAACTTGGCGATAAATATACAATTTCTTGTAAATCAAATACTCCAGAATTAGTTCAAGATAATGGCAGATTAATAAAAGTTCCTAATTATACACAAACTGCAAGTTATACGGTAACTGTAAAGAATAATGAAACAGGTGAAACAAAATCAGAAACTTACTCAACAATTATCCATGGAACATATACTGAAAAATAATTAAATCAACAAAAGAATTAGCCATTAATTTTGGTTAATTCTTTTTTTTATAATTATAAATATATATTTTTGCAATTTTAATGAAAAAAACCCTAATTTATGCTATCATATATCTAATGTTATTAGGTAGGTAAAATATGAAATATTCAAGTGAAATGTTAAGAGGAAATACAGAAACAATCATTCTAGCAATATTAATTAATAGTGATAGCTATGGATATGCAGTTTTAAAAAGAATAAATGAACGTGGTGGTGGTATCTTTGATTTAAAAGATGCTACAATTTATACTACTATCAAAAGAATGGAAAACGATGGCTTAATTACTACATATTGGGGAGAAGAAAATACTGGTGCTCGCCGTAAATACTATCATATAACAGAACGTGGTAAAGAATATTACCAACAAAAAATAAAAGAATGGAAAGAAGTAAACCATATATTAAATAACTTAATTTTAGGTGGTGATGATAATGAGTGATCCTCGCACAATAAATCGTATTAAAAGAGTAATTGAGAGAAAATTTTCATATTATCCTAAAACAAAAGAAGTGCTTGACTTAAAGGAAGAATTACTATCAATAGTTTTAGATAAATATAATGATTTAGAAACAGGAACAGAAAATCAAAAATATAAAGAATGTATGGCTGTTATGATGTCATCATATAAACAAGTTCTTCATGATTTAGAAGTTGAGTCAAGTAAAAAAATCTTAAAAGATAAGTTGATGGGATTTAGTATTTTTGGAACTATATATTTTTTAATAATAATTCTTATATATATGATTGTTAGTAAATTTGTTGTAGGAAGCTTTAAGAAGACATATTTCATAGTTTTAGCTCCATCAATTATTTTCTTATGGATTACAGCTTTATTTACCTTTACATATTGTAAGAAAATGAACTTCAAAATCCTAACAAGAGTATTTTTAGGACTATCATTTTTGACTTTTGCAGTTGCTTTATATACTGTACCTAGTCTTTATTGTTCAATATATAAGAACATAAAAATTTGGCATCCTGCTTGGTTAGTGATATTTGTTGTAGGAAGTTGCTATGTATTTGTTGACAGCTTTTTATATCCAAATAAAAAGCCATATACAAGATTAATTAGAAATTGTTTAAATCTACTTGCCTTATTTACAACTATCTATTTGATTGTTTCAATTATTACTGGATATTGGTATGTAACTTGGTTAACCTTTGTCTTATGGTTAATTGGTTGTGAAATTAATGTGTTTTTATTTTTTAAACGTCAAATCTAGGTGAAATATGAAAATTATACAATCTATTCAAAATGAAACAATAAAACTAGTTGATAAATTACATGATAAAAAAGTAAGAACAAGTAAACAAAAATTTATTGTTGAAGGTTATCATCTTGTAGAAGAAGCTTATAAACATAATCAACTAGATAGTATTTTTACAATAAATGAAGAAGACTTTAATAAATTTAAAAATTGTGAACAATATTTAGTTACAGAACAAATCATAAAAAAACTATCAACAACTATTAATCCTCAAGGAATCATTGGAGTGGTAAAAATGCAAGAAAGTTTACCCCTAGATTTAAATAAAGAAACAATTAAAATTGTTCTTTTAGATAATGTCAATGATCCAGGTAATTTAGGATCAATTGTACGTACAGCTGCTGCTCTTGGATATGATGCTATATATATGTCAAGTGATACAGTTGATATATATAATGAAAAAACCATAAGAGCTACCCAAGGTTCAATTTTTAAAATTCCTTTTTATTATGGTAACTTGGAAACTTTAATTTCTAAATTAAAAAAGAATGGAATAATATGTTTTGGTACAACTCTTGAGAATTCAGTAAATCTAGAAAATGTTAAACATTGTAAGAGATATGCTGTATGCTTTGGAAATGAAGCAAGAGGAATGAATGAGGATACAATCAAACTAATGGATAAAAATATTAAAATAGAAATGCAAAATGATGTGGAATCACTTAATGTCTTAGCCGCATCTTCCATCGTTTTATATGAACTAAAAAAATAAAGGAGGGGAAAAAATGAGTGAAAAATGGTATAAACTTGATAATGCTGCTAAAATCTTTCCAGCAATCTCCCATAATGATTCAAGTAATTATTTTAGATTATCTGCAGTATTAAAAGAAGAAGTTAAGCCAGAACTTTTAAAAGAGGCTGTCCATACTGCTTTAACTCGTTTTCCAATGTATTCAGTAAGATTAAAAAGGGGAATATTTTGGTATTACTTTGAGCATAATGATTTACAACCATTAATAAGGGTAGAATCACCACAATTGTTTGATACTATTAATACAGATGAACACAATAAATTTATGTTTTGTATTGAATATAGTAAAAGAAGAATTTCACTTGAAATGTTTCACGCTTTAAGTGATGGTAATGGGGGAATTGAATTCTTTAAAACAATTATCTTCTATTATTTACAATTAGATAATAAAGAAGTAATAAATGATGGTTCTATTATGACAACAGAATATGAACAATTATCTGATGAAGGTCAAGATAGTTTTGTCTATAATTACAATGCAAAAATAAAAACAATCAGTAAGGAAGTAAAAGCTTACAAAATTAAAGGAACTAAATATCAAGATAACTGGGTTGGTGTAATTCATGTTATGATGGATATCAAAAGTTTAAAAGAAATTGTGAATAAATTGCAAGTAACAGTAACAGAATATTTAGGAAGTGTGTTATTGTATGAAATATTACAAACTTATGATGATCCTAAAAAACGACCAATTACCCTTTTTACTCCCGTTAACGCAAGAAAATATTTTGGTAGTAAGAGTCTAAGAAACTTTATGCTATACATTAGAACATCACTCCAAATGAATCAAAACCAAGATTATACCTTTGATGATGTTTTAAATATAACTAAAAAGAGTTTTGAAGAAAACCTAACAAAAGACCATTTAACTTCTAGACTTGTTTCTAATGTTAAGATAGAGAAAAACATTTTCATTAGAATACTACCTTTGTTTATAAAAAAGATAGCTTTAAATTTAAGTTATAAATCTTATGGAAGTGATTTAAATACAATCAGCTTTTCCAATCTTGGAATTATAAAAGTACCTAATGACTTTTATAAATATGTTGACAATATGTATTTTATGATTGGTGCAAATAGTGATGGACCAACTAATCTTTCAGCATCAACATATAATGATAAAATCACTTTAACATTTACTTCAAGAATATTTGAACGTACACTTCAAAAAAACTTTGTACGTCACTTAGTTAATGATGGACTCCAAATAACAGTTCAATCAAATGATTTGGAGGTGGATTCATGAAACATTGTAATAAATGTAACATAGATGTTGATACTACTAGAATGACATGTCCTTTATGTAGGGATGTG
Source organism: uncultured Bacilli bacterium (assembly GCA_934140285.1). GTDB lineage: Bacteria > Bacillota_I > Bacilli_A > ML615J-28 > CAG-313 > UMGS75. Next base: position 218,431 of record CAKPBI010000001.1, read on the forward strand.
TTAGTGGAAAATAATAAACCTTCAACTGATTTTGAACCATATGAAGGATATAAACCAAAACCCGTAAAACTTCATATCGCAAGAAGAATTTTTATTTTCTTGTCTATTATGATATGTAGTGTTTGTGCGGTAATTAATGCTTTGACATATAAAGGAACAATATGGTCGCTTGTAGTTATTGGTGGTATCATCTATTTATGGGTATTAATTAAAGGAACAATTATTTCAAGACGTAACATTGCTTTAAAATTAGTTTTACAAGCCCTTGCGATAACAATATTACTACTTCAAATTCAATTAATAACGCCAAATGTTCATTGGTTAACGCCCTATGCTTTACCATTTATAATGATTGGAACTATATTTTCCATTACATTGTTGATATTTATTAAGACAATGCGTTACAAAGATTATATGTTATATTTAATCGCTGTTGCCTTGGTTGGTACTTTGCCGTTGATTCTATCATTCACTAAATCAGTTAAACCATTGTTTATTTTAAATGATAAATTAATACTATGGCCAAGTATTGCGAGTGCATTATATGCGGTATTGACAATTGTTGGAATGTTTATTTTTGGTGATAGAGCTACCAAAGATGAATTTAAAAAAAGATTTCATATATAGTGAGGTATTTGTATGTATGATACAATAATTATTGGTTCAGGTCCTTCTGGAGTATCTGCTGCTGTGTATTTAAAAAGAAGTGGCTTTGATGTATTGGTTTTATCAACAAATGATAGTGCATTAAAAAAAGCAAAGATAATTGAAAATTATTATGGTTTTCCTGAAATAACAGGAAAAGAATTATATGATTTAGGAATAAAACAATTAGAACATTTGAATATTCCCTTTGATATAACAGAAGTATTAAATATTAAATCAGATTATCAAACTACACCTAAATTTACAATTGAAACTACATCAGATAGCTTTTTTGCAAAATCAATTATCCTTGCTACAGGAACCTCTAGATCTATTCCTATGATTAGTAACATAAAAGACTATATTGATACAAATATTAGTTTTTGTGCTATTTGTGATGGCTTTTTCTACCGCAATCAAGATGTCTATGTTTTAGGCTATGGTCCGTATGCTTTATCTGAGGCTCATGAACTTCAACATATTGCAAAAAGTGTAACCATCTTAACAAACGGAGAAACCCCAACTTTTACCCTATCTAATGAAATAAAAGTTGAAACAAGAAAAATTAAAAAATTCTTAGGCGATAAAAAGCTTGAGGAAATAGAGTTTGAAGATGACACTAAAATTAAAGTGCCTGGATTATTTGTCGCTTGGAAAACTCCTGGAGCATATGAGTTTTCACGTAAGGTCGGACTAGAATTTTCAGATAATCATCTTGTGGTAACTGATAAGATGGAAACATCAGTAAAAGGAATTTTTGCTTGTGGTGATATCTTAGAACAACCATATCAAGTAAATAAAGCGGTATATGAAGGAATGATAGCCGCAACATCAATTAGTGAATATCTAAAAAGAAAACCGGATTAACTTTTACGCTAATCCGGTTATTTTTACATATATTTTTTTAAAACATCAAGGACTTTTTCTTTTGATTGAAATCCAACAAAATTATCAATCTTTTTACCATCTTTAAAGACAATAACATGAGGAATGCTGAAAATACCATATTCACGGCATAACTCTTGAGCATCATCAACATTGACTTTTACAATCTTAATGTTTTGATGTTCTTCAGCAATTTCTTCAAGCACAGGTCCTAACATTTGGCATGGTCCACACCAATCTGCATAGAAATCAACAACAACAGGTGTTGCACTGTTTAATACTTCTTGGTTAAATTCATCTTGTTTAATGTGTTGTAGTTTCATATTCCCTCCATTTATAATTATATTATATCCATTTTATCAAACTTTAAAACAACTTCCGCCAATAAATTCTCGTAATAAAGAATTACATGGAATTAAGTTTTCATCTTCAATTGGTCTAAAATACTTTAGATACTTAATTAGACGATTTGCGACTAAATATTCAGGATCAGTAGGTTTAATCTCTCTTAATGCAGGTAGAGCTTGAGTTCTAAGTACTGCAAGTTCATATGTTAATTCAGAGTTAAATACATAATTTGCTCCCTCTTGGTTAGGGTATATCCATTTAAATTCACCTTCACGTACTGATGACCACATGTTTATAGTTCCAGCAGCTGGACAATTTCTAAATTTCATATCACGAACTATACGTCTAATTAAACGTAAGTCTGTAGTAGAAAGAGGTGAATGGTTGTCAATATTAATTTGAGCCTGAGGAGCAATGTAAATTTTAAACTTTTGGTGTTTTGGAATAGAAGAAGTAAGTTTTTCATTTAAGGCATGAATTCCTTCAATAATAATTGGTGTATTATTATCAATCTTAATTGTTTCACCAACCTCACGGATTCCTTTTGAGAAATTGAATATAGGAAGTGTTACTTCTTCACCATTAATTAAGTCAAATAGATTGCGATTAAATAAGTCAATATCAAGAGTATTAATATGTTCTAGGTCAACCGCATCAGGAGTAGTGTTTTGAATTTTAGCAATTTCACTTCTAGTTAGATAGTAGTTATCCATAGATATCATAACAGGATTAATACCCTTTGACATTAGTTCAATTCTTAAACGATTACAAAAAGTAGTTTTGCCACTAGATGATGGTCCAGCTATAGCTATTAATCTAATATTTTCAATATCTTTTGATATAATTTCTCCAAGTTCAGCTAACATATTGTTATGCTTTGATTCGCACATTTGAATGAAATCAACAATATTTCCTTCTTCAATTTTTTTATTTATATCAACAATTGTTTGGCTATGAGTCATTTTACCCCATTTATAAGCTTGCCTAAGGGTTTTGCCGTATGTTGATTCTTCAACAAAATGAGGAATCTTTGCACCTAACTCATATCTTGGGTATTGAATAATTAAGCCTGGGCTATAAGGCCTAATTACATATTCTTTTAAACATCCAGTAGATGGAACTACATAAGCATTCATATAATTGTAATAATCTCCGACCTTATGTACATGGATGGTTTGATCAGGACGATATTTCAAAATATCAATTTTATCACAATGATTAAACTTATTATATAATTCAACTGCTTCTGGTTTAGTAATAGTAATTCTTTCAATTGGAAGATTTAATTTAATAATTCTCGCAACTTCCTTTTTAATTTCATCACATACATTTGTAATGTGAATGCCCTTTGAAAGTATTTCACACATAATAGAGCGTGAAACATTATAACTAAATCTAATATGAAGATCAGGATATAAGTTATAAAAAGCCATCGCGATAACAAGTCTTAAACTTGCTTCATAGGCTTTTCCACCTTCCATAATCTCCAATCCTTTAAACTCAATATGAGCTCCATTGTGTTTTTCTGTCAAACAAAATCTAAGCTCTTTTATTTGATTATTTATTTGACAAACTAAATAATTGGTTCTTTCAAAATCTGGTAGTAAGTCTAATACCATAGTTCCTTCCGGAACTTCTTTTTTAATTCCGTTAATAAAAATTTCTAGCATAATCTCATTCCTTTTCTGTATATCAATATTATACGATATTTTGATTTATTAATCAAGCAATTAACTATTGATAGGAAATTATTATTTAACAAAACACTAAACTACAAGTAATCTTTTTACGTTTTTTTTCTAAATGAAAAGAAAAAATAGGTTTTTGTTGACTTTTATTTTAAAATATGGTATCATAATAATGTATGAGATATTAATTGTTGGTGAGCACGTTTAGTACTCACTTTTTAAATGTTTAGGAAAGGTGACAAAAATGACTGTAAATTTAGAGGAAATGAAACGCCATACACTTAGTGTTTTGGAAAAACATCAAAAAGAATTAGTAAGTATAAAAAAAGTAAAAGAATATGGAATTGATAAAATAGTTATAATTATTGATGACCCAGAAACTTTTATTTTAGACATTGATGAAGTCGCGACTATCAATGAAGAAATACTTGATTTAATTAATGACTTACTTCCAGATGGATACTATTTAGAGGTTTCAAGTTTAGGTGCTGAAAGAGAACTTGTAACAACCAAAGATTATGAAAGAGCGTTAAATAAGTACATCTACATTTCAACATACCAAAAAATTAAAGAAGCAAGTAACTTAAAAGAGTTTTATGGATATTTACTAGCATATGATGAAAGTACAGTTACAATAAATGCAGTTATTAAAACTAGAACAAAGGAAATAATAATAAATAAAGATAATATCGCAAAAATACGTTTAGCCGTAAATTTTAAGGAGAATGAAGAAAATGATTAGTAAGGGCTTTTATGAAGAATTAGTTAATATCGCAAATGAAAAACATTTAGAATTAGAAGATGTATTTAATGTTGTTACGACAGCTATGATTAAAGCATGTAAACTTGAAGGTGCAAAAGGTGAAGTAACAGTTGAATTTAATGAAGAACAAAAGAAAATAAGAGTTTTCCAAACTTTTAGAGTTGTTGATGAAATTGATCCTGAAGGTCCTGAAGGTCAAATTCTATTAGATGAAGCTAAAGAAATGCGTGCAAGAGTTCGCTCAGGCTCAGAGTTTAGAACAGAAATTAGTATTAATTCAATCGGAAGAAAAGGGGCAACAAGATTTAAAGCTATCTTAATTCAAGGATTAAAAGAAGTTTGTGGTAAACGTGCATTTGAATACTTTAGTTCAAAGGAAGGTGAAATTATTACCGCAACAATTGTTGGTGTAACTAACCGTGTTGTAATTGACCTAGGAATGGATACACATACCGTACTTCCAATTGAAGAGACTATCCCTGGTGAAAACTATGTAGTAGGTTCACAAATAAAGGTTTGTATTACAAAAGTAGAAGAAACTGGACGTGGACCAAAAGTATATGTATCAAGAACTCATCGTGATATAATTAAACGACTTCTTGAAACATATGTTCCTGAAGTTGCTAGTGGTGTAATTGAAGTAATTGGAATTGCTCGTGAACCTGGCAATCGTACAAAAATTGGAATTAAGAGTAATAACATAAATGTTGATGCTAAGGGTGCTTGTGTAGGTATTCAAGGTGCTCGTATTAAACAAATCAACGAAGCATTAAATGGTGAAAGAATAGATATCTTTGAATGGAATGATGATCCAGTTAAATTAATTGCGGAATCACTTACGCCTGCTCGTGTAATTAGTGTATTAATTAGTGATGGTGATGAAAAAAAATCAACAGTAATTGTACCTGATGATCAATTCTCACTAGCCATTGGACGTGGTGGACAAAATGCTCGTCTTGCTTCACAAGTTACAGGATGGAAAATTGATATTAGAAGTGAAAGCCAAGCCTACGAACAAGGTATTAAATTTAAACCAAATGTATATACAATTTAAGGTGATAACGTGAAAGAACAACCAAAAGTTAAAAAGATTCCCCTTAGAAAATGTGTTGTAACAAACGAACAACACCCAAAGATGGAAATGTTCAGAGTGGTAAGAACTCCAGAAGGCAGTGTTGTTGTAGATATGACTGGTAAAGTTCGTGGACATGGAGCATATGTAACAAAAAATAAAGCGGTTATCTTAGCATCACAAAAGAAAAGAATTCTAGATAGACATCTAGAAACAATGGTTCCAGAAGAAATATATGCTCAAATGCTTGAAATTTTAGAGAAGGAAGGCAACAAATAATTTGAACAAAGTATTTAATTATTTAGGTCTTGCTAAAAGAGCAGGAAAGTTAGTTCTTGGAACCGATGCAGTATTAAAAAATTTAAATCGAAATCATACACATCTAATTGTTTTAGCAAGTGATTCTTCACTAGGAACAATTGATAAAGTTGAAAAAAAGGCATTTTATTATAAAATACCAGTAATAAAAAAATATTCAACCGATGAACTTGCCCAAGCTTTAGGAACATCAAATCCTAAGGTAATAGGAGTAAATGATTCTGGATTTACTAAAGCAATATTGGCTGAATTAGAAAGAGAAGGTAAAGCAAATGAAAGTTAAAGAGTTAGCAGAAATATTTAAGGTATCCCCAGCGGAACTTTTAAAAATTCTACCTAATGTTGGTGTTGATGTATCATTAAAAGAAGAAACAATGATTGATAAGGATGTTGAAAAGAAACTAGCAAAAAGATACAATGTTCCTTATCCATTTAAGAAGGCAGCACCAAAACCAAAACCAGTTGAAGCACCTCATGTTGCACAAAAACCAACAGTCGAAGAAAAGCCAAAACCAAAATCAACTCCTAAAGCTGCAGAAACTAAAAATAAACCTGCACAAAAGCCAACACCAGACTCAAAACCAAAACCTCGTGTAACTCCTAAACCAGCAACAGAGATACCTAAAAAACCAGTGGAAACTCCTCATGTTGTTAAAAAACCAATTGTTGAAGAAATTATTCAACCACGAGTAGATGAAGAAACTCTTGAAAAATATCAAGAATTCTTAGAAGATGATGAGTATAATATTACTCGCGAAAACAAAGGACGTGGACGTAGACAAACTCAAGGTGAAGAAAATCAAACTCCACATTCTAAGAAGAAAAATAACAACAAAAATAAACAATCAAAAAATAAAGAAAGACGAACAAGTAATATTCCAACCAAAGAAGATAAAGAAGATAATGTTTTATACTATGAAAATGGAATGACGGTAATGGAAATTGCGGAAGCAATGCATTTAAGTGTTACAGAACTAGTAAAGAAATTATTCGTTTCAATGGGTATTCTAGCTAATGCTACACAAAGCTTAGACAGAGATACAGCAGAACTTGTTGCCATGGAATATAACTATGAATTAAAAGACAAACAAATAACTGACTTAACTAGATTCGATGAAATGACATTTGATGACGATGATGAAAAAGATTTAGTGTCACGTCCAGCAATCGTTACAATCATGGGCCATGTTGACCATGGTAAAACTACACTACTTGATACTATCCGTAGTAGTCATGTCGTAAGTGGGGAAGCGGGTGGTATTACTCAACACATTGGTGCTTACCAAGTTGAAAAAAATGGTAAATTAATTACCTTCATAGATACTCCAGGACATGCTGCATTTACTGAAATGCGTGCAAGAGGTGCTCAAATCACTGATATAGTAGTATTAGTTGTTGCGGCTGACGATGGTGTAATGCCACAAACCAAAGAAGCAATTGAACATGCTCAAGCTGCTAATGTACCAATTATTGTTGCTATCAACAAGATGGATAAACCTGGTGTTAACCCTGATCGTATTAAACAAGAATTAACTGAATATGGTCTTCTTGCTGAAGAATGGGGTGGAGATACAATCTTTGTTCCAATCTCTGCACTAACAGGTAAGGGTGTAGATGAACTTCTTGAAATGATAATCTTAGTTAGTGAAATGAAAGATTATAAAGCTAATCCAAATAGACTTGGTACAGGTACTGTTATTGAAGCAAAACTAGATAAAGGTAAAGGTCCAGTTGCAACTCTACTTGTACAAAATGGTACAATAAAAATTGGCGATATTGTAGTAGTAGGTAATACTTATGGTAAAATTCGTGCTATGCAAAATGAACTAGGTCAACCTATTAAATCTGCTGGTCCATCAAAACCAGTTGAAATCACAGGCATCATGGAAGTTCCTTTTGCTGGTGAAAAGTTTGTTGTAATCAACGATGAAAGAAAAGCAAAAACTATTGCTGAAACTCGTGCATTCAATAAGTTTAGTCAAGAAAAGAATGGTGCAAAAGCCGCATCATTAACTGATATCTTCAAAGGTGAAGATGATGGTTCAATCAAAACACTAAACTTAATAATTAAGTGTGATGTTCAAGGTTCCATAGAAGCAATTAAAGGGCTTTTAGACAAAATCAAAATTGAAGGAACTAGAATCAATATTGTAGGTGCCCGTGTTGGTGGTATTACTGATAATGATATTAGTCTTGCGATTGCATCAAATGCTATTATAATTGGTTTCAATATTCGTCCACTTGCTCAAATCACTGATCTCGCAAAAGAAAAGGGTGTTGAAATCAGATTATACAATATTATCTACAAACTTCAAGAAGATATCGAAAATGCTGTTAAAGGTATGTTAGATCCAGTTTATGAAGAAAAAGAATCTGGACAAGCCGAAGTTAGAGAAACATTTAAAGTTAGTAAAGTTGGTACTATTGCTGGATGTTATGTACTAAGCGGAAGTTTTGTAAGAAATGGCGGTGTACGTGTAGTTCGTGATAGTATAGTTGTATACACTGGAAAAATCGGCTCACTAAAACGTTTTAAAGATGATGTTAAAGAAGTAAAAGCCGGCTATGAATGTGGTATAACTATTGAAAACTTTAATGACATTAAAGTTGGCGATATACTTGAATGTTTTGTAATGGAAGAAAAAGAGAGGGAATAGTATGGGATACCGTATTGACAGAATTGAAAAAATGATTGAAAAAGAATTAGCTGTAATCTTAATGACAGAAGCTAAATCAGAATTATTAAAGTATGTATCAGTAACTAAAGTAACGGTAACAAAAGATTTATCATTAGCTACTATTTGGTATACTGTTCTTGGTAGTGAATCAGAGCAAGCCGCTACAACAAATCAATTAATCAATGCGACAGGATTTTTAAGAAGTGAACTTGCTCATCGTCTTGATTTAAGAAAAACACCAGAACTAAGATTTAAATATGATGAGTCTTTAGCTTATGGTAATAAAATTGATGCGATACTTGAAAGCTTAAAAAAATAAATTAAATTAAATAGGAGAAATGATATGTTACAAAGTGAAGTAAAAGAACGTATTAAGTTAAAGCTATCACTTGTTCCTAAAAAACCAGGTTGCTATCAAATGAAAGATGAATCTGGAACCATAATATATGTAGGAAAAGCTAAAATATTACAAAATAGATTAAAGAGCTATTTTACTGGTTCACATGATTCTAAAACGACCAAAATGGTTCAAAATGTATATGATTTTGAATATATCATTACAAGCTCAGAAAAAGAAGCCTTTCTCCTTGAACTAAACTTTATAAAGGAATATCGTCCAAAGTATAACATTATGCTAATGGATGATAAAACATATCCATATATTGTCTTAACAAATGAAACTAATCCTCGTTTATTATTAACACGAGAAGTAAAGTTAAAAGGAAAAATGCGTCCATTAAAAATATATGGACCTTTTCCTAATGTTAAGGCATGTAGAGAAACAGTTGAAGTTTTAAACAAAATATATCCTTTTAGAAAATGCAACCACATTCCTAAGAAAAGTTGTTTATACTATGATATGCATCAATGCCTTGCACCTTGTGTTAACACGATTACTAAAAGTGATTATACAAAGTATATATCAAGTGTTCAAGAAGTTTTATCAGGAAGTAATCAAACCCTTCTAAAAGAACTTAATGAAAAAATGAATTATTGTGCAGAAAACTTAATGTTTGAAGAAGCTATTGAATATCGTAATATCATAAATAGTATAAGTGAACTTCTAACACCACAAAAGATGACCATAACTGATGGAAAAGATCGTGATGTCTTTGGTTATTATGTTCATGATGGACTTGTATGTGTTCAAATTCTTCATATGCGTTCTGGAAAAATCATTGAACGTACGGGTGAGGTATTTGATATCATTGACAATTTAGATGATATTTTATGCGAGTATCTATATGAATTTTATGATGCTAGAAGAGAGTTAAAACCTAGTGAATTGTTGATACCATATATTGAAGGATATGAAATACTTAATGAACTATTAGAAATAAATATTGTTGTTCCGATAAAAGGAATAAAAAAGCAATTAGTTAAACTTGGTTGTGAAAATGCTCAAAACAATTTGGAAAACCTTCAAAAAATGCGTTTAATTAAAATCAGCAAAACAACCAAACCAATAGAAGAATTAGGAACTATACTAAATATTCCATATCCAGAAGTAATAGAAATCTTTGATAACTCTAACATCTCTGGAGCAAGCCCTGTTTCTGCTATGGTTACATATATCAATGGTTCACCTTCACCAAAAGATTACCGAAAATATAAAGTAAAAACGGTTAATGGGGCAGATGATTTCCATACTATGCAAGAAGTAATCTTTAGAAGATATAGTAGATTACAAAAAGAAAATGGAAGAATGCCTAACCTAATTATTGTTGATGGTGGTAAACCTCAAGTAAAAGCCGCAAAGGAAATGTTACAAAAATTAAATCTTGAAATACCTCTAATTGGTCTTGCAAAAGATGATAATCACCGTACAGACTCAATAGTGATGAGTAATTTTGAAGAAATACATCTTGATAAAACAAGTAATTTATTCTTAATTCTTACAGCAATGCAAGATGAAGTTCACCGTTTTGCGATAACATTTTTCAAACAAACACATACCAAAAATGCTTTTACATCCATTTTTGATAATATTGAAGGAATCGGAAAATCAAGAAAATTATTACTAATGAAAGAATTTGAAAATTTAACTGAACTTGAAAATACAAGTGTTGAAAAACTAAAAGCTTTAGGTTTACCAGAAAAACTTGCATTAAAGATACTAGATGTTGTTAAGAATCGTGACAAATCATAACTACCCTGCATAATATAAAAATGAAAGTGTGGGGAAGAAGATGTCAAGAAAAAATTTTTTAACAACCCGAGAAAGAGAAATTTTTGAATTGCTTGTCCAAAACTATGATACAGAATTAATAGCTGATAAATTTCATATTAGTAGTAAAACTGTTAGAAATCATATATCAAATGTGATTCAAAAACTTGGTGTAAAAGGAAGAAGCCAAGCAATTCTTGAATTAATAAAAATGAACGAACTAAAAATAAAATAGAAAGTAGGCGATTAGCTTGCAAACAGTATGGGGGAAAATAAGATCAATTAATCTAGATGAACGTATATTTGAAGTAAAAGTTAAAAATCGCATTGAATTTTTCTATTTTGGAAGAAGCCAATATAAAAGATTTAAACCATATCTTCATGAAGGCCTTTATGTACATTTCATTTGTAAAAATGAAAAGGTAAAAAAAGATAAATGTATGGCAAGAGAAGTAGTAAGTTTTACGAAATTAATGCGTCCTACATCTAGAGGTTTCATTACGTATTTTGATATTGATATGATAAAAAAAGGAGTAAACAAACTTCTATCAAAAGATGCATATCGAATGTTTCTTGACCTAGAGTTTACAATGCCAAGTTATTCATATGTTCATGGGGCTGGATTTAAGCCTGAAATAATTCAATATGGTATTTATCTAGAAGATAGTGAAGGAAATGTTGTATTAACTGAACATAGTAATGTTTTACCATTTAATAAGAATGATATTACAGATAGAACCTATGACTTCCTTAATTTGACAAAAAAAGATTTTAAATATGCCCAAACATATAATCAATTTTATAAAACATTTCAAGATATTTTAACCATGTATCAACCAATTGTTTATGTGTGGGGAAGAAATGATATATATGTAATTGATCTTTCATGTGAAATGCATCACAAGCCAAAAATACTAGAAAAAAAGCAAGTAATCAATTTAATGCAAATAATTAAAAATTATTATAGTATTAAATCAGATATTGGCCTATTTAATGCATATGGTTTATTTGGCAAGCAAGCTCCTATTGTACAAGATCATGATTCTTTAAATGATGCTGTTGCTACATCAGAAGTGTTTCATTTATTTTTAGGAGAAATCAAAAATAATAAATAATAAAGGTATTTATGAAGAAATAATCTTATAAATACCTTTTCTTTTATTCATATTGTTGGTTTTTTTCTAATTATGTGTTAAAATAGATGTATCGAAATTGAAATGAGGTAAAATACAATGGAGAAAAAACAACTAAAACTGAATTATAAAAGAACCTTTTATATGGGTTTTGCCTTCTTCGCAATCTTAATGTTATGGCAAATGTATAATTATTATTGCCCATTATTCTTAGAAGATTTACTTGGAAAAGATAAGACTTATTTAATCGGTATAATAATGGCAGCAGATAATATGTTTGCTGTAGTCATGCTTCCTCTATTTGGAGCACTATCAGATAAAACAAAATCAAAATGGGGCCGTCGTATGCCTTATATGGTAATTGGTATGGTATTATCAGCAATTGCTTTTCCTTTTGTTGCGGTTGCATATAGCTATAGTTCATTAACAGCAGTAATAATAATGATGTTAGTAATACTATTGATAATGAATGCATATCGTAATCCTGCGGTTGCATTAATGCCAGATGTAACCCCTAAACCTCTACGTTCACAAGCTAATGGTATCATTAATTTAGTAGGTTATATCGGTGCAGTAATTGGTGGTTTAATTGCAATGATTATTAAAATCTTCTTTAAAGATTTATCATCACAAGGTATTGCTGGCTTTTTAATTGCATCATTCTTTATGATTCTTGCGGTTGTAATCTTAATTCTAAAAATTAATGAACCTAAATTAGTAAAAGAAATGGAAGAAGAAATGGAAGAAGGAGAAAAGCTAAGTGAAAGTTTTACAAAAGAAGATACTTCTTCAAATGAAAAACGTACACTTTCAAAACAAGATAAAATTAACACCCTAATATTACTTTTCTCAGTTTTATTCTGGTTTATAAGTTTTAATGCTGTTGAATCATTCTATAGTGTTTTCTGTAAAAAAACTTTTGGCGAAGAATCATTTGTAGGTACAATTGTAATGGCTGGTCTTCCACTATCTTCAATCTTAACTTTCTTATTTACAATCAATCTACCTGCAAAAATAGGCCGTAAAAAAACGGTTCTTTTAGGACTAGGATCTCTAATACTAGGTTTCTTAATAATCATCTTAGAAGGAGTATTTAATTGGTACAATCCAATTGTCTTCATTATTGCGATAATCATTTGTGGTATTGGTTGGGCTTTAATTAATGCTAATAGTTATCCAATGTTAGTTGAAGTATCAAATAAAGATAATGTTGGAAAATACACAGGATTATACTATACATTCTCAATGGTAGCTCAAAGTATTACACCAATTGTTGTTGGTATTTTAATTACCGTACAAGGACACTACAAAATACTATTTATCTACGCTCTTGTTACAATGATTATGGCGGCTGTCATTTTCTCATTATTTAAGGAAAATAAAAATGCTAAGATTAAAATTAAAAAGGGCATGGAAAAATTTGAAGATACTGACGATCTAGATGAATAAAAATAGAAGCAATGGTTTTTCATTGCTTCTATTTATTTATAATATTAACAGTAGTTACAATTAATGGCTTTCTTTCAGTCTTATGATATATATCTTGACTTAAAGCAATACCAACTTGACGTTCAATATATTTAACATTGATGTTTTTATATTGTCTTAAAGCATTTGCTAAAACTTCATTAGCTTTTTGCTTTAAGAATTCACAAAATTCTTGAGATAAATTAGGTACCATAAAACCTCTAGTTACAACTTGAGTTGGATAAATCATTTTCTTATCTTTATTTAAACTAAAGGTAATACTAACAAGACCTCCATCACTCATCTTAATTCTTTCTTTGATAATATTACTATCAACATCACTTAAAGAAGAATCTAGGTAAACATCAGAAGCAACAATATCATTTTTAATAACTCTTGCTCCTTTACCATTAAAGCACAAAGAATCCCCTGGGTCTAATACAAAACAATTTTCTTTAGGCATTCCCATAGATATAGCTATATTAGCATGATGCTTAAGCATAGAGTATTCACCATGAGCAGGCATAAAATATCTTGGTTGCATAAATGAAAGCATTAAACGAATCTCGTTTTGGGAAGCATGTCCTGTAGTATGTGTATCAGTTAAAGGACTATTCTTAATTACATGGGCACCAGCATGAACTAACATATTAATGTTACGATTTATAAATTGTTCATTTCCAGGGATTGGTTTACTTGAAAAAATAATGGTGTCATCAGGTAATAATTTAATTTGTTTATGAGTTCCTTTAGCAATCTTCGATAGTGCCGCAAGAGGTTCACCTTGTGATCCTGTACATAATATAGTAACTTTTTTAGAGTCAAGTTTACCTAAATCACGTCCAAAGTGAATTCTAGATTTTGGTATTGTAATATACTTTAATCTTGAAGCAACCTCAATTGTTTTTTCCATACTATGTCCAAATACAATAATATCACGATTAGAATTAATACTTGCTTGTAATATTTGTTGTACACGATAAACATTAGATGCGAAAGTTGCAACGATAATTCTTCCTTCAATTTGATTAAAAAGATTGTTTAAGTTTTCCCCAATCTTTCTTTCGCTTGCTGAAAATTGAGATATATCAGCATTTGTACTATCAGCTAGTAAACAAAGTACACCTTCTTTACCAAGTTTAGTCATCTTGTAGTAATCACATTTTTCACCAATTGGACTAAAATCAAATTTAAAGTCACCAGTATTAACGATATACCCATAAGGAGTTTTACAAGCAATACCATAAGAATCAGGAATACTATGATTAGTTCTAAAGAAACTTACTTTTAAAGTTTTAAATGTAAATTCAGAGTTATCGTAAAATGGTTGAAGATTATAAGTTATATCAGGGAACTCTTGCATTTTGTTTTGGATAAGTCCAATCGCAATACCACTTGCATAAATGGCAGGGATATTTACTTTCTTAAGTAAAAATGGTAATGCTCCAATATGATCTTCATGGCCATGGGTAATAAATAGGCCAACTATTTTGTTTTGGTTGTTGATTAAATGTGTGAAGTCAGGAATTACGTAATTAACACCTTTTTGTTCATCATCAGCGAAAAGAATACCAGCATCCATAATTAGTATTTCTGTATTACTTTCAATAACATACATATTCATACCAACAACACCAAGGCCGCCTAGAGAATATACTTTATACTCTAGTCTATTTTGGTCTTTTCTTTTTTTGTTCTCTTTTTCCATTAGCTTCCTCCTTTCTTTTCTTTTTCAATCCATTATATTATATCAAAAAATTCAATATTTTCACAGTAAAAAACTTAAAAAATATATTGAAAACATTTTTATAAGTACATTAATGTCGGAAATAGTAAAAATAATGTATAATCGTTACAAGAGGTAAGGATATGTTAAATAATAAAAAAGCAATTTTTATAGATATTGATGGAACTCTATATGATAGTTCCATTAAAGACTTTCGTCCAACTACTATTGAAATATTAAAAGAACTCGCCAATAATCCTGAATATGATTTATATATTGCGAGTGGTAGATCACTTAGTACAATCGGAAGTGTAAAAAAATACTTTAATAACTTTAAAGGCTTTGTATTGACAAATGGAGAGGAAATCTACATTGATGATAAGAAGATATATCAAGGTAAGATAGCAACAAAGATACTTGAAAGATTTGTTAATTACTGTAATGAAAGAAGTTATCCAACTGTTCTCATATGTGAAGATCATTTGTTTTATAATCAATTAAACCAAGAAATGAAAACCAACTTTGAGGAATACATTAAAGTAGAAATTGAGCCACTACAAAGTACAGAGATTCTTCCTACAATAAGTGTTTCTCAATTATGGCTTTTTGTTTCAAATGAGGAAAATGAAAAGATTCGTCAAGATTTTCCTGAACTTGAAATTATCAATTGGGGAAACTATGGAGCCGATGTTCTTGAAAAAAATCATACAAAAGGTGAAGGCGTAACAAGAGTAATTAAATTAATGAATTATAAATTAGAAAATACTTTCGCAATCGGTGATTCAGATAATGATGTTGTAATGTTCACAAGAGTCGGTACTTCAATTTGTATGGGTAATGGCACAACCAAAGCAAAAAATGCTGCTAAAATTGTTGGATACGATATTAGTGATGAAGGCTTAATGAAAAATATTAAAGAATATATCTTAAAAGAAAAAATGAATTGATAAACCAATTCATTTTTATTCTTCATTTTTAAAAACAATAGGACGTGAATTTTCAGGAACCTTAAATGGTTCTTTTTTATTAATTCTATCAACAAATAAGATACCATTTAAATGATCATATTCATGTTGAAATACTACCGCAGGATAACCTTTAAGACGAAGTGATACTTTCTTTAATTCTCCATTATCGTAAAGATAGGTTTCTAAAGAAACACGACGAGGTCTATGAACATATCCATGAGTTTCACGATTAACAGATAGGCATCCTTCTCCACAATCAAGATAAGTTAGTTCTTCAGAATAACTTATAATTCGGGGATTCACCATTGGATAATAATGCTCGTTGCCATATTCATCAGTACAATACATAACAAGCATCTTAATATTTTTACCAACTTGAGGAGCCGCAATTCCAACCGCAGGACGTAGTTTATATTTTTCAGCGATTTCAGGGTTTATCGAATTAAATATATATTCAATCATTGATTTAAGGGTATTCTCATCTTCCTCACTTAAAGGAAGTACTACATCAACAGATTTAACTTTTAAAATTGGATTTCCTTCTTTTAGGATGTCTTTCATTGTGAGCATTCTATCACCTCATTATATATATATTATACTAAAAAATACAATAATAATCAAGAAAAAAGAAAACTGCTGATAAACAGCAGTCTTTACCTTTTTTACCAACGAGCAGTACCAATGATAACAAGAAGAATGAATAATACAAGAATTAAAGCATATCCATATCCTCCTGTGCCACAGCCAGTGTTACAACAGCCAGTATTAACTGGTTGACAACAATTAAATCCATAATTAGGTTGATACATAAACTCCCCTCCTTTAATTACTATATAATATGTGCATTTTATTTTTTTGTCTATGCCTTTACCCAAAATTATAAATACAAATTAATTTATTAAATTAAATGAATATGGTAAAATGTATTGGGTGATTAATATGAAGCAAAGACACGAAGCCGAAATGGCATTACAAATAGATTATGAGTTATTTACAACAGAAGAAATAGTTAAAATATTTAATTTCTATTCTTTAATGGAAAGAACAAAACATCAAAATATTAAAAAAGATGAATTATTAAATGCTTATAAGGAATACCGTAATATTATTAACAATATAGCTTTACAAAAAAAATATGATAAGAATTTTGAAAAAGTATCTGGCATTTCAATTTATCAAATAATTACATCTTGTGGGGGAAAATACTAATAAGTAGTATTATCATTTCCTCTTATACCTAAATAGTTTTCTAATCTACTTACACGCTTTAACATTTCATTGTTTAAGCGTTTTAATTCGTTAATCTCTGATTGTAAACGACTTAGATCATAGTTGTTTGGGGCAACTTCTTGATAACCATACATATATCCAGGTACTCCATTATTCATAGGACCATAAGGATTTGGCATAGGGTTATTGTATCGTTCCTCTTTCTTTTTGAAAAACATAGTAATCCTCCTTTCACCTTATATTATGAATTAATATAGTTTTTTGTCACCAAAATTAGATATTTGTAATAACTTATAGTAGGGGTGAAAGAATGGCAAGTAGAATGGATGAATTTCGTGAGTTTGTATCAAAACATCCTCTTGTAAGAGATGAAGTAAAAAAAGGAACTGCGACGTGGCAACAAATTTATGAAAACTGGGTAATCCTAGGAGAAAATGATGACTCTTGGAAAAAATATGAAAAAGTAGAAACAACAGAACAACCTAAAAAACTTGAAGATTTATTAGGCCAAGCAAACTTAAAGAATATCTGGGGATATATAAAAAAGATTAATCCTGATTCAATAAGTAAGACGCTTAATACAGTACAAAAAGTTCTCCAAATAACTCAAAGTTTTGGTGGTAAAAACGTAAGTAGCCTCTATAATGCAAATTATAATAGTTGGTGGGATTAATCATGACACAAGAAATTTTAAGCAAACTTTATCAAAATGATTTATATTTAACATATTTAAGATACCATCCTAAATGGTATGTTATCTTAAACGATCATCCTAATGCATATGAGGATTTTGAAAAAGAAGTAAAAGTAAATTTAAAGTTAACAACTTACGATAAAATTGATAACTTAAGAAAACAAGTAGACTTCATAAACGGAATTATAAAATATTTAAATAGTTAGTGTCAAGGCAATATACTTGACACCTATTTAATATTATGATATAATACTTAAGAAATAATTACAAATAGGAGGAATTATTATGTCTGTAAAATTAAGATCTCAAAGATTTGGTTCTAAGAAAAGTCCTTTTTATCGTATCGTTGTAACTGATTCACGTAATCCTCGTGATGGTCGTTTCATCGAAATCGTAGGAACTTATAACCCTCTAACAAATCCTGCAACTGTTAAAATTGACGAAGAAAAAGTATTATCATGGTTAGAAAAAGGTGCAAAACCAACAGATACAGTTAAGTCATTATTATCAAAACAAGGAATCATTGCAAAATTTACAAATAAAAACACTACTTCAAAATAGGTGATAAACAATGGCTGAAATTAATTATGAAAATTTAGTTAAAGAATTAGTTAAGCCACTTGTTAGTCGCCCAGAAAAAGTTATTGTTAAAGTGGAAACTATTAATGATAGAGAGATTTCTGTTGAAGTATTAGTTGATCCAATTGATCTTGGAAGAGTAATAGGAAAACATGGACGAGTAGCAAGTGCAATAAGAACTTTAGCTCATGCCGCTGCAACCCGCAATGATCAATCTGTAACAATTGAATTTACAGGACTTGAATAGTTAGAATTTATAGGTCTACCCTATGCATTCTAACTTTTTTCATCTAAAAAATTAGGAGGTTTAATATGAAGAAAATAATTGATAAAACTTTTTCTAGTGAAAGAGCTTTATATAATGAATCAGATGTTAAATTAATTAATTGTCGTTTTGAAGGAGAAGAAGATGGCGAATCAGCATTAAAGGAATCTACAAACGTTGATGTTGAATCTACTTACATGGATTTACGTTATCCATTTTGGCATGTTCATAATTTATATTTGAATGATGTTGAAATGACTCCAAATTGTAGAGCAGCTTTATGGTATACGGTTAATACTACCATTGATAACTCAAAACTACATGGTATTAAAGCCATTCGTGAATGTCAAGATTTTATCATTAATAATTGTGATATTGTTTCTCCTGAGTTTTCATGGCGTAGTAATAATATAAATTTAAATGATTCAAGTATTGTCAGTGAATATGCTTTCTTTGAATCTCATAATGTAAGACTAAATAATTGTAAATTTTCAGGAAAATATTCGTTTCAATATGTTGAAAACTTAATAATTGATAATTCAATTCTTGATACTAAAGATGCTTTTTGGCATGCTAAAAACACAACCGTAAAAAATTCAACAATAATTGGAGAATACCTTGGGTGGTATAGTGAAAACCTAACCTTAATTAATTGTAAGATTAAAGGAACACAACCTCTTTGTTATTGTAAGGGCCTAAAGTTAATTGATTGTTATATGGAAGATGCTGACTTAAGCTTTGAGTATAGTGAAGTTGATGCTCACATATTAGGAAATATGATTTCTATCAAAAATCCACTATCAGGTCAAATTGTGGTAGATGGTGATTCTGAAATCATTCTTGTTGATAGTAAGTATGAAACAAAAGCTCAAGTTACTCTTCATAATAAAGAAAACAAATAAAAATTTTAAACTGATATTATTTTATAGTAATATCAGTTTTTTATTATTATTTAATAAAATAAAAAGTATAGCCAATTTTGGCGTATTTAAAGTTCTTTCAATTGCATTATAGTCTTAAATTTGGTATAATTATTTAGTATATATAAACATGTGCTTATATGAGAATGAAAGAAAGGTGAAAGCATGCAGATATTGAACTGTCAAAAAGTAGATCGATTAGCAAATACATTAGCAATTTTAGGGGATCCTGTTCGTTTATCAATAGTTGTATATTTAATAGAACATACGGCGAATGTTACAGAAATAACAGAATACTTGAAAATGAGTCAACCAGCAATTTCTCATCATTTACGCCTACTGAAAACTTCAGGAATATTAAAAAGTGAAAAGAAAGGTAAACTTGTGTATTATAGTTTAGTAGATGAACATGTTAAAAACATCATTGAATCTGGTTTAGTACACATGTCAAATGGTGAATAAAATGCCTGAGATAATTAAGAATTTTCAACTTTCTAAGATTGAAAGTAACAATTATAAAAGAATACTTAATGAAATAAAAAAAATAAAGGGGATAAAATCGGCTACAATCAATAAAGAAAAGAATACTTTACGCATCGAAGTAAGTGTTGACCAAAATGAAAGAAAAGCTCAAGCAAGACTTGAGAAGGTAAAAGCACAAATAACAAATGCCATTTTAACATATGAGAAAAAAGCAACAATCGAAGAGATTATCGCAAAAGAAGTGTATCGTAGAGTCTTGTATTTGAATGGCCTTGATTGTGCACATTGTGCAACAAAAATAGAAACAATTGCTAAAAGAGAACTTGATTATGAAAAACTATTAGTTGATTATACAAGTTTTCGCTTTATTATTGAAAGTTCTAATAAAGAACAAATGAATAATATCATTGACCTTGTAACTAAAATAGCTCATAAGGTGGATGAAAGAATCGAAGTAACAGAAAAAGTAAAAAAAGTTGAAGAATTAAAAGAAGAAGAAAAACCAAAAAAATATTTTCGTGATTTAACAATTATATTTGGAGCCATATCATATATCTTCTCATATTTATGTTTAATCGAATTTAGACCAGCAAATTGGCATAGAATATTTGAACATGAAGAAGCATTTAATACTGGTAGTCCATATTTAACGGCTCATATGATTCTGTTGATAATAACCTACCTACTTATTGGATATCCTATTATCATACGTTTCTTAAAGAATCTTCGTCATGGTCGATTCTTTGATGAAAATTCATTAATGACAATTGCGAGTATTGGTGCAATAGCAACTAACCATTTTTCAGAAGCAGTAATGGTCCTTGCGTTATTCCAACTTGGTGAGTACCTTCAACATCGAGCAGTAAATAAATGCCGAAAATCTATTGAAGAATTACTTAAGATAGATATTAAAAATGCTAAAATCAAAAAAGAAGATGAAGTAATCGAAATTGAAGTAGAAAGTGTCTTACCAGATGATATTATCGTTGTTAACAAAGGTGAGATGATTCCTCTAGATGGTATTCTTTTAAATCATAAAGCAATGCTAGATACTAAAAATTTAACTGGAGAATCATTAGTTAGAGAAATCGACAAAGGCGAAGTAATAATGGCTGGTACAGTAAACATGGGTGATGTAATTGAAATTAAAGTAATTCGCCCATATTCAGAATCAATGATAACTAAAATTCTTGATATGGTAGAAAACGCTTCTGCCTCAAAAGCAAAAGCTGAAAACTTTATAACTAAATTTTCAAGATATTATACTCCAATAATCTTAGTTCTAGCAATCATTATTGGTGTATGTGGTTATTTCATAGAAACTAACTATATAATGCCAAGTGTATCGGTTAATTACTTGGAAAAAATTCAAGAGTGGGTTTATCGCTCAATGGTATTTTTAGTTATCTCTTGTCCTTGTGCCTTAGTTATATCAATTCCCCTATGTTTCTTTATGGGAATAGGTATTGCTTCTAAAAGAGGTATTCTTGTGAAAGGAAGCAACTATCTTGAAACTTTAAATAAAGTAGAAAATATTGTTTTTGATAAAACTGGAACTCTAACAAAAGGTGAATTTAAAATTCAAAAGATTGTTCCTGCATCATCAGATATCAAGGAAGACACAATTTTAAAAAATCTAATTTATGTTGAATTTTACTCAAACCATCCTATTGGAATGTCAATTGTAGATGACTATGGAAGAGAAAATGTATTCTCAGAAATTATCAGTGATTTTACTACCTTATCAGGTGGTGCTAAAGCTTTAGTTAATGGTACTAAGTATACAGTTGGTAATCTAAAATTAATGAATGCTCTAAAATATGAAGTACCTACAGTTGAAGAAACAGGTTTAATTATATATGTAGTAAAAGAGAAATCATATCTTGGATATGTAGTAATAGGTGATTCAATACGTGAAGAAGCAAAGGGAGCAATCCAAGAGTTACATAATCAAGGTGTTAAAAATACATATATTTTAACAGGTGATATGCGAGGAATTGCTGAAGAAACAGCTAGTCAAATTGGTGTTGATAAAGTATACTCTGAATTATTACCTGATGAAAAGGTGAAAAAACTAGAAGAAATCCGTGAATCTGCAACTATTGGTTGTACAGTATTTATCGGTGATGGAATCAATGATGCCCCTGCTATTGCCGCAAGCGATGTCGGAATTGCTATGGGTAAGGTTGGTAGTGATGCTACAATTGCTGTATCTGATGTTGTTATTATGAGTGATGATTTAAGTAAATTACCAGATTTACTAAAGATAGCAAAGGTAACACGAAGAAAGGTAATTCAAAACATTGTTATTTCATTATCTATAAAAGTATTAGTAATGATTTCAGCAATTAATCCTGCTTTTCCACTTCCACTATGGCTTGCAATATTCTCAGATGTTGGTGTATCATTAATTGCCATCTTTAATTCTATATTTATTTTAGGTACATTTAAAAACAAAAAAACAAACAAGAAGGAAGAAAAAACAAATGAAGAATAATTTGATATTAATTGGTCATGTTGTTGGAACATTTGGTATTAAAGGTGAACTTAAAATAAATAGTGAAAGTGATTTTATAGAATATCGCTTTAGGGTAGGTGCAAAAATTTATTTCCAAGATTCAAAAGAATATGAAGTAACTTCTTTTAGAATTCATAAGGGTAATGTTTTAATAACAATTAATAATTTACTAAACATTAATGATGTATTAGATAAAGTAGGAATGGATGTATTTGCTTCAACAAATGATGTTCCACCAATGAAAGAAAATGAGTATTATGTTGATGATCTAGTAGGATTACAAGTATTAAATACAAATAATGAAATACTAGGAACTGTAACAGATGTAATAGATATTCCTAGTGGTTACTTACTAGAGATAACTGACAAGACAAACAATAATAGTTTTTTAGTTCCTTTTGTTGATGCTTTTGTAAAATCAATAGATGATGAGAAAATTATAATTGAAGAAATTGAAGGTTTAAGATCATGAAGTTTGATATTTTAACATTATTTCCCGAAATGTTTACTAATTATTTTAATAGTTCAATTTTAAAAAGAGCAATTAACAATAATATAATTGAATGCAATACCATTGATTTTCGTGAATACTCAGGTAATAAACATAATACTGTTGATGATTATTCATATAGTGGAGGAGCGGGAATGTTAATTCGTGTTGATCCCATTCATCGAGCTCTTACCCATATCAAAGATTATGAAAAAGCATATGTTATTTTAACATCACCTAGTGGTACTCAATTTAATCAAAAGAAAGCCCTTGAACTTTCTAAAAAAGAACATTTAATAATTATATGTGGCCATTATGAAGGCGTTGATGCAAGAGTTCTTAACTATGTTGATGAAGAAATATCTATTGGTGATTATGTCTTAACAGGTGGTGAAGTTCCTGCTCTTGTGATCGTCGATTCTGTGAGTCGCTTAATACCAGGTGTAATCAGTGAGGACTCGATAAGTACAGAATCTTTCAATGATGATTTGTTAGAATATCCTCAATATACAAGACCACAGGAATATGATGGACATAGTGTCCCCGAAATCCTTTTATCAGGTCATCATGCGAAAATAAAAAAATGGCAACGATATGAAGCCCTTAAGAAAACCTTACTTGTAAGACCTGATTTATTAGAAAAAGCAACGCTAACCCCTGAAGACTTAGCAATGATTGAGGAAATTAAAAATGAAATATGTAAAGAAGATTAGTTGTCTCCTTTTAGTAATAATATATATATTATCAATTACTGGATGTAAGAAGACATATATATATCATAATGAAAAGGCAGTAGATTATTTGAATGCATATTATGAATATCTGAGTGATGAAAAACAAGATTTTATTGGAATCGATTTAAGAGATTTAGAAACAGCATATGCTTCTGGTCACTTAAAAGGATTTATAAGTTATAACTATAACTTAAAAAGAAAAAGTACAGAAGATGAAACTACATACTTACAAAGATGTAGTACAGCTTTTCAAAGTTGGATTCGTCAAAATGTTGATAAAAGAACAACAATCTTTTTGATTGATCAAAATGGAACAAACGTTCTATCAGAAGCGGTAAAACTAAAATCTAGTGGATATAAAAATATTCATATTTACGCAGAAGGATATAAAACATTAAATGAATATAACCACAACATAATCCCCATTATAACAGGAATTGAAGATTGTGGCTGTTAGAAAGGAAAAACATGAAAAAAAGAATATTTAGTCTATTATTTTTAATATTATCTTTAGTATTAATTACCTCATGTCAATTAATAGGTACTACTACTAAATATAATATAACTTATTATGTAGATGGTGAAGTAATTGAACATACACCATCAAGTTATGAAGAAGGAAAAGTTACTAAACTTAACCCACTTGATAATGATAATTTTGAAGGATGGTATTTAAGTGAAACTTTTGAAGGAAACCCTATTGTTCAAATTGAAGTAGACCAAACTGGAGATATTAGTTTGTATGCGAAAATGAAAAATGATGTTCCAACTCCTTCAGTTAAAGAACTAGAAGATGCTCTTAATGATTTAGAAAGTTTTGCTTATAATGTTTCATACGTTATTGATGGACTTACTCGTGCTTCTTATAGTTATGAATTCTACAAAAATAGCTATAAAGCAATGTTTCAATATGAAGATTCATCAATCAATTATGAATATTTAGCATATGTTAATGATGTATACTATTATTATGGATTATATGAAGATGGCACATATTATAGTATTGATGAATCAAATCAATTCTTTAGTTCATATATTGCTTACTTGGATTTAATTGATTTATCAAGTATTGATACTTCTAAATTCATGTTCAAAAATGGTCAATACATTCTAAAAGATTCTAAACAAACATCAGAAGTTGCTAATGATATATTCTGCACTATGGATAAAGAATATACTAATTTAGCAATTGAATTATTTGAAGGTAAATTATATAAACTATTTGTAACTGTCGCATCATTAACTCAAAATATATCATATGAAGTAAGTTTCTCAAATCATAATAAAGTTGAATTTACTTTACCAAATGCTACTCCACTTGAGACAGTAACAACTATCGCCAAAGCAAAAGAAGCAAGGGAAGGCGAAAGTGTAACTGTTACTGGTTCAGTATCTGGTATAGTAGGCAACAATTTCTATATTCAAGATGAAACTGGCGGAATATATATATATTGTGGAAGCAGCAATGATGCTTTAAATGACCTTACTATAGGTACTGTTGTTACGGTAACAGGTGTTAAAGAAACATATAAAGGTCTTGTTGAAATTAAATCGATATTAAGTATTGAGATAATTGGAAATAGTGAACTTTCCACAAAAAATCTTGAAACTCTAAAAAAAGATGAATTAGACTTATATGTAGGTATGAATGTTAGTTTCCAAAACTTTTTGGTTACAGCAGTCCCTCAATCATTTAATTCTTCATCTGATAATAGCTTTACTATTTCTGATGGTACAAACACGACAACATTATTTGTTTCTAAACATCTAAATAATGCTTTAGGTGATGAAACTTATAATTTACTTGCTTCCCTAAATGTTGGTGATGTTATCAATGTAAGTAGTGCAGTAATTAGTTATTTTAACAAACCACAAGTTGCGGTAACAGCGAATACTGTTATAACTCTTGGAACTTTAGAAGCAACTCTTGTTGCTTCTCCTACAAGAATCCGTGTAAAAGAAAATACTTCATTTGAGGAAGCTATCAAATCTTTAGTAGTAACCTTTAATGATGTTGATGGCACATCTAAAGTACTTTCTAGAGATGAATATACATTAAACTCTGTTGATTACAAAACAACTGAGGGAGAATACGAAATAGAAGTAACATATAATGATTTAACTACAATCTTTGTAATTGTGGTAACAACTGGATCAACTAAACCTACAACAATCCCTAAAGATACTACACGTCTTGAAGATATCATTAGAGATATGGGAAAAGACGAAACAACAGGTGAAGTTTATGGGGTTACTCGCGGACTTCCTTCAATTGGCAATCCTAAAGTATTAGTAATTCCTATTTCATTTACCGATTATCCTGCTCCAAGTGATATGGTAAATAATCTTGAAAGAGCCTTCTTTGGTGATTCATCTACAACAGGATGGGAAAGCTTAAGCAGTTATTATCAAAAGAGTTCATATGGAAAATTAAATATCGAAGGTACAGTATTACCAGTATTCCAAACAGGTAAAGAAGCTTCATATTATGATGCTAAAGACAAAGGTGACTATGAAATTATTCAAGCTGCTCTAAAGTATTATGATAAAGACATTGATTATTCCGAATACGATAGTGATAAAGATGGATATATTGATTCAATATACCTTGTATATACTTGTGAAATAAATAGAAATGATGATAATAGTATGTGGTGGGCATATACTTATGAATACTTTACAGATGATATTGAAAAATATGATAATGTTGAAGCAGACTTCTATTTACTTGCTGGTTATGACTTCTTAACAGAAATTCCAGCATCAGGTAAAACATTAAAGTATAATTTAGAAACATTCATTCATGAAACAGGTCATTTACTAGGTTTAGATGATTACTATGATACTGACACCTCAAAAGGCCCCGCAGGTGGTCTTGGTGGTGGTGACATGATGGACTATAATGTTGGTGATCATAATCCGTTCTCTAAAGCAATCCTTGGATGGGTAGATCCACTTGTAATGGGAGATGATGATGCAACTATTACACTTAGATCATTTGGTTCTACTGGTGATTGTTTGATTATTGCTAAAAACTTTAACAATTCATTATTTACAGAATACTTCATTATTGATTTCTATACTCCAGATGGATTAAATCAAATGGAAGCTGGTTATAGTGGTTTATTCTCAAAGAGTGGTATACGTATTTATCATATTGACGCAACCCCTAACGATCCAACAAAAGGTGTATCAATTTGGGATGTTTATAAATATAACAATAGTAGTACTGACCATCGCCTAATCTCATTGGTAGAAGCTGATGGTAATAATGATATTGAAGGTGATGATATATATGGTGGTTCATCATCTAATAGTGATTTATTCCAAGCAAAAGATGTTTGGTCAACTGCTAAATGGTATGATGGTAGTGATGCCGGTTTCGTTTTAGAGGTTGTATCAATCAATAATTCGGAAGCTGTAATTAATATTTCATTTAAATAAAAAAGAAAATAATGCCGGATAATTTATCCGACATTATTTTTCTATTAAAGTAATCTTGTAATCTTCAATACTAATTAAACGTTTTTTATAAAGAGCTCCAACTGCTCTTTTAAAAGCACTCTTACTCATTTTAAAAAACTTACTGATATCTTCAGGAGAAGAAGCATTACCAAGAGGGACAATTCCTCCCATTTGTTTTAGATAGTTATATATAGTATCACTATCACTAAGTCTTGAATATTCTTTTCTTTCAATTGTTGATGCATAGTATTCTCCATGCTCATTAATATGAATTACTTTACATGTAACTTCCTCACCCAAGTGATAGTTTTTACGAAGATAGTTTTTATGAATAAAAACAAATTGAAACTCTCTTGTACAAACAGTAATTCCTGCTTGAGTAATCTTTGATACATTTCCACTGATTGTTTGGTCTACTTTAAGTTTTGGTGGTAAAACTTTAACATCATTAGGAGTAATAATTCTTGCGACCAACTGATGTTGTTTTTCAATTAAAATACAAGGCACTTCCTCATCTATTTTTGGCCATGCCTTTATTGAGCTTGGTAGAAAGTCTTTGGATAATAATATGTCTTTTGCGATATTTATATTAACAAATGCTCCCGCATTTTCTAGTATATTTACCACCTTTACAAATCCATAATTAGAAGTTGTAATTAAAGGATCTTCCATAGTTGCACATAATCTTTTCTTTTGGTCATAGTAAAGAAAGGCTTTTATCTTTTCTCCTGGCTCAAGTTTTCTTGTTGCTTGATTAAAATGTAAAAAGACATAAGTAGTTAATTCATCATCATCAGGACTAAGTGTATAGCTAATGTCAGTTTCTCTTTTTACAATAAATCTATTTACTTCTCCAATATGTAAAGGCATATATATCACTCCTTTTTTCTTTAATATATCATATCATAAATACAAAAAAAATAAGTCATTTTTACATTTAAAGATAAAAGCCTCCAAGGTTATATTAAATAAAATAAATAATTTAAGGTTTAAAGAAAAAAATTAATCATTTAAAGGGATTAAAAAAAATAAGTATGATATAATCTAAATTGTGAAAAGGCTTTCACAAATTTAAAAAGAGAAAGAGGTAAGTAATGAAAAAAGGATTTTTATTATTGGTAGCATGTCTACTAACCCTTGGTATTATTGCCTGCCAAACTACATCGGCAGAGCTTAGTATCGAGAATAAAGATGTTTCTCTAGAAGTTGGAGAAACTCATAAGCTAGATGTAAAAGTCGTAAATGATGATGATCCAATCTTTTCTTATAAGGTTGTTGACCCATCTATCGTACGTGTAGAAAAAGGCATCGTAACAGCTCTTAGAGAAGGTGAAACAGATGTTGAAATTGGCGTAAAATATGTCAAGGGAAATAAAGTAACTGTTCACTTCACAGTAAAAGATAATCGTAAGATATCCCTAAGTGCTGATTCCGTTTATTTGAAAGCGGGAGAAACAACTAAGTTAGAGATACTTCCTAAAGATGTCTTCTTAGTAGACGATACTTGTGTTTGGTCATCAAGTGATCCAAGTGTTGCGACTGTAAAAGATGGTATTGTTAAAGCAATAGGTGCTGGAACAGCAATCATCAGTGTTGAAGTTGATGGACTAAAAGCTGAAATTACAATTGCTGTTGAAAAAGAAGTTGATGTAATTAAACCTGAGTTTATACTTGGTGAAGGCATTGCAGAGAAAAACTTCTTAAACTGGAATAAACCATTTAATCCACTTGATGGTATTCAAGCAATTGATAATGTTGATGGTGACATAACTTCTAAGATTGAAGTAGTAGGTGAAGTTGATAATCAAACATATGGTTTCTATGAATTAACTTATCGAGTTCAAGATGAAGCAGGTAATAAAGCTGAGTTTAAACGTACAATTGAAGTTGTATGGAACTATGATGTTACTTTCATTGGTCACGCTGGTAGTTACTACGGATTAATGAATTCCGAAGAAGCATTCCTATATGCGGTACAAGTATTAAAATACCAAGCTTTAGAGTGTGATTTAAAACAAACATCCGATGGCGTTTTTGTAATGAGTCATGATGAAACATTTGGTGGTTATACTATTTCAACAACTCCATGGAGTGTACTAAAAGATGTTGAAGTAACAAAGAGTAGAAAAGCTGGTTTCCCTGCACAAAATGGAAGTGTAACCAAAGATACTTATACAACAAAACTTTGTACATTAGAGCGTTACCTAGAGATTTGTCGTCAATATAACGCAAAAGCAGTAATTGAGCTAAAATCATCAGCAGGTATTACAAACTCTGATCAATCAAGAATGCAAGCATTAATGGATGAAATTGAAAAAGCAGGAATGCGAGAAGATACTATTTTCTTAGGTTCACAATATAACTGTTTAATATGGACAAGAGAGAATGGCTATTCAGATGTTGAATGTCAATATCTAGTAAACTCATGTGAAAGCGATACAATTTTAGAAAGATGTAAAAAATATGATCTAGATGTAAGTATTAACGTTACTGCTAGCTATTCAAATAGTGAAGAATGGCTTGCTAAATACAAAGAAGCAGGATTAAAGATTTCTACATATACATTTACTCAATATGTTGATTATCCAACTGTTCAAGAATGGATCAATAAAGGTGCTGACTATGTAACATGTGATTGGCAATTAATGAGTAAACTAAATTTACCAGAATCTTCAAATGATCCTGATTCTAATATAACTCATAAAGTTATTTTTAAAGATTATGATGGAAAAGTATTAAAAGAAGCGGTAGTTAAAGATGGTCGTGCAGCCGCAGCGCCTAAAGATCCAACTCGTCTTGGATATAGATTCACTGGTTGGGATAAATCAATCGTAAATGTAAAACAAGACCTTGAAGTAACTGCATTATATGAAATTTGTGAATACACAATTACATATGATAAAAACTTAACAACAATAATTAAATCAAAATGGAATAACAAGGATGAATTTGTAAATGAACTTTATACTGATTTATATAATTGGTTTATAACAAATGCTGAATATATTTCAACATATGTTCAAGTTCAAAATGGTAAAGTTACAATAACTAAGAATGGTCAAACTACTTCATTCAGTAATGTAGAAGAACTAAAAGCAATAGATATATATGTATTTGAAAAAACTGTATCTAATTTTATTTATCAACCTGTTAAACGTGATAGTGAAGGAAAAGCCGTAATAGAACATTCAGAAAGTTATTTCTTAAATAGTGATGCTTATCGTGAAAAATATCAAGCAATGGATCAATATTTCTATAATGCTGTTAAGAATGGTTACCCAGCATATGATAATACGTATACACCAACATCAGCTGGTAAAATCCAAATTCTATTCCGTTTCCATCAATGGGTAAAAGGAACAACAATTGCAGCATTTAATGAACTTCCTGCAAAATACATTGTAAAAGATAATAACGAAG
The DNA here is from genome assembly GCA_934140285.1 of uncultured Bacilli bacterium. GTDB lineage: Bacteria > Bacillota_I > Bacilli_A > ML615J-28 > CAG-313 > UMGS75. Next base: position 249,087 of record CAKPBI010000001.1, read on the forward strand.
TACAAGCAGAACTTCCAACAACTAATCTAAAATATACAGTTGAAGATGAATTTGATTTACCATCGGCAACTGCTAATGTTAATTTCTTAGGTTGGTTCTTAGATAGAGAATGTACTATAGCAATTACTAAGATAACAAAAGGTATGACTGGTAATTTAGTACTTTATGCAAAATGGGAATATACAATTCCAGTAGTAAATTCAAAAATTACATTTGAACTAGATGGTGGAGAATTTGAAGAAGGATATGTTGTTCCTACAACATATGAAGAAGGAAAAGAATTAGTCTTAGCAACTCCAGTTAAAGAAGGATATATATTCCTTGGCTGGACTCTTGAAAAAGATAGTACTGAATATATCACATCAATTTCTGCAGCTCAAACTGGTGATGTAACTGTTTATGCAGCATGGAAAGAAGAAGCAGTAGCTGTTGATGAAATTTTAGTTGGTCCTAATGAAGAGTACAAAACAATTAAAGATGCTCTTCTTGTTGCAACGACAAATACTAAGATATATGTTAAATCTGGTACATATAGTGAAGATTTAGTTGTAGCTTATGACGGAATTCAATTAATTGGTCCAAACTCAGGAATGGATGGAACAAGTGATAAACGAGCAGTAGAAGCTATAATTAGTGGAAAAATAACAATTTCTAAAAATGTGAAAGATGTTAAAATTTTAGGTTTCAACCTAACAAATACAACTTCAGTTTATGGTGAAGGTGACAATGAAAATATTGTTGTTAAATATAATGTAATTGAAGGAACAGCTGCATCAGCTGGAACATCAGGTGCCGGAATTGGTCAAATCCATTTTGTTGGTGCCATCATTAATTTAGTTGTTGAACACAATAAATTTACTTTAAAATCTAATGTTAATTATTATTCTTGTGTTTATAGCCAAGGCTTAATCACAGGTGCAGAAATTAACCATAACTATGTTACAAATAATTGTTCAACATCACAAAATGTCTTTGCATTCTGGTTAAGAAATGCTGCAGGTGTTATTAATATGAATGAAAATATCGCATATCGTTTTGCTGGAAACTACTGGACTTTCTGGGTTGGTCAAGATAAACTTGCTGAAAACACAAAGATAACAATGCGTGATAATAACTTTGATAGTGATAGTGCAGCAAATGCTGAATGTGGAATGGCTGTTCATCATGCTGAATACGAATCAATCGAAATTAATTATATTGGTAATACATTTAGTTATTGTAAGGATACTGTATTTAGTGTACAAGGTAAATCAACTACTGATACTACATCTACTCCTCATATAACTATCATGTATAATAAAATCTTAAATACTTCTGCAAGAATGAGATTCTGTGTTAATGCGAAAAACTTCTACTTTGGTAAGAACTATTCAGCACTTGCATACACTGATCAAGGTACACCAAATATTAAAGCAGCAGAAATTGCAAAAGATGATTTCAAATCAACAATGGAATTAGATGATGCATATGCTGAAACAAAAATGTGTGCAATTAATTATGAACTTGATGGTGGAACTCTTCCAGAAGGTGCTCCTACTAAATATCTACCAGGATATGCAACAAGATTAGTTGCTCCTACAAAAGATGGATATAAGTTCTTAGGTTGGTCACTAACAAAAGATGGTAATGAATATATTACCCTTATTCCAGAAACTGCAACAGGAGATCTTACTCTATATGCAAAATTTAAAGAAATTAAACCATCACTAATGGTTGGTGAGGGACAAACATACAAAACATTAGAAGAAGCCCTTGCTGCTGCAACTGATGGTGATACAATTGAATTTGTATCAGGAACTTACGCAGGTGGCACTATTGCTAAGAGCGTAACAATCATTGGTCCTAACAAGGACATTAATCCAAATAAGGATACAAGACAAAATGAAGCAATCTTTACTTCAGATCTAATTATTGAAGCAAATAATGTGGAAATCAATGGTATTACATTAACTGGTGAAGCTCGTATTGTTGGATCTGAATCAACTTCAATCGAAAACTTAACAATTAATTATATATTATTTGATAACTCTAAAGTTGCTGGTTCTAAAACTGCACCATTCTACTTTGTACCTGCTACTGGCGTATCATACAAGAATGTAGTAATTAAATATTCTCGTATAAACAAAGGTACTGGTCGTCAAATGATACTTTATGGATTAGAGTTTGAAAACTTAACAATTACAAACAATGAATTCTATGGTCCATATCAAACATATAATGATGGTATTAAAATTGATGATATCGGTGCATTTGGTACTAAAGGAGAAATAAATATTTCTGATAACGTATTTGATGGATATCAACAATATGTTATTTGGTTCTTAAGATATAGTTATGGTAACTATACAATTGAAAGTAATAAATACAATAACATTGGTCTTGCTGAATACCATGCAGGTGTAACATTCAAGACTTACTCAGGTTCTAAAGATGATGAACTAAAAATTAATTATCGTTTTAATAAAATTACAAATGGTTATATGCTATTTAGATTCGAAGAAGCAAAAGTTTTAAATGGCGACAATTGCATGATTAATGTTAATTACAATATTCGTGAAAATTGTAGTGGCGATTTATTTGTTAAGAATGTAAACCCAGATGTAATAGTAAATGCTGACAAAAACTATTGGGGTACAACAACTCTATTAGAAAAGAATTTCTTAAATGTTACAACATATGCTGATGCATATCAAAATGCTCAAGATGTTCCATCAAAAGAAGAAGTTGAAGGTGGATCTAGTGAAACTAAGATTTACTCAAAAATCATCTATGTATTAGATGGTGGTGAAGTATCAGCATCAACTCGTTATTTAGAAGGAAAAGAATATATTCTTCCAATCCCAACAAAAGAGGATTATCGCTTTGTTGGATGGAGTTTAACTCCAGATGGAAGTCAAATTATTACAGCGATTTCTACAACAACAACAGGTGATGTTACTGTTTATGCGATTTGGGAAGCCATTGAATATTACAACATTACATATATATATAATGGAGGATATTCAAATGAAGGTCTATACCAAAATCGTGGTGAAAATCCAATTGCTATAACTATTAATAACTATAATAATAGTGATGGTTCATTCTGGAGTGGCAAATATGCAACTGACATTTTCATTACTGATTCATCATGTGATCCAAAAGCCACTTTCTCTGACCGTATTTATATTGCTAAAAATAAAGAAAACGGATTATATGAAGTAGTAAGCTTCCTACAATCAGGTGCATCATCATGGCCTGAAGGTGCAGAATATGTAATATCTATTTCTAATTCTTATAATGCCTATTATTTAAATATTAAGCCAATAACTAATAAAATTAAAGTTGGTCAATATGTAGTATTTGGTGGAAATATCGAATCAATTAATAATGCAAATCCTACAGAAGTATGTTTCTTTGATGAACTTCCTACATGTGATCAAGTCACAGTTAAAGTAGGAACTAACGATGAATTAATTAAACCAGGACTTCTTGGCTATAAATTCTTAGGTTGGTTTGAAAATGATAAACTCATCACATCAATCTCTGAACTAAAAGGTGATACAACACTAAGTGCTAAGTGGGAAGCTTTAAATCCTGCAACAGGCATTAAGATTGATGCTTTCAAAGACGAAATGCTTACAAATGAAGAATTCCAAATTATAGCTTCAATTGAACCAAGTGATGCATACTTTAAAACAGTATACTATGAATCAAGTAATACTGATATTCTTCAAGTTACATCAACAGGATTAGTAAAAGCAATCAATGTTGGTACTGCTAAGATAACTATGCGTGACTATATGAGCTTAGTTGTTGTTGAAAGAGAAATAACTGTATATTCACATGATTCAATTGATGCAAGTTTTGAAGGTGTATACAATGGAACAATTAAGCCAGAAGATACACTCCAATTAAATGTTAAAGCATTTGGTAAAAATGCAGCCTCTGCAACATTTGTATTTGAATCATTAAATCCAGAAATTGTTTCTGTATCTGCAACTGGTTTAATTACAGCTATAAAAGATGGCTATGCAGAAATATTAATTAAGACAGTTGGTATGGAAGCTAACCTAACAATTGGTGTTACTGTTAAATCATTAGGAAATGAAACAAGTATTGATAAATTATTATCATTATTAGTAAATGGTCATTTCTCAACAGTACAAAGTGGCAACGTAAGCTTATATAATGATGGTACAACTAAAGTATTTGTTCCAACATATGGAAGTGTAAATAGATTCTTATTTGATGAATATGTTGTTAATGAAACATATTATGCAAAAACTGAAACGAACCCAAATAATCACAAAGATCGTCGTGACGTTGATACAATTGAATTCGTAACTATTCATGATACAGCAACTCTTACTGGTACCGTTGAATCAATTGCTCAAGTAATGTCATCAGGCGAAACATCAATTCATTATACAGTTGGTAATGATGCGATATTTGGTGTTGTACCAGAAAAATACATTGCATACCATGCTGGTGATGGAACTAAGAATACATTTGTTTGGACTAAGACAAATGCAAAAGCAACACAAAATGTAAAACCTGAATATGATGTAGTCAATGTTGACGGAAAATACTACTTAAGTGTAAATAATGAAGTAACGACAATTACTATTCCAAGTACGGGAACAAAAGAACCAACAAAAGATTTATTCACTCATTTAGGTCCTGTATGGAAAGTTATTGATGGCTATTATTACATTGGCGGACCATTATGGTATTCTGATTATGGAAGAATTTCATCATTTGGTGGAAACTGTAATTCAATTGGTATTGAAATGTGTGTTAATACATCAGGTGATATATATGATACATGGCAAAGAACCGCAATGCTTGTTGCAGATATCTTAATTAGAAATAATCTTGATCCAACCAGAGTTAAGCAACACAATACATGGTCAGGTAAGAACTGTCCTCAATCTGTAATTGAAGGAAGCTTCTGGCAATGCATGATGGAAATGATCGAACTACAATATGAAGTAAGAACTAAATATAAAGATGCAAAAATTTCGATTGTATCTCATAATCCTGAAATTGTTGATAACACTGGTAGAGTAATTAGTGCTCCTGAAAAAACAACAACAGTAGCTTATACATTAAAAGTTGAACTAAATGGTGAAACAAGAGAAATCAAACTATATAGTGTTATTCCTGGTACAACTACTTGGGAACAATGGAATGGAAGCTATCCTGCAAGTAGAATTTGGAACAATAAGGTATATGCACGTTAATAAAAAAGGTGTCTCATTAATTTGAGACACCTTCTCTTCATAAAAATAAAAAGATATATTTCTTGCAAAAAATAAGAAGATATGATATAATAATAAAGCAATACATGGTATTCCGCTGATATAAACCAAGTTGATATGGAATATGAATGAATACCAGAAGATAAAGGAGAGATAATATGAGTCAACAATTAATTAAAGCAGTAACTCAATCTTACATGAGAAATGATGTTCCTGAATTCCGTCCAGGTGACACTGTAAAAGTACATGTTAAGATTAAAGAAGGTGACCGCGAAAGAATCCAAATTTTTGAAGGATTAGTAATTGGCCGTCATGGTGGTGGCATTAGTGAAACTTACACAGTTCGTAAGATTTCATCTGGTGTTGGAGTTGAAAGAATTTTCCCTGTTCATTCACCAATGGTTGCTAAAATTGAAGTTGTACGTCTTGGTCGTGTACGTCGTGCTAAACTTAACTACATCCGTGGTTTATCAGCTAAATCTGCAAGAATCAAAGAACGTCGTAACTAATTTAAAACAAAAAAACGAAAAGTTAAAAGTGCTAGAAATAGCACTTTTTCTTTTTTTAAAAATTACATGTAATATATATTCCTAATTTACTTGAAAATGATTAAGAAAAATGATATAATATGTAAAAGAAGTGTCTTTTATTAAAGTCTAGGAGGTCCCTATGGAAGAAAGTAAAAATAAAATGATTGTAAAAACAATAATAGGTACAGTATTATTTGTTTTAGCAATTGCTGTAATTATTGTAAGCACAATGATTAAACGTCCAGTTGTTAAATTTGTTAATGACGATGGAAGTGTAATAGCAGAGGTAAAAACTGCTATCGGTAAAGCTGCTACACAACCTGCTGTTAAGAATTTAACATCTAGTAAAACTCCTGAAAAAGGATATAGATATGTATTTGCTGGATGGGAACCAAGTATAGAAAATATTCAAAAGGATACCACTGTGACAGCAAAATATAATAAGGTTGCAGTATTTTATACAATTACTTTTGAATTAAATGGTGGAAGTTTTAGTGCAAGTACAACTATACCAACAAATTATACAGTTGAAAAAGAAGTTAATTTACCAACTCCTACAAGAGAAGGTTGTACTTTCTTAGGTTGGAAGGATGCATCTGGAACTGCAGTTACTAAAATTGAACAAGGTGAAATTGGAAATAAAGTTTTCACAGCATCTTGGAATGCTCCAACTCATAAGATTACCTATGAACTAAATGGTGGAACTTGTGATAACCTAGTTACTTCATTTACAATTCTAGATAGCTTTAAACTACCAACACCAACAAAAGAAAATATGGTATTTACTGGTTGGTATACTTCACCTGATTTTAATGAAGATTCATTAATTACAGAAATTAAATTAGGCACTGATGAAGACATTACTCTTTATGCAGAATGGTCATATAATGTTACTTATGAACTAGATGGTGGTTTTAACGAAAGATTAACAGCTACTACATATAATAGTTCAAAAGGATTGAAACTTTCTGTTCCAACTAAATATGGTTATCGTTTTGATGGTTGGTATAGTGAACCTGAATTTATAAATAAAATAGAATCAATCGCCAAAGGAACTAATGAAGATATTACTTTATATGCTAAATTCCTACCAGCTGAAGATGGCGTTGTCTTCGTTGAAAATGGCAAAAAATATGTATTCTTCGGAAGTTATGTTCAAAGTGTTGTTACAGATGCTGAAACTATCAATGCATTAAAAGCTCTTTCAACAGATGCTAAATCTGAAGAAATTGTATATAATGGTAAAAAGTATGTAAAAGTAGAACCTACCCCTGCTAATTCAATTTATCAATTTGATAGACTTACTTATTATAGAAATACTCCAACTATGACAATTGGAACAAGTAAAGAAGTTAACTATTATTACTTCAATGTTGATCCAATTAAATGGAGAGTAATTAGTGAAGATAATGACACAATGACTTTATTTAGTGAATATGTTTTAGATGTTTATAAGTTTAATGAAACTGCAAATAACGACTACGAAAAATCACAAATTAAATCATGGTTAAATGAAGTGTTCTACAAAAATGCTTTTAGTGAAGCTCAACAACAAAGAATAGTAAAAACTAAAGTTGACAACTCTGCTTCAACAACATATGCATCAAGTAATCCAATGGCATCTAATGACACAGAAGATTTTGTTTTCTTACTATCTTATGCTGATGTAACAAACGCAAAATATGGCTTTAGTTCTTCATTTGATGTTAATGATATTAATAGAAAAGGAATTGCAACAGAATACTTACGTGCTAAAGGAATTAAAATATCTCCACTATATGCTAACTATGCTAACTGTGACTGGATGTTAAGATCACCATTCTCAAAAGAAGATGGCATAAGTATTGTTAGAGGAATGACAGAAAACTTCCAACTTACACCTAATACTGTTGAAAGATATTCAAATGTAACAAAAGAATATGGTGTAAGACCAGCAATTACAATTACAAAATAACATTAAAAAGCACTTAGGTGCTTTTTATTTAATTTGGAGGAATAAAATGATTAGAAAAGCAAACAAAGAAGATATTAATGCTTTGAACGAACTTTTGTATCAAGTTCATAAAGTGCATTCTGATGTAAGACCTGATTTATTTAAATCAGGTGAAAAGAAATACAATGATGAAGAATTATTAGTAATATTAAACGATGATACTAAGCCAATCTTTGTATATGAAGAAAATAATATAATTTTAGGATATGCATTCTGTGCCATCATAGATCATAAAAATGATCATTCATTAGTAAGTTATAAAAGTCTATATATAGATGATTTATGTGTAAATAGTTCAACACGTGGTAAAGGAATAGTAAAACAACTATATGAATATGTTTTGGATTTTGCAAAATCAATAGGTTGTTATAATGTTACTTTAAATGTATGGGGCTGTAATGATAGTGCTTTAAAGTTTTATGAGAAAATAGGAATGCATATTCAAAAAATAGGAATGGAAAAAATACTATAAGAAGATATCACCAAATATAGGTAAATAACATAAACTATATTAGGTGATAAAAATGAATTATTTCTTAGTGGGAATTAAAGGAACTGGCATGAGTGCTCTCGCAATGCTTCTAAAAGATTTAGGAAATAACGTAGTGGGTAGTGATGAAAATAAAGAATATTTTACAGATCCATTACTTAAAGAAAAAAGCATTAAATGGTATCCATTTGGTTCAAAATTAAATAATGATTATATATATATTATTAGTAATGCTTATGATCAAACAAACGTCGATGTAAAAAGTATTATAGATAATAAATTTGAATATTACTATTATCATAATTTCATTGGGAAAAAACTAAAAAAAGATATAATTGCAATTTCAGGTACTCATGGAAAAACTACTACTTCAACTTTCCTCAAAGAAATGTTAAATAATAAAACATCATTTATTATTGGTGATGGTAGTGGTGGTGGAACCAACAAATCTAATTTATTAGTTCTTGAAGCATGTGAATATCGTGATCACTTTTTAAGTTACAAACCTAATATATTAGTAATAAATAATATTGAAATGGATCACCCTGATTACTTTAAAGATATTAATCAAATGCTTAATTCATATCAAAGATTAGTTAATCAATCCGATTTAGTAGTAGTAAATTATGATGATTCTAATGTAAAAAAATTAAAATTTAAAGCAGTACTAAAAGTAGGTACTCAAAAAGATGCAGATGTAAAATATCATATTCTAGATGAAACAAAAGATAAAACAAAAGTTCAAATTATCATTGGTAAAACATCATATGAAATATCAGTTCCCTTTGTTGGTAAACACTTAGTTTATGATTACGTAATGGCATATATCATATGTATCCTTCTTGGAGAAAAACCAAATGTAACAAATATTAATCTTCCTCACCGAAGAATAGAAGAATACCAATATGGAAATACTATCTTAGTAGATGATTATGCCCATCACCCAACGGAAATTAAATCGTTAATTGAAACGCTAAAAAAGAAATATCCTGATTATAAAATTAATGCGGTATTTCAACCACATACATATTCAAGAACATTAGCTTTAAAGAAAGAATTTAAAGAAGCTTTTGATTTGTTTGATTCAATTTATCTCGCAAAAGTATTTACTTCAAAAAGAGAAAGTGAAAATGTATATCAACAATTAAAAATAAATAAAATATTTAAAAATTATCGTTCATTTACTCCTAAAATATTAGATTTAATTGACAAAAAGAAATTTGAATTATGGATATTCTTAGGTGCAGGAACAATAAGTAAATATATAAAAGAATTAATAAAAAATGAAAATTAATATTCATAACAATTGTAATTAAATAATTCTTATGCTAAAATAATAGTGTGGTAAGTTAAATATACCCTTGATAGTTTTAAAAATTACCTAAGGGAAATAAATGCTAATATATGAACTCTCTTTAGGTTGAAACTAAAGAGAGTTTTACGCATATATAAAGGGAGGTATAAATATGATACGCAAGATCGTTAAATTGTTTCTAGTATTGGGCGTGATTCTTTTCAGCATGCTAATAACTTCTTGTTATAAAGAAGAAAAGTTTACATTTAGTGAAGAAAAATATGAATACGTAGGTGAACAATTTACATTTTATAATGATGTAGAAATTAAATATATTAGTTTGAATTTTACAAGTACAGATGATTCCAATGATAAAACTAATATTTTAGTAAATAGAAAAAATAAAACTCCTTATTATGTTGACTTTTATTTTGAAGATGTAAATCAAAAAGGGGTGTTCTGCAATTTTCAATCTTTAGAAAAAGTTGGTGATCAAACTGACAAATATTATATAGAATTGGATATTTCAAAATTAATTAATGTTGAGAATGCCATAGCAGTAATGGTTTTAACTATTACTAATCCTAACTATGAAAATAATGAAATAGCTACTGATGTTGCAACTAGAATAATATTGGAACTAAAAAAATTTACAATTGATAAAACTAATGTCGATGTGACAGAATATTCATTTCCTTCCAAATTGATATTACAACTAAAAAATGAAAATGAATAAAAAATTTTCATTTTTTTATTGCAATAAAAATCGAAATATGGTATAATGTTATTGAAAAATAATTAAATGAGGTGCTTTATGAAAGGAGATAACAAATACAGTTCACAAATTAAAATTTATGATGTAGCTGGTGCTGCAGGTGTATCGCTTGCGACTGTTTCACGTGTTCTTAATCACCCAGAAAAAGTTAAACCAGGAACAAGAGAACGCATAAACAAGATTATACGTGAATTAGGCTACAAACCTAATCTAAATGCTAAAGGTCTTGCAAGCTCAAAATCTACGACGGTAGCAGTAGTAGTACCTGAACTAACTAGAAGTAGTATTGCTGGTATGGTAGATGGTATTGCTGACTGTGCAATTAAACGTGGTTATTTACTAAGACTTTTTGTTAATAGACCTACACAAAATGTTGATCAAGTAAAAGACAGCGAAAAAGAACTTTGGAGCATCGTTATGAGCTCAAGTGTTGATGGTGTTTTATATATCAATGATGAAATAACTGAAGAACACCTAGAAATCATGCGTGATTTAAATACAAGTTTAGTTTTAACAAATACAGTATGTAGTGATAAAGAAATCCCTTCTGTATCAATTGATTATTTTAAAGCGGCTTATGATATCACCAAAGAAATGATATCACGTGGAAATAAAAAAATTTGGATTGTTACAACATTGCGTAAGTATGTTGTTAATGACTTAAAAGTAGAAGGATACTTAAAGGCAATGGAAGAAGCGGGACTAGAACCTTATGTATTAAAAGTTCCAGGAAAAACCGAATTGAACCAACCTGAATATCGTGAACATTTAGAGAAAGATCATCCTGATGTCGCAATAGTAGTACGTGACTCAATGGCAGTATCTTTAATCAATGTTGCAAGAATACTTCATATTGAAATCCCACAACAAATGCAAGTAATTGGTTTCCAAAATACTAAATATGCAGAATTATCAAGACCAACACTTACATGTATCAATACTCCAATTTATGAACTTGGAGAAGCTGCAATGGATTTATTAACAGAATTAATGGAAGATCGTTTACCAGAAGGAAAATCAATTAATCAATTGATTGACTTTGATATAATTTGGCGTGATTCAACAAAATAGTAGTAAAATAAATGGCACATAGAGAACTACTTGGACGGTGGAAAAGTAGACAAGTTTATTTTATGAATTACATACATTCCCTATCAACAAAGTGCAAGATATATTCTTGAATGAAGGTGGTACCGCGGGAATAATGCAATATGCATTGTTATCGTCCTTTAAAGATTGCTTTTTTAAGCATTTCTTTAGGGGACTTTTATTTTATTATAAAAAGGAAAGAGGAAAACAAAATGAATTTATTTGAAGAATTACAATGGCGTGGATTAATCCATAATGTTACAGATGAAAAAATTATTGATAAAATTAATAAAGGTGAAGTTACTTTCTATTTAGGTACTGACCCAACTGGCGATAGTCTACATGTTGGACATATGCTTGTCTTTCTTTTCGCAAAGCGTCTAGAAAGTGTTGGAAATAAACCAATTTTTCTAATTGGTGGAGCAACTGGATTTATCGGTGATCCAAAGCCTAGTAGTGAAAGACAATTATTATCTCATGAAATAATTGAACATAATGCAAAGTGTTTATACAAACAAGTTTCAAATTTATTTAAATGTGAAATGGTAAACAACTATGATTGGACACATGATATTGATATATTAACATTCCTAAGAAAATATGGTAAATTCTTTAATGTTAGTTATATGATTAACAAAGAAACAGTAAAAGCAAGACTTGATAGCGGTATTTCATACACTGAATTCTCATATCAAATTTTACAAGCATTAGATTTTGAACATCTATTAGATACTAAAAATTGTATTCTTCAAATTGGTGGACAAGACCAATGGGGTAATATTACAGGTGGACTTGAATTAATAAGAAAAATCCATGGTGCAGATACTGAAGCATATGGTATTACAATCCCTCTTTTCACAAAGAGTGATGGTACTAAATTTGGAAAGAGTGAAGGTGGAGCAATCTGGCTTGATCCTGAAAAAACTTCTCCTTACGCATTCTATCAATTTTGGATTAACACCCCAGATAGTGATGTTATAAGAGAATTAAAACAATTCACATTCTTAACAAAAGAACAAATAGAAGAATTAGAAAAGAGTTTTATGGAAGAACCTCATAAACGTGCTGCTCAAAAAGCTCTTGCTAAAGAAATGACAACAATGGTACATGGTGAAGAAGCCTACAACCAAGCTGTAAAATTATCAGAAGCTTTATTTAGTGGTGATATTTCTAAATTAACAAAAGCTGAAATTGAAACATTATTTAATGGTGTTCCATCTATTACAGTAGAAGAAGACCTTAATTTAATTGATGCTTTAGTTGCTGTAAAAGCCGCATCAAGTAAACGTGAAGCTCGTGACTTTATTAACAATGGTGCAACCTTAGTTAATGGTGTTCAAAATAAAGATTTGAACTTTGTCATTACCAAAGCAAATGCCATCGGTGAAACATACACAGTAATTAGAAGAGGAAAGAAAAATTACTATTTAATTATTCATAAATAAAAGGAGTATAAAATGTCAAAAATCCAAGAATTTAACAATCTATTACAAGATGCAATTAATGAAGGAGCATTTCCAGGTGCAAACTATGCAATAGTTTTTAAAGATAAAGTATTATTTGGTTCCTTTGGAAAGAAAAGTTTAATTCCAAATGTTGAAGAAAATGATATTGATACAATCTATGATATGGCATCACTAACAAAAATTGTAAGCACTACAACCGCTGCCTTAAGATTAATTGAAAAAGGAAAACTTCGTTTATATGCACCAGTAAAAAAATATCTTCCTGAATTCAAATTTGATAATATTTCAATATGGAATTTAATGACACATACCTCAGGATTACCTGAAGGATTGCCTCATGCAAACACTCTAAGTGATCCAACTGAAGTATGGAATAAAATATTAAATATGGAATTAAAATATGAAACAGGAACTAAAATTCATTATTCAGATTTAGGTTATATTATCCTTGGAAAAGTTATAGAAAGTATTGTAAAGAAACCTTTAAATGAATTTGTTAAAGAGGAAATTTTTGATAAACTAAATATGAAAGATACAGGCTATCTTCCAGATTCTTTATTAAGATGTGCCCCAACTGAATATCGTGATGATGCAGTCTTTAAAGGAATTGTTCGTGGAAAAGTTCATGATGAAACATCATATGCTTTAGGTGGAGTAGCAGGTCATGCTGGTTTATTTTCAACAGTAAAAGATATGGCTAATTATTTACAAATGCTTTTAAATGATGGAATGTTTAATAATGAACACTTCTTATCAAAGGCAACAATTGATTTATTGTATACCCCACAAGTAGAAGAAAGAAATGGTGTATCATTAGTACTTGAAAGAAGATCAATCGGTTTTGTTAATAAAGGTCCAGCCTCATCTGCTGGAGAATTAACAAGTAGTGAAACTATTCTTCATACAGGTTTTACCGGAACTAACATCTGGGTTGATCGAAAGAATGAAGTAGCTTTCGTACTACTTTCAAACCGTGTTCATCCAACTCGTAAGAATATCTTACATATGGATGCAAGAGCAAGACTTGCTAACTTTATAATCGCAAATCTTGATGAACTAAAAAAATAAAGAAAGGAAAAATACAATGAAAACTATTTTAGCAATCGGTGGTCACATTGGTGACATGGAACTTACCGCTGGTGGCATAATGGCTACAAATGCAGTAAGAGGTGGAAAAAACATAATAATGGCACTAACTGCTGGTGAAAGAGGAAACCCTCCTCATATGACAATTCAAGAATACCGTAAACAAAAGATTGAAGAAGCAAATAAGTTTGCGGAAATGGTAAATGGTGAAGCAATAGTTTTGAAATATGCTGATGGTGAGCTTCCTAATAATGATGAAGTAATTAATGAAGTTGTTGATGTAATTGTAAAATATAAACCAAATGTAATCGTAACACATTGGCAAAGTACAATGCATCGTGACCATAACAACACCCATTTGATTGTTCAAGAAGCCCAATTTAGAGCAGGTGTTGTAGGAAATAAAAATGGTGAAAGATTTTATGCGCCCCTTTATTTTTGTGAAAACTGGGAAGACTCAGATAACTTTACACCATATGTTTATGTAGATATTACTGAAGGATTTGAATTATGGAAAAAAGCAATTCAAACGCATTGGTTTATTATGAATAGTAGTGACTTTAAATACTTTGATTACTATACATCACTTGCTCGCTGTCGTGGTGCTTTAATGAAAAAAGGCTATGCTGAATGCTTTGCTGTGCTCGACAGACAAAAGAAAATATTTAAGGATGAACTATAATGAAGAAAATATTAAGTATATTTTTAAGTCTATTTCTTCTTACAACTTTATCATTTTCTAATATTGTAAATAGTAAAAGTGATGATGAAGATTTCTTATTTTCGAATAAAAGTGGACCTCTATCAAAAATATATCATTATGGTACAGGTGAACCAGTAACTCTTCCTAAGAAATTTACTGTCTATGAATCAGAAATGCGTGGAGTATGGGTTGCTACTGTTTACAACATTGCGATTGGTAAACAAAATGGATTGGATAGTGAAGCCATCAATAGTTATAAAAAAGAATTTCTAACCATTCTTGATCGAATGGAAGAATTTGGAATGAACACATTATTCTTTCAAATAAGACCAAGTAATGATGCTTTTTATAAATCGGAATTAAACCCATGGAGTGAATTCCTAGTTAGTGCTGGTGTTGACCCAGGATGGGATCCTCTTGAATGGATGATTGAAGAAACTCACAAACGTGGTTTTGATTTTCAATGTTGGATGAATGCTTATCGTGTAACAACATATAGTGTTTTAGATGATACAAGCAAAAAAGCAAGTACATACAGCAATGCTGACCTTTTAAAATTTAAAGAAAAAGCTATTGAAAAACTTGCTCCAAATAATTTTGCAAGGTTACATCCTGAATATGTTGTAATGGGAGAACATGATACAAGATTAATCTTAAATCCAAGTGAAATTGCAGTTCAAGATTTTATTGTCGCAACCTTGAAAGAAATCATTGAAAATTATGATATTGACGGTATGCATTTTGATGACTACTTCTATCTAAATGGTTCTGTATCAAGTGATAAAGTTAATACTAACTTTGCTGGTGGAGAAAAATATGATAGTTCCTTATCAGGAAA
The DNA here is from genome assembly GCA_934140285.1 of uncultured Bacilli bacterium. Classification (GTDB taxonomy): domain Bacteria; phylum Bacillota_I; class Bacilli_A; order ML615J-28; family CAG-313; genus UMGS75. The sequence continues at coordinate 264,594 of CAKPBI010000001.1, forward strand.
AAATACCCTAAATGATTTAGGAAACTACCAAGAATACTTAAATAATGATCCTAAGTATGCTCATATGGAAAGAGGATATTCACTAGGTGATTTTAGAAGAGAAAACATCAATGTTATGATGCGTAGAATTCGTGCTATGGTTGATGAATACAATGAAACTAATAATAAAATAGTTGAATTTGGTTCCAAACCTGCTGCAGTATGGCGTAGTAATTCTGAATATTGTACAGAAAGTGTTGACCGTTGTTCACCAGATGGTTCTAATACCGTATCAGGTGCTTACTCATCATACTCAGATCTTTTTGCTGACACATGGAAATGGGTAGAAGAAGGATTAGTTGACTATGTAGCTCCACAAGTATATTATGCCTTTGAAGACAATGTTGCTGCCTATGCTGATATCGTTGATTGGTGGGCAAAGAAGGTAACGGAATTAAATAAAGTACGCACTAGTGAAGGGAAAAAAGAAATCAAATTGTATGTTGCTCATGGAATATATAAATATCGTGATGCTCCATCACAATTTTATAATCCATCAGAGATTAGAAACCAAATTGTTTATAATAAAAAATATCCGGTTATTAAAGGTTCGGCTTTATATTCATATGAAAATCTTTATGTTTTCTCTAGTGAAACTCATGAAAAAGGAATATCATTCTTGAAAAACAATTGGGTTAATAATCCAGTTTATCCAATCCAACGTGGTAATGATGATTCGGAAGGTTTAGTTGTGAAAGACTATAAATTATCTATGGATACACTAGACAATAGTGTAAATATTACCTTTGATAAAATGCCTTCTTCAAGAGTGTATGGTATATATAAAGTTTTAAAAGGAACAGAATTTACAGCGAGTGTAGATTCACGAATTAATGTAACTTATGATCCATATGTTGCAGGTGAAAAAGCAACACTTAGAATTTATGATTATGATGAAAACTATGATTACTATGTAAAAGTAGTATCAACAAATGGTTATGTTTCATCACTTTCAACAAAACTAGATTTTACTAATATGGAAGAATACGAATCAATTAAAATTAACTATCTATCACAACTTCCAACCGAAATTAAATGTAATGAAACAATAAATTTAAGATTTAACATCTCAAATTTAACAAATCATAATCTAGAATATACAGTAAATTATTTTGAAAATGATGTTGACAAAAAAAGAGTAATTGCGAGTGGAAGTATTACTTCAAATACATTTGAAATTCCATATAAAGCATACCCATATACAACATCAAATTCACAACTAAAAATAACCATTACTGATGGTACTGCTTCAATTAGTGTTCTTACAAATAAGTTTAATACGGTAAATGAATATACACAATTAAATGTCAAAGATTTTACCAAAATTCAAACAAGATTTAGTTATAAAACTCCTGTTTCAATTGATGTAAGTATAAATAGTACAAATGATTTAGAGTATAATTATGTACTATTAGCGGTTAATGAAGCAAACTATACTACAGAAGAAGTAAAAAAAGGAACATTGAAAGGAAGTACAACCCTAACTCTTGATGATATTAAGTTAAGTGAGGGAACATACCATTTTGTTCTAAAACTTACTCAAAACGATTATTCAACAACATATACATCTAATACATTTAAAGTAATTAGAACCAACTATCTAGATAATACTAGTATAAAGATTACTGACTATAATCCAGTTGTAGGGAAAAATATAATTATTAATATTTCAACTTATGGAATAAACGGCTATAATTATAAACTACTACTTCTTGATAATGATAATAATATAATCAAAGTTTTGGATGAAGGTATCGTTGAAGGTAATTATATAGGTACAATGTATAAAATTAATGAAAGCGACACATCATTTAAGATAAGAGTAATAATTGACAACAAAGGCATTACTGAATATTTAGATAGCGATTTAGTTGTTGTAAAAAAAGAAGTAGAACCTGATGATCCTACCCCTACTCCAGTTCCAGATGATCCTGTAGTGGATGATAAAAAAGGATGTAATTGTAAAAAATCAATATTGGAAGTTACTACTTTAATAATTACTTTAACATGTTTTATGTTTATAGTAAGAAAAAGAAAATAGTATTTAGAGGGCTAAGAAATCTTAGCCCTTTTATTTCTAAAATATTTGCTATTTTAAAGAAAATATTATATAATAAAGTTACTAAAAACAAAAAATAAAAAAAGGGAGAATGACAATGAAAATATATGATACACATAGTGATGTTTTTTCAAATTTATACGAAAGAACTTTAGAAGGTATTAAAGATCCTTTTCGAAAATATCATTTAGAAGCCATGAAACAAGGGGAAATACATGGAGGAATTTGGGTAGTTTATAGTGAGTATGATTTTAATGTACTAGAAGCCTATAAAATAGCATATGAAGCCTTTAAGCCATATAAAGATAATTATGATGTATTACTTGGATTAGAAGGCCTTCGTAATGTTCATACATTAGATGATTTAAATGAAATGTATAATTTTGGTGTAAGACATGCTACGCTTACATGGAATGAAGAAAATCATCTAGCAACAGGGGTTGCGGGAGACAAAGATCGTGGATTAACAAACCTTGGAAAAGAATTTTTGGATTATATGTATAAACATCATATGGTCATTGATGTATCACACTTAAATATAAAAAGTTTTTATGATGTTTTAGAATATATGCCTCATAATATTATCGCAAGTCATTCTAATGCATATACTTTAAGTGATCATCGCCGAAACTTAAATGATGATCAACTTAGATTAATGAGAGAAGTAGGAGGATATGTAGGAGCCGTTAGTGCGAGAAACTTTGTTTCGAAAGATCCAAGCCTACAAAACACGATCGGTCTTGCCGATCAAATCATTTATCTTGGCGAAAAAATAGGAATTGATCATGTTATGCTTGGCCTTGACATTATGGATTTCTTAAAGAGCTACGATGATCATAATGCCAACTTAGATGATTTAAGAGGCCATATGGATGCTCAAAATTTAATTAAAGAATTAACGAAGAGAAATCTAACCAAAGAAGAAATCGAAGGAATAGCTTATAATAATTTTTTAAGATATAAGAAAGGAATAAAAGTTAATGAAGAAATTATTTAAAAAAGTAGCCCTTATGGGAATTTGTTTGTTGGCCTTCTTCATGCTAATTTGTACAACTATATCAAAAGCAGCATGGGATGGAAAATTTGTTCCATATACTCAAGTATCTACAGATATGCGAGCTGTGTGGGTTGCGACTGTCGGTAATCTTAATATTGACCGTCAACTAGGTACAGATGAAGCTGCCATTTCATCATGGAAGAATGAATATATCAAAATATTAGATAATGCTGAAGCAAATCATTTTAATACAATCGTATTCCAAGTAAGACCTGCAAATGATGCATTTTATCCATCTAAGTATAATCCATGGAGTGAGTATTTAGCAGGATATGGTGTTGATCCTGGCTGGGATCCTCTTGAATGGATGATTGAGGTGACCCATAATAGAGGCCTTGAATATCATGCATGGCTAAATCCTTATCGTGCATCAACTGGTTCCACTACTTCTATGATGGTAAAAGATCCAGCGACAGGTATTGAAAAAATTAAAGATATTGATGTTACTGAATTAAATAACTTTAAAGACACATACTTTGGAAGAAAGAAAGAACAAGCAGAAGGCATTGATAATCCAGTTTTTGAAACTGGTAATGAACTTCATCATAATGTTGTGCTTGGAGCAGAAGATTTGTTTGTTTTAAATCCTGCATCAGAAAAAGTAAGAAATCATGTTACAAATACCATAATGGAAATTGTAGAAAACTATGACATTGATGGAATTCATTTTGATGACTATTTTTATCCAAATGATGCATCTTATATAGGAAGTAATGCAGCTTATAAGGGTTATACCTTCTCAACAGAACCATGGGTTGATATGGCTGATTATGAACAATATGTAAGTGAAACTACGACTCCTCTTAATATATATGATTGGCGCCGTGAAAATGTAAATAAACTAATTAAACAAATTAGTGATGCAGTTAGAGAAAAGAATAATACTAAAGAAGTAAAATGTGCATTTGGCATAAGCCCCGCATCACGTTGGGCACCTACTGTTGAGGCTTGTTCAAGTGAACCTCAAAGAGGAGCAGAAGGCGGAATGCTTGGTAGTTGTAATAACTATTATTCATATTCAGACTTATTTGCTGATACCTTAAAATGGGCTAAAGAAGAATGGATAGATTATATTACTCCTCAAAATTATACTCACCTAAAAGGTGATTATGATGTTATTGCTAAATGGTGGAGTAACGCTTTAAAGGATAGCAAAACTAAACTATATATGGGTACTGCCCTATATCAAGTAAAGGAATCTTGGGGATATGGTTTAACAGAAATGTACTACCAAGTAACTTACAATTCTGCTCATCTTGAAAAAGTAGAAGGATATTTCATATTTAGTTATTCAAGCTTACTTACTCGTGATGGTGGCCTTGCTATGTCAACTGTCGCAAAATATGCTTGGAAATATAATGCTTTAACTCCACTTTATGGAGCATATACATATGATAAAAAGGTAGCACAAAAGGCTACTCCTAAAAATATTAATATTGAAGAAAACCAAGTATCAATTAAAGTTAATAAGGTTGACAAAGCTAAGGGTTATGGAATATATGAATTTGATGAACAAACTTCAAACCTTGGTGATTTTGTCCCTTCAAACCTTAGAGCCTTAGAAATTAATCCTAATAAAGAACTAACATTTACAAAAAATGAAAACAAGGTATATGCTCTTGTAACTTTTGATCAAGATAACTCAATCTATGAAGATGTTGAATGGTTAGTACTAGAAAATAATCGCCCAACCGTAGATTTAAAAGTAAACAAAAATCAATTTTTATATGATGAAGAAATAAATGTAGATGTAACAATTGAAGATGATGATAGTGATTATTATTATTTAACAATTATATATTCTTCAAATGGTTCATCAATTGGTACGGAAATTGTCAAGGATGAAAAAATAACATCTAAAGAATATCATACTACATTTAAAGCACCACATTTTTCTACTAACAATGGAAAGATAATTGTAATAGTAAAAGACATAATTGATACTGTTCAAGTGGATGCACCAATTTCTATCAAGAGTGCACCACCAGTAGTCACGCTTCCAAAGATTGATGATTTTCATATAAAAACAGTTCAAAACTTTAAAGTAACGATTACAGATGATGAACAAACAAACTTAAATTATAAACTATATATCTCTGTAGAAGATGGAGAATATGAACTAATAGATGAAGGAAAAATTAAACCTGGAGAATTAACATTTAATTATTCAACAATTATTCCTCATATAAATTGTAAATTCAAACTCGTAGTAAGTGATAATGATAATCAAGTTGAAGTTACATCTAATACATTTAATATTACAAAACTAGTAGAACCTGATGATCCAGGTGATAATGATCCAGATACAGAACCTGAACCAGAAGTTCCAACCAAACCAAAGGGTTGTAATTGTAAGAAAAATATTGAGCTAGTGCTTGCTGGTATAACAATTATTACTTGTGCTTTATTTATTATAAGAAAGAGAGACTAAATATGAAACTAAATAAATATCGTAGTGATGAATATGTACATTATTGGAATTCTGATGAAGTCGTAGAAATTCCTGAATATCATTTTGACAAGCAAAGTGTAAGAGGCGTATGGGTATCTACCGTAGCTAATATTGATGTTCCTAAAGGCCTACCTGAAAATGAATATAAAGAATACTTAACAAAGATGATTGAAAATATTGCAAATTATAACATTAACACAATAATTTTCCAAGTTCGTCCTAACAATGATGCTTTCTATCCATCAAAACTAAATCCATGGTCTAGATATATAACGGGAGAAGAAGGTAAAGATCCTGGTTTTGATGTTTTAAAATATGTCATTGAGGAAGCTAAAAAACATGATATTAAAGTACATGCTTGGATGAATCCATATAGAGTATCACAAGCATCATTAGATCAACTAAACATGACAAAAGAGGAATATTTAGCGACTCTTGCACCAAACAATTTTGCAAGACTTCATCCTGAACACACTATCTTAGATGGTGCTAATAAAATAATTCTTTCTCCAAGTCATCCCGAAGTAATTGATTTTGTTACTAAAACTATAATGGAAGTTGTTGACAACTACGATGTGGAAGGTGTTCACATAGATGATTACTTCTATCCATATGCAAAAATCCCAGAAGAAAGAGAACAAGAAGATTATTTAAAATATCGTTTAGATGAAACACAATGCCTTGATGATTTTAGAAGAATGAATGTAAATAAAATGATTAAGAACATTCATGATGCATTGAAAAATTCGTTTAGCAAAAATAATAAAAAAGTTTTATTTGGAATTAGTCCTTTCGCAATCTATCGTACAAATTCTGCTATTCTTGAAGGTGGTTGGGAAAAAGGATCATACAATGCTGCTGGTGCATTACAATGCTATAGTGAACTTTATTCCGATGTTTACCTTTGGATGAAGGAAAATTGGATTGATTATGTAGTACCTCAAGTATACTTCCCATTTGAAAGAAAAGATGTTACATACCATGATCTAACAAAATGGTGGAGTGATATTTGTAATGAAACACATACGATTCTTTACATCGGTATGGGATTATATCAAATGGGTTCTAATGAAGTATGGCAAAATCCAAATGAAATTGAAAATCAATTAAGATTTAATTGTAATTTTAATAACGTTGCGGGGACAATCTTTTTCACATATCATGATCTTGTAAAAGGTCAAAATGAAATAAAAGATGAAGCATTAGATACGATTAAAAAATTATGGAAATAAACAAAGAGCATCCTAAATTGGATGCTTTTTTCTGCTTTTAGTGACAATTTTTGCTAATTTCATTTTTTTTAAGTTTATCACTTGAATAAAAACGCTTACTTTGATATAATAAGTTAAGTAAATTGGGAAAAAAGCGCAAACCTTAAGGAGATGGCAAAATATGTATATAGTTCCTACCCCCAAGTCTTTCCAAACAACCTCTGGAAAATTCAATTTAAATCGTGAATTAACAATTAAAAACAATGAATTTTCTGAGAATTTAATTGAGATATTAAAGAAAGATTTAAAGCTTAAAGACATAAAATTAAATAACGAGACATCATGTATAGATATAGAATTTATATACAGTAAAAAGTTAAAAAAAGAAGAATACTTAATAGTAGTTAATCCTAACAAAATTGAGATAACAGCATCAACTGAAGCTGGAATCTTTTATGGGATAAAAACATTAAAACAATGTGTTGAAAACAAAAACATTGAGTGTTTTGAGATAAAAGATTACCCTGATCTTGAAATCAGAGGGGCAATGATTGATATAAGTCGTTCAAAAGTTCCAACATTAAAAACTTTAAAAGAAATAGTTCAAATTTTATCAGATTTAAAATACAATCATTTAGAACTTTATGTTGAAGGCTTTTCATATGAGTATCAAAGTTTTAAAGATGTGTTAGTTGAAAAAAATTATATAACGCTTAATGATTACCTTGAATTGGAAACGTTTACGGAAAAGAACTACATCGATCTTGTTCCAAATCAAAATGGCTTTGGTCATATGAATGCTTGGCTTATGAAAAAAGAATATCATGAACTAGCTGAATGCCCTGATGGATTTACTATATGGGGATCTCATCGCTCTTCAAGTACTTTAGATCCAACCAATCCTAAGAGTTTTAAACTTGTGAAAAAGATGTATGATGATATGCTACCACATTTCAAATCAAAATATTTTAATATGAATTTTGATGAACCTTATGAATTAGGTCACGGAAAAAGCAAAGAAGCATGTGAAAAAACATCAGTTGCGGATGTATACATTGATTTTTTACTACCACTTTATAAGGTAGTTAAAAAATATAAAAAGACGCCACTTATGTGGGGTGATGTATTAATTCATCATCCTGAGGCTTTAAATCGTTTACCAAAAGATTTAATCTTTGTAGATTGGGGTTATAACTTAAATTATGACTTTGAATCACATGGGAAAATGCTTAGGGAACACGATGTAAAATTTATGATGGCTCCAGGAACTTCAACATGGAGTACCATCACTTCTAGATACTATGATATGGTTGGTTCAATAAAAAATAGTTCAGAAGCAACCAAAAAGTATCAAGGACTTGGTCTTTTAGTTACTGATTGGGGTGACATTGGTCATTTACAATATTTGCCATTTAGTTATCCAGGATTTATCTATGGATCTGAATGTGCATGGTCAAAGCCAAATGAAGAAATAATTAAACCATATCTTGATAAATTAGTTGGTCCTATTTCTTCAAATGCAATTTTAAAACTTGCTACATACACTACTCTTGAAGGTGAGTATCGTGACTATGGTAGCAGATTGTTCAGCGCAATTTTATGGGCTGAACACTCACAAAATCAAGGAGATCAAATTAAATACTTCTTGGAAAAAATGAAATCAAATCTAATTGAAGATAAAAACCTAAAACAATTAGAAACGATGTTTAATGATGTAATAAGAGATATTCGTTTAGAAGACACTTTAGTTAAAGGAGAAATTGAAAACAGCATAAATTTACTTTTAACTTTAGTTGATATTCAACGCAATCTAAAAAAAGTGCTTTTCAATGATGAACACAACGTATTTGAAAAAGACATCTTAATTCTTAATGCTTTTATTAAAAAACATCATGAATTATGGTCAATCAGAAACGTTGAAGCTGGGTTTATTCCTAGCAGTAATCGTATTAAATGGCTAATTAATATTTTGACAGCTATAGATGGAAGGAGATAAAATATGAAGAGAATTAGAAAAGTATTTATTTTTACCTTAATATTTCTTTGTGCATCTTACTTTCTTTTAAATGCTAGTGGCGTTGTAAAAAGTCATGTATATGCTGATGATAATACAACAACAACAACTGGTACTACCTCAAGTTCTACCTCGAGTAATGGAGCTTACAGCAAATATTTAGAAGAAAAGAAAGCACACCACTTAGAAACATATGGTAATGAGGATTATTATCCTCAAGGAGTAGAAATAATAGCTAATGCTGATAACTATGATGCTGAACATAGTGATACTGATAAATCAGGCGTTAGACCATATGACTATGAAGTAACTGAAGGAACTGATAAAGGTTCAAGACCTTATGTGGTTGATAATGCTAGTGATGAACTTAAAAATTCTAAACTAATTTATCAAGAAGATTCAGGAAGTGTTTCACTTGCGTTTAACGTTCAAAAAGCTGGTTTCTATTCAATTTATCTAGATTATTTTACAGTTAAGGGATATAGTTCATCAATTGAAAGAGGCATTAAAATTAATGGTGAAACACCTTTTGAAGGTACTGAAGCCTTAACCTTCTCACGTGTTTGGAAAGATTCTGAAGAATCTTTTGAAGATGGAAATTTCAAATCTGATACAAGAGGTAACCACTTAAAACCAAAACAAGTTGAAGAACATACATATACAGGAACATACATAAGAGACTATATGTATTATGAAACAACCCCATATCAATTTTACTTTGAAGAAGGTTTAAATTATATTACATTTGATGCAGTAAAAGAACCACTTGTAATATATAAGTTAACTGTTGAAACAGCTGTTGAACAAAAAGTTTATAAGGATTATCTAAATGATTTATTAAAAACTTATCCAAATAATAATTTAACTAATTCATCATATAGATTTGAAGCAGAAAGAAGTTTATACAAATCTTCTCCTACTCTATATCCAACAACTGACCGTTCAAGTTCTTTAACAGAACCTTTCTCTTATACTAAGACTTACCTAAACGCAATCGGTGGTACTAGTTGGAAAGTATTAGGTGATTGGATTGAATGGGAGTTCACAGTTCCTGAAGATGGTTATTATAATATTTCAATGCGTGCTAAACAAAATATGGTAAGAGGAATGTACTCAAGCCGTATGGTTTATATTGATGATGAAATATTATTCGATGAACTAAATGACGTTCAATTCGCTTATAGTGGAAAATGGCAAAATGTAACATTAGGAAATGAAGATGGAGACTTCCTATTCTACTTTAAAGCAAAAGATGAAAGCGGAAATGCAATCAAACATACAATTCGCATGGAAGTAACATTAGGTGAATATGCATCATTAATTAGTCGTATTCAAGATGTTGTAACAAAATTAAATAACTTATATCGTTCAATTATTAGTTATACAACTGTTACTCCAGATGCTAATCGTGACTATCAATTACATGTTCGTTTCCCTGAATATGCAGGCGAAGATGGATTAATCGCTCAATATCGTAATGAACTTCAAGATATTTCTGATAATATTACTAGAATCTCTGGAACAAAGAGTGATAAAACTGGTGTTATCGATAGCGTAGTTGTTCAATTGACTGACTTCTTAAAAGATAACCTTCGTTCAATTCCTAATCGTTTAAGTACATTCTCCAATAACATTTCATCTCTTGGTACCATTCTTAATGATTTAAGAGAATTACCATTAATGATTGATTATATTGAAGTACATACTCCAGATGTAAAAATCCAAAAACCAAATGAAAGTTTCTTCCGTGGCATGTGGGATGGCGTTGTTTCATTCTTCCTATCATTCTTTATTGATTATTCATCAATTAGTAAAACTGTTGAAGGCGGAAATACTCAACGTACAATTGAAGTTTGGATGACTCAAGGTCGAGACCAAGCTAATGTTATAAGAAACTTAATTGATACTGACTTTACTCCAAAAACCAACATTAACGTTGAATTAAAACTAACGGCAGCCGATGTATTGTTAAAAGCAACACTTGCGGGAATCGGTCCAGATGTTGCTTTAAACGTTGATTCAAGTTTACCTGTTAACTATGCCTTAAGAAATGCCGTACTTGACCTATCATCATTCATTTATGAACTTGATGCTAATGGTGCAATAGTTTATGCAGATGCTTACTGCTATAATGAAGATGGTACAGTTAAAAAAGATTCTACTGGAAACTTCATCACAATGTACAAACCAGTAGTAAAAGATAAAGATTTCGCCTTCGTATGGAATGGTGAAACATACAAAGAAGCTGTTGTAAGAAGATATGCAGAAATCAATGGAGTTACTGGAAAAGACACAAAATCTTATTCAGAAATTCTAAATAGTGATTCTATTCCAAATAACTTCTATATGGAAAGTTCACTAAGTCAATTCCAATTCTATTTTGATAGTAAATATTATACTGATACAACAATTCCAGATCCACGTGATGGAACAACTGGAACATACGCCCTTCCAGAAAAACAAATATTCTTAATGATGTTCGTTCGTGATGACATTATGGATGAAAAAGGATTAAGTGATGTTTATGACTGGGATTCAATGACATGGGAAGATGTAATAGACCTAGTAGCTGACCTACAAACAGATCAACTTCAATTCTATCTACCAGTAAATGATGCTGGTGCTTCAGCATTAAACCCTGTGTTTGTAACTTTATTATATCAACGTAATGGACGTCTTTACACAAAAGACAATAAAGAAACTGGTTTATCTAGTAATGAGGCAATGGATGCTTTTGAACAATGGACTGAATTCTATACATTATATTCTTTCCCTAAATCAGCATCATTTGTTAACCGTTTTAGATCTGGTGAAATGCCAATTGGTATAGCGTATTATGAATTATATAATACATTAAGTGTATTTGCTCCTGAACTAAAAGGTAAATGGAGCTTCCACATGATTCCTGGTACTCGTCAAGCTGATGGTACAATCAATCATACTGCTACTGCCTCAGGTTCTGGTTGTGTAGTAATGAAACAACCTGCCTTAGCTAGTGAACAAGTAATGAATGATTCTTGGGAATTCGTTAAATGGTGGTCATCATATGAATCACAAGTATCATTTGGACGTGAGATGGAAGGAATTTTAGGTTCTGCTGCTCGTCATACTACAGCAAATGTTAAAGCTCTTAACGCTCTTGCATGGCCAAAAGATGACCTTGAAATACTAATGAAACAATGGGAACAATCTTGTGAAATTCCACAAATTGCTGGTAGTTATATTACTGGCCGTGAAATGGAAAATGCTTATCGTCAAGTAATTAATAAACTTTATAATCCTCGTGAAGTTCTATTTGAATATGCTGAAAAGATTAACAATGAAATAGATCGTAAACGTGAAGAATTTAAACTTGAAAAACGTAAATAGAAAGGAGGATTGATGAGATGGTATTTTTATACATTTTATTAGGTATTAGTTTAATAGCTCTAATCTTCCTTGGTGTTGTCGTTTTTAGAGGTGGAAACAAAAACTCAAAAAGTTTCCAAGCTGAACTTGCACATCGTAATGCAAAGAAAAAGAGTAAACAACTTGCTAATGACTTCGTAGAAGGAAAAGTAACTTTTGAAGAATTAAAACAAACAATTACTAATGTTAACACTCTTCAAAGAATTGAAACAAATTATAATAAATTAATTGAATCACAAAAACAATTAGAAATTAGTAATAAACAATATGAATCATTAAGTAAACATAGCTTAGAACTAAAACAAAAATTAGATAGTTTGAAAGAACCAAATAATCGTTTAAATGAAGAATTCATTAATGTTAAACAAGAACTTGCAGAAGTAATAAAAGTAATCAAAAAATTAGAAGTTGATGTTAAACAAGCTAAATATGATTTAAAAGTTATTATCAGTAGTTATGCTTATGGTGCAGCTACCGGAACTAATAGTGAAAAACTTACAAGATCTGAAAAGAAAGAAGAAAAAGTTGCTTTAAAAGCTGCCATGAAAGATAAGAAAGCAGCATGGAAAAAAGAAGATAAAGAATACTTCGATACTGTAAAAGCTAACATCGCTAAACTAAAACATGAAGTTGAAGAAAGCAAGATAAAACTTGCAGAACTTAAAAAAGCTTATCTTGAAGAGAAAAAACGTAATGAATTAGAAGCAAAAAATAATCCTGAAGTTGTAGAAGAAAAACCACAAGTAACAACTGAATCAGAAGTTACAACAAGTGGTATAAATTATGCTGCAATCGAAGCCGAAGAAGAAGATCCAAAACATGCTTGTGAAAAAGCATATCGTGAATACTTAAAAGTTCATGAACGTCTTCTTCAAAGATATCGCATTGAAAAAGATCGCATTTCTCTAACTCGTCGTATGGAACGTTGGAGTAAACGTGGTGGACATTTAAGAAGAGAAATTTTCGTTAAGAGACAATATTATTATCTTGTTGCCCCTTACACAATCTTATTCATTCTATTTACAGTTGTACCTGTATTAATGTCTTTATATTTAAGTTTTACATACTTTAACTTATTAGAATTCCCAACATTTAATGGTTGGTCAAACTATATGCGTTTATTTGTAGATGATAAAGTCTTCACAATCGCATTACGTAATACAGCAATCCTTGCTGTTATTACTGGTCCATTAAGTTACTTAATGGCCTTCGTATTCGCATGGCTAATAAATGAATTAAAACCACTTGCACGTAGTTTTATGACACTTATATTCTATGCCCCATCAATTTCTGGTAACGTTTATCTAGTTTGGAAATTGATATTTAGTAGTGATATTTATGGGTACGCTAATGCCTTCCTACTAAAACTTAACATTATAGAAGAACCAATTACATGGTTACAAGATGCAAAATATATTATTTGGATCCTAATTATTGTTCAATTATGGCTATCACTTGGTGTAAGTTTCCTTGCCTTTATTGCAGGTCTACAAGGTGTTAACCGTGAACTTTATGAAGCTGGTGCAATTGATGGTATTAAAAACCGTTGGCAAGAACTATGGTATATTACTTTACCACAAATGAAATCCCAACTATTGTTTGGTGCCGTAATGCAAATTACATCAAGTTTATCAGTAGCTGAAGTTTCCACTCAGATTGCGGGATTCCCATCCATTGAATATGCGGGACACACGATAATAACCCACTTGATGGACTACGGAAGTGTTAGAATGGAAATGGGTTATGCATCCGCAATCGCAACAATTCTATTTATAATTATGATTGCTGCTAACTTATTAGTTAGAAAAATTATTAGAAGGGTAGGTTCATGATATGAATGAAAAATTTAATGTAGATGACGACCAAATATCAGTTGAACTTTCCAAAGAAGAAAAGAAACGTATAAAACGTCAAGAACGTAAACTTAAAAAATATGGTATACGTGATGAATCGAAGATGGGAAAATTAGAACTCTTCTTCTATCGTCAAAAGAAAAAAAGATTAATTAAAAAACGTAAAAGAGTAAGTCGTAGCGTTGCTGGTGATATCGCATTATTCTTAATCCTATTATTGTTTGGTGCATTTAGTGCATATCCACTAGTTTATACAATATGTGCTGCTTTTAAACCCTTAAATGAATTATTCATTTACCCACCTAAATTATTCTTCCAACATCCAACACTTGATAACTTCTCAGATTTATCAATCTTGTTAGAAGATTCTTGGGTGCCATTCTCTAGATATTTGTTTAATACAATTTTTATTACTTTAGCTGGTACAGTAGGACACGTATTAATTGCTTCTATGGCTGCATACCCACTTGCAAAACATAAATTCCCAGGAAGCAAAATTATATTTGGTCTTGTTGTTTATTCATTGATGTTTGCCGCACAAGTAACAGCAACTCCAAGATATATTGTATTTAGCTGGTTAGGACTTGTTGATAGACAACTTGCAATCATCATTCCTGCATTTGCATATTCACTTGGTTTATATTTGATGAAACAATTCATGGCAGATATTCCAATGGAATTAATTGAATCTGCTAAAATCGATGGTGCAAATGAATTTCAAATTTATTGGCGTGTAGTTATGCCACTTGTTAAACCTGCATGGTTAACGCTAATTATTCTATTGTTCCAACAACTATGGAATAATGATGGTGGATCATTTATTTATAGTGAACAAATTAAACCATTAAGTTATGCACTACACCAAATTGTTGCTGGTGGTATTGCAAGAACTGGTACTTCATCAGCCGTTATGTTAATAATGATGATTGTACCAATTGCTGTATTTGTCTTGTCACAGAGCCAAATCATTGAAACAATGGCTCACTCCGGTATGAAATAGGAGGTACACGATGAAAAGAACTTTATTTAAAACATCCTTTATATTTCTTGGAACTTTATTAATTTGTTTATGCACAACAGCATTAATGAACGTTAAAGCTTCAAGTTATAACTATGATTTCTTTAAAAATGTCATTCCTTCATCAGAAGGTTTAGCATATGATTTAACTTATTATAGTAATACAATTAAAGCAGATGACAGTGTGCCTACTGAGTTAAAAGATAAAACTGTTAAAATGGATAACTTAAAAGATATGGAAGTTTATGATGGAAAAATCTATCTTCTAAATTCTTCAACAAGCGGTGTTGATTTTGTTCTTCATAAAGGTTATGTTACTGAAGATGGAACAACCGTAGACCCTAAAACAATCAACCTTACTAACGTAGGTCAAATCGCAATAATTAATGAACAATTCAAATGGGAAAAAATCATTGATGAATTCCCATTCTGCCAAGATGTTATCGATGAAGCAACAGGTGAAACCATTGAAGATCGTCTTGTAAAATCGCTTAATGAGTACTATTCATTTAATACTCCACTTGATAAGATTACAGAAGAACAAGTCAAATCTGATGATTTACTTGTCCATGCTCCATATATACCTTATTCACAAGACTATTCTAGACATGCTATTAGAATTAGATCTGCTGAAGGTATTACTGTAACAAGTTCAGGAATTTATATTGCAGATACAGAAAACTGTGAAATAATTCAACTTAATTTTAATTTTGAAGTAGTCAATGTATTTGTTACTCCAAATGATCCAACTTTCTATCAAGTAAGTTCTGGTGAACCACTTGATTCAAAATCAGAAAACGGAACCTTATTTAGACCTACAAAAGTAGCTGTCGATGTTTCTGGTCGTGTATATGCTATCGCGAAAGATGTATATGAAGGTATCATTGAATTCTCAAGAGCAAAAGAAGATACACGTATGGGAGTTTTCAATAGATTCCTAGGTAAAAATGAAGTTGTAGCTAATCCATTAAAAGCGTTCTGGTATAAAATATTCTCTCCAGAACAACTTGAAGCAATGAAACTTGACTTACCGCCAATGTTTACAAATATAACAATGGATAGTGAAGGTTTCTTATATGCTACATCTCTTCCTGATAATGATGCAGAAGAAGGAACAACCCAAGCAAACATGGTTAAAGCAATTAATACAGCTGGTAAAGACGTTATGAAACGAAATGGCTATGTAAAACCAAATGGTGATGCTCTATATGTTGTTTCAACACCCGAGAAAAACGTAATTAAGGGTCCATCATCACTTGCTGCTGTTGCAGTAGATAATAAGAGTGGTGTATTTACAATTGTTGATAATAAACGTGGCCGTTTATTTACATATGATATGGAAGGTAACCTTCTATACGTTACAGGTGGACAACCTGGCGGTACTTCTAGCCAAGGTATTGGAGAAAGTATGGCTAACATATTAATTAACCCCGTTGCTGTAGATTATTATAAACGTACTTACACTGATGCAAATGGAAAAGAAGTAGTAGATGACTTAGTAATCGTCTTAGATGCTGCTTCAAAAAGTATTGTAGTTTACAATACAACAAAATTTGGTTCATATGTTAACAAAGCAACATCATGCTATCAATTAGGTGAAATTGAAGAAGCTGAAACTTACTGGCGTGAAGTTACAAGAATTAATACCAACTATGAACTTGCATATTTAGGTATTGGTAAGAGTGTATTAAGAAGAGCTTCTACAATTAAAGAATATAAAGAAGCTATGGATTTATTCGAATCTGCACATAATGCAACATACTATTCAAAAGCATATAGCTTGTATCGTGATGCA
Source organism: uncultured Bacilli bacterium (assembly GCA_934140285.1). Taxonomy (GTDB): domain Bacteria; phylum Bacillota_I; class Bacilli_A; order ML615J-28; family CAG-313; genus UMGS75. The sequence continues at coordinate 281,500 of CAKPBI010000001.1, forward strand.
GTTCTAAGAAAGTTTTTTGCACCAATTATGACCACAGTAATATTAGTTGTAATTGGCATTGTTGGAATTAAAATTTACAAAAAAGTTAAGTCAAGACATTTGAATATTAATGTAGATGAAGGAGGCGATGAATAATGGCATTCATAATTACTCTCATAGTGATATTCGCGCTTCTATCTGTTGGATTATTCCTAATATGGAAATTCAACAAAATGGAACAATTTGTTACAATAATGAAAAAAGTCGGTTCAAAAACTAAATACTTTTTAACCGAAACTGTTGCATTCCCTGCATATATATTAACTCATCCTATTAAAGGATTCACTGAGTTTAAAAATGAAAAAAGAGGTAAAATGTGGGTTTCAATCTTCTTACTTGCAATTTTTGTTTTAGAACAAATTGTCGCATACAAGTATGTAGGTCCTGCATTTAACAAAAATGACCAAACAAAATTTAGTAGTATTAGAATTTTAGTATATACTGTTGTTCCAGTAATTGTAATTACCGTTTCAAATTGGAGTGTTACTACTCTAATGAACGGTAAAGGAAAAATGAAAGAAATATTTATGATGATTTGTTATTCATTACAACCTTTCATCGTAGTAAATTTCTTATATGATTTATTAAGTAATGTTTTAACAACTGATGAAGCTCAATTCTTAACGCTAATTAAGATTGTTGCTATCACATTATTATGCTTAATGGCATTTATGGGATTTGTAGTAATTCATGAATATGGTATTTTTAAAACTATTGGTTCAATCTTACTTACTGCCCTTGCATTATGTATAATTGTGTTTATCGCATTATTGATTTTCGACCTATCGCAACAAATATATGGATTCATATATTCCATATATAAAGAGATTGCGACAAGGTTCTTATAGGAGGTAAGGACATGAAGAAACACGCTTTTTGGACATACCTTGGAAGAGGCTTGATTGCCCTAATCTGTATTTTAATAATTAGTTTTGTTGGAATATTTAACTTTGATAGATACAAAGGTGTATCTGCAAATAATAAAGATAAAGATACATATTGGTCAAAACTTGAAGGCTTTAAAACATATGATGATTTAAAAGCTGATGAAAACAAATATAATATAACTAGTACTGAATATGTTAGCCCATTCTACCATGAAGATGGAACAGAAATGACTCCAGCTGAAAAAGTAGAAAATGCAAGATATGAAGAAGAACTAGATTATGTTGTAAAATCAATAAAAGATCGTATTACAACTTTAAAAAATAATATTAGAAATGCATCTAATGTATATACTGGAACAAAAGCAGATTGGATATTTGCTGAAATGAGTGTTAACTACTTATTAAAACCTGCACAATCTCTTTATGATGCTGTAACATCATTAGGATATTCAGGAACAGAAGATGAATTAACAAATGTTATTTTAAATTATAATACTTTAAATGTATATAATCAAATTCTAGCAAAAGGATATTCAAGTTCATTCTCATCCTTTGTTGCTGATTTGGCTAATGCATCAGGTACTGGTAGTGATTCAATGTATGAAAAAGCTGTACAAAACGGATATGTACCAACATCATCTGATGAAGCAACTGCTCGTAAAAATTGGGTTATTGAAGTAGCTGGATTTAATAAATATACAAAATCAACAAAATTTAGTGCTTATGACTTTATTAAGAGTAATGGTTATAAAGGTACTAAAGAAGAATGGTTAAAACTTGTAACAGCATTAGATGGAGCTATTTATTACACAATTATTGATGAAGGCTACGTTGAACAAATTGGTTCTATTGTAAATGATTATCATTTGTTTATGGCAATTTATAATGACTGTGGTAAATTCGATGAATTAGGAAATAATACTTTAGCAAGTGCATATGACTATTCAACAAAAGTTGATCAAGAAAAAATAGATGTATATCAAAATGAATTAGATAAACTACAAGATTTAATTAATGTTGCATCAAGCAAACAATTAGTTAAATGGAGTGAGTATGCTAATCGTTATCAACTAATGATGAAAAAAGGAAACTTTGAGTTCTATATGAATCTTTCATTAACAACATTTAAAGTTGTTGATACAAGAACAGGATATGAATGGTACTCAAATCCTCAAACACCAGATAGTATCAATTTAACAAAACAACAAAGTACTATCATTAGTGTCTTTTATGGTGAAACAGGTGGAGCCTTAACAGAATTTAGTAACTATACTTATTCAACATCTACTGATGAAAATGGTAACAGTGTTAAACCAAACTTTGCAATTAAATTTGATGAAGAAAACAATACCATCCAAGTATGGTATCATATGGAAAAACGTAGTATTGATTACACAAGTATTCCTAAATATTTCTCTGTTGAAAGAGCTAACGAATTATTAGCTAACAACAAAGAAATTGCTGCATCAGGTAAAATTGATTCAGCAGGTAATAGAGTAATTGATCTAGAAGCTACATTAGATTATGATACTAATGCCATCAATGCTCGAATTACTCAAATCCAACAAGAATTAGCTGGAAGCATTTCTGAAGCCGATAAAACAAGACTTCAAGAAGAGCTAAGAACCCTAGAACAACAACTTGTTGATTATAAAAAAGCATATGATATTTGGGGTAAAGTATTCGAAACAAATGGTTCTTGGTATAATAAGATGAGTGGTTCTGTTGAAGGTAACCTTAAAACTTACGACTACTATGAATATAAAGGTGGCGGAACTAAATATGAATTTATGTCCTCTATCGTATTAAAAGAATTATATCGTTTATTCTATGAATGGTTAGGATATACAACAGCTGACTTAGCTGAAGATAATTCAGAATTTGATATGGAAATCGATTTAACTCGTGTAGCATTTGAAGTTGCAATTGAATATAAACTAACAGACAAAGGCTTAACTGTAACTGTTCCTAACGATTCAATCAATGAAATTGGCTCACATGTAGTTTGTAATATTGATATCCTTCCATACTTTACAGCTACAAAATCAGGTGTTGGTGGTTATACATTAATTCCTGATGGAAGCGGAAGTATTCTAGAACATGATAATGGTAAAGCTAATATTTATGAACCATATATCAAACGTCTTTATACTACAGACCTTGCTCAAACAAGTGTAGTAAAGAAGGCTGAAAGTTACGATATTATGTTACCAATGTATGCTGTCGTAAATAACACATCTGCAGTAATTGCTGATGTTGAAAATAATGCAGCACAACTTGAACTTCGTGCTACAACATCTGGCTATGGTCAAGTTGGTGAAACTCACAATAGAAATTACTTTAGAGTATATACAAGAGAATCTCAAGATGTATATATTGGTACTTACTCAAAAGAAGCTGTTCGTAAATTTACAAATCAAAGTATAAAAGATGATACAGTAATTAACTTTGTATTCTTAGCAAACACAACTGGAGAAAATTTAAAGTATTCTGATGTTGCTCAAGCATATAGAGAAATTCTAATTAATCGTTATGACATTGAAGAAAAAGATAAAACAGACTCTCCAGTTCTTGATATGGATGTTGTAGGTGCTTATACTTATACTGATAACTTCTTAGGTTTCAGCTATAATGCAAAGGGAACTATGACTACATATGAAGAATTAAGTGAAATCTTAGCCACTTATCTAGGCGTTGGTGTTGAATACATTAATGTATTCTACAAAGGTTGGAGAAAAGAAGCTTTAGTTAATACTTCATTTAAGAGGATTAAATTAAATACTCTTTTAGGCTCTAAGAAACAACTAAAAGCATTAGTTAGTAAAAATGACAATGTGACGATTTATCCATATGTTAGTATGGGGGAATTACATAAATATCAAGAAAGTTATGGCGGAAATCACTATACAACACGTGATGTTATTGGTGAAATTATCACAAACGCTCCTTATGATCTAAATACTAATACATATGGTAAGGGACGTAAAATCTCTGTATTATCACCACATTACTATCAAGCATTTTCACAATCATTAGTTGATGCATATGTAAAAGTATTTGGTATTGAAAAAGCAAACAAAAATAATATTGGTATTAACTCAATATCAATTGATAAATTTGGTTCTGCTTTAGCAGGTGATTACAAAAAGAATAATGAAATGTTCAAAGTTGATGCCGTAAGACAACAAATTGAATCATTAAAATTAATTAATGAAAAAATTCAAAACATTAACCTTTATCAACCATATGATTATGCTATCCCTTATATTAGTCATGCTAGAGATATTCCATATCAAGCATCACGTAAGGAATTACTTGATTATTCAGTTCCATTCTATCAATTAGTAGTAAATGGTTTATTTGACTATTCAGGTGAAAGCATAAATGAAAAAATTGAATCAGGTGAAACTTATCATATTATGAAATTAATTGAAACTGGTTCAAATCCACAATTTACATTTACTTATGATAGCTCTAAAAAATTAATTCAAACTGATTATAACAATTACTATAATACTGAATATAGCAATTGGGTAGATACTGTATCTGACATTTATCAACAATTAAATGGTCTTCATATTTATGAATGTCGTTTAGTCTCTCATGAAAGATTAGAACCTAATGTATATTTAGTTACTTACAGTAATGGTGTTAATGAAATTAAAATTGTATTAAATTACTCTTTCGCAACCTACAATTATTTAGGTACAAACATTGCGGCTAAGAGCTATAAACTAGTATAGGAGGTGGCACTAATGATACAACTTTTAATTGTCGTTATTGCCACTGCTATAGTGGTACTTGCATGGTATGGTATTCACTGCCTATGCAAACTTTCTAAGAAGTTAAATGCTAAAAAAATAGAAAAGAAAAAAGAAGAACAAAAACTACATGATGAAGAAGTAGAAAAGATTAAACAACGTTATCTTGCAGAAGATAAGGTAGTAAATCTAGATGAAATTGAAGAAGAAATCCGTGGTAAGAAAACAACTATCGGTTCATTCTTTAAGGGAATCTGGAACAACATAAAGAATTTCTTCCTAACTAATAAAGTTCTTGTAAAGATTTATAAAGGAATCTCAATAGGATGGCATTATTTCTGTTATATCTTCTTCCCAATTAAATGGATAAAGTCAAAAACTTATGATAGATTAAGATATGATCAACAAAAAGTATTTGTGTCAGTATTATTCTTATTACCTACAATTATTGGATTTATCTTATTCTTCTTATATCCATTAATTCAATCATTCATTTACTCTTTAAGTACCCTTGAAATCTTCCAAGGTGGTGTTAAAGTTTGGTTTGGTAAAGCATTTACTCAAGAAGCCATTCAAAATAAAGATTACTCAACACCTGATCCAAATGTAAAGACAATATTCTTCAATTATATTTATGCATTTAGAGAAAATGTAGATTTCCCAGTTGAACTTTGGAACACTGTTTCAACAACTGTTGTTGATACTATCGTAATAACAATCTTCAGCTTATTACTTGCTGTTATGTTAAATGGTGATTTTAAAGGTCGTGGAATTGTAAGAGCAATCTTCTTCTTACCAGTAATATTTAACTCAGAAGCTATTTCATCTGCTCTGGAGTCGTCGAACTCGCTATCGACCATAGCTGCCCAGGGTGGTAAGGGAGCATTATCACAATTGTTTAATATGGAAACCTTCTTGATTGGACTTCGAATGCCTAAGTTCTTAGTATCTTTCTTGAGTGGTATTACTAATACCATTTATAATACAATATCGTACTCAGGTATTCAAATTCTAATATTCCTTGCGGCTATTCAATCTGTACCAAAACACTTGTATGAAGCTGCTAAAATTGAAGGTGCAACTAAATATGAATCATTCTGGAAAATCACCTTGCCGATGGTTTCCCCAATGATTATTACTGTAATTGTATATACTGTCGTAGACTCATTCTTGCGTTCAGATATTAATACAATTATCGACAAACAATATAAAAACTCAGAGTATGGAAGACATGCGGCGATGTCATGGATATATCTTGGATCAGCATTGTTGATTTTGATAATATTGCTAGGAATTGTTTCAAGATTTGTCTTCTATTATGATGATAAAAAGTAGGAAGGGGGAGAAAGTAAATGGCTGAAAATGAAGAAAAAAGACCTTTAACTAAAGCTGAAAAAAGAGCTGCATTTAAAGAATCTGTAAAACAAAAATTTGAAAGTATTAAAGAAGAACTTTCTAACCCAACTAAACGTGCTGTAAGAGGTCAAAAAACCGCTGATGTAGCTAGTTCAATATTAAGAACAGTATTAATTATCGGACTTTCATTTGTTATTCTATTCCCTATATTTGAACAATTTACATTTGCTTTACGTGACCCTATGGATATTAATGACCCACTAGTTAAATATATTCCAAAGACATTCTCAACGGTAAACTTTAAGATTGCTGGAACAATCCTTGATTATTGGCGTTCATTATTTAACAACGTTAAAGTTTCTACAATATCAACAATCTGCCAAGTATTATCAACAGCACTTGCTGGATATGCTTTCGCAAGATTAAAATTTAAAGGAAGCAACGTAATCTTCTGGATAATTATGTTAACATTAATTATTCCTCCACAAACAGTTGCTTTATCAAGATCAATCTATTTCTCAAACTTTGATATCTTAGGTATTATTAAAGCTTGTACTGGTTCTACTAGAGGATTATCAATAAAAGGTGAAGGTAAAGATATCGTGTTCTATATTATGTCTATTACTGGTCAAGGTATTAGAGCTGCGTTATTTATATTCATCTTTAGACAATTCTTTAGAGGAATCCCAATTGAACTTGAAGAATCTGCCCAAATCGATGGTGCAGGTGTAGTAAGAACATTCTGGAGTGTAATGCTTCCAAATGCTCGTGGTGCGATCACTACTGTTGCTCTATTTGCCTTTGTATGGCAGTGGAATGATGTATATTACACCAAAATGTATGAAATAAGTGGTGACTCCTTCCCAATGATGACAATGAAATTAATCAACGTTGCGGAGTGGATAGGTAACCTTCTTAAATCAAGTCAATTTAAACATTTAGCTGACTTAGTAGGTGAGGATGTACGTGATAACCCATTGTTTGCTTCCTTAATATCTAATACAGCTGCATTACTGATGATGTTACCGCTATTAATAGGATATCTATTTGTTCAACGTCTATTTATTGAAGGTGTTGAAAGATCCGGTATCATCGGATAAAATATAAGGAGAATAAGGGAATGGCATCAAATCGTTTTGTAAAAGGTAAATTATATCGTATTTTAGATTATATTTTGCGCCTAATTTTACTTAACTTTTTGGTTGTCGTTCCCTCTTTTATATTCTTATTTATCTATTCGATATTTAGTAAGGATACGGACACCATATGGTTTTATCTTACTTTGGTTCCAATAATTATTTGGCTTTTCCCATCAATTGTTGCTGTAACTGATGTTATTAGACAATATGAAGATGATGAAACCAATACGATTTTCAAAGATTTCTTTAAAAGCTTTGCAAAACATTTTATAAAGTCATTTATAATAGGAATAGTAATTTATTTACTAGCAATGCTTTTTTATAATAGCTTTAACTATTTTTATATTAATCAAGGCAAAGGTATAACATACCTTATTGGCCTAATTGTTACAATATCATTTATTTTTGTGGTAGTATATTTAATAATTCATCTACCACTAGTGTTAGTGTATTTTTCTGATTTAACTTTGTTACAATATATTAAGTTAGCCTTGATTATGGCTTTTAAAGATTTTGGTACAACTTTTTTAATGGCTATTATCGCAATAATAGTCGGAACATTATCAATATTATTTAACTATGTTATGTTTTTCGGAGGTATTAGTTTAACGGTATATTTATGTGTTAAACTATCATACAAACATTACATAAAAATTTATAGAAAGGTAGAAAAAGAATGATTAAAGGATTAAAACGTATTTCAATGTTTCTTTTCCTTATATGCTTTAGTGTAATATTCTATTTTGTTAATAATGGCATTACATCTAACGCTGAAGGAGATCAAGAAACTAAATTATCAGAGTATGCTATTCGTGTAGGTGACTTAGAAACTAGAAACCTTATGGGTGGTGTTAAATTATATAAAGAACGTGTAAAAACAACTTATAATGGTGTTCATACCGGCATTTATGATATTAATAATAAAAAGTATGAATATAGTCATAATACTGTTCAATGGGTTGAACTTCCAAAAAGCAATGGCGCTGTAAGAGTTGTTTCTTGGTCAAAAGGAAGTGTCGATGGTTGGGCAGCAAGTACTGTACGTACAACTGCAATGGACTTTGAAGAAAAGAATCCAGGATGGATTGTTGTTGCGGCTGTAAACGGTGATTCTTTTGATATTAACGGAACAAAAGAACCAGCTAAACTACATGTTCAAGATGGTGAAGTATATCAACCTAATGTTGGTTACACACAAATTGGATGGAAAAAAGATGACACTCCAATTATCAATGGTGCAACTGTTAATTCAGTATTACAACTTGAAGTATTAGATAAAAACAAAAATGTAATTAAAAACGCTAATATTAATACAGTTAATACAACTCCAAGTGAAACAGGGATTTCAATCTTAACTAAAGATTGTGCAGGAGAATATGATTTAACAGGATTTAAAGTATATGTAGGTAAATATGATGCTTGTCGTATTTCTAAATATACAGGTCAAATCTTTGTTAAAGGTGAAATTCAAAATGTTCGCACTGATTTAGGAGCTAATTCAAAACCAATTAATAAAAACGCTGAGAGAGAATTCTTCCTAATTTCTAAAGATGGAAGTCTTGATAGTTTAATTGAACAAGGATCATATGTACGTTGTCAACATTCATTAACTGGTGAATGGGCAGATGTACCAAACGTTCTTTGTGGATTTGGCGGTTCTGCTGGTGGTTTAAATTCTCAAGTACTAAAAGATGGTAATCCTCTTGGTGCTGGTTCAACTGATTCATTCGCATATACAACTCATCCACGTACAGTTGTTGGCTTTAAAGAAGATGGTTCAACTGTATTAATGGTTGGTGATGGTCGTGGTAAAGCAATAGACTATGAACAAGGTTTATCATATTTCCAAGAAGGCGAAATTATGAGACTTGCAGGATGTACTCATGCTTATAATCTTGATGGCGGTGGCTCATCAACTCTAATTGTAAGAAATGCATATGGAAACTTTGACGTAATCAATCGTCCTAGTGATGGTTCAGAACGTCATATTGGTAATGCAATTCTATTTGTTATGAAAGACCCTGGCATTAACTGGGATGTAAAAAATACAACTAGAAATAGTGTTTCATTTACACTTGGTGGTGCGCTATATAGTTCAGAAATTCAAAATGCTAAAATAACAATTGATGGAAAAACTGCAGAAATGGTAAATGGTGTAGCAACAGTTGAAGGATTACAAGAAGATACTGAATATGTTGCGACTATTGAATATTCTGCTCCAGCATATGATGATCCAACAAAACTAATAAAGGCAAGTTATACAGTAGATGTAAAAACCAAAGCCTTTGAAATGCCATCCCTTGGAATAGTATTTGAAGACATCAGTAAAACAAGTGTAAGAGTAGTAAAAAGACAGTCAGATACCTCAAGTTGGTTTAGAGATATAGTAATTCACATGAATGATGGCGAATATGTAATGGGATCAAATGATGAATTACTAATAGAAGACTTACCAGAAAATACAAAATTTGATGTAGAAATAACATTTAATTGTGTAGAACCAACAACAGGAAATGTATATCCCGGAAAGATAAAGAAAACAGTAACAACATTATCATATAATGTACCAACAATAAGTAAATTCATCAAAACACAAGAAAAGAACAATCGAGTAACAATCGAATATAAATATGTAGATGATGATGAGTTAGTAATGTCAGCAGTATTAAAAGTAAATGATGAAGACATTCCACTAACAACCAAAACCGGAATTCAAACAATAAAAGATCTAGATTTAGAACACCAAGAATATAAGATCCAACTAGTAGTAACATATGTAGTAGGAACAACAGCGAAGAATGTAAAAAGTGAAATAATAACAGTAGGAACAAACAATCCAACAATAAGTCACAATATTACATATAATCTAGATGGTGGAACAAATAATGAATTAAATCCAAGTAGCTATGTAGAAGGCGAAGAAGTAATATTAAAAGAACCAAGAAAAGAAGGATATAAATTCATAGGATGGTATATAGGAGAAACCAAAGTAACAAGTATCAGCCCAGAAGCAAAAGAAGACATAGAATTAACAGCTAAATGGGAAAAGATAAAAGAAAAATACCAAATCACATATATCCTAAATGGCGGAACAAACAACGCATCAAACCCTTCAACATATGAAGAAGGCGAAACAGTAATATTAAAAGAAGCCACAAAAGAAGGATATAAATTCTTAGGATGGTATAAAGATGGCGAATTAGTAACAGAAGTAAAAGAAGGAAATGTAACAGTAGAAGCAAGATTTGAAGAAATCAAGAATCAAGATTCAGAAAAGAAAGGATGTAATTGTAAGAAAACAATTGAAATGGTAATTACATTAACATCAGCAGTAACCCTTCTTGCTTTTGTATTAAGAAAGAAACATTAATTTGGAGATTTAAAACAAAATGAAAAAAATATTTGGGTTTTTATTAACATTAATACTTACTCTTTCAAGTCTTTGGCTAAGTGTTTCTGCTAAACCTTTAGATGGTGAAAGTAAGTATGTAAAAGATTTACAAGAAGTAGAAGAAAATTATTTTTTAGGTGGAGGAACAGTTTATAAAACTGCAGCTAAAACTTACTATGGTGGATATTTAGATCCATCTAGTAAGTACCACTCTTTAAATCCTCAAACATTTCAATGGGTTGATATACCTGTAACAAGTGAGGATGTAAGAATTGTAACATGGAGTAAAGGTACCACAGATGGTTTCCATTCCTCTACAACTACAGCTACTGCTCGTGATTATGAAGCAACTCATCCAGGTTGGATTGTTGTTGCGGCTGGAAATGGTGACTGGTTTAGAATTAATGATACATGTGAAGCAGTTAACTTAATGGTTCAAGATGGTGAAGTTATTCGTCCTATTACAATCAATTCTGATTGGCAACAAGTATTAGGTTGGACAGATGATAATAGACTTGTAACTGGTATTCCAACTCTTGACTCTAAGATGTCAGTTCATATTTATCCAGATAAAGCAAATTACGATGGTGCAAATAAGACAGAATTAAGTAAACTTACTATTGAAGGTTATAACTGTAACCCATCAGAAACGGGTATTACTCTTTATACAAAAGATGCCATTGACACTTTTGACTTAACAGGTTATACTGTTTACGTTGGTAAGTATGATTTATGTCGTAGTTCATATGGTGATCGTCGTCCATTTGTTAAAGGTACAATCTTAAGTAAAGTTGATAATCTAGGTGCTAACTCTAGACCTCAAGCAGAACGCGACAATCAAGTTGTTAGAGAATTTTATTTAGTTTCTAAAGATGGAAGTTTAGATGATAAATTAAGTATTAATAACTATGTTAAATGCCAATTTGACTTAACTGGAGAATGGGCAAATGTAACAAGTGCATGTGGCTATGTTAACCAAATCCTTAAAGATTACAAACCAATGTGGGGAGAAAGTTGTGATACATATGGACAATATGATGAAAAAACCGCAATTAAACCACGTTTAGTAATCGGCTTTAAAGAAGATGGATCAACCGTTGTAATGGATATTGATGGTCGTGATGTTCCAAGTGGAAGAACAGGATTAAGTTGTTTTGAAGCTGGTGAATTAATGAGACTAGCTGGATGTAAAACTGCCTATAACCTAGATGGTGGAGGTAGCGCAACCCTAATTGTTAAAAATGAATACAATGATTTTGATATCGTAAATGTACCTAGTGATGGTTCAGAACGTCACATTGGTAATGCAATTTTATTTGTTATGAGAGACCCTGGTATTAGCTGGGATGTAAAAAATACAACTAGAAATTCAGCATCATTTGTTTTAAATGAAACAGCCACTACTGCTAAAATTACAGAAGCAAGTGTAACAATTGATGGAAAGACTGTATCAATGCAAGATGGAGTAGCAACAATTGAAGGATTACAAGAAGATACTGAATATGTTGCGACAGTTAATTATAAGACTCCTTCATATAAAGATGAAAGCAAGATTGTAAATGGAAGTTTCAAAGTAAAAATTAAAACCAAAGCCTTTGAAATGCCATCCCTTGGAATAGTATTTGAAGACATCAGTAAAACAAGTGTAAGAGTAGTAAAAAGACAGTCAGATACCTCAAGTTGGTTTAGAGATATAGTAATTCACATGAATGATGGCGAATATGTAATGGGATCAAATGATGAATTACTAATAGAAGACTTACCAGAAAATACAAAATTTGATGTAGAAATAACATTTAATTGTGTAGAACCAACAACAGGAAATGTATATCCCGGAAAGATAAAGAAAACAGTAACAACATTATCATATAATGTACCAACAATAAGTAAATTCATCAAAACACAAGAAAAGAACAATCGAGTAACAATCGAATATAAATATGTAGATGATGATGAGTTAGTAATGTCAGCAGTATTAAAAGTAAATGATGAAGACATTCCACTAACAACCAAAACCGGAATTCAAACAATAAAAGATCTAGATTTAGAACACCAAGAATATAAGATCCAACTAGTAGTAACATATGTAGTAGGAACAACAGCGAAGAATGTAAAAAGTGAAATAATAACAGTAGGAACAAACAATCCAACAATAAGTCACAATATTACATATAATCTAGATGGTGGAACAAATAATGAATTAAATCCAAGTAGCTATGTAGAAGGCGAAGAAGTAATATTAAAAGAACCAAGAAAAGAAGGATATAAATTCATAGGATGGTATATAGGAGAAACCAAAGTAACAAGTATCAGCCCAGAAGCAAAAGAAGACATAGAATTAACAGCTAAATGGGAAAAGATAAAAGAAAAATACCAAATCACATATATCCTAAATGGCGGAACAAACAACGCATCAAACCCTTCAACATATGAAGAAGGCGAAACAGTAATATTAAAAGAAGCCACAAAAGAAGGATATAAATTCTTAGGATGGTATAAAGATGGCGAATTAGTAACAGAAGTAAAAGAAGGAAATGTAACAGTAGAAGCAAGATTTGAAGAAATCAAGAATCAAGATTCAGAAAAGAAAGGATGTAATTGTAAGAAAACAATTGAAATGGTAATTACATTAACATCAGCAGTAACCCTTCTTGCTTTTGTATTAAGAAAGAAACATTAATTTGGAGATTTAAAACAAAATGAAAAAAATTGACATTAGTAAGATGACTTTAAAAGAAAAAGTTGGACAAATGATTGGTCTTGCTTTTTCTGGAACAGAATATAGTGAAGAATTAAGGTATCAAATTGAAGAAATTAAAGCCGGCTTAATCATTTACTTTAAAGATAATTGTGGTAATCCAAAACAAATATTTGAATTAAACAAAAAAATTAACGAATGTGCCAGCATTCCTCCATTTATTGCGATTGACCAAGAAGGCGGGATGGTCGCAAGAGTAACGGAAGGAATAACCCAATCACCAGGAGCAATGGTTATTGGGGCTACTCACCAATATAAGTATGCTTATCAACTAGCATACAACATGGGGGTTGAACTTCGTGATTTAGGTTTTAACTTCAATTTCGCTCCTGTAGGAGATGTCAACAATAACGCTAAAAACCCTGTTATAAACGTTCGTTCATATTCAGAAAATCCCAATGAAGTTGCTAAATATGTATATGAGGCAGTAAAAGGTTACACTGATGCTGGTCTAATGACTTCTATCAAGCATTTCCCAGGTCATGGTGATACTGCTGTTGATTCTCATATTGGACTTCCTAAAGTCGATTTTGATTTTGAAAGAATTAATAAAATGGAACTTGTTCCTTTTAAACTTGCGGTTGAACATGATTTGCCAGGTATAATGGCAAGCCATGTATTATATACAAAATATGATAGTGTATATCCAACTACTTTATCTCATAAAATCATTACAGGACTATTACGTGAACAACTTGGTTTTAAAGGACTAGTAGTAACTGATTCATTAACAATGTCTGCTGTATTTGATAACTTCTCAATCGAAGACATTGTTCTTCATGGCTTTAATTCAGGATGTGATATTCTACTTCTTTGTGGAGCAAGAAATGTTCAAATGCAAAAAGAATTTGCAGATACTGCTCTTCGCCTTGCTGAAGAAGGTAAAATACCACTAGAAATGATCAATGCCTCTGTTGAAAGAATATTAAAATATAAAGAAATGTTTAATGTTGGAGAAATGCCTACATCATTTGAAAAGATTGAAAACGAACTAGAAGAACCATCAAGAATGGCCTTCGCTCGTAAAGTAATGGATGAAGGGGTTACTCTAATTAAAGATGAAAATCACTTACTTCCTGTAAAAGAAAATGAAAAAATATTAGTTGTTTTCCCTAAAATAAAAGTAGTAACCCTTGCTGAAAATGAAGACAACAGTTTAAAATCATTAGGCGATTTTATGCCATTTAAGGTTGATAAATATTATTCAACAATTGACCCAGATAAGGCTCAAAAAGAAGAATTAATAGCCCTTACTAAGAACTATGATAAAGTAATTTATTGCAGTTATAACGCTTGTTTTAACCCTACACAAGCAGATTTAATTAATAGTCTTGATCAAGATAAATTAATTGTTATTGGAGTTAGAACTCCATATGATTTAAATGTTTTAAATGCCAAAACTTACCTAATTAGTTATGAAGCTAGTGTCTTAAGTTTTGAATCATTATCAAAGGTTTTAACAGGAAAAGTAGCTCCTAAAGGAAGCTGCCCTGTAACATTAAAATAAGAAAAGAAGGTATGAAAAATGAAAGTTATTATTGTTAAAGATTATGAAGCATTAAGCGAAAAAGCAGCGGAAATAATTGCTAATAAAATTAAAGAAAAAAACAATGCTGTATTAGGTCTTGCAACAGGATCAAGCCCTATTGGCACTTATCAAAAACTTGTTGAAATGTATAAAAAAGGTGAAATTAGTTTTAAAAACATCACCACTTATAACCTTGATGAATACTGCGGAATTGATCGTACACATCCACAAAGCTATTACTATTTCATGCATGACAACCTATTTAATCATGTAGATATTAAGGAAGAAAATGTTCATCTTCCTGTTGCAAATGGTGCAGACCTTGCTTTATGTGCAAAAGAATATAATGATCAATTAAATAAAGTTCATGTTGATTTACAACTTTTAGGTATTGGTGGAAATGGCCATATTGGATTTAATGAACCAGGAACATCATTTGATCAAGAAACATTCGTTGTAAAACTAACTGACAAAACGCGTCAAGATAATAAACGTTTCTTTAATAGCATTGATGAAGTTCCAACTCATGCAATGACTATGGGTATTAAAAACATCATGAAGAGTGAAGAAATCTTAATGTTAATCAGCGGCGTAAACAAAGCTGACACTGTTGTTAAACTATTAAGTGGTGAAATTACTGAAGATTTCCCTGCTTCAATTCTTCATAAACATCCAAACACAACAGTTATTATCGATGAAGCTGCTTACTCAAAAGTAAAATAATGGTAGCAAAATAGACCTGCTTTTTCCAAAGTAGGTCTTTTTCTTTTAAAAAAATTAAAAAATATAAAAAAATGTTGCTTTAAGACTTGCAAAGCGCTTTCATTTATGCTATAATATAATCGCAAACGCTTTCAAAAATAAATATAGGAGGATAAAATTTATGAAAAAGTTATTTGCTTTATTAAGTACATTCGTACTTTCTTTGGCAATTGTAGGCTTAGCTACACCAACAGCTAAGGCAGCTGATTCTGACAAATGGACAGAAGACCCTACTCTTGAAGCTGATGAAATACCTATGTATGAAATGGGTAGTATTTATACTACATTCCCTAATTACTATGACAATGCTGCGAAGGCAGACCCTAACTGGGCTGGCGCTTCAAGAATGTATCCTTGGAACGAAACAAGACTTCGTGTTGCTGAATATGATAAAAATGGAGAAGCTACTGGTAAATATTATGCAATATTCTTCTCTGGCTTAACAAGCAATGTTGACTCTGCTGGTAACCCTGCAAGTGGTGCTGGTAACAACATTAATGGTTATGCATTAAAAGATGGTCAACCAACAATTGTTAGAGTTAACCCTAATACATTTGGAACTGAAAAAGAAGTATTTAAATACAATGCTGTTCCAGCTGATCCATCTCTATCTCACTTAAGAATGAACTTCTCTGGTCAAGATATTTCAATCGATATGATCACTGTATCTGAAACAATTGGCGATGGTGGTAATAAACAAAATCTATACAACCGTATGTTTGTATTTGATGGAGAAGGTAGAATTATCCGTGGTGTTGCTATGGATGGTTTCTATGTAAAACCAGGTGCTGAAGGTGCTGCTGCTGATTTATGGGCACCAATGTTCTGCTACGTTGATGGTAAAGTTGTACAATATGTTGAAGGTGTAACAACTCCTGATAAAGTTCTTAAACAAGATACTAACGAAGACGGAAGTCCTAAAGTTGATGAAAATGGTCAACCTGTAATGGTTCCTACTGATGAAGACAATTTCTTATACAAGAGATTTATGTGGGAATGGTTCCAAGAAAAACCAACTAACGTTAACACTGCTACATACATGGCAGAAGGTTGGGATTGTGACCTTTGGGACTATGTAATTGATTCTCCAGATGGAAATGGTTATATGGCTATCGCTTTCTTAAATAGCGAAGGTTCTAACCATAAGATCAATGATAATGAAAAAGCTGTTACTAACGCTACAAGAAAAGCTGCTAGTCAAGAAGAAATCACTGCTGCTGAATACTATCGTGCATGTGTTAGAGAAATCCGCATCCCTAAAAATGGTGGAACATTTGATTTTGGTTACCTTGATAAAGGTGTTGTAACTGAAGCTGCTAAATTCAATAACATCGTTCGTGGTGCTTTCTTAAACGGACGTACTGTTAAGAGTGCAGAAGCTAGAACTTATGATTTCTCAACTACTGGATTAAAGACTATCGAAAGAGTTGCTGGTGGACATTCTTACCAATTTATGGATCAAGAAGAATTAATCATCGAAGTTATGAAAGGTCAAAGCTTTAAACCTGCATACAACATTCTTTATGATGGACTTGCTTCAATGTGGAAAGAAAAGAACAATCTATTATCTTATAGTAAAGATCTTAATACATTAGCATTCATGATGAATGTTAATGGTAGTACAGTTGTTAACAAACCACGTTATCAATCAATGGAAGAAATGGTTGCTGACTTCAATGCTGACTATATAGCATTCGCAAAAGATTATTGTGGAATGGAAGAAGAAGCTGCAAATGCATTTGATGCTGCTAAAGGTAACTTAACTAACTTAAGTTGGAACTTTATTGGACAAAGTGCTCCTGCCGATGGTAAGAAGAATTTCTACACTTACTACAATGGCAAATGGGATTGGTTAGTTGAATATATTTATAGTTATGCATTATCTATGAAAGGTTCTAAACATAATGCATATGCTGGTGCTAATTGGGCTGGCCAATTTGAATCTCCATTAAAATGTGCTTCACCTTACAACTATATGTTATTATTCAATGCCTTCTTTACTGGTAAAAGATGTTTCGAAGAAGGTACTGAAACTGTAGATGGAAAAGAATATAAATTTGGTAATACTTTATGGATTGAAAGACCTGCTGAGAATAAAACAAAGTTTGCTGATTACACAATCGACACTTCTTCTGATCCTGTTAACACAAGATATACTGTTAAGTTCACTGCTGAAAATACAGTTACTGGTGTAAGTTCTTCATTAACAGTTACTTACATTGTAGTTGATGAATATACTCCTACAATTGAAGTTAATAAAAATGCATTATACATTACTCCAGAAGTTGTAGATGGTAAGATGGTTATTAAACCTATCAACCCTATGACATTAGTTAAAGCTTATGATGGTAGATATACAGATGCAGCTGGTATCAAAGGAACTGAAATTACTCAAAACGTTCACTTTGCATCTGCTACATTAGATTTTGCTAACCCTACTGAAGGTGTACATAAAGTTACTGCTAAAGTAGTTAACAATGCTAAACACTACGCTGAAACTACATTCACAGTTGAAATCGCTGACGTTACTGCTCCTTATGTTGAATTCTATACTGAATTAGTTCTTCCTTATGGAACAACTTGGGATCCTAAACTTGCTGTTAAAGCTGCAGTAGATAACGTTGATGGTAACTTATTCAATAGTACAATTACTTGGTGTGTTGATGAAAGTTCAACTAAAGTTAAAACAACTAAACCTGGTAAGTACAATGTAAAAGTTTCTGTATACGATGCTGCTGGTAACGTAACTGAAATGCCTAAAGCTATCCAAGTTGTAGTTCTTGAACAAAATGCTACAACTGCAAACGTTAAAGAAATCACTGATTTACTAGAAACAATTCAAGCTCTAGTTAAAGCTAACCATGATGAAGTATTAGACGAATTAGGTAAATTATCTAAATTAGATGAAATCACTGCATTAGTTGGTACTCTTGCTACTTCTGAACAAGTTAAAGCTGCTGCAGAAGCAATTGCTAAACTTCCAAACAATGCAAGCGTTGAAGAAGTTAAAGCTGCAATCGCAAGCGTTAAGACTGTTGCTGATCAAACTCAAACTCAAGTTACTGAGCTAGCTTCTAATAAAGGCTGCGGTAAGAAGAGCGCAATGTTCTTTGAATTCTTAGCTGCTGGATGCTTACTAGTATTCTTACTAAGAAAAAAACACTAATTAACTAAAAAAAGAGAGGGTGGAGGGGTTCTTCCACCTTCTATTAAATAAAGAAGATTATATGAATTATACTAAATTATCTGTTTTCAATAATAAAGAAAAATTATACGAAATGTGGAATGAAGAATTTGGTTCTTTGTTTCCAATTACAAAAGAATTATTTGAAAGAAACACAAATGATATTTGTGATGATGCATCGTATGTGGCTTTAGATCACGATAAAGTTGTTGGTTTTATCATTGGTAAAACTTGGGAGTCAAACTTTGTCATTGGTGATTATGAAGATAGTGGATGGATTAGTTTAATTTATGTTCATCCCAAATATAGAAACAAAGGAATTGGAACTAAGTTATTGGAACTTGCAGAAACAGAGTTTGATAGATTAAATAAGAAAATAATTCATATAGGAAGAGATTACAATGATTTTTTCCCCGGACTACCAATTGCACTTGGAAGTCCACTTGAATGGTTTGAAAAGCGTGGTTATATTAAACCATATGATACATGTGATTTAATTAATAAAAATAAGGAAAAAATAGCCTTGAAAAATAAAGATTTAGAATATCGTCTTGCAACCCTTGATGATAAAGAAAAAATCTTACAATTCATGGAACGTAATTGGCCGGGCCGATGGACTAAGGAAACCATTGACTACTGGTCTAATGGTGGAACAGGTAGAGAATATCTTATATGTATTGAGAATTCTAAAGTAATTGCTTTTGCAAAAATAGGATATCCTGATACATCTGAATGTTTAATTGGCAATAGCCAAACGTGGCGTGGCCACTTTAAAGCTTTAGGCGGCATTGGTCCTCTTGGCGTCGATAAAGATTGTCGAGGTCGCCATATAGGCTTTGATATCGTAGCAGAAGGCAAAAATATTTTAATTGATGCTAATGCTTCAGATATCATAATTGATTGGACCGGACTTACTGATTTCTATGCTCGCTTTGGTTTTGAGCTATGGGAATCATATCATTATTTGACTAAAACAAAAAAAGGAGACTAAAAAATGAAATTTAGAAAATTTGCTATTTTTATGATGAGCCTTCTTCTATGTTTAGCAATCGTTGGATGTAACAAAACTAAGAAAAAAACATTCAACATTACTTACGAATTAGACGGCGGTGTTTTACCTGCTAATGCTCCAACAGCATATGATGATGCTGAAGGCGTAGAACTTGTTTCTCCAACTAAGGAAGATTATAAGTTCTTAAATTGGGTAGATGCATCTAATAAGAAAGTAACTAAGATTGCTAAAGGAACTGGCAAAGATGTTAAACTTACTGCAAAATGGAAACAAATCGTATTTAAATTAACACTAGATTTAAATGGTGGTACTTATGATAAAGAATTACCTGCTAAATACGATTCAACAAAAGACGTTGCACTTCCTACTCCAACTCTTTCTGGACAAGTATTCACAGGATGGGTTACAGAAGATGGTGTAAAAGTTGGTACTCAAATTGCTGCTGATACATTCGCAGAAGATTTAAAACTTATCGCAAACTATCGTACTGCAGGTCAAGTTGAAACAAGAACAATTCAATTTGATTTAGTTGGTGGATCATTTGCAGATGGATATGTTGCACCTACTGAATATGAAGTAGGCGAAGGCTTACCTACACTTCCAACTCCAACAAAAGAAGGATTTGAATTTGCTGGTTGGTTTGATGGCGAAGGTAATCAAGTATTTGCTATTTCTAAAACTGATGATCAAAACTTCTCATTAGTTGCTAGATGGTTAAGCGCTAGTGAAAAACACAGCATTAAATACAACCTTGATGGTGGTGCATTCCCTGAAGGATTTGTAGCTCCTACACATTTCTTTGAATCTTTAGGTTTAGTTCTTCCAACTAACGCAACTAAAGAAGGATTTGTATTAAAAGGATGGAAAATGGATGGTTCTGATCAATTAATTACTGAAATTGCTGCTGGAACTAACACTGATGTTACATTAGTTGCTCAATGGGATGTTCCTTCTGTTGATATTTATTACACAATCACATATAAATGTGAAGGTGGAACACTTCCTGAAGGAATCAAAACTCAATACAAATACGGTGAAGGTTATGTACTTCCTGATGCTATTCCAAGTAACGAAAAAGAAAGATTCTTAGGTTGGTATCAAGAAATTGATGGCGTTCTAACATCTAATAAAGTTACTAGAATTTCTAACGTTGCTGCTGGTAATATTACATTAGTTGCATCATTTGGTATTCCTGGTGTTTATGAACCTAAATGGGAACTAGACCAAGTTGGATTCCAAGGTAATGGTATGGACTTTGTAATCAAAGTTACTCCTGTTACTTCTTACGACCCTAACGATCCTGGTTATACTGGTGATAACGTTGACGTTAAGAAAATGCATCAAGATGCTATCGAAGCTGCATACGACATTACAATCGTTTGGTCTGCATGGGACGACGCTGCTCCTTGGGGACCTGAACGTGTTAAATTCATCAATAAGAAATACTTAAATAACGAATTTGGTGATGTTTATGTATTAACAATTGCTTCTCAATGGATTCCTACTCTTGTTAAAGGTGGATCAATTGCTGAATTATATGATATTAATGCTGATAGTGGTATCTTTACAGAATTAAGTTATAATGAAGAAGAACAAGACACTCCTGGATATATCCAAGATTCTACAACTAACGATGCTGCATCTGTTAAAGGTAAAGTTTATGGTTATGCTCCTGGTGTTGCTCGTCCTGACTACTTCATGTACTATAATGTAGATTTAGTTAAAGAATGTAACCTTGAAGACCCTGCTGAAATGTGGTTAAAAGGTGAATGGACACTTTCTAACTTTGATGCTTGGGTAAATCAAGCTCAAAATATTTTAAAGAACTCTAAAGGTTATGCTCTAGACATGGGCTTCGCTGAATCAATCATTGGTATGGTTGCATCAACTGGTAACCAAATGACTAAAGTTAACCCTCCACTTCTTTACTTAGTTCAAAAGAAAGTAACTGATACAATCGCTACATTACAAAGTTACTATCAAAGTGGTGTTTACTACGGACGTGGTGTTCAAGACGTATCTCCTGGATTCCAAGCTGGTCAAACATTACTTCACCATGGTGATTTATGGTTCTTAAAGACTAGTGATCGT
Source organism: uncultured Bacilli bacterium (assembly GCA_934140285.1). Classification (GTDB taxonomy): domain Bacteria; phylum Bacillota_I; class Bacilli_A; order ML615J-28; family CAG-313; genus UMGS75. The sequence continues at coordinate 303,408 of CAKPBI010000001.1, forward strand.
TTCAACCCTTCTAAGATGACATTTAAGATTGGTGTTGTTCCTTATCCATGTGCTGATGGTGAGGGTGGTACTCCAATTACATCTGATAAACAAGAAGACGGCATCAAGATTAATGATTCTGAATACTTAATGTATGAAGGTCGTTATGTAACTGGTGTTGATATGAGTAATTCATCATTCCAAATACCTTATACAGGAACTGCATGTTATGCTGTATTAAATATCGCTCCTACTGGTGCTAAGAATGGTATCACAACTAAGATCATTACTCACATTCTACATGACCTTGTATCTGGTATTGGTAAAGATCCTAATAGTAAAGTTACATTAACTGAAGATGAAGCTTATCGTAACTTCTTACAAACTAAGTTTGACCGTGACATCGACGTTGAAGTTGTTATGTCTTGTCAAGGTAAGACTTACTTTGAATTAATGGAATTATTATCAATGACAGTTGGTGGTGGTTCTCACTTCGGTCCTGATGCATTCTGGCCTCTAGCTGCAAGTATTGTTAAGAGTAAAGACTCTCCAACAACATCATTACAAGAAGTACTTGAAAAGTACAAATCAGCAATGCGTGAACTTGGATACAACATTAAATAGTATCTAAATAAAAATGCTGTTGACAAACTTTAGTTTGTCAACAGTCTGAAACTCAAATCGTTTATGATTTGAGTTTTTTTATTATATATGCTATAATATAAAAAAGATTGGAGGAAAAATTATGGACTATGAAAAGAAGGTAAATTCGAAATTATATCGTTTTTTTGACTTTTTATACAAATTATTAATAATGAATTTATTAACATTCTTTTTAAGTTTATTTGTATTTACATTATTTCCTGCAGTAGTAGCTTTAAATGCGACAATTAAAAATGACATTGATGAACCTAATCCGTTCAAATCATATTTTAGTAATTTTAAAAAATACTTTAAGAAATCATTTTTTATTGGAATACTTTTACTTGTATTGATAGCGGTTGTAGGTTTTGCTTTTTTCTTTTATTCATACAATCAACCAAATGTTGAAGAAAATGCAAAAAAGACAATGGAAGTTATATTTCAAATGGGGATAGTTGTTATGGTGTTACTTGGAATTGTAATTCTAATGGTTATAGTTCATATTCCACTTTTAATGGTAACATTTGAAAGTTTGACATGTGGTGAACTTATAAAAACCGCCTTTTACGTTTCTTTTCGTTACTTTTTAACAACCTTAATATTAGTTGGTATATTCGCAATAAAAGTAGTTGGTATTCTTGCCTTTCCGATTTGGATTCTTTTTGGAATATCGCTACCTACATTTCTTGGTATTCGTTTTACCAAACCTGTATATTATAAATTTGAAAAAATAGACCTAGAAAAAATAATGCATGAAGCGGAGGAAGACATTAATGAATAAAGTAATTTTAGGTATTGAAAACATTGATAAATATAGTAATATATTTGAAGGAAAAAGAGTAGGATTAATAACTAATCCCACAGGAATTGATAGTAATTTTAAATCAAGTATTGACATCTTAAGAGAAAAAACTAATCTTGTAGCTTTATTCTCACCTGAACATGGAATTAGAGCAAGTATTCAAGCGGGACAACGCTTAGATACATATGTTGATGATGAAACAGGAATTACCATATATAGTCTTTATGGTAGCACTAAAAAGCCATCAAAAGAAATTATGGATAAGATTGACATTATTGCTATTGATATTCAAGATAATGGTTCAAGATATTATACCTTTATTTATACAATGGCATATTGTATGCAAGCTTGTGCAGAATTTGGAAAAACTTTTGTTGTCTTTGATAGACCTAATCCAATTAATGGTGTTCAAGTAGAAGGTAATAAACTTGATGTTTCAAAATATCGCTCATTTGTAGGCTATTATGAAATGCCTCAACGTCATGGCCTAACTATGGGAGAACTTGCTATTTTATTTAATGAGGAATATGGTATTCACTGTGATTTAAAAGTTGTACCAATGATTGGTTGGGAAAGAACTATGGATTTTGAAGATACTCATCTTCCTTGGGTAATTCCAACACCAAACCTACCAACGGTATTTTCCGCTTATGCTTATAATGCAACATGCATTTTTGAAGGAACAAATGTTTCTGAAGGACGTGGAACTACCACTCCATTTGAATTAATTGGTGCTCCATGGTTTAAATCAGAACAACTAGCAAGAGAACTTAATGCTTTAAATATTGAAGGCGTATATTTTCGCCCTCAATATTACACGCCAACATTCTCAAAATATCAAGGTGAATTATGTGGTGGTGTATTTGTACATATAACTGATCGTCATAAATTTAATGGTGTAAATTGTAGCTTTATTGTACTTGATTATATTCGTAATCACTACAGTGAACACTTCAAAATTAATCCACCATACGTACCAGGAAAACCTGGATTATTCCAATATGAAGCAGGATCAGACACTTTTATCGTTCCAACTTGTGATATAAAAGGTCAACTAGAAGTTTTAAATCATGATGCTTTAGAATTTATGGAAATCAGAAAAAAATATCTATTATACTAAGAAGGAGTAAAAAATGTATAAACTTGGTGCCTCAATCTATACAGGACTTGATGACTATTCTTTAGAAGATAACTTAAAGTATCTTGATTTATTACATGAATATGGATATGAAGTAATATTTTCTTCTGCTCATATTAACGAAGCAACCCTTACTCTTGATGAATTACAAAAAATCGTTGATAAGGCTTATGAATATGGAATTCATTTAAGTCTAGATGTATCAAAACCAATGATGGAACGTTTTGTGATACCTAAGAATCTTTATGCTTTACGTCTTGACTATGGCTTTACCAAAGAAGATATTGTCTCATATAGTAAAGCTCATGACTTTGTGGTTGAACTCAATGCTTCAACCCTTACTAAGGAAAGATTAGAAGAATTAATTAATCTTGGTCTTGATACAACTAATGTAAGAGCAAGTTTCAACTTTTATCCTAAACTATATACTGGTCATGATATTCAGTTTGTTAAGGAAAAAATAGCTCTTTTTAAAAAGTATAATATTCCTATATTAATCTTTATACCAAGTCATACAATGATGCGTCCACCAATGTATGAAGGACTTCCTTCAATTGAAAAGCATCGCACCATGAACTTAGACTTAGTAATTGAAGAATTAAAAACTTTAGATATTGATGAAATTGCTTTTGGTGATGCATATGCATCAAAAGAAGAACTTGAAACATTAAAAATCCATCAAGTAGATACTTTAATATTACCATTTCATTTTGTTGATGAAAATAAAATGTTTAAAGTACATTTAGATGGTATATTTTCAAGTCGAATTGATTCAAACAATTTAATGCTTAGATCAACATCATGGAGAGGAAAAGAAGATATCCAACCATTTAATACAATAGAAAGAAAAAAAGGATATGTAACCATTGATAATAATGGCTTCAAGCGATATAAAGGTGAAATCAATATTATCCTTGAAGATCTTCCAAATGATGAAAGAGTTAATGTAATTGGTTTTGTTGAACTAACCGATGACATCATCACAGCCTTAAAAAAGGGGGAAAGATTTACTTTTGGAGTAAAGAGCAATGATTAACTACATTATTGGTGTTGATGCTGGTGGTACCTCAACTAAAGCGATAGCTTATCTTGAGGATATGACAGAATTAACAGTAAAAGAAAGTGGATGTGGATCACCTTCAGTACTTGGTGAGTCTCTAATATGGAAGAACATCCAAAAAGCAATCGATGAAATAATTAATGAATTAGATAAAACTAAGTATCATCTAACACATATTCAAATGGGAATTAGTGCTTTTAGTATTTTAAACAATGTCTCAAAAAAAGAAGAAGAACTCTTCCATAAATATCAAGCAACCGTATCAATTAAAAGTGATACGGAGATTGCTTTATATAGTGTTTTAAAAGATAAATATCAAAATGGTATTGTTGTAATATCAGGAACTGGAGTCGCAATATACGGAAAGTATGGATCCCAAACAACCTTAATTGGTGGATGGGGTCATATAATAAGAGAACTAGGTAGTGCATATGCATGTGTTCATGATCTTGCTTTAAATATAATTGATCAAGAAGAAAATGATTTACCACTTACCTTATTTCAAGAAAACTTTTTAACTTATCTTAATAAACATCATATTACAGACTTAAAACACTTGTTTTATAATCATAGTAAAAAAGAAATTGCTAAAATGGCAATCTATGTAAAAGATGAGGCCATAAAAAATAATCAAGAAGCTAAAACCCTATTATTTAATGAAGGTAGAAACTTAGCTCTACAAGTCATAAAAGCGGTAAATAAACTACATTTAAATAATAATTATGTAATAGGCCTTCGTGGTGGTTTTGTTCAAAATCAAAATGAAGATATTGTCGATGGTTTTATAACGACACTAAAAACAAGCCATATAAATGGTGATGTAATAATTGATAATGATCAACCAATTATTGGTGCTTATTATTTATCAAAACTAAATAATAAATTTTAGGAGGTACCTGATGTTAGTAATCGGACTAATGAGTGGAACTTCACTGGATGGAGTAGATGCTAGTCTTGTTGAAATAACTAAAAATGATAATGATTTTAGTTATAAGGAACTAGACGCAAATTTTCTTCCTTATCCAAGTGAACTAAAAATGCGTATTTTAGAAGTATCAAATATTAAAACTTCAAATGTTCAAAAAATTTGTAGTCTAAACGTTGAATTAGGATATATATATTTGGATGCGGTAAAAGAAATACTAAAGAAAAATAATTTAAATAGTAATGAAATAACATTTGTCGCTATGCATGGACAAACAATATGGCATAATCCTAATCATATGGATGGCCTTTATTCATCCACTCTCCAAATTGGTGATCCTAGCATCATCGCTTATAACCTAAATGTTGAAGTAATAAGTAACTTTAGACCAATGGATATGGCTGCTGGAGGAACGGGGGCTCCCCTTGTACCTTTTGTTAATTTTGTATTATACAAAAATAAAGAAAAGAATGTAGCTTTCCAGAATATCGGAGGAATTGGTAATGTAACATACATTAAAAAGAATGCAAACTGTGATGAAGTAATTGCTTTTGATACAGGACCTGGTAATATGCTTATTGACCTTGCGATGATGAAACTATATAATAAACCATTTGATGAAGGCGGAAACGTAGCTTTATCAGGAGTTGTAAATAAAGAAGTACTAACAAAACTATTAGACGATGAATACTATAATCTTCCTTACCCTAAATCAACAGGGAGAGAAAAATACAATGAAAACTACTTAACAATGATCTTAAATATGATGAAAGAATCTAAAAAAGAAGATATTATTGCGACAATAACAGCTTTAACTAGTGATACTATTGTTCTTGCATATCAAAAGTTTTGTCAAGATGTTGATAAAATAGTTCTTTCTGGAGGTGGTTCATACAATCAATTCATTGTTAATAGAATTAAGGAATTAACCAAAAAAGAAGTAACAATTCATAATATGAATGATTCCTATGAGGCATTTTGTTTCGCAATCTTAGGGCATTATACATATCTACATTTACCATCTAATTTAACAGTAGTAACCGGGGCGAAAGAACCAGTAATACTTGGTCAAGTTACATATCCCCCAAGAAAGAAGGATTAATATGAATACAAATGTTGATGTAAAGAAAATCTCTACCGAATCACGCAATCAAAACACTCTAGATATAGATGTTGTTTCAACTGAGGAAATGTTAAGAAAAATCAACAATGAAGATAAAACTGTACCATACGCCGTAGAAAAAGCGATACCTCAAATCACTAAAGTAGTTGATGCAACATACAATGCCATCTTAAATGGGGGAAGATTAATATATATGGGAGCAGGTACAAGCGGAAGACTTGGTGTGCTTGATGCTGTAGAATGCCCACCTACATATGGAGTAAGCCGTGATTTAGTAATTGGCCTTATGGCAGGAGGAATGGAAGCAACTTCTTTTGCGAAAGAAGGAGCTGAAGATCGTAAAGATTTTGCTGTAGAAGATCTAAAAAGTATTAACCTTACTAATAAAGATATCGTAATAGGAATAGCCGCATCAGGAAGAACTCCATACGTACTAGGTGGTATGGAATACGCAAAATCTATCGGTGCATTAACTTCATGCATAACAACAAGCTCAGGCTCAGTACTTGCACAAATGGTTGATTTACCAATTGAAGCCGTAACGGGGGCTGAGGTTATTAATGGTTCTACTAGAATGAAATCAGGAACTGCTCAAAAGTTAATTTGTAATATGATCTCAACTGGTGTTTTCATTAAGATGGGAAAAGTTTATGAAAACATGATGATTGATCTTCAAGCAACTAATGAAAAACTAGTCGCAAGAGCTCTTAATATTATTATGGAATTAACTGGTTATACTAAAGAAGAAGCAAATGAAAAACTATCAGAATATAAAACAGTAAAGAAAGTTTTAATTAATCACTTCACAGGATGTACATCAAATCAACAAATTGATGAAGCACTTGAAAAAGTTCAAGGAAATATCCGTAAAGCAATTAATTTATTAGGTGAACACCATGAATAATCATATTGTAAAATATCAAGAAATAAATACACCAAGAGGAACTCTAAGAGGACTCCTTACAATTCCAACTGGTGAAATAAAAAACTTGGTAGTAATGTTTCATGGTTATACAGGTCATAAAAATGAAAATGGATATTTATTTAAACAAATATCCCTTGAAATTGTAAAATACGGATATGCATCACTACGCTTTGATTTTATGGGAAGTGGTGATAGTGATGGTGAATTTAAAGATATGACCTTTTTAACTGAAATAGAAGATGCTAAAGAAATCTTAGAATATGCAAAAAAGCTAAATAACCAAAAACCATTTATCCTATTAGGCTTTAGTTTTGGTGGTGCTATTAGTGCCTACTTATCATCTAGATATCAAGATTATCTAGAAAAACTAATTCTTTTATCGCCAGCAGGTAATATGAATATTCTTGCAGAACATACATTTACTTTAAATCATGTTGATGAAAACGGAAACGTTGATCTAGGAGGTTATTACTTAAACAAAGCCTTCTATGAAAGCTTTAAGGGTATAGATTTATATGATGGGGTTACAACATTTAATAAACCTGTCTTAATCTGCCATGGCTCTGATGATATGTCAGTACCAGTAGAATTTGGTAGAAAATATCATGAATTATATCCTTATAATATCTTTTTTGAAATAAATGGTTCCCCACACTGCTATACAAAAGTTCCATTTAGAGAAGAAGTAAGAAAACATATTGTCGAATTTTTAACAAAATAAAAAGGCATAAAGGTTTATCTAAAACAACAAAAAGCGTATAATATAACCTTGTGAAAGGATATGATTATATGAAAAATAGTTTGATTAAAGATAAGCCTTTTAAAGCATTACTATTATTTGCTTTACCAATGATTTTATCAGTTACCCTCCAACAATTCTATAATATTTGTGATAGTATGATTGCTGGTAAGTTTGTAGGACATAATGGACTTGCTGCTGTAAGTGCCTCATATCCAATAACAATGATATATCTTGCAATTGGTACCGGATTTGGAATTGGAACAAATATTGTTGCAGCTAGATTTATCGGTGAAGGTAACAATGGTTATGCTAAAAAATCAATATATACCTCAATCCTTACTATTGTATTAGTTGGTGTTTTTGTTAGTATTCTTGGTTTAATATTTGTAAAAAACTTAATTACCCTAATTAAAGTCTCTGGTGATTACTATAATGATGCGGTAATCTATTTAAGATATTACACTTATGGTATTATATTTATGTTTTTATATAATGTTGTAACATCGTCATTTCAAGCAATCGGCAATTCTCGTATTCCCCTATATTTCTTGATTTTTTCAACTATTCTAAATATTGTTTTAGATATTTGGTTTGTAACAAGTTTTAATATGGGAGTTGAAGGTCTTGCCCTTGCGACATTCTTATCACAAGTCATTGCTTCCCTAGCTTCGTTTTTAGTTTTAATTATATATATTAGGAAATATGTATCTAAAGAAAAGAAAGTTGTTGATTTCAAAATTCTTAAACCAGTAATTGAAATTGGTCTTCCCTCTATTCTTCAATCATCAACAATATCCATTGGTCAGTTATTAATCCAATCTTTAATAAATGCTCAAGGAAGCATTGTCGTTGCTGGATATGGAGCTGCCTATAAGCTAGTGTATGTAGTCATTAATATTTTTGCGACAATCTCTAATGCACTATCTACATATGTTTCTCAAAATGCAGGTGCAAAAGAATTTACTCGTATTAAACAAGGCTTTAAATCTGGTTTAATTATATGTGCAGTATTGACAGTAGTTACAACTATTCTATTTCTTACATTATCTGATACTTTATTAAAAATATTTGAAAATGAAGATGATCCAAAAGAGGTCATAGAAGTAGGTAATTTATTTATTAAAACTCTTGCTCCATTTATTTTCTTTATGGCCATTAAAATTCCATGTGATGGAGTATTAAAAGGATCAGAAGATATGCTTGGATTTGTTCTTGGAACAATGCTTGATTTAGCAGTACGTGTCATATGTTCATTTATTTTAGTGAAAGTATTAGGTGTAAAAGGAATATTCTTATCATGGCCTATTGGATGGGGTGTAGGTGCAATATCATCAGTAATTTGTTATATCTTTGGCAGATGGAAAAAATTAATTGGTGCTACACAAGATACTCAACTTTGTCAAAATTAAAACACATTATATAGATATGTTTAAAAAAACTATTGATATTTAATATAAAATATTGTATAATGATAATGAATTAAATAATGGAAGGAAAAAAATATGAAAAAGAAAATATTAAGTATATTATTTACCATTTTATCTGTTTTCCTAATTACATCATGTGAACTAACATCAAATACTAGCCTTAGTACTCCAGATGGTGTAAAAGTATCTAAAAAAGGATTAGTTGAATGGAATGAAGTAACTAATGCGACAGAATATGATGTGGAATTAAAACATAATGATGAAATTCTAACCGCAACAGTTAAGGAATGTTCATATCAAATTGAAAATCCTGATAATGATTATGAAATTACAGTTACAGCGAAACATAATAACGCAAAATCAAATAAGAGTGAATCAATCACATATGTCGGTAGAATATCTCGTGACAAGACTAACATCTATGAAGATTTTGTTAATAAAACAATCGGTGAGAAAAATCCTGAGTTAACCGAAGATGAATCAAAAAATTATGATGAGATTGCTTCATTCTTAGAAAGTTCATCACTTACTGCCGCTAAAGAAAACTATAGTCGTGTTAATGCTAATAAGATTATTAATTCTTTTGAAAAGGCTGGTAGTGATTCTGAACAATTATTATCAGCAGCTATAATGGCTATTACAATGTATTCATCAAAAGATGTTGAAGCTGCTATCTACTTTGAAGAAGTAAAATTACTTGCTAACTTAATTGGCATGAGACAAACTAAAGAAGCAGAACTTAAGGCATTAATGAGCCAAGATCAACCAGCTGCAACAGCTAATCAAGATGTAGTAAGTAATCCTGAATTAGTTCAATTACAAGTAGAAATTGATTTATATAATTTATTATTTGAAACTATTAATAATGAAGGAACAAGTGTTGCTAAACATGCTACTAATATGATTCAAACGATTAATGGCACATATAAATCATTAGGTCCAACATTCATTCCAAGTGTTAAAGAAATCGTTGAAGGTGCAATGAATGGTGAACTAAATGCTAAGAGAATTTACAATGTAAAAAATCTATTAGTTAAAGCATTAAGAAATAACATGATTGAAAGTGAAGATTTAAGATATTTCTATGATTTACTAGGAAATACATCTTCTGAACTTGTTACTCTATTATTTAACTATGTAAATTCATCAGATCTACCAGAAGAAGTTAAAGCTATTTTAAATAATCTAAAAGAAATGATTGGTGAAGTTCAATTTGCTGATTTTGATGAACTTTATACATCATTCAAAACATTCTATTTAGGTATATTAGAAGATATCGAAAACATCTCACTAGAATATATCACAAATGTATGTGAATGTGAAACTCCAACTGAAATGGTACTATACACTGTAGTATATGTTTTACAAAAGAATTTAACCGTACAAGAAAAAGTAAGTGTTGAAGAAATTACAAATGTAGTTACAACCCTTGATTCTTTAGTCACTCAAGTTTTAGGTGAAGGTGTAAATCTAGAAGTACTTACTGGACTTACAAATGAAGAATTAATAAACTTACTTAAAGCAGTTCTTGATTTAGGTGTAGGCGTAGAAAATAACTTAGTTGAAATCTTAAAGAACCCTGAACTTTATCATCAAGTAAAAGCTTTATTAAATGTTACTATTGAAGAAAATACATCCTCTGGATCTAACATGGGTAATATTAATGATGATGAATTATTACAATATGTAATGAACAAACTTAATATTACTGAATTAGAGGAAAACAAAACATATGAAGTATATGAACAAAGTGATGTATCTGATACAACAAGATGTACATATAAATCAATTGTAATCAATACCCATTCATTTATGTATGATAGTCAAGATATAAATCTGATATATGTTGAATATGACTATGAAGAAAGAGTAATAGTTGTTGAAAATGCTGATGACTTAAAGCCTATCATCAATTATCTAGTAATCCTTGTAAAAAATAATAATGAAGAAATAACAAATCTAATCAGCGTTTTATTACCATTATTACCAAAACTTAATTTAAAAGGACTAGTTGATCAAGAAGTAATTGATGTAATTGCTTTAATCGCAAATGCAACTCCAGAAAATGTTAATGCCTTACTTATTCAATTAGTTGATGTTATTGAACGTTTATATGCCTTTGTTGAAGATAAAAACTTAAATCAATTAATCTTTACAATATTAAATGGTGATGTAGATGAAATTAAAACCGCTCTTACTGGATTTGGAACTGAAGATAATATTGTTGCACTACATACTACAGTTGAAAAACTTGCGGTTGTGTTAGATGAATTACAATTACTTCCAACTCTTGGTTTTGAAACATCTGAAGAATTTGTTACATCTGTAAATGGAATAATTGATAGTTTCTTTGTAACAGAAGCCTAAAAAATAAGACTACTAATGACTAATTCAGTCAATAGTAGTCTTTTCTTTATATAATATATAAATTATTTATTTCTTCCAAGACCCATTTTTTTCTTCATTTTTCTAATCATCTTATTAGCAAAGTATGCAGCTTTATCTCTTCCTTCATCAAGGATTTTATCAAGTTCATCACTATTTAAAATTTCATAATAACGCTTTTGAATTGGCTCAAGCATTTTTGCAACTGCTTCACCAACCTCTGATTTAAACTCACCATATCCGATGCCTTGGTATTTTTCAACTAGCTCTTCTATTGAAAGTCCTGTTGCACAAGACATTATTGTTAAAAGATTAGATACTCCAGGTTTATTGGTAGGATCATATTTGATGGTACCATCGCTATCCGTAACGGCACTCGCAATCTTTTTCCTAATTACACTTGGTTCATCAAGAAGGTAAATGCATGCTTTTTCAATTGGATCAGATTTAGACATTTTCTTTGTAGGATCTTGTAGAGACATAATTTTTGCGGCACCATTCTTAGGAATAAGCGGTTGTGGCAATTTAAATGTTTCTGAATATCTTGTATTAAAACGTTGAGCAATATCTCTAGTGATCTCTAGATGTTGCTTTTGGTCCTCACCTACAGGAACATAGTCAGCATTATATAACAAGATGTCACCAGCCATTAGAACGGGATATGTAAGTAAAGCAGAAGATACACCGCTTACTTGTTTTGCCATCTTATCTTTATATTGTGTCATTCTTTCAAGTTCCCCAATGTAGGTAATAGTTTGTAATAAATAACCAATCTCTGTATGAGCAGGAACTTCAGATTGAATAAATAATGTTACCTTTTTAGGATCTAGTCCACATGCAAGATAAGTGGCTACTAAAGATCTAATATTCTTTCTTAAAGCAGCAGGATCTTGGGGAACTGTAATAGCATGTAAATCAGCCACAAAAACAAAAAATTCTTGTTCTTCCTCACTATCTTGTAAAGCAACAAAGTTTTTAATTGCTCCTAAGTAATTTCCTAAAGTCATTTTTCCAGAAGGTTGAATTCCTGATAAAATAGTTTTCATATAATAATCACTCCTTATATTATAAATATATAAAAAAACGTCCTTATGACAAAGGACGACTAAAGACTAACCGTGGTACCACCTTAATTTGAAAGTAAACTTTCCTCATTCATTTAACGCATAGATTACGGAAAAGCATTTCCTCTTTTCACATTGTAGGTCCATTCAAATTAATACATATATGATGTTTCCACTATCCATCACTCACTATAAATTTCTTAATTTTACTATTCCTAGTCATTTGTTTTCACTTTAATTATAATCATATTTATTATAATTGTCAAGTAAATAAAAAATAAAAAAATTTAAAAAAAGTATTGAAAAAACAAAAAAAATGTAGTATAATACATTACGTGGTTTTATGTGTAAAAAAATGAAAAGAGGCGAAACGTATGATTCAAATTTATACAACTCCTAGCTGTGCATCATGTCGTAAGGCTAAGAAATGGTTTGATCAATATAAAATTCCATATTCTGAAAAGAACATTTTCAGTATTAAACTTAGTAAGGAAGATATATATAAGATGCTCGCAAATAGTGAAAATGGATTTGAAGACATTATTTCTACCCGTTCTAAGGTATTTAAAGAAAAGAAACTTGATCCTGAAAGTATGTCTGTACAAGCATTAGTGGAATTCATTATTGACAATCCAAGTGTCTTGAAACGTCCTATTATAATTAATGAAAGTGAATTACAAGTTGGTTATAATAATGAAGACATCACCATTTTTCTTCCTAAAGAACTAAGAAATATTGAATCTTTCTATGATTTTACTAAGATTGATGGTGAAAGTGAAGACGAAGAAAGTGAATAAAAAAGACTCTGTAAATAATTCTACTGATATCAGTAGAATTTTTAATATTACTAAATAGGAGAGAAAAAGTTCATTTTTTCTCTTTTTTTCATGTTTTACTTAACAAAATTTGTAAAAACAACCTAAAATAAACCTTAAAAAAACATCATGTAAAACGTTTTCATTTGATTTTTTTCAAAAAAAGTGTTGCAATTGTAAATCTAATATGATATAATGTTTGTATAAATTAAGAAAGGATGAGAATAATTTATGAAACTAAAGAAATTTTTAGGTATTTTTGTAATGGTTCTTGCTCTATTCGTTGTTGTTAGCTGTGGTGAAAAAAAACCTAGCGATGATGGAAAAGAAAAGAATCCTGTTTATACATATAGAACATATACCGCTGTTTCTCCATCAAACTGGAATGAGTTAACATACCAAGATAATAATGATACTCAAATCATGAAATATATCGGAAGTAGTTTCTTTGAATTCAATTATAAGTTTGATAAGAATGGTAAGATTGTTCCTGGTGAATTCGTTGTTGAATACTCCGCTGCTACTAAGCTAACTGATGTAACATCAGAATATGCTGGAAATGCTAAATGGGGTATTGAAGCAGGTGAAACAAGTGGACGTGCATACGTAATCAAATTAAGAGAAGATCTTAAATGGGAAGATGGTACTCCTATTAAAGCTGCAGATTTCGTATACACTATGAAAGAACAACTTGCTCCTGAATTCAAAAACTATCGTGCTGATAGCTACTACAACTCTGGACAAGTAATTCACAATGCGGAAAATTACGTTAAACAAGGCGCTTATAACTATGCTAGCATGGTTGGCAGTGATTTAACTGGTTATGTTGGTGTTGATGAACTTGTTGAAAGTGCTGCAGGTACTCTTCAAGTTGTTCAAAATGGTATTGCTAAAGACGTTGTATTAAACGTTAATGATGGCGGTAACTGGGGTTCAACTTCACTTGCTAAATACTACGCTTCATATGGATCAGCTGTATTTGGTTCAGATTTTGAAAAAGTTCTAGCTGCTGCTGATGAAAAAGGTTATGTTAAATTAACTAAAAAATTTGTTGAAATTATGAGATCAATGATTGCTACACTTCATGGTAAATCATTAGAAGATTATGATAAGCAAGGCGAATATGCACAACAAGAATGGCAAGAATTCTGCTATTATGGTTATGTATTCCCTGAACTATCATTCAAAGAAGTTGGTATCTTTGTTGGAAGTAATGACTATGAAATCGTATTAATTCTTGATAAAACTCTTGAATTATTAGAAAAAGATGGTTCATTATCATATAAAGCTGCTTATAATATGTCAAATTTACCACTTGTTCATAAAGCTACTTATGAAGCTAATAAAGTTAAACCTAGTGAAGGCAACTCTTTATGGACTTCTACTTATAACAGTGATGAAAAGACAACTATGAGTTGGGGACCATATCGTCTTGAATCTTTCCAAAAAGGTAAACAATATGTTTTAGTAAGAAATGATAACTGGTTTGGTTATAAAGTTAAAGCATATGAAGGCCAATATCAAACTGATAGAATCGTTTGTGATACAATCAGTGAATGGAACTCAGCTTGGATTGGATTTAAAGCTGGTGAAATTGATGGTATTGGTATCGACGTATCAATTGCTCAAGATTATAAAGGAAGTAAACGTGCTTACTTTACACCAGATGATTATGTTGGTGCATTACAACTTCAATCAGATAGAAAAGCATTAGAAAAACGTCAAACTGAAGGCGTTAATAAACTACTTCTTGCTAACGTTAAGTTTAGACAAGCATTATCATTAAGTATTGATAGAGCTGAATACAATAGAAAATGTACAACAAGTTCTCTTCCTGGTTTCGGTCTATTCAATTCAATGCATTACTACGATGTGGCTCATGGTGGTGTTTATAGAAATGAAGATTGTGCAAAAGAAGTATTATGTAGAGTTTATGGTGTTGATGTATCTAAATATGCATCTCTAGACGAAGCTTATGCTACAATCACTGGGTACAACCTAGAACTTGCTCGTCAATTAGTTAACGAAGCTTATGACGAAGCTTTAGCTGCTGGTGATATTAAAGAAGGCGATGTTGTTGAAATTCAATTTGGTTCAGCTGTTCAAAATGAAGCTGTAATTAGAAATACAACATTCATTCAATCTTCTTGGTTAGAACTTGTTAAAGGCACAAAACTTGAAAATAAATTAAGATTTGCTGAAATCTTAGAATGCGGTAGCAAGTGGGCTGATGACTTCCAAGCTGGTAACTATGATGTTTGCCAAGGCGGTTGGAGTGGTGCTGCTTGGGATCCAGGATACTTCCTACTAGCTTACTTAAGCCCTGATTACATGTACTCAAAAGCATGGGATACAAGTTCAGCAACTATGAAGTTCACAATGCCTGGTGCTGGTGCAAATGGTGAAGATATTACTGATGAAATGTCATTAATGGCATGGTACAACTGCTTAAATGGTATTACTGGTTGCAAATACAACTGGTCACAAGGACGTCTTCCTGAAGCTAAGAGAGTATTATTAATCGCTGCACTAGAAGAACAAATTTTAAGTGTTTATTATACTGTTCCAATTTCTTATAGCTTTGCCGCAAGCTTATTATCATACAAAGTTGACTATATTTCTTACGACTATAATACATTTATGGGTTATGGTGGTGTTAGATATATGAAGTTTAACTATAGTGATATGAAGTGGGCTGAAGAAGTTAAAGCTCATAATGGTGAGATTGACTATAAGTAAAATTTAAGTGAATATTAAGAAAGGGGCCAATAGGAATATATTGGCCCCTATTCTATCGCTTAAGGGAAAAACTTTAGAAAGGAGAAATTTATGCTATGTATATGTTAAAATACATATTGAAAAGAATTGGCTTAATGATTATGACATTCTTAATAATCTTTACCATTTGCTTTGTGCTGATAAAATTACTACCTATTAATGTTCCAGCAGGAATTGGCCAAGATAAAGAAATTCTTGAAGCACAATTAAAAGCACGTGGTTACTTTGATCCAATTCTTGTTCAATTGTTTAAATATTTAAAAAGAATATTCTTAGAAGGCGATTTTGGTATTGGTGTTAATATCCCTCAATATCGTAACTATCCTGTATGGGATGTATTTGTTGAATGTTTACCACCAACTATTCTTATCAATATATATTCTTCAATTATCGCTATTCCAATTGGTATTGCTCTTGGAATATTTGCTGCTCTTAAAAAGAATAAATGGCAAGATCATACTATTAGTACTGGCGTTATGGTTTTAATATCTGTACCAAGTTTCGTTTATGGTTCATTAATTTTATATCTTTTATGTTTTAAATTGAAATGGTTTGATTTAAGAATGAAATCATTAAGTGAGGTTAATAATAATTATTTTGACCCAAAAATGTTTAGATCGATGATGCCTGCAGTACTTAGTTTATCACTTGGTTCAATCGCAGGATATGCCAGAGGGACAAGAGCAGAATTAACAGAAGTATTAACAAGTGAATTTATGTTACTTGCGAGAACTAAGGGTTTAACAAAAGCCCAAGCTACAGTTCGTCATGCATTGAGAAATGCAATGGTTCCAATTTTCCCATCCATCATTGGTGAATTTATTGGAGTTTTATCAGGAAGTCTTGTAATAGAAAAAATCTTTGCGATTCCTGGTGTTGGTGGATTATATCTTACTGCTATTAATGCTCAAGACTACGACTTCTTTATGTTGCTTTCATCCTTCTATATTTTAGTTGGACTTGCAGCGGGTCTAGTAATTGACTTATCGTATGGTATAATTGACCCAAGAATTAGAATGGGGGCGAAATAATGAAACCTACTGATTTTAATATTCCAAAAGAGAAACTTCAATTTAAGAAAAGTACTGGTGAGATTCATGACCAAAAGTTAGAAACTAAACCAATAGGATATTTCAAAGATGCATGGAATCGTTTCAAAAAGAACAAAGCATCAATTGTTGCAACAGTAATTATTGGAATCCTAGTTTTATTTGCAATTATTGTTCCGATATTTTCAAAATATAAAGTTTCATATAGTGATGATCCAAAGTATCCATCTTTTAACTTTGCATTACCAAGAAGTGATTTATTCAGTGCTCTTGGTGTTGACTTTTGGGATGGATGTAAAAATAACTCTTTAGATGAAAATTCATACTTACGTTTAAAAGCTATCGAACAAGAAACAGGAACGAAAATTGTTAAACGTGTTAGAGATGTAAAAACTGAAAAATATTTTACAGATACTAAGGTAACCTACTATTTCCGTGAAAATTCATATTATCTAAAAGGGGTTGAATATCGTACTGTAACATTAGATGAATATAAATTAATTCAAGATTATCAAGATCGTACAGGAAAACAAGTAATTTATCCAATTATTGATGAAAAGAATCCTAACTATCATGGCAATGAAAAGGAATTTGTTGCTTATAAAGATGACGCTAACATGTGGTTTGTTACTAGTAAAAATGGCTCACAATATGTTCCAGTATTAGATGCTGATGGTAACTTCATTGATATGTATTTAACAGCGGATGCTTATTATGGTTATGCCTTTACCTCATCAATGACCACATTAAATAAAAATATTCAAAGTGCTATAACTAAAACAGTTGATTATGCGAAAAACAAATATGTTTATGATCAATTAACTGTAAGTGAAGCTTATGCTTTACAAAAAGTAATTGATGAAATTAATTCAAGACATAAAGCTGATAAAGCTGAACAAATTAAAGCCGAAAATGAAATTAAACAAATTAAAAATGCTATGTCACTAATTGAAGGTACAACATTAGCTGCTAAAAAAGATGAGTTAAAAGCACAATTAGATGATCCTGCTATTACTGATAAAGCAACTATTCAGGCTAATCTTGCTGATATAGAATTTGCTATTTCATCTAGGGAAACTCTTGTATCAAATTATACAAAAACTTTAGAAACATTGAAAAAAGAATATGATTCAATTCTTAACTCTTATAAATTTGGTATTATTACAACCGATTTCGCTACAAATGTAGATGAAATCGTTACAAGATTAGGTGAAATTGAAGTATTAAAAGCAGGACTTACTGCTACTTTAAAAACTAAAAATGAAAGAAATACTGAATTAACAGCTTTAATTAAAGCAAAAGAAGAAGAAATTAAAGTTGCAATGCCAGCTGATAAAGATCGTTTAAATGCTGAACTTAAAGCATTACAAGATGAACAAAAACTTCTTATAGCAGAAATTAAATCAATAAATAGTCAAATAACAGCATTAAATACTGAAAACCTAGGTGCTAACGTTGAAGGCTATGACACATCAACAATTCAACCTGGTGATAGCATTGCACAAACATTTGTTAACGCGGAAAGAAATGATGCATACACATCAAAGGTTCGTATTGATGGTGACAATGGTCAATATATGTATGCACAACCACTTAGTGGCAATATGTATAAGATTAGAGTTTGTTTCTATGAATATTATGTTTACTACCATCAAGTAGTTAGAAATGATGGTGTTACTCGTCCTTACTTCTTATTTGGCACTACAAACTCTGGCCAAGACATTTTAACTTGTCTTGCGAGTGGTGCTCGTTTCAGTTTAATTCTTGCTGTATGTGTTGCTTCAATCAACCTTGTTGTTGGTGCCATTATTGGTGCTATTGAAGGGTACTATGGCGGAAAAATTGACTTAATAATTGAAAGAATAATTGATATCCTTTCAGCGATACCATTTATGATTGTTATCACATTATTAAAATATCACTTACATACATCTCACATTATTGTTTTATTTATTGCCTTCTTCCTAACTGGTTGGATTGGTATGGCAGCTAGAACAAGAATGCAGTTCTATCGTTTTAAGAATCAAGAATATGTTCTTGTCGCAAGGACTTTAGGTGCAAGTGATAAGAGAATTATGTTTAAACACATATTCCCTAATGCCATTGGTACATTAATCACATCATGTGTTCTTGTTATCCCAGGAGTAATCTTCTCTGAAACAAGCTTAAGTTACCTTGGCATCATCAACCTTGAAACAGGTAGTTTAATTAGTGTTGGTACTCTACTTTCAAAAGGTAATAACTATCTATTTACTTACCCACATATGATACTAACACCAGCATTATTTATAAGCTTACTAGAATTAAGTTTTAACTTATTTGGTAATGGCTTACGTGATGCATTCAACCCATCATTACGTGGAACGGAGGATTAATTATGGAAGAAGTTAAAGTCTTAACTAAAGAAGAATTAATTGAATTTGCTAAAAATAATATTCCTCGTGCAACAAGTGATAGTATTGATAAAGAAGATGTAAAACTAGAAGTTAAAAACTTACAAATATCATTTAGAACTCAAGGTGGTATCCTAAAAGCAGTTCGTGAAATCTCATTTGATTTAAAAACTGGTGAAACCTTCGCAATAGTTGGTGAATCTGGTAGTGGTAAATCTGTAACAAGTAAAGCTATTATGGGAATCCTTTCAGGTAACTCAATTGTTGATGGTGGAGAAATCCTATATGATGGTCAAGATTTACTAAAAATAGATGAAGAAGATTTCCACAAAATTCGTGGAGATAAAATTGCAATGATCTTCCAAGATCCAATGTCTAGTTTAAACCCAATCATGAAAGTTGGTCAACAACTAACAGAAGCAATGATCTTAAAAGGAAAATCAAGTAAACGTAATGCACGTTATGCATTTAATAATTTACTAAGAGAATTAAAAGAAAATATTAATTTAGCAAATAAAGATAATCCAGAATATGATCCTTCAAAAACTGAAGAAAAATGTCATATTTTTGACTCATTCTGTATTCAAGCTCTAACCCTTGAAAACATCTACAACAATGCATATAGTGAAGCATCTGACGTTGAATTTGAAATTGAAAATTTCTTATTCTTAGTATCTAAAAATCAAAAAGTTGATTTTATTAAAGAAGTAAAACTTTTACTTAATAAAACTAAATTATGTATTCATCCTTTCGTTCTATTAGAGTCTGAAGAACTTGATAGAATTAAAACTGGTTTAGAAGAACAAATTAACTTAAGGAAAAATATTGATGAAAAAACTACATGTGCATTATTATTAGATTTAAAAACTCTTGTTCATGAAGCAACATTAAAACAAAAACCTAATTTCTTTACTTTGGGTTACTATGTAATGACTAACCCTAATGATGATGTAGCAAATATGACTGTTGATAATTTGAATAAAATGACAAGAGCTTACTTAGATAATAACTTTATGTTAGATTTTATTAGCCTTGCTAAAAGCGGTGTTGAATACTCACATGCTCGCTCAAATTATTTAAAAACTGAATTACTTGATGAACTATATGAACTATTAGGTTATTGCTATACAGGTAGTCTTGAAAAATCATATATCGTTGCGAAATCAAAAGCCATTTCTGAAAAAGTATTTGCAGCGATAGACCGCTTAACAGTGAAGAAAAATAGTACTGAATATGTTTTCAAATCTGCTATTCTTTCAGCAATTAAACGTTATTTCTATGGTGTCTATCATAATCCTGTTGAACTAAAAAAATATGAAAAGCAAAAAGCAAAATATGATGCTTTAATCGCAGCAGGTAAAGAACCTGATTGGAAATTAAGTCCTTTAGTACAAGTAGATTTACAACTTGCACTAGGAAATATTTGTAAAATAATTGAATCACTAATACATAGTTTTGAACGTGATATTGCAAGTACAGAATTTGATTCTGAAGCTAAAGCAATTGAAATTATTGATTTCTTTAAAGAACAAGCATCAAAAGTAGTTATTAAGATGAATCATCGTATTGCTAAGGCTAAGGCTATCAAACTTCTTGAAGAAGTTGGTATTCCAGAACCTGCAATTAGATATAATCAATATCCATTTGAATTATCAGGTGGTATGAGACAACGTATAGTAATCGCAATTGCCTTATCAGCAAACCCTGATATTCTAATCTGTGATGAACCTACAACAGCTCTAGATGTAACTATTCAATCACAAATTCTTGAATTAATAAATGTAATTAAAAAAGAACGTAATTTATCAGTTATCTTTATTACTCACAACCTTGGTGTTGTTGCAAATATGGCTGACCGTATTGGTGTAATGTATGCTGGTAAAATCGTTGAATATGGATTGTCAGAGGAAATCTTCTATGATCCTCGTCACCCATATACATGGGCCCTATTAAGTAGTATGCCTGACCTTGAAACAAAAGATAAACTTGAATCAATCCCAGGTAC
The DNA here is from genome assembly GCA_934140285.1 of uncultured Bacilli bacterium. Taxonomy (GTDB): domain Bacteria; phylum Bacillota_I; class Bacilli_A; order ML615J-28; family CAG-313; genus UMGS75. The sequence goes on from CAKPBI010000001.1 coordinate 324,660, forward strand.
TCCACCTAATATGATTTATCCACCAGTTGGTGATGCATTTGCAGCACGTAATAAGTATGCTCTAGAAATAGACTTTGAAATGCAACCACCACTATTTAAAGTATCTGATACTCACTATGCAGCAACTTGGTTGCTTCACCCAGATGCACCAAAGATTGAATTGCCAAAAATAATTCGTGATCGTATTGAAAGATACAAAAAAGAACAAGAAAATTATGCGAAGGAGGAATAACAATGGAAGAAGAAAAAAATATTACATATAAGCATTCTAATTCTTATAAGGTACCACTAAGAGAACCTAAAGTTATTACTCCTGAAGATATTAAAAGAACATATGAAGAAGATCCAGAAGTTCTTCTAAGAGTTGAACATCTTGAACAATTCTTCCAAAGTGGAAAGTATGTAAATCGTGCAGTTAATGATGTAAGTTTTACAATTAAACGTGGTGAAGTATTCGGACTTGTCGGTGAATCTGGTTGTGGTAAAACAACAACAGGACGTTCCATCATTCGTTTATATGATATTACTGGTGGTTCTGTATACTTTGATGGTACAAGAATTGCTGCTGGTATTAGACCTTATAAAGAAGCAATCCGAAGAGCTAGAGAACTTCATAAAGCTAATTTAAAAAAATACCAAGAAGAATGGGAACAAGCCCTACTTGATGGTGTATCTTATGATGAGGCTGAATCTGTTTATCAAGAAAAAGTATCTGCTAGTACAAGTGATTTAATTGATGCAATAAATCTAAATAATGCTCGTATTAAATCTGCTAAATATGATCATAAGAATTGTAATAAGGAATTCGCTGAAGTAGAAATGCAAAAAGTTCGTGATATGTATGAACCACTTCTTGATACAGCAACGTCAGAAGAAGAAATTGTAAGTATTAAAGAAAAATACAAAGAAGCATTAAGAATTGCTAAGAAAAGTAGAATCATGAATAAAATTCAAATGATCTTCCAAGATCCAATTGCTTCTCTTGATCCTCGTATGACAGTACGTGAAATCATCGCTGAAGGTTTGATTATTCGTGGTATTAAAGATAAAGCATACATTGATGAACAAGTATATAAAATTCTTGATACAGTAGGTCTAGTTCCTGAACATGCAACAAGATACCCACATGAATTCTCAGGTGGTCAAAGACAACGTATAGGTATCGCAAGAGCAATAATTCTAAATCCTGAATTAATCATTGCGGATGAACCTATCTCTGCTCTTGACGTTTCTATTCAAGCTCAAGTAATTAACCTACTTAATGATTTAAGTAAAAAAATGGGTCTTACAACATTATTTATTGCTCATGACCTTGCAGTTGTAAAATACTTTTCAAATAGAATTGCCGTAATGTATTATGGTAAGATTGTTGAAATGGCAACAAGTGATGAACTATTTGCTCATCCATTCCATCCATATACTAGATCACTACTTTCAGCAATTCCTCTTCCTGACCCTTATACAGAAAAGAAGAGAAAAAGAATTACATACAATCCGATGAAAGACCATGACTACTCAGTTGAAGGTCCAACAATGCGTGAGGTTCATCCAGGACATTACGTTTATTGTAATACAGAAGAATTTAATCGTTTTGTAAAAGAATATGAGGAAGAAAGTAAATAGGAAAAATAAATGAAAAAAACGTTAAAATGGATTATTCCTATTTTAATAGGATGTACTATTGCTATTTTAGTAATGAGTACAAAGGGAATTTTTACAGCTAATGATTCAAAAACTATCATTCATATCTTAACAGATTCTTTTATTGTTCCTGGAGTTGTAATAACAGGAGTTGGATTACTAGTATTTGTTAGTAATGAAGGCGTCTTCGATATAATTATTTATGGCGTATATCAATTTGTAACGATGTTTTCTGCAAATCCTGCAGCTCGTAAATACAAATCATTTAATGATTATAGAGAAATAAAAAGAAGCTCAAAAATGAGCTTCGGCAATATTGTAATTGTTGGTTTAGGCTTTCTTCTAATATCTGGAATTTTCGCCATAATTTGGCTTAATATGTAATTAGAATAGAGGTTAAAAAATGATACAAATTTATACAACCCCAAGTTGTGCATCATGTCGTAAAGCAAAAAAATGGTTTGATCAATACAAAATACCATACTCAGAAAAAAATATTTTCAGCATTAAACTTAGTAAGGAAGATATATATAAAATGCTTGCGAATAGTGAAAATGGCTTTGATGATATAATCTCTACAAGATCTAAGATCTTTAAAGAAAAAAAGCTAGAACCTGAAAATATGAGTGTACAAGCATTGGTTAACTTCATTATTGATTATCCAAGTGTCTTAAAACGTCCCATTATAATAAATGAACGTGAACTACAAGTTGGATACAATAACGAAGACATCACAATTTTCCTACCAAAGGAATTAAGAAATTGTGAAGCATTTTAAAAAATAAAAACTCCCATTGGGAGTTTTTTTTATGATCTAGATTTTAATGCATCATATGCACGTTTAATTTTTGGTTGACTTTTTTTATAAATGATTCCATGATCTTTAACAAAATCAATGAAATTTCGTTTACCTTCCTCATAGTTTGTTACTTCATACTCAAGTTCATAATCAGTAGTATCAACATACTCACATAAGTCAATAGACAATTTACCATTTTTATAAGGGAAGGTAATTCTAAAAGTAGATAAAGACATATAACAAGTTAACTTTTGATTTTTAATAATTTCACTAAGTTCATTGTTGATTGATTCATTTGTAATAATGCCAGTATTTAAAAATTCTTTAAATTGTTCTTCAGTAATTACTTCTTCAATTTCTGTTAAAACATATCCTTTTTTACGCTTTAGAGTAATTTCATATTTGTCTCTTTTTCTAACTCTAAGACCAATGTCAGATGCCTTAAGAGTAAAGCGTGGAGTATCAAAATAATAATTAATTTGAAGATTACTTGGTTTATCGCTAAATTCTTTCCTTAGTTTATTATATTCTTGTTTTGTTAATAATGTTTTAAAAACTACTGCGTTGTCTTTTGTCATAAAATCACCTTTTTTTTAACTATATATGTATTATATCTAAAAAATATAAAAATGCAAATGTAATGCTTATATTATAAACAAATTATAAAACATTTTTAGAAGGCATAAAACACTGAAAAAAGAAGAATCTGTGATATAATATTTTCAGTAGGTGATTATATGATAAAAAATATAGAAAACTTTAATTGGGAGAAATTCCTACAACCATATGAACTAGCAGTAGAAGGATTTATCTTAAAATTTGAGGGAATAAAGAAACAATACAAAATGGAAGGTGTTTATTGTCCAATTGAAATTGTATCAGGACGTGTAAAATCTGTTGAAAGCATTCTTGATAAAGCTGAAAGAATGCAAGTACCATTTGAATATATTGATGAAAGAGTATATGATATAGGTGGAGTAAGAATTACATGTAAATATATCGATGATGTATATGTTATATGTGATTTAATTAAAGCAAGAAAAGATGTAAAAATATTAGAAATTAGAGATTACATCAAAAATATGAAACCTAGTGGATATCGTTCATTACATATCTTAGCAGAATATAATGTTGAAACAATTCATGGTCAAATTCCAGTTATTCTTGAGTTTCAAATAAGGACACATGCTATGCATTTTTGGGCAAGTATTGAACACTCACTTAAGTACAAATATCGAAAGCAAATACCAACAGAACTTAAAAATAGATTATACCAAGCAGCACTTGCGGCTAAAACTTTAGATAATGAAATGACATCAATTTATCATTTAATAAAAGAATATGATAAACTTGAAGAACCAAGTAATGATACAATTGATCCTCTAGAAGAAGAAATCAATACAAATTCTTTAAAAAGATGGTAAGATATGATATTTAGATATAATATTGATGAAGAAATAACTGTAAATGATTATTTAAAAAAAGTTAACATTCCAAGTAATGTGTTATCATCATTAAAAAGTTCCAATGGCCAGATCTTGGTAAATGACCAAACTGTGAGTATTATTTATATGATGAAAAAGGGTGACTTATTAGAGATAGTTTTTCCCTCATCTAACCAAGGAGAAAACATAACCTCAGTAAAAGGTGATTTTAAAATAGTATATGAAGATTCATATTTATTGATAATAGACAAAGCTAATAATTTGGCATGTATTCCTACAAGGAAACATTATAACCATTCTTTAGCAAATTATGTTATGTCATATTATAAAAGGATGGGAATTGTTGCGAATATCCACTTTGTAAGTAGACTTGATGCCCCAACATCTGGATTAATAATACTCGCAAAAAACAGTTATATGTTAACACTTATGAAAAATACAATGCTTAATAAATATTATTTATTAGAAGTACATGGTTCAATAAAGCCTGATGAAGGAATAATTGAAACAGGCATTGAAAAAGATCCAGAGAGTATCATTAAAAGAAGAATAACAAATGCTTACATAAATTCAAAAACTATCTATAAAACAATATCTAAGACTGACTCAAACTCAATAATTGAAGCTTTATTAGTTACTGGTAAAACCCACCAACTTCGTCTTCATTTTAGTAATCTTGGTTATCCGATAGTTGGAGATTTGTTATATGATGAAACAAATAATGATGAAAGTAGTATTCTCCATTTACATAGTTATGAGGTCGAATTCATTCATCCAATAACTAAAGAAAAAATGAAATTTACTTCATATCCTAATTGGTACAAAAAATAATGGAAACTAGTGAACGAATACGTTCTACTTAGTTTCCATTTTTATTGCTATTTTATCAATTAATCCATACTCTTTTGCTTCTTCACTACTCATGTAATAATCTTTTTCTACATCGCTTTCAATTTTTTCAAGAGGTTGATTAGTGTTTTCAGCAAGAATCTTATTAAGTAGTTTTTTGGTCTTAATGATTTCTTCAGCAACAATCATAATGTCAGTAGCTTTACCTCTAGCACCTCCAGCTGGTTGGTGAATCATAATCTTCGTATTTGGAAGGGCATATCTTTTGCCTTTTTCCCCTGCTGATAGTAAAAAGGCTCCCATACTTGCACACATTCCCATACCAATAGTCGTGACCTTACATGATATATACTTAATAGTATCATAAATTGCAAGTCCCGCACTCACTTCACCGCCCGGAGAATTAATGTAAAGATAGATATCATCTTTTTGGCTAGAACTTTCTAAAAACAAAAGTTGAGCAATAACGCTAGCACTTAATGCTTCATTAATTTCACCAAAAATTAGGATAATTCTATCTTGTAATAATCTAGAGTAAATGTCATAACTTCTTTCTCCTTTAGATGTTTGTTCAATAACAACTGGTGTTAAATACATATAACTACCTCCTTTGATTAATATTATAATATATTGAAAATAAAAAAATTGTCATATTATGGTTGTGCAAAAGCACAAACAAAAAAAGTTTTAATTAATATAATGAAGTGTAAGGAGGTGAAATCATGCCAAGATTTACAAGCCCTAACATGTTTAATCCCAATAATATGAATCAAGAAGGAAATTCGTGTTGTAAACAACCTGAACAAAAGCCAGAAACAGGATGTGGATGTAACAGACCTAAGTGTCCTACTATATATAAGGAATGTCCACCAATTGTAACATGTTCAAAACAAGTAATTGACCAATATCATATTACAAAACAACCATATATTCATACATATCATACTGAAGTAGTACATCATCATATCTTACAAAATGAATTTATACCTAATTATACATGTAGTGAAGTTCATGTAAATGAACCTAATAATTCAGTTCCTCCTACAATGTAAACAAAGAGCTAAGACCAAGGAAACTTGGTCTTCTTTAATGCAAAAAGGCTGATTAATTTTTTTGGTTGTGATATAATTATATGGTATTAAATAAATCGTTGATTGAGAAGATTTATAACAAAAAGTTTTATTTAGGGAGAATTAGTCGTGACTGAAAACTAGTTTATAAAATATGTTATAAAGTTCACCTCAGGAGAGACTCTAATCAAGTCCGTAATTCTTGCGTTAAAAGAATAATGAGGAAAGCAATGCTTTCAAATTAAGGTGGTACCACGGTTAACAATCGTCCTTTAGTGATAAAGGGCGTTTTTTTTAGGAGGAAAGTATGAAAGAATTATTGTTAGGTATTTTAAATGAAGCCATTGATGTTTGTAAAAAGGCAAAAAGCAACCTTGAATTAAATGAATTAAAAGCCTACTATCTTGGTAAGAAAAGTCCATTAGGCGACATAATGAAAAAGATGGCCTCACTTTCAATTGAAGAAAAGAAAGAAGTGGGAGCTCTTGCTAATCAAGTAAAAGCTAAAATAGAAGAAGCTATCAATCAAGTACGTGCAGCCATAGAAGAAAGAGAAATCGAAAGAAAACTAGAAAGTGAAAAAATCGATATCACTCTTCCTGGTAAAACATTTAATCTTGGAACTACACATCCATTAACACAAACAGTTGAAATGTTACAAGAATTATTCTTAGGTATGGGATATACTATTGCTGAAGGACCTGAAGTTGAACTTGATGTTTTCAACTTTGAACTTCTAAATGTGCCTAAAGGTCATCCAGCACGTGATATGCAAGATTCATTCTACATCTCAGATAACCTTTTACTTAGAACACAAACTTCTCCAGTACAAGCTCGTACAATGCTTGCGATGAATGGAAAACCAATTAAAATCGTATGTCCAGGTAAAGTATTTAGAAGAGATGATGATGATGCTACTCACTCTCATCAATTTATGCAATGTGAAGGCCTAGTAGTAGATAAAAACATTTCTATGTCAGATTTAAAAGGAACTTTACTATTAATTGCTAAAAAGATGTTTGGTGAAGAAAGAAAGATTCGTTTCCGCCCTTCATATTTTCCATTTACAGAACCATCCGTTGAAGTAGATGTAAGTTGCTTTAAATGTGGTGGTAAAGGATGTAGCTTATGTAAAGGTAATGGATGGATTGAAGTATTAGGTGCAGGAATGGTTCATCCGAATGTACTTAGAGATTGTGGCTATGATCCAGAAGTATATCGTGGATTTGCGTTTGGTATTGGTATTGAAAGATTAACAATGTTACGTCTTGGTATAGATGATATTCGTCAATTCTATATTAATGATAAACGTTTCTTAGAACAATTTAAAGGAGAAAAGTAATATGAGAGTATCTTATAATTGGTTAAAAGAATTAGTAAATATAGATGTTACTCCTGAACAATTAGTTGATGATATGTCATTATATTCAATAGAGATAGAAGACTATTTTAAATTATTACCAGCTACAGGACTTGTTGTAGGTGAAGTTCTAGAAAAAGAAAAACACCAAAATTCTGACCATCTATCAGTATGTCAAGTAAATTTAGGAAATAATGTGTCACAAATTGTTTGTGGTGCTCCTAACGTAGATAAAGGCCAAAAAGTAATAGTAGCACTTCCGGGAACCAAACTTCCTGGAGGAGAAATCAAAGTATCAGTTATTAGAGGCGTTCCATCAAATGGTATGTTATGTTCATTACAAGAATTAGGACTTGATTCAAAGTATGTTCCAGAAAAATATGCTAATGGTATATATGTTTTACCGGAAGATGCTAAACCTGGAACTGATGCTCTAAAGTATTTAAATTTAGAAGATACTGTAATTGAACTTGGATTAACTCCAAATCGTATGGACTTATTATCAATGTTTGGGGTTGCAAAAGACGTTAATGCTATATATAACAAAGGTTTAAAAGAAGTAACATCTTCATTTAAAGAAGGTACAAAAGAAACCAAAAATGAAATTGATGTAGAACTTCAAACATCAACATGTTATAGTTACTATGCAAGAGTGGTAGAAAATGTTGTAATTAAAGAATCCCCTTCTTTTATTAAAGCAAGACTAATTGCTAGTGGTATTCGTCCAATCAATAATGTTGTTGACATTACTAACTATGTATTAATGCTATTTGGACAACCTTTACATGCCTTTGATAAAGATCAATTAGGTAGTAAAATTATTGTTAGAAGAGCTCATAATGGTGAAGAAACCATAACTCTAGATGGAAATAAAAGAGTATTAAATCGTAGTGATATCGTAATAACTGACAATCGTACAATTGGTGATGATACAAGAATTGTATGTCTTGCGGGAGTAATGGGCGGTGTAAACACTGAAGTAACAGAAAGCACCAAAAACATAGTTTTAGAATCAGCTGTATTTAGACCACTAAGTATTAGAAGAACATCAGCAAAATTAGGTTTGCGCAGTGAATCAAGTGTTAGATATGAAAGAGGAGTAGACTTAAATCAAAGCTTAGCAGCCTTAAATTATGCTTGTTACTTACTTGAAAAATATGCATCAGGTACAGTTTTAAAAGGTTATGTTCATCGTGGAACTGAACATGTAGAAGATAAAGAAATTAAATTAACTGAAAAGTATGTTAAAGATTATTTAGGTGTTAAAATCTCTCTTGAAGAAATGAAACACATCTTTGAAGGCTTATCATTTAAAGCTAATATTGAAGGTAAGGAAATTGTTGTAAAAGTTCCAAATCGTCGTCTTGACATATCTATTAAACAAGATTTAATCGAAGAACTTGCACGTATTCATGGATATGATAAACTACTTGAAACAACTCCTGTAATGAGTGTTTCTGCTGAATATTCAAATGAACAAAAAATCAGAAGAACAATTGCTCAAACTCTAAGAGGAGTAGGATTGAGTGAAGTAGTTACATACTCTTTAGTTAGTGAAAAACTTGCTGATGAATTTCACATTCTATATAATGATGAACATCGTCAAATTTCTCTACTTCACCCAATGAGTGAAGAAAGAAAAGTCTTAAGAAGAACACTTGTAAGTAGTTTAGTAGATGTTATAAAATATAATAACGCGAGAAAAATTGATAATTTAGCAATCTATGAGATTGGTAAACGCTACTTCTATGAAGGTGATGAAACTTATGAAGATTGGTGCTTTGCTGGAGCATTGCAAGGAACCCAAGCAACCAACCTTTGGGCAACTTCAAGCAATAAAGTAGACTTTTATTATGTAAAAGGTACTCTTGAACTATTATTTGCGAAACTTGGTATTAGCGTTAAATATCTACCTTTAAATACTTCTTCTAAAGAACTTCATCCAGGAAGAAGTGCCTTAATTCAATTTAATGATAAAATTATCGGATTCATCGGTGAACTTCATCCAAAATATATGAAGGAAAAAGATATAGAAGATACATATGTATTTGAAGTAGTTTTAGATGAAATCTTCTTACAAACAAGAACTCACTCTACATATAAACCAGTATCTAAAGTTCCACCAGTATTTAGAGATTTAGCTTTAATTATGGACGAAAATCAAAATGTAGGAGAAATAATTGAAGCAATATACCGAGTAGATAAAAAGATGATTAAAAATGTTGAAGTATTTGATGTTTACAAAGGCGAAAACATTGAAGCTGGTAAGAAGAGTGTTGCAGTTAAAATAATGCTCGAAGGACAAGATACGCTAACTGATGAAGTAATTAATCAAAAAATGACAAAGATTATTAAGTCACTAGAATATCAATATAAAGTTACTCTTAGATCATAAATAATATGGAGATATCTATAGAAGATGTCTCCCTTTTTATTGTTAAAATCAGCAAATAAAATCATAAAAATTTGTTGTTTTTATTTTTTGACAAAACCATATAATTTTGGTATAATATAAAATAAGTTAGGGGGAAGATAAAATGAAAAAACAATTACTTGAAAAAACAAAAGAATCCGTTTTCTCCGTTCTTCCAATTAGCGTAATCGTTATAATCATTAGTATATTTATTCCCCTCGGTGGATGGAATATGCTAGGGTTTGCAATAGGAGCAATTATGTTAATTGTGGGTTTAAGTTTATTCTCTCTTGGCGCTGATATGTCAATGATGAACATCGGCTTTGGTGTTGGTAAATTCATAACCAAAAAGAAGAAACTATGGATTTTTATGTTAGTTCCATTTATTATTGGAATGCTTATAACTATCGCAGAACCAGATTTACTAGTTCTCGCAAAACAAGTAAGTATTCCTGATTTTCTATTAATCATTTGTGTAGCTCTAGGAGTAGGTATATTCCTAATGCTCGCAATGCTTAGAGTTGCTTTAAAAATTGATATTAGAGTAATTTTAGGTATTAGTTATATATTTGTATTTATTATGGCCATCTTTTTGCCATCAAAGTTAGTGCCAATATCATTTGATTCAGGTGGTGTAACAACAGGACCAATGACCGTTCCTTTTATTATGGCTCTAGGATTAGGTGTTGCGACAATGAACAGAAACTCATCTAATAATGATGATAGTTTTGGTTATATTGCATTAAGTTCAGTTGGACCAATCTTAGCAGTTATTATCTTAGGATTATGTACAAACATTGAAGTAAGTCAATCTGCAAATAGTATTGTTGTTACTGATTTTACATCGTTTTCTAGAAACTTTGGTCATACCTTTCTTGAAATGATGAAAGAAATTGGCCTTGCATTATCACCAATTGTTGTTTTCGCAATCGTATTTGAAATCATTATATTTAAAGAAAACAAAAAAATAATTATCAAATTGTTTATAGGTCTTGCATATGCATATGTAGGGTTAGTACTATTTTTAACAGGCGCCAACATCGGCTTTATGCCAATTGGTAATGCCATTGGTTCCATATTGGGTAGCGCCTCATATAAATGGATATTAGTTCCTCTAGGTATGATAATGGGATTCTTCGTTGTAATGGCAGAACCTGCAGTTCATGTTTTAAATCACCAAGTAGAAGAAGTAACCGGTGGTGCCATTTCTAAACGATTAATGTTGTTTAGTCTTGCGATTGGTGTTTCTGTATCAATTGGCCTTGCGATGGCTAGAGTAGTATTTGATTTCTCTATATGGTGGGTTTTAATCCCTGGATATGCAATTGCGTTAATATTATCATTATTTGTACCTAAGATGTTTTCAGCGATTGCCTTTGATTCAGGTGGTGTTGCATCAGGTCCTATGACCGCAACCTTCTTACTTCCACTTGCGACAGGTGCTTGCTTTGCGATCTATCATGATGACACAACAAAAATTCTTCAAAATGGATTTGGGGTAGTTGCTCTTGTTGCGATGACTCCACTAATTGTAATCCAAATTTTAGGCTTAGTTTATCAAATTAAAATCTATGTATCTAAACTTCATAGAGAATATGAATATGAAGAAGTTATTGATTTTGACTTAGATATAAAACCGGAGATTATGTATGAATAAAGAATTGAAAGGCTTAAGAATGATAATTACCTTTGTTGATCGTGGCCAAGGAGAAAAGGTAACTAAATTATATGAAAAACTTGGAGCAGCCAATCACCAAATATTCTTAGGATATGGAACGGCCTCATCTGAAATATATGCATATCTTGGATTTGGAATGATTGAAAAAGATGTGGTGATAAGTCTTGTTGATGTAGAACTTGTCCCATTTATGTTTAATGCTTTAAAAGAAGAAATGAATTTCAACTCTCCAGGACATGGTATAGCATGTTCAGTACCTATTCTAAGTGTTGGTGGTCAAAGAGCATTAAATGCTATCTTAGGAATAACGGAAGAAAGGAACTAAAGTATGAAAGAATTAATCATAGTAATTTGTAATATGGGAAGTGCTGATGATGTTATGAATACTGCCAAGGAAAAAGGTGCTGGTGGTGGTACCATCATTCATGGACGTGGATCAGCCAAAAAAGATGCTGAACATTTCTTAGGATTTACAATTAGACCGGAAAAAGAATTAGTTTTAATCATTACTGATGATACAATTCGTAATGACATCATGAGAGAAATCAGCAAAAAACATGGTGTTGGAACTAAAGCTCATGCAATATGTTTTTCAGTTCCTGTTGACGCAACCGTTGGACTTCCAAATAGAAACAAAACAGACGAGTAAAAGAAAAATCCCTTCTAAATTAGAAGGGGTTTTTTATTTAATTATGCTCTAGATGAATATTTACCATCCCAAGTAGTAACGATAATCTTGTCGCCTTGGTTAATAAACATAGGAACTTTAACTTTTAATCCAGTTTCAAGGGTAACTTCTTTTAAAGCATTAGTCGCAGTATTTCCAGCAACCGCAGGGCTACTTTCAGTTACTTCAAGTGCCATCTTTTCAGGAAGGTTAACACCAAGAACTTCTGAACCATAGAATACTATTTCAACTGTCATACCTTCAAGAAGGAACTTAGATTCCCATTTTAATCTTTCAGCAGGTATTTCAATTTGATCGTATGTTTCAAGATCCATAAAACAGTAAGTTTCGCCACCATATAGATATTGATGTTTACGTTTTTCAATTAAAGCTTGTTCTAGCTTTTCACCAGCATTAAATGAATATTCAATGTTAGCTCCAGTTCTTAAATTTTTAAGTTTTGTCTTTACAAAAGCTTGGCCTTTACCAGGTTTTACATGTTGGAAATCCATAATTTGATAAATATTTCCATTGTAAAGAATTGTTAAACCAGTCTTAAAATCACTAGTATCAATCATTTTTTATCCTCCAAATATTATTATTAAAACTTCATACCATATTATTATACCAAAGTTTTATCATTCTTGCAAGTTGTATAAACTTTTTTTTAAAAAGTGTAAAAAAAGAAGATTAAAATGCTTGCATTAATAAAGACAATATGCTATAATATTAGAGCATTTGAAAAAGAAATATGCGGGTGTGGTGAAATTGGCAGACACGCTAGACTTAGGATCTAGTTCTTCGGAGTGCAGGTTCAACTCCTGTCACCCGCACCATTTTTTTGAATGTATTACCGTGGGTTCTGTGGTGTAGCGGTTATCACGCCTGCCTGTCACGCAGGAGATCGCGGGTTCGATTCCCGTCAGGACCGCCATTTTTGCGCGCATGTAGTTCAATTGGATAGAATACTTGACTACGGATCAAGGGGTTGTGGGTTCGAATCCTGTCATGCGCGCCATCTTTATCTTTTAAATATAAATTAACCAATTATTAATTTTCGGGACTTAGCTCAGCTTGGTAGAGCATCTGGTTTGGGACCAGAGGGTCACAGGTTCGAATCCTGCAGTCCCGACCATTAAATAAGCGGGCGTTGTTCAATGGTAGAACTTCAGCCTTCCAAGCTGACTATGCGGGTTCGATTCCCGTCGCTCGCTCCATTTATTTAAATGATTAGTCTTATTCGTAAGGCTATTTTTTTTGCTTTTAAAAAGTATTTCAACCACGAACTCTGACATATAAGAGATAATAGTGGAAATTAAATTAGTTTTAGTGTATAATATGAATATGTAAAAAGTAATGAAATTTATTTACTAAGGAGACTTGTTATGTATTTATATCATGGTTCATATGTTGGAAAAATAGAAAAGTTAAAAGCAAATTCTAAATTACATAATGGAAAGAAAGAAAAAGTAGTTTACTTAACTTCAAATTATGCATATTCTTTATTTTACATATGGGACCCAATTAAAAATCATCGAACAAATAAATATATAACAGTTTATACTAAAAATGGAATTGTTTATTATGAAGAACAATTTCCAAATCAATTTTATGAATTTTATAATAATGTAAAAGGTTATGTTTACTATTGTGAAATGAACGATGAAATTTTAAATGGAAGTGAAGAATCCTTTTATATAAGTAATAATGACATAGATGTTATTAAGTTTGATTATATAGATAATGTTTATGAAAATATTTTGGAATATGTAGATAAAGGATTAGTAAAAATACTCTATTTTAATGAACAATCTAAAGAAAGACAGAATCAATTAGTTGAAATGATAGTTCAATCAATTTTAAAGAAACAATTAATTGGAAGTAATACTGAAAATGAACTTTTCCTTAAAAGATATTTTACTGAAGCATATAGTAAAGCAGTTGAATGTTATGATAATGATAATAAATAATTAAGATGTCAGTTAACCAACAATAGAGTTAACTGACTTTTTAAATAGTTGAAATAAGTGTTGTTTGTAATTTTAAAAGCTTATATTGTATTAGTTAAAAGACATCATTTAATTGACAATCGAAAATAATTATGGCATAATTATATTATTAAATGAATTTACTAGTTAAAAGTTTAAAAACTAGAAAGGAGGATTAAATGATGTATAAATGGACATATCAAACACCTGATGGATTTGATGATTTATTAATGAATAGTGATGGCACCTATCTAACAGGACTTTGGTTTATAGGTTCAAAAGATTCATCTAAACACTCCACAAGTTGTGAAGAAAAACTTATCCCAATATTTGAAGAAACAATCAAATGGTTAGATATATATTTTAGTGGTAAAAACCCAGATTTTACTCCTAAATATAAAATAAATAATCTTACTCCATTTAGATCAGAAGTCATCGCAATAATGAAAGAAATACCATTTGGAACTATTATTACTTATAATGATATAGCTAAAAAGATTGCACAAAAAAGGGGACTAAGAAAAATGTCAAGTCAAGCTGTTGGAGGCGCAGTAGGGTGGAATCCAATTTGTATTATTATTCCATGCCATAGAGTAGTAGGTTCAAATGGTAGTCTAACTGGCTATGGTGGTGGTATTAATAATAAGGTTAAACTTTTAATAAACGAACATAACGATATGACCAAGTTTTATATTCCAACAAAGGGAACTGCGCTATGAAAAGATGTAAGTGGTGTAATTTAAATAATCCCTTATATGTAGAATATCATGATATGGAATGGGGTGTATTAAACACTAACGATGAATATCTTTTTGAAATGTTAATCCTAGAATCATTTCAAGCAGGATTATCTTGGGAATGTGTATTAAATAAGAGAAATGACTTTAAAGTGGCTTATGATTTTTTTAATATAGATAAAATAATCAAATATGATGAAACAAAAATAAACGAGCTATTGTCAAATAGTAAAATCATTAGAAACAAACTTAAAATAAAAGCAAGCATTAACAATGCAAAAATATTTAAAGATATTCAAAATGAATATGGTAGTTTTTATAATTATTTAACGATGTTTACCAATAGTAAAATCTTATTTGAAAATAACAAAACTACTAACGATTTATCAGACAGAATATCTAAGGATTTAATTAAACGCGGAATGAAATTTGTTGGCTCTACTATTATATATTCATACTTACAAGCTACTGGATTTATTGATTCTCATGAAAAAGAATGTTTCAAATATAAAGGATAAACGAATATGGAAATTATAGAAGTAAAAGAAAGAACCAACAATTTAATTAACCAATCAGTAAATATTTGGGAAGATTCTGTAAATGCAACTCACATTTTTTTATCTAAAGCAGAAATAAAAAACATAAAAAAATATGTTCCCAAGCTTTTACAAGAAGTTCCTCATTTAATAGTTGTTAAATCAGGTAATGAATTAATGGCTTTTATGGGAGTTAACAACCAAAAAATTGAAATGCTTTTTGTTAAAAGTAAAATGAGAAACCAAGGAATTGGCAAGTCATTAATTAATTATGGA
The DNA here is from genome assembly GCA_934140285.1 of uncultured Bacilli bacterium. Taxonomy (GTDB): domain Bacteria; phylum Bacillota_I; class Bacilli_A; order ML615J-28; family CAG-313; genus UMGS75. The sequence goes on from CAKPBI010000001.1 coordinate 340,119, forward strand.
ATTAACAACTTCAAAATAAATGAAGTAACAGTGAATGAAGATAATAATCAAGCAGTCTCATTTTATGAACATCTAGGTTTTAAAGTATTTAAAAGAACAAACTTAGATGAACAGGGGAATCCCTATCCAATTCTTTATATGAAAATTAATAAAAAATTAAAAAAGGAGAAAATTATGAAACCATATATTACATATTTTATGATGTCATCAGTTTTAAATGAAATATTTAATATCAAGCGTTTAGGAATTGTTGGTGGTGGAAATATAAATGGAGCCTTCTTAGATAATCACTTACTTGATGAAGTTAGTGTATTAGTTGACCCTGGTATTGATGGAAGAGGAGGTATGACTTCAACTTTTGATGGTATAAAAATGGATCGTACCCCATTTAAATTAAACTTAAAGAATGTTATAAAATATGATGATGGAGCAATATTACTTGAATATTCAGTAATAAACAAATAAACTATGAAAAAGATAAAAAGAATAATTCTCATAACTGGAGAAACTAGAGGGTTTGGTTTTGAAACAGCTAAACTATTTATTAAAAATGGTGATATCATTTGTGGCTTTTCTCGTAATGAATTTAACTATGAAGGGATCTATCATCAAATAGGTGATATCACAAATGAAGAAGATTGTAAAAAATGTGTAGAGAACATTATTCAAAAATATGGAAGAATTGATATTCTTGTCAATAATGCAGGATTTGGTATCTTTGGTCCAGTTGAAGAAACTAGCATAGATGATGCAAGAAAACAATTAGATGTAACTTTCTTTGGTGCATACATTATGACTAAACAAGTATTAAAAGTAATGAGAGAACAAAATAATGGCAGAATCATAAATGTTTCAAGTATTGGTGGCGTAATTCCTCTTCCATTTCAAGCTTTCTATAGTTCCAGCAAGTGTGCTATGGATATGTTATTTGATGCCTTAAGAGCCGAAGTATATCCATATCATATTCAAATAACAAGTGTAAAACCAGGTGATAGTAAAACCGGATTTACCTCAAATCGTTATCATCCAAATCTTAACGACTCATCTCCATATAAAAAGGCAGCTCAAAAATGCTTAGAAAATATTACAAAAGATGAACAAACTGGCTTTCCACCAATAAAGGTCGCAAAGAAAATTTATAAAATATCTCAAAAGAAAAAGGCTCCATACTCAGTTAGTGTAGGAACCAAAGATAAATTTTTAGCCTTCATATATAAGATACTACCAAAAAGACTAAGAAATTATTTATTGTATAAAATATATGCGAAAGAATAAAATGTAGGTATTGTTTAATACCTACATTATTTTATATAGTAAAACTATTCAGCATTAAGAATGCTGTTTAAACCTCTAAAAACAATTGAATGAATGTTTTCTTTATTTTCAAAAGTATTTTCTAAAAATCCTTTTATAATTTTTTCTGCATAAAAGAAAGCCATACTAGTTATGTAATCCCAAAGCAGTAAGGTTTGATCATCACTTAATTTGGTGTTGTTGGAAAAAAGTAGATGTGCAACCTTTAAAAATTCATTTGCACGAGGATTATTAATGGTTGGATCAAATCCATATTTATTATTATATGAAATATAATAAAGTGTCTCAATCTTATCTTCAATAAATCTTTCAACAAAGAAATCAAATATTTCAATAATATTCATATTATTATCTAAACATCCAGAAATACTATCCATATGTTTACGGTCAAATCTTTGAGCAATTGTATCAATTAGTTCTTTCATTGATTTAAAATGACAATAAATTGTATGTGTAGATATTCCACATGCTTTAGCAACATTTCTTGCAGAAATATCTGCGACTCCTTTAGTTGCTCCAATTAAAAGGGCCTCTTGTTCAATTCTTTCCTTAATATTTTCAAGCTTTCGATATCCCATAACTTCAATTCTCCTTTAGCCTATTATATCACATTTTAATATAATAAAAATAAATTTACATAAAAAAGTTAATAAAAAAATGAAAATTTGACTATTATTAAAAATAATGTTATAATTAAAGTACTAAACAGAACTATTTTAATCATATAATTAAAGGGGGAAACTATGGATAAAAAAAGAGAAAACTTAAGAAGAATGATGATATCAGTAAATATTATCTATCAAGCCTACTCATACATGGCAAAAAAAATGGGGATAAAAGATGAAATGCTTTCACTTCTATACGCTTTAGAAGATGGAAAAATGTATACCCAAGCTGATATTTGTAAAATGTGGAACATTCCCAAAACAACAATTAATACAATTGTTTTAGAAGGAAAAAACAAAAATTTAATCACACTTGTAGAAAATCCATTAAACAAAAAAGAAAAGTACATAAAGATAACAGAATATGGAAAACTATTTTCGGAAGAAATCCTAAAGTCAGTTTATAAAATAGAGGATTTAGCTTACCAAGATAGTAATATAACGTTAGAAGATGTAATAAAACTTGAAGATTTTTCTAAGGATTTAGAAATAAAAACTAAAGAACATTTTAATCAAATAATTAAGCCTGAAAACAAACTAGAAATGATTCAATATGCATTTGATAACAAATATATTAAAGAAATTGAAAAGTTATACAAAGAAGCCTTTCCTGCTAATGAAAGAATTGGTTTCAAATATTTTATCAACAATATTCCTAATCTGGAATTATATATTTTTGTTTATCAAAATCATTTTGTAGGATTTGCTTTAACAACTACATGTGATGATATTGTATATTTACTTTATTTCGCAATGACATCTAAACATCGCAGTAAAGGTTTTGGAAGTCAAGCCTTAGAACTTCTCAAAAAAAGGAAAAAAGGGAAGACTATACTTGCGGATATTGAGGTAGGAACAATTGATTCTATCAATTGCCTAGAAAGAATAAAACGCAAAAAATTCTACCTAAGAGCTGGATTTTTTGAAACCAATGTAAGATATACCCAACGCAATGTTGAATTTGAAATTTTATGCTTTGGAGAAGCGGTAACTGAAGAAGATATCAATGAAGTATGGAAGATACTACCAAATGAATTAGTTAATGAATATAGAAAATAAATGTCCCACTAAAATAGTGAGACATTTTTCTTTAATGTTTCTTTCTTAGAACAAAAGCAAGAAGAGTTATGGCAGATGTTAAAGTAATAATCATTTCCATTGATTTTTTACATCCACATCCTTTTTTACTTTCTTCAACTTTTTCCCATACAGCAGTTAATTCAACATTACCTAAATCTTTAGCTGAAATACTTGTAACAATTTCATCATTTAATTTCCAACCTATGAATTTATATCCTTCACGAATTGGATTATGAAGAGTTATGGTTAAATCTTCAATTGTATAATGATCTGGGTTATCAACTGAATTTCTACCACCATCAAGATTATAAGTAATATCATAAGTTCTGATTGAATATTTTGCGTATAGATTAATATTACCATAGCTTATATCAGTAATTTCTAATACTTTAGTTCCATCAGTTTCTTTAGTATACCAACCTAAGAAATTATATCCAGGCATAGTTGGATCATATAGATAGAATGGAACATCTTCAATAGAATAAGTAGTTTTATTATTTAAATTTTGAGTTCCACCATATAAGATATAAGTAATAGTGTAAGTAATTTTTTCAAATTTTGCAGATAAAGTAATATCACTTGCATATTCAGTTCCAATTTCTTCGACTAAGTTTTCTCCTATATACCATCCTAAGAAAGTATAACCATACTTAGTAGCAGGAGATAAACGAATAGGAAGTTCTGCTGCTTTAAATCTAGTTGGATTTAACTCATCATTAATTCCACCATCTAGTTCATAGGTAATATCATATGTTGCAAGTTCATATCTTGCATATAGTGTAACATTTTCGCCAAATAGTTTTTCTACCTTTGTACCATCTTCTGTAAACCAACCAACGAAATCAAATCCAGGTTTAGTTGCAGGTTTTAAGATATATGGAACATCAGCAGTAGTATAAGATATAGGGTTTTCATGAATACCACCATCTGCTACATACTCTACATTATATGTTTCCGCTAAAGCAAGAGGAAGATTAACTGTTTCATTTTTACGCGGTATTGATTGGATACTATACTTATACATAATTTGTAAAGTACTAGGATCTTTAACATCTGTTTTTTTAATTGTCACAGATGTCATATCATAATCTGGAATAGCACGTAGTTTTTTATCATATTTAACATAGCATTGAGTAATTGTTTTCTTTGGATCAGAAATATTAAAATGTATAATGTAACTATCTTCAGTCTCCTCATAACAATAACCAAATATTTGAGGTGGTGTCTTACCAGTAGTAAATTGAGCACTTCCTTGCATATTTTTTAGAGTTGTATTTTTATAAGTTATATCATAAGAATAAGTTAAATTATATTTTGTTTCTTCTTGAAGATTTTCTAGCAAAATTTCATCATCAAGATCAAATGTTTGTTCAACATTGTTAAGTTTAATCTTTAGATTAGAAATTTCAGTACCTTTACTTTTTTGATAAGTAATAGTAGCTGAATTATTTCCAGCTTCGCTAACTTCAAATTTTGCTGCAGGAACTACAACTAATAAAGCATTAGAGTCATCTCTTTCATCACCATCAGATGGAGAATTCCAAACATCAAATTCATCAAATTCATTTCTTGTAATAATTGTTGTTGAACCACCACCATCAAGGTTGTAAGCTTCAACACAGCCATAGTAAAGAAGAGTAGCAGAAAGTTCAGCATAACTCATACCATACATGTCACTACCAAATTGACGACCATCAACAGTCATTAAGACAATGCTACCATCAGCCTTAATACCAACACAAGTACGAGGATGACGATCAAGACCACCGCCTTCTTCATAAGCTTCACCATCTTTAAGTAATTGAGCACCTGCTCCTGTAACATTATCACAATCTGCGAACTTACCAGTTAAATTGTATTGTACACGAATAGTTGTACCATCAGTTAATAATGATGCAATTTCACTATTAGCAGTTTCAATCGCAAATTGACCAAAGCGCAAAGTAACGTCTTCAGTATTTTTAGTTACAAGACCTTTACCATAAATTGCTTTATTAGAACTTGGCAAACAACGATATGGAGCTTTAACTATATACGTGTTAGAATTAGAAATGCTCATAGGAACTTCATTTCTAACTGTTGAAGTGATACCATCAATAGTTTGTTGTTCCATTACATTGTAAGTATACCATACAGATATTTCATTATCAGTTGGCTTTTGGTTGATTTTATCAACAGCAATTTCTTTTATAACCTCTTCATTTTCGTTGTAAATTGTAAGCATTAAGCCACCAACTTCACATCCTTTTCCACCAACTAATTGATAACTAGAACCATCATTCTTAAAACCAACATTACTGCTATTTCCGAATGGACGATATACTTCACCATTACTTACATGAATACCATTACCTTGATAAGGTAGTGCTTGTTTACCATTGATATCAAAGAAATCACCATTTACAGCTGCTACAACTTTCCATCCAGGGTTATGCATTTCAAAGTTTTTAGCAAGACTTTTAACTGTTTGTTTAGTCCAACCATCATTTAGAATGTAAGTCCAGTTAACAATACGAACTGCCTCATTACTTTGAACACTTAAAACATTGACAGATTGTCCAACTAAAGTGTTTTTAGGACCACAACTATCATAATCGTTAAGACGACCAGCACTACTTAATGCTTTGTCTTTAATATGAGTAATTCCAAATCCTAAATCCTTGGTAAAAACATTCTCTGTTGTTTCATAGGTTGCATCAAGTACGGATACTTTTTTGGAGTCTTCAGCGTGAACTGAAACACTGCTAAATACAAATAAACCTAACAAAACAAAGAGAGTACAAATAAATATAAATCTTTTTTTCATTTCTCCTCCTTAAGTTTTATTTTCTAAATTGATTATACCATTTTTATAAAAAAAGGGTAAATTTTATGCATTTTAACTGCTCTTATGATAATATAATTTTCGAAAGAGGTGTAACTATGAAAGAATCAATTATTGTTTTGCACTTAAGAAAGACATTTATCTTATCAAAGAAACAAATGCGTATTGAACATGCAAAAGAAAACAAAAGAGTCGCAGTAAATGATATAAGTTTTACCACTTATCAAGGAGAAATTTTTGGCCTTTTAGGACCTAATGGTGCTGGTAAAACTACTACCCTTCGCTGCATATCAACTTTAATTAAACCTGATAGTGGAACTATAACTGTAAATGGGTTTGATGTTAAAGATGATATTAAAGTAAAAAAGAGCATTTGCTTTTTAACAAATGAATTAAAATTAGAAGAACAAATGACTCCAAAGTATGCTTTTGATTACTATGCTCGTTTTTATGATTTACCAGATGCAGTAATTAAAGAACGTCGAGAAAAATTATTTAAAATCTTTGGTATTGAAAAAATTGCTGAAGTAAAAATCAGTGATTTATCTACTGGTATGAAACAAAAAACATCAATTGTCGTAAGTTTAGTAAACGACCCTGATATTATAATCTTTGATGAACCTACCAATGGACTAGATGTTTTAACCGCAAAACTTGTTACTGATTATTTACTAGAACTAAAAAAGGCTGGTAAATCAATAATCATTAGTACTCACATTATGAATCTTGTTGAAAAAATTTGTGATAGAGTTGGTATTATCATTAATGGTAAGATGATAGCTTGTGATACTGTTGAAAACATCTGTAATTTATCACCAAATCATGATTTAGAAGAAGTTTTCTTTAAATTATATCAAGAAGAAATGAAGGAGGAGTAAAATGAAAAATATTTTTAATATTGTAAAAAAAGAATTAGATAAAATATTTAAAAGTCCTCGTTTAATTTTCTCAACATTCATTCTACCTGGACTTTTAATATTTGTAATGTATTCATTTATGGGTTCAAGTGCTAAAACTCAACAAAACAAAAACTATGAACATGAGTATAACATAGTAATTAATGGTGTTGAATGTAAACAACTAGAAAGTGAATTAACCAATATTTATTATGATAAAAATAAAAAATATAATGTTAAGATAACTTACAGCTCAGAAGATCAACTTGAAAACTTAAAACAAGAAAAAATTGATTTAGTAATTACATATGATAATAATATTAATGAAATATTAGATAAAACAATAACTGAAGGAAATCCTAACATTAAAATTTCAGTATATTCAGGAAGTACTTATTCAACATTTATTAATCAAATAGTTACCAGCAAATTAAATGAAATGGAAACTAAGATTAATCCAACAATAAAGTATGTTCTAACTCCTAATATTACAGATGTTGCGACTGACTCAGAGAGAAGTTCAATATATCTTGGAATGCTTGCTCCAATGCTTATTATGACTTTTATTTTTGCGGGAGCACTATCAATTGGTGCTGACTCAATTGCCGGAGAAAAGGAAAGAGGAACCATTGCTACTATGTTGATGGCTCCAATTAGTAAAAATGAAATAGTTCTTGGTAAAATTATTTCCGCTATCATTATTACTATAATTGCTGCACTATGCTCATTTATAGGTCTTATAGGTTCTTTATCTCAATTATCTTCAGTAATGGGAGATGCAGCAGAAACAGGAATTAGTATGAGTATTACATTTGGCTCAGCTATCCAAATGTTAGTATTGATAGTATTAATTTCGTTGATTGCGGTAAGTTTATTCTTAGTAGCTTCAACTTTTGCAAAATCAACAAAAGAAGCCACAATGTATGCTATGCCAGTATATCTAATTGGAATCATTAGTGGTGTATTTACAATGTTTGAAACCACAGTTCCAACCTCAATTCTTCCTTATATAATACCTATATATAACTTAACGTTAGGATTAAAAGGAGTATTCATGGGCTCCTTACTTCCTAGTTGCTTTTTTACCATTCTTTTAAGTAACATTGTATATTTTGTAGTAATATTAGTAGTTGTTAAAAAAATGTTTTCAAGTGAACGTATTATGTTCGCAAGATAATCAAAAATAGAGTCCTACATTATAGGGCTCTATTTATTTATATAATCTTTTAGACAGATATTCTTTTTAATTTTTTCTTTTAGAAGATACTTTTTAACATTTATAACATTAATTAAAGGGGTAGAAGTACCTGAAGAAATAATAAAATTATCAAACTTTTTAACAAACTCATCATCTAATGATTCATATGAATCAATAAAGATACAATTCTTAGTATATCTAAGACCTAGTTCATATAACTTAGTACAATTGTTACTTGCTTTATCACCAACAATAATAACTAAAGTATTATCAAGATTTGATTTTTCAAGTGTAGTAGTTAACTCTTCTTGTCTAAGTTTTGTCGCATTGCATATCATAGGAATAATTACAATCTTATCATTCTTTTTAACCACATAGTCATAAATATGTTTAACATCATAATCAGACATTGTTGTTTGATGAGCAATCGCAATCTTCTCATAAGAAGGTATTTCAAAATTATCATCAGTTACTAAAGTAATATCAGAAGAAAAACTAAGAACAGCCTCCGTTTCCGGATGATTCTTTTTACCAATGTATAGTAAATGATAACCATTGTTTAAATATTCTTTAATTAGTTGATATGACCTCTCAACAAAAGGACAAGTGGCATCAACAATGGTTAATCCTTTAGCCTTAGCTTTTTCTTTTACTATATCACTTACCCCATGGGCTGAAAAAATAATAGTTCCATTAGAAATATCATCCAATAATTCCAACTTGCTTTTTCCTGAAAGTACAGTAATACCCTTATCTTTAAAGTAATTGTTTACAAATTCATTATGAACAATACTATTTAATAAATAAATAGGTTTAGGATATTTGTTTGTTTTAATAATATCATCAACTAACTTTATAGAGTGACTTACGCCATAACAAAATCCGGTATTAGTAAGAAGTATAACTTTCTTATTTTTATTCATTATTATCACCTATTTAATTATATACTATTTTTTCAAAAAAATCAAAGAATACAGAGTTTTTATCTTTTCAAAATCATAAAAAGATAGTATAATAAATGCGTTCAATAATCATATAATATATTGGTGATAAAAATGAAAGAAAAAAAACAAGAAAATCAACCATTAATGTTTATTGATACAATTCAAGAAATTAATGAAAAAAATAAACTACAAACTTATTACGATTCACGTAATAAAAAAGAAAAAAAAGCTGATTCATAAAATCAGCATTTGGAGGAATACCCAAGTGGTTGAAGGGTCCTGTTTCGAAAGCAGGTAGATCAGTAATGGTGCAGGGGTTCAAATCCCCTTTCCTCCGCCAAGAAAGTAATTACGCCTTATGATGCTTATAAACATTATAAGGCTTTTATTTTAACTAATTTGATATTGTGGTTAATACAAGATAAAAATTAAAAAATTCAACATAATACTTGACTCTCCCCTTTAGGGAAATGATATAATTAAACTATAATTTAAAATGAGGAGGTATAATAATGTATTTTCGTATAGGAGAACTTTCCAAAATATGTAATGTAACCGTAAAAACAATTAGATTTTATGAAACAGAAGGCTTATTACAACCTGCATATGTTGATATATTTACGGGATACAGATATTATGATAAAACAAGCTGTACAAGATTACTAGAGATTCTAATGTTTAAGGAATTAGGTTTTTCCCTTAAGGAAATAAAAAAACTAAATATTGAGATAATTAAAGAAAAAATTTCCGAATTAAAAAAGCAAATTAGTTTAATAGAAAAAAGTATTAATAAATTAGAAATGATAACTCAAGAAAATGACGATATGATAAATAAGGAATTTATAAATGATGAACAAGTAATTGGTAAGTGGAAAATAATTAATGAAAATGAATTTCCATTTGATGAAATATATTTTTTACCAAATGGAAAAGGTTATTGGGTATTTGAAAACTGGACTAAGAACTATTTAAAGATTGATAATGTTTATCATAGATATGAAATTATAAATGATCAGCTATTATTATATATTAAGGATTTAAATGGTGATGTCGGCAAAATTGTAAAATATAAAAATGTTAATCACATAAGGTATACACAAGATGAAATAAAAAACAAAGATAATGTTGACTATACTTTTGAAATAGATGAAGATGTAATAGGTACTTATGAAGCCATATCATATGTGGATGATATTGATTTAAATTTTAAACTTACAAATAAAGAAACATTGTATTTAAACAAGATAATCTTTATTAAAGATGGAACATTAATTTATGAAACTATTGATGGTAAAGTTATAAATGACTTACATTGGACAAAAGGTAGAGTAATTGATAATGTTTGTGACTTTACTTCAAGTATGTATAAAATAATTCATAAAGATGATCAAACCTATTTATTTTTTGAATGGAAAAATGGAGATTACATATACGGAAAAAGAAAACCTAAATATTATGTATTTTTAAAACGCTAAGAATAATACATAAAAGTAAATTTATGCTATAATGTTAATCAAGAAAGATGAATATATTATAAGAATATACTTCACTTCATAAATGAAAGAGGTTAACATAATGGAAAAGAAAAAGTTTAATCGTGGTACTATGACTGGTGGAATTGTTAGAATAGTAATTGCAGTCGTAGCAGTGATAATTGCTGCTAACGTTATTAAATCAGGTATCAACTCATATGACCCTGAAGATAAATTTGGAACTGTCTTTATGTGCATAATTGGTGGAATAATGATTATTGCGTCAATTGGCTTTGTTGGAAGTGGTATAAAAATGATAATTGATGGTAAAAAGTCACTAGAGGTAGCTCGTAAAGGTCATTCAGAAAATGGTAGAATAATCGATCTTTTTGAAACAGAAGTAACGGAAAATAATAATGGTAGTGTTTCTAGATATATGATATATAACTTAAAGTTTGAATACACTGATGATTTTGGTAATTTATGTGAAAGTGAAGAACAAGTTAGTAAAAAAATATATGAAATGTTACAAGTAAAGACACTTGTTCCCATTCTTGTGTATGGTGAACGTGCAATATTTGATAAGAAAAAATTTGACAGTGAAAATTTTATTGATTAAATTACAAACATATATTAAAACTAAAACTAGGGTTAAACCTAGTTTTTTAAATTATAACAACTAAATATAACTACTACAAACACTAGTACTTAAAAATAGTTATAAAGATTGTCAATATCTTTGCAATTTTACAAAATTATTCATAATTATAAGCATAATTATTTTGTTGATTAGGCCGATAATATTTTAAATAATTTTCATAGAAAGCTTTTCTCCAAGGATGATTCCAAGCAGGAGAAAAAGATTTCTTTTC
>CAKPBI010000002.1 GCA_934140285.1 uncultured Bacilli bacterium
AAGAAAAAAAGCAAGGTAAAACCTTACTATTTATCAAATATAATTTTGAGTTTTAGCATATCACTGTCAAACTCAGGAAATTATAACTTTAAATCTCAAATGTGATTCAGCAAATTCAATAATTCAATATCAAGATAAAATTATCATAGGGGGAACAAAAGATAATAATGTTTATTTAGAGTGCTATAATACAAAACTTCAAGAGTTAAATGAGTTAAAACTTGATGGAGGAGGAAACGAAGAATGTAATATTCTATTTTCAAAGAATGAATACATATATATAGTAGGTACTAAAGATGGACATGTAGATAATCGTTTCTTTGAAAATGTAGGAAATAAAAATGATAAAAAATCATTTATCTTTTGTTTAGATGAAGAATTTAAAATAATTAATACTTTATATTTTAATGAGCATTCAGAAAAGGAAATAATAAGTGATATTATTTATAATGATGAAGTATTTACCATTTGTTTAACAACTAAAGAAATGACATATATATATGATATTGATTATCAACTAAATTTAATCAATAAGCAAAATGTAAATAAAATTAAAAAATTAATAGCTACGATTAATAACAATTATATATATATATTTGAAAATGATTTAAACTTTTATATTCAGTCAATAAGTAATGATAAAGAAATAACGATAAAAATAATTGAAGGCTTTTTTATTAGAGCAGAAATAATTAAAGGAGAATTAAAACTATTCTATTTTAAGGATGGTTACACATATGAAAGTATAATTTCTGAATATCATATTAACCATACCAATCCTTTAATATTAGATTACTTTAAAAATGATGAAAATGTAACTTCCCACTATTCCGTTGAATCATATTTTGAAAAATTAACATTTAAACTAAATGATATAACACCTTTTTTTCAAAAAGGAATGTTTGGAGAATATGAAGCAAACTATGTTAGTAAAAGAGAAAATGGGACATTGATAACATTTAAGGTCCCGTTAATTGTTCATCCATATGTAAATATTAAAAATGATGGTATATACAATAAAGGGACTAGACTGTATTTTTTTGGAAACGCTAAATTAAATAATGAACCAATCATTAATGGAACGGCATTAGAAAAAGAAGGAGAAAATATATTAGAGTTAACATCCATTAATAACCATACTTTAACATATCGATTTATCGTTGTAAATGATTATTATAAAGATGCTACTACAATTAATATGAGTTCAGACTATGAAATGGAATATTATGATAAACTTTATATAAAACTCCCTAATAATGTTACAAAAGTATTTTTTTCTGATTTATCAGAAGGTGTCGTCATAGAAAACGATGGTTGTAAATATTTAGAAATAAAATCCAAAAATGAAGGAACAATAACGGAATATCGTATAATTAGTCTTGAATTAGATGATCAAAGAAAAATAAATTTAGATTATCAATTTACAGTAAAAACTAAAAAGAAGGATCCAATATTCAATATTTCGGAATCAAATAATGAGGGTTTATTAAATGTTAATATTGATGTAAATGATGAAAGTAAATGTTTAGATGATATATATGTAGAAGTATATCAAGAAGGAAAAATTAAACAAGTTGTTAATAGTTACTTCCACAATCAAAAAATAGAGATTAATAATATTGTTTCTAAAATTCCATTTAAAATATATATTAAATCAAAAGATGAAAATGGAAAGATAGTTACACTATTTACATACGAAGGAATCAACCAAAAAAATGAAGCCATTAAAATAAATCTTAATTTTTCAATCATTGAAGGAAACATAGCTAGTATAAACATAGTTATAGATCTTAGTTCAACAAATCTAACTCATCAACAAATTCTATTGGGAAATGATATGACTCATAATTTATCTAATAAATATCAAATAGAAAAAAGTTATACATATATATATGTATCAATTGCTCTTAGTATATTTTTAATAGGAATTCTTGTATGGATAATTTTAAAAAAAGCAAAAAAGAAAAAAGTGAATGTATAATAATTGTGTCAAAAGGATTTCCTTTTGACTTTTTAATTTCTTATTCTTTTGACTCGCAAAAAAATAATGATTGTGATATACTAAGATTAGAAAGAAGGTGGAATCTTGAGTTTTGTTAATCTTTATTACAAATCAGAATACTCTTTATTACAAAGTTCATGTAGTTTAGATAAAACCTTCACTTTAATAAAAAAATATGGATATGATTCTCTCGCAATAACTGATGAGGGTACGATGTATGGGGCTTTCAAATTTTATCAAAAAGCCAAAGCAAATGGAATAAAACCAATCATTGGATTCAAAGTAAAGTATGATTGTAATGGCATACAAAGTAATATTCTACTTTATGCTATGAATAACTTTGGATATCACAATCTTATGAAAATATCTAGTTTGTATATGATAAAAGGGAAAAAAATTGACATCAATGAATTAATGACATACAGCATTGGCATTCTTGCGGTAATCCCTTTTTCTGAATCAATTCTAAATACATATTATTTTAATAAAAATTATTCATCAATATTTGAACACATAAATATATTAAAATCATCATTTGATCAACTATACATTGGATTATCAAAACAAACTAAAATAGAACATCAAATACTAAATGATTGCTATGAAATGTTTAGTGGCCATAATATAAATATGGTGGCACTTTCAAAAATTAGTTTTTTAGAATCTCAAGATACTGATGTATATATGACCCTTCGTTCAATAGAACAAGGCGGTGAGATGGTAAAATTAACGGAAAAAGAAACTAATGAATATATATATACACCAGAAGAGATGGAAGTATTATTTCAAGAACATCTTGATTTAATTGAAGAAACCAAAATAATAAGTGATAAATGTAATGTAACGATAGATACTGGACATTATCTCTTACCAAAATATAGTGATGAGATTGATGCAGATAAATATTTAAAAGAATTATCATTACTTGGTTTAAGAAAAAGAATTCAACAAAATCAAATATTAGATATAACGCCATATATAAATAGGTTAAATTATGAACTTGATACAATTAAGGAAATGGGATTCAGTGATTATTTTCTTATTGTATGGGATTACATCAAATTCGCTAAAACAAATAATATATATGTTGGACCTGGTAGAGGATCAGCTCCAGCTTCACTTGTTTGTTATAGCTTAGGTATTTCTGATGTTGATCCAATTAAATATAATATATTGTTTGAACGTTTTTTAAATAAAGAAAGAATAACGATGCCAGATATTGACACTGACTTTCCTGATGATAAAAGAGATGAAGTAATCAAATATGTCGGCAAGAAATACGGCCAAAATAGAGTAGCACACATAGCAACATTTGGGACCTTTAAAGCTAAACTTGCTTTACGTGATGTATCAAGAGTATTTAAACTTCCGGAATTAAGATTAAAAGAAGTTTTAAAATGTATTAATACGTATTCAATGAAAGAATTATTTGCAACTAGTTTTTCTGAAATAGTTGAAAAAGATGAAATGCTAAAAAGATTAATGGAAGATTATGATGATATTAATCAAGTAGTAAGTATAGCGTTAAAACTAGAAGGATTACCTCGTAATGTCTCAACTCATGCGGCGGGAATAATTATTACAAAAAATGATTTAGTACACTACACTCCTCTAGTTAATGGATTAGATGGAATATATCAAAGTCAATTTGAAGCAAGTGACTTAGAGCAATTAGGCCTTTTAAAAATGGACTTTTTAGGATTACGTAATTTAACAATAATTGATGAAACAATAAAACTTATCAAAGAAAGTGATCCCACATTTACTTTACCAAAAGAAATGAACGATCACCCCACATTTAAAATGTTAGCAAGTGGTGATGTATCTGGAGTATTCCAACTCGAATCCCCTGGCATGAGAAAGGTATTAATGGACTTAAAGGTGAGTTCGTTTGAGGACATAGCCCACGCTTTAGCTTTATACCGACCAGGTCCAATGGATATGATTCCTCATTTCATTAATCGAAAGTTTGGAAGAGAAAAAATAATATACCCTCATCCTGATTTAGAACCAATTCTGAAAGAAACGTATGGTACAATTGTATACCAAGAACAAATAATGTTAATAGCAAGAAAGTTCGCAGGATATAGTTTAGGAAGAGCAGATGTCTTGAGAAGAGCTGTTTCTAAAAAGAAACTAGAAGTCTTAGAAGCAGAAAGAGAAACATTTGTCAAATCGAGTATTAATCAAGGATATTCTGAAAAAACAGCTAATGATATATATGACTATATTGTTAAGTTTGCTTCATATGGTTTTAATAAAGCTCATTCAATAGCCTATGCAAAAGTATCATATCATACTGCATTTCTAAAATGTCATTATCCAGCATATTATATTGCGACATTATTATCTAGCGTTATAGGTAGTGATACAGATATTAAACTATATTGTCAAGAAGCTATGAAAAGAAAAATAGATATAATCAGTCCAATGATAAATGAAAGTAAGGAAAAGTTTTGTGTAATAAACAATAAGATTTTATTTCCATTAACAGTGATCAGAGGACTAGGAGCAGTTAAGGTAGATGAATTACTAAAAGAAAGAAATAAACAAAAGTTCCTTTCTTTTGAGGATTTTGTCAAAAGAACCGCTAATATTCTAGGGGGAACACTAATAGAAAATGTAATATATAGTGGAGCTTTAGATGAATTTGGATTAACAAAAAAAGCAATGATAGATAATTATCGTACAATTATAGATAGAATGTCTTATGACTTTGTAACTGATTTTGTACCATGCGAGTATGACAAAGAAGAGTTTAGTTATCGTGAATTACTTGAACAAGAAAAAAATATGATTGGTATTAATCTTAAATACAACTTTATGAATCAATACCGACATTTGTATGATCAATTTCATGCACTTCACATAAAGGATTTAGAACCCAATAAAGATGTTTGTGTTTTAGGCTTTATTCAAAAGATTAATATAATAAAAACCAAAAACAATGAAAATATGGCCTTCATCAATTTAGCAGATGATGTTGATACAATTGAATTGACATTATTCCCACAAGAATATCAAAAGTATAGAGATATTGTTGTAGGTCAATTAGCAATAGTCATAGGAAGAACTCAAGTTAGAAATAAATTACAAATAGTAGTAAAAGAAATTAGAAAGGTATAGGTGGATTTATGCAAGTATTATGTTTTGATATTGGGGGAACCGATATTAAGTATGGTATCGTAAAAGATGAAAAAATAATTGAAAAACATAAAGTTCCAACAGAAGCTCATTCATCAAGAGAATATCTAGAACAAAAATTATATAAATTAACAAAAGAGTTATTAGATAAATATGAAGTAGATGGTGTTGGAGTTTCGTGTGCAGGTAGTGTTGATGTATCAAAAGGAATGATAATCACACCTCCAGAAGCAATACCAAATTTTAAAGATTTAAATTTTAAAAAGTTTTTTAAAGATAAGTTTAATATAGATTGTATTGCTGATAATGATGTAAACTGTTTTGGTATTGCAGAATCAATAAGTGGAGCAGGAAAAGAACATAAAAATTTCTTTATAATTACAGTTGGAACCGGTATAGGTGGTGCCATAATAATTGATGGAAAAATATGGAGAGGTATGAACTATAATGCTGGAGAAGTAGGTAGAATGTTATTACCAACCCAAAAGTTTGAATCTCTAGCTTCAGTTACAGCATTAATTAAACATGCAAGATACTTAGGATTAGATGTAAATAATGGACTAGAAATTTTTAAGTTATATGATGAAAATAACTTTCTCGCAAAACAAGCAATTTCAAGTTTTTATCAATACTTAGCTGTAGGTATCGCTAATTTAATTTACACATTTAATCCTGAAGCGTTTATTATAGGTGGTGGAATCACTAATCGTGAAAACTTTGTTGATGAATTACAAGAATCAATCAATCACCTATTGGTAGATGGTTTTAAAAATACAGCATTAATTAAAAGAGCTTATTACAAGAATGATGGCGGCATGATGGGAGCTTATTATAACTTTGTTAAAAAAGGAGCATAATTATGGAACAATATATAATTGATAAATATAATCTTTGGAAATCTAATGAAAACTTAGATGCTGAATTAAAACAAGAAATTGAAGAAATGAGCAATAATGAAGAAAAAATTATTGATGCATTTGGTACTGACATTGCTTTTGGTACGGGTGGCCTACGTGGTATACTTGGTGCTGGAACAAATAGAATGAATATATATGTTGTTAGAAAAAGCACATTAGGATTTTATAGATATATGAAAAAACATTACCCTAACATTAAAAAGCAAGGTGTAATAATTTCATATGACTGTCGTAAAAACTCTTATCTTTTTGCTCAAACTGCAGCAGAAGTAATCGCGAGCGAAGGTACTAAAGTATATATATTCTCAAGTCTTCGTTCAACTCCAGAATTAAGTTTTGGAGTAAGACACTTAAAGTGTGCAGGTGGTATAATGATTACTGCTAGTCATAATCCTCCAATTTACAATGGATATAAAGTATATGATGATGCTGGTTGTCAATTAGTACCACATCTTGCTGATGAAGTAATAAATGAAATTGAAAGCATCGATGATATGTTTAATATTCAAACCAAGAACTTTGAAGAATTAAAAGAAAAAGGTTTAATTAAAGTTATTGATAAAGAAGTTGATGATGCTTATATAGAAGCAGTAAAATCTGTAAGCGTCAACTTAGTACCATATGAAAACTTAAAAATAGTTTACACTCCATTACATGGTACAGGAGCATCACACATGGTTAATATTCTTGAATCTAAAGGATTTAATGTTACTCCAGTTAAAGAACAAATGGTACCAGATGGTAACTTCTCAACTTTAAAATCTCCAAACCCAGAAGACCCAACTGCATTTGAGTATGCAATTAAATTAGGAAAAGAAGTAAATGCGGATATTTTAATTGCGACTGACCCTGATGCGGACAGAATGGGAATAGCAGCAAAAAATAAACAAGGTGAATATGTACTTTTGACAGGAAATCAAACTGGTGCAATCCTTCTTGACTATCTTGCAAAATATAAACTAATGGATAAAAAGAGAGTTGTTTTCAATACAATAGTAACATCTAATCTTGCTAAAGCAATATGTGAAGATTATGATATGGAACTTGTACAAACTCTTACAGGATTTAAATTTATAGGCGAACAAGCAGCCAAACTTGAAAAGAGTAAAGATAAAGTTTTCTTCTTTGGATATGAAGAATCATATGGTTATGTAATAAAAGATTTTGTAAGGGATAAAGATTCTTTCCAAGCTTCACTACTTCTTGCGGAAGTTGCATCTTTCTATAAAGCCTTAGGAATGACTTTAATAGATGTATTAGAATCACTATTTAAAGAATATGGGTATTATATTGAAGGTGTACACAACATTGCACTTGCAGGAACACAAGGAAGTGCAAGAATTGAAAAAATAATGAGAACTTTCCAAGAGATGAATTTAACAGAAATTGCTGGAAAACATATCGACATTATTGAAGATTATGATAAATTAGAAAGAAAACAAAATGGTGAAGTTACTAAATTAACACTACCTCAATCATTTGTTTTAAAATATATATTTGACGATGGAGGTTGGTTTGTACTTAGACCATCAGGAACAGAACCTAAGTTAAAGATATACATAGCTATTAAAGGACAAACTCTTGAAGAAGCTAATGAACTTGTAAAAAATTTGAAATCTGAAATTTTAACTATGATTGATAATATTTAGGAGTAAAAATATGAGAATAAATTTAAATAACATATCAAAATTAGTATCACTTGATGCCATAAAGAATAATGAAGAAAAAACAATGTCTGCTTTTAATACTTTAATTAACAAAAGTGGTGCTGGTAATGATTTTCTTGGTTGGATTAATTATCCATATGATTTTGATAAGGAAGAATTTGAACGCATAAAAAAAGCCTCAAAATATATAATAGAAAATTCAGAAGTATTAGTTGTAATTGGTATTGGTGGATCATACCTAGGTGCTAAAGCGGTAATTGAAGCCCTACGACCATATTATAAAAAACAAGGAGTTGAAATTGTTTTTTGTGGTAACACATTATCTTCAACATATATGGTTGAATTACTTGAATATTTAAAAGATAAATCTTTCTGTATTAACGTAATATCAAAATCTGGAACTACAACAGAACCTGCAGTAGCTTTTAGACTATGTAAAGAATTACTAGAATCAAAATATAAAGAAGAAGCTGCAAAGAGAATTTTTGCAACTACTGATAAAGAAAAGGGAGCGTTAAGAACTCTTTCCACAATTGAAGGATATGAAACATTTATTGTTCCAGATGATATCGGTGGTAGATATTCATGGTTTACAGCAGTAGGACTACTACCAATTGCTTGTGCGGGTATTGATATTGATGAATTAATGCTTGGTGCAAAATCTGCATATAATGAATTAACCAAAGCACCTTATATGGAAAATCCAGCATTACTATATGCATCAGTTAGAAATATGTTATATAACGATGGTAAAAAAATAGAAGTATTGGTAACATATGAACCTAAGCTTTCATTTATTAGTGAATGGTGGAAACAACTATTTGGTGAATCTGAAGGTAAAGATCATAAGGGACTATTCCCAGCAAGTTTAGTTTACTCCACAGACCTTCATTCAATGGGTCAATATATTCAAGATGGTGAAAGAATAATGTTTGAAACTGTTTTACACATAAATAAACCATCTGAAGATTTAGTGTTAACAGAAGAAAAATCAAATCTTGATGGTTTAAACTACCTTAAAGGAAAGACTCTTGATAGTGTTAACAAACAAGCAGAACTTGGAACAATTTTAGCTCATGTTGATGGTGGAGTTCCAAACTTAGTATTAGAAGTTGAAAAAATAGATGCTTATCATATTGGATATTTATTATATTTCTTCATGTTAAGCTGTGGTGTATGTTGTTACATGACTGGAGTTAATCCATTCAATCAACCTGGAGTAGAAAGTTACAAGAAAAACATGTTTGCTTTACTTGGAAAACCAGGATATGAAGAATTAGGAAAAGAACTAGAAAAAAGATTAAAATAATTAAATAGAAAAGAACAGCATTAGAAGTAATGTTGTTCTTATCATTCCATTTGCTTTTAAAATATTTTTAAGATATAATTTATGAAAAAGGAGTGAAAAATATGGATAATAATAAACATCAAAAAGCAAAAAAACTTTTTAAAATTTTAGGTCTTGTCATTTTTGTACTTGGGGCAATATTTGCTATAATAGGATTTGTTAGTTTCTTTTCATCATTTGGAACAGGTGAAATGCCAAGATTTTTCTTTTTTGCTTTTATTGGTTTACCAATGATAGGTGTTGGAACATCTTTACTTGTGTTTGGATTCCGTAAAGAAATCTTAACATATACTAAAAATGAATCAATTCCTGTAATTAATGAAGCAGGAGAAGAAATAGCTCCAGCTGTTTCTAGTATTACCAAAGCAGTACATGCAGGTACACAATCTATCACATGCTCATGTGGAACAGTAAATGATGCGAATAGTACATTCTGTAAAAATTGTGGAAAACCACTAAGTACTATTTGTCCTGTTTGTGGTAAAAAAATAGAGGCAGATAGTAAATTTTGCAACCATTGTGGGAATAGATTAAACTAAATTATATTTCTAATTTTATTAATATAGTTTAAACTTACTTAAGGAGAAGAAACATGAAAAGAATAATCTACTTATTATGTTTAATACTAAGTTTTATTGTTATTATTGGTTGCACACCAACTAATCCTAATCCAAGTGATAATCCAAAAGAACCAACTAAGGATCCAGATGAAGAAGAAGTTGTTGATCTTTATGAAGATATTGATGAATATGAAATCAAAACTTATTCATCAGAAGAAATCAAAGAATCATATACTACAATGATTGATTATGCAGAAAAACAATATAACGTAAGTGTAGAACATAATAATCTTAACAAAAAAAATAGAAAAAATATGATGAGATTAAATCCAGATGAAATACTTGATTATTTCTATTGTTTAAAAGATAAAATAAATACTGAATTTGCTAATTTCTGTAATGAATATGCTCCAATTGGTATTGACACATTCGTAAGAATTAGACTTAATGATGCTATACAAGAATTAGAACTTTCAGTAAAAAAAGGTAACTCATATTATTTTTTCTCAAATTTCTATATGGATGATACTGGTCATAAGTATATGGAAGCGAAAGAAGATCGTCATTTAACAATCGAATTAAATCATTTTGAATATCAAGTTGAAAATGAAAAAATTACATATCCGATTGCTGTTAATCACTATTTTGCAATGTGGAATGATGAAACCCAAAGCATGGGAGTTGGTACTGACCATAATGAAATTAATTCAGTTGATGATCTTGAAAATCTTGATATAAATCAAGCTCATTCAAGTCTTAAATATCCATTTTATAAAAGTATTGACTCCGGTATTATTACTACTTTAATGAATTCATCAAAAGCTACATATCTTGGAGAAAGACAATTTAGAAAAGCAATAGACAAAACAATATATAATTATAACGTTGTTGGTGACTTTTATTTAGATGGCTTAAATTATTCAATGAATCGAATCAATGGTTCATTAACGGATAATATTATTCAACTAGAAAGTACTGAATTACATTATTTCACAAAAACTCCAAGTTTATTCTTTATGAAAAATGGTGGAATAGAAGCATTTATCACTATTACAGATTATGAATACAAACTTAATGATGATGGCACGTATCTATTAACAAGAAACATTAAACAATATAGTTGTTTAGCAATGGAAGATGGAAGTCCCGTTAAAACAGAAGATGGTTGCTACTTTAAGTTAAAGAAAGAAATTGATTTAACTAAATGTAAAGAACTAGAACCATGGAGTACATCTGATATAGTATTTAATATACCTGATGATCTAATAGAAAAAAAAGGTACAACGATTGAAATTGACTTTATGTTTGGTATAAAAAAATCAAATGGTAATTTTGTTGAAATAGTAGATGTATTTTATAATGAATAAAACATAGAAGAGTGGCAGAAATAGAATAATATCTATTGCCACTTTTTATTTATAGTTATTGATGTATGATATATATGTACTGTCTTCTTAGTTTGACAAAAGCAATAATAAAGTGTATAATAATATACAGAAAGAAGAGGTTATATTATGGTAATTAAATATCAACTAATTAAAAAAGATCCTCGCTCAATGGCGCGTCTTGGTACAATAACAACCCCTCATTCTACTTTTGAAACTCCTTGCTTTATGCCTGTTGGTACACAAGCAACTGTAAAAGCATTATCAAAAGAAGAGTTAGAAGCAATGGAAGTAGGAATCATTTTATCAAACACATATCATTTATGGTGTCAACCTGGACATAAACTAATCGAAGCAGCAGGCGGACTTCATAAATTTATGAATTGGGATCGTTCAATCTTAACTGATTCAGGTGGATTTCAAGTATTTTCACTTGCTAAAATACGTGATATAAAAGAAGAAGGAGTCTACTTCAAGCATCATAAAAGTGGTAAACAAATGTTCTTATCACCAGAACTTGCTATTGAAATTCAAAATAGTTTAGGTAGTGACATTATGATGAGTTTTGATGAGTGTCCTCCATATCCTTCAACATATGATTATATGATAAAGTCAGTTGAAAGAACTATAAGATGGGCAAAACGTGGATTAGAAGCTCACAAAAATCCAGATACACAAGGATTATTTGGAATTGTTCAAGGTGGAGAATATGAAGATATTCGTAAATACTGTGCTAGAGAATTAACAAGTCTTCCCTTTGATGGTTTCTCTATTGGTGGACTTAGCGTAGGTGAACCCAAGTCAACACAAAACACAGTATTAAGTTATACAACTCCTTTGCTTCCTGAAAATAAACCAAGATACTTGATGGGAGTAGGAAGCCCTGGTGCTATCTTAGATGGTGTAGAAAGAGGAGTCGATATGTTTGATTGTGTTTTACCAACAAGAATCGCAAGACACTCTTGTGCTATGACATCTCATGGTAGATTAATACTTAAAAATAAAGAGTTTGAAGCAGACTTTAATCCTATTGATTCTGAGTGTGATTGCTACACATGTAAGAATTATACAAGAGCATATATTCGCCATCTAGTTAAAGCGGAAGAAATTTTAGCTGCTAGATTAATATCAATACATAATATTCATTTTTTAGAAAACCTAATGAAGAATATAAGAAAAGCTATTAAGGAAGATCGTTTCTTAGAATTTAAAGAAGAATTCTATGAAAAGTATGGGCTAAATGATAATGAAAAAGATTTTTAAAATAAAACACATATGTTTATTACTAATCTTAACATTTCTCTTTTCTTTATTAACGTCTTGTAAAATTAGAAATAAGTATATTACTTATCCTGATGGATATGATATAAAAGTAGCAGAAGAATTAGAACCTCATCTATTATCACCTACTACTGAACCAGTGTTACACTTTGATATGAAAAATGTAAATGTATCTACTACAAGCACAAACTACCAATTAGTATTAGTTAGTAATGATTTTGAATTAGTAAGTGATGCTTTTGGAAAACATTTAAGTACTTATGCTAAAAACTACATTATACTTGAGGATTCTCCTCAAACCAATGAAGATAAAGAGGCTAAGTTTGGGTCAACAACAAAAAAACTAGATGATGTTGATGAGTTTGGAAATAAACAAGAGTATAGTAGAGAAATAAGAATGGTCGCATGGAATGATGATGGAACAAGATATTCATATCAATTTAGAACCTTTGTTAGTAATAAAAAACGCTATTATGCATTTTGTTACGCTACCCCACTCACAATAGCATTAGAACAATCGATGATGGTAGTAAAAATTGATGGTAAAAATAAACTTGTAATGACTCCACTGCCATATGATACAAAATATGAAGTATCAGGTAGTAATCTAAAAATTGATGCTCTTATTGACAAAGATACTTATTTAGATGAGAAATTTAATACATATCTTTATCCAAACTCGTTGTCTAATTTGACTAAAGAAGAAAAGATAATCCAAATAAAAGAATGGTATCAAGATTATTGTAATGGCCATGAATTAGATGAACAGTTTATAATTGAATATTTGGGTGTAAGATTTATTGTTGATTTTAACGCAACCAAAGAAGATGGAATGACTGGAGAAAAAATTGAAGCATTCAGTTTAAGATATTTAGAACTTCTATAGAACTATTGATTTCAATAGTTCTTTTTTTATATTTGTAATAAGTTACATATAATTCTATTAATAGTAAATTATACATATAATTAGATGGTGAACAAAAATGAACAAATTAAGAAAAATTGACATCCCTCTGACAATAGTATTTTCTCTTCTTGTAATAATAGGATTGATAATGGTATATAGTGCAAGTAATGTGGTAGCTTTGTATAAATATAATGATGAATTTTATTTTTTTAAAAGAGAGTTAATCTTTGGATTAGTTGGAACTTTTATAATGATTTTAATAATTAATATGAATGTTTCAAAAATATACAAAATGACAACAATAATATTCATAATAGGTGTAGCGTTATTAATTTTAGTTTTAATTCCTGGTATTGGAATAATCCGTGGTGGTGCAAGAAGTTGGATTGGATTTGGAAGCTTTTCTATTCAACCTGCTGAATTTTCTAAAATTGTTTTAGTATTATTATTATCCAAATATCTAAGCCAAACTAAAGAAGAAATTAATTCATTTTTCAATTTTTTTGGTTTATTAGGAATTATCTTAATATTCTTTGGATTAATCATGTTACAACCAGATTTTGGTACGGGAATAGTTTTGGTAATTTCTAGTTTATTATTACTTTTTACAAGCGGTGCCCCATTAAAATACTTTATTTTAATTGGAATATTAGGTATATTAGGAATAGGTGCATTGATAATAAGTGCTCCATATCGTTTAGAAAGAATATTTGCTTTTCTAAATCCATGGAATGATCCTCTTGGAAGTGGATTTCAAGCCATCCAATCATTATACGCCATCTCTCCATCGGGTCTTTTTGGTCTTGGTTTTAATAAATCAATGCAAAAGCATTTTTTCTTACCAGAACCTCAAAATGATTTTATCTTTGCGATTATATGTGAAGAATTTGGCTTAATTGGAGCTTTAATACTAATAGGTTTATTTGCTTTCTTAATTTATCGAATTATATATATAGGGTTAAAACAAACAAATAGATATTATCGCTATGTATGTCTAGGAGTAGGACTAATATTTTTTACTCAAGTCTTTATTAATATGGGAGTCGTAATAGGCTTATTGCCGGTTACAGGAATTACATTACCGATAATTAGCTATGGAGGTTCAAGCTTAGTCTTATCAATGATTATGGTTGGACTAGTACTAAACATTAGTAGATATATGGAGGAATAAAATGAATGTAGCTTTTTGTGCAGGAGGAACACTTGGACATATATATCCCGCATTATCATTAATAGAGATATATAAAACAAAATACCCACAAGATAAACTTTTTTTAATTGTTTCAAAAAGAGACAAACAGTATATTGAAAACCTAAAACTAGATAAAGTTAACGATATCAAATATATATATGCAATAGGTTTAAACAAAAACATTTTGAAATCATTATTTATAAATATTAAAGCGTATAATGAAATAAAAAAATATTTCAAGGATAATAATATAAAACTAGTATTTGGCTTTGGCGGTTTTATTAGTGGTATTAGTATTAAAGCAGCTAAGTACTTACATATATATAATGTAATTCATGAACAAAATAGTACGATTGGATTAGCTAATAAATGGTGTTTAAAATATACAAATGCCTTTTTAACCACATTTGAAATGCGGGAGTATCATAGAAATCAACACAATATAGGAAACCCTAGATATTTTAAGGCTAAAGAATTACTAGATAATCACTATAAGTCTAAGTATAATCTTTTAATTACTTCCGGAACTAATGGTTCAAAAGTAATAAATGATATCGCGGTAGAATTTTTAAATTCACCATATAGTAAAAATTTTCTAACAACATTAGTTACTGGAAAAAAGTATTTCCATGAAGTAAAAGCAAAACTTCAAGAAGGCACTCATTATGAGGTGCTTCCGTATACTGATAAAATGATTCAATTAATGAATAAATCAGGTATTGCGATAACAAGAAGCGGATCAAGCACAATTTGGGAACTTGCGGCATTAAATTGTCTAGGTATATATATACCATCTCCAAATGTTACTAACAACCATCAACTAAAAAACGCAAGAGAAATGGAAAAAATGCACCTTGGAATAATTATAAGAGAAGAAGATTTAAATTTGAATAATTTAATAAGTACATTAAAAATAATAATACTTAATTATGACAAATATAAGAGTAAAATGTTAGAGTATGAAAATAACATAAATATAGAATCCATCATAGAGAGAATTCATAAAGAAAGTGGTGAAATAAATGGATGAGTTTAAAACCTTAAAGTCCTATATTACTAAGTATCAGCTAGGGTCAACTCTTGATAATGTTAGTTTTAAATGCTTAACTTCACTCAAAATTGGTGGAACCTGCAAATTAATGTATATACCCGATGACATTGAATCTTTAGACTTAGTTATAAAATATATGATTGTTTTAAAAATACCTTACTTTATTATTGGAAGTGGTACTAACCTACTTGTTAATGATCGTGAATTCGATATAGTTGTAGTTTCTCTTAAAAATATTAAACGACATTATATATTAAAAGAAGATAAAGACAATATATATATTTATGTAGAGTCAGGAGCAAAATCACCAATTGTTTCTACATATATTGCGAGAAAAGGAATAGGAGGCGCCGAGTTTCTTTCGGGAATTCCAGGTAGCATGGGTGGGTTAATATATATGAATGCTGGAGCATACAAAAAAAGTATAGAAGATATCATTGATACAGTTACATACATAGATGATAAAGGAGATATTCAAACTATAAGTAACCAACATAATAATCTTCATTTTTCATATCGTCATTCAATATTTCAAGATTATAATTATGTAATACTATCATGTATTATTAAACTCCCCAAAATAAAATACGCAGAAGATCCCCAAATAAAAATTAAAAGATTTTTAGATATAAAAAAAGAAAGTCAACCCCTTGACACGTATAATGCGGGGAGTACTTTCAAAAATAATGATAGTCCAGCTTGGATGATTATTGATCAACTAGGATATCGAGGATATAGAATAAATGATGCAATGGTCTCAACAAAACATGCCAACTTTTTAATAAATAACGGCAATGCTACATTTTTAGATATGATGATGTTAATTGAAATGATTAAATATGATGCGAAAACAAAATTAAATATTGAAATGAAATGTGAATGGGAAATTATAGAATAGCCCATTCCCTTTTATACTCCTTACATATACTACTTATGGAGGTAATAAAATGAATAGACATACTAATTATTTTGACTCATCTGTAAGAATGAATAATTTGAATTATATAGATGTTTCAAAATTTAATGATTCTTTTGATGCACTCATAAAGGGTTGTATAGATAATGATATATATGATCAATATGAAAATTATGTTCCAAAACAACTGATATTTAATGATACACAAGAAGGATTACTACATCGTATTCAAGCATATTATTTTAGTTTAGCTGATTTAACATTATTTTTAGATGTTCATCCAAATAATAAAAACGCATTAGAATTATATAATCGATATGTTAATGACCTAAATGAAACTAAAGAAATATATATTAATAATTATGGTCCTTTAACTCTTGATAGCATCAATCAAAATAGTTGGCAATGGGTAAAAACATGGCCATGGGAAGGGAGTGTAAAATAATGTGGACATATATGAAAACACTTATGTATCCGGTTAATATAAAAAAGCCAGATTTAAAAATGGCATCATTAATTGCGACTCAGTATGGAGGCCCACAAGGAGAACTAGGTGCTGCCATTCGCTATTTAAATCAAAGATTTACGATGCCTGATGAAGAAGGTAAAGCGTTATTGTCTGATATTGGTACAGAGGAACTATCTCATGTTGAAATGATACAAGCAATGATGTATCAATTAATGAGAGGAACGACTAAAGAAGATGCTAAAAAAGCTGGATTAGAAGCATACTATGTAGAGCACGGCAATGACATCTTTCCTGCATCACCAGAGGGAGTGCCATTTACAACCGCGTATATTTCATCTGTAGGAGACCCAATAGCTAATTTAACTGAAGATCTTGCTGCCGAAGAAAAAGCTCGAACTATGTATGAACATTTAATTGATTTAGCAACAGATCCTGATGTAATTGCTCCTCTTTTATTTTTGAGAGAACGAGAAGTTGTTCACTATGCAAGATTTAAAGAATTGCTTGAAAAATATAAAGCAATGCAAAAATAGATACGCTACTCTGCGTATCTTATTTTACATTTAATAACAAATATCAAATATTGCAATATTTGTTTAATTATGATATAATTTAATAGGTGATATAATGAAATTACTAATTGCATCAGATATTCATGGAAATTTTGAGAACACCAAAAGACTACTAGAAAAATTTACAACATCAAAGGCAGATTATTTAATAATTCTTGGAGACATATATCATGGATATAGTTATGAAGATTCAAGAGAAATGATGAACTTATTTAGTCATATATGTCAAAAACTTTATCTTTTAAGGGGAAATTGTGACAGTGATTATGACAATGAAATGTCTCCAGTAGGACTTTTAAAAGAATTAAAAATGAAAATTGGAAATAGAATGATTTACTTTAATCATGGTCATACAGGATTTCCAAATGCTCAATTTAATCCAGGTGATATATATTGCCATGGACATACTCATATTAGTGAAATAACTAATTACCATGATATAATTGTATGTAATCCAGGTTCAATAAGTCTGCCAAGAGGTGGAACTAAAGCAAGTTATATGATAATTGATGAAAAACAAATAATTATATATGATTTTTGTGACAATATTATTAAAGTTTATGATTTGAGGTAATAAAATGAAAAAAAGATACAATTTAATTATATTATTGCTAATAATTACTCTTTGTAGTTGTAAAACTCAAAAAGTGAAAATAACCCTAAATCCTTTAAATGGTATCGAGCCAGAAACAATTGAAGTATCTAAAGGAGCAACAATAGAAAGTCTAAAATCCTTTGAAAAAGATGGAGAAATCTTTGTTGGGTGGTATTTAGACGAAGAATTTAAAAATAGAGTAACCTATCCATTTGTTGTTGAAGAAGACATTACTTTTTATGGAAGATGGAATAAAGAAATTGATTATATATTAGATGATGAAACAAAAACTTGTACAGTTAGAAGATTATATTATCAGAAGGATAAAATTGTTATTCCTAGTGAAGTATCGGGTTACAAAGTTACTAAAATTGGTAATAGTGCCTTTTCAATGTGCAAAAAAATTAAAGAAATTGTTCTTCCTGAAACCATAACAGAAATAGGAGATTATGCATTTAATACGTGTGTTTCCCTTACAAATATTAACTTACCTAGTTCAATTGAAAAGATAGGAGAAAATATATTCGAGGGATGTACTAGTTTAATTTATGATAATCGTGATGGTCTACTTTATATTGATAATTGGTTAGTTACATATAATAATCTTACTTCAAATATTGTGCTTGAAGAGACTGATGGAATCTTTCCAGCAGTATTCAAAAATAATGAAGTGATAAAAAGTATTACATTGACCGATGAAATTAAAACGATATATGATGGTACCTTTGAAGGAAGTACGCTAGAACAAATCAATATTGGAAAATCTTTAAAAGAATTTAGTATTTATGCTTTTAGAGATTGTATAGCTTTAAAAGAAGTAAACATAAGTGGAGATAATGAATATTACACTTCCATAAATGGAATTGTTTATAATAAAGATATTACTGAATTAATCCTTTATCCTTCAAACAAACCAGTATTAAACTACACATTGCCAAGAACAGTCAAAGTTATAAGAGAACGCTCTTGTATGAATAATCAATACTTAGTTAATTTAACATTATCAAATTCAGTTGAAGAAATTGGTGAGAAAGCTTTCGTAAATTGTGTTAAATTAAAATCAATTACCTTTAATTCTAACTTAACAACAATTAATGATGAAGCATTCTTATCATGTAATGCCATCGATAATATTAATTTACCAAGTAGTATAAAAAAAATAGGTAATAACGTTTTTGGTTATTGTAATAACATTGAAAAAATTAACATACCATTTTTATCTGATGAAACCATCGATTGTTTAATTACATATTTATTAGGAAATAATAATAAAAGTTACAATAAAATCATAGAACTCGAAATTAGAGGTGGAAATGTAATTAAAAAAGATTCTCTTGAATCATTAACCAATCTTCAAAAATTAACCATAAGTGGTGATATAGAAACAATCGAAGAAGGTGCATTTACTAATTTAATTCATATATCAGAATTTAATCTTATAGATGGTGATAATCTAAAATATATATCTGGTATATTATACGATAAAGAAGTAAAAAAATTAATTTGGACGTTTGTTAAAAATAACAATCGTGTTATTAATATACCTTCCACAGTTGAAGAGATATATCCTAATGCATTTGACAATTTAGAAAATGTTGAAGAAATAATACTTAATGAAGGTTTAAAGAAAATTGGTTTTCATTCATTCAGCAATCTTCAAAAACTTGTTAAATTAGTTATATCAAAAAGTGTTGAAATTACAGATCAGGATATATGTTTTAATACCCCAAATGTTACAATATATGTAAAAGCAAAAGAACCAACGGTAAATTGGTGTGAAGGATGGAACACTTACAATTATCCAGTTGTATGGAATGCTAAATTTCCAAAAATAATATTAAAAGATAATTTTCAACATCTTGATATTAATGAATCATTTACATTAACATATGAAGTAGAGGATAAACCAAATAATGCAAAAATCATTATAACGTATTCCAACCAATCAATTATTAAAATTGAAGATAACGTAATCACAGGATTGACTGATGGAGTATGCGAAATATCAATTGAAATAGAAGGAATCCCTTCATCAAAAGTTGTGTTACAACTATATGTAGGAGAACCATTTTAATAAAAACAAGCAGGCACTTAAATATGCCTGCTTATTTAATTTAGTTATTTTGTTTAAATTGGTATTGATATAATTCTTTATAAAGTCCACCTTTGTTTAAGAGTTCTTCATGATTACCACATTCTTCAATACCATTTTTAGTAATTACCATAATCATATCAGCATTTTTAACTGTAGATAAACGATGGGCAACCACAATTGTTGTTCTCCCAATACTAAGTTTATCTAAAGCATCTTGGATCATCATTTCTGAAATTGTATCAAGAGCAGAAGTAGCTTCATCTAAAATTAATATAGGAGGATTCTTGAGAAAAGCTCTTGCGATAGATATTCTTTGTTTTTGTCCACCAGATAATTTAACTCCTCTTTCTCCAACATATGTATCATATCCTTTTTCTAAAGTCATAATATAATCATGGATA
This sequence comes from uncultured Bacilli bacterium, assembly GCA_934140285.1. Taxonomy (GTDB): domain Bacteria; phylum Bacillota_I; class Bacilli_A; order ML615J-28; family CAG-313; genus UMGS75. Next base: position 20,503 of record CAKPBI010000002.1, read on the forward strand.
TTTGCTCTTTTAGCTGCTTCAATAATTTCCTCATCGGTTGCATCTAGTTTTCCATAAGCAATATTCTCACGGACTGTACCTCCAAATAAGAAAACATCTTGTGCAACAATTCCTATATTTTGTCTTAAGGAGTAAAGAGAATATAATCTTATGTCAACACCATCAATCTTAATACTTCCATCTAATATATCATAAAATCTAGGTATTAAGTGACAAATAGTAGTTTTACCTCCTCCTGATGGTCCAACTAAAGCAAGGGTTGTACCTTTAGGAATTTCAAAGGTTAGGTTATTAAGAATCAAAGGAACACTTTCATCTTCTATTTCTCTACTATGGTATTTAAAACTAACATTTTCAAACTTAATTGAGGAAGTAAAAGTTTCTAAAGTTAAAGGATTTTCACATTCCTTTTCCGTTTCTTCATTCATAATTTCTTGGAATCTAGAGAATCCAGTCATACCATTTTGAATTTGTTCAAATATTGCGACTAAAGTTCTAATGGGATTAATGATCATTGTAATATAAAGAATTGCGGCGGTGAATGCACCTGAATCTATCAAGTTAAAACATAAGAACAACCCACTAGATAGAATTATAACTAGATATAGGAAATCCATAAAAAAGTTCATTCCGGATCCAAATATTCCCATCTGTTTGTATGCGGTAGCTCTTGCAGATTTAAAATTTTCATTAGATTGATTAAATTTTTCAATCTCATATTCTTTAGCATTGTATGCTCTAGATACTCGAATTCCTGAGATTGAACTTTCAACTTGAGCATTGATTTCTCCTGTTCGTTTTCTCATTAGGGAGAAGGCTGCCTTCATTTTCTTTCTCCTTAATACAGCGAACCAAACAATAAAAGGAATGATACAGAAGATAATTAATGATAGTCTCCAGTCAACAAAAATTATCATCATTACAAATGCTCCAATTAATGAAACAAATGAAATAAATACATCCTCAGGTCCATGATGTGCAAGCTCAGAGATATCCATCAAATCATTAATAATCCTAGACATGATGGTTCCTGTTTTGTTTTCATCAAGGTAAGAAAAAGGTAATGACTGTAATTGTCTAAACAAATCTTTCCTCATATCTCCTTGAATTCTAACCCCAACGATATGTCCCCAGTACTGTAAAACGAAATTTAACAAGGCTTTGATAATGTAAATTATGAGTAAAATGCTGCATAATATAATAATCATTTTCCAATTTTGGTTTTTAGCATAATTATTAACGATTAATTTTGCAATAATAGGATAGACAATATTACATACCGCTAAAAGAAATGCACAAATCATATCAATAATAAATAATCTTTTGTGTGGTTTATAGTATGAAATAAATTTTTTTAACATAACTCCTCCTCCTTGATTTTTATATTATACTAAATTTTTTAATTTTAGACAAATATATAGCCTAGTTTAAAAATAAAATAAATATACTGTTTAATGGAAAAAAAAGAAAGAATGTGTTATAATTAGATTGTTGTAAAAAATGGAGGAAAATAGTATGTTTAAAATAATGGCTGTTAATGCAGGTAGTTCTTCTTTAAAATTTCAATTATTAGAAATGCCAGAAGAAACTGTAATTACTGAAGGATTAGTAGAAAGAATTGGACTTGAAAAACCCAATTTTGTAATTAAATATAATGGTGAAAAAGAAGAAAGAGAAGTAAAAGCAAGTAATCACGAAGAAGCAGTTCAAATATTACTTGATGCTTTACTTAGCAAAGGAATTCTAAAAGACTTAAATGAAATATCTGGTGTAGGTCATAGAGTACTTCACTGTGGTGAACGTTACACTGATTCAGTAATCATGGATGATGAAGCAATAAGTGTAGTTGAATCAGTAAATGATTTAGGCCCTCTTCATAATCCAGCTAACTTAACGGGAATAAGAGCATTTAGAAAAATCCTACCTAATGTTGTACAAGTTGGTGTATTTGATACTTCATTCCATTTAACTATGGCCGATGAAGCATATATGTATGCGGTACCATATGAATGGTATGAAAACTACCATGTTCGTAAGTATGGTTTCCACGGAACAAGTTATAAATATGTTTCAGCAGAAACAGCTAAGAGATTAGGACAACCTATTGAATCATTTAGAATGATTATTGCTCACCTTGGTAATGGAGCATCACTTGCGGCGATAAAAGATGGTCATGTTGTTGATACTTCGATGGGTTTAACTCCACTTGATGGTATTCCAATGGGAACAAGAAGTGGTTCAATAGATCCAGCAATTATTGAATATATCTCTAGAAAAGCTAACTTAACAGTTAATGAAATTAATACAATACTTAATAAAAAGTCAGGCTACATTGGTTTCCATCATGAATCTAGTGATGCACGTGATTTAAGAAAAGCTCAAGCTGAAGGAGACAAAAAAGCTGACTTAATCTTAAGAATGCAAGAAAAACGTATAGTTGACTATATTGGAAGTTACTATGCATATATGGGTGGATGTGATGTTCTTGTATTTACTGCTGGTATTGGTGAGAAATCAGCTCAAACAAGACTTGAAATTTGTAAACGCCTAGAAGAACCATTTGGAATTAAAATTGATGAAAAAGTAAATGAAGAAACATTTGGTAAATTTGGTGTGATTTCAACAAAAGACTCAAAAATTAAAGTTTTAGTTGTTCCAACAAATGAAGAATTAATGATCGCAAGAGATGTAATGCGTTTAGGAAATATCAAATAATTAAAAAAGTAAAAATTAAACTTACTTGACTTTTATGGTATTATTTGGTATAATCTTTTTACTAAATTGATTACAGATAAAATGTGATATATAAAATATAAAAATAATAGAAAGGAAATAAAATATGATGAATGCTAGTGATGAAATGCTTTCAACTAAGCCTATTCTAAAAGTCATTGGAGTTGGTGGAGGCGGTGGAAACGCCATAAACCGAATGATTGAAAATGATGTAAAAAATGTACAATATATCGCTGTTAATACCGACTGTCAAGTTTTAAGATTATCAAAAGCTGAAATTCGTATTCAAATAGGAAGAAAATTAACTAAAGGCCTTGGTGCAGGTGCTAACCCTGAAGTTGGTAGAAAAGCAGCTGAAGAATCTGAAGAAGAATTACGTGAAGCAATCGAAGGCGCAGACTTAGTGTTTGTTACTACTGGTATGGGTGGTGGTACTGGTACTGGTGCAGCCCCTGTTATCGCAAGAATTGCAAAAGAACTAGGATGTGTAGTTGTAGGAATAGTAACTAAACCATTTGGCTTTGAAGGTAAAAGACGTATGCAACAAGCATTACAAGGTATAGAAGAAATGAGACCTTTTGTTGATACTTTAATTATTGTTCCAAATGATAAGATTCTTGATATTATTGGAACAAATACAACATATCTTGATGCCTTCAGTAAAGCAGATGATGTATTATTACATGGTGTAAAAGGTATATCTGATATTATTAATAACCCAGGTATTATCAATGTTGACTTTGCGGACTTTAGAACCGTACTATCAAATAAAGGTACTGCACTTATGGGTATTGGTATCGCCAGCGGTCCTAATCGTGCTGTACAAGCAGCTAGAATGGCTATTAGTAGTCCATTACTTGAAATTGATATCAATGGTGCCACTGACGCAATAGTTCAAATTACCAGTGATGAAAGCATGACAATGATGGAAATAGAAGATGCAATATCTGAAATTAGAAATGCATCATCTACAGAAATTGATATTATTCATGGTACAGGATTGAATTATGAATTAAATGGTGAAATGGTAGTAACAGTTATTGCTACAGGATTTGATCTACAAAAAGAAAATCGAAATGAAAGTGTAGAAGCACCAACTCCAACAATTAAACGAGAAGAAGTACGTCAAGTTACTCCTCATGTTGGTGGTGGCACTACAGTTAAGCCAGAAGAAGGAAAAGAAGTTAAAGAAACTAAAGTTCCAAGTTGGCTTCAAAATAGATATCGTTAATATCAAAGTGTTAAGTTCCTTAATAGAGCTTAACACTTTATTTTTATACCGAAATTAATTGGTATTAAAAAACAATTAATTTGTATTATTTTTATCACTATGGGGTAGTAATGATAGATAAAGACAATAATTCCTAAGTCTGCAATATTAAACACTCTTAGAAACTTTAAAAAGAATCATTAGGAATGATCCTAATGAATTAATAAAATTCTATGATTTTACTAAATTTAATAAGTCATAAATTAGAAATTAAAAGGCCTAGCTGGCCTTTTTTTATTTTTTATTTGTCATATTCTTTTTTTGACAAATTCTTTACTTTTAATAAGATATAATATTACGGGTGGTATAAATGGTTGTATATTTAGATTTAGTAATTTTAACAACCATCATTGCTGACTACGCAATATTAAAAACAATAAGTGTTGTACTTAAAGAAAAAATTATTGTATATAGACTAATTTTAGCACTAATAGTTAGTGTAGCAAATTTATTTTTATTTATTTTTCCATTTAAACATTTAATGGTATTAAGGTATTTTTCTGGTATTGTTGTTGTATTATTCGCATATAAATATCATAATGTTAAAGAAACAATCATAAAAGTTATAATGTATTATTTATTAAATATTGCATTTATAGGAACCTTAATAGTTTTTAAAGTGCAAAGTATTGGAATGTTATTTTGTTCATTGTTTCTTGTCATACTTAGTAAGTTAATTGAAAACTACAAATCTTTAGTTATTAATAAGAATGAAAATATATATAAAGTAAAGATTAACAATAAAATATTAAATGGTTATATGGATACAGGTAATACTTCATACTATAAAGGTATTCCTGTAGTTTATATTAATGATGTTTTTGTTGCTAAATTTGATTTTAAGAAAATTGGAACAATTAATATTCAGGGAATAAATGGTGAAAGTAAAATTAATATATATTCAGGTCCAGCAATTAATATGAATAATTCCACTCAAATTGTATATTATGCACTAAATGCTAATATAAAATATGATATTATTTTACATCGTGATTTAAAGTAAGGGGGAAAAGAATGTTTAAACTATTGTTAAAGTTATTTGATAAGATATTTAAAAAAGATAATTGTTGTTTATATATAAATAGTAATAATATATTACCACCACCATTAGAAGAGGAAGAGGAAACACAATTACTAATTAAATGTAAAAATGGTGATTTAGAAGCAAGAAATACACTAATTGTTCATAACTTAAGATTAGTAGTTTTTATTGCTAAAAAATTTGAATCAACAAAAATTAATTTAGAGGATTTAATAAGTATTGGATCTATGGGTCTAATTAAGGGCGTACAAACCTTTAAGATGGAAAAGAATATTAAACTTGCTACATATGCGTCAAGATGTATTGAGAATGAAATCTTAATGTATCTTAGAAAAACCCAAAGATCACGTAATGAGTATTCATTAGATGAAGTATTAAGCGTTGATAATGAAGGAAACGAAATGGTATTAGCAGATATTCTTGGATCTGATGAGCTACCAACACTTACAAAACTTGTCAATGAAGAAGATATAAATAATTTATATTATGCTTTAAATAAATTAAATGATCGTGAAAAAGAAATAATGATTATGCGCTTTGGCTTGTATGATCATGAGGTTATGACTCAAAAAGAGGTAGCCGATGCACTAGGAATTTCACAATCATACATATCTCGTTTAGAAAAAAGAATAATAGATAAAATGCGACAATATATTGAAGAACGTGTAAAGATAGCATAAAAAAATTAAAATTTTCTGAATAAGAATAGCAATTTATTCCGATAATTAATATGGAGGGATAAATATGCGAAATAAAGTTGAAATTACAGGTGTTAATACTGCCGAATTAAAAGTATTACCATCAGATGAAGTTATGGAGTTAATTAAAAAAGCTCAAGAAGGGGATTTACAAGCAAGAGATATGGTTGTTGAAGGAAACCTAAAGCTTGTATTAAGTGTTATTAAAAAGTTTAATAATCGTGGTGAAAATCTTGATGATTTATTTCAAGTAGGTGCAATGGGGTTAATTAAAGCTGTTGATAACTTTGATTTTTCTCATGGAGTAAAGTTTTCAACATATGCAGTTCCAATGATAATCGGGGAAATTAGAAGATATCTAAGAGATAATTCCAAAATTAGAGTATCAAGATCATTAAAAGATATAGCTTATAAAGCTTTACAATTTAAAGAAAAATATTTAATGGAACACGCGGAAGAACCAAGCGTTGAAGTAATTGCTAAAGCATTAAATTTAGAAACAATTGATGTAATTATGGCACTTGAAGCTATTCAAGAACCAGTATCAATATACACACCTATCTTTAGTAATGGTGGAGATGAAATATATTTAGTGGATCAAATTCCTGATTATTCTAGTAGTGAAGAAAAAAGACTTAATCAAATGATAATTGAAGAAGGAATATCAAGATTAAATGACCGTCTAAAAAATATAATTTATAATCGATATTATGAAAATAAAACACAAATGGAGATCGCTGAAGAATTAGGAATATCTCAAGCACAGGTTTCAAGGCTTGAAAAGAATGCCTTAAAAATAATATTTAATCAGTAGAATAAATACCATATTTCTTGTATGGTATTTTTCTTTTTTTTTATAATCAATTATGGTATAATATTTAATGAAATGGAGGCGTTATAAATGAGTTGGAAAGAACTATTTATTGAAGAAATGCAAAAACCATATTTTAAAACTTTAACAGAAAATGTTAAAAACTTATATCGTACAAAAACAATATTTCCTCCATATCAAAATATATATTATGCTTTATTAACAACTCCACTAGAAAAAGTAAAAGTTGTGATAATTGGACAAGATCCATATCAAACTCCCGGTTTTGCAAACGGACTTGCTTTTTCTGTGAATAAGGGAGTAAGGATTCCTAAAAGTTTACAAAATATATATAAAGAGATGGTTGATGACTTGCATTTACCGTACCCAACATCAGGGGACCTAACTCCATGGGCTCAAAATGGAGTATTACTACTTAATAGAATTTTAACGGTTGAATCAGGTATTTCACTTTCTCATAAAGGAATGGGATGGGAAACATTTACTGAGGCGGTAATAAAAAAAGTAAATGAATGCAACTGGAAAATAGTTTTCATTTTACTTGGTAGCCAAGCAAGAACGGTTAAACAATATTTAAACAATCCCCTGCACTTAATAATAGAAGCACCACACCCTTCCCCACTTAGTGCGTATCAAGGATTTTTTGGTAGTCGTATTTTTTCAAGAACATGTGACTACTTAAATGTATCAAGAGATTTTTGGAGGTTACCATGAGAAGTAAACTAATTAAAAAAATAACAATTCTTTCAGTATTGATGGCTTTATCAGTGGTCTTAAAAAAGTTTTCGATTGATACAGGCCACTACCGAATTAGTTTATTTGATACTCCGTTAGTACTTGCGGGAATTATTGGTGGTCCACTATGGGGAATGGTAGTAGCTTTTGGATCAGATTTATTATATAATCTATTATCAGGATACGCATATTCTTTTATAATGATGATATCAGCATTGTTATGGGGAGCTGTAGGAGGAATCTTTCATTATGTAAAGCCAAAGTATTTATTACTTTTATTATTGGTTTTAATAACAGGAGTATTAACAACTACAACTAATTCTTTACAACTATCGTTGTGGTATGGAACAGAAAGCATGCTTGGAGGACTCCCACTTAGAGTAGCTAACATGCTTATTAAATGGCCGATAACCACTACTCTTGTTTATATACTATATAATAGGGTGATTGGAATTTTAATCAATGATCCAAGAATAAAGAAACCTGAAAGAGTAAATAAAGAAGAAAGAAAAGAAACAATAATTGATAGAGATCACAAAAGAAGATTAGTCAAATAGATTGAAGAAAATAATAAAAATTGCTATAATTAATTGATTTAAATTTATCTACATTTGGAGGTATAAAAATGAGTAAAAAGAATTTAGTAATGTTAGTCATTATGGATGGCTTTGGAATTAGAAAAGAACAAAAAGGAAATGCAATAGCTGCAGCTAAAAAACCCCATTTAGATGCTATATTTAATGAATATCCACATACATTAATCCAAGCATCAGGTGAAGCAGTTGGACTTCCAGATGGCCAAATGGGAAATAGTGAAGTTGGTCATATGAATATAGGGGCTGGTAGAATTGTGTTCCAATCATTAACAAGAGTAAATATTGCGGTAAGAGAAAATACCTTAATATCTATGCCTGCTATTCATGAAGCTGTAGAACATGCAAAGAAAAATCATTCTGCTCTACATGTTATGGGATTAATGTCTGATGGTGGAGTTCATTCTCATATAGATCATATTATTTACTTAATGAATGAAGCCAAAAAACAAGGTGTTGAAAAAGTATATGTACATGCCTTTTTAGATGGAAGAGATGTACCACCAAAATCTGCAAAGAAATATTTAACAATGTTGCAAGCTGCATGTATTGAAGGTGTTAAAATAGGTGTTGTCAGCGGAAGATACTATGCAATGGACCGCGACAAAAACTATGATCGTACACAACTTGCTTATAATGCATTAGTATATGGAGATGCTCCAGTTAAAGACTTACTTGGTGGAATTGGTGAATCTTATGCAGAAGGAATTACAGATGAATTTGTTAAACCATATATTGTAACTGAAGGTTCTAATATTAAGGAAAATGATAGTGTAATTTTCGCAAACTTTAGACCTGACAGAGCTATTCAAATATCTACCGCTATTACAAATCCAACAGCAACAACAATGACTAGATACGAACAATTTAAAAACATTTGTTTTGTTTCAATGATGCTATATAGTGAAAATGTAAAAGGCTTAGTTAACTTTGGCATTCAAAAATTAGATAATATGTATGGAGATGTAATAAGCCAAAGAGGTTTAAAACAATTAAGAATCGCTGAAACTGAAAAGTATGCACATGTTACATTCTTCTTTGATGGTGGTGTTGATAAAGAAATTCCTGGGGCTAAACGTATCTTAATACATTCTCCAAAAGTTGCAACATTTGATATGAAACCAGAAATGAGTGCTTATGAAGTTACTGATGCTGTACTTGAAGCAATTAAGAGTGAAGAATTTGATACAATAATATTAAATTATGCAAACTGTGATATGGTTGGACATACAGCAAACTTTGAAGCAACTGTTAAGGCTGTAGAAACTGTAGATGAATGTGTTGGTAAAGTATATGAAGCAGTAAAAGCGGTAAATGGTACATTAATAATAACAGCAGATCATGGAAACGCTGATATGGTAATTGATGAAAATGGTTTACCATTCTCTGCTCATACAACAAATCCTGTTCCATTCTTAATCACAAGAAAAGATATTACTTTACAAGATACAGGTAATTTAGGCGATATTGCTCCTACAATGTTAGATTTACTTGGTGAAGAAAAACCAGTAGAAATGACTGGTAGAAGTATGATAAAAGAATATAAATAAGTATAGAATATATATTTTAGGGGAAAATATAATAATAGTGTAATGACAAAAAAGGAGGAAAATAATATGCCATATATTACAGAAATATATGCACGTGAAGTGTTAGATTCAAGGGGTAATCCTACTGTAGAAGTAGAAGTAGTTACAGAAAGTGGAGCTTATGGCTGTGCCATAGTGCCAAGTGGAGCATCAACTGGAGAACATGAAGCTGTAGAGTTACGTGATGGAGATAAGAAACGTTATCTAGGCAAAGGCGTTTTAAAAGCTGTAGAAAACGTAAATGAAATTATATATCCTGAATTAGTTGGTTATGATGTTACACAACAAATAGTTATTGATAAGAAATTAATTGAACTTGACGGAACCACAAACAAAGGTAACCTTGGTGCTAATGCTATTTTAGCAGTATCAATGGCTTGTGCGAAAGCAGCAGCAGATTATTATGATATGCCATTATATAGATATTTTGGTGGCTTTTCGGCTCATCAACTTCCAACTCCAATGATGAATATTTTAAATGGTGGAGCACATGCAGATTGGTGCATTGACATTCAAGAAATTATGATAATGCCAGTTTCTGCCCCATCTTTTAAAGAAGCATTAAGAATGGGTTCAGAAGTATTCCATAGTTTAAAACAAGTATTAAAAGCAAAAGGTTGTAATACTTCAGTAGGTGATGAAGGTGGATATGCTCCAAAATTATCATCTAACGAAGAAGCATTAACATCAGTTATTGAAGCAATCAAAAATGCTGGTTATGTTCCTGGTAAAGATGTATATCTTGCGATGGATGTTGCTTCAAGTGAATTCTACAATCCAGAAACAAAGAAATATGATTTAAAGAGTGAAGGCAAATCATTAACATCAGAAGAACTAGTTACTTTCTATGAAAACCTAGTTTCTAAATATCCAATTATTTCTATCGAAGATGGATTAGATGAAAACGACTGGGAAGGTTGGCAATATCTAACTAAAAAACTTGGTAAGAAAGTTCAACTTGTTGGTGATGATTTATTTGTTACAAATACAGAACGCCTAGAAAAAGGTATTAAAATGCATGTCGCAAATGCAATCTTAATCAAAGTAAATCAAATAGGTACGCTTACAGAAACATTCGCTGCTATTGAAATGGCTAAACGTGCAGGATATACTGCTGTTGTTTCTCATCGTAGTGGTGAATCAGAAGATACTACAATTGCTGATATCGCTGTAGCTTTAAATGCAGGTCAAATTAAAACTGGTTCTCTTTCAAGAACTGACCGTATTGCTAAATACAATCAATTATTAAGAATTGAAGATGAACTAGGTGAAGCCGCAACATATGAAGGCTTAAAGTCATTCTACAATTTAAGTAAGTAAATAAAAAAAGACTGAATTCTTTTTTCAAAGAACTCAGTCTTTTTTAAGCTTCTGTTGTATTTTCTGTTTGTGTTGTTTCTTCTTCAAACAACTCAGGATTATATTTTCTCTTAAGTTTATCAACAATCTTATCTTCAAAGAATATTAACAAAACTCCAAGAATAACCATAACAACACTTAAAAATTGTGATGGTGATAAAATACCAAAAATGGTATTTCCTCTTGAATCTCCTCTAAAGAATTCAAGGATAAATCTAAAGGTGCCATAACTTAATAAGTAGTATCTTAATTGATGTTTCTTAATAACAAAGAATAAAACTATAAATAAAATAAATAAGAATCCTGATTCAAACAATTGTGTTGGATATACATGAGCATATTCATAGAAATGACCATTTATATAGTCGTTGACAGGATAGTTCATACCAAGTGGTGAGTCAGTTATTTTTCCATAACAGCAGCCAGCTAAGAAACAGCCAATTCTACCAAAGGCATGAGCAATAACTACTCCGGTAATAATGAAATTAAAATAGTAGAAAAATTTATAGCGTTCATTTTTGAATAAAAACCAATATGCTATCATAAAGGTTAATACGCCACCAAATAATCCACCAGAGAAGGTAATACCCCACCATTCCCACTTAAATACTCCAGTTTTATGGAATGTATCTAAGTTATGCCATAAGGCATCAAAGAATAATGCTGATACATACATCATTAATCCACCGATTGCTGTACACATTAATAATCTATCAATTTTAGAATCACTAATTTTTTCTTTTCTAAAATAATAAAACATGACTCCGATTAAACATAAAACCCCAATTGAAATCATCACGCCATATGAAGGTATTTCCAATCCAAATATATTTATTTCTGGATACATTATTATTCCCCCTTTTTGTATAATTATATCATATAAACAAATTTTGGTGTTTAATTTTACAATATATTAAAAAACATTTTTCTTACTTTATTGGTATTTTTTCCTATTTTATAGTATAATAGGTATAATTAAACATTAAAGGAGTCGCCATGGACATTATTCAAACAATAAACAAAAATAAGAATAAAATTACACATGACATATATATATTAAAAATATATCTTATTATTTTTACGGATAATGATAATTCTGATAAACTAGATTATGTAGAAACTATTTTTGAAGGCTTAGATGAAAGAATCAATGCCTACCAAAATAATTCATGTGAAAGTAATTTAAATTTATTGGAAAATGATTATTTAACAGTTACTAGTCTTTTAATTGAATTAAAATCTGATGTTCTAGCTAAGCAAAAAATAGCTGGTGTGATAATGCTTGATAATATGAAAACCGAGGAACTTTCATTATTTTATGAAGAATTCATTCAAGTATATAAACCATATAAAAGCATCGAACAAGCAAGTAGTGATATATTCTATCATAGTGGACTTGAACTATCTAACTTTGATATGCGTCTTATAAAGTACATTGAAGGATTGAAAGATGTAAATTTAAAATTAATTCCCCTTTCATTTTTAAAAGAATATACAACAATAATTACGATAAGTTTAAATAACTGGTTAATGTTAATTAAAAATTTGAAGGTTACTTTAAAATACTTATCAAAAGAAAATGATGATGTAATCAATAAATTAAAAAAGGAATTTGTTAAAATAAATGTATATTACTTTATAGTTATTACAGGAGGCGACATTTAATGTGGCAACGTTTAATAACTGATGTTACTGAGGTTATCAATAATGAGGCATTCCTTAATTTAGTTGTTAAAAACAACATTGATAAAGTGACTGAAAATGAACAAAAACTTTATACAAAAATAATCTATGGTGTTGTTGAAAATAAAAAGTGGATTGACTTTTTGTTAAGGCCATACTGCGGTGGTAAAAGATTTAAACCCTATCCAAAGAATGCCTTAAGAATAGGAGTATATGCTTTAAGTTACTTAAGTCTTGCAGAGTTTTATGTAGTTAATAGCCTAGTTGACGCGGTAAAGAAGAAAGATTATAATGCTTCCAAAGCAATAAATAGCATCTTAAGATCGTTTATTAAAGATGAAAGAGTAACCAAAGCAAAAAAAGAACTAGATAAACTTCCTCTAAATGAAAAAGAAAGTATAATTTATAATATTGATATAGAAGTTTTAAAATTAATTAAAAGTGAATATCCAAATGATTATCAAGGCATATTGTCACCAGCTGATGATACGATTAATTCATATAGAATAAATACATTAAAAATATCTATAGATGAGTTAACTTTAATGCTTGATAATATGAAGATAAATTATACAATATCAGAAGACATGATTCTTAGCAAAGAATCATTAATTAAAACTTCATTATTTAAGGAAAGATTAATAATTCCTCAAGATACCTCAAGTGCACAAGTCGCAAAGGTTTTAAATCCCCCACAATCATCAACAATACTTGATACATGTAGTGCCCCAGGATCTAAGAGTTTTCATCTAGCGTGTTTGATGAAAAATAAGGGAAGAATTGTATCTTGTGATATATATGAACATAAACTAAAATTAATTGAAGAAGAAGCTAAAAATCAAGGAATCACAATTATTGAAACCAAATTAAAAGATGCATCTAATACAACATATGATGAAATGTTTTCATATATTTTAGTAGATGCTCCTTGTAGTGGAATGGGAACTATGAAACATAAAGGTGATTTGAAGTTAAGAATAACAATTGATAAAATAAAAGAAATTGAAGAACTTCAACAACAAATATTAAATAATGTTATTAACTACTTGCTTCCAAGGGGAGTACTAGTTTATAGCACTTGTACAATAAATAAAGATGAAAATGAAAAACAAATAGAAAAATTTCTAATTAATCATCCAGAAATTGAAAAAGAAGAAGAATATAGTTATCTTCCAACTTCTCAAAACGATGGTTTTTATATATGTAAATTAATAAAGAAAGGATAATCATATATGAAGAATATATATAATTTTTCTTATAATGATTTAGTTAGTTACTTCCTAAGTATTGGTGAAAAACCATTTAGAGCAACACAAATATTTGAATGGCTTTATCGTGCAAGAGTAAACTCATTTGATGAAATGACTAATGTATCAAAAAATACTATTTCTCATCTAAAAGAAAACTTTGAATTTGGACACTTGGATATGGTAGATAAACAAGTATCAAGTGATGGAACAACAAAGTATTTATTTAAGCTTTATGATTCCAAGTTAATTGAAACGGTATTAATGCGACATAATTATGGTAATAGTATTTGTGTTACCACTGAAGTTGGCTGCAATATGGGATGTAGTTTTTGTGCTAGTGGAGAACTTGGCAAGGTAAGAAACCTTGAATTATGTGAACTTGTAGAACAAGTTCTTCAAGTTCAAAAAGATATTGACAAAGATTTTGAAAGAGTAACTAATATAGTAGTAATGGGTATCGGTGAACCTTTTGATAATTATGACAATGTAATGAAATTTTTAGAAGTTGTTAATTATCCAAAAGGCCTTGAGATTGGTGCAAGACACATTACAGTATCTACATGTGGATTGGTACCCAAAATTAAAGAGTTCGCTGACTTTCCACTTCAAGTAAATCTTGCGATAAGCTTACATGCTCCAAATGATGAGATTAGAAGTAAAATCATGAAAATCAATAAAGTATATCCAATTAATGAGGTGCTTGATGCGGTAAAATACTATATTCAAAAAACAAATCGCCGTGTGACTTTTGAATATATATTATTAAGAGGTGTTAATGATTCTATAGAATGTGCAAAGGAACTTGCCTCTCTCATTAAAGGAATTAACGCTTATGTGAATCTAATTCCATATAATGAAGTTTCAACCAAAGAGTATAAAAAAGTAACAAGAGAAACTGCTGAAAAATTCTTTGAAGTGTTGGATAAAAATCACATTCAAGCAACTCTACGTATGGAACATGGAGCCGACATAGATGCCGCATGTGGCCAACTACGTGCAAAAAAACTTGGAGTTGAACATGAGTAAAGGAATAATCACTTGTCTAATATCTGGTGAATACACCGTCTTTGATGAAGAAAAACAAGAATACTTCAAATGTAAACCACGTGGAATATTTAGAATTAAAGATACGACTTTAAAGGTTGGCGATTATGTAGATTATGAACTTAATGTAGATGCTTATACTATAACAAATGTATATCCGCGTTCAACGGATTTAAATCGTCCTCAAGTAGCTAATGTTGAACAAGCCTTTTTAGTGTTTTCTGTGAAAGAACCAGAGCTAAATCTAAACTTATTAGATCGCTTCCTAACAATTCTTGAATTTTCCAAAATTAAACCAATTATTGTATTTAATAAATGGGATTTAATATCAGAATCAGAGGAAAAAGAAATTAATGTAATATGTGAATATTATCAAAAAATAGGATATGAAATAATGAAAACAAGTGCTAAACTAAAACTACTTGATCAACTTGCCCCCAATATTTCTAACCACATTAGTGTAATCACAGGACAAAGTGGAGTCGGAAAAAGCAGTTTACTTAATGTTTTAGAACCTTCACTTGAATTAGATACCAACATTATTTCTAAAGCCTTAAATAGAGGAAAACATACTACCAGACATATTGAATTAATTAAGATTCTTGATGGTTGGATTGCTGATACTCCTGGATTTGGAATTATGGATTTTGATGATATGGAAGAATGCGATATTGCTCATAGCTTTATTGAGTTTTTTGAGAACAGTTCAAAATGCAAGTATAATGGATGCCTTCATCTACAAGAACCTAAGTGTAATATCAAGGAAATGGTAGATAAAGGAATAATCATGAAATCACGTTATGATAATTATAAACAATTTATTGAAGAAATAAGAAAAAGAAAGAAGTGGTAGAATGAAAATAGCTCCATCAATATTATCCGTAAAAATTGAAGAATATCCTAAGGTTATAAAAGAATTAGAAAATTTAGATATTTCATATTTACACCTTGATATAATGGATGGTAAGTTTGTACCTAATTCCACATATGATGCAGAAGAGGTAAAGAATATAAGAAAAATGACATCAATGTTTTTAGATACTCATTTAATGATTGAAAACCCTGAAAATTATATAAATAGTTATATAAACGCAGGTAGTGACAGTATTACTTTTCATTTTGAAGCAACAACAAATGTTAAAAAAATTATTAAAATGATTAAAGATAAGAATTTAAAATGTGGCATATCAATTAAACCAAAAACAAATGTCGATGTACTTTTGCCATATTTATCAGAAATTGATATGGTGTTAGTGATGAGTGTTGAACCTGGATTTGGTGGCCAAAAATTTATGGATAGTGCACTCAATAAAATTAAACAACTTAACAATTTAAGAATGGAAAATCATTATTCATATTTAATCGAAGTTGATGGTGGGATTAATAACGAAACCTCAAAACTTTGTAAAAATGCTGGTGCTGACATCATTGTTGTAGGAACATATCTAATGAATAGTAACGACAAAAAAGAAACAATAAAGGAACTTAATAAATGAGATATATAATTGTTGGGAAATCTCCTAATGAATCTTTTCAAAAAATATATATACATCAAGAAAATGACTTTCTAATTGGTCTTGATGAAGGTGCATTAAAAATAATAGAAAAAGGATATAAACTAAATGAAGTTTGGGGAGATTTCGATAATAAAGAAAAACTTCAAAAAATATCTAAATATTGTTCAAATATTCACTTATATCCAACTAAAAAAAATCAAACTGATTTAGAACTTGTACTAATGAATATCAAGACAAATGATGAAATTGTAATATATGATGTAACCGGGGGAAGACTAGATCACGAAATTATCAATCTATTGTTACTTAGAAAATATCACAATCTAAAATTAAAAATTAGAGATAATTATAATGAAATAATCTATCTTTCAACTAAAGGAAACTGCACTTTTTCAAAAGATGAATTTAATTATATTAGTATTATTACTCTTGATCAAGCAACTATCTCCATTATAAAAGGAGAATACTTACTTGATAAAACAACTATTACTAAAAATGACACATATACAACAAGCAATACTTTTGTTGATGAAGAGTTTTCAATAGAGTTATTCTCAGGAGAAATATTTATAATTAAAAGCATATAAAAAAATAAAACGCATATAATGTATCAACAGGAGGTACAAATATGCGTTTTATTGTTATTCGACTACCAAAATGGATTGGAAAGGTTATATTATTTTTTAAATCCCTTTTTAAGAAAAAATAAAAATGGTATAACATAAGTTATACCATTATTTATTCTAAATTATGCACGTTCAATTGTTCCGTTTTTCATGCCTGTTCTAAGAGCACGAGTAGAAACATAAACTCTAATTACACGACCCTTTTCATCTTTAATTCTAACTTTTTGTAAGTTAGCTTTCCAAGTACGGCGTGTTGCTTGTAATGAGTGAGAACGATTATTACCAGTTGTTGAACCAACACCAGTTATATAACATTTACGAGCCATAGTAATCCTCCTTTTATTATTAATACATTAAAATCCTCATATATTATATCATATTTACTAAAGTTATGCAAGTAATACGTTTTATTAAATATTAATAAATTACCAATTAAACATGACTTAAATGGCTCAAATAGTTATATTACTTGCAATTTGTCAAAAAATGTGATAAAATAATAAAGCATTAAAATTGCAATCTAAGGAGGATTATATGCAAACATTAAAAATGGATGGTCAACTATATAAATTATTAGTTACCAATGGCGCCGCAAACCTCCGAGCACACTATAAAGAAGTAGATGCTCTTAATGTCTTTCCAGTACCTGATGGTGATACAGGAACAAACATGAAAATGACAATTGAAGCAGGCGCTCATGAAATCAGTAGTAGTGAAGAAAAGTCAGTATATGAAATGGCAAAGATGTTATCTCGTGGTATGCTAATGGGTGCTCGTGGTAACTCTGGTGTTATTTTATCTCAATTATTTAGGGGAATATATAAAGGTTTAGCAGGATATGAAGAAGTTAATGCTGTTGAATTAGCAAATGCTTTTATTTCAGGAGTTAAACAAGGTTATCATGCTGTTTTAAAACCTGTTGAAGGAACAATTTTAACAGTTGCTCGTGAGGCTGCAGAATATGCAAAATCAAAGGTAACTAAAAAATCAACAATTGAAGAATTTTTTGCTTTTCTAATTGAAGAAGCAAAAGCATCACTAGAAAGAACTCCAGAATTACTTCCAGTCTTAAAAGAAGCAGGAGTAATTGATAGTGGTGGTGCTGGCTATATTTATGTAATTGAAGGTATGGCTAAAGCTCTTGATGGTGAAATTATTAAAGATGATGCTACAAATGTAAATAATACGGTAATTCATAAAAACTTTAATGCACATAGTGAATTAACATATGGATATTGTACAGAGTTTATTCTACAATTACAATATAGTAAAGTCGATATTGCTAATTTTGATATTTCTGTTATTACTGATTATCTATCAACTCTTGGTGATAGTATCGTAGCATTAAAAGATGAAGACATTGTAAAAATCCATGTACATACGAAAACACCTGGTGTTGTCTTAAATTATTGTCAACAATATGGCGAATTTGTAACAATTAAGATTGAAAACATGTCAGTTCAACATAGCGATGGTCCAGTAAAAGTAGAACAACAAGAACAATGCAATTGTCCTGAATGTGTTGAATTAAGAAAAAAATCAACACCAAAGAAATTTGCGATTGTATCAGTTGCGACTGGCGAAGGATTAATCAACATTTTTAAAGAAATGGGTGTTGACTATGTAGTTGAAGGTGGACAAAGTATGAACCCTTCAGCAGAAGACTTCACTAAAGGATTTGATATGTTAAATGCTCAAAATATTATTGTATTCCCTAATAACAGCAATATTGTATTGACTGCTCAACAAGCCGCAAAATATTATAAAGGTGCTAATGTTTATGTTATTCCAACAAAGACTTTAGCTCAAGGCTATTCAGCTTTAACTATGCTTGATTTAAGCAGTGGTGATGTTGATGTCATTATGAATGAAATTCAAGAAGTAATTAATAATGTTACTACAGGACTTGTTACTTATTCAATTAGAACAACAGAAATTGAAGGATTAAAAATTAGCGAAGGTGACTATATAGGAATATGCAATGGTCGTATCGTTACATCTGAACCTTCAAGACTTGAATCCGTAAAGAAATTGCTTGTGGAAGCACATGCCGATGAAAAAGATATCGTAACCATTATTTGGGGTAAAGATGTTGATGAAGCTGAACTTGATGAGTTACAAGCTTTCATAGCAGAAAACTATACTAATCTAGAAGTTGACACTATAAAAGGTCAACAAGATGTATATAGTTACATTTTATCAATTGAATAAAAAATAAAGGTGGAGATATACTCCACTTTTATTTATTATAAAGGAGGAAACAATGTTAGAAAAATATAATTTAGCAAATGAGGATTATATCTTAACTAGATATCAAACTTTGTTAAAAAAACAAGGGATTCTTACAGTAAGAGATTTGCTCTATTCATTTCCGGTAAAATATGAAAATTATAAAGTATCTTCTATTAATGATGCTAAATTGGATGAAAACATTGTTTTAGAAGGAACGATTGTAAGTAAAGTTAGTGTAAACTATTTAAAAACAAAATTGTCAACAGTTACCTTCCAACTTGAAACAGAGGGAGCAAAAATTAGATGTACAATTTTTAATCGTGTATTTTTAAAAGGGAAATTAAACTATGGTACTGTTGTAAGAGTGATGGGTAAATTCTATCAATCAATGAATAACTTTACAGTTGCTAATATCCTAATATGTGATGAAATCAATCGAGATATAGTTCCTATATATAAAGTAAAGGACATAACAGAAAGCAAATATTTAGAAATAATTGAAAAAGTTTATCGAAGATATAAAAATAAAATAGAAGAAACTTTACCAACATTATATTTAGAAAAACATCATTTGTTGACAATGCCAGAAACAGTAAAAGTTTTACATTTTGCAGATGAAATGAGTCAAATTGAAGAAGCAATGCGAAGAGTAAAATATGAAGAATTACTTCAATATCAATTATCAATGAAATATCTTCATTACATGCGTGAACAAAATCATCTATGTCCAATTATTGAATATAAACAAGAAGAATTGGATAAACTAATAAAAAAGTTACCATATGAGTTAACTGCTGATCAACTTTCAGCTATTAATGATATTTTGAAAGATTTAAAATCACCATATGCAATGAATAGATTACTTCAAGGTGAAGTAGGGAGTGGTAAAACAATTGTTGCCATGCTCGCAATTCTTGCTGTAGTAAGTGATAACTATCAAGCCGCATTAATGTGTCCTACTGAAATTTTGTCTATGCAACATTATGAAACTTTAAAAGATACATTTAAAGATTTTCCAAATATTAATATTGCTTTATTAACTGGTTCTACCTCAACAAAACAAAGAAAAGAAATCATGGAGGATCTTGCAATAGGGAAAATAAACGTTGTTGTTGGTACTCATGCATTATTTCAAAAAGATATTGAATACTTTAAATTAGGAATTGTAATTGCAGATGAAGAACATCGCTTTGGGGTAAGACAAAGAGTTTTAATTAGAAATAAAGGATTAGATGTGAACTATCTAAAAATGAGTGCTACACCAATTCCACGTACTCTCGCAATCTCTGTATATGGTGATACAGACATCTCAGTAATTAAAACAATGCCAAAAAACCGTAAAAAGGTTATAACCAAATATGTAGATAAGGCTCATAAAAGAGAAGTAATCGAACATATGAAGAAGGAACTTAAAGATGGTCACCAAATATATGTTGTAACACCATTAATTGATGAGTCAGAAGTATTAGATACAGCAAATGCAAATGAAATATATGAAAAAATGAAAAAATATTTTGATGGTATAGCAACCGTTGGACTAATTCATGGTCGTCTTAAAGCGGAAGAAAAAGAAGCTATAATGAGCGATTTCCTAAATAAGAAAATTGATATCTTAGTTGCAACAAGTGTTATTGAAGTTGGTGTTAATGTTGCTAATGCTACAACAATAGTTGTACTTGGTGCGGATCGCTTTGGAGTAGCTACCCTTCATCAACTTAGAGGAAGAGTAATGAGAAGTGATGCAGTTCCATATTGCTTTTATCTATCTGACAATCCAACTGAAGCAAGCGACAAACGATTAAAATTTGTTGAAGAGAATACTGATGGCTTTTCATTGGCTGAATATGATTTAAAAACAAGAGGCCCCGGTGAATTCTTTGGTGAAAAGCAATCAGGCTCAATGAATTTTAAATATTGTGATTTATTAGAAGATAATGATTTACTAGAACTTGCTAATACGGATTCTGATGAAATAATTAATAGTAAAGAACTATTTGAAAATAATGAGTATCAAACACTCTATAATCATGTTCATGATCATTATTTGATGAAAATGAATGAACTAGACTAAAAGGAGGAAAAATGTTTAATATAGAATTACTAAAAGAAATACTTGCTAAATATGATGTTCATGTAAGAGAATATGATAATTTCTTTCTAGCAATGACCCATTCATCATATGCTAATGAACATGGTATTAAACATAATGAACGTATTGAATATTTAGGTGATGCTATTCTTGGATTACTTGTAGCTGAATATATATATATTAACTTCCCAGACATGTCAGAAGGTAATATGAGTAAATTACGTGCAACCTATGTATGTGAAGAAGCAAATATGAAATATGCTAAAGAAATTGGAATAGATAAATTAATCCTCCTTGGACATGGAGAAGAACAAATGGGAGGCAGAAAACGCCCTGCCATATTATCTGATGCCTTTGAATCATTTTTAGGAGCGATATACTTAGACGGTAGTATTGATGAAGTAAGAAAAGTCTTAAAGGTTGTAGTATATCCTCATGTTTTAGCAATCAATGAAGTTCAATTTATCGATTATAAAAGTAGACTTCAAGAATATGTTCAAGCTGAAACAAGATCAGCA
This sequence comes from uncultured Bacilli bacterium, assembly GCA_934140285.1. Lineage (GTDB taxonomy): Bacteria > Bacillota_I > Bacilli_A > ML615J-28 > CAG-313 > UMGS75. Next base: position 42,313 of record CAKPBI010000002.1, read on the forward strand.
ATAGTTTATAGACTAGATAATGTTGATGGACCTCCACACAATAGAGTATTCACAATCTCAGTTTGTGTTGATGGAATTACCCTTGGTACAGGCGTAGGAAAGTCTAAAAAAGATGCAGCTCAGGAAGCCGCAAAATCAGCTTTAGATAAGGCTGCTATTGAATAACGTAAAACTAAACAATGTGAGAGATTTCACATTGTTTTTTAATAGAAGAATAAAAATAAAAAAAGATGGTTAAGCATAGAATATAATGGTGTTGTTTATGAAAGAAAAAATTAAAAATCTTTTTTCAAAATTAAAAAACCCTTTAAATATAGTAATTTTTTTAATAACTTATATTATATTTTTTTCTCCTGTTTGGGTTGGCTGCTTATTGTTTTTTTTATCAGGCAATAAGTTTCATCTAACATATGCAACAGGATGGGCAACTTTTTGGTCACTACCATTTACTCCTGCTATTCCTATTGTAATAGTTATTACTTTCAGCATTAGAAAGATAGTAGATATAACTAAAAATAAAAATTGTAAAAAATAGCAAATTTAATCATATTATGATATAATTGAAACACGAGGTAAATTCTATGAATTCTATAGCAAAATTAATTAAATCTAAAACAATATCATTTAATGAAATGATGATACGACATTACAAAAAACTAGGATTAAATGAAACGGAAACAATGGTTCTAATGCATTTATATATGCTACAAGAAGAATCATCAGTTTTATCAGCAAGTGACATAAAAGACAAAGTTTCAATTTCGGAAAATGACGTTTCAAACTTAATAGTTAATTTAATTCAAAAAGGTTTTATTGACATATCAATTGATGATTCAGGTAAAGAAACATATAATTTAGATCCAGTGATTGAAGAACTAGGTAACATTATTGAGGGAAATTCAGAAAATGGAAATAATAAAGTAGGCGATGTACAAGAAATAACAAGTTACATTGAAACTTCTTTTGGAAGAGTTTTAAATAGTAATGATTTAAAGCTTGTTAATGAATGGATAAACCAAGGATATAACGTAGAAGAAATAAAAGAAGCAGTTATATTAAGCATAAGAGCAAAAAAAACGCACCTTAAATATGTTGATGCCATTCTTTCTAATCATCACCGAGAAAGAGAAAAAGTAACAGTTGTTGATGAAGAAATGAAGCAATTGTTAGATACTGTTTATGTCAAACGAAGATAATGTATATAAAATATTAGAAATAATTCATCTGATGTTTCCTAATGCCCATTGTGAGTTAAATTATCATAATGTTTATGAATTAACAGTCGCTGTGATGTTGAGTGCACAAACTACAGATAAAGCAGTTAATGAAGTTACAGTTAATTTATTTAAGCATTATCCAACGCTTCAATCTTTAGCAGAAGCAAAGATTAATGATGTAGAACAAGATATTAAAAGGATTGGTTTATACCATAATAAAGCAATTAACATAATTAAAATGGCTCAAGAAGTAATAGAAAAGCATCACGGAGAGATTCCTAGTAACTTTAATGACTTAATTAAACTTCCGGGAATAGGACAGAAAACCGCTAATGTGATTTTGGTAGAATACTTCAAGATACCACGTTTTCCTGTGGATACTCATGTTGATAGAGTATGTAAAAGACTTGGCTTTGTTGAAGATGATAAAAATGTTAATGATGTAGAAAATAAAATGATGACACTTATTAATAAAAAAGATTATCATTTAGCTCACCATCTATTTTTATTTTGGGGACGATATCATTGTTTAAGTAGAAATCCTAAATGTGATAATTGTCCTTTGATACAATATTGTATTTACAAGACAAAAAAACCCTAATTTTTCATATTTTTTATGATATGATAATTAGGGGTTTTTTTATGAAAGTTAAATTATTTGATGAATCACACGAACATGATTTAGAAATTATGGTTAATGAATTTCTAAATGATAATGATATTAAGGTAGTTGACATAAAATATCAAGTAGCTACACTATATGATGGTAGAAGCCAGATATATTGTTTCTCATGCATGATTATTTACGAAGATATTGTTTAATTAATTCATAATCAGGATCAATATAAATGGTCTTTTGATTAGTGTAAGTAACATGATATCCTTTAGTTCCTGGAATTTTTTTAATGTATTGTACTTTTGTATAATCAATTGGAACTGTACTAGATTTAGAATATTTAGAATAGTATCCTGCAATACTTGCTGCAAGCCTTATAACTTGTTCACTTAAAGTAAATGACGGATTATTATTAGGTACACTGACAACTACATGAGCACCACTTCCATCTTTTACATGAAACCAGTAGTCGTTATTTCTCGCAAGTTTATTAGTTAGATAATCATTTTGAATATTGTTTTTACCAACATATATAGTAACATCTTCATAGTTAAAATGTTGAATTGAAATCTTATTATTCTTTTTTGAAGATAGTTTTTTAGCTTTGTTTTTGTATTGTTCTGAATTCGTAATTAAATCTAACTTGATTTCATCTAACTCGCTAGCGGTCGCAAACTCAAGCATTGATAGAATATCATTTAAGTATCTAATTTCTTCTTTTGTCTTATTAATTTGGTTAGTTACTTCAATTAAAGCATTACTAGCTTTTTTACCTTTGTTAAAGATTTGCTTTAAGTTTTTAGAGGCATCTAACATAGGGTTTAAATCAATGGTAATTTTTTCTCCATTATGAATAAAGTCAATAACATTAATACTAGTCATTCCCTTTTTAACCATATATAGATTTGCTTGTAACAAAATACCTAAATCTTTGTATTTTAAGTTTTCTTCAGCTTTATTTAAGTCATCAATTAAATTAGCTAGTTTTGTATTTTGATGAGTAATAAGTCTTTTCACTTGTTTGATCAAATCCATATTTGTGTAGTTAATAGTTTGCTTGCATACGTTATAAAAATAATCAAGCATTTCAGACAAAGTTTTAAACGTTAATATACTATCACTATTAAAAGATGAAAGAAGGAAACAATAGAAATCTTGTTTGTTTTCTTTAGTATAGATATTAGGAACAATTTTATTTTCCAAAAACTTTTTTACATCTCCATCATAATAATTCATAATCTCATTTTGAATTACTTTAGCAATGCCTTGATAATTAGCTATAGGATAACTAACATCAACTTCAAAGGGATTTAATAAATCATTTTGTATTGGAAATACATATGTTGCTTTAGGGATGATATAGCGATTATTATTTTCAGTTGGAGGAACTCTGCGAATAGAGTCAATAATTTTATTATCTTCATTAATTAATATTACATTACTATTTCTTCCCATAATTTCAATAATTAATCGGTAGTCTGCATTATCACCCATTTCATTGTAGGTATTGATAGTAAAAATTATCAAACGGTCATTTTGGTATTGAGAGATGCTTGTAATTATTCCACGTTCAATATATTTTCTTAAGATCATACAAAAGTTCCCAGGAACTTGAGGATTTTCAAATGCTTGTTTAGTAAGATAAATCCTAGATGAATCAAGGGATGCGGAAATTAACAATTGAAATGTTTGGTTAGAAGTTCTAAGTTGTAATAAAATTTCTAATGGATTGGGTTGGTATATTTTATTAATTTTTGCTTTTAATATTGTGTTATTAAATTCATCAGTTAAGTAATGTACAAATATTCCATCCATACTCATTTTCATCAACCTCCTTAGTAATATTATTATACACTATTTCTACTAAAAATTAATAAAATAGAATAAAAAAGTTGAATTAATAACCAAATAGTGATAAAATATATAAAATGTGTTATTTGAGAGGTCCATATGAAACTTGACAAAAAGGGATTATTAATCGTTATTTCTGGCCCATCTGGTGTCGGCAAAGGCACTGTAAGAAAAGCATTATTTGAAAGAGAAGGCCAAGATTTAGTATATTCCATATCCATGACTACGCGTACTCCACGAAATGGTGAACAGGATGGTATTGATTACTATTTTGTATCACATGATGAATTTGAACATCAAATAGAAAGAGGGAACTTATTAGAATACGCTAAGTTTGTTGGAAACTATTATGGTACTCCATATGATAGGGTAGAAGAACAATTGAATAAAGGACATGAAGTTGTACTTGAAATTGATGTTCAAGGAGCAATGCAAGTAAAAGCCAAAAAGCCAGAAGCAGTATTTATATTTATTGCTCCACCATCATTTAAATCTTTGGAAGAACGCCTAAGACACAGAGGAACGGAAACCGAAGAAGTAATAAAAGAACGTTTAGTAAAAGCAGAAAGAGAGATTAATCAAGCTGCTGCTTATGACTATATTGTTGTTAATGATGATGTTGATAATGCGGCTGATAGAGTTATGGCGATTATAAGAGCAGAACATGCTCGCTGCAGCCGTAGTTTAGAAGAATACTATAGATTAATGAAAGGAAATGAACAATATGAATAATGTGAAAATGAAAGAAAATGAAGGAATGAGATATCCATCAATTGATCAATTAACTCATAAATCAAATTCAAAATATAAATTAGTTATTGCTGTCGCAAAAAGAGCAGAAGAAATCGATGAAACTGGTAAATGCTATTTACCTCAAACTGTTAATGTAAAAAGCATTGGTATTGCTTTAGAAGAAATTGTTCAAGATAAAATAATTATTGAATAGGTGAAATATGGATAAGTTAATCAACCAATATTTAAAGTTAAGAAAACAACTTATTGCGATGAATTTTATTAATTATTTAATAAGTTGGGATAGTGAAACTGAGGCTCCTGTTGGTTGTTTTGAACTTAGATCTGAACAAGTAAGTACATTATCTGAAATATCATATAAACTACTTATGAGTAAAAAAAGTAAAAAACTAATCGCTGACCTTTATGAAAATAGAGATCAGCTTTCTTTAATTTTAAGAAAAGAGATTACAGATCTATACAAAACACTAAGAAAAAAAGAACTAGTCCCTAAAAAAGAAATCATTGCATACGAAACGCTTTTATCAAAAGCATCAATCATCTGGACTAAAGCCAAACTAGAAAATAACTATGAATTATTTAAACCTACCGTACAAAAAATAATTGAGTACAATAAAAGATATGTTAAGTATGTAGAAACAAAAGATCTTAAAGGTTATGATGTTTTACTTGATGAATATGAAGAAGGATCAAATACTAAGTTTTATGATGAATTTTTTGCTTTGTTAAAACAAGAAATTGTTCCACTTGTCAAGAAAATTAATACCGTTAAATATAAGTATAATGAATCATTTTTAAAAAATAAATATGATGTAACTAAACAAAGAAAATTTGCGGAATACTTAATGGATGTAATGAATTTTGATAAAACTAAAGGATTAATGAAGGAAAGTGAACATCCATTTACATCAGGCTTTGGCACAACAGATGTTAGAATTACAAATCATTATTATGAAGATTTATTAACATCAAGCATTTTTTCTGTTATTCATGAAACAGGACATGGATTATATGAACAAAATTGCAATCCAGAACTAGATGAAACTTTACTTGGTGGTGGTGCTTCAATGGCAATGCATGAATCCCAATCACGTTTTTATGAAAATATCATTGGAAGAAAATATTCTTTTTGGGAAACACATTATCCAGTATTACAAGAACTATTTAAAGATGAATTAAAAGACACAACATTAGATGATTTTTACCATAATGTGAATAAAGTAGTGTGCTCGCTAATTAGAACTGAGGCTGATGAATTAACATATTCACTTCATATAATGATAAGATATGAACTAGAAAAAGGCCTAATTAGTGGTACTATTTCTGTAGATGAATTACCTCAAAAATGGAATGAAATGTACGAAAATTATTTAGGAATTACCCCCCCAAATGATAGTCTTGGTGTGCTACAAGATATCCATTGGGCTGGTGGATCATTCGGCTATTTTCCTACATATGCATTGGGTAGTGCTTATGCAGCACAACTATATAATGCGATGAAAAAAGAAATTAATGTAGATGAAATTATAAAGAGCAAGAACTTAAAAGAAATTAATGAATGGTTAAAAAAACATGTTCATTATTACGGAAAAACACTATCTTCTAAGGAAATAATCATTAAATCAACAAAAGAAGAATTTAATCCGAAATACTATATTGAATACTTAAAAGAAAAATATATGAGTATTTATAATTTGAATTAAGTATAAAAATATTATGATGGAACATAATAAAAATGCCACATCTTAATTCTTCTCTTTCTTCTTTCCCTTTACATTACCTATACCTAAGATGTGGTATGAATCAGAAACAATAAATTTATAGAATTCTATATTGTGAAATTCTATAATTTTTTCTTACAATTAGAAGAAAGGAAACCAAAATGAAAAAAATAATTAGTATTCTAATAATAACCTTCTTATTGATGTTTGTATCATGTAAAGACAATTTTAAACATGAGACCTTGGGAAAAGGAAACAATGAAGAAGTAGCCGTTTATTTATTATTAGGTCAGTCTAACGCTAGTGGTTATACAAAAATACAATATTTAAAAGAAAAATCAATTGATACGTATAACATCGCCAATTCTGGTTTTTCTAATGTATATATTAATTCATGTGTTGAAGGAAAATTAAATACTAAAGGATTTGTTAACGTCACCCTTGGACAAGGAACTAACGCCAAATGCTTTGGCCCAGAAATTGGTATAAGTATGATTCTCCAAGAAAAAGCTAAAAAGAGTATAATTATAAAATATTCATATGGGGGAACTAATCTATATCATGATTGGAACATTAATGAAAAAAATAATCTTTTTATCAAAATGATATCTTTCGTTAATTCGTCTTTAAATCACTTAAAAGAAAAGGGATATTCTCCTAAGGTGAAAGCAACATTTTTCATGCAAGGAGAATCAGATGCCTTTGATCATGCCTTAGAATATGAAGATCATTTAGTTTCATTCATTGAAAATATCAGAAAAGAATATGGCGATATTTTCTTTGTTGATGCTTTAATCAGCGATAGTTCAGTGTGGAAAAATCATAAAATAATTAATGATGCTAAAAGAAATGCTTCACTACTATCTAACAAGAATTTGCTTGTAGATACTATTTCTTGCCAATTGTCATATCAAACAGAGCCAAAAGATAACGTTGATTTGTGTCACTATGATTCCTTGGGAATGATTGAGCTTGGTAAGTTGTTTATTAACACCTATTTAGAAACTCAAAGATAAGGCGTATGCTTTATCTTTTTTGGTATATAATAACAATTGGATAGCAAAAATATATAACTAAACAAAGCATTAATTTTGACAAAACAAGGCTAAAAGAGTATAATATACGAGGTTAAGTTTTGACAATCGTCAAGACTAAATTTTATGCAGAATTGAACCGCATGGAACTGTGGTAATAATTAAAGTTTGCATAATGAATTTAAAGGAAAGGAGAACTATTATGCCTACAATTAATCAATTAGTTCGTACTGCTCGTGAAGACAAAGTTAGAAAGTCTAAATCACCACATTTAGGAATTGGTTACAATAGTTTAAAGAAAGTTGAAACTAAAGTATACAGTCCTCAAAAGAAAGGTGTTTGTACACGTGTTACTACTATGACACCTAAAAAACCAAACTCTGCTATTCGTAAGATGGCCCGTGTTCGTTTAAGCAATGGTATCGAAGTAACAGCATACATTCCAGGTGTTGGACACAAATTACAAGAACATAGCGTTGTTTTAATCCGTGGTGGACGTATCAAAGACTTACCAGGTGTTCGTTACCATATCATTAGAGGTACTATGGATACAACTGGTGTTGAAAACCGTAAACAAGCTCGTTCAAAATATGGCGCAAAACGCCCTAAAACTAAATAAGGTATGTATTTAAAATATTGATAGAATAGGAAAGGAGGAAATATCATGCCTCGTAAAGGACAGGTTCCAAAACGTAAAGTATTACCAGATCCAATTTATAATTCAGTACTAGTAACAAGACTTGTTAATAGCATTATGTTGGATGGTAAAAAAGGTGTTGCTCAAGAAATTATCTATGGTGCATTTGAAAGAGTTGCAAAAGTAACTGGTCGTGACCCACTAGAAGTATATCAAGAAGCACTAAATAATATTATGCCACAATTAGAAGTTCGTTCTCGCCGTGTTGGTGGAGCTAACTACCAAGTACCAGTTGAAGTTAGAGAAGAGAGAAGATATACTCTAGGTTTAAGATGGTTAACAAATTATGCACGTCTTCGTAATGAAAAAACTATGGAAGAACGTCTTGCAAAAGAAATCATGGATGCTGCAAATGGAGTTGGTGCATCAGTTAAGAAACGTGAAGATACTCACCGTATGGCTGAAGCTAATAAAGCATTTGCTCATTACCAATGGTAATTTTTAGGAGAAATTAAAATGGCTCGCGAAATATCATTACAAAATACCCGTAATATCGGAATCATGGCTCATATAGATGCTGGTAAAACCACATTTACTGAGAGAGTTTTATATCATACAGGAAAAATCCATAAAATAGGTGAAACACATGATGGTGCAGCAACTATGGACTGGATGGAACAAGAACAAGAAAGAGGAATAACAATTACATCAGCGGCAACTACAGCTTATTGGCATGGTCACCGTATAAATATCATTGACACTCCAGGGCATGTTGACTTCACCGTTGAAGTAAGCAGATCATTAAGGGTTCTCGATGGAGCGGTAACAGTTTTAGATGCACAAGCGGGCGTAGAGCCTCAAACAGAAACTGTTTGGCGTCAAGCAACTGATTATATGGTACCACGTCTTGTATTTGTTAATAAGATGGATAAAACTGGTGCTGACTTTAAATTTAGTTGTGAATCACTAGAAAAACGTTTAGGCGCTAATGCTCATGCTATTCAACTTCCAATTGGAGCTGAAAGCAATTTTAGAGGTATTATCGACCTAGTAACAATGAAAGCTTTCTTATATGATGAAAATCATGTTGATGAAGCTGGACATGAAATTGAAATTCCTGAAGAACTAAAGGAAGACGCTGAATTATATCGTGATGAATTAATTAATGCTGTTGCAGATTTTGATGAAGATTTGATGATGGCTTATCTTGACAATGAAGAAATCACAGTTGAAATGTTAAAAAAAGCAATTCGTACTGCGACACTATCTGTTCAATTCTTCCCAGTATTATGCGGAACTGCATTTAAAAATAAAGGTGTTAAGAAAGTCTTAGATGCTGTAATCGATTATTTACCAGGTCCTACTGACGTAGCTGCTATTAAAGGCCATGACATGGATGGAAATGAAGTAATCGTTGATGCAGCTGATGATGAACCTTTTGCAGCATTAGCATTTAAAGTAATGACTGACCCATATGTAGGTAAGTTAACATTCTTTAGAGTTTATCGTGGTAAACTTGAATCAGGCTCTTATATATATAATGCAACAAAAGGCAAAAAAGAAAGAGTTGGTCGTATTCTTCTTATGCACGCAAATAATCGTACAGAAATTAAAGAAGTTTATGCCGGCGATATAGCAGCTGCTGTTGGTCTAAAAGACACAGTAACTGGAGATACAATGTGTGATGAAAAATCCCCTGTAATTCTTGAATCAATGGTTTTCCCTGAACCAGTTATCCATGTTGCCATTGAACCAAAAACAAAAGGTGACCAAGATAAGATGGGTGTAGCTTTATTAAAGCTTGCTGAAGAAGACCCAACATTCAGAACATACACTGACCATGAAACTGGTCAAACAATCATTGCAGGTATGGGTGAATTACATCTAGACATTATCGTTGACCGTATGCGTCGTGAATTTAAGGTAGAATGTAATGTAGGTCAACCACAAGTTTCATATCGTGAAACTATTAAAAAATTCGGTAAAGTTCAAGGTAAGTTCGTACGTCAATCAGGTGGCCGTGGACAATACGGTGATTGCGTAGTTGAATTTGAACCTAACCCAGGTAAAGGCTTTGAATTTATTGATAAAACTGTTGGCGGTGTTGTTCCAAAAGAATATATTCCATCAATCCAAAAAGGTATTGAAGGTGCACTTGCTAATGGTAACTTAGCTGGATATCCAACTATTGATATCAAAGCTACATTAGTATTTGGTTCTTACCATGATGTCGACTCAAGCCAAATCGCCTTCGAAGTAGCAGGTGGTCTTGCATTTAAAGAATCTGCAAAAGTGTGTCAACCAGTATTACTTGAACCAATTATGTTGGTTGAAGTAGTAGTTCCTGATGAATATGTCGGAACAGTAATTGGTGACTTAAGCACAAGACGTGGTCGTATCGATGGCCAAGAAGCACGTGGTAAAACACAATCAGTTAGAGCGTTTGTTCCACTAGCACAAATGTTTGGATATGCTACAGCATTACGTTCTAACACGCAAGGTAGAGGTAATTATACAATGCAATTTGATCATTATGAAGAATGTCCTAAGAACATTGCTGAAGAGATCATTAAAAAGCGCGCGTAAAAACTAACACTTTACTTGCAAAAAAAACAATTTTAGTATAAAATTATATTGGACTTAAAAAAGGAAAGGAAGAAAAATTATGGCAAAGGAAAAATTTGTACGTACTAAACCCCATGTAAACATTGGAACAATCGGACATGTTGACCATGGAAAAACTACTCTTACATCTGCTATTACTTATGTATTATCAGAAAAGGGTTTATCTAAAAAAATGGATTATGACCAAATCGATGGTGCTCCAGAAGAAAAAGCTCGTGGTATAACGATCAACACATGCCACGTTGAATATGAAACTGAAAAACGTCACTATGCACACGTTGACTGCCCAGGACATGCTGACTATGTTAAAAACATGATCACTGGTGCCGCTCAAATGGATGGCGCTATTCTAGTTATCGCTGCTACTGATGGTCCTATGGCTCAAACTCGTGAACACATCTTACTAAGCCGTCAAGTTGGTGTTCCTAAACTAGTTGTATTCTTAAACAAATGCGATATGGTTGAAGACGAAGAATTACTTGAATTAGTTGAAATGGAAGTTCGTGAATTATTAAGCGAATATGGTTACCCTGGTGATGAAACTCCAATCATCCGTGGTTCTGCATTAAAAGCTCTTGAAGGCGATGCAAAAGCTCAAGAAGCTATTATGGAATTAATGAACGTCGTTGATGAATATATTCCTGATCCAGTTCGTGAAACTGATAAACCATTCTTAATGCCAGTTGAAGACGTATTCTCTATCACTGGTCGTGGAACAGTTGCTACTGGCCGTGTTGAACGTGGACAAGTTAAAGTTGGTGATACTGTTGAAATCGTTGGTATCAAACCTACTCGTTCTTGCGTTGTAACAGGTGTTGAAATGTTCCGTAAATTACTTGATTACGCTGAAGCAGGTGACAACATTGGTACATTACTTCGTGGTATTAACCGTGATGAAATCGTACGTGGACAAGTTCTTGCTAAACCTAAATCAGTTACTCCTCATTCAGAATTTGATGCACAAGTTTACGTATTAACAAAAGAAGAAGGTGGACGTCATACAGCATTCTTCTCTAACTATCGTCCTCAATTCTATTTCCGTACAACTGACGTTACTGGTGTTATTACATTACCAGAAGGCGTTGAAATGGTTATGCCTGGCGATAATACAGAAATGCATGTATCTTTAATTCACCCAATCGCTGTTGAACAAGGAACTAAGTTCTCTATTCGTGAAGGTGGACGTACTGTAGGTGCAGGTTCAGTTTCTAAATTAGACAACTAATTTGAAATACTAAAAGGTCTATATTAATAGACCTTTTTTTTGTGCCATAATTTAAACGAATTACCTAAAAGTGTTCATTTTGCCATTATAATTCTTGCAAGAAAGGACAAAATATGATACAATATGCCATAGTGAAGGTGAAGATATGGTAAAAAAAGTATTAATAGTTTTAAGCATAATAACAACAATTATTGTTTCTATTTTAATGCCAATTGCATCATGGCAACAAATATGGATACCAATTGTCCTCCTAATAGGATCATTTGTTGGTTATTTTATTTTATATATGCTATTCTTATTTATTGTTTCCCTTACAATAAACGACAAAAAAGAATATGAAAAACCAAATAAATTTTATCGATTTTTACTATTAATCACTATGCAAATGCTTTATGATATGGGTGGTGCGAAAGTAAAGGTTACAGGTATTGAAGAAGTTCCAACTGACAAACGATATATGTTGGTATTTAACCATCGTTCCAGATTTGACCCAATAATTCAAACTTATGTTTTAAGAAAGAATAATTTGGTTCATATATCTAAACCTTCAAATTTTAAGGCTCCCATTGCCGGCAAATTTATGAAGAGGTGTGGTTATTTATCTATTGATAGAGAAAACTCTAAAAATGGCTTAAAAACAATCCTTAAAGCGATAGATTTAATAGAAAGTGGTACAGCCTCAGTTGGTGTAAGTCCTGAGGGTACAAGAAACTACCAAGATGGATTATTACCATTTAGAGCTGGTTGTTTTAAAATAGCCTTAAAAGCAAAATGTCCAATTGTAGTATGTACAATGCGAAATACCTTAGACATTCATAAAAACTTTCCATTTAAAAAAACCAATGTAGAAATGCGAATAATAAAAGTAATACCATATGAAGAATTTAAAGATATGAATACACAAGAAATTTCTGAAATGGTAAGAAAACTAATGTGTGAAGATTTAAATATTGTGGAGGAATAAGACAATGAATTATATTTTATATAACCCAAAAGCAAACAATGGAAATTCAAATAAAAGATTAGAGGAATTCATAAAGAAAAATCCAGAGGATCATGTAATTATAAATGTATTAGAGGATGTAAATTACTCTGAGTTATTTAAAGAATTACAAGAGAATGATGAAATTACGATTGTTGGCGGTGATGGTACCCTAAATCATTTTATAAATGATACAAAGGATTTAAATATTAGTTGTAATATATATATGCTTGCGGCTGGTACAGGTGAAGACTTCTTCAATGATATCGGTATGAAACCAGAAAGAGGTAGAGTTTTAATTAATCAATATTTAAAGAACTTACCAATTGTAACTGTTAATGATAAAGATTATTTATTTATTAATGGTATTGGATATGGTATTGATGGATATTGTTGTGAAACTGCTGATAAACTAAAAGAAAAAACCACCAAACCTATTAATTATACAAGTATTGCGATTAAAGGTCTATTATTCCATTATAAAGCTCCTAACGCAAAAATCACTGTTGATGGAGTAACAAAAACATATAAGCATGTATGGCTTGCACCAACAATGAAAGGTCGTTACTATGGTGGTGGTATGATGGTTGCTCCAAATCAAGATCGAAACGATCCTGAAGAAAAAGTCACAGTCGTTGTACTACATAAAGCAGGAAAATTAAAAACCTTAATGGTTTTCCCTTCAATATTTAAAGGGGAACACATAAAGCATACAAAGATGGTTGATGTTATCTCAGGACATAATATCGAAGTAGAATTTGATCGTCCAACCGCTTTACAAATAGATGGTGAAACCTTTGTTGGTATAACTAAATATAGTGTACGAACAAAATAGGTGAAAGAATGATAAGGTTTTATTTACTAATCATCTTAAATCTTCATTTATGTTTAAAGTTTTTAAAAGGCTTAAATAAAATATTAAAAAATCCTGAAAATTATACTGATGAAATGAGATACCAATATTGTCGTGAAATTATTCATACAATAAACAAAAAAGGTAAAATTAATGTTGAAGGATTTGGTACTGGAAACCTCCCTCAAAATACTGGTTATGTCCTATACTCAAATCATCAAGGAAGATATGATGCAATAGGTGTTTTGGAAACTCATGAAGCTCCCTGCCGAGTAGTAATAAAAAAAAATCGTGGTAAAGCTCCTTTAATTAGACAATTTTTAGATGTTTTACAAGCCAAAAAACTAGAGGTCGGCAATTTAAAGGGAACTCTTCAATTATTTAAAGAAGTAGAACAAGAAATAATGGAAGGAAAAAAATACCTAATTTTTCCTGAAGGAATATATCACAAAAATAAAAACACCCTTCAAGAATTTCACACTGGATGTATGAGATTTCTTCATAATGCTAAATGCCCAATTGTTCCGGTAGCTATATATGATACTTACAAAGTATTTAACGTAAATTCATTAAAGAAAGTTCATTGTGAAGTTCATTATCTTAGTCCAATCTACTATGAAGAATATGAAAATCTATCTAAAAATGAAATAGCTGAACTAATCAAATCTCGTATTCAGGAAAAAATAAATGAAAGAAATCTATATTATAAAGAATTAAAGAATAATAAGAAACGTAGATAAGTTTACGTTTCTTTTTTCTTGTGATATAATAGAATAAAGGAAGGAATAGATTATGTTTATAGATACACATGTACATTTGAATCATGAAAACATCTATGAGAAAATAGATCAAGTTATTGGAGAAGCTAAAAACAATAATGTCAAGAAATTTATTGTTGTGGGTTATGATCTTCAAACATCAATTAAAGCAATAGAAATAGCTGAAAAATATGAATGCTGCTTTGCGGCGATAGGATTTCATCCGACAGAAATAGCCACATATACGGATGAAGAATATGAATGGTTAGATATTGCATCAAATAATCCTAAGGTTGTTGCTATCGGAGAAGTAGGCTTTGATTTTCATTGGGATACAACAACCAAAGAAGAACAAACAACTGCATTTATTAGACAAATCAATATTGCTAAAAAACATAATCTACCACTAATTATTCATAGTAGAGATGCCATCCAACTTACTTTTGATACTCTAAAACAAAATAAAGCAGACGAAGTAGGTGGTGTAATGCATTCATATAGTGGTAGTTTAGAAATGGCAAAAGAATTTGTTAAATTAAACTTTATGATTGGCATATCTGGACCAGTAACCTTTAAAAATGGAAAGGTTATGAAAGAAGTAGTTGCTGGTATTGATCTAAAATATTTATTATCAGAGACGGATAGTCCTTATTTAACTCCTCATCCATATCGTGGTACTGAGAATAGTCCTAAGTATATTCCACTTATTGTTGAAGAAATAGCGAAAATAAAAAATGTCTCAATAAATGATGTTGAAACACAAATTGAAAAAAATGTAAATAAATTATTTGGGGTGTAATTATGAAAAAAATAAGTAAAATTATTGTAACAATAATGTTAATGTTACTAATTAGTTCTTGTGCAAGACAAACTGTAAATACTAATGAAATTATAACTAAGAGAATAGACTATGTAGAAAACATAACTATAAATGATCTAGAAGATGCATTAGTTCTTGCTTGTGAAAAGGCTGAAGCATCTGTTGTTGGAGTTGAAGCAAGTGGTGTTCTAACAAACGGGTTTGGTAGTGGTGTAATAATAAATTATGAAAAAGAGATAGATACGTATAAATACACTGTACTTACAAACTATCATGTAGTTAGTTATAAAAATACATTGTTAAATAATGTTAAAATTTATCTTGGAAAATATAAAGAAACTTGTTCTGCTAAAGTATTAGATTATAATAAAGAATTAGATGTTGCATTTGTATCCTTTGAATCATCACGTTTACTTACTACAACTAAAGTTGGTGATAGTACAAACTTTAAAAAAGGAAGATTTGCGATTGCGGTTGGAAGTCCATATGATTTAGTAACTTATTATGATTCAGTTTCAATTGGCAATGTTTCTTCGCCTAATAGATTAGTAGAAGATGAAAATGGTAATAATAATTACTATATTCAACATACTGCTGCTATCAATTCAGGTAACTCAGGTGGTGGATTATTTGATATTCATGGTAATCTAATGGGAATTAATACGTGGAAATATGCAGAGACGGATATTGAAGGAATGGGCTTTGCAATTCCAATTCATATTATTACTCAAAAATATTCAAAATACTTTTAAAAAAATGTTATAGATAACTCTATAACATTTTTTATTTACCATATAAAATTTGATTTAATCTTTTCTCCATTATCAATTAAGATATCCTCACCAGTCATACTCTTATTAATAACAGTTATAAAATAAACCCATTCAGCTATTTCTTCAACATCTGCCCACTTATGTAGCAATGCTTCATTTAAGACGGCGTTCCATAATTTTTCATCTTTCATAATGTGATCATTAATATCTGTCTTTACACCACCTGGAGATATTGAATTTACTGTTGCACCATATTTAGCAAGCCTTAAAGCAACATTTTTGGTATATGCAAGGACTCCTCCTTTTGATGCGGCATACTCAGGAAACTCAGCTCCAGTAGATGCACTCGATGAGGCTATGTTACAAACTGATTTAATTCTATCATTAAAAGCATATTTTTCTGTTACCTTAATAGTTCCGATAAGATTAACTGCGATGTCTTTTTCTGTCATTGATTGTATTCCAGCATTATTAATCAAAATTTCAACATCATTAATATCAGGTAGTGTACCACCACTTACATCAAGTATATAATGTTGATAGTTTTTGTCTTCGATGGTTGAGTTAAGAATATCAAAACCTATAACATTATGACCCATTGATAAGAATTTTACAGCAATTGCCCTTCCAATTCCTTTTGATGTTCCTGTAATTAATACTTTCATATAATCACTCCTTTACTTTTTAAAAAATCAAAATATTCCAGTCCAACATTTTCTTCTCTCCATTTATTTGAAATTTTATATCCAATAGGTGAAAAGATGACTTCCATTAATAGTTCCAAGAAAGCTCCAACTATGGCGGATCCAATGCATTGAAGAAGAGTGTAACTAAATCCCCAATACTTAGGTGCAAATATCATAAAGACAATAGATGCGAATAAAAAGTTATCAACAAATTGTCCAATAAATGTTGAAACAAAACTTCTAGTTGCATATGCTAGTTTTCCATCAGGGCTTTTCTTAAATAGTTTACCTATTGTCCAGTTTAAAAAGTTATTAATTATCCCTGAAGCAAGAAATGCAATGGAGCTACCTAAAAGTACAAACCAGGTACAACTAAACACACTATTAAATGCTTGAAATTGATCTCCTTGTTGAAAATCTTGTCCAATCTCGATTTGAAGAGCGGCAATTAAAGCAAATAGTCCAACAAACAAAAGATTAAGTATAAGAGCTAAAATGTTAAGTTTAGTTGCAGCCTTAGGTCCAAAATGTTTAGTTACAATATCCATGCATAAGAATGGAATCCAACTAAGAAGAAACCCACCGTCAATAGCCACATATTTAGAATTTAATATAACCTTATTTGCCATTAAATTCATTATAATAACAGAAAGGCAAAATAATGTAGTTAGTAACCCAGGAATGTTTCGTAATAAAATCTTGTAATCTTTAAATACTTTTTTCATAATTATATCCTCATATATATAAGATATAAAACAGTCGTAAAAAAAGAGGGCGTAGTAACCCTCTAGTAAATCAATTTTCCTAGTTTTGTTTAGAGACAGGATGGTTACGAACTGTCTTAATATTCTTATGTTAAATTTATGGTGCCGGTGGTCGGACTCGAACCGACACACCCTCATCAGGTACTGGATTTTGAGTCCAGCGCGTCTACCATTTCACCACACCGGCCTTACCTTAATTATTATACACTAAAATGTATTTTTAATCAAGCATAAGGCTATTAAGGGATATTTTAAAATGGAATATTATCGGTATATAAAATTTTAATATACCATGGAATATTTGACTTTTTAAAATAAATAGGTTTGTAATATTCATTAAATGTTGGATAAAAACCAGTCATTGGATTAAGTTCAATGCTTATAATGTTTTCTGGGGTATTATACCATGTACCTTGGTTATTTTTATATCCTTCAACAATGTCAGCCCAAACATACTTTCCAAATCTTAAATCGCTAGTTTTTGTAACTGCTCTATTGTCATCATATCCTGTCCAAACACAGGCAACAATATCTTGATTATATCCAACCATCCAGTTATCAGTATCTGTTGAGCCACTCTTTCCCGCATATTTATGAGATAATAAACTTGCGACAGCTGCTCCTGTTGGTCTAATATTGTATGTAATGTTATTATCAAAAATTGATGTCATTGTCTCATTCAATAAATAGCAATCTCCTTCATCCGCAATTATTTTGGATTTTTTATTTGCTTGATATAAGACATCGCCATCAAAAGTTTCAATTTTAGAAATTATAGTAGGAGTAACTTTAGTTCCTAAATTAGCGATTGTCGCATATCCTTCGGTTAGCTCTTTTACGGATACTTCTTTAGTACCAAGAGCAAGAGATGGAAGATCAGTTGGAATGTTGCCGTTAAATCCAAAACGTTTTAATGTATCGGCTAAAACATTAGGCCCCAAAAATAGATGGGTTTTCATCGCATATATATTATCACTAGTTGCAATTGCATATAACATAGAAATATCTTTATCAGCATAGATACTTCTGAAATTAGTGGGAGCATATTTATTACCATGATAATAAAACGTAGTTGCTTCACTTTTAAACGTAGTTGCGGGGGTAAATCCATTTTCCAAAGCACTTAGATATAAGAATGGCTTAATAGTTGAACCTGGTTGTCTAATGCTACTAATAGCCCGGTTGTAAGAACTCTTCTCATAGTCTTTTCCTCCAATTGCAGCGAGAACATCTCCATTTTTAGGATTCATTACATAGCATGCTATTTCAATATCAGAGTTGGGAATACGATTATTAATACTCTTAATAATACTTTGATATAAATCAATATCAAGAGTAGTATAAATTTTTAATCCTTTATAAGCAACTCTTAAGATATCGGGATAATTGTTTAATTCATCAATAACCATATCTTGAAAAAAAGGTGCATTCTTAGACTCTAAATTAGGGTTTAATCCAATAAGTTTTGGTGTTTCACCTAAAGCCTTATCATATTCTTCTTTAGTGATAACTTCATCTTTTAACATTTCATCAAGAATTAAGGCTGTACGTTCTTCATTATTTTTAGGATTTTTAATTGGTGAATATATAGTAGGTCCTTTAGGAATGGCTGCTAAAATACAACTTTCTTTGAGAGTTAATTCACCAGCGTGTTTGTTAAAATAAAAAATGCTAGCATCTTCAATCCCATAAATCCCATGATCAAAGTAGATAGCATTTAAGTATCCTTCTAGAATTTCATCTTTTGTGTAGATGCTTTCAAATTTAATCGCAATCATCGCTTCATTAATTTTTCTTCTCCATGTTTGTTCACTATTTAAAAATAATGTTTTGACGTATTGCTGAGTAATAGTCGATCCACCTTCCGATATTCCATTACTCTTTAGGTTAGCTACTAATGCTCCGCCAATTCTAATAATATCTAGTCCATGATGTTTGTAAAATCTTTTATCTTCAATTGAAATAAATGCTTTTTTAACATATGAAGATATATTATCTAGTTTTACGTAGGATTGTTTTTTATTATTACTATAACTTAAATATTTAACTCCACTACTATCGTATAATTCAATATTTGTTATTTGAGGCATTGTATACTTAATGTTATAAGTTATAATACAAAATGTTAGTACTATACCTAAAAAAATGAAAGTTGCAGACCCAATGGTCCATCGTAAAATTCTATCAATAATTTTTCTTTTTCTTTTTTTGTCACTCATATTAATACCTCTATTCATCTAATATGATTAACAAAAAATCCTTTATTTATTCATTTTCATTTATATTTTGAAGTGCTTCATCGATTAAATTATCACTTGTAAAATAAATATTTTCATAGGTAGTTTGAAAAAAGAAATTAGTTACTGGAAGTCCTCCCTCATGTAAAATGTTTGTTTCTCTAAAATTTAATATTAGATCGGTATTTGTAAAAATTAAATAGTCAAAGATATATGTTGTCTCGCCATCTTTTAGATGAGCATCATCAAGTAAAAATATAGGATGATTAATTGTTAAACATAAAGAATTATTAATTTGACTATTTTTTGAAACAATTATTATTTGTTTTGTTATTTCCATATATATCACCCATCTATATTATAACATCTATAACTAAAAGAAAAAAACTAATAGCATTATAATTTAAAAATTAAATTCAGCCAAAGTTTTACCAATAATAAAAAATTATTTAATTATATTGCAAAAAAAGCATAATTATGCTATAATAAAAAATACTAAAGAAATAGAATGTGAAGTGATAAACATTGAAATTTAGATGTAAAAACTGCTTTAAAGTCCTTAATAAAAATGAAGAATACTGCACAAGCTGTGGTGAACATAGTGAAGAAGTAGCTGCATATATGGCTGAGAGTAAGCACGAACTTGATAGTATCGCAAAATTAAAATTATCACTAATTATGTACTTAGCAATTGCATTTCTTGGTACAGGCGTTTTAATGATTACATTTGCGGTTATCCAAAATAAAAATTCATCTACATATGATATGAATGCATGTAAGGGTATCAGTTTCTTGATATCTAGTATTGTTTTATTTATTGTTATGATTGCAGTAAACTTTAAAGAATTAAAATTAATGCTATTTAATGGTACAACCAAACAACTAGGAGCTGCATTGTTAGTTGGTATTCTTGTTATGGGTATTATAGGTGTATTACATTATTTAAGTGTTAATACTCGTGTTATTCCAAACTATATGGTTGATTTCTTAAATGGAACAATTATTTTTGAAGTAGATGGTAACTGGATGTCTTCAACTACATTATTAATCTCTTTATTATTTAGTATTGTAGTAGAAGAAATAGTTTTTAGAAAAAGATTAATCGATGCATTGGATGATGAAACATTGCTTGGTGATACAGCTATAGTAATCATCAGTGCAATTATTGCTACCATTCTTGATTTTATGTGGCTAATGTCCACAGAAACAATTATTACAATGTTTATTCTTAATATGGCAATGAATGGAATATATATGAATACCAATCGTAGTATTGGCATAAACATTATCCTTCGTGTCATTCTTATTTGCATAATTTTTATATTATAGGAGGCATAAAATGGGACTAACAGCCGGAATTGTAGGATTACCCAATGTAGGTAAATCTACATTATTTAATGCAATAACTAAAGCTGGAGCTTTCGCTGCAAACTTCCCTTTCGCAACTATTGAACCAAATGTTGGGGTAGTAGAAGTTCATGATGAAAGACTTGATAAAATTGTAGAAATAGTAAAACCACGTAGTATTGTACCTACATCATTTTCTTTTACTGATATCGCTGGATTAGTTAAAGGAGCAAGTCATGGTGAAGGATTAGGAAATCAATTTTTATCACATATAAGAGATGTTGATGCAATCTGTCAAGTAGTAAGATGCTTTGATAGTGACCAAATTATTCATGTTGAAGGACGTGTCGATCCAATTGATGATATTGAAACAGTTAACCTAGAATTAATACTTGCGGATTTAGATGTTGTAGAAAAGAGAATTCCTAAGATTGAAAAAAGGGCGTTAATGAAGGTTGATAAGGATTCAGTAGTCGAATATGGAATTTTGAAAAAGCTTCAAGAAGGGTTTTTAAATAATATTCCTGCTCGCTTAATTTCATTAACTGATGAGGAAAAACTATTTATTAAAAACTATCAATTTTTAACTATGAAACCAATGTTATATGTCGCAAATGTTTCAGAAGATGATGTCGTTACTGGTAATGATTACACTAAAAGAGTAAAAGAATATGCTGATAAAACAAACTCAAAAGTTGTTATTATTAGTGCAAAGATAGAAGAAGAACTTAGTGCCCTAGATGATGAAGAAAGACAAATGTTTCTAGAAGAACTTGGAATTAAAACAAGTGGATTAGATGAATTAATCCATGAAGCATATGCTTTACTTGGTTTATGTACTTTCTTTACAGCAGGAGAAAAAGAATGCCGAGCTTGGACTTTTAAAAAAGGAATGAAAGCACCAGAATGTGCAGGTGTTATTCATAGTGATTTTGAAAAAGGCTTTATTAAAGCAGAAACATATTCATACGATGATTTAATAACTTACGGTACTCCACAAAAAGTAAAAGAGGCAGGCAAGGTTAGACTTGAAGGGAAAGACTATGTCGTTCAAGATGGCGACATAATGCTATTTAGATTTAATATTTAACGAAAGGAGATAATAGTATGACACCTACAAATCAATATGTGGATAAACTTGCAAAAAGAAATCCCGAATTATACAAATATTTTTTACGTGGCATTGAAATTCTAGAATTACTAAATTCAAAAATGTATGAAGCTTACTTTGTCGGTGGTGTTGTACGAGACTACTTATTAGGTGTTGACTTTAAGGATATCGATATTGCGACAGCCGCGACACCTAAAGAAGTATTAGATTTATTTCCAGAAGGAGATGGACGTTTTTCAGAACTTGGATGTGTAGAAATTAGAGAAGGAAATATGTTGTTTCAAATTACTACATTTAGAGATGAAAAACTAGTAACCACGAGAAAAACTAAAAACATCCACTATTCTAAAAAATTAATAGATGATGTTTTAAGAAGAGATTTTACAATTAATGGTTTAGCGTTATCTTCAAATCTTAATGTCATTGATATAGTTGGTGGCCAAAAAGACTTGAAAAAAGGCGTAATCCAAGTAATAGGAAAACCTAAAGTAAGATTCAAAGAAGATCCTCTAAGAATGCTTCGTGGCATTGAATTGATGGCTAGATATAATTTTGTCCTATCAGGCTCAACAACAAGAGGAATGAAAAAATGTCGTAAGTACATACCTGATATATCACAAATGAAATTATCAGAAATGTTACTAAAAATAATGAATGGAAAATATGCCAAAAATGCTTTATATCAAATGGCTAATATAGACTTATTTAGTAGTGATGCTGTTTATGCGAAATGGTTACTTGGAATATGTCGTAAATATAAGAAAACAAATGTAACAGAAAAATTAGCTTTATTATATTATATGTATGGTTCAATTCCTAAAAATACTTGTTATTCGCATCAACAACTTCAAGAAATGGAAAAACTTATTATGATGGCTAAAGTTCTTGATAAACAACTAATTGATGGAATGATGCTTTATAAATATGGAAGTCCAATTGTTCTATCAGCTAACTATATGCTAGCAAGCATGGGTGGAAAGTATAAAGATAAATCTAGATTTATAAAAAAACTAGATAAGCGTTTACCACTACATGATCGTAGAGATTTTAGATTTACGGCTGAAGAGTTAATTCAAATGTTAGACGGAAAAACAGGACCAAAGATTACAGAAATCATGGAACTTCTAATTGATAAAGTTATTCGTGGAGAAATCCTTAATAATAATACAATAATTAGGCAAGAAGCAATGCGCATAATTGCCTTAGAAAATCTTGATAATTCAACAGAAAAACCAAACCCAGAACCACAACAACCGGTTAAACAACCATCAACCCCAGTACAAGAACCTCAAGTTACTGTTACACCAAGAGTTGAAGTAGTTGTTGATGTTGAACAAATTAAAGCTAAGTATGCTGAAGAATATAAGAGTTTATATGCATCATATATGCGTTCAGTTCAAGGATATCAATCAATGTCTGATGAAGAAAAACAAGAAGTAAGTCGTAGTGTAAAAAATAGAGTACGTAATGAATTACTTTCTAAAAATGCAGATTATAATATTTTAGTTGAAAGGGGAATAATCTAATGAGAAAATTTAGTGATATGAAAATTGGTGAAGATGTATCTTTTTATGCATTAGTAGAAGGATTTCAACTTCGTTATACCCCAAATAAAAGCGCATATTATAGTGCAAGCTTATCAGATGGTGATCAAATAGTTGATGCAAGAATTTGGGATACTGCTATTGTTGAAAGTGTAAATATGACAAAAGGAGATATATATTATTTCACAGCGCATATTAATGAATATGCTGGAAAAACTCAATTTGTGATTAAAGCAGCTCGTGGTGTTAATGAAGATGAAATTGACAAAAAAGTATTTTATCGCTCTGCACCAATAACTGAAGAAGCTTTAAGAATGGAAATTAAGCGTTACATTAATAAGATAGAAAATCCAATTCTAAAAGAACTTGTAATTCAAATGATTAGTAAAGTCGCAAATGACTATTTTACATTTCCTGCAGCAATGTCAATGCATCACAATTATGCATCAGGACTTGCTTATCACACATATACAATGTTAAGACTTGCTGATACATATTTAGAATTATATCCAGGAATGAGTCAAGACTTATTATATGCTGGTACAATTGTACATGATATTGGTAAGACTAAAGAATTAAGTGGTATACATGGAACAGTGTACACAGAAGAAGGAAATCTTTTAGGTCATATAGTTATTGGCTTACAAATGGTCGCTTCTGTTGCGACTACCTTAGGAGTAGAAGATACAGAAGAAGTAAAAGCATTATCTCATTTAATTGCTTCCCATCATGGAGAACTTGAATTTGGAAGTCCAAAAGAACCAGGAATGCTAGAAGCATTTGCCCTTCATTTTATGGATCTTGCAGATGCTAAAATGACTGCCGTATCTACAGAAGTAGTAAAAACGGAAAAAGGAAAAAGCACAGGTCCTATCGGAAGTATCGGTAGAAAAACAATATATCGTGCAGACTTATAGAGTCGAAAAAAGCTGAGTAGTAATTACTCAGCTTTATTTTCATCTTCAAATGTATATTTAATATCCATCGCAATAAAATTTTCAATACGTCTAAATTTTAAAAGAGTATTTGCCCTTTGTACAAATAATGTATCAACGGCTTCCCAAATAAATACCCAAGCAAAAATATTAATACATTCAGTTAATACTGCTCCAATATTCAAATTTGATAGTATGATCATTATAGATAAAGCAATAACTCCAATTATAATACATGAAATACCAAATATTTTTTTTCTTTTAATATCTCTTAATAAATCATGATATTGAAGTGTATAATAATTTTTAATAGCTTTATTAAACATTTGCATATCATTATCACTTAATTTCTCACAATGAATATTTAATGATAATAAAGTTTTATGGTGAAACTCATTAGCACAGTTTTCTAAAAAGTTTGCTACCTCATTAGAAATAACAGGCTTGCCTTCTAGTGAATATGGTGACAAGAAATTTGATGTATCATTAATGGCCATATCAATCTCAGATTTTTCTGCTATAATTTTCTTTTTCATAATTTACTCCTTAATATATACTAATTATATTATATTAGGAGAAAAAAGTCTAGAACCTAGCAAATAAAAATAGCTATACATTTAAGTATAGCTATTTTCTTTAATTATTCAGCTGTTGTATAATTGTCATTAATTAAATCTAATAAACCATTAGCCATTTCTTCGTTTGCCCATTTAGTATTTTTGATTTGTTCTTTACATAAATCTAAAATAGTGTTCATAGTTTTAGCACCTGCAACATTGTTAATCTTTAATAGAGCATTAATAGCAGGAACATAGAAATTAGTAATAGCTGTAGATTTAGTTGATGTACCTTTTTCTACATATTCATCATATTCAAGTAAAGTAATATTTACTTGTTTTTCTGTTGAATTTGTATAAGCAGGAGCATTAGCTTTAATAACACTTAATTTATAAGCAGTTGAAACATTTGCATTTTCATCACTTGATTGTGCAAAGTAGAATACATCAGATGTAAAGTCAAGTGCAGTCACGAAATGACCTGTATCATTCTTAGTATAATGATATCCAGGATCTAATGATTGACCTGTAATCTTAGTTCCAATGTTTTTGCCTTCTTCATCAGTTAATTCATCGTAATTATTGATTTTGTCATATAAAGTTTTAATTTCAGCTTTAATTGTTTCATTAATAGATGAAGAATTAGTGTAAGAAGTAGAAGTAACAACGCTTAAGCGAAGTCCTGCAGCTTTAAATTTACCCCATACAACATGGCCGTTTGAAGCAAGTTTATAAGAAACAGCAGTTTCTTGTAAAGCAGTTTCTAAAGTTTTACCAAGTTTTGAATTCTTAGTTACGCTTTCTTCAGCAACATCATATACTTTGTTAATAAGTTCAGCAGATAGTGGATCTGTATCAACACCCGCAAGATATTCATCAGCTACACCATTATTATCTTTGTCATAGTATGCCATAACACCGATAATGCTAGCGCTGAAGTATTCTTTAAGAAGTTCTCTCATCTTTTCTTGTACTGCATCATCAACTTCAACAGTCTTTGTTGTACCATCTTCATTGGTAACTTCTTTAGTTGAAACCCATAATGATCTAGCTAGTTTATTTTTAGCATAAGAATAGATACTACCATCAAGGTTAAACATTAATTCTTTTTCATCTTGTACACCAAGGTAATCACGTAAGAAGTTTTGCCAACCATAGTTTGCAGGATAACCATTTTCTTCATAGTTGCCTTGTTCAAATGCAGTTTTATATTTAGTTACATCTGATTTGTAGAATTCATCATATTTACTTTGATTTAAAACTTCACCAGTTTTATAGTTATAAATTGTATTGTAGTTTTCATTTGTTAATACAACATATTGTTGTAATAATAATAAAGATATAATTGAACCATATTTTTTAGTTAATTTTTCGAATAATTGTTGTGCAGTTAATTCATATGTTTTTCCATCATGTTCAAAACTTGCGACAACTGTCTTGCTTTCTTCATATGTTACTTTGTAAGCATCATATTCACTAATTGATAATGCTTTGTAAGCAGCTTTGTAATCAACAACATATTTAGTTTCAAGACCTTGATCATAAATCTTTAGATTGATTTTATTACGTTTTTCATTTAAAACTTTTGTAATATAATCATTGCTAATTGATTGTTCAACTAAAGAGTGGAAAATTTCGTTCATTTCATCTTCAGTTAAATCTTTAAATTCTTTAGAACCATCACTAACTTCGTCAAGTTTAATAGCTAAGAAACAACGGCTTCCGTATGAAATTGGACCATGAGTATATGATTTATTTTCATCAACGCCTAATTTTTCTAAATCTGCAACTTTTGAAGCAATAACTGATGAAATATCATTTAATTCTTTATAAGTATATGAATTTTTAACTTCAGATTCTTCACCATTAATTGCTTTATACATTTTTTTGAAAACTTCTTCAATAGATGTACCGTTTGTATTCCAACTGCTATTTAAGTTTTTAAGTTCAACACCAGCAAGTTCCATAACATCTTTTGCTTGTTTTTCAGAATCAAATGTTATAATAATTGCTTTATATGTAGGACGATGTTGGCTTTCATAGTAAGTTTTGTAATCGTCTTCAGTAAAGTAATCTTTTTCATTTTTATCATCAGCGTTATATTCTTCAACAAATTTCTTGAATGCACTAACAGCGAAACTCATTCTTACATATTCATCATGGTAATATTGAGTCCATTCTTCTTCAGTCTTTAAACCGATAGCACGCATATTCTTTTTAAATTCATTAAGTTTCTTTTCTTTTTCTACAGGATCTGTAGGGATGTCAGCCTTTGTGTTATCATTTTCATCAACACCATAAATGATTTGGTCAAGATTTACTTTGAATGTATCTTCATTATAGTGTGAATCATAAACAGAAGGGTTAGTGCCTAATATAATTTTGTCAATCCAACTAGTTAATTCATCTAATCCATATGATTGAACTAAATGATTGTAGATAGCTTGATTAGTTACTTTATAATCTCCCATAGTAACAAATGCATCATTAGGATTTTCAATAGTTGGTGTTACACTAGGATAAGGTTTATTAGATTTATCCTTTTTACAACTAACTACAGTAAAAAGGCAGATAATAGCTAATAGACAAGGAAGAATACGTTTGAATAATAATATATTTCTTTTCATCTTTTTTTCCTCCATTATTTATTTAAATCTTCTTCGCTAACTTTAATAATAATATCTAAGATTCTATTAAATTCAGCAGAGTCACCAGAAACAACAATACTACCCTTATTGTCTTTTAAGTATTCAATGAACTTAGCAGATAAAACATCAGAACCAGATAATTCAGTAACAGCATTAGTATACCAAGTATCAATTCTTGATTTAATATTTGTATCTAGAGTGTAACCACTTTTATATTCAATATCATATTTATCTTTTAAAGTTTTAACTGCTTCATTGTAGATTTCTTTCTTATATGTAACTGTAGCATTAACATTGTTAGATGCTTTTTGAACTAAGTTATAAATTAATACATCTTCTTCACTAGGAAGTTTAGAAATATCAGTTACGCCTAAAGCAATAATTTTATGATAACCATAAGTAGTTTCAGTAGTATTCTTAGAAATATAAGGAACATCAAATGTGCCTTCATAACCAGCTTCTTTAATATCTTTATACATTGTTTCAAGTTCACTTAAGAATTCTTCAGCAAGACTTGAAGTATTACTGTAATCTTGAGCACTTTCAACTTTTAACATTAAACCAGCTTTTTTGAATTTAGCCCAGTAATTATATGTATAAATTGTATCAAGTTCAGTTGGAGCACTTAGTGGTTCTTCAAAACCAGCATTTTTATAATTTGTAACAATTTCATTTATTTGATTGTAAATACCACTCTTATCAGTTGAATCGGCTAATTCTAATACTTTTGTAAGTAATTCATCAACTAAAGCTCTTTGTTCGTCTGTCCAAGTAGATGTTTCAAATTCATAATTATCATCATCAATAGTGTGTTTGTCACTTTGTGTATCAACTTCACTATCAAAGTCATTATCAACGTAAACCATAAGGTTAACAACTTTTAAACCATACCATTTTTCTTGAGCTTCTTTCATCTTCTTATATACATCAGTTTCTTCCCAAGTGCCTTCACCAGCAGTAGTATATAAACTTTCTGTATAATCAGTTAAAGCTTTTGTATAAATAGAACCACCAAAATTAGCATTTGTTAATAATTCTTCATCAGAATAAGAACCAAAGTAATCATGCTTAAAGTTGTTCCAACCATATTTAGCAGGGAAGTTAGGAGTAAATCCATAATATGATAAGTATGAATATGTGAAGTAATTTAATTCAAAATTCTTACGGAATCCACCAATTTCATTTTCAAGTAAATCTCTAAACGTTTTACTATCTTTAACATCATTTGTGTATGAGTTATAAATAGTATTGAATTTACTTGAAATAATACGATATTGGTTAATTAGATCAACAGTAGTTGAAACAGCATATTTGTCTTTTAATTCTTCAAATAAAGTTTCAGCAGTAATTTCAACATCTTTTTTATTTACAGTAAATCTTGCGACTACTGTAGATTCTTTTTTCTTAGAGTCAACATATTTATCATAATCAGTAAGTTTTAATGTAGTTTCATAGAAGTAAGTATAACGATAATCATAAATAGCTTCTAGGTAACGATCAAAGATTTGTAAGTTAGCTTCTTGACGTTTTTGATAAATCATCTTAGAAATATTATTATCAGTTAATTCAGCTTCTAATAATTTTTCTTCAATTTCAGCTTTGATGTCAGCATCATTGTAATCATTGATTACTTGTTTTCCCCATTTGATTGCTAAAACATAATAATCACCACATTTTTGAGGTTTAATTGTATATGTCTTGTAGAATTTGCTAGCGTCATCTGATAATGGATATGTAGTAGAATCAACTTTTAAAATAGATGATAATGAAGAGTTAATATCAGAAAGTTCTTTTGTAGACCAAACTAATTTAACGCCTTTTTCTTCTAATTCATCAAGTTTTTCTTTAGTAAAACTATAAGTATAGAATGGATCAACATCTCCAACCGTTAATGTTGTAACTTCATCAGGTTCAGTTGAAGGTTCAACAGTAAATTCAAATGTCGATTTAGATTCATCTAAGTCATTATATTTAACAGTTGCAGTAACAGTAACTTTAACATTTTTAGCATCTTTGCCATCTTTACCAACAGGAGAAGTGTAAACTAAAGTTTTTCCATCTTCAGCTAAAACTAAATTTGAGTTTTCAGCAACAGACCAAGTGATTGTCGCAACATCACTTGAACCATTTAATTTAACTTCAAGAGGAAGAACTACATTTCCTTTAACAGTCTTGTGATCTTCTAATACACTCTTAATAGCAGCGTTAATTTTTGATAAAGTCTTTTCTTTAGAAATAGTTTCAGTATAATCATCACTTGAAATTTGTTTACCAAGATATTTATATACTAAATTATATAATTCAAAGAATTTATCAAATACTTCAGTAGAAGATAAGAATTCACTAGCAGGAATAGTTGTATCATTAGAGTTGTTATAATCATAACTAGCTTTAACCCAACCATCTTTACCAAGTACTACTCTATTAGTATTAATACCAACAGAATTCATAGCTTTTAAAGCAGCTTCTTCACTTGTGAAAGGAATAAATAAACCAATAACATTGTCTGAATAATTTTTTTCGTAATATTCTTTAAATTTGTCTTCATCAAAGTAACCATCTTTACCATCTTTTTCACGACTAGCTTTAAGTTCAGCTTTGTAAGCATCTTTAGCAGCTTCTCTACGTGCATATTGTAAAGCATAGTATTTACGAACAACCGTCCAAACAGATGAATCTAATTTATAAGCATCTTTAGCAGCTTCATCAACACTCTTCATAAGGTTATTCATTAATAAAGAATTAATCAAATCATCCCATTTTTCTTGGTTTGCTTTTTTAATTCCTTCTTCATCAGTAGAAGTAAGAACCTTTTTAAATACACTTTCCATAATGTATTTATCTAAACCACTAAGTTCAGCAAGTGAAGTAGATTTAACGTTTACTTCATTTACTTTTTCTTCGTAAATCTTACTATCAACAAGTCTTAGTAATTCATCAACACCATAGCTTTGTTTCATGTATGTATATAAACGATCATTAGTAACTTTCATATCACCAAGAGTTAGATATACATCATCACTTTTGTCAATCTTAGGTGTTTTGTTTGAGCATCCTTTTGCGGATGTAACAACAATTGCGATAATAACAACAAGTATTAACGCAAGTGCAACTGGGGCTATACGCTTAGCAGCGTCTTTTCCAGTCATAGCTTTTTCACTCATTTTTTTCACTCCTTTTTTAAAAAATTGGTTATTTATATCTTTTGAAAATAACAAATATATAATATCATTTTTTTTAAAAAAACTCAACTAAAATATAGATAAATTGGTTGTTTTTAAACTAATATTAATGAGTATCACAAAACAATGTGAAATTAATGTGAAATATTATTTTTATATTAAATATAGGCATTTGTAATATACAACAAATAATCAACAACGTATTATGTAGTAGACCTTATTATTGTTTACTGTTTGATTTTTTAAGCCACTTGAAAGGAGGAAGAATCATGAATAATGGTCGTCAAGAATATGGGTATGCATTTATCCTTGTATTATTCATTCTACTTGTAATCATTGGTGCTTGCTGGGCATTTTAAGATTAAGATAAAACACTGACATTGTCAGTGTTTTATCTTATTACTAGGAAATATTCAATAAGTAATAAAACTAATAATTAATAGTTTTTATTCTTTTCATTCAAAATAAAATTATTCTATTATGTATTTGATTGAAAAAATATGGCTTTTATGGTATAATAATTTGAAAAGTAGAGGGAATAAATATGAAAGTTACGATACTCGCTAGTGGATCAAAAGGTAACTCCACCTACATTGAAACACCAAAAACAAAAATTTTGATTGATGCAGGGATTAGCTACCTTCAAATCAAACAAAGATTAAATGAAGAAAAAATCGAACTATGTAATATAGACGCAATATTTGTATCTCATGAACATGCAGATCATGTATTATATCTTGCGAGTGTACTTTGTCGTACTAACGCAAAATTATATATTGATAAAATTTCATATGATATTATTAACAAAAAAACTAATAATTCCTTATTGCCATTTGAAGTAACATTTATAAAAGATGATTTAAAATATCAATTAGAAGATATTGTTGTTGTGCCAATTTCTTTATCTCATGATTCTAAAGCAATTCATGGGTTTTTAATGAAAGAATTAAACACTGATGTTAACAAAACATTTGCTTCAATAACAGATACGGGAATTATTCCTCAAAAGTATTTTTCCATTTTATCATCGATTAATACTATTTTTATTGAATCAAATCATGATGTAGAAATGTTAATGTCTAGTCGTAGACCATGGATATTAATTCAACGTATCCTTTCTCCAAAAGGTCATTTATCAAATCAAGAATGTATGGAATATTTGACAAAGTTTGTTTCTAAACATACTAAAAACATAATTCTCGCTCACTTAAGCGAAGACTGTAATCTAGAAAAACTAGCTGAGGCGGAGTGTTATAAATACTTTACAGAGAGCCTTCCCTTTAAACTTTATATAGCAAAACAATATGAAGAACTCCCTTTAATAGAGGTAGAATAAATGATAAGAATTATTTGTGTGGGAAAAATAAAAGAGAATTATATATCTAAAGGAATTGATGAATACTTAAAAAGATTAAATGGATATCAAAAGATAGAAATAGTAGAACTAAAAGAAGGAAATAATATTGATATTACAAAAACAATCAAAACTGAAGGCGAAGATATCCTTTCAAAAATTAATTCTGATGATTTTGTAATAACCCTTGAAATTGAAGGAAAAATGATTTCAAGTGTTGAACTAGCAGAAAAGATTCAAAATTTATTAACATATGGAAAAACAAAAATTGATTTCATTATTGGCGGATCATGGGGCTTAAGTGATGAAGTTAAAAAAAGAAGTAACTATGCTTTATCATTTTCAAAATTTACCTTTCCTCATCAATTAATGAGATTAGTTTTAATTGAACAAATATATCGTGCATTTACGATAATTAACAATAAAGAATATCATAAGTAAAGGAGACAAATATGATTGATTTAATTACAAACATTTTATTTTTAGTTGTTACCGTTGGATTTGTTGGTGCATATACATATAGTTTAGTACTAAACTTAATTCGTGCAATCAAAACAAACAAAAGTATTAAAGAAAACCCTCAAATGGTTGAAGCAACAATTATTGAAGTTACCCCAATAAAAAAACGTGTTTATATTAAAGCACAATATACTTCTCAAAGTAATCATCGTGTATTTGACACAGTTTTTGAATTAACGCAAGCTGAGTTTAAAGATCAATATTATGTTGGTCAAAAGATTAACCTTGTTTATCCAAAAATTGAAGGAACAAATAAGATTCATTGCTTCCCTGTGTATATGGAAGGCCAAAAACTTTCATTAGAAGCAGGCCCAATCTTTACTGATGCTTTA
Organism: uncultured Bacilli bacterium; assembly: GCA_934140285.1. GTDB lineage: Bacteria > Bacillota_I > Bacilli_A > ML615J-28 > CAG-313 > UMGS75. Next base: position 75,394 of record CAKPBI010000002.1, read on the forward strand.
ATGGTTGCGGCTGGTTTATTTATTTGTTTATACTCTTTATTTAGAATGCTTACAGTTAACGCCTTTAAAGGTGGAGTAGCCCTTGTAAATATGGGACTATCATCAAGCGAAACAGAAATTCCTTGTACGCTACCATTATTTACGTTTGTTATCTTCCTAGTAATCTATATTGTTTTAATAAGTTACTTAATCGAAAGAATTGTTGGTATTTCTAAAGATCATAGTGAAAACTATTTAAAAATTTGTGGTTTACTTGTTAAAGCAGAAGTAACAACATACAAACTTACAAGAACAAAGAATGCTCAAGGAACAAGACAAGCTCAAGTTAAAATTACCTTTAGTACTAATAAAGGTGAACAAATAGAAGCAGAGATATATTCCTTCATGTATACAGAAAATCCTGAACAATATATTAGTATTTTATATGATCCAAGACGACCAAAGATGGCCGTATACCTAAAGGGATAATATGAAAAAGTTTGAACTTGTTGCTCCCTATAAACCAATGGGAGATCAAATCCAAGCCATTGAAAGAATAACAAGCAATCTTGAAATGGGAATTAAAGAACAAACTTTATTAGGTGCAACAGGAACTGGAAAAACATTTACAATGGCTAATGTTATTGCGAATGTCAATAAACCTACATTAGTCTTAGCTCACAATAAAACACTAGCAGGACAATTATATGCAGAATTAAAAGCCTTCTTTCCAAATAATCGAGTTGAATACTTTATCTCATACTATGATTATTATCAACCAGAAGCGTATGTTCCTAGTAAAGATATGTATATTGAAAAAGATTCTAGCATTAATGATGAAATTGACCAAATGCGTCACGCTGCAACATCATCAATCTTAGAACGCCGTGATACCATTATTGTCGCAAGTGTATCTTGTATATATGGTATAGGTGACCCCGAAGATTATGGAAACTCAATGCTAACTATTCGTGTAAATGATAATCTTCGTCGTGATGATTTAATTGATAAACTTGTTAAACAACAATTCATATATAGTTCAATCAGTTTTGAAAGAGGTATGTTTAGAGTAAAAGGGGATCATATTGATATCTTACCTACATACGAAAATAGTGAAGCTATCAGAATTAGTTTCTTCGATGATGAAGTTGAAAAGATTGCAATATTTGATGTTGCAACAGGAAAAATCATTAGAAGTGTGGAATTAATAAATATCTTTCCAGCTACTCACTTCGTAATGAACGAAGAAAAAAAAGAAGAAGCTATGCGTAGAATAAAACAAGAACTAGATGAAAGAATAGCATATTTCTTAAGCATTAATAAGCCTCTAGAAGCAGAACGTATCAAACAACGTACAATGTATGACTTAGAAATGTTAAAAGAAGTAGGAAGTTGCTCTGGTATAGAAAACTATTCAAGACATCTTTCCTTAAGAAACGAAGGAGAAACTCCATCTGTACTACTCGATTTCTTTGATAAAGATTATTTAATGATCATTGATGAATCCCATGTTACTATTCCTCAAGTTAGGGGAATGTACAACGGAGATAGAAGTAGAAAACAAACTTTGGTTGATTATGGTTTTCGTCTACCTTCAGCTCTTGATAATAGACCTTTAAATTTTGAAGAGTTTGAACAAAAAATTAATCAAGTTGTTTATGTTTCAGCAACTCCAGGTGATTATGAACTAAGTAGATCATATGAGATTATTGAACAAATCATTAGACCTACGGGTCTTCTTGATCCTCTAGTTGAGGTTCGTCCTACTCTTAATCAGATTGATTATATTCTTGCGGATATCAAAGAAAGAATAAAAAATAATGAACGTACATTAATAACAACCCTAACAATTAAAATGAGTGAAGACTTAACTGCTTACTTAAAAGAAGTTGGTATTAAAGTTGCTTACCTACATTCTGAAATTAAAGCCTTAGAACGATTAGAAATTATTAGAGCCTTGAGAAAAGGAACATATGATGTATTAGTTGGTATTAATCTTTTAAGAGAAGGATTAGACATACCTGAGGTTAGTTTAATATGTATACTTGATGCAGACAAAGAAGGCTTCTTACGAAGTGAAAGATCACTAATTCAAACTATCGGCCGTGCTGCGAGAAATGCTAATGGTAAAGTAGTGCTTTATGCTGATACAATGACTGACTCAATGACAAAAGCAATCAACGAAACTAATCGTCGTCGTAAAATTCAAAATGAATATAATATTGAACATCACATAATACCTCAAACAATCATCAAAGAAATTGGTGAATCAGTATCAATCGTAAACCCTGATACTGGCGAGGTTGTAGAAGATGTAATTGACAAAGAAACATACAAGACAATGTCAAAAGTAGAAAAGAAACAATTAATCGAAAAATTAGAACTTGCGATGAAAAAAGCATCAAAAGAACTAAATTTCGAAGAAGCAATTATGTTAAGAGATACAATCTTAGAACTAAAAGCAGAAAATTAAAAAGGAGGAGTATATATGCCTAATAAACCAAAAGTAATAATCGGTCTTTCTGGTGGTGTTGATAGTAGTGTTGGCATTATAAAACTACAAGAAGCAGGTTATGATGTAGAAGCAATGTTTATGAGAAACTGGGATTCTGCAGTCAATAATGATATTTTAGGCAATCCTGATTTAATGGATGAAGTGTGTCCACAAGAAAAAGACTATATGGATGCTAAGCGTGTTGCTGAACAATTAGGTGTAAAACTATATCGTATAGACTTTATAGAAGAATATTGGAATGAAGTATTTACTTATTTTCTAGAAGAATACAAAAGAAATCGTACTCCTAATCCTGATATTTTATGTAATAAAGAAATTAAATTTAAAGCCTTCTTAAAAAAAGCAGAAGAAATGGGAGCTGATTATATTGCGATGGGACACTATGCAAGAGTTATCCATGATGGCGATAAACACTACTTGCTAAGGGGAGTAGATAGCAATAAAGATCAAACATACTTTTTATCTCAGCTAACTTCTGCTCAACTTTCTAAAGCCTTATTCCCAGTAGGTGAATTAACAAAACCTGAAGTTAGAAAGATAGCAACTGAGCACAATTTAGTGGTAGCTACAAAAAAGGATTCAACGGGAATTTGTTTTATTGGTGAAAGAAATTTCAAAGAGTTTCTTAAAAACTACTTACCAGCACAACCTGGAAATATGGTAACATCAGATGGAACCGTCGTAGGAACTCACGAAGGAATAATGTATTATACCATTGGGCAACGACATGGCTTAGGTATTGGTGGCCCTGGAGAAGCTTGGTTTGTAATCGGTAAAAACCCTCAAAAGAATGAATTAATTGTGGGACAAGGTGATGAACAAGAACTTCTATTTGCTAATCGTGCAATCATTAAAGACATTAATATTATTAATGGTCCGCTAGTAAACACAGATACCTTATCTGCGAAGTTTCGTTATCGTGCTCCCGATGTAAAGGTAAAAATCAAATATCTTGATGACAATACCATAGAAGTTATAACCTCAGAACCGGTTAAAGCCATTACCCCTGGTCAAGCTTGTGTATTTTATGATGGAGAGTATTGTCTTGGTGGTGGCACCATTGATGAAGTATATATGGATGATGTGAAACGGAGATACTAAAAATGAGCGAACGTATTGACGGAACAATTGTAAAAGTCCACTTTTATAATGTAGACAACGGCTATACCGTTGCTCTTTTTGAAATAGATTACAAAAATCAAAAAAACAAAGATGCCAAAAAGAAAATATTTGGTAATACCATCAATATTGTAGGCTATTTTGATCATGCAGTATACCCAGATGAAGAGTTATTTCTTGATGGTGAGTTTGTAAAAGATAAAACCTATGGCCTCCAATTTAGATTTACTTCTTTTGAACGTAAAGCCTTAAACAATGAATTTGGAATTGTATCATATTTATCAAGTGATTTATTTCCAGGTGTGGGTACTAAAATAGCTAAGCAGGTTGTTGAACATCTTGGAACTAAAGCAATCGAGTTAATTAAACACAATCCTGATTGTTTGGATGAAATAGGAATTTCCAAAAAAGCTGCTTCAACAATTTATAGTGGCATAATTAATGATCAAACTAATCAAGAGGCAGTAATATTTCTTTTAGAAAATGGTATTACAATTGATATGGCTAACAAGATTACAACTAAATTTGGCCCAAGTATTATTAGTGAACTAAAAGAAAATCCATATATACTAATGGATAAGATTGAAAGATTTGGCTTCAAGAAAAACGATCAGTTTGCTTTAAGACTAGGCATCAAAAAGGATGCAACTGTAAGATTGAAAGCTTTACTTGGTTATGTGTTAAAAGAGTTAATATATAACTCTGGAAATAGCTATGTAACTAGAACAGATCTCTATACTAAAGTAACAAGTTACGTACAAGAAGAAATTGAAAAATCTAAATTTGAAAATATTTTAAATATACTAGTGGCAGATAAAAAAATATATATGCCAAATCCTGATGAAATATTTGATTTCAAGTTATATACTGAAGAAACTGAACTCGCAAAAGAAATTGTTGCATTACTAAAGGGAGAAAGAAATCCTGAAAAACCGATGGTACAATATGATGAAAATGTCATTGAAGACCTGTATAAAGATATTGAAAAAGAATCATCAATAGACTTTAATAAAGAACAATGTTTAGCCATTAAATCAGCTTTTACAGAACCTGTAGTAATAATTACAGGTGGACCCGGAACTGGTAAAACAACAATTGTCAACGCAGTAGTTAAAATGTATTTGAAATTAAATAAGGATAGTTCCGCCCTAGCTGATATGATTGCTATACTTGCACCAACAGGTCGTGCAGCTAAACGTCTAAAGGAAACTACAAATATGAATACTTCAACGATTCATAAGTTTTTAGGTTATATTGGTGGAGATCGTTTTGAATATAGTAAGTACAATCGTACATCTGCTCGCTTGATTATTGTTGATGAATCGTCAATGATGGATTTACCACTTGCATATCGTTTGGTTACCTCAATGCATGAGGATGCAAGATTAATAATCGTAGGAGATGTCGACCAACTTCCTGCGGTGGGCCCCGGTCAAGTACTAAAAGATTTAATTGATACCAAAGAAATTAAAACAATTAGATTAAATAAAATTCATCGTCAAGCAGAAAACTCTAATATTATAAAACTAGCACATAGCATTAATGAAGGAAAGATCCCAGAAACAATTTTAGAAAAACTTCCCGATAGAGTATTTATTCCGACTGATAATGAACATTTGCCAAGTTTAATCATTGAACTAGTAAAAAAAGCCATAGATAAAGGTAAAGATATCAATAAAGATATTCAGGTTTTAATACCTATGTATAAAGGTGATGTCGGTATTAATGAAATTAATAATAAAATTCAAGCTTTAGTTAATCCTTTAAATGATAATGAAGAACTAAAAGTATTTGGAGTAAGTTATCGTGAAAATGATAAAGTTATCCAACTAGTTAATCGTGCTGATAAAGGAATAATGAATGGGGATATTGGATATATATATAATTTTAAATATAAGGATTTTAAAATCAATGGTTTATCAGTAATGTTTGATAGTGGTATTGTTGATTACACACTTGAGGAGGTAGAAGAATTATCGTTAGCCTATGCTATAAGTATTCACAAAGCTCAAGGTAGTGAATTTGATTTAGTAATTATGCCGATATCTACAAAACACTACATAATGTTAAAACGAAAATTAATTTATACAGGTATTACAAGAGCTAAAAACAGCTTAGTTTTAATTGGTGATATAAAAGCTCTTCAAATGGGAGTTCACCAAGTAGAACATAACCGAAAAACAATATTGAAAGATAAAATAATTGAATACTTACATAATCCATTAAATGAACCTAATGATGAATTAATAATTGATGATGAAGAATCAGCTTTTAATGTATTAGGTGAAAGAGAAATGAAGGATCTAAAACCAAGTGACTTTGAAGATTTTTAAGAAAAAAATACCAAATTATTGTTTGTATAAGTTATTAAAAAAATCTAATAATAAAAATGCTAAACAATATATTTGAGTACTATCTGAAAAAACATATAATATTCACTGCGTTTAAATCAATAGTTATATAATATATTTCTGAATTTAGCACTTTAAACTTCAAAGAAGAGGTGATAGTTTTGAAATCATCGGTATTCCCGTTTCTTGCGGGAGGAATGACGGTTTTAGGTGTTTGGCTCGCATACGCTAATCGTACCGCTCTTGACAAGTTGGTAAAAAGTATTAACGATACAACCGAACAAACAATCCAAAAGTTTAAAGCCAAAATGGATAATATGAATTGTGAGTGTCAAGGATGCAATTCTGATAATCCTAGTTAAAAAGACTTCCAAGTGAAGTCTTTTTTATTTACAATAGAAAATAAAATTGAATCTTTTTTTAAATTTAATCGTGTCTTATATACTGAGTAGAAATATATCTACCAAAGAATTAATTATATTTGAAAGGAAATAAAATATGGAAGAAAAAATTTTAGTTCAAACAGATTCTAAGAAGCTATCTAATTTTGCCATAGTATTCGCTTCTATTGGCATTATAGTTACATTATGCTTAGGATTTGCATTACTTGATGTTGTTGATCTAGAAATTGTTGCATTTATCCCCGCGATGGTAGTTGTAATAGTTTCGATATTTTTATTTTTAGGAATAGGAGATATCACTATAACTAATAAAAGAGTTTATAAGACTACATTGTTTAAAACAATAATTGTATTACCACTAGATAAAGTCTGCAGCTATGCAACAGGTTCATGTTTTAAAACAGTAAAAGTAAAAACCCCTTCAGGAACAGTTTCATTAATGTTTGTAAAGAAGTATAAAGAAATTCAAGAAACATTAGACTCATTAATTATCGGTTCTGAAGTAAAAGCACCAGAAGAATAAAATCAACAAAATATAATAGTAAAGAAAGTTAATATAAAATAACTTGATTTGCTATTAAAATTAAATAAAGGCGTGAGGACGCCTTTTTTTAAAAAAAATAATATGTCAACTTTTTTATTAGTTTTAATTTTTGTGATATAATAATAACGATGAAAGAAGGGATAATATGAAAAATTATGAATTATTAAAAGAAAAATATATTGAAGAAGTTGCATCTAATGTAAAGTTATTAAAACATACTAAATCAGGTGCCCACATTCTTTTATTTGAAAATGAAGATCCAAACAAAGTATTTTCGGTAGGTTTCAGAACTCCACCAACAAATGATACCGGAGTTCCTCATATTCTAGAGCACTCTACATTATGTGGTTCAAAGAAGTTCCCAGTAAAAGACCCTTTTATTGAGTTATTAAAGAGTTCACTAAATACTTTTTTAAATGCTATGACATATCCTGATAAGACTGTATACCCAGTCGCAAGTCTAAATGATCATGATTTTAAAAACTTAATGGAAGTATATATGGATGCGGTATTTTATCCAAATGTATATCTTCATGAAGAAATATTTAAACAAGAAGGTTGGCATTATGAATTAGATAGTGTTGATGGGGATATAACTTATAATGGAGTTGTATATAACGAAATGAAAGGTGCTTTCTCAAGCCCTGAACAAGTTGTAATGCGTGTATCTCGTCATGCTTTATTCCCAGATACTACCTATGGTGTTGAATCTGGTGGTGATCCTGATTTTATTCCTGATCTTACATATCAAGAATTCTTGAAATTCCATCAACGTTTCTATCATCCATCAAATAGTTATATCTTCTTATATGGAAATATGAATATGGATGAAAAACTAGAATGGATGGATCAAGAATATTTAAGCCATTTTGATAGAATTAAACAAGATTCAGATATTGAATATCAAAAATCATTTACAGAACCACATTATGAACAATACTTCTATCCAGTAGGAAAAGAAGAATCACTTGAAAATAAAACATACTACTCATATAATGCTGTAGTCGGAACATATAAAGATGTTACTTTAACATATGCTTTCCAAGTTTTAACATATGCTTTATTTAAAGCTCCAGGAGCTCCGCTAAAACAAGCTTTAGTTGCATCAGGCATTGGAAATGATATTCTAAGCGATTTTGATAGTGGTATGAAACAATCAGTATTAAGTGTTATTGTAAAAGATGCTCCAGAAAATAAACTTGAAGAGTTAAAGTCAATTATTAATAATACCTTAAATGATTTAGTAACAAAAGGTATTGATAAAAAATCATTACTTTCAGCAATCAATTTCTATGAATTTAAGTATCGTGAAGCGGACTTTGGCGGAATCCCTGCTGGCCTTGTTTATGGTCTAAATGCTTTTGACACTTGGCTATATGATGAAAATGATCCATTCTCTACTCTTGAATTCTATCATATTTTTGAAGAATTAAAAGAAAAAGTTGAAAGCAATTACTATGAAGAATTACTTAAAAAGTATTTAATTGATAATCCTCATATTGCTTATGTAACCGTATCTCCAAGTAATACTTTAGGTGAAGAAAAAGCCAAAGCTTTAAAAGATAAATTACAAGCTTATAAAGATACCCTAACAAAGGAACAACTTGAAAAATTAGTAGAAGACACTAAAAATCTAAAAAATTATCAAGAAACCCCATCAACTCAAGAAGAACTTTCAACAATACCACTACTTACTAAAGATGATATTGATGAAAAAGTTGATAATGTTGAAAACATTGAAGAAATTATTGATGATGTTAAAGTAATTAAACAAGACATCGACACTAAAGGAATTAGTTATTTTACACTAAACTTTGATACTAAGAATGTACCACTTGAATTAATACCATACATCGGATTATTAAATAAGGTTTTAACAAATGTTGATACTGCTAACTACCTATATGAAGATCTAACAAAAGAAATTAATATTAATACTGGTGGTATTACTACATCTTTTACTGCCTATAATGTAGGTAAAAATGATGTCTTACCATTATTTACAATTAATGCTAAAGCTCTTGATGCGAATGTTAACTATATCTTCTCATTAACAAAAGAAATAATTACTTCATCTAAATTAGATAACAAACAAAGAATAAGAGAAATAATTATGGAAGCAAAATCACAATCTCAAATGTTCTTTATGGAAAGTGGTCATGCGGCAGCTGTTAATAGAGCTTTATCATATCTTCGTTCAGCTAATCTATACAATGATTATGTAAGTGGAATATCACAATATCAATTTATTGAAAGTTTAGTTAGGGACTTTGATAACTTGTATCCTACAATTGTAAAAAATCTTGAAGAATTAATGAAATATGTTTTCCGTAAAGAAAATTTAATCATTTCTTATACAGGTAAAAACTTTAAATATGAAGAAGAAATTATGAATTTCTTGCCTTCTTTAAATGATAATAAAATCAAAAAGCAACCATTTGAATTTAAAGTAGATATAAAGAATGAAGGATTTAAAACGCCATCCACTGTTCAATATGTCGCAAGAGTAGGAAACTATGAAGACCTTGCAACATACACTGGTGCCTTCCAAGTTTTCGCAATGGCTCTTCGCTATGATTATTTATGGATGAAAGTTCGTGTACTTGGTGGAGCCTATGGATGCATGGCGAACTTCCAAAGAAATGGTAATGTGTTATTTGTATCATATCGTGATCCAAATCTAGATCGCACAAATGAAGTATATGAAGGCATACCTACTTATATCGACAATTTCAATCCAACTGAAGAAGAATTAACAAAATACATTATCGGTGCTATTGGCTATCTTGATACTCCTAGAACTCCTCGTGAACAAGGACAACGTGCTTTCACTAACTATTTACAAGGTATAACCTATGAAGATTTAGTAAGAGAAAGAAAAGAAGTAATTAATGTTACTTTAGAAGATATCAAAGCCTTGAAACCTTTAATTGAAAAAGCTTTAAAAGATGATGCAATGTGTACGATTGGAAATGAAAACAAAGTAGAAGAATCTCCATTATTTAAAGAGAAAAAGTATTTAATGAATATATAATAAATATATGAAAAGCGTTCCCCTAAAAATAACAGGGAACGTTTTTTTATATTCTTATTTTATTTACTAAAAGTCTTTAATATTTTCCCAAAATATGATAAAATATCTAAAAAGAAGGTGAAACAATGCAAGATATTACTAAATTACTAGATAATCCAAACGTAATTATTTTATGTTCATCAAACGTAAAAAAAGATTTGGTAAGTAAATATAGTTCCAAAATTCATAAAGCTATCTTCAAATCATTTAATGATTTTAAAAAAGATTTATTTCCTGAAATTGATTTAAAAATGATTATTAGGAATAATTCTAACGACGAAGATTTAGAAATAACAAAACTAAAATTAAAAAATGCTTGTTTAATACAAGATGATTCTCCTTCTTTATTTATTCATGAACTTTATGAATTAAAAATTAAAAACAATCTTTTTATAAATAAACAAATGTTAAACTATTTTAATAGATATGATATATATATAATTAATTATGAAAATGATGATGATCTATTAAACATATGTTTAAAAGAAATTAAAAATAAATACAATTTATCATCTACTAACCTAAAAGCAAAACATCCTCACACTTTATATCAGTTCAATGATTATGAAGAAGAAATTATATATATCACAAATACAATCTATAAACTATTAAAAGCAAATATTGACATTAATAAAATAGTCATTAATGAAGTATCTCAAGATTATCTAATCAAATTAAGAGAAATATTTTCTTTATATGACATTTCGCTTGAAAATAATGAAAATACTTCCCTTTATGATATTAGTGAAGTAAAAAACTTTATCAATGAAATACTAGATGAAGAAGGATTATTTAATGAAGTCATCACCAAAAAGTTAGAAAATAAAGGATTATCAACAAACCTTATAAATACAATTAATAGTTTAAGTGTTTTAAATTACTTCAATTATCATACAAGTGATAAGAAATTAAAAGACATTATAAAGTATATTTTAAAACATACCTATGTTAAACCAAAACTGATGAAAAATGTTGTTAGAATTGAAAATATCTTTGATCATATTTATGATGAAGATACATATATCTTTTTATTAAACTTTAATCAAGATGTTGTACCACCAACTTTCAAAAACAATCAATATTTAAGTGATGAAATAAGATTAGATAATAATCTTGTTACAAGTACGTTTAAAAATGAAGTAACCAAAAAACATGTAATTGATACAATAAATTCCATCAAAAATCTTTATATATCTTCATCATTAAAGTTTTTTGTTAGAAACTCTCTTTTAAAAAATAGTGAATTATCTTCAAATATTAATATATATAATAAAAAAATAGCCCTAGATGAAATAACTTCTCGAAATGTTGCTAAACTATTATTCATCAAATCACTTAATAAGTTTAATCTTTATCATGAAATAGATGACACCCTTTTAAAAGGTTATGCTTATTTTAGCGAGGAGACAAAACATAACTATGATGCTTCTTTTAAGAAAACTAGTGATTTAATCCTTAATAATTTAAATCAAGAATTATATTTATCCTACTCATCTCTTGATGATTACTTTAAATGTCCTTTCAAATATTATTTAAAACATGTCTTAAAAATAACAAATGAAAATGATTCAACAAACGATAACCCAAGTCTTTTTGTTGGAACATTATTCCATGATGTTTTAGAAAAATATGTTAGAATGCAATTTATTGAAAATATTGAGATTGTTGATATAGAAACCTTTATAAAGGAAGAAATTAATAGTTTTGTTACTAAAAAAGAAATTAACCTAAGCCCTAAGTATAAACTATATTTTACAATCTTTAAGGAAAACTTACAAAATATTATTAAAAGAATCAAAAATAGTGATGATAACTCCTTATTTAAAGCATTTGATGTCGAAAAGAAATTTAAACTAAATTTAGGTGATAATATCTACTTAGTAGGAACAGTTGATAAAATTCTAAAATATAACGACTATTATATTGTAGTTGATTATAAAACTAGAAATGTTGATTCAAATCTAAATGATATTGATAAAGGATTAGAATTACAACTTCCTATTTATATGCTTTTTATAAAGAGTATGGATGAACTTGCTAAATTTGGAGGTTTATATTTACAAAGTATTTTAAAGAGTACCCCTTATCGTTTTGATGAAAAGAAAACATATGATGTTCTTTATTTAGAAAGTACGAAATATGCAGGATATACAAATATGGAAAGTGATGTAATAAATGCTATTGATACAGCTTACTATACGGAAGAAAAAATGCTACCTACCATTCCTTTTAAAAATAATGGTGATTTAACAGCTAATTTTATGAAGCATGCTCTATCAGATACAGACTTTGATAAAATCGCAAATTATGTTAAAAAATTAATAATTGAGACATCTATCAAGATTAGAAATGGTGAATTTCCTATTTCACCAATTAAACTTTCAAATGAAGAGTCAGCATGTAGTACATGTAATATGAAAAAAATATGTTACATGACTCCTAAAAACATTAGGGTTTTTGTTAAAAATGCTAATCTTGATTATATTTTAAAAGAAGGAGGATTGAACAATGAAATGGAGTAAAGAACAACAACTCGCAATTTATGAATCAAATAAATCAATCCTCGTAAATGCTGGCGCTGGTTCTGGTAAAACGGCAGTACTTACAGAACGTTTATTACAAAAAGTAAAAAGCCAAGAAAAACTAGAAAACCTAATTGTATTAACCTTTAGTGTTTTAGCTGCATCTGAAATGAAAGAGCGTTTGAGAAAGAAACTCCAAGAGTCAAACGATCCTAACTGCTTAAAAGAACTTGCTCATATTGATCAAGCAAACATCCAAACATTTGATTCTTTTACCAATGAAATTGTAAAAAAATATCATTACACTCTAAATATTCCTCGAAATATTAATATTGTTTCAGGAAGTGAGTTTAAGATTGTCGCCCTTAAAATATTAAAAGAACTCTTCGATGAGTATTATGAATCAAATAATCAAAAATTTATGCATTTAGTTAGAACATATACAGTTAAAGATGATGCTGTCCTACTAGATACTTTAATCAAACTATATATGGATATTCGTTTAAAACCCGATTATAAAAAAACATTAAATAATCATCATTTGTTTTATGAGGCAGAATATAGAAATAATTTAAAAAATGAATATCTTCAAATGATTAAACAAAAAATCAAAGAGTTAAGTACATTCATCGATGAACTAGGAAAGTACACTAGTGATTCTAAATTATATGAACATTTTCAACAAGTATGTAGAATCTACGAAACAACACTTGAAGCTAATTCATATGATGAACTATGCATAATCAAAAACCTATCTTTTCCAACACTTCCTAAAACTAAACCTAATGAGGAAAAAAACATATACTCAGATATATATAACACTTTAAAAAAATATATATCATCAATAGCTAGCCTTTTAATCTACACCGATGAAAAAGAATTAAACGAAGGCTATCTATCAACATCTAACGATACTTTAGTTATTATGGAAATCCTCCTAAAATTAGATATAAGATTAAATGAATATAAAAGAAATCATAATGTTTATGACTTTACAGATATTCAATTTATGGCCATTCAAATACTTGAAGAAAATGAAAACATTAGAGAAAGTATTAAAAATAATGCTCATGAAATCTTAATAGATGAATATCAAGATACCTCTGATGTGCAAGAATATTTAGTTGGATTAATATCAAATAATAATGTCTATATGGTAGGAGATGTTAAACAATCAATCTATCGCTTTAGAAATGCAAACCCTAATATTTTTAAAGAAAAATATCAACTACTAAAAGTAACCCCTCCTAATATGGTAATTGATCTTGCTAAAAACTTTCGTTCAAGAAAAGAAGTATTGGACATTGTAAATTTAGTATTTAAAAATCTAATGTCACCAAATATTGGTGGTGTAGAATATAATGAATCTCACTATTTAAACTATGGCTTTAGTGTGTATGATCAATATGTTGAATCTAACTATAATCTACGTGTTGTAAGATATGATGAAGAAAAGCTAAAAGAAGAATATCAAAGTTTTAATAAGAATGAATTAGAGGCCTTCTTTATCGGAAGAGACATTTTAAAAAGAGTTAACACCGAAAAAGTGTATGACAAAGAAACTAATGAGTATCGTTTAATGACATACAAAGATGTAGCTATATTAGTTGCAACCAAACAAACAATGGGATTATATAAAAAAATATTTGAATATTTAGGTATCCCCCTAAAGACATATGAAGATATTGAAGTAAATGATAACAATGATGTTTTCGCAATCACTAGTATGTTAAAAACTATTTATTTAATTGATAAAGCAAACTATGACAAAGAAACCTTTAAAGAAACTATTGCTTCTTTCCTTCGTAGTTTCATTATTAATGAAAATGATCAAGTAGTAGCAGACATAGTTACCTCCAACGATCCTTTAAAAGCCTTCTCAACCATTCTTCCTGATATATATCAAAAATGTCAAGCTATTGGTGATATTAAAGATAATATATCAATCAATGAAATCTTAGAAAAAGCATATGAAGCTTTTAAAGTATATGAAAAAATGTTAAGCATAAATGACTTAAACTTAACAGAATATATCCTTAACTATACTAAAAACATTATAACTAACTTAATTAATCTAGATTATACCCTAAAGGATGTTATTGAATACTTTGATATGTTATTTAGTGATGACTCCTTAAAAGTAAAAATATCAACCAATAATCTTGAAAATTCTAACAATGTAGTTAAAATGATGACAATTCATGCTTCTAAAGGACTAGAGTTCCCCGTATGCTATTTTCCCAATCTCTATAAAGAGTTTAATTATTCTGATTTAAAAGAATTAATAACTTATAGTAAAGATTATCAAATCTTATTACCATATGAAAAAGATAAAGTACTAAAGAAAACTATAACCAAACTATTATATGATAATAAGTATCACCTTGATGAAGTTGGAGAAAGAATAAGACTACTATATGTTGCGTTAACAAGACCAAGGGAACAAATCATTTTAGTTTTACCAAATATGAAGAAAGAGATTAACTATAAAATCAATGATTTAATAAAACAAAACTTTAAATCATTTAGGGAAATGATTAATAGTGTTTCTGATGAATTATTACCATTCACTGAGGAAATGGATATTGATAGCGTTTCTTTAACTCTAGATTACGTAAAACCAAATAAAAAACTAGTAGATTTAAATATGAATGTGAATGAATTAAAATTTGATAATATGATAATTAAGGAAATATTTGAAGATGAGGCTCATCCTTCAATGACCCATATGACATATCCAAGTCTTGAAGAAATGAAAATGATGGAAAAAGGTACTCACTTTCACAAACTACTTGAAATCATTGATTTATCAAATCCTGACTTTTCCCTTCTTACCAAAGAAGAAGAGAAAATGGTTAAAAACTTTATTAATCATCCATTTATAAAAAACATACCGATAGTTAGTTTATTTCATGAATATCCATTTACTTTTATACTAGACGATATTCATATAAATGGTGTAATTGATTTGATAATTGAAACAAATAATGAGTATATTATTATTGACTACAAGTTAAATGATATTAGTAAGGATGGATATCAAAAACAATTGAATATATATGCGGCATATTTAAAAAGTGTAACAACAAAGAAAATATCAGCATATCTTTACTCTATTGTCCATAATGAATTCAAAGAAGTAATACTTGATTAGAGAGGAAATAAAATGAATTTTTTAAAAAAAATAATCAACAAACCAATAACCATATGTATGATTATATTAGTACTTGTATGTGTAGGTGTATTTTCAGTCAGAAGCATGCCAGTTACCCTCTTGCCAGATTTAAACATCCCAATATTAGGTGTAACTGTGGTATATCCAGGGGCTTCCGCAACTACAGTTGAAAATGATGTAACAACAAAATTAGAAACCACACTTTCTAGTATTTCTAAAGTAACCGAAGTTAAAAGTTATTCCTTAGAGAATGCTTCATTCATAGTTTTAAGTTTTGAATATGAAACTTCCCTAAAAGAAAAAGAACAAGAAATTAAAGAAAAAATAGCTTCCGCCAATCTACCATCAAGTTGCTATGATCCAGAGATAGTAAGTTTTGACTTTAATTCATCAGCGCTTGCGACAATAGCTTTAACTTGTGATAGTAATGATATTAATGAGCTTAAAGAAATCAGCAACACTTTATCCAATAAATTTAGTTTAATTGAAGGGGTAGGAAATGTCCAAATAAAAGGACTTCCAACAGAAAAAGTTTCTGTAAAACCAATTCTAGGCTTAGAAAGTATAACACTTTTAATAGTTGAAGCTTTATCTAAATCATCATTAGATATTCCCCTTGGAATAATTAAAACAAGTGAAGGAAAAATATCAGTTAGGAACAATTCAGAAGCAAAAGAATTAATTGATCTTGCGAATACATCAGTATCAATTCCTTTAAAGAAAGATACATGGCAAATGCTTGATAACATTAAACAAAAAATAGAATTGATTAAAATTAGCTATGCGGATGTATTAAATACAATAGAAAAATCTAAAATAGAAGAATTACTTCAAACATTTAATAAAAAGTCAAAAGAAGAACTAGAACAAACAATTGCTAAGATAATTGAGTATAAAGATAAAATTGATAATATTTCAGATGAAAAATATAATCCAAATGAAATACTAAAAAAATATAGTTTAATATTTCTAGCATATGGTATTAAACTAAATATAAACTATATTAACTTTTTTAGAAATATGGATAAAAGTGAATTAATTAATCTACTTGATGAATTAATGAAAATTAAAGACACTAATTTAACAATATCTTTAAATCTTATTAATTTTATTTCATCAATTGATTTTTCTCAAATAACATATGATAATAACGATACTGGTCATTACATTACTTCATTTTGTAATGTGACAAAGATAAATGAAGAGGAAGTAGAAATTACCCCTAATTTAACAACAATTGATATTGAACAAACCAATGAGAGTTATTCATATTATAATGACCATCTTGCGGTAATCTTAGAAGTATATGGAAAATCCGGAAGTAATACATCACAAATTGTTAAAAATGTAAAATCCATAATAAATGAAAATAGCCAAAAAGATATAAATGTTACACTATTAGATGACCAAGCTGAATTTATTGATGATTCAATTTCTAATGTTCTTTCATCAATTCTAATTGGAGGAGTTCTTGCAATCTTAGTAATTTTCTTCTTTCTAAGAAAGGTTCGTTCCTCTCTTGTTATTGCTATAACAATGCCATTAAGTGTACTTACAGCTTTAATAGTTCTTTATGTAAAAGGTATAACTCTTAATATGGTATCCTTAGGTGGTCTTGCTGTTGGTATTGGAATGTTGGTTGATAATAGTATAGTTGTAATTGAAGCAATTACTAAACGTCGTGAAAATGACCATATGGATGTTGCATCTGCAGCACTACATGGTACTATGGATGTTGCTGGCTCACTTTTTGCATCAACTCTAACAACAGTTTGTGTGTTTATACCAATAATGTTTACAAAAGGTTTAACAAAAGAAATTTTTACTGATTTATCATGGGCGGTTATTTTATCACTAACTTTCTCTTTGTTAGTTGCCATCTTAGTTATCCCTTCGCTTTATGCTTTATTTTGTAAGGGTAAAAAAGAAGAAGAAATTAAACCTGATAAGTTTACAACTAAACTTGAAGGAAAATATCAAAAGATATTAGAGAAAGCCTTGACTAAAAAAACTATAATAATTGTATCAATGATTGTAATATTCATTGCTTCAATTGGCCTTGTATTAACTAGAGGAATTGAATTCTTACCGCCAAGTGATAAAGGCTTAATAGAAGTAAACTTAAATTATGATAGCCAAATTGATATTGAAGAAGCCAATAATAAAACTCTTACGGCTACAAACTTGATAAAAGAAAACATAAATGATATATCAAGTATTGCTGTATCGGTGGGAAAACTTGGCATAATTAAAATGTCAAATGGAGCCTCAATTAGAATCCAAATAAATGATAAACGCAA
This sequence comes from uncultured Bacilli bacterium, assembly GCA_934140285.1. GTDB lineage: Bacteria > Bacillota_I > Bacilli_A > ML615J-28 > CAG-313 > UMGS75. The sequence goes on from CAKPBI010000002.1 coordinate 93,373, forward strand.
AAAAACAAGTGAGGTTGCTGAAGATATCCGTAAACTCTTAAATGAAAATTCTAATTATGATGTTACAGTAAAAGAAGTCGATGGAATTGTTGCTTCAATTACTAGTGGCTTTAATGATTTAACTATTAACGTTACAGGTAGTGATGAAGAAACATTAAAACAAATAGCAACAGAACTAGAAACAGAATTATTAAGACAAAAAGGAATCACCGGAGTTAAAAACAATTTAACTACTTTACAAAAAGAATACAAAATTAAAGTAGATAAAACCAAATGCTTAGAATATGGCATAGATTATCAAAATTTAATTATGATGCTTCGTGTTGGCCTTGCTGGTTATGAAACAGGAACTATTGAAGATAACGCTGAAGAAGTAAAAATTCAAGTAATATTTAATAATCAAACAATTACTTCATACGATGATCTTGCAACCTTTGTTATAGGTTTTAAGGGAACCCAAACAATTAAACTTAGTGATGTCGCAAGCATCAATCAAACGGAAGAAAAAGTCCTTATCTTAAAAGATGATGGTAAACTTTCCCTTCAACTAAATATTTCTACATATGGAATTGACACCGGAACTGCAAGCCGTGAAATAAAGAAAGTAACAAAACAAGTTTTGTCAAATTATCCAGATGTAATGGTTAAAGAAAGTGGTGTGCAAGCTTATCTAAATGATGCTTTCAAGGGCTTAGCTGTTGCCTTAGTTATATCAATTTTCTTACTTTATGCGGTGATGGCATGTCAGTTTGAGTCACTTTCTAAACCACTTATTATTATGGCTTCAATTCCTCTAACATTTACAGGAGCTTTCCTTGCTCTTACAATAACAAATGTAACCTTAAACATTGTTTCATTTATTGGTGTAATTATGTTGATGGGGGTTATTGTAAATAATGCTATTATTATGTTAGATGAAATTAAACGATTAAAAGATGAAGATGGTTTAAGTCATTATGATGCGGTAGTAAAAGGATGTACAAATCGCTTACGCCCAATCTTGATGACAACATTAACAACAGTCCTTGCTTTGATTCCTCTTTCATTAGGCCTTGGCAGAGGTGGAGAATTAATGCAACCAATGGGAATTGTTGTAATTGGTGGTTTATTAATTGGTACAATAGTAACATTAGTATTGATACCATCAATATATTGTGGGGTTAAAAAAATAAAGAAGGAACAATAATTATAATCAAAAGGGGATTATAAAGGAGAAAAATATGAAACAAAGATCAATCACAAAAGATCTACAACACTTAAAAATTAAAAGTCCCAATTTTATCTATAATGTCTTAGGTACAGTTTGGAAAATCCTCTTTAAAAAGAAATATAATATACATGTAGAAGATAAAGTCAACCTAAAGAATATTAAGGGACCATATATATTAATAAGTAATCATGCTTCAAGACTTGATTATATGTATATTGGTCTTCCCTTACTTCCCGCTAGACTAAACTTTGTGGCAGGGTATAATGAATTCTTTAGATCACATCTTCAAGGAGTCTTTAAAATACTTCAAGTAATACCTAAAAAGAACTTTACATCGGATGTTAATACAATTAAACAAATTTCAAGAGTGTTAAAAAATAATGGAAAAGTAATGATCTTCCCTGAAGGAATGAGCTCAATATCTGGTGCTAACCAACCTATAGTTGTTGGTACTGGTAAATTTATTAAACATTTTAATGTCCCTGTTTATTACGCTGTAATCAAAGGTGGTTACTTAACAAGTCCTAAATATAATTTAGATGAAAGACCAGGAAGGGTAGATGTTACCTTTGATTCACTATTTACAGTAGATGATATTCAAAAATTATCAGCAGAAGAAATAGAAGATCGTATTAATGAAGCGATTTATCACGATGATTATGAATGGAATAAAGTTAATCAATATAGTTATAAAGTAAATGAAAACTTCTTAAAAGATATTGGTGATTTACTATTTATATGTCCAAAATGTAAAAGTGAATTTACAATAACAAGTACTAATAATACAATCAAATGTTTACATTGTGGAAATGAAATAGATGTTGATGATAAATATATGCTACTTCCTCATGATGAAACTAGTGTAGTACCATCAACTCAAACTGAATGGTTTAACATGCAAAGGGAAATAATCAAAAAGCAAATATTGGATGAAAACTATAAACTAGAAGAAATAGTTGATTTAGGAATGCTAGATGATGAGAAATATTTAAAGAATCAAGCTACTTCAAATATTGTTGGAGTTGGTCGACTCACCTTTGATCATATAGGTTTAACCTACAATGGAATAAAGAATAACAAACCATTTAGTTTCCACATTAATACAAGTGACTTACCAACTTTTGGAATGTGTACTGATTTATCTCGTTTCTATACTTTTTACCAAGGAACATTTTATGAATTCTATCCAAAAACAAGATGTGTAGAAAAATGGTTCTTGGTAGCAGAAGAAATGCATCGTCTTAATGGTGGTAAGTGGCAAGACTTTAAATTCACAAAAAAGGAATAATTTTTAAAATCATTCCTTTTTCTTTTTTATTATTGCGTATTATTAGTTGAGGTGATAAAATGAAAAAACTCGTTTTAAGTTTAATTGGTTTATTTATCATTTTAACTGGATGCTCTACAAATAGTAAAGATATTATAACACCTCCTTTAGATATGGGAACCTATGATGATATGGATATTCTAATTGATATTAAAGGAGCTATAATTTTTCCAGGAGTATATAGCGTAAAGAAAAATTCTTTATTAAAAGATGTAATTAAAGTTGCGGGAGGATTTGCAAGTAATGCTGATATTGAAAAAGTCAACTTAGTAAAGGAAGTAGAAGCTAATGAAATGATAATTATCCCCTTTAAAGGTAGTGGTGCATCTACTAGTAATTTAATCAACATCAATACCGCAAGTCTTAAGGAGTTAACTCAAATCCCTAAGATTGGTGAAGCAAAAGCAAAAGCCATAATTGAATATCGTGTTAATAATGGTCCATTTAACAAAATTAGTGACATTATGAAAGTATCGGGAATTAGTGAAACAATTTTTAATCAAATTAAAACGTTCATTATGGTATAATGATACCTTAAAAGCATCATCAAAATATGTATATCTTATTACCTTGGGTATAATAATTTTCTTATGGCTTATTTTTCATTTTAACATAATATATTTACTTTTATTAATAGTTTTCTTATTAGTAGTATTTATTAATATACCTTCATTACTAGTTATTATTTTGATAGCATATGGAATATTAGGATTAAACATTTTAATAAGAAAAATAAATTATAATAAAACACCATACACTAATGTAATAATTGAAGGTATTGTAATTAGTACTAAAAAAACCGCCAAGTCAAACCAAGTAGTAGTAAGATCAAAAAATGTTAAATATCAATACTATGATCCAAAAAATAAATATCAAGTTGGGGATATCATTAAAGTTGAAGGAACTTTAATAAAAGAAAGTAAAAAACACGCTCCTATGTTATTTGACTATCAAGATTACTTAGAAAAAAACAACATAAGAGGTACAATAAAAATTGAAAAGACTTCATACATAAAAAAAGGTTTTACGTTATATTCAATCAATAATACTTTACAAAATTACTTTAATTCGCGTTTTCCACCCCAAACGGCGGGTTTTTTGGAAGCTTTATTGATAGGATATAAAAATAATCTGGGTGAAGAAAATCAAAGGAAAATACAAAACATTGGAATTAGTCATCTTTTTGTAATATCAGGTCTTCATATGGGAGTACTCTCTTTAATAATAAAAAAATTACTAGGATTATTAAAAATACCAGAAAAACACCATTTTAAGATTATTACCCCGTTTTTTATTGGCTATTACATTATCTCAGCTTTTTCTATTTCCATTTTAAGAGTACTCTTAATATATATATTTAGTTATTTGAACAAAAAATATCTGCACATCTTCTCAACGTTTAATATTTATAATTTGGTAATAGCTATGATTCTTTTAATTAATCCCTATTATATTAGTTCATATGCATTTGGACTAACATTTATTATTTCTACATCTTTAGTATTAATTAATCCTTTATTAAAATATAAAGGAATTAAAGGCTTTTTTATCAATAATATAATAATAAGTCTAAATAGTTTGATTGTAACACTTCCTATTGTAATTACCATTAACCCTCAAATTAACTTTTTATCCATAATTTATAATTTATTTTACATTCATTTTGTTAGTTATATACTACTGCCTTTTAGTATTATTGTATGTGCTTTGCCATTTCTTTCAAATATTTATGCCACAGTTATTAATTTATTTATGGGATTAACTACTAACCTAGCAAATATTAATTTTGGAAGAATGACTTTTAGTTCAGTATCAATTCTTTTACCAATTACCTTTTATTTTTTATATGTAATGTATATTAAGAATAAACTTCAAAAGAAAAAGCAATCATTAAGATGGCTTGGATTAATATTAGGTTTAGTCTTAATTTGGAATAATACAATATGGTTTAAAACAAAAGATGAGGTAATATTCTTAGATTTACCAAAAGGAGAAGCAACCTTAATTAGTTCAAGTCATAATAAGTGTAATATCTTAATTGATACAGGAGAAAATAGTGGAACTGATTTAGAAACATTCTTAAAGAAGAAAGGAATAAAACGTATTGATTACCTTTTTATTAGTCATGGTGACTCTGATCACAACGGAAAGATAGAAACCTTAATAAAAGAATTTAGAATAAAAAATATCGTTGTAACGCCATATGATAAAACTAGTATTAAAAAATGTCAATCTGCAGCATACAAAGGTAATCTTCATTATTTTAAAAGAGGAAGTATGCTTAGTAAAGGCAACCTTAAAATAAAATGTTTGTACCCTGCAAAAGATGCTAAGGATACAAACAATAATAGTATGGTATTAAATGTTGATTATTTCAATACAACTTTTTTATTTACCGGAGATATCGAGAAAAAAAGTGAAATGGAACTATTTACCCTTGAAAGAAAAATAAAAGTTGATTTTTTGAAAGTTCCTCATCATGGATCTCTTACTTCTAGTTCTTCATATTTACAAGAATTAGTTGATTATAAATATGCCATCTGCATGAATGGTTACCAAAATACATTTAGTTTTCCAAATAACATAATAAGAAAATCATATGAACATAAAGCATTTTTAGTTACATCCGAAAAATCAAGTATTATCTTAAAGAAAAAACTTTTTAAAAAAGAATTTAAAATTACATAATATTATTCTTAATAATTTGTGATGTATTATTAATTACTATACTATTTTCAGCAATGGAAGATGTGATAATAGTATTACAACCGATAATAGAGTTTTGGTGAATAATGGTACTACCACCGAGAATAGTAGCTCCGCTATAAATAGTAACATTGTCTAAAATAGTAGGATGACGCTTAACATTTTTTAATTTACTTGTTTCTTTTAAAGATTTAGTGCCTAAAGTAACACCATGATAAATTTTAACGTTATTGTTAATTATCGTAGTTTCTCCAATAACAATACCTGTGCCATGGTCAATAAAAAAGTAATCACCAATAACTGCCTTTGGATGAATATCAATACCTGTTTTTTCATGGGCATATTCAGTCATTAACCTTGGGATAAGCTTTATGTCTAGTTTTGTCAACATATGAGCAATACGATAGACTAAGATTGCGAAAAAACCAGGATAGGCTAAAATTATTTCAGACAAAGAAGTTGCTGCCGGATCGCTTTTTATAAATGCATCTAAGTCCATTTGTAGTTTATTTTTAATCATAGGAAGAGAAGAAATAAAATATTTAATTTTTTCTTCTTTCTTTTTATCGTTAATATTATTTCTTAAAATTCTTTTAATGTTATTAATTTTTCTAGTATAGTATTTTTCTTTTTTTTCTTTGATTAACTCAAAATATGAGGGAAATAAAATACATCGTATATCAAATATTAAACGAATAATTTCTTTTCTATTTACAAATTTCATTATTCATCAATCCATTTAGATAAATATTTAATGCCATAATCAGGAGATATAAAAAGAATGTTTCTATTAACAAGATTTTTTTCTTCAATTAACTTTTTAACTCCAATAAAGGCAGCTCCAGTTGAAAAACCACAGAATAATGCTTCTGATGTTAATAGTTCTTCACAACCTTGTTTTGATGATTCCCTAGAAATATTATATATATTATCAACTACCTTTAAGTTAAGAGTAGAAGGAATAAATCCAGGTCCAATGCCATCAATTACGTTATTTTCTTTTGGTAATACTCCAATAATTAAAGTAGTTGGACTTTTTTCCTTAAAGTATTTTCCAATTCCTGAAATAGTTCCTCCTGTGCCTATTCCCATCACTATTCCATCAATCTCACTTAAACAATTAGTAATTTCTTTTCCAGTTATCTCATAATGGGTAAGAGGATTGTTCATATTTTCAAATTGTGAAGGAATAAAATAATTATTCATTGTACTAGTCATTTCTTTTAATTTATCAAGACATCCTTTCATCCCATATTTTTTATCGGTTAAAATTACTTTAGTATGATAAGCTTTAAGTAGTAGAATTCTTTCATTACTTACGTTATTTGGCATAATGATTATTAATGGTAAATTATAGTACAAACATACTCCAGCAAGACCAATACCTGTGTTTCCACTAGTGGCCTCAATAATAGTAGTACTCTGATTAATTAATCCATCTTTAAAAGCAGAACTAATTATTTTTTTGGCTATTCGATCTTTAATACTACCAAAAGGGTTTCCTCCTTCTAATTTAACATATATATTATTGTGATATTTTTCACTTAATTTCTTTAAATACACAATTGGTGTTTCACCAATTAAATCTAAAACACTATCCTTAATCATATTTCCTCCTAAAACATCTTATCTTATTTATATGCTTTTCAAACGAAAAGTGTTATAATATAGGTGGCATAAAAAGGAGGAAAATAAAATGCAAACTTATGAAGAAATAAAAAAGAATCCTAAAATACTTGCATATATTAACCAAGCTGATGCTTCTTTAAAAGCATTAGGATATACTGAACACCACATTGCTCATGCAACACTTGTTGCGACAAGAGTTGAATATATTTTAAAAACTTTATGTTTTGATGATAGAATGATTGAACTTGGAAAGATTGCTGGTTTCTTACATGATATTGGCAATCTTGTAAATAGAGTTGACCACAGTCAAAGTGGAGCAATCTTAGCTTTTCGTATTTTAGATGAACTAGGATTTGAGGCTGATGATATTGCTTTAATTGTTTCTGCAATTGGTAACCATGATGAAGGAACTGGAGTACCGGTAAGTCCTTTGGCTGCAGCCTTGATTATTGCTGATAAATCAGATGTAAGAAGATCAAGAGTTAGAAATAATGATACCACAACCTTTGATATTCATGATAGAGTTAATTATTCTGTCACAAAATCAGAATTGAAAATCAATGAAGCTCATACAATTATAAAACTTAAACTATTTGTTGATACTCATTATAGTTCGGTTATGGATTACTTTGAAATATTCATGAGCCGAATGATTCTTTGTCGTAAGGCTGCTCAAATGTTAAATCTTGAATTTAAAATGATGTTTAATGAGCAACAAATGATTTAAACAATAAAAGTAATTTATGAACATTTAATACTCAAAAAGGCAATATAATTTCATTTTACTTTACTAATTTTAAAAAATATGATATAATAAATGCGTTATTTTCTTTGGAGGTGTAGCAATGGCAAACATTAAACAACAAAAGAAACGTGATATTACTAACAACAAAAAAAGACTTTTAAATGCTTCATTTAAATCATCTTTAAAAACAGCAATTAAAGCTTTTGAAACTGCAGTAGCATCTGGCAATAAAGCACAAGCTCAAGAAGCTTTCAACTTTGCTTGTAAAAAATTAGATAAGGCAGTAGTTAAAGGTGTTTATCACAAGAATAATGTTGCTAGACAAAAATCAAGTTTAGCAAAAGCCTTAAATCAAATGGCATAATTAAAGTAGAAATCGGACGAAAACGTCCGTTTTTTCTTTCTAAAAAATAATTAAAACGTTTTTAATTGCTTGTTTTAAGTTATATTTTAGAAAAATTGTTATAATAATTATTAATAGAAAAGGAGTGATAATGTGATTAAAACTCTCGCAAAAAGTATTCGTGAGTATAAAAAAGCCACAATTCTTACCCCAATTATAGTATTCTTTGAGGTTGTCTTAGAATGTATAATTCCTTTTATAGTTGCTATGTTGATTGACAACATAGAGAAAGGATGTGGCTTAAATGTAATTTTAATGTATGGCGGAATCTTGACACTTATGGCCATTCTTTCTTTAACATGTGGTGCCTTCGCTGGTAAATTCTGTGCCAATGCTTCATGTGGATTCGCTAAGAACTTAAGAAAAGATATGTTTGAAAAAATACAAACATATGCATTTGAAAATATTGATAAATTTCAAGCCGCATCATTAGTTACAAGACTAACAACTGATGTAACCTATGTACAATGGTCATTTATGACAATTATCCGTACAGCTATAAGAAGTCCATTTATGCTAGTATTCTCATTTATTATGGGATTTGTTATGGGGGGGCCAATTGCTTTAGTATACGTATTTGTTATTCCAGTTCTAACTTTTGGCTTATTTATGATTGCTAAAAAGGCAATGCCTATTTTTAGAAGAGTATTTAAAAAATATGATAATTTAAATAATTCGGTTCAAGAAAATGTCAAAAACATGCGTGTTGTAAAATCTTTTGTTCGTGAAGATTACGAAATTCACAAATTCGATTTAGCCGCAGCCGATGTTTGTGCAGACTTTACTAAGGCAGAGCGTATTCTTGCTTGGAATAATCCAATAATGCAATTTTGTTTATATACGATTATGATAGTTATTCTTTCATTTGGATCATATATTGTAATTAGTAGTGCAGGCTTAAAGGTAAGTGTAAGTCAAATATCTGCCCTTCTTACCTATGGATTTCAAATACTAATGAGTCTAATGATGATTTCTATGATATATGTTATGATCACAATGTCAATTGAGTCAGCAGAAAGAATCTGTGAAGTTTTAAATGAAGAAACAACCCTAAAGAGTCCAGAAAACCCAGTGTTTGAAATAAAAGATGGTTCAATTGATTTTGAAAATGTTGAGTTTAAATATGGAGATAGTAAAACAATTCTAAACAATATAAACTTACATATCTCTTCAGGAGAAACCATTGGCATTATAGGTGGTACAGGAAGTGCTAAAACAACTTTAATTCAACTAATATCAAGATTATATGATGTAACAAATGGATCAGTTAAAGTCGGTGGTATTGATGTTCGTGATTATGATTTATTTACGCTAAGAGACAAAGTTGCGGTAGTACTTCAAAAAAATATCTTATTTAGTGGTACGATTATTGAAAACCTTCGTTGGGGAAATCAAGATGCAACACTTGATGAAATGGTTCATGCATGCAAACTAGCTCAAGCTGATGACTTCATCAAGGGCTTCCCAGATGGTTATAATACATACATTGAACAAGGTGGAGCCAATGTATCAGGAGGTCAAAAACAAAGATTATGCATCGCGAGAGCCTTATTAAAGAATCCAAAAATTATCATTTTTGATGATTCAACTAGTGCTGTAGATACTAAAACCGATGCATTAATTAGAAAAGGTTTAAATGAATATATTCCTAATACTACTAAAATAATAATTGCCCAAAGAGTTGCAAGTGTTGAAGATGCCGATAGAATAATAGTTCTTAATAATGGCGAAATTTGTGGAATTGGTACTCATGATGAATTGTTGAAGACTAATACAATTTATCAAGAAGTATATGAATCCCAAAATAAGGTAGGTGAGTAAGATGCTTTGGATAATATTACTTGTAATAGTTCCTACATTTATCTTACTTGGTACAATACTTGTATGTTCAATCATTAAGACAAGTAAGTCATTGTGTAAAAAGAACAAAGTAAAAGAAAAAATGCCTCAGCAAAAGAAAAAAGGCGTAATTGGAAGAGTATTAAAAGAATTATTTAAAGCTTATCCTCGACTTTTACCAATAACAATTATTTTTATTGTAATAAATGCAATAGTAAGCTCAATTCCTTCTATTTTCATGCAAAAAGTAATTAGCATTATGGAAACAAGCTATAAAGCTGGCGATTGGAATAGCGTTTCTAGTTCAATAATAAAACTAGTTATAATTCTTGCAGTATTATATATAATTTCTCTTATTGCAGGAATAGTTTATAATCAATTACTCGCAATAATAACCCAAGGGTTCTTAAAGAAGATGCGTGCAAAAATGTTTGATCATATGCAAACATTACCGATAAAATATTTTGATACTCATAGCCATGGTGACATTATGAGTTATTATACAAATGATATTGATACCTTAAGACAATTAATATCACAAAGTATACCTCAATTATTAATATCTGGTATTATCGTTATTTCAGTATTATTCATTATGTTGTATTATAGTTTTATCTTGACTCTTGTTGTTATTGTTGGGGTTATATTAATATTAATTGCAACCAAAATCATTGGTGGAAGAAGTGCTAGATACTTTATAGCTCAACAAAAAGCTATTGCTCAAACTGAAGGTTATGTTGAAGAAATAATGAATGGACAAAAGGTTGTTAAAGTATTTAATCATGAAGAAAAAACAATGGAAGAGTTTAATAAAATTAATGAAGTATTGTTTGAAGAATCAAATAAAGCAAATACTTTCGCGAACATGTTAATGCCAGTCTTACACAATATTGGTAATATTTTATACGTAATTGTTGCCTTTGTTGGTGGTGTATTATTAATAAATAATGTTGCTAATCCAAGTTTCTCAAATATGGCGATGGGAATAAGTATTGTTATTCCTTTCCTAAATATGACAAAACAATTTACCGGTAATATCAGTCAAGTATCAGGACAAGTAAACTCAGTAGTAATGGGTATGGCCGGAGCAAGACGTATCTTCGATCTTTTAGATGAAGAACCAGAAGTAGATAATGGATATGTAACGCTAGTAAATGCGAAGATGGAAAATGGAGAAATCGTTGAAACAGAAGAACGTACTGGTATGTGGGCATGGCGCCATCCTCACCAAGATGGAACGGTAACATATACAAAACTTCTTGGTGATGTTCAAATGTATGATGTAGACTTTGGTTATGAAGAAAATAAGATTGTTCTTCATGATGTAACTCTATATGCTAACCCTGGTCAAAAGATTGCCTTTGTTGGTGCAACAGGTGCAGGAAAAACAACAATCACTAACTTGATCAATCGTTTTTATGATATTGCTGATGGTAAGATTAGATATGATGGAATTAACATAAATAAGATTAAAAAAGCAGATCTTCGTCATTCTCTTGGAATTGTATTACAAGATACTAACCTATTTACGGGTACTGTTCTTGATAATATTCGTTATGGAAAATTAGATGCAACCGACCAAGAATGTATTGATGCCGCAATCTTAGCTGGTGCTGATGAATTTATTAACAAGATGGCTGATGGATATAATACATATCTAACAAACAATGGATCAAACCTTTCTCAAGGTCAACGTCAATTAATTGCCATTGCTAGAGCTGCTGTTGCGAACCCTCCAGTAATGATTCTTGATGAAGCTACATCATCAATTGATACAAGAACAGAAACTATTGTTCAAAAAGGTATGGATGCTCTAATGAAAGGAAGAACCGTATTCGTTATAGCCCATCGTCTTTCAACAATTAGAAATGCGGATGTAATAATGGTTCTCGATCATGGAAGAATCATTGAAAGAGGTACCCACCAACAATTACTTGAAAATAAAGGTGAGTATTATCAATTGTATACAGGTGCATTTGAATTAGAATAAAAAAATAAAGATAGAAAATGTTGATGTAAATCATCTTCAATTTCTATCTTTTTTTGTATTTTAAGGGAAATTCAACAAATAATATTAATATGAAAAAATTATTAATTGTATTTATTCCATTTATTTTAATTGTGTCATGTCAAGCCGTCAAACAACCAAACACTATCCATTATAAAACAATGAAAATAAATAATAAGGAGGTAAAATATCAAAAAGTAAATGATGTAATGGATAAAGTGTTTGAAAAAGATTTGACTAGTATTTACCAAAACCCATTGTCAAACTTAACCTGCAAAACATATATATCAAAAGATTATGTTAGCTATAAAATTAAAGAGGAAACAAAAGATACAACCAATCTATATACTTTTAATTATCACCTAGATACATCAAAAAAAGTAAACTTCAACAAAACAGAATTTATAAATTGGCTAAACAAATATAACAAAGATTATAATTTTAAAGAAGAAGATTTCTTTTTTTTAAAACCTTTAATTAAAGAAAACAAAATAGAAATATATATATCCCCATACCTAACAGGAAATTTAACAAGCTATAAAGAAATACCATTTAGAGATGAATTAATTAGTGATGATGAAAATGAAATAAAGTATAGTAAGAAGATAGCTTTGACCTTTGATGATGGGCCTTCAATAAAAACCAAAGAACTTGTCGACTTATTAGAGGAACTTAATGTAGTAGCAACCTTTTTTGTTTTAGGTACAAACGTCAAACAACATCCTGATGAATTAATATATATATCTAATCATAATCATGAAATAGGTAATCACTCATATAGTCATCCAGATTTCAAAAAAATATCAGTAGATGCGGGTATTGAAGAAATAAACAAAACTCAAGCAGAAATCTTTAAAATAATTAAAAGATATCCAAGAATATTTCGCTTTCCATATGGATCAGTTAATAAAGAAGTAATAAAAAAAATTAAACTTCCAACGGTCTTGTGGAATGCGGATTCTTTAGATTGGCAATGCTATGATTCACAAAAAATCATAGAAAAACTAAAAAAAGAAATGAAAGAAGATAGTGTAGTACTATTTCATGATTTCAAATACTACAATAAAGTAGCTATCACTAAAATAGTAAATGATTTAAAAAATGATGGATATACCTTTGTAACAGTATCAGAATTATTTAATTATACTAGTGAAGAAAAAATCATGGCTGAAATCTATAGAATGCAATAATTTTGAAAATAAATTATAAATAAATTATAAATAAATTATAATATAGATGGTAGGAGAATGTATAAATTAGTTTATACATATTAGGTTTTAGGTTCACTTTCCTAATTATAAAAAAGTAAATATTTATATTTTTTAATCATATATTAAAGTAGGAGATGAAAAAATGAGAAAAGAAATGAGAAAATTATTTTTATTAATTTGTGTGTTTGGTCTTCTTTCTTTTGGCACATCGTGTTTAACTGTGAATAATCCACTTGATAAAAACGATGAAAACATTCAAGAAGAAGTAAACAAAAACACAACAAATAAAAATCAAGAAAAACAAGGAGAAGAAGAAGGAGACAAAAATGGTGATGAAGTAATAGGTGTACCAAAGGTAAACTTAGAATATACTTTTAACCATCAAGAATTAGAATCATTCTATGAAATTTTTAAATTAAATAATCAAAGAAGATTCATGATTCCAAATGTTGAAAATGAATTATTTAATTATTTTGATTATACTTTTACAAGTTCACCAGTTTCTCTAACGGATTGTCAAAATAAACGTTATGATATTTATTTTCCTTCATCAAAACTATATTTTGATTTTTCTTCAACGGGACCAAATAATACCTTCATAAGCAAAGAAGTTGGTATTAAGGGAATTCTTTATGATATTTCTGAATTTGAATTTACAGACTATCTTGTTGAAATAAAAGAGATTCAAGGTATTGGTACTTATAAAATAAGTACTTATGATATCATAGTTGATGGAAATGTAGTTGGAAATTTTGAATTAAAAACCATGTTTGGAAACACTGATGACATCTTTAATGTTGTTAAAAAGATGTTTTCTAAGTAATAATGTCTAAAATAAATAAGCACTAAGGACTAGTTTTACTAGTCCTTATTTCTTGAATTAACAACAATAAGTGGGTATAATATATTTGTAATTAGTTAGTTAACAATTAATTTAATAATTTTATAAAAGGAGATTGCTATGGAAATTAAAAAAGATCTATTAAGAAAGAAAATGAAAAATATTGAATTTAGTAAAGTAGTAAGCCTAAAAGATGAAGTAACATATAGAGAAGGAGAGGTTGTAAGCAAAACTCTAGCTCAAAATAATTATGTAAGTATTACTCTTTTCGCATTTGGTGATGGTGAAGAGATTAGTTCCCATAAATCTGATGGGGATGCCTTTGTTACATGCTTAGATGGTGAAGGAAAAGTAATTATAGATGGAATAGAATATTTCTTAAAAGAAGGTGAATCCGTTGTAATGCCAGCCGGTCATTCTCATTCTGTTCATGGAATTAGTAAATTTAAAATGTTATTAGTGGTTGTCTTTTAATGAATAAAGTTTTAAAATATTTTAAAGAAAGCACTTATAAACCATTTTCAAAACAAATAAGAGTATATGGCTGGCAAAAAGAATATGATTATACTTTAGTAAGTAGTATTGTTCCTTTCTTATTTGAATCATTTAATGTGATCACTAATCTAGCTCCAAAAACTAATGAAAATAGACCGGGCAAAATAATGCCCAAGTTTTACATTACTGTTCATGACACTGGTGATTCAGCACCAGAACATACTGCTCAATTTTGGAGTGAAACGGTAAAAAATCAATATTGGAGTGAAGGACCATATCATGCAAGTTTCCAATATGTCGTTGGAAATGATGGAATATATCATCAAATACCTGATAATGAAGTTGCATGGCATGCTGGTGATGGTACTAGATTTGATTATACTCTTTATGATACAATGGTAGATGGAACAAATAAGCATCCGGTAATTACAATTAGTGATAAAGGATACTACATGATTGATGGAAAAACTACATATGTACTTGCACCAAGAGCATTCAAAGAATATAATGAAAAAACGATATTTGATAGAATCCCTAAAACATCAGATTTAAATGATGATGGAATACTATGCAAGCTAATCGGCAAAAGATATTACATTGGTGAAACTTACTTTAATCAAACGTATGAAAAAATAGCAAATCGATGTGGTAATAATAATTCAATTGGAATTGAATCATGCATTAATGAAGAAACAGATATATATTACACATGGCAAAAAACCGCTAAGTTAGTTGCACACTTAATGAATGATAATAATCTTTCACTAGATGATGTAAAACAACATCATTACTTTAGTGGTAAGAATTGTCCTCAAACTATGAGAATGAACAATCTATGGAATCATTTTAAACAACTTGTAATGGTTGAATATGATATTTTACAGTTTATTAATGAAGGTTATAAAATTTCCTTTATTCCTCTATCTAATGGTATCAATGAATTAGGAAGAATCACTGATAATACTCTAAATGCATTTAAGTATAAAATAATTACAAATTATCAAGGAAAAACCGAAGAGGATATTTTTGAAATAACAATGTAAAAAGAAAGGTAACTACACCAAATAACGGTATAGTTACCTTTTTTACAATTGCATAATTAGTAAATCTAATCCTAGATTTTTATCAATTTTACCTGTTTTAATACGATAATCTAAATCAGCTAGTTTTATTACGTAGTTTTCTAAATCAACAATTTTAAAACTTTTTGCGTTTTTAACCATATAATATGCTCTTCCCGGCGAAACATTGTAAAATTTAGCAATGTCATTTTGAGAGTATCCTGCTTTTAATAATTTAGTGATATTTAGCATATCGATGAATGAACTATTAATCATTCCTAAGATACCTGCTGCATCTTTAGTATTTTTAGTTAAATCTAAATATATATTTGCGACTTGATTATGATTGTGGTCAACAATTGCCTTAATTAAATTAAACACTTCTTTGGATAAGTCTTTATCAACCATTAATTTAATATCATTTGGGGTGATTACACCACCTTTACCAACATAATCAATTAACTTATTAATTTCTTGTTCCATTCTTACTTGATCATTGTTTAGGTATTCCATAAAAAGATTAATAGCTTCTTCCTTGATTTCAATGTTCCAAGCCGCAAAACTTCTAATAACCCATCCTTTTAGTTCAATTTCTTGAGAGTCATCATAATTGATTATTAACGCTACATTCTTAAGAGTTTTATATACCTCATTAGTTGGATTTAATTTTATGCCATGAGCATCAACCATTAAAACAGTAGATTCTGCAGGATTCTTTAAATACTTAATAAAGTTCTTTAAATCTGGCGATAATTCATCTTTATTTCGTGAAAGAAATGTTGGATTACGTAAAATAATAACCTTTAAATCTTCTAAAAAAGGAATTGTAATGCAGTCATTAATAATGTTATTTAAAGGTGTAATTTCACAATCATATTTAATAACAGCATATGTTTGTTTATTAAAACTTTGTAAAATACGGGTTATTCTATTTTTAATAAATACCTCAGAAGTACCAGTAAATAAATAGACAAGATCATCATCTTTAGTTAAAGCCATTAATAGTCCCTCCCTTTATTGTGAAAACATTATATCATATTTTTAATAATTTTTAATGTTTAATGCAAAAATAAAATAATAAAATAAAAAAAACATCACACAATAATATAGAGGTGATAATAATGAATGACGATTTTTTAATGAAATTAACAGAAGAACAAAAATGGAATGTTAGAACAGACTTAGCATATGATGATGCTTTAAAATTTCAAAATAATAATGTTGCAGACTTTATTCAAACTGAAGAAGAGATAAACAATATTCCAGTTTATAAAAGTGTGGTAGGGCCTAATGCTTCTAAAGTAATTAACAAACAAATTGGAACCTACTACACAATTGATCTAGCAAATGTTGATTTTCATGATGCAACAATTTGTGAAAGCATTGAAAAAGCTCTTGCAAAAATTCTTGTAAATATTTTACAATTTAGAGGATTAATGAATAAAAGATGTCTACTAGTTGGACTTGGAAATGTAAATGTAACTCCTGATGCACTTGGTCCATATGTTATGGATAATGTAATTGTAACAAGACATCTTGTTCAAATGGGACATATAAGTAATGGCTTTAGTGAAGTAAGTGCCATTAGCCCTGGTGTTATGGGAACCACAGGAATTGAAACCTTTGATATAATTAAAGCAGTTAAAGATAAAATTAATGTAGATTTCTTAATCGTTGTTGATGCTTTAGCCTCAAGTTCGATCGCAAGAGTTAATAAAACAATTCAAATTACTGATACAGGAATAAGACCGGGATCAGGAGTTGGTAATAAACGAAAAGAATTAAGTATCAATACTATTGGAGTACCCGTAATTGCCATCGGAGTTCCAACAGTAGTTGATGCGGTAACGATAACTAGTGATGCTATAGACTATGTAATAAAATATCTAAATGAGCAATCTAAAGTATTTCCTAAAAAAGATTTAGAAAGTGCACAAGAACCATCTGATGATGCAAAAGAAATATTTATGGGGCAAATAGGTTTACTTGATGAGCAAGAAAAGAAACACTTAATTCAAGAAGTATTAACCCCAAATGGATATAATATGATGGTAACACCAAAAGAAGTAGATGCGGATATTGAAGACTTATCAAAGATCATCGCCACAGGAATTGATCTTGCTTTACATCAAGGCTTATTAACAGGCTGTACACAATGAAAAAAGTTTTCTTAACAATTCTTTTTGGTGTCGTATTTTTAATAGGAATTGGCATTGGCGGAAAAAACAACAGTTCTAGTAAATTATTTGAAGAAAGTAAGTCGAATTTTGAAAGTGAAATTTCAACTCCTAATAATAATTATAATGCAGAATCACGAAAGCCTCAGGATGGTATGTTAAATAAAATAGCAAAAAAAGTCGATAAATTGCTTGAATCAATATCTAAAAAGATAGCATAAAAAGGGAATACTTTAAATAATATTCCTTTTTTCTTTTTATTTGAAAGAAATATCATTTGGTAGTATTATACACTTAATAGAAAATGGGGGATAATATGAACAAATACTATTTACGACTATAAAAAACAATTTAGATATATCAATAACTTTGCATTATTTGTAAAAATATGATATAATTTTCAGTAAGAAAAAAGGTGATAGAATGAAGAAATTGAATTTACCAAACAAACTAACATTATTTAGAATGTTCTTAATTCCAATTATAATGATTGTCTATGCAATTCCACAATGGAATAGACAACCAATCTTTACGGGTAATGATTCATTTACGGTATCAAACTTTATAATCTTAATTTTGATATTTGTAGGATCACTTACAGACTTTTTAGATGGAAAGATTGCAAGAAAATATAATCTTGTAACTAATTTTGGAAAATTCTTAGATCCAATTGCTGATAAACTATTAGTAATTACTGGCTTTGTTATCCTTTTTGACCAAAGTGCAAAAGCTGGTAATAACCTATTTACTTGGTGGATGCTTGCTATAATTCTCGCAAGAGAATTCATTGTGTCAGGATTAAGACTTGTTGCTGCCGAAAAAGGTGTTGTAATTGCTGCCGGCAAATGGGGAAAAGTAAAAACAACAATTCAATTTATTACATTGATTTATTTGTTTATTGGTATTCAAACCAAAGAATCAAATATATATACTATCATTGGTTTAGTATTAATTTATGCTACTTTAGTTTCAACAGTATTTAGTGGATGGGATTACTTATCAAAGAATAAAGCAGTCCTAGATGATGAAGAAGAAACTGAAGGAAAAAAAACAAACATTAAAAAAGTAAAAAAGAATAAAAAAAATAAAAAGTAAGAGGTAATAAGATGGCTGAAGAAAAAACAAAGCAACTTAAAATCGAAGATATTGAGCCTGGAAAAGATCCAGCCAAAGAAAAAGCCTTAGCGGAGGCTTTAAAAACAATTGAGAAAAACTATGGAAAAGGTTCAATAATGAAATTGGGAGACCATGCTCAAGAAAAACTAGAAGTAATTTCTAGTGGTTCAATTGCCTTAGATGCGGCACTTGGAGTAGGTGGATATCCTAAGGGAAGAATTATTGAAATATATGGACCAGAATCTAGTGGTAAAACAACATTTGCTTTACATGCAATAGCAGAGGCTCAAAAGTTGGGTGGCTATGCAGCATTCATTGATGCTGAACATGCCTTAGATCCTGTCTATGCCAAGAATTTAGGGGTTGATGTAGATAATCTAATTTTATCTCAACCTGATGATGGTGAACAAGCCTTAGAGATTGTTGAAGCATTGATTAGAAGTAATGCTATTGATATCATTGTTATTGACTCAGTTGCAGCTTTAGTTCCAAAAGCGGAAATTGAAGGAGACATGGGAGCAAGTCATGTAGGATTACAAGCCCGCTTGATGAGCCAAGCAATGAGAAAATTAGCTGGTGCTATTTCTAAATCAAAAGCAATCGCCATTTTTATAAATCAAATTCGTGAAAAAGTTGGTGTCCTATTTGGTAGTCCTGAAACTACATCAGGTGGTCGTGCATTAAAATTCTATGCGACAATTCGTTTAGATATTAGAAGAGTTGACCAAATTAAAGTAGGTACTGAACCTGTTGGTAATGTAACAAGAATAAAGGTTGTAAAAAACAAAGTTGCACCACCATTCAAAACTGCGGATGTTGATTTAATTTATGGACAAGGTATTTCTCACGAAGGTGAAATTCTTGATATGGCAGTTAATATGGATATTGTTGAAAAGAGTGGAGCTTGGTTCTCATATAATGGAGAACGCTTAGGCCAAGGACGTGAAAATGTTAAAGAACTTTTCAGACAAAAACCAGAACTTGCTAAAGAAATTGAACAAAAGGTTCGTGAAAAATTATTCCAATAAGTTAAAATGCGGTTATGAATATTCATAACCGTTTATTTTAAAAAAATTACAAAAATTTAGGAGGAAGTATGAGCAAAGTAGTAATTTTTAATCACCCATTAATCAATCACAAATTATCAATTATTAGAGATGAAACCACAAACACAAAACATTTCCGTGAAACTTTAAATGAAATTTCCGCTTTAATGGCTTATGAAGTAACAAGAGATTTGCCAGTTGAAGAAGTAGATGTTCAAACTCCTGTGGCAGTTGCTAAATCATATCGTTTATCTGCAAAAGTTGTAATTGTACCAATCTTAAGAGCTGGTCTTGGAATGGTAGATGGAATCTTATCATTAATTCCGATGGCAAAAGTTGGTCATATTGGTTTATACCGTAATGAAGAAACTTTAAAACCTGAAAGATACTATGCTAAATTTCCCCCAACAATTAAAGAAGGTATTGTATTTTTAGTTGATCCAATGCTTGCAACTGGTGGTAGTGCTGTTGAAGCAATCAATATTCTAAAGGAAGCAGGAGCTAAGAAAATTGCTTACATTGGCTTAGTAGGCGTAGATGAAGGTATTGATAATCTTAGAACTCATCATCCTGATGTAGATATATATTTAGCTGCTAAAGATGATCATCTAAATGAAAAAGGCTACATTGTACCTGGCCTTGGTGATTGTGGAGATAGAATTTTTGGAACAAAATAAGAAATAATAAAACAAATAAGACCCTGTTTAATAATAAACAGAGTCTTTTGTTTTTATTCATTATTTTCAATCATGTAATCAATTGCTTTGATATAATCAACCTTAGGACTAAATCCAAGTTTTATTTCATAGGCATTTTCTTTAAAGTAAGAATAGGGAATACTCTTTCTTTCCCCTTTTAAAGAGGCATAGTATAAAGCTATCAACTTTGGCGTAGGAAGAACGAAAACTTCATGTTTGGTACTAAACTCAATTATTAAAAAAGATATTCCACCCATTTTATATACTGTTTCAAGATGCATTAATTGGTGAACATATATATGTTGAAAAGAAAAACTTTGGGTATGACAGCTTTTAGCTTCAAAGTCAATATACTTTCCTTTATAAATTCCATTATAGTCAGTAGTAGATGGAGTTCTATAATAAGCTTCAACAATTCTTGCTTTATTACGTGCAGGATAATCAACTCTTACTATTTGAACAGGAGTTGGTTTTTTATATATACAAGCAATGTTGTGTTGTAAATAATAGGCATTAGAATCATTAATTAGACTTTCAAAATCAATACCAAGATGAGATCTTCTAATATCTTTTTCTTTTGTATTAGATTTTGTATCAATTGTTGCGACTTTTCCATTAGGATATTTAAAAGTATTATTCATTTTATCACCATAATAATTATATCAAAAAAATTAAGAAACATCAATAAAAAAAGAACACTTTTGGAAATAATAATATTGTCACTAAATGTTTGACATTTAATAAAAAATATAGTATAATACTTTAGTATGGGTTATAATGCCTATGATTAAAAATAGGCTTTTAATATAATTTAGATACGAATAAATTGAAAGGAGAAATTATTATGATGCCAATATGGCTTGGCGTTCTCCTTGTGTTAGTTGTTGCTGCTGTAGCAGCTTTTCTATTCATATACCGCTATAAAGCAGGTATAAATAAAGGAATAAATTTAACTGAAGAAAAATATGAAAAGCTTGGAAAAGAAGCGAAAAAATTAATTGAGGATGCTGAAAATGAAGGAGAACTTCGCAAGAAACAATTAATCGAAGAAGCTAAAAAAGAAATTCAAGCAATGCGTGAAGAATATAATTTAGAAGTTAAAGAACGAAAAGCTCAACTACAAGAAGAGGCTAACAAGCTTGAACGTCGTGAAACAAGTCTAGATAATCGTTCAGATAATCTAGATAAACGTGAAACAAGTTTAATTACAAAAGAAAATAAACTAGAATCACGTATTATTGAAGTTGAACAAAGAAATGCAAAAATTGAAGAATTAATTGCTGAACAAGAAAGAAAGTTAATGGAAATTGCTGGCTTTAGTATGGATGAAGCACGTGAAATTGTTTTCGCTAAACTAAAAGAAGAAATGGCAATGGAAATGGCAATCTATGTTAAAGAAGAAACAGAAAAAGCAAAATATGAAAGCACTCATAAATCACAAATGATTTTAGCAAATGCTATTCAACAATATGCTAATGAAACTATTCAAGAAAAAACTGTTTCTGTTATCCCTCTTCCAAATGATGAAATGAAGGGAAGAATCATTGGCCGTGAAGGTAGAAACATCCGTGCCATTGAAGCTGTAACTGGTGTAGATTTAATTATTGATGATACTCCTGATTCAGTTGTTATCTCATGTTTTGATCCAGTAAGAAGAGAAATCGCAAGAAGAACTCTTGAAATTCTAGTAAGTGATGGTCGTATTCAACCTCCTAGAATTGAAGAAGTTTTCGCAAAATGTACTAAAGAATTAGAAAATGAAATGCGTGAAGAAGGCGAAAAAGCTGTATTTGAAATTGGTATCGGCAAGATTCATCCTGAACTTGTTAAACTAATTGGACGCTTACATTTTAGAACAAGTTATGGCCAAAATGCTTTACAACATTCAAAAGAAGTTGCTTTCCTTGCGGGAAAACTTGCAGCTGAAATTGGTGAAGATGAAACTCTTGCTCGTAGAGCTGGTTTACTTCACGATATTGGTAAAGCCACAGACCATGAAACTGAAGGAAGTCACGTTGAAATAGGTGTTGAAATTGCAACTAAATTTAGAGAAAATCCAACAGTAATTGATGCTATCGCTTCTCACCATGGTGACCAAGAAGCAACAACAGTTATCGCTCACTTAATAGCTGCTGCTGACACTCTTTCTGCTGCACGTCCTGGTGCTCGTAGTGAATCATTAGATAACTACATTAAACGTCTTCAACAACTTGAAGAATTAAGTAACCAATTTAAAGGTGTTGAAAAAACTTATGCTCTTCAAGCAGGTCGTGAAGTACGTATTATCGTTAAACCTGAAGAAATCACAGATGCTGAGGCTTACATGCTAGCACGTGAAATTAAGAATAAGATTGAATCAACAATGAATTACCCAGGTAATATTAAAGTTGTTGTAATTAGAGAAGTTCGAGTTCAAGAAACAGCTCGTTAGAAAGAATTAACAAAAATGAAGATATTAATGATTGGTGATGTCTATGGTTCAATGGGGAGAAAAATTTTATATGCAAAACTTCCTGAACTAAGAACGCAAAAAGGAATAAATTTTGTAATTGTAAATGGAGAAAACATTGCTCATGGTACTGGTATTAATGAAACATATTACAAGGAATTACTAGAAAATCATGTTAATGTTGTAACTTTAGGAAATCATTCCTTTAGAAATAATGATATCCATAATTTTATTGCAGATGCTAAATCTTTGATAAGACCATTGAATATGCCAGAAGGAACTCCTGGAAAAGGATATGTAACAGTAAGATATAATAATATTACAATTACGGTATTCCAAGTAATGGGAAGAACTTTTATGAATGGTCCTCTTGATTGTCCATTCCGTGCAACAGAAAATCTATTAAAAAATGTAAAAAGCGATTTATACATTTGTGATTTTCACGGAGAAGCAACAAGTGAAAAAGTCGCGTATGGCTTATATTTTGATGGCAGAATAAACGTCATAGCTGGTACGCACACTCACGTTCAAACAAATGATGCTCATATTCTTGATAAAGGAACAATGTACATGACAGATCTTGGAATGACAGGAGCTCGCGATGGTGTTATTGGCGTTGATCCAATAATGATTGAACAAAAGTTTTTAACCGGTTTACCTTGCCGTCATATTCCAATGGAAAAAGGAAAAAAACAATTATGTGGATTAATTATAGAAATTAATGAGTCATCGCATAAAGTGACAAATTTCGAGGTTGTTAATATAGTACAATAGTGTTGTAAGCATAAAATCCTTTCAAATTGAATAGAATTTATTGCAAACAAATTTACTAGGAGGTATTATATTATGGATGTATTAAAAGTTTCTTCAAAATCAAAACCAAATTCTGTAGCAGGTGCACTTGCAAATGCATTTCGTGACAAACAAGTTGTAGAAGTACAAGCTGTAGGGGCTGGCTCATTAAATCAAGCAATTAAAGCTATCGCTATTGCAAGAGGATATGTAGCACCTACAGGAAAGGATTTAGTTTGTATCCCTGCTTTCAGCGATGTTGTAATTGATGGTGAAGAACGTACTGCAATTAAGTTAATTGTTGAATCTCGTAAATAAGTTGGCTTTTGCCAACTTTTTCTTAAAAATAGAAGAGGTGATAAAATGAGTTTACCGACTCTCATGACAGAAAGATTAATAATAAGACCAATATCTGTATTAGATGCAGATGATATGTATGAATATGCAAGAACTCCATATGTTGGTCCACTAGCAGGATGGGAACCACATCATTCTATTGATCAAACAATCGCTGTTATAAAGAATATGCAAACAATTCATAGTCCTAATGAACTTGGTAATTGGGCAATAATCTATCGTGCAAATGGTAAAATGATTGGAACCATTGAACTTTACAATCATATCCCATATTTTAAGGCAGAACTAGGTTATGCATTAAGCCCTACCTATTGGGGACAAGGCATTGTACCTGAGGCTGCACTAGAAGTAATTAGTTATGGATTTGAATACTTGCGTTTAAAAAGAATTGAAGTTGGTGTATTTACAGATAATTTTCAATCACAAAGAGTGTGTGAAAAATTAGGATTTACAAAAGAAGGAATCGCTAGAAATGGTTATCTCCGTTATGATGGAAAAATCTTTGATAAACTTCAATATGGAATGACAAACGTAGAATTTGAAGAAAAATATAGAAAGTAGTAAGCGTATGAAAAAAGCAAATACATATGTAAAATTAATTGAACCATCAATCAAAGAAGCAAGATATCGTAAGAATAATAATACAAATGTGTATCATTTTATGCTTGATCCTAAATATATAAATTTAGGGGCTGGAAAAAAATATATGTTAAAAACATACGGATGTCAAGGCAATCTTGCAGATAGCGAAAAAATATCTGGTATGCTTGAAATGATGGGATTTGAACCAACAGACAACGAATTAGAAGCAAACTTTGTTCTTTTCAATACTTGTGCAATTCGTGAGAATGCGGAAGAAAGAGTCTTTGGAGAACTTGGTAGACTTCAAAAATTTAAAAAGCAAAACCCTGAAATGCTAGTAGGAATATGTGGATGTATGCCACAAGAAGAAAAAGTAGTAAAAGCCTTAAAAGAAAAATTTGATCAAGTTGATATTGTATTTGGAACACATAACATTGCTTCACTTCCAGAATACTTGTATGATGCTATTAATTCTAAGAAAAAAGTAATTGAAGTATTATCTTATGAAGGTGATATCTATGAAGAAATCCCTGTCAAAAGAGATCATGACAAAAAAGCTTGGGTTAACATTATGTATGGATGTGATGAATTTTGTACATATTGTATTGTCCCATATACAAGAGGAAAAGAACGCTCAAGAGATCCTCAAGCAATCCTTGATGAGGTAAAAAGCCTTGCGGAAGAAGGTTATGTAGAAGTAACATTATTAGGTCAAAATGTAAATGCCTACGGAAAAGATTTTACTGATTTAAAATATACTTTTGCTGATTTACTTAGAGATCTTAATAAAATTAATATTCCACGTATTCGTTTTACAACATCTCATCCTCGTGATTTAGATGATGCAACAATTGAAGCTATGGCCCTTGGGGGAAACATTATGCCTCATCTTCATCTACCAGTACAATCAGGTAGTAGTACAGTATTAAAAAAGATGAACCGTAAATATACAAAAGAAGAATATATGGATAAGATTAACAAACTTAAAGCTAAGATTCCTGATATCGTTATTACTACTGATATCATAGTAGCTTTCCCAGGAGAAACTGAAGAAGACTTCCAAAAAACAATTGACTTAGTAAAGGAAGTTGAATATGGTGGAGCATATACATTTATCTACTCCCCACGTGAAGGAACTCCCGCTGCAACTTATCCAAATCCATTAACCGAAGTTGAAAAACATCAACGCTTAGATGCTTTAAATGAAGTAGTTAATACATATAGTTTGAAAGCTCATCAAAAATTTGAAAATGAAATTGTCGAAGTACTAGTTGAAGGCCCAAGTAAAAATAACCCTAATATTTTATCAGGATATTCTAAGCATAATATGTTAGTTAATTTTGAAGGTGACAAATCTTTAATAGGAAAACTTGTAAATGTAAAAGTTACAAAAGCATACTCATGGCATTTATTTGGTGAAGTACAAAAATAAATTAACTACTAAGAAATTAAATTCTTAGTAGTTTTTTTAAAAAAGAGGAGTAATTAATGAAGAACAAGATATATATATTTATAAAAGGAATATTAGCTGGTTTTTGTATTGGCCTTGGTGGCAGATTATTTTTAGAAGGATTAAATCTTGGTGTTGGTAAAGTCGTATCGGCATTTTTATTTCCAATTGGTTTAATCTTAATTTGTAATTTTGATTTTTATCTTTACACTGGTAAAATATGTTATTTACCAAATGCCATAAAAGAGAAAAATGCTTTAAATTGCATTTTTGAATTATTACTAGGATTTATCGGAAACTTCTTTGGAGCTTTCCTAATCGCAATAATTTTTAAATTATGTTTTGGAAATAGTGAGATAGTAAGTGGTGTTGTTCAAACTAAATTAGACTATGAGTGGTATAAACTAATAGTTTTAGGTTTCCTTTGTGGAATTCTTATATATTTTGCAGTTGAAGGATTTAAAAATATCCAAAACAACTTTGGAAAATATATAGTTTTAATTCTTTGTATAGCAGGATTCATCATTGCTAGTTTTGAACACTGTATTGCTGATATTTTCTATTTTTCATTAAATGGATTAACAATAAAAGAAATATTTGTCATAATCCCGTTAATAACTTTAGGCAATAGTTTAGGGGGAATGCTTGTCCCCACAATTAAACTTATATTTGAAAAAGATAAAGATTAAAAATTTTAGTGTAAATAGTATTATTTACACTTTTTTTCACATTTACTTCTCGTAATTAATAAAATATAGTGTAATTAATATTCATTAATTCATTTAATATCTAATATAATTAAGTAAATATCGTCACCCTAAACAATAGAAATGAATATATTATACTGAGGAGGGATATAGATGAATGAAGTTCGCGAAATAGTCACTAGAGCCGTAGTCGCAAAAGGTAAAAAAATATTTCGTGTTAGTGAAGTAGTAAAGCCTTGTAATGATGCCTACAGTATTCTTGGATGTTGGGTTATAAATCATGAATTTGAAGCAGAACTTGGCGATAAGAAAGTAGACCTTCAAGGTGACTTTGAAATCAATATATGGTATGCTTATGACAATAATTCAAAAACCGATATTGCGAGAAGTACATCTCACTATACAGGAACAATAAAAGTTAGAGAAATCATTTGTGATTATATTGGAAATAACTGTGATGTTATAGCACGAGTTTTACAACAACCTACTTGCACAAATGCTAAAATTACTGACCAAGGCATAGAAGTAGAAGTAGTCTTTGAAGTATTAGTAGAAGTAATAGGTGAAACAAAGATGATGGTTACAGTATTTAATTGTACAGATAATGTAGAACCTATTGATGATGATGACTTCGAAAATGAAATTAATGAGGACTTTTTAAATGAACCAAAATAATAAGGTAGAAGAGAGGGATTTAGATGTATCATATTGTAAGAATGAATGAAAAGTTAGAACAAATAGCTTTAACATATAATCTAAGTGTAGAAGAAATTAAGAGTAACAATCAACATATAAGAGATTGGGGAAAACTTGTTGCGGGGACCAAATTAATTCTTCCTGCTATCCCTTCAGCTTTACGTGATGAGTTAAATGATGTAGAACCATTTATAGAAGATTACTATCCAAAATTGATTAATCCATCTGAATATCAAAATATCAATGATGAAGAACCTAAAGTAGAGGTAAACAATGAAAATAATGAGGTCGAAGAAACTTCATCAAAACCAGTTTCGACAATTCAGAAAAAGACTAATCCATCTAAAACACCAACTTACTATAAAGGATACTATCCTCATGCTTCTTATCTCTACCCATATTATTACCCTTACGCAATAAGGAAAACAAAGCATAATCATAAATAATCCATCTTAGGATGGATTTTTTATTGATTTTTTTATATAAAAATGGTATAATATTAGTGAAAGGAAAGGTGATAATATGACTGATTTAGAAATCAAAAACTTAATTGAAAAAATTGATGTTGAAAAAAGCCCAACTAACCTAAGAAAGCTTTTAATAGATTATCACCCGTATGACCTTGCGACAATATTTAAAGAGTTAAGTGAGCAATCAAGAAAATTGTTTTACTCTACATTTGATGAAAAAGAACTAGCAGATATTTTTGAATATTTAGATGAAGAAGATGCGGTAAAATACTTACAAGAAATGAATCTTCAAAAAGCTTCATCAGTAATTAATGAAATGGAACCCGATGATGCCGCCGATGTTATGAGTGCAATGGAAGATGATAACATGCAAAGTTATCTTGCTGAAATGCCAAAAGAAGATGCCCAAGAGTTAGGTGAATTAGTTAAGTATGATGATGACACTGCAGGTTCTGTTATGTCCACAAACTATGTAGAGTTATCAACTAAAATGGATGTTAAAGATGCAATGAAACATTTAATATCTGTAGCTAATGAACTAGAAATTATTGATCCATTATTTATTTGTGAAAATGATATTTTAAAGGGATATATTGATTTAAAAGATTTGATAATCGCAAGATCTCCAAACAAAATGGAAGATATAATGAATCCTAATGTAATTAGTTGTGAAGTAAATGATGACATTGGAATGGTAATTAAAAAAATTAAAGACTATGATATTAATGCAATACCTGTAACAGATAATGGAAAATTAGTAGGAATAGTTACTGTCGATGATGCCATTGATGAAGCCATCGAAGATATTAAAGATGATTATTCCAAGATGGTCGGTGTAACATCAGATATTGATGAAACAACCAATATCTTTAAAAATATGTTAAAGAGATTACCTTGGCTAATATGCCTTCTTGTCGCAAGTTTACTTATTTCTAATATAACTAGTACTTTTGAAGAAGTAATTGTTCAAGTTACGATTTTTGCTTTTTTCCAATCTCTTGTATTTGATATGGCAGGAAATGCTGGAACCCAAAGTCTTGCAGTTACTGTTAGAAGCATTAGTAAACATGAAATGGATACTAAAAAAGGTGTTTTTAAACACCTTGGAAAAGAACTATTAACAGCTGGCATTACTTCGGTAATTCTTGGAATTCTAACATTTGGAATGTGTTATTTATACTTGTTAATTAAAAATGATAAAACTGTTGTATATTGGTTAGTATCATTAATAATTAGTGGTTCATTAATGATTTCTTTACTAGTAACAGAAATGTTAGGAGCTATTATTCCTCTTTTCTTCTACAAAATAAAAGTTGACCCTGCTGTTGCATCAGGCCCACTCATTACAACCTTAAGTGATACTATTTCAATTGTTATTTATTTTGGACTAGCAAGTCTACTATTAAGTCACATTATGGTAGGAGGATGATCTAAATGGAAAAAAAGAATTTACAACAAATTGTTGAATTAATTGAAAATACTCTTGATGTTAAAACTTTAAAAGAAGAATTAAGTCAATACCATAATTATGAACTTGCTAAAATCATTTCTGAATTATCTGAAGAAAAACAAGCTGAAGTTTTCGCTTTATTTAATAATGAAGAACTAGCTCAAATACTTGTATATTTAGATACTGATGATACATCAGATATCTTAGAAGATATTGATGCGAAACAAGCTGCTTCAATTATCAATGAAATGGAACCTGATGACGCGGTTGACATTTTAGAAGAAATTGATGATGAGCATGCATCAAAAATTATTAATTATCTAGATGAAGAAGTAAAAGATGATATCAAAGAACTATCTCAATATAAAGAAGATAGTGCGGGATCAATCATGAATACTAACTTTATTAAAGTCTATGATACGTATGATGTAAAAGATGCTATGCGTGTACTTGTAAAAGAAGCTCCAGATGTTGAATCAATAAGTACCCTAATGGTTGTTGATAAATATGAAAAATTAGTTGGAATATTAGATTTAAAAAAATTAATTATATCTAAAACTCCATGTTTAATTAGTGATATTATGAATACTCACTACCAAGTTGTAGATGTTGATGATAATATTGAAGATGTAGTTAAAGAAATTAGTGATTATGATATCTTAGTAATGCCTGTTATTGATAGTGGGGTTATTAAAGGAATTATCACAATGGATGATGCTTTTGATGCAATCGCCACAAACGCTGAAGATGACTATGCAAAACTAGCCGGTTTAGTTGAAAATGAAGAAACTAAAGATTCAGTTGGGGAATCTATTAAAAAAAGAATTCCTTGGTTGATTATTCTTTTATTCTTAGATTTAGTTGTTTCTGCCGTTATTGGTGGCTTTGGTAATATTATTGCGGCTGTACCAATCCTTGCTTTTTTCCAAGCGGCTGTCTTAGGTCTTGCAGGAAACTGCGGAACCCAAGCACTAGCGATTGCCGTTAGAAAGCTTGGAGAAGACGAAGAACATACTAACAAGAGAATATTTAAGCATCTATGCAAAGAAACTCTCCTTGGTTTGTTGACAGGATTAGTTTTAGGCATTGCTTCCTTTGTTCTTGTTGTGGGAATGCTTTACTTAAAAAAAGAAGTTGAAATACCTCCACTAAAGATTGGTTTAGTTCTTGGCATTTCTATTTTAGTAGCCGTTGCAGCATCTAATTTATTTGGAGCATTAATTCCTGTAATATTCTTTAAATTAAAAATTGATCCTGCTGTTGCATCAGGTCCTTTCATTACAACTATAAACGATATAATAGTTGTAGTAATTTACTTTAGTGTTGCTGCCATCTTACTACAAGGCTATATATTTTAAATAATAAAATAGACACTTCAAAACTAAAAAGTGTCTATTTTTTATGGTATTAATTTATTCATCTAGGTAAGTTAGCATTTACAGGATAAGGATAAGGATAGGGATAAGGGTATGGGTATGGGTAAGGATATCCGGTAGTTGGATAAGTGTAGTTATATTGATATTGAGGATAAGGCTGTTGATTGCCATATAATCCTTGTTGATTTCCACAACATTGTCTACCATTTAACCAAAATGGAGCGGAAATAATAGCTGCTCCCGCGATAATAGGAAGCCACAATCTTCCCCCACGTTCATTATAAAACATTTGATAATGCACCATCAAAACCTCCTTTATTAATATAGTATGCAAACTATAATTAATAAGTGATGGTTAAGCATTTATAATTGTATAGTTATATATATATTCCTCCAAAGTTAAATTATTCTCATATATATATTTTGCAACCTCAACACCTACATATCGGTAGTGCCAAGGTTCATAACCATATCCAGTAATTTCTGTTTTATCCTTAGGATAACGAAGGATAAAGCCATATTTATATGCGTTATTTTTTAAAAAATGAAAAGATAGGGTATTTTCAAAATATGATGTTAAACCGGTATCTTTAGTTGATACATCAATAGCAAGTCCTGTTTGATGCTCAGAATGACCAGCCATCGCAATATACATAGGATCATTGCCATGTGTAAATAATTCCTCTTGTCTAGTGTATGAACGATATCCTGAAAATACGGTTAGCTCAATTCCTTCAAATGTCGCATCATGAACCATTCTAGTATATGCTTCAAGAGTTTGTTTATCTAATAAAATTATTTCATTCTCACGATGAATTTTTGGTATATCTCCAATATCTACAAGGGAATCAGGAATATATGTTGCACCAACATAATACTTACGATTGACAAGAATAATGTTGTTACAAGTTATCGCGGGAGAAATGGTATTATAGTCATAAAATTCAGGAAAATTAATACTATTTAGAACATACTCAATAGAATATGATTCTTGATATTTTTGGTAGTATAGATTTAAGGAATCTTTATCATAACAATTATAACAACTAATCTGTTTTTCAAATTCATCTAGGGGTGAATTATTTAATGCATCACTTTTTAATTTTGATACCAAAATAATATTAAGAATTAATAAACATAATAAAAGCCATTTGATTTTTCTATTTGTCAAAATAAGACCTCCTATTTTATTATTTGATAAAAAATAATAAAATATGCAACTTTTTTTGTAATTTTGAGTATTTTATGATAAAATAATGTGATGAAAGGATGATGAAAAATATGAAAAAAATACTTTTAATTGATGGAAATAGTTTAATGTTTAGGGCATACTATGCCACTGCTTACACAGGAAATCTAATGCAAACCTCAACTGGGATGTACAGTAATGCGGTATACGGGTTTGTTAATATGATCAACAAAGTAACATCAGAACAAGATTTTGATCATATTTTTGTTGCCTTTGATAAAGGTAAAAAAACATTTCGTCATCAAGCTTATACTGAGTATAAAGGAAATAGAAAACCAATGCCACCAGAGTTTGCTATGCAAATTCCCCTAATTAAAGAATATTTAGATGTTTTACAAATTAAAAGGTTAGAAACTGATGAATATGAAGCTGATGATTTAATTGCGACAATGGCAACAAAAGCAATTAACAATGGTTATGAGGCCTTAGTAATATCAGGTGATAAAGATTTATTACAACTTGTAAATGATAAAACCACAGTAGCATTAACCAAAAAAGGCATCAGTGAGTTAGAGTTTTATACTCCTCAAAACTTTCATGAACTAATGGGTTTTAATCCCAATCAAGTAACAGACTATAAAGGATTATATGGTGATGACTCTGATAATTTACCTGGAGTTACAGGTGTTGGAGAAAAAACTGCAATCAAACTTTTAAATGAATATGGGACTTTAGAAAACATTATTGATAATGCTCCAAACATAAAAGGTAAACTAGGAGAAAGAATCTTAAACGATCAAGAACAAGCTAAAAAATGTAAGTATTTAGCGACTCTATGTTTAAATGCTGAAATCCCAGTTGATCTAGATGATACAACATACATAGAACCATCTGTAAAAGAATTAAGAGCATTCTTTGAAAAAATGGAATTTAAGTCATTTATTAAAAGACTTGATACATCAAAAATTAATGAAGTTGAAAATAAAGTTCAGGAAAATGTTATGTTTTCTTTTCCAAATATAGAGATAGATAATCTAAATCTCTTTTTAGAAAAAATAAAAAGCTGTGATAAAAATATAATAGTTGAAGTAGAACTTGATGGAATGAACTATCATAAAGCTAATTTAATTGGGTTTTCTTTATTAATTGATGACCATGGTTTTTACTTTAATAAACAATTTATTTATCAAGATGAAATTATAGACTTTTTAAATCGTGATGATTTACGCTTTAAAGCAATTGATTTAAAAAGAGTATATTGTACTTTTATGAAATATGGAATTCAAATTAAACATTTTGATTTTGATGTAATATTATGTTCATATGTAGCAGATCAAAATCTTCCAAATCATGATATTAAGTATATCTTTGATCAATTTCAAACCGTTGAACTTCCATACTTTGAAGAAGTTTATGGAAAAAAATCTATATTACAAATTCCAACTGATGATGTTATCGCTAAATATAGTATTTACAAATGTTATTATACTAAAATGTTAGAACCAAAAATGATGGCAAAATTAGATGAAACTAATCAAACCGCTTTATTAAAAGACATTGAAATTCCGCTTGCGGTTGTACTTGGTGATATTGAATTAAACGGATTTAAAATCAATAAAACAAGACTTGAAGAAATCGGCCTTTTCTTATCGGATGAAATTAGTGATTTGGAAAAAGAAATATATGAATTAGTTGGTCATGAATTTAACATTGCCTCGCCTAAACAATTAGGTGTTGTTCTATTCGAAGAATTAAACATCGGTAAGGGAAAAAAGAATAAGACTGGATACTCTACATCTGCCGAAGTACTTGAAAAGTTAGCTCACTTACACCCTGTACCAAGAAAGATTCTAGAATATCGTAAATATAGTAAATTGCTATCAACATATGTTGTAGGACTAAGT
This sequence comes from uncultured Bacilli bacterium, assembly GCA_934140285.1. GTDB lineage: Bacteria > Bacillota_I > Bacilli_A > ML615J-28 > CAG-313 > UMGS75. The sequence continues at coordinate 127,307 of CAKPBI010000002.1, forward strand.
GAAGAAATCAGCAAAGTAGATGGAAAAGTACATACAACATTTAAACAAGCATTAACTCAAACAGGAAGACTTTCTTCAACAGAACCAAACATCCAAAATATTCCTGTTAGAACAAGCGATGGAAGATTAATTCGTTCCGCCTTTGTTCCAAGTTTTGAAGATGGATATTTAGTTAGTGCTGATTATTCTCAAATTGAATTAAGAATACTTGCTCATGTATCAGGCTGTAAAAATATGATTGATGACTTTAATCATGGTATAGATTTTCACACAATTACCGCATCTAAAATATATGGGGTTGATGTTGAAAATGTAACCAAAGATATGAGAAGAATCGCTAAAGCCGTTAATTTTGGAATTGTTTATGGCATGAGTGATTGGGGTTTATCAGAGCAATTACAAATACCTGTCTATGAAGCAAGCGACTTTATAAAGAAATACTTTGAAATATATCCTGAAATTAAAACCTACCTAAATGATGTTGTTGAAGATTGTAAATTAACGACATATACAACCACCATTTTTAATCGTCGCCGTTACATTAAGGAAATTAATTCTAGTAACCATAATTTGAGTGAGTTCGCAAAGCGTACAGCAATGAATGCTCCTATTCAAGGTAGTGCTGCTGATATAATAAAGATAGCAATGATTAATGTCCACAAGAAGATGAAAGAATTAAATCTTCAAAGCAAAATGGTAGCTCAAGTTCATGATGAATTAATTATTGATGTTCATCCAAGTGAACTAGAAATAGTGAAACAAATGTTAAAAGAAATTATGGAAAGTGCGGTAAGCTTAAAAGTAAAAATGATAGTTGATGTAGAGGAAGGAAAAACTTGGGATTTAAAATAAGGAAGTGAAAATATGCCAGAATTACCAGAAGTTGAAACGGTAAGAAGAACTCTTGAACACCAAATACTAAATGAAAAAATAGTTGATGTAAAAGTTCTATATGAAGGAATTTTAGAAAATGTAACCAAAGAAGAATTTAAACAAAATCTTATAAATGAAACTATCACGGATATTAAAAGATATGGAAAATATTTAGTATTTATCTTTAATCATGTAAGTATTATTTCCCATCTAAGAATGGAAGGTAAATTTTTCTTAAAAAGTATTGATGATCCCATTATCAAACATGAACATATAATCTTTTATTTTGAAAGTGGTAGAACTCTTAGATATCATGATACTAGAAAATTTGGTAAGATGGCATTAATTCACTCTACCTCATGGAATGAAATTATGTCATATCCATCAGTAAAAAAATTAGGACCTGAGGCTAACACTACGAACCTTAATAAGGAATATTTGTATTCAAAACTAAAGAAATTAAAGGAACCAATCAAAAGTGCTTTATTAAACCAAGAAATCCTAGCTGGTCTGGGAAATATATATGTTGATGAAGTATGCTTTATGGCAAAATTATATCCAGGGATGTCTTGTGAAAAGATAACATTAGAAGATTGTGATAATATCGTAAAGTACAGTAAAGAAATCTTAAATCAAGCCATTCTAGCAGGGGGAACGACAATCAGAAGTTATACTAGTAGTCTTGGTGTCACAGGAAGATTTCAACTCTCACTTCATGTCCACACCAAAGAAGGAGAAGCATGTGAAAGATGTCATACGACTATAAAAAAGATGGTAGTAGGTGGTAGAGGAACTTACTATTGTCCAAACTGTCAAAAAGATCGTCTTCCCAAAGTAATCGGACTTACTGGAGGAATTGCCAGTGGAAAAAGTACTGTCTCGACATATTTAAAAAATAAAGGCTACATTGTAATTGATAGTGATGAAATTGTAAACAAACTATATCAAAATAAACAAGTAATTGAAACAATAAAAACGACATTTGGTGATGAATATATATATGGTGGAAAAATAAATAAACCAGCTTTAGGTAATCTTGTATTTAATAATCAAGAGTCATTAAATAAATTAAATAGTTTAATCCACCCTTTAGTTAAAGCAAAAATAATAAGTGAGATTAAAAAACAAAGCAACGGTCTTGTCTTCATTGATGTACCTCTACTTTTTGAAGCAAGCTTTGAAGATTTGTGTGACCAAATAATAGTAGTAAATGTTGATCCTAAACAAAATATTGAAAGATTAATGAAACGTGATAATATTGATGAAACCTTCGCAGTAACAAAAATATCATCACAATTACCCCTTCAACAAAAGTGTGAAAAAGCAAACTTTATAATTGATAATTCACGTGATTTATGTTATACTTATACACAAATCGATAATATTTTAACAAAATTAAATTAGGAGGTATTTTATGGCATCAGGCTTAAAAAACTTTTTTTCCAATGAGTTTGAAACAAACTATGGTGATGATCGAGATGTTACATCACATTATTATGGAAATGATTATAACAAAACAAAAGAAGCAGTAATCCAAGCTGGTAAACGATTAGGTTATGATGCTACTAACATAGATGATAAATATAAGGAAATCTTTCTTGCTTCAAAAACCAAAGGAGAAATTATTGTAACAATTCGAACATTCTCGTATTATGAAAATAGTGTTGACTTTAAAGTAATTACTCACTATATAATCCCTCGTGGTAGAGCAAAAAAATTTGCGGAACTAATGTATCAAGACCTTGATCGATTACTTGTGTTAAAGAGAAAAGGAGATTATAATGAATGATAATATAGTTGTTGAAAATACAAAATTTATTGCCTTTCGTGATGCGGAATTAACTCAAGTAGCACAAAAAGAATTAACTCATTTATACATGCCCCTTATAGGACAAAAAAGTATTAATATATATATAACCCTATCTACATTGATTCCCTTTGGTGAAAATGAATCAAAAAGCATAGGCCATTTGAAATTATTTCAATTATTAAAGATAAACAATGAAAATGAATTTATTAAAGAAAGAAATAAACTAGAAGCCATTGGCTTAATTGAAGTATACTTTAATGGAGAAGATTTTATCTACAAATTAAAAACTCCACTTACGCCTAATGAATTTTTTCAAAATGAAAGTTTAAGTTATTTTCTCCTTCAAAATGTCAAGGAAGAATCATATCAAAATCTAGTAATGGATTTTTTAATTCATCGTTTTGATATTTCGAAATATCAAAATATAACTAAATCATTTGATGATGTTTATACTCTTGATAATAATGTAAATATCAATTATTTACAAGAATTAACTACGCTTGTTACAACACCAACAGGAGAACAAATAAGAGTTAATAACCCTCATTTTGATTATCAGTATTTAACAATTCTTTTAAATGCTAGTGGTATTGTAAATACTAGTTTATTAAATCAAAAGAATATATATAATGATATAAACAAATATAGTTTCTTATATCAATTATCAACTGAAGAAATTAAAGATGCAATCTTCCAAAGTCTACTTCCAAACAAAGATATTGACCTTGAAGAATTTAAAAAAGCATGCAAACAAATATATGATAAACATCAAGTAAAACCTAAAATTGTAAATGTTCAAACATCTAATACCGACAATAAACTAATAAACTACTTAGATCAAACAGCACCAACCGAAATTGTTAAAACTAAGTTTGGAGTAGGTCTTGTAGGTTCTGAAATAGAAATGTTTAATAAATTAATGGAAAATACGGGAATTAGTTTAGGTATTTTAAATGTTTTAATTATATATGTTTTACAAGATAAAAATGGTGAAGTACCAAGTTATAACTATTTTGATAAAATAATTAAAACATGGCAAAGAATGGGAATTTCTTCAACTAAACAAGCAATAGATCATATCAATGGTCGTGGGGAAACTCAACAACCAACTAAGAGAACTTCCAACAAAAATGTAAAACCAGTACCTGAATGGTATGGTGAGTACGCTAAAGACTTAGATACAAAATCTAAACCAAATCTAAGTGAAAGTGATGAAGAAGCTATGAAAGAATTAAACGAGTTGTTTAAATTTGAGGAGAAGTAAGATGAATGAAAATCAAAAATTAATTAACGAAATTAAAAACTTAAAACCTGTTCAAACATTCTTAAAAGAAAATAATTTTGATGAATCAATTATTGAAAATAATCTTCTTATATTTTGTTCATACAAAATGAAGTTATCAAAATGTGTAGGTTGTAAAGGTTTAGAACATTGTCAACAAAACTTCTTAGGTCAAGCACCATCATTATATTATAATGATTCTCAAATTGTAATAGATTATATTCCATGCAAATATCAAAAGAAAATTAATGATGAAAAAAATAAAGAATCAAGACTTCACCTAATAGCAACAAACTTTAACAACTATAATTTTGATGATGTATATAAATCAAAAGAAAGAACAGAACTATTATTTAAAGTAATGAATGTATATAATGCTTATAAAAACCATGAGGAATGTAAAGGATTATATATATATGGACCATATGGATGTGGCAAAAGTTACATGCTTGCATGGCTTGCGACAAAACTTGTAGAGATGAATGCAACCGTATTATTCGCATATTATCCTGATTTAGTCCGCCAAATCAAAAGTTCCATTTCGGATGGAGGATTAGAAGATTACTTAAATGAATTGAAAGAAGTCGAAGTACTAATGATTGATGATATCGGTGGAGAATCAAACAGTGATTTTATCCGCGATGAAGTATTAGGAGCGGTCCTTCAAACAAGAATGTATAATAAAGCATTAACTTTTATGAGTTCAAACCTTGATCCTAAACTTTTACTTGAACACCTTGCGAGTGGATCAAAAGATGTAGATCATGTGAAAGGTTCAAGAGTGTTTGAACGTATAAATACCTTAATGGAATTCGTTGAATTAAAAGATAAAAACTATCGTTAATATTGACTTTTTATTAAAAAAAGCGTATAATGAATATAGAAATCAAAAAAAGCGATGATTAGGACAAGATATTTAGAAACTAATTTATTAGTGAGGCAAGATAGTGAAAACTGCCAAATTAAGCCTAGATGTTACTCCCTATGAGCTATCTAGAGAAATCTATGATCGTAATTCTTGCGTTAAAAGAACTAAAGGGCACAACAATAGTTGTGAACTAAGGTGGTACCGCGATTAAAGACTTTTAAAGCCTAGTATTTAACTCGTCCTTAGACATTTAAGTAAACATGTATGTTTATTTAATATCTAAGGCTTTTATTATTTAGGAGGAATTTTAGAATATGAATGAACTTATCAAACTTATTTTTCCTGATGGTTCTATAAAGGAATTTGAAAAAGGTACAACACCATATCAAGTAGCCGCATCAATTTCATCAAGCTTATCAAAAAAATGCGTTATCGCAAAACTTGATGATGAATTAGTTGATATGAGTGCACCCCTTGAAAAAGGTGGTAAAATTGAACTTTTAACAGCATCAGCAGAAGGACTTGAACCAGTATTAAATCACTCTTGTGCCCACCTTCTTGCGAATGCCATTAAAGAATTATACCCAAATGCTATGTTTGGTGTAGGACCTGCAATTGAAGAAGGCTTCTATTATGACATGGATTTAGGTGATGTTAAGCTTACTGAAGAAGACTTACCTAAGATTGAAAAGAAAATGCAAGCTTTAGTTGCATCAGGTATGGAAATCAAAAGAGAAGTAGTTTCTAAAGAAGAAGCTAAAGAAATCTTTAAAAATGATGTATATAAACTTGAATTAGTAAATGAATTACCAGATGATGAAGTAATCACAATGTATCGTCAAGGCAACTATGTTGATTTATGTCGTGGCCCTCATGTATCTAGTACAAAATGGTTAAAACATTTCAAATTACTAAGTGTATCAGGTGCATACTGGCGTGGTGATTCAAGCAAAGCTCAATTACAAAGAGTTTATGGTACTTGTTTCATGAATGAAGAATCTTTAAAAGAACATCTTCAAAATCTTGAAGAAAGAAAGAAAAGAGATCACCGTAAATTAGGTAAAGAATTAGAATTATTTATGCTAAGTGAATATGGTCCAGGATTCCCATTCTGGCTACCTAATGGTATGATTCTTCGTCGTACTCTAGAAAATTTCTGGTACAAGATTCATACTGATAATAACTATCTATTTGTTCAAACACCAATTATGTTAAATCGTGAATTATGGGAAATATCAGGTCACTGGTTTAATTATAAAGAAAACATGTATACATCAACAATTGATGGTAAGGAATTTGCCATTAAGCCAATGAATTGTCCCGGTGGAATGCTAGTATATAAAAACTCTATTCACTCTTATCGTGATTTCCCACTTCGAATCGGAGAATTAGGCCTTGTTCATAGACATGAAGCAAGTGGTGCTTTAAATGGTTTATTTAGAGTTCGTAACTTTACTCAAGATGATGCTCATATCTTTATTACTGAAGATCAAATTGAAGAAGAAATTGGTCGTTTAATTGATTTATACGATTATGTTTATAGTGTATTTGGCCTAAAATATCATATTGAACTTTCAACTAGACCTGAAAATAAATACATCGGTAAACTTGAAACTTGGGATAAAGCAGAACATGCTTTAGCAAGTGCAATGGAAAAGAAAGGTATTAAATATATCTTAAATCCTGGAGATGGTGCTTTCTATGGACCTAAGTTAGACTTTAAACTTAGAGATTCCATGAATCGTATTTGGCAATGTGGTACAATCCAACTTGATATGAATTTACCAGAAAGATTTGATTTAACATATGTTGCGGAAAACGGAGAAAAACTTCGTCCAATAATGCTTCACCGTGCACTATTTGGATCAATTGAACGTTTCATTGGTATCTTAATTGAACACTATGCAGGTGCATTCCCTCTATGGCTTGCTCCACGTCAAGTTGTAATCATCCCTGTAAATAATGATGCTCACCTTGAATATGCAAAAGAAGTAGAAAGTGCATTAAAGAAAGCTGGACTTCGTGTATCTATAGATAGTCGTGAAGAAAAATTGAACTATAAGATTCGTGAAAGTCAAACTAAGAAAATTCCATATACTTTAGTACTTGGTGATAATGAAGTTAACAATCATACAATCACTTATCGTCATTTTGGAACAACTGAATCTGTAACATTATCATTTGATGAAATGGTTCAAAAACTTGTTCATGAAGTAGAAACTCTTGGAAAATAACAAAAAGGTCTCTAGAAGAAAAAAACATCTTCTAGAGATTTTCTTTAAAAGAAGGAGGAATGACTTATCGAAAAGTATTTAGAAGAAACTAAACTACTAGATTTTAACAATAAGAAAATTCAAGAATTATTAATAAAACTAAACTTAGATGATAACAATCAACTAGAAATAATTCAAAAAATATATAACTATGTAAAAGATGAAATAATGTTCGGCTATAATATTGATGATAAAATAAAAGCCTCAAAAGTATTAAAGGATGGCTATGGACAATGTAATACCAAAGGTATTTTACTTATGGCTCTTCTAAGAGCAAAACATATCCCTTGTCTTATCCATGGTTTCATGATTGATAAGTTATTACAAAAAGGTGCAATGACAGGCCTTGTCTATAAACTTGCACCAAAAGAAGTTTTACATAGCTATGTTGAAGTATATTATAATAATAAATGGTATGAGTTAGAAGGCTTTATTTTAGATAATGACTATCTAAATGGTCTTAAAACAATTGTAAAACCTAATCCAGATAAATCATTTATTGGTTATGGTGTTGCAACAAAAGATTTTGAAAATCCTACATTATATTTCAATTGTTGTAATACTTATATTCAAAAAGAAGGAATAGTAAAAGATTTTGGAATATATGATAATCCTGATGATTTACTTTTGCATCATCATCAAAACCTCAGTTTCATCAAAAAGCTTGCCTATCAATTTATAGGTAGAAAAAAGATGAATCACAATGTTAAAAAAATAAGAAAGCTTAACAAAAACAAATAGTCACCCTTTATCCCATTAATCATATACTAACTATGAGGAGGGATAATATGAATAGTGACAACTTCAATTTACGTGTTGAGTTTGAAGAATATACAGTCAAAAAAGGCGATAGCATGTATACCATCGCCAAGAAGTATGGAACAACTGTATCGGAATTAACTGATATAAATATGTTAACATCAACCGTAATTTACCCAGGCCAAGTATTATTAGTGCCAAAAAAACAAAACGTTGCGACTGACTATTATTTTGATACCTATACAATTAAGTCAGGAGACACAATTGAAAAGATTGCAACAAAGTTTAATATTGATCCTGTAACTATTGGACTATACAATGATTTTGGAAAACTTCAAATTACACCAGAACAAACTTTAAAGATACCCCTAAGTAATGTATATGTAGTAAAAAATGGGGACACTGTCGACACAATTTTAAATACAACTGGTCGTACTGCTGATCAATTGTTAAGATCAAATAGTTCAATGTGGTTACAAACAGGTACAAAGATTTATTTATAAAATGCTCCTCAAAAGGAGCTTTTTTAAATATAGAATACTATTTATAATAAAGTGTAAATATATATATAATTAAATCAAAAAATAAAATAAAAATCTCGTTCTTTATTTGACAAAATGATAAAATTCTAGTATTCTTATATATATAAAAGAAAAGGTGAAAATCATGAAGAAAGTAACAGTAATCGGAGCAGGCTTTGCAGGAAGTGAAGCAATATGGCAACTCGCCAAAAGAGGCTATGAAGTAGTCTTATATGAAATGCGTCCTAATAAAATGACACCAGCCCATCATACTGATGGATTTGCAGAAATGGTTTGCAGCAATTCCCTTCGTGCCGCAAGCATTGAAAATGCGGTTGGACTTTTGAAAGAAGAAATGCGACAATTTGGCTCTTTAATAATGGAAGCAGCTGAACATACAAAAGTTGAAGCTGGTGGAGCTTTAGCAGTAGATCGAGAAAAATTTTCCCAATACATAACTAATAAAATTAAATCTCTACCTAATGTAACAGTAATCAATGAAGAAGTAACCAAAATACCAGAAGGCCCTGTTATTATCGCAAGCGGTCCTCTTACCTCAGATCTTCTTCATGATGAAATATCAAAATTACTAGGATTTAGTGATATGTATTTCTTTGATGCGGTTGCACCAATTGTTACAAAAGAATCAATAGATATGAATAAAGCATTTATTGCATCACGCTATAACAAAGGTGAAGCTGCTTATATTAACTGCCCAATGAATAAAGAAGAATTTGATAAATTCTATGAATTTTTAATTCATTCAGATACCGTTATTCCTCATGACTTTGAACTAAAAGTATTTGAAGGCTGCATGCCAGTTGAAGATATGGCTAAAAGAGGAAGACAAACCCTATTATTTGGTCCAATGAAACCAGTAGGGTTAGACGATCCAAGAACAGGAAGATGGCCTTATGCAGTTGTACAACTCAGGGAAGATAACCTTGAAAAAACGTTATACAATATTGTAGGCTTTCAAACTCACCTTAAATTTGGTGAACAAAAGAAATTACTCTCATTAATTCCTGGACTTGAAAATGCGGAAATTGTAAGATATGGCGTAATGCATAGAAATACTTATATTGATTCTCCCAAACTATTAAATAAAGGATACCAATTAATTAAAAAACCTAATATCTTTTTTGCAGGTCAAATGACGGGGGTTGAAGGTTATGTTGAATCTACTTCAAGTGGATTAATTGCGGGAATTAATATGGCAAGATACCTTGAAAATAAGCCAATCTTAGACCTTGATTCCACAACATCAAGTGGTGCCCTTGCTTGTTATATAAGTAGTCCTCATGCTGATTTTACTCCAATGAATGTAACTTTTGGTATCTTTAAACCCTTAGATGAAAATGTAAAGAAAAAAGATCGTAAACAAGCTTATGTTGAAAGAGCTTTAAATAAATTAAAGGAATATTTGGAAAATGAATAAAAGACCGATGATTAGAAAACCTTCAAAAGGTACAACAAAAAGTCCTCGTAAAACTACAAATATTCAAGTTACAAAAGAAAAAGATAAATCAGAAGAAGCTATAAACAAATACAAGGAATACTTAGAAGTAGAACGTAACTATTCAAACTATACGGTTGATGGTTATATAAGAGATATAAATGATTTTTATGAATATTTAAAAATGGAAAAATTAGGAAATTTAATAAGCATTACTCATACTAATGTTCCAAGATATTACCTATCATATCTATCTACATCTCTTGCTTTAAGTAAGAAAAGTATCGCAAGAAAACTATCAAGCTTGCGCACATTTTATCGTTTTCTAGAACGTTCAGAAATAATAGATGTAAATCCATTTGATATGGTAGAAACTCCAAAAGCGGATAAAACCCTACCTCAAGTGTTGTACCCAAATGAGATAAAAGCCATCTTTGATTCCATAGATACGACAACTTCTCTAGGTAAAAGAGATCGCTTAATTGTAGAATTATTATATGGTACAGGTATGCGTGTAAGTGAATTATGTGGCCTAAAACCATCAGATATTGATTATTCAAATAATATGATTAAAGTGTTTGGTAAGGGCCATAAAGAACGATATGTTCCCATGAATATTCATATAGTTGAAGCATTAAAAGCTTATCTTGAAGTCGCAAGACCAGAAATAATGTTGAAAAAGGAACTAGAAGATCACGGATTTCTACTAGTAAATAGCCATGGTGGTCCCTTAACAACAAGAGGAGTAAGATTAATAATTGAAAATATTGGCATGAATTTACCAGAACATATTAAAGCACATCCTCATACATTTAGACATACATGTGGAAGTGATTTACTATGTGGTGGTGCTGACCTTAGAGTAGTTCAAGAAATACTTGGTCATGCTAATTTATCAACTACTCAAATATATACTCACGTATCAAAAGAACAAATAAAAAAAGTTTATCTTGAACATCATCCAAGACAAACTCAAGTTAACGAGAAAAAGAAATAGGAAAAAATCATTGAGAATAAAAAAGCAATAGGAGGCTTTATGATTAAAATTGAACGTGCTTTACACAAAGATGCTAAAGAATTACTAGAAGTTCAAAAATCAGCATTTAAAAAATACTTAGATAAATATGGAGAATTTGACAGTAATCCATATCATATGACACTACATAGAATGGAGTTTAATATTAAATATCGTTTTGGACAATACTACAAAGTTGTCGATGAAGAAACCAACAAAATAATTGGTGGAATCTTTGGCTTTGAAGTAGATCAAAAAGAAGTAATGCAAATAGGTCAATTCTATTTGTTAGATGAATATCAAGAAAAAGGCTATGGTAAAATGGTACTTGAGTATTTTATTAATCAAAATCCAGATGTAGAACAATTCTACCTAGATACAATACTCCAAGAACAATACAACGTAGATTTCTACAAACATTTTGGCTTTGAAATCATCGATACAGAAGAAGAACACGAAGGCTTAACTTTTGTTACTCTTCTTAAGAAAAAAGAAAATAATTAAAACTTATACACAAAAATTGGGGGTAATTGAAATTACCCCCAATTTCTTTTAAGATATATCTTGATCCCCAACAAATTTATATAATCTTTTTATAAAAAAGTATTAAACTACAGAAGTTTCGACAATATTTTCACTTTCCATTTGTTAAACTCAAGATGTCACATCATGGCAAAAATAGAGAAAGTGTAAAAAATGAGTAAATACAAATTTTAAAGTATATGATACAACAAAAACAATCATAAAATGGTATAAAAAAGAAGAAACTTACTAAAACAATAAATTTAAGTCTGTACATATAACTACACTGCTTATGGAGAAACCACCATCAAAAATGAAGAAAGAAATGGTATTCCACTAAGTAGAATAAGTGAAAGAAGTAGCATAAGATATAGAGGATACCAAATAGATAAAGAAACAGGATTATACCTCTTAAAAACAAGATGTTACAATAGTGAATGGGGAAGATTCATTACAAAAGATACAATAGATTATCTTGAACCAGATAAGGTATATGGATTAAATCTATATGCATATTGTATGAATGATCCAATAAATTACAGTGATCCAAGTGGACATAGTGCAATTTTAATTGGAATAATTATTGGTGCTATTCTAGGTGCTATACTTGGATTTGGAACTGCAGCCTATATTGATTATCAAGATGATGGACAAATATTTAATGGTAGTGTTAAATGGTATGATTATTTGGGTGCAACAGTATTGGGAGGAGTAATCGGTGCAGGCATAGGTGCTGTAATAGGTTATATTGCTCCTCAAATTGGCAGTACTTTAAGTTCAATTGCAGCGCAAGAAGTTACTATAGGTGCAGGAACTTATATTACAGCTACTGGTGGATTAGCAATGTCAACTGGTCTTACATTTACTGGAGCACAAGTTATTAATAGTGTAGGTGCGTTAGCATTAGGTGGCCTAATGTTGTACTCTGAACACACAAAAGGGCAAGACAATCTACTAAGAGTAAACATGAGAAAGGGCAAGCAAGAAAAGCGAGAGATCAAAAAGGATTTGTTAAGAAACCACCAATAAAAATCATAAAAAAAGGAAAATGGGCAAAATCATTATTATGGTGGTTTTATTATGAATTATTTATAGATGAATAAGGCGGAAACAATGAAAGACAAAGTATTAGATGCATATAAAAATAAAAAATTGATTGGTATTTATACAGATAGTATTAATCCAAATTCATTTTCTGTTGGCTATATACTTCATGCTGATGAGAATTCATATATTCTATATAATATTTCACCATATGGTAAATTTGATGGATATTCATGTGAATTAGTTGACGATATTATTAAAATAGAAGAAGATTCTAAGTATTTAAATAACATTCAAAAATTAATTAATTATTATAACCTTGATGTAGTAGATGAAATGTCATTTGATGATTCTAAGCCAATAGTTTTTAATTTTATTGAGTTTATAAAATCATCTAATAGTATTTGTTCTATTTTAACCGATAATAGTGATGTTTATGATGTTGTCGGATTTATAAAAAAATATAATAAAAAGAATATTGAAATCTTACAAATAGATAGTGATTCATATGAAGATGGAATTATAAAAATAAACATCGACAATATTGAAAAAATTGTTTGTTCTAGTAATGATGAAAAGAAACTAGAAATCTTATATAAGTTAAATAATAAATAATTTTTAGAAAATTAAAGGTGCATCCTTAAAAGTATAGATTTAATAAAGATTTGTAAACAATGATTAATATACAGAAATAAAAACATGGCATGCTTACCTTTAATAATAAATTTCACTTTATTAAAATAGTATTATATTTCTTAAAGTATTAAGTTTTTAAATTATCAAATTTCAAAACTAATTAAAAGCCAGCTTCTTGAAAATTAAATAGAAATGAGATAATCTCAACTGTCATAAAACTTCCCTCTGTCATTCTTTTAATAAGCGTGTACTAGAAAATATTGTGATGAAAGCCATATCTTTATAGGTATGGTTTTTTATATTAAAATTAAAAATTAGGGAGTGCATAAATTAAATCTGTACATAATAAAAAATGAATATTAAGATCAATGTTTTTAAATGTAATAGGTATATACAAAATTATAAGCATTATTATTTGTAAAATGCAAAAAAATGTGGTATAATTACTAATGGCAAAAAATACACACAAAAGATGAGCATGTCGTCTAGTGCTTTGGTGGCGGTATGTGTGGACTCTTTTGGCGGCCAAAACAAAATAAAAAGAAAGAAGGAAATTTAAAATGTCAGTAGTTACAATGAAGCAATTACTAGAAGCAGGAGTTCATTTCGGACATCATACTCGCCGTTGGAACCCTAAGATGAAGGAGTATATTTTTAATGCAAGAAATGGTGTATACATCATTGACTTACAAAAAACTGCAGATAAGATCGAAGAAGCTTACGCTGCAATGGTTGAAATCGTACGTAATAACAATTGCAAAGTTTTATTCGTAGGAACTCGTAAACAAATCCAAGATATCATTAAAGAAGAAGCAATCCGTTGTGGTCAATATTATGTTGACAAACGTTGGTTAGGCGGAACAATGACTAACTTCAAGACTGTTCGTAGATCAATTGCCAAACTATACAGAATTGAAGAAATGGAAAAAGATGGTACTTTTGAAAAATTAACTAAAAAAGAAGTTGCAGGTTACAAGAAAGAACAAGCTAAACTTGAAGGTTTCTTTAGTGGAATTAAAGAAATGACAACACTTCCAGGAGCTCTATTTGTTGTAGACCCTAAAACTGAACATAATGCTGTTGCAGAAGCTCGTAAATTACATATACCTGTATTTGGTCTAGTTGATACAAACTGTGATCCAGATGATGTTGATTACGTTATTCCTGCAAATGATGATGGCGTAAGAGCTGTTCGTCTAATCGTTGGTGTTATGGCTAACGCAGTACTTGAAGGTAATGGCGTTGCTGTTGAACCATATGTTCTTCCAGAAGAAGAAAAAGTTGAAGAAGAAAAACCTCAAAAAGAAGCAAGACCTCAAAGAGACCAAAAACCTCGTAGACCTCGTCCTGCTAGAAAACCTGTAGAAGCAGCATCTCAAGAAGCTCCAAAAGAAGAAGCTAAAGTTGAAGCTGCACCTCAAGAAGCTCCAAAAGCTCAAGAAGAATAATTAATAGGAGGAACACAATGATTACTGCATCATTAGTAAAAGAATTAAGAGAAAAAACTGGCGCTGGTATGATGGACTGTAAAAAAGCCCTTACTGAATGTAATGGTAATATTGAAGCAGCTATCGACTGGCTACGTGAAAAAGGTATTGCAAAAGCTGCAAAGAAAGCAACAAGAATTGCTGCTGAAGGTCTTTGTGATGTTGCAATCAATGGTAATAAAGCATATTTATATGAATTAAATTCAGAAACTGATTTCGTTGCTAAAAATGAAAAATTCTTAAACTTATTACATCAAATTGGTGAAGCTTGTGTTGCAAGTGATGCTGCATGTGAAAAATGTGCACTTGCTGCTACATACAATGGCCAAACAGTAGAAGACTTAATCATTGCTGCTACAGCAGTAATTGGTGAAAAAATTAGTCTTCGTCGTATGGTAAGAATTGAAAAAGCAGACGATGAAGTATTCGGTGTTTATAAACACAATGGTGGTAAGATTGTTGTTGTATCTGTAATTAAAGGTACTGATGCTTTAGTTGCAAAAGACATTTGTATGCATGTTGCAATGTACAATCCTCGTTACCTTGATGAAGCATCTATTAATCAAGAAGACTTAGATCATGAATCAGATGTAATCAAAGCTGAAATTGCTAATGATCCTGCTAATGCATCTAAACCTGCTAACATCATTGAAAAGATGGCAATGGGCCGTCTTGCAAAATTCAAAAAAGAAATTTGCTTAGTTGATCAAGCTTTCGTTAAAGATCCATCTGTTACAGTTGCTCAATATCTAAAGAGTCATAACAGTAGTGCTGTTGCTTACGTTCGTTATGAAGTAGGTGAAGGCATGGAAAAACGTGCTGATGATTTCGCTGCAGAAGTTGCTGCTGCAACAGCTGCTGCTAAAGCTAACAACTAATAAAAATAACAAAAGGGAGAATCATTAATGCAAAGAGTAATTTTAAAATTAAGTGGTGAGGCTCTCGCAACCCAACAAGGTACAGGAATCAATCCTGTAAAGGTAAAAGAAATAGCTGAAGAAATTAAAAATCTTGTAAATGAAAATATTCAAGTTGGGGTCGTAATCGGTGCTGGAAATATCTGGCGTGGAAGAGAAGCAAGTGAATTTATGATGGATAGAGTAAGTGCTGACTATATGGGAATGCTTGCTACAATCTTAAATTGCTTAGCTCTTAAAAACACTCTTGAAAATTTACATGTTCAAGCTGTCGTAATGACTTCACTTTCAATGCCAAGTGTTGCTGAACCATATGTTCGTGAAAAAGCTTTAAATCATTTAAATAAAAATCGTGTCGTAATATTTGGTGGTGGTACTGGTTCCCCATTATTCTCTACTGACACTTGTGCGGCCTTACGTGCTAAGGAAGTTAATGCTTCTGTCATCTTAATGGCTAAAAATGGTGTTGACGGAGTATATAGTGATGACCCAAGAGTTAACAAAAATGCATTTAGATATGATTATCTAACATATGATCAAATATTAACTGACCATCTACATGTTATGGATCTTACAGCCGCAACTCTTTGTAGTGAAAATGATATTAAAACGATTGTCTTTGATATGAATGTTAAAGGCAATATTACCAAAGTAATTAAACATCCAGAAATTGGAACAATTATTACTAAATAAATAGGAGGAATAAAATGATTAACGAAATTATTACCGAATGTGGTCAAAAAATGGAAAAAACCATCGCAGCCTTAAAAAAAGATTTCGCCTCAATTAGAACTGGAAAAGCTAACCCAAGTATTTTAAATGGTGTTTTGGTTGAATACTATGGCTCAATGATGCCTGTTAACCAAATTGCTAATGTCTCAGCTCCTGATCCTCAAACTATCTTAATTAAGCCTTATGATAAATCAGTATTAAAAGGAATTGAAAAAGCAATTCAAACAGCAAACCTTGGATTTAATCCACTTAATGATGGTGATGTTGTTAGAATTCCTATTGCACCATTAACAGAACAAACAAGAAAAGATTTAGTTAAACAAGCTAAAAAGAATGCTGAAAATGCTAAAGTTGCTATTCGTAATGTTCGCCGTGAATACATGGAAATGTTAAAGAAGATGGAAAAAGATGGTGAAATGTCTGAAGACGAATTAAAACGTGCAACAGATAAAGTCCAAAAAGTTACTGATGAATATATCTTAAAAATAGATCAATTAACAAAAACTAAAGAAGACGACATTATGTCAATCTAACAAAAAAAGGGTTAACCAATTTAATATGGTTAGCCCTTTACTTTTATTCATATTTTTGGCTTTTTTTTCTAAAATATAGTATAATGAATTGATATGAGGAAAATGATATGAATATAAACGATTTAAAAACATCAATAATGGCTAAACCTCTTCCAAAACATGTTGGAATAATTCTTGATGGAAATGGAAGATGGGCAACAAAAAGATTACTTCCAAGAATTAAAGGACATGAAAAAGGAGTAAAAACTTTAAAAGAAATTGTTGAAGCAACTATGGAATTACAAATTCCTAATCTTACGGTTTTTGCTTTTAGTACGGAAAACTGGAATCGACCAAAACAAGAAGTGGATTATCTTCTTTCTCAAATTAAAGTTTTTTATCAAAAAAGCTTAAATAATTTAATTGAGAAAAAAATAAGAGTGAAATTCATTGGATTCAAAGAAAGAGTTCCTCAAGATGTTTTAATTCTAATGGAAGAAATTGAAAATAAAACTAAAATGTTTACCACCTTTACCTTTACCATTGCTTTTAATTATGGTTCAAGACAAGAAATAATTAATGCATGTAAAATGGTAGCACAAGATGTTAAAGATGGTAAAATTAAAATAAATGATATTGATGAAAAAACATTTGAAAGTAAATTATTTACATCTGATTTATATCCACTTGATTTTATAATTAGAACCAGTGGTGAAATGAGATTAAGCAATTTTCTTCTTTATCAAGCCTCTTATGCAGAATTGTATTTTCCAAAAACATTATGGCCTGATTTCCATAAAAAAGAGTATTATCAAGCTATAATGGAATATCAACAAAGAAATAGAAGATTTGGGGGAATTAAATAATGAAAAAAAGAGTAATTACAGGTTTTTTAATGGGAGTTGTAATGCTTCCTATTTTAATCCTTGGCGGATGGTTTATGTTTGGACTTGCAGTAATTCTTTCTTATATGGCAACATATGAACTAGTTAAGATGCACAGTGAAAAAAGGAATCTTTCCAAAAAATATAAATTTATTATTCCACTATTTTCAAGTATGTTAGTAGCACTTGGAATATTCACATATCTATTAAAAGATTACTTTGAACTTAATGATTTAATTTTTGCTTTAATTGTTATATTTAGTCTTTTAATGGTTGTATCTTTGTTTAATGGTGAACTTCATACAACTGATATCTTAATATTTTTTGGCTTCATCTTATATGCAGGCCTTGGAATTTTTCTTGCTACATCAAGTAGATATATTACAAATATCAATGGAGAAGAAAATAAATGGTTTGGTCTCGTATTAATGAGTTATGTCTTATTAACCACAATGTTTACAGATATGGGTGCATATAATTTTGGTTTACTTCTTGGAAAACATAAATTATGTCCAACTATTTCTCCTAAAAAAACAATTGAAGGAGCAATCGGCGGAAGTTTATGCGGTACAATTGTTGGTACATTACTTCTTTGTTTATGTGAACATTATATGAACTTTAATTTACTTTCAATATCAAATTCTGTATTGAATGTAGTAGTTATCGGAGTAATAACTTTAGTACTAACTATCTTTGCACAATTTGGTGATTTAGTAGCATCTAAATTAAAAAGAGAATATGAAATTAAAGATTATGGTTTTATCTTCCCTGGTCATGGTGGTGTAATGGATAGATTTGATAGTATTATTATGACAGGTACCATCTTTATGGTTATATTAATTCTTATTGGAGTTGTTGTAATATGATTCAATTTATAGTTCTAGGTGCAACCGGAAGTATCGGAAAGCAAACTCTAGATATAATACGTGAAGATAAAAAATTAAAACTACTGGGTTTTAGTTTTAAAAATAATCTAAACAAAGCCTTAGAAATTATTGAAGAATTTAAACCTAAATATGTTTCTTTAATGAATGAATCTCATGAATCAATAATTAAAGATAAATACCCAAACATTAAAGTATTTTGTGGAACAAAAGGTTTAGTTAATTTAGTAAGTGTAAATGAAGAATTCAAAATAGTTAATGCTTTAGTTGGTTCAGTAGGTCTTGAACCAACATACTATGGTATTTTAAATAAAAAAGACATCTTGCTTGCTAACAAAGAAACCTTGGTAGTTGCAGGGGAAATAATAATGTCACTTGCTAAAGAAAATAATGTAAACATCTATCCACTAGATAGTGAACATTCAGCAATCTTTCAATTACTTGATGATAACAATCAAAAAGAAATTAGAAGGTTAATCATCACTGCGAGTGGTGGAGCCTTAAGAGATTATAGTAGAAATGAATTAGAAAATGTCACAAAACAAGAAGTCTTAGCTCACCCTAATTGGCAAATGGGTGCAAAAATTACAGTTGATTGTGCAACAATGATGAATAAAGGATTTGAAATAATTGAAGCACATTATTTATTTAACGTAGATATTGACAATATTGAAGTTTTAATTCATCGTTCATCAATAGTTCATTCAATAGTAGAGTTTAATGATTACTCAATTTGTGCTCAAATGGCATCTCCAGATATGCATTTACCAATTCATTATGCTATTTACAATAAATTACATAAAAAATGTGATATAATAAAACAACTTCCACTTGATAAATTATATCACTTAAGTTTTGAACCACTTAATAATGAACGTTATCCACTAGTTGCCTTCGCAAAACAAACCTTAAAAAAAGGTGGTATATATCCATGTATAATGAATGCTGCGAATGAAGCAATAGTAAAACTATTTTTAGATGGTAAAGCAAACTTTACAGATATTGAAAGAATAATAAAAGAGGAAGTAAATAATCCTGATTATAATATATATAATCAAAAAGAATTAACCATTAATACATTATTAGAATTAGATCAACTTGTAAAAAATAATGTATACAATAGAAAGGTAGGGTAATTATGGTATATGTATTAGGTGCATTAGCATTTATTATTGTATTAATGCTAATTGTTACTATTCATGAAATGGGACATTTCCTAATGGCTAAACGTGCTAAAATTTTATGCTATGAATTTTCACTAGGAATGGGACCATTAATTTATCGAAAGAAATGTAAGGAAACTTACTTTTCAATTAGAGCTATTCCCATCGGAGGATTTGTATCACCAGCAGGGGAAGATGGCGATCAAGACTACATTGAAGATGGTAAAGATGTAAAACTTGAACTTGATGATTCATCACGTGTTGTTAGAATTATTCATAATGTTACGGATGAAAAATATAAAGATTTACCACTTTATCGTGTAATTTCACATGACTTATTTGGTACACTTGAAGCATTACCAGATGAATTATTTGTTGAAGTTGCACCTATCAATGAAGATGAAAGCTTAGCAGAAGCAACTAAATTTATAGTAAATAGAGATTGTATTGTTGAATTCAAAAAGAAAGAAGAATATCAAATAGCTCCAAAAAATAGAAGCATGAGTTCAAAAAGTGTTGGTGCTCGTTTCTTAACTATTTTTGGGGGACCATTTATGAATTTCTTACTTGCTCTTGTATTATATTTTATCATTGGCCTTTTCCAAGGCTATCCTCAATTGAATAAAACAAAATTGAATGTTGTTGATAAGAATGCTCCAGTTTATGGTATTCTTCAAGAGGATGATGAAATAATTAGTATTAATGGTACTCAGGTAAGTAAGTGGAATGA
Source organism: uncultured Bacilli bacterium (assembly GCA_934140285.1). Classification (GTDB taxonomy): domain Bacteria; phylum Bacillota_I; class Bacilli_A; order ML615J-28; family CAG-313; genus UMGS75. The sequence goes on from CAKPBI010000002.1 coordinate 147,675, forward strand.
TATTTCTACAAGCTTGGCTGATATCGCAAGTGGTAATGTTGATACATTTAATGGTAGTGTTAAAGTTGAATATAAAGATAAAGATGGAAACGTAAAGACCGCTTTAATTTATCCAGCTGTATCAGTTTACTCAATTGAATTAATGCTAAATCAAGATGAAACCAAAAACAATAAAGTTGTTGTTGGCGAATATTCAAGCAATAATACAAAAACTAAGTCATACAAAGCAGGACTTAGAAAAGGCGATGTTTTAACATCTATTAAAGTTAAAACAAAATCAGAATCTACAACTATTATAACTATTAATGATTTACTAAAATTCTTTACAGGATTAAATGAATCATGTGATGTAGAAATCACATATAATAGAGATGGTGAAACAGGAACTGCAGTTATTGAAACATATAGTAAAGATTTACTAGAAAGTCAAGGCGTAACACAAACAAAAGTTCAACTAGGTGTTTCTCCACAATATGAATTTGACTTTGGTAAATTACTATATATGCCTTGGGCAAATACTGCCGAATCATCAATTGGTATTTTCAAAACTTTAGGTTTATTATTTACTGATTCATCAGTTCATATTGATGACTTTAGTGGTCCCGTTGGAATCTTCCAATTAATCACAAATACCGTTTCATCAGGTATTTTACCATTATTATCATTAATGGCATACTTAAGTGTTAACATTGGATTTGTAAATTTATTACCACTTCCTGCTCTTGATGGTGGTCGCTTAGTATTCATTATCTATGAAGCTATTACTAAAAAGAAACCTAGTCAAAAAGTAGAAAACATTGTTCATACAGTTGGATTCTTACTTCTAATGGCATTATTCGTATTTATTACATTTAATGATGTCTTACGTCTTTTTGGATGTAAATAGAAATATCAAACCTTATCGTTAAATGATAAGGTTTTTTATTTAATATTATCAATTAATAGAACTCTTAGAAAAAATATGGTATAATATATACTAAATAAGAGGTACTAACATGGAAGAAAATAATAATACTCAGTTAATATCCAATAAAAAAGAAAGAATATTTGAACTTGATGCCTTAAGAGGACTAGCAGTAATCGCAATGATTATTGACCACTTTTTAATTCTTGTATCTTTTAGTGCAGGCTATGGTGGATGGGGTATGATGATATTTAAAAACTATAATGATATAGATAGTTCCTTCATTAATACTTTAGTAAAAATTGCTGATACCTTTGAGATGAGTACTTTTAGAGAAGTATGTCACTATATTTTTGTAACGTTGTTTTTAACTATTTGTGGCATAAGTTGTACATTTAGTAAATCAAATGTTAAAAGAGGTATAAAGATAATTGGTGCAGGTCTTATAGTAACTCTTGCGACTGTCATAATATCAAAAGTGTCAGGAGATGAATTCTATATTATTTTTGGAATTCTTTCAACCCTTGGTGTATCAGTTTTACTTTATGCTTTATGTGAAAAAATATATGATAATAAATGGTTTTTCTTAATTATTGGTTGTTTAATCATTTTATGGGGGTTCTTAATTAATTGGTGGGATGCCCCAAGACTTAACAACATTCATGAACTAAATTTTTCAAATATAATTAAAATGATCCTTGGATATGTCATATATGGTGAAGATTGCTTTGGATTAGTTCCATGTACCGGTGTTGTCTTTATTGGAGCATTTATCGGAAAAACTTTATATAAAGATAAAAAGACAAAAGTACCAAAATTAAAAGGTAAATGGGTAAGGCCTTTTACATTTGTAGGTACTCATGCCCTATGGGTATACTTATTACATCAAGTACTTGCGGTAATTATAATTTTCTTGCTGTATGTAATTGCAGGATATAGAATCTAGGAGGTAAAAATATGAATTTTAATGTTTCATTATATGATATTGTTAAAAAAACTTCAGAAAAATATCCATCATCAATAGCTATACACTATGAGAATAAAAGTTTAACATACAAATATCTAATTAATAAAATAGATCTTCTCGCAAGTTATTTAAATAGTATTGGCGTAAAACCCAAAGATGTAGTAACTGTATGTATGCCAAATATGCCACAAGCAGTTTATGCTTTTTATGCAATCAATAAACTTGGTGCAATCATTTATGAAGTACATCCTAAAACAACATGTACTCAAATAAAAAAGTACTTAACAAAATCAAATAGCAAATATTTACTTGTGATTGATATTTTTGCTGAAAAGTATATATCATTAATAAATGAACTAGATATAAAAATAATTACATTTAACCCCTTTAAAAACTTTAATCTTATTAAAAAAATATATTGTGATAAGAAATCTCCCAAAAAAGAAGTAATAAGATATGATGATTTAAAGGTTAATAAATTAGACATTATTCCATATAAATGGAATCCAGAAGAACCATCTGTTCTTCTTAATACAGGTGGAACCACAGGTGAATCTAAGCAAATTGAATTATCGTCAAGTGCAATCAATCATTTAGCCGGTGATGGTACCGAAATCTTAGGTATTAACGACGGTAGAGGTGTTTATATGTTTGCGGTATTACCGATGTTTCATGGTTTTGGACTTTGTATGGGAATTCATGCTCCTTTAATGTATGGAGCGGCAGTTTCTTTAATGATGAAATTTCACACAAAAGATACAATCAAACTGATCAAAAAAAATAAACTTACAATATTAATTGGAGTTCCTGCAATCTTTAAAGCTCTCCTTAAAAATAAAAACTTTTATACAAAGAAATTAAAGAATATTACTGTATCATATGTTGGTGGTGATTTTGTATCACAAGATTTAATTGAATCATTTAATAAAGTGATGAGTTCATATGGTTCAAAAGCTAGACTTTATGAAGGATATGGATTAACTGAAACCGTAACAGTATGTACTGTAAATACAGATAAAGAACACCGAATGGGAAGTGTGGGAAAAGCCGTTGGTTTCGCAAAACTTGGTATCATCGATTCAACAACTAATCAATTCTTAAAACCTAGTGAATGTGGTGAAATAGTTGTTAGTGGTAAAATCTTAATGAATGGTTATTATCAAGATGAAGAACTAAACAAGAAAGTTTTCTTTACAGATGAAAATAATGTAAAGTGGCTTAAAACTGGTGATTACGGATATCTTGATGAAAATGATTATTTATTTTTTAAACAACGTTTAAAAAGAATTGTTAAGATATCAGGTGTAATAATATGTCCATCAGAAATAGAAAATGTCGTTTCAAAACTTCCTGAAGTTCATGAAGTTTATGCTACTTCAATTGAACATGAAACCAAAGACCATATGATTGTTTTATTTGTTAATAAAAATAGAAATATGGAAATTACTAATGAATCACTAACAGAAAAAATTAATGATTTAGTAGTAGAAGAAGTATCAATTTATGCTAAACCATATAAAATTATATTTATGGATGAAATGCCAAAAACGGAAATTGGAAAAATTGATGGAAAAAAGTTAGAAGAAAACTTATAGAAGGTGATAACTATGGAAAGATATGATTTAAATAAAAACTTAGCCCAAATGTTAAAGGGTGGAGTAATAATGGATGTTACAAATGTAGAAGAAGCAAAAATTGCTGAAGAAGCAGGTGCGGTTGCCGTAATGGCACTTGAAAGAGTACCATCTGACATTAGAAAAGAAGGTGGAGTCGCAAGAATGAGTGACCCCGCAATGATAAAAGAAATTCAAAAAGCTGTTTCAATTCCAGTTATGGCAAAAGTAAGAATTGGCCATTTTGTTGAAGCTCAAATTCTTGAAGCAATTGAAGTAGACTATATTGATGAATCAGAAGTATTAACACCAGCAGATGAAGCATTTCATATTGACAAACACAACTTTAAAGTACCATTTGTTTGTGGTGCAAGAAACTTAGGAGAAGCTCTTCGCCGTATAAATGAAGGAGCAAGCATGATTAGAACGAAAGGTGAAGCAGGTACTGGTAATGTTGTTGAAGCAGTACGTCACCAAAGAACAATGACTACTCAAATTAAATCATTACTCGCAATGGATGATGAAGCATTAACATTTGTTGCACAAGAAATGAGAGTGCCACTTGAACTTGTAAAGTGGGTAAAAGAAAATCAAAAACTACCGGTTGTTAATTTTGCAGCTGGTGGAATTGCAACCCCTGCTGATGCTGCTCTACTTATGCAACTTGGTAGTGAAGGTGTTTTTGTTGGTTCGGGAATTTTTAAATCAAGTGATCCAAGAAAAAGAGCTAGAGCAATTGTAGAAGCAGTAACATATTATAATGATCCTAAAAAACTTGCGGAAATAAGTGAAAACTTAGGTCTTGCAATGCCTGGCATTGATATTCGCGATCTTGAAGAAAACAAAAAACTAGCCAATAGAGGAAACTAATGAAAGTTGGTGTTTTAGCATTACAAGGGGGAGTAATTGAACATGTTGAGATGCTAAAAAAAATCGGTGTTCAACCCATCTTAGTGAAGAAGGAAAGTGATTTAGAGGATATTGATGGAATTATTCTTCCTGGTGGTGAAAGTACCGCTATTGGAAGATTACTAAAAATCTTCAATTTACTAGCTCCTTTAAAAAAGAAAATCCAAGAAGGTCTTCCCACTTATGGCACATGTGCAGGCTTAATTCTTCTTGCTAAAGAAGTGATAGGTGAGGATCCTTATCTTGAAACTATGGATATCTCAGTTAAAAGAAATGCCTATGGAAGACAATTATCAAGCTTTACAACAAATCAAGTCATTAAAGAAATTGATGAATCACCAATCCCTTTAGTATTTATTAGAGCTCCTTGGATTGAAAAGGTTGGAAGAAATGTTCAAGTCCTTTTAGAATTAGATGGAAAAGTTGTTTGTGCTAAAGAAAACAACATTCTAGTATCAAGTTTTCATCCTGAATTAACAAATGATGAAAGAGTTCATCGTTACTTTATAGAAATGATAAAAACCGCTAAATAGCGGTTTTATTTTTAAAAGTGATTATGATTATGACGGTGGGAAAGGGGAGTTACCCCCTTCCCTTTTTAAATTGCGGGGTAACAAGTTGTTTCACAATTAATAGGTTCAAAACATTGAACACAACAAATACAATCAATTTTTACAATTACAGTATAAGTAGTACAAGTAATTGTTCCATTAGTATTTTGTAATAAACGTAAAACCACAGTATCGTTTCCACGTACAGCTTCAACTCGGAATAGGTCAGTAGTAGTTCCGTCTACACCAATTGGAGCAGTTAATTTATTACAGCCTGAGTAAATGGAAATAGGTTTTGTATTGTACATTGCTGTTAACATACAGTTTTCACAACCATCAGCGTTAGTTTGAATAACAGCGTCACGTTGCATTTTATCTAAACGTCTTAAAAGGTCAGCTATTGTTGTACCATTTGTATTGTTGGTATTTGTGTTATTGTTACGTGTATCAAAGCAAGTCATAATCAAGCACCTCACTTTCAATATATTATATGTTGTAGTTGAAAATAATGATGGGTGAAAATCATCTAGTTAAAAAAATATATAAAAATATTTACTAATCCAACTATTAAACAATATAAACCAAAGAACTTAATTTTTCTCATATCTAACTTATTAAAAAACCACCTAATCGAAAAACTAGTCGCAACAAATGCACTAATAAAAGCAACACATGTTGGTATAATATCAATAGAGTAAAAATTAAGCTTAATAATGGCTAAAACAAAAGCACCAATACTTGCGATAATATAAAGAAAAAAAGAAAACTTTAAAGTTCTTTTAATGGTACAATCTTGACTTAATCCTGCAGATAAAGTTAACCCACTCCTGCTAAGACCAGGTATAACCGCAATCCCTTGAAATAAACCAATCCAAAAAGCCGAACCAGTCGTAATTTCTTCATTAACACAACTTCCCTTTTTAATTTTAAAAAAAGAATAAAATAAAACAATACTTGTAAGTATTAAACATATAGAACAAGTAAAACTATTTAAAAAGTATTTATCAATATAGTCATTAAACAAAATACCAATAACTCCAGCTGGGATGCTCGCAATAATAATATTAAAGAAATACTTTCGATTTAAATAATGACTAGTATTATTAGTAAAAGTATTTTTAATTAAAGTTATTAAATCTTTAAAAAAGAAAATCATAATTGCTAAACATGAAGCAAAATTAACAAAAATCTCCGTTTCAAGGTTCATTTTTTCAAGTCCTAAATATTCATTTAAAAAGACCATATGAGCACTACTTGATATAGGAAGGGGTTCAGTTAACCCTTGAATTAATCCAATTAAGATATATTTTAATATACGCATACTTACCTCCATTTAAATTTATATATGCAATTTACTACTAAAAAATACCAATTTAGGGTATAATTAATATATATGGAGGAAGTATAAAAATGAAATCAATATTAATTCTTGAAAATACCAATCTAAACCTCTTACCACTCTTAATAGCAGTAATTGTAATGGTTATTCCTATTATAACTTTATTAATAATTGCTTTAATCAAGTTTATTGCTAAAAACTTTAAGAGAAATCATAAAAAGGTTGAAACAAAAGAAGATATTAAAAATAAATACCTAGCACCTTTTGGTGATGATAATATTGTTTCAATATCAAAAAATTTAAATCGTGTAACAGTTGAAGTAAAAGATATAAATAATGTAAACTTTGATGGCTTACGTAATTTAGGTGTGGGAGTTTTAATCTCAGGTAATACAATTAAATGTTCATCTGCTGAATTCGCACGTACAATTGAAGACTAAAAAAATAAGCCACCTAAAAGGGTGGCTATTTAAATATACTATGGAGGATATATATATGAATAATAACTTTGAACAAATTGTAATGAATAATAAAGAAGAAATTATTAAAACATTACAAGAATTAATTCAAATTAGAAGTGTATACGATGAATCAACTAAAACGGCTTTAACTCCTTTTGGAAAAGGAATAAATGATGCTCTTAAATATATGGAGAAAAAAGCTAAAGAAGATGGCTTTGAAGTCTTAAACGATAATGGATATGCACTTGAAATATCATATGGAGAAGGAGAAAAAAGCGTTGGCGTGCTATGTCATTTAGACGTAGTTCCCGAAGGTAAAAACTGGATGTACCCTCCATATGAAGCAAGAATCGTCGATAATAAAATCTATGGTAGAGGATCAACTGATGATAAGGGACCATTAATTGCTAGTTACTTTGCTTTAAAATTTATTAAAGATGCTAATATTAAACTAAAAAACAAAATTAAGTTAATTCTTGGTACTGATGAAGAAACCGCATGGCGTGGCATTCATCACTATTTAGAAAGCCATCCTTTACCTGATCTTGGTTTTTCACCTGATTGTTCTTTTCCTCTTGTTTATGGAGAAAAAGGAAGAATGGCAATAGATCTAAAAATCAAAGATGTTAATAAATGTGCAGTTTCCACTGATGCTTTAATATCATTAAAAGGTGGAGAACGTTACAACGTTGTTATCGATGAAGCAACAGCCATCGCAAGAATTAATGTAGTTGATGAATTTATGAAATATTTAAAAGAAAATCATCTTGAAGGTGATGTAACGGAAAAAGATGGAAAGTATGAATACTTCCTAAAAGGTACAGCAGCTCATGCAATGGAACCAGAAAAAGGAATAAATGCGGGAACTCATCTTTGTAATTTCTTTAAAAATTATACATCAAACCAACTTGTAAAATATGTTGCAGAAAACCATCATTTAGATTTTAATCTCAATAATATGGGATTAAGTTATACTGATTATGAAATGGGACCAATAACATGTAACATTGGTATCATTGATATTAATCCTGATAGCACAAGAGTTACTCTTGATATTAGATATCCGGAAAGATATGATGTTGAAAACTTCAAAAAAGTATATGCTAATATTCTTTCCAAATACAATCTTGAAATAACTAACTTTGAACATAAAGTTCCTCACTATGTAAGTCCAAATAGTGAATTAGTAAAAGCTTTATATGAAGCATATGTAAAGAATACTAACGACTCCACACATAAACCATTTACAGTAGGAGGCGGAACTTATGCAAGTATCCTTGAAAATGGAGTTGCATATGGAATGGGATTCCCTTATGAAGAAGAACTTGCTCATCAACCTAATGAATTCTTAGATATTGATAGTTTATTAAAAGGAATCTTAATATATATAGATGCGATACTCGCAACAGGAGATATGGATGCGTAGAAGAAATGTAAAAAATGCTCATGAACGTCTTGTTCAAAATGAAAAACTGGTAATATTAGAACCAGAAAGTTATAAAGGAAAATGGCAATCATTATTTGAAAATAATAACCCTATCTATCTTGAAATAGGAATGGGAAAAGGTGATTTTATTATTGAAAATGCCAAACAAAATCCGAATATTAACTATTTGGGTCTTGAAAAATATGAAAGTGTTATTGTTCAAGCGGTGGAAAAAGCAAAAGACTTAAATCTAAAAAATCTCTATTTAATCTGCTATGATGCAACAACGATAAATAAAGTGTTTGATAAAGAAGAAATATCAAAAATATATCTAAACTTTTCTGATCCATGGCCTAAATCAAGACATGAGAAAAGAAGACTAACATCTTCAAACTTTTTAAAACAATACATTGAAATTTGTAAAAAACCAGTTACAATTGAATTCAAAACAGATAACAAAGAACTATTTGAATATAGCCTTGTATCACTAAATAACAATGGTTGGAAATTCTTAGATTTATCTTTTGACTTACATCAAAAGTATGAAAATGTAATAATGACAGAATATGAAAAAAAATTCCATGCAATGGGACATAACATATATTTCGTTAAAACAGAGTATGAGGAAAAGAAATGAAAGCATATATAGGCTCTACTAATATAGTTAAAGTAAATGCATGTAAAGAAATTCTTGAGCCCTATGGATATGAAGTTATACCATGTAATGTTGATAGTAAAGTTGGTAGTCAACCCAAATCCGATTTAGAAACCATTATAGGGGCTACTAACAGGGCTAAAGCCTTACCAAAGGATGGTTTAAGAATTGGACTTGAGGCCGGAGTAGAAATCCTAGATGATATAATGTACCTAACAAACTTTGGAGTTTTGATTGATGAAAATGATAACATCTATAGAGCAGGAGGAACAAGAATACCTCTTCCAAATATAATTAAAAACTTAATTATCAACGAAAACATGGAATTAAGTGTTGCGATGGATACATATTTTAAAACCAAAGACATTAAACATCAAAATGGAGCTATTGGTTATTTTACTTGCAATCTAGTTAAACGAAAAGATATCTTTACCCATATTATGAAACTTCTATATGGAGAGTATTTATATAATAGAAAGGAACAATAAAATGAAAGGTTTAATCTTACTTGCTAACTATTTTGAAGATGTTGAAGCTTTAATTACTATTGATATGCTAAGAAGAGCAAAAATTACCATTGATATGATAAGTCTTAATGAAACCAAAGAAGTAACAACTCAATCAAATATTATAATTCATGCGGATAAAACATATCATGATGTTAACTTTGATGACTATTCATTTTTGATTATTCCTGGTGGTAAAGCAACCTTCCTAACACATCATCATAGTGAGTTTACAAAAAATGCAGTTGATCACTTTATGAATAAACATCAACTTATTGCATGTATTTGTGCAGCACCAAGTGTTCTTGGTATATATGGCTATTTAGATAATAAAGAATTTACTTGCTTCCCATCATGCGAAGAATATATTCCAAAAGGAATATACCTAAAAAATCAAGATGTGGTAGTAACTGATAATATCATAACCTCAAAAGCTGCAGGTACAACATTTAACTTTAGCTATGAAATAATTAAATATTTAACAACCAAAGATACCGCTGAAAAAATTTTATCAAGTGTATATTACAAAAAATAAAAGGAACTTTCAAAAGTTCCTTAAATGTCCCCGTAGCTCAGTGGATAGAGCATCGGTTTCCTAAACCGCTGGTCGTAGGTTCGAATCCTATCGGGGACGCCATTAAAATTTAAATATAAGATGCTAATACTAATTATAGATTAATGATAGTTGTAACTAAAATGTTAACTTTTTAGGAAAGTGTTAAGTAATCATTACCACATATAATATAGTTTAATAAAAGAACAATAGAATTGATATTAATATGTGAAATAAATATAACAAGACAATACAGCCTAGTAGAAGAATCTACTAGGCATTATTTAGTTTACAAGTTATAAAATAAAATATTTATTTACCCATAAAAATAGCAGTCTGCTTGAATAAATATCATAAAATAAACACAAATTTATTAAAATATTTATACCAATTATTGACATAATTTTTACATTATGATATAATTTACTCGTGGGACCCCTAATTAATAAAAGATTAAAAGAAGAAAGGCATTAATCAATTATTAATTAATACAACTGAATATGAATTAATCAAAAATGATTAAATATTTGTATGCTTTAGTAGGATACTTACTTTGCTAGCGTAAGGGCAAAGTAAGCTATACTGCTAAACCAAGCATGCAGGTTTTTAGTCATTTTTTCTTATAATACTTAAATTAAAATAAATTTATATAATATAGTAACAAAGGAGAGAAAAAAATGAAATTATACTTAGTTTATTCAAGAATCATCAAAGAGTATTTAGTCAGGTAGTATCCTGATAAAAATATATTAGTTAAACAAAAAAATGAAAGGAGAAATAAATAAAAATGAAAAAAGTATTTTTAACAATTATCATGAGTATTTTCTTGACATCCTTAATTTCATGTCAAAGTAACAAAGTTAAATTTAAAGTCATAGAACAAAAACCATCAGTAATTGCTCATAAAGAATTTAGTTTTAATACTACGGAAGAAGAAGTAATAATATATAAATCTGTTGAACAAATGCAAGAAGACCTAAACAAAAAAGGATTTAGCATAACTGATAAGGCATTTTCTGATAAATACAATGACAAGTACTTTGAAAAAAAGGCTTTAGCAATAATATACGGCTGTGATCCTAACGGTGGTTATGTTTATAATTTTAAGTCACTTACTATTAATAATAATGAATTAGTTTTAAATGTCACATATAAAATGCGCGATGGCGATGGTATAACTGTACTAATCGAAAGATTATTTACCATAGAAATTATGAAGAAAGATATCAAAGAATTTAATAAATTAAAATGTAAAATAAAAGGAGATATAAATTAAATGAGAAAAATAGCTATTATTGCTTTAAGCATAGTATTTATAATGAGCATAATAGGCTGTAAGCCAAGACAAGAAAAAAAAGAGATTCTATTTAATGCTAGATTTTATGATTTTGGTAGTTTTACTAATCTTCACGGAGAATTAAAAACTGATACGCTTAAAATTGAATTTTTAGAAACCAATAGAATTAGTGTAGTTGAATATAAAAATGAATTGTATGATCCAAATAGTTCTTCTAGTGAAAAATTTATTTATTATCCAGATGCACCAGATAATATAACTTACATTATTAATTCACAAGAAAAAGCCAATGAAATTTTTAATAAAGAAATGGAAATTAACTATGATGAAGAAATGTTAATTTTATATCTTTTTGGATCCTTTGGCCTTTCTATTGGATTAGAAAGTGTAGCGTTAGAAAATGAAAAGTTATATATAAATATAGATTGTACAATTCAAGAAGACCCAATTAATTATAATGGGTATTATATAATTATTAGATTGGATAAAATAGATATAAATGATGCAGATTTTGTTTTTAAAAAAGTAGAACGTAATCATAAATATACCCTTAAAGATCTAAATTGTGAAGGAAGAAAAAAATAAATATAATCTTAAAATTTATAACAGTTACTTTATTAATTTTATTTAACATATAAACCATATACTGATGATGGATTTATAATGATAAACAGCATATGGGAGTGTTGCATGAAACTGTATTTAGCGTTAATGCGTATAATCAAAGAGTAATAAGGCCATAGTATACGGCTAAAAGTATACTAATTAAACTCTAAAAATGAAAGGAGCTGAAAGTAAAATGAAAAGAATAATTATATTGTTAATATTATCTATTTTTAGCATAACCTTAGTAGGATGTAAAGAAACTAATAAGAAGGTAAAAATAGATTTTAATAAAGATGATGTATCTAAGATAGTAGAAGTAGATAAGGGAACTACAATCACTGCTGATATAATACCTTTTGAGATTGAAATAGAAAATATCGAATTATACTATGATAAAACTAAAAATAAAAAGTATGATGGAGAAAAAATTAATACCGATACTACTATTTATATAATCGAAAAAGAAAATACTGAGGTTAAGTATGATGAAGAACAACTAAAAAAAGATTATTTAGCATACGCAATATCTCTTGGAGAAAAGAGTCTAACAATCAATGATGTAAGAGTATTAAATTATTATGGGCAATACAATAATTCTTTTATCGTAAAAATGGATAGAGGAGCATATCAAGTATTTACATATGTAACATTCCCAGAATTAAAAATTGAGTTTGAATTTTCAGATACCAACACACCACTTGTTTATAATGCAGGAGAGTTTTATGAATTATCAAATGCTTATTATAGTGGAGTACTTACAAAAGATAATTTAATTGAACTACAAGAAAAATTAAAATAAAGATGGTGAAAAAATGAAAAAAATATTAATGACATGTTTGATGTTAGTTATTGTATCTGTGATGGTTGGATGTAGTAAAACAAATAATAGTTTAAAAGAACGAAAATGTACACAACTTGATAAAATATATGAAGAATTAGATTATAAAGAATATAGCTTAAGCAACTGGAATTTGATAATTAATTATATTGACGAATGCAAATCAAAAATTAAGTTATGTAATGAAAAAAATCAAATTAATAAAATATATGATGAAACTATTACAAAAATACACGAAATAAATAAAAACCCTGATAAATTTAATGTTTTAGATTTCAAAGAAGTGGTTTATAATGGATATGCAAATTTTGGTGATTATAAAAAAATCCATATTATTGACAATTATAATGAACTTATTGCATTATTTAGTAATATAAGTATTTTTGGTGTTGATAATAAAAATTTCGTTATTGAAAATTACACATCTGATTTTTTTAGAGATAAAATTATTTTGGTTTACTTTTACTATGGCCAAAGTAGCAATATTAAAAGGTATATAAATGAAGTATCAAAATGTAATAATATTATTAAAGTTCAAATGAATGCAGAACTATATGGAAATTCTTTAAATGATGATATATTTGTTATACCATTTATTATAGAATTTAATAAAAATGATATTTCATTAGAATGTGATATAGAATTATATGAGAAATATATTGTATTTAAAAAATAATTATATTTGAGTGAAACTACCAAAAACTTACTCAAATCCATATATTTAGTGTTAATGTGGATAATCAAAGAGTAATAAGGTCATAGTATGCGGCCCAAAGTATACTAATTAAAATCTAAAAATGAAAGGAAATGAAAAATAAAAATGAAAAAAATAATTGTATTATTTATGATGCTTATATTAAGTGTTACCATTGTTGGATGTAATGGTAAAAGTAATAATGGTAAGTTTTACAATCTAGAAGAAGCTTATGCGAATGAATGGCTTACAGAGTCGGATTTACAAAAAATTGCATCATTATATAATGATCAAATTCAATCAGAATTATCAGATCAAAAACTAGAAAAAAAACTAAAAAGTGTTTATTTAAAAGAATTAAAAAACAAGGTTTCAGAAGCAAAAATTGAAGATATACATATAAAAAATTATTATGGAACGTATGGAAAATGTTATGTTGTTGATATTTTTGATGATTGCATATGTTACGATCTTTATTTTGTTAAAGAAAAAGAAATAGGTAATGTTATATTTCAAAACTACTGTTCTCGTTGTATTTTAGTATTTTATAGTCAAAATTAATTAGAAATAAACTAATATAAACATTTGTTCATCTTATATTAGATTATAATAATAAAAAATAACATATGAATCTACTACATGAAACTGTATTTAGTGTTAATGTTGGTAATCAAAGTATAATTAGGAACGAAATAGGTTAATTGAAGAAAAAATGAAAGGAAATAAGAATTAAAGTGAAAAAGGTTTTTGGTATATTTATAACATGTATGATAATATCATTAATGGTTAGTTGTAACAAAAATAACATAAAAAATGATAAATTAAAATGGGACAATGAGCATGCATTATATGCAATTGTTAATCCTGATTTTAAAAATGAAGTTTTAGATAATGTTGACAATATGTTTTCAGAACTAAGTTATAAAAAAGTATATATTGTTGGAAAGAACTATGATTCTAGTGAAACATTATTATTACTTTTTATATTAAATGATAATGATAACCTTGATACATTTAGGAAAGAAGTATTAAAAAATGAAACAATTGATTATGTTTATGGTAGTATAGATTTGCCATTTGATACAGTTGATACCCGCTATATGGAATGCGAAAAAACCAAAATAGCAATAGGCGAAGAAACACAAATACGTATCAAGGGATCAAAAAAATTTCATATGCAACAGTTTAGTTATAATAGTTTTATGGTTAAGCCTAAAAAAGTAGAAAATACTAAATATAAAATTTCAGATTTTCCAGATATTAACTTGAAAAAAATTGAAAAATCTGAAAATGGATGGTTAACTTTTGAGCTAAAAACTGAGGATTATTTTAATGTAATAAAAGCAATCGATAAAATCTCAAGATTAGAAATAATGGAAAAAGTTAACTTTGACAGAAGTAATGTATTTTTAATACCACCTGTAACTTGGACTATTTCGGATAAAACCATAGTTGAATCAACAATTAATGGTAATACAGTTACCGTTAAGGGATTATCAAAAGGTAAAGTAGTTGTCGAGTATGATGGAGTAAAAATAGAAATAGTAGTTGAATAGTTAAAGGAGGAGAATAAATGAACAAAAATTATGGAATTAGTGTAATTTTAAAAAAAATTATTGCAGGCGCCTGTATTTTGATTATTGGTATAGCAATTTTAAGTTTTAATAATGTAATTGTTAATGCTTCTAAAGTAAATAATGAATTAATTATTAATGAAAAAACATCAAAAGAATCCTATTTGAGTGTATTTTATTCCGATGGCACAATGGGAATGATTGTTGATGAAACTTCCACTAATGATGAATTATCTTCTGCAACATTATCATATGAGAATTTAAATAAAAAATTGGTTATGTCTAGTGGAAAACCAGATGATCAAAGCATTGTTGTAGTGTTTTTAGGAGAAGGTTTTACCACTGAAGAACAAGAATTATTTTTAAACAAAGTTGAAGAAGCAGCAAATTATATGGTTACAGTTGAACCATTTAATTATTTTAAAGATTATTTAACTGTTTATGCAGTTCATTGTATTTCTAAAGAATCAGGTATAAGCGGTGAAATAGATGGCAAATTTGCTTGTTATGATTCTGCAGGAAACCCTGCAACAAATAAGTGTACTCCTAATAATGGAACATTTAGATGTTCACATGGAAAAGATACTTTTTTTAATGCATACTATGCATGGAGAGATTCTGCCAAAAGAGTTATTTTAGAAATGGCAAGTTCCGATAGAAATAAGGCAAGAAACATAGCTCTTGCTGCCTCATCATCAACTAATATGGTACAAATAATAGCAAACTCTGCTATGGATGGAGGCACAGCACAGGTGGCGGGAAATAATCAAGCTCTAGGTGTTGCTTTAACATCTATAAATACTTCATCAGAAGATTCTAGTTGGAAATCAGTTATTATGCACGAATTTGGACATTCATTTGGTGGATTAGGAGATGAGTATTGGAACGGAATTATACCATCTGAATATCCAAATATAACAAAAAATAGTGATCCGAACACAGTTAAATGGAAGCAATGGATTGGATATAATAATGTAGGAATTTATCCTTTCTCTGAATCAGAATTAGACGATGATTCAGATCAAACAAAAGAAATATGGTATAGGCCTCACCAAAATTGTTTAATGAGGTATATAAATAGGCCTTTTTGTTCAGTTTGTCAGCATGAATTAATTTTTAAATTGTCAAATATAATTGGATTACAACTATTCAATACAACCAATATTGAGGAAAAGTA
Source organism: uncultured Bacilli bacterium (assembly GCA_934140285.1). Classification (GTDB taxonomy): domain Bacteria; phylum Bacillota_I; class Bacilli_A; order ML615J-28; family CAG-313; genus UMGS75. The sequence goes on from CAKPBI010000002.1 coordinate 163,745, forward strand.
TATTTCTATAGATCGGTTAAATTTAGATGTAACAGGAAAATTTGATATTCCATCAGTAATTAATGGGCGAATAGTTTCTATAATAGGTAATTCTGCTTTCAAAGAATGCAAAAAAATTACGAGTGTTACTATTCCAAGTAGTGTAAAGTATATTGATCCAAGTGCATTTGAAGGATGCACAAACTTACAAAGTGTTGTTTTATCAAATGAATTAACATCAATAGGAAATTCAGTCTTTAAGGGATGCACAAGTTTGAGCATGATTGACATTCCAAGTAGTGTAAAATACATTGATCCAAATGCATTTGAAAATTGCACATCGTTACAACGAGTATATTTTTTTGGTAAATTAATTAGTATTGGTACCTCAGCTTTTAAAGGATGTACTAGTTTAGATAGCCTCTCTATTCCAAATTGTGTAACAAACATCGATTCAAATGCTTTTGAGAATTGTACATCGTTAGAAAGTGTAACTTTATCTAATTCATTAACAAGTATAGGAACTTCAGTCTTTAAAGGATGTTACAAATTAACAAGCATAACTATTCCTGATACTGTAACAAACATTGATCCAAATGCCTTTGAGAATTGTACATCGTTAGAAAGTGTAGCTTTATCTAATTCATTAACAAGTATAGGAACTTCAGTTTTTAAAGGTTGTACTAGTTTAAGAGGAATCACTATTCCAAATAGTGTAACAAATATTGATTCAAATGCTTTTGAAGGTTGTACAAGATTGAAAGAAGTAACCCTATCTAATACTTTACATGCTATAGGAACTCAAGCCTTTAAAGATTGTACTAGATTATCATCTATAATATTCCCAAGTAGTGTTCAATACATTGATGATGAAGCATTTAAAAATTGTTCAGCTTTATCTTTAGTTACTGTAAATAGAGAAATATCAGATATTACTAATCTTGGTGAAAATGTATTTGAAGGTACTCGTACTAACCTCCAAATAGTTGTACCAACCAACAGAATAGCTGAATATAAAAACAAAGTATACTGGTCAAGTTATCGTAATAAAATAATACCATCAGGTCAATACTCTGAACTAACACTAAATTGTGAAAGTAATTTAAGTAACATAGTTAACTTAAATCAATCTTATAATAAACTATATAAATTAAATGTCAATTGTTCAAAAGCATACAAATTTAATGTAACTTCAACAATAGATGTTATTATAATTGTTTATGATATCAATATGAATGTGCTAAGTAATAGTTGTAATATCGCAACCCCATTCTTATCATGTGGTACATACTACATATCACTTGAATTTGTTGATCCAAATGGAGCAGGAAGCTTTGAAATGTTAACATCCTTAAGATGGACTAGTGCTGACATTCAATTATTAAGTGGAGTAAATGAAATAAAAAATAGTATGCATTTAAATAATGAAAATGTATATCATTGTAAATATTATTACAATAATAACCAAGGAGCAGGCTTTTATAAGATTAGTTTAAATACTGGAAGTAATATAGCTTATCCTGAAGGAACAATGAAAATATATTCTGATTCTAGTAGAACAACTATTCTTAATCGATATGGAACAACCGGAATCAATAAACAAGCTATAACAGATAGTAATGAAAATGAACTATACTTATATCTACCTGAAGGAAGAAGTTATATCGATATTGTTCTTCCACTTACAACTTATTCATCAATTAGTTTAACCATTGAACAAGTAGAATCAAATAATCTAAATTATTTAAATACCCTTTCAAGTACTTGCTTAGATGAAATATTTGCGAATAAAACATTACCAATCTATTTTGAAGAAGTAATTATCAGTCATCGTTCTACCATCCAACTAGATATAATGACAAATGGAACTATTACAGATAATATTCCTGTTTACATTATGAGTAAAGAAAAAGAAAATGGTTATGATATTGGAGTAGAAATTTATAGATTAAAACTAAAGTTAAGAGACTACATCACTAAATCTGATAGAGGTCCAGTATTTACAACTATCTTAGATCCTGGAACATACTATATTGGATACATCGGAAACAACAATAATGTAAGTATTAATTTAGTGGTAAAAAGACTTGTAAATCAAGAACTAAACATAAATGGAACCTTGGTTGCAGACCCCACTAATGATTTAGGTTTTATCGCAGGAAGCGAAGTAACCTTAAATGGAGGAAGCTTTAGAGGTAATACAATAACTGAAGGCTTTACAAGACATCTATATTTAATGGTTGAAAATGTTTTAGAAGAACCAATGTCAAGATTAGAATATGACTGGTATTCAAGTAATGAAAATGCGGCTAAAGTAACAGCTTATGGTACAGTACTTGCATTGAACGTAAATGCTGATATTGATGTTACTATCTACGCCGTACAAAAAGATGAACCATCAAGAGTATACCGAACAACATTCACCATCAAGAAAGAAACAGAAACTGATCCAATCTTTATATCTTGTGAAATGTCATACTCCTATGCACAAGAAAATGGAAATTACACCTTAGAACTAGATTTTAGTAATAGTCCATATCCAATGATTCAATACTATAATTGGAGTATAGATGTACCAAATCAAGAAAATAATATTTCAGTATCAATGAATTATTTTGGTGTTATTACTTCTTCAGGAATAGGATATGTTGTATTAACAGGAGTATATACAATTAATCCTAGAGTTACAATTACCATTACTTTAACAATAACTGAATAGAATATTGTTTGTAAAAAACGTAAGCACAAAAAAATGTGTTTACGTTTTTTCTTATGTTATTAAAAAATATAATTATCTAAATTATGATTTTTAAATTAAAAAGTATAATGTAATAATTACATAAATTAAATAATCAAATTAATTGGAAAAGCAAAACAATATAGCATAATTATATCGATATAAAAATATCGATTATATTAAGTATAATAACTAACACAAAGTTAAATATTCCAAAGGAGGTATAATAATGGAATTTAAAGGTAAAGTTATAATTGTAACAGGTGCAAGTAGTGGAATGGGTAGAGAATTATCACTACAATTTGCTAAAGAAGGAGCAACAGTAGTAGCTGTAGCAAGAAGAGCAGAAAGACTAGAAGAAATCAGTAAGATTGCTAAAGATGAAAACTATGCAGGAAAAATCGTTCCATATGTTGGTGATTTAGCACAAGAAGAAACTAATAATGAAATGATCGACTACACTTTCAAAACATTTGGTACTCTTGATATTTTAATTAATAATGCGGGTGTATTAGATAATTTTGCTCCTGTAGCAGAAGTTACTGATGAATGCTTTAATAAAGTAATGGCAGTTGATATGAAGGCTCCATTCTATTCAACAAGAAAAGCAGTAAATGAATTTATCAATCATAACATTAAAGGTAATATTATTAATATAGCATCAATCGCAGGTATCTGTGGTGGTAAAGCTGGTACAGCATATACTATGGCAAAACATGCTGTAATTGGCTTAACTAAGAATACTGGATTTATCTATCGTGAAAATGGTATTAGATGTAATTGTGTTTGCCCTGGTGGTATTCATACAGAAATAACAGAACCTCAAGCTTTCGCAAATGCATCAAAACGTGGACTTGCTAACGCAATGCTTGCAGCAGCATTTAAAATTCCTAGTGGATACGTAAGTGATGTAGCCGCATTAGTTTTATTCTTAGCTAGTGAAAAATCAAGCTACATTAGTGGTCAAGCAATTGCCCTTGATGGTGCGTTAACTTCATACTAAAATTAAATAACTTAGTAGATAAATCTTTTCTACTAAGTTTTTCTTTTTAACTAATTAATAAATTTAGTATTATAAGATAGACGTAAAATATAAAATGTTATATAATATAAAAAACGAACCATTTTAAATATATATGACACTATATAAGTGTAAGAGGTAAAAATATGAATAATAGAGAAAAGCAAATAGAAAAATTAATGGAACTAACCGATAATATTTTCTTTTATTGTATTAAAAGATGTAATAATAAAAATGATGCTGAAGATCTATCACAAGATATTATCCTAGATATAATTATCAATATTAATAAGGGAACTGAAATTAAAAACTTTGATTATTATGTTTGGCGGATCTGCAAAAATCATTATAGTAAATATATCAAAAAAATAAAAAACAATAAAATAATCGTAACTGATACCGTATCTTTAAACGATGAAAATATTGATATCTTAGATACATTAATCGAAAAAGAAAAATTAGAGAAAATTAATAGCGCTATAAAACTACTTTCAAGTGATTATTCTGAAATTCTTTATTCATATTACATTGAAGATGAAAGTCTTAATTCTATCGCAAACAAAATGAACTTACCTCTAGGAACTGTCAAAAGAAGATTATTTGACATAAGAAATAAACTTAAGGAGTATTTAAAAATGGAACGATTAAATGGAAAAAAAGCCTTTGTACCGAAAAACTTTTCTACTTGTATGTCAGGAGGAGGAGCTATTAATCCTCATCAATTTACAAAATCATTAATTAATAAAAATATTTTATTTCATTCATATGATAATCCATGCACATTAGAGGATTACTCATTAGAACTTGGAATATCAATACCTTATATTAAAGAAATAGTAGATGAACTTGAAGCCGCAACCCTATTAAAAAAACAAGGTAATAGATATCTTACAAATTTTCCAATTCTAACCAAAGAAGAAGATATGCAACTAACACAAGCAACAAAAGATCTAAGTAAAACTTACGGAGAGAAATTAGCTGTGTTTGCTGAAAAAGAATTTCCAATGTTTAAACAAATAATTAATAACAACCACTTTACGGATAATGAGTTAATGTGGGTATTTATGTTTTATATTAATATGATTGTTGAGAATTATCCCGTTGATAAAAACGAAATAAATGAAAAAGCATTATTTAGACACAAAGATAGTGGCGGTAGATGGAACTTCTATATGGTAGAAAACTATGAAACAAATAGTTATGGTTACTCTGAAAACTGGTTTGGCAATAAACAATTTGGATTTGTTGGAATATGCTTTCCAGGTTTCTATATGACAAGTGAAGATAAAATCTTTGACACAATTGCTTACAAAAAATGTATCAATTCTTGTAGTGAGTATGATAATTTTAGAATAGAGTATTTAGAATATACTATTAAAAACTTAAACAAAAAATATTCAGAAATAAATAATGAAAACAAATATAAAGTAGACTTTATGATAAAAAACAACTATTTATATCTTGATAATGATACAATCAAATTTAATTTTGTTTTTCTTACATCAGTACAAATGGAAATGTTGAATTCATATTTTCGATATCATACAGGGTTAACAAAAGTTAGAGAAGTCAAAAATGAAATAAAAGTTAAATTAAGAGAAACCCTTAAAAAGATTTTGCCGGCATACTTAGAGGCTGATATTGAATATATGGCATCATCTAATTTTTGTGAGAATGTTAGAGAAAATGTAATCAAAGCATTTGAAGAAAAAAATCTAATTAAGCCAAATGAAACGAACAACCGTTTTAATTTTAATATGTATGCATGGGAATACAAATAAAACTAATAATTCATTTATAAAAAGATAAACTAATATTTTGGTTTATCTTTTTAAATTTACAAATAGAAAACTTTAAAAATGAAAAAAAATAATAAATATGGTATAATAAACTAAGAATATTGTAGTAATTAATAATTAAACATAGGAGAAAATTATGATTAAAGTATTATCAAATGAAAACATGAGAAAAAGTGATGCCTATACCATTGAAACTAAAATCCCTAGTAAAGAATTAATGTATAAAGCAGGTCTTGGTGTTTATAATAGTATAAATTGGCATGGTAAGGTCGCAATTGTATGTGGATTCGGTAATAATGCTGGTGATGGTTATGTTTTAGCTCTACTATTAAAAGAAAAAAAGATTGATGCTACGATTTTTTTAATTGAAGAAAAGTTTTCTATAGATGGTAAATATTACTTTGAAAAATGTCAAGAAAAAAACATCCTCACAAAATTAATAAATGATAATACCTCATTTAATGAATATGATATAATTGTTGACTGTATATTTGGAACAGGTTTTAAAGGAACAGTATCTAAAGATATTCAAAACATAATTGCTAAAATTAATGAAAGTAACAAATATGTAGTATCAGTGGATATCAACAGTGGTTTAAATGGTGATACTGGTTTAGGTGATATATATGTAGAGTCAGATATTACCATATCTATAGGGTACTATAAAACAGGTCATTTTCTAAATAAAGCCAAAGATGCTATGAAAAACAAAACAAATGTTGATATTGGCATTGAAATAAAAGATTCACCATACTACTTGATAGAGTCTCATGATCTAAAGTCATTATTTCCAAAAAGAAAGAATTTTTCTAATAAATCTACTTATGGTTACATTGCTTTAATTGGAGGATCTACAAACTATAGTGGAGCTATCCGCCTATCATCAATGGCCTCAGCTGCTATGCGTTCAGGCAGTGGAGTTGTAACTCTAGGAATACCTAAAACCCTTGTTGAGTATATTGTCCCTGGTATTTTAGAAAGTACGATTTTTCCTCTTGATGAAAAAGATGGTCATATAAAATTTAATAAAGAACAACTTGATGCCATAATAAAAAAAAATAAAGCGATTGGTATTGGAATGGGAATAACCAACAATGAAGATACAAAAATGATTGTTAAATATCTTCTTGAAAATTATCAAGGAATTCTAGTAATTGATGCTGATGGTCTTAATGCCCTTTCAACAATTGATGAAAAATATCTATTAAATACTAACGCTAAAGTAATTATTACTCCTCATATGATGGAATTTAGTAGATTAGCCAAAAAAACAATTGATGAACTTAATGAGAACCTTGTTAATAATGTGATAGAATATTCAAAAAAATATCATATTATAACCTTATTAAAAGGTCCTACAACTATTGTCTCAGATGGAAGTATTACCTATCTTATTGATAGGGGATGCCCAGGTATGGCAACAGCAGGTAGTGGTGATGTCTTATCAGGAATTGTTACATCGATATCATGCTATAATAAGGATAATCTAATATTAGCGGTTGCAGGTAGCGCCTACATAAATGGTTTAGCTGGAGAACTCGCAGAAGAAGAATATGGTGATATCTCAATGATCGCTAGTGATACTGTAAAGTTCATTCCTAACATAATCAAATCAATAAGAAATTGAATATAAGCATATTGAATATGAAAATTCATATTTAATATGCTTTTTTCTTATTACTTTAAAAATATTTTATAAAATTCATACAATAAATTAATAAAATTAATTAAATAATTAAAATAATTAATAAATTAATTAATAAAATTAATTAAAACTATTGACAAACTTAATAAAAAGTGATATCATATTAGCGAGGTGATGAAAATGACTAAAGAAAATAACGTAATTGGCAAATGTCCATGTTGTGGAGAAAAACTACAAATAACTGAATTAACATGTAATAATTGTGATACAGTTATTAGAGGAAAATTTACACTTTCAAAATTTAACTATCTAACACCTGCTCAACAAAATTTTGCTTTAATATTTATCAAGAATGCAGGAAATATAAAACTAATTGAAAAAGATTTAAATGTATCATATCCAACAGTAAAAAAGAATATTGATGAATTAATCAGTGCTCTTGGATTCAATAAGATTAATACCTTTACTTTGGAAAAGCCAACTAAAGAAGAAATCTACAAAATGTTGAAAAATAAAGAAATTACATTTGATGAAGCAGAGGAAATGCTAAAGGAGGAATAATATGACAAGAGAAGAATACTTAAATGAATTAGAAACATTATTAGTAGAAAATGAAATTGAAAACAAAGAAGAAGCTTTAACTAAATACCAAAAAAGATTTGATCTTGCTGGTATTGCGGGAATGAGTGAAGAAGAAACAATTGAAATGTTAGGTACCCCAACTGAGGTTGTTGAACAACTAAAAACAAAAGAAAAAGTGAAAACCAACAATGAAACTACCAAAATGTATAATCTAGTGGTAAAAGGATGTGTATCTGAAGATATCACTGTAAGAAGAGGAGATAGTGAAAAAATTGTTATTAATATGGATGAAGAATTAAAGCCATGCACTGAAATTAATCAATCAGAAAATAACATATTTATTGAAATTTCTAGAACCGGTAACACATATTATACAACTAATTGTGAAATTGAAATTTTGGTAGGAAACAACATAGGTTTTGATAAATTATCTTTAGTTACCATTTCTGGTGATATTAACGTAGAAGATGAATTAAAAGTAAATAGTTTATCATTGAAAACTGTAAGCGGTGATATTGAAGTAGGAACAGTATATGGTGAAACAGCAACTTTACAATGTGTTTCTGGCGATATTAATGTAGAACAACTAGAAGTAAAAACTGCTGTAACAGAAGCAGTGAGTGGTGATATTGATTTAGGTACAACCAAAGCAAGTGAGTTAAGAGTTAAAACTACAAGTGGTGATGTCGAATCAAAATATGTAGAATGTAATCATGCAGAATTAAGCACTATAAGTGGTGACTTTAATTTAACTGGAAAAATAAATGAAAAGAAAGTAAGAAGTTTATCAGGTACAATAAACTATTATGAAGTAAAATAGGAGGAAATTACATGAGTGAAGAAAACAACAACAATCAAACATACGAAGAAAATGGTGTAGAAATTAACTTTAGTAAATCAAATGGTAGTAGAGTCCATATTAATTTTGGTAGAAAAAAAGGAAAAGTAGTTCAAAAACTTTCAGCATTACTTCCTGTACTTTGTTTAATAGCCTTTTTAGTTTTAGGGTTCTGCTTTAAACTATGGCATCCAGGATGGGCAGTATTTTTACTAATCCCAGTTGGTGAAATAGTATTAAATATGTTTACAAAAAAAGGTAAGGCTCTAGCAGTTAGTTTAACTGTTGTTATCTGTTTTGTAACATTTATGTGCCTAGGCATTTTCGCAAATCTATGGCATCCAGGATGGCTTGTATTTTTACTAATCCCTGTTGTAAGCATTATAGCGGACTAACTATTTAAACGATTCAGTTTTTTGAATCGTTTTTTTTAACATAAAATTTTACTTTTTTAATAAAAATATGTATAGAGTAAAATAATTGCTTTTTAGTAATTATTATGATATTTTAAATAAGGTTTTTACCAATATCTTCTTTTTTCAGGGGAGTAGCACTAAGTATTATATTCGTCAGCACGGATTTTCCCGGATATAATAGTCAATAAACTTGATATGCAAGACCTAAAAAGAATAAAAACAATTAAGGAGGAAATATGGATTTTTTACTAAACGGCCTTTTAGCATTTAAATGGCAACAAGTAGTTATGATCATTGTTGGTTGTATTTTAATCTTTTTAGCTATCAAGAAAGAACTTGAACCATCAGTGTTATTACCACTTGGATTTGGAGCTATTCTTGTTAATATACCATTAACAGGAGTAATTAATGTCGATGGTGAACCTGGAGTAATTGAAACATTATATAATGCGGGAATTGCCGCACCAGAATTATTACCACTACTTTTATTTATTGGTATTGGATCAATGATTGACTTTGGTCCTTTACTTGCTAACCCTAAATTAATATTTGTTGGTGCAGCTGCTCAATTTGGTATTTTTGTAACAATCATTCTTGCATCACTATTTGGATTTGAAATTAATGATGCGGTAAGTATTGGTATAATTGGAGCTGCCGATGGTCCAACATCAATATTTGTTGCGAATAAACTTGGAAGTAATTATTTAGCCGCAATAACAGTAGCCGCATATTGTTATATGGCACTTGTTCCAATTATTCAACCAATTACTGTAAAAGCAGTTACAACTAAAAAAGAAAGAAAAATAAAAATGGAATATAATCCAGCTAGTGTTTCCAAAACAACTAAGGTTATGTTTCCAATAATTGTAACAATTATTGCAGGATTTGTTGCACCTGCTTCACTTGCTTTAGTTGGCTTCCTAATGTTTGGTAATTTAATTAGAGAATGCGGAGTGCTTGATTCTTTATCTCATACCGCAAGTAATGTTCTTACTAACTTAATTACCATACTTTTAGGTATAAGTATTTCATTCTCAATGTTATATACAAAATTTGTCCGTGTAGAAACATTAATAGTTATTGCTCTTGGTTTATTTGCCTTTGTATTTGATACAGTAGGTGGAGTACTATTTGTTAAGTTTTTAAATCTCTTTACAAAAAAGAAGATGAACCCAATGGTTGGTGCTGCTGGAATATCTGCTTTCCCAATGGCATCTAGAGTAGTACAAAAAATGGGAATTGCGGAAGACCCAACAAACCATTTACTAATGCATGCCGCAAGTGCGAATGTTGCTGGTCAAATAGCATCTGCCTTGGCAGGTGGAGCCGTATTAAGTATTTTACTTGCATAGGAGGATAATATGCTTATATTAAGTGAACTAAGAGAACGTATGTTAAAAGCCTTAGATGTAAGTTGGAAAGGATTACTTTCAATCTTTATCGCTATGGCTATTCTTTATGTTGTTATCATAATATTAAATAAGGTAACAAACAAAGATAAAAAAGATGAAAATAAATAATTAAATCAAACTAGTTGAAAATAATTAGTTTATTCAGTATAATAATTGTATATCTTAAAAAACATTGAAGAGAAGAGTAATATTCCAAAGTCTTCACAGAGAGTTCTTGTGTGGTGAGAAAGAACAAGATGGAAGTTTATGAACATGGCCTCTGAGTTGAGTTTTTGAAATTAAGTAGGAAGCTCCGGGTTTGCCCGTTAACGCAATAAAGCTTGATAGAGCTTGAAATAGGCAAAAGTAAGTACTTTTGTGAATAAGGTTGGTACCACGTGACTATAAGTCTCGTCCTTTTAATATAAAGGATGAGGCTTTTTTTATTGGAGGAATTATGAAAAAACTATTAGAAATTAAAAATTTAAAAAAACAATTTCAAGACAATATTATCTTAAATAATATAAACCTAGAAATTGAGAAAAAAGACATTTTTGGAATTCTTGGTTTATCAGGAGCCGGAAAATCAACACTAGTTAGATGTATATGTGGCTTAGAAAAAATTGATGGTGGAGAAATCATCTTTGAAGGTAATCCGGTAAAATTTACGACTGAATACCATCGAAATGTATCAATGATTTTTCAATCATTTAATTTACTAGATCAACGCACTGTCTTAAAAAATGTTGAACTTCCCGGTGAACTCATAAAAGATAAAGAAAGAAGAAACAAAGCTTTAAAATACTTAGAAATAGTAGGATTAAAAAATAAAATTAATGATTATCCTTCTAGCCTATCAGGAGGGGAAAAACAAAGAGTCGCTATCGCAAGAGCTCTTATGACTAACCCTAAGATTCTCTTATGTGATGAAGCAACATCTGCTCTTGATCCCGAAACAACAAATCAAATATTAAGTTTATTAAAAGAATTAAATACTAAATATGATTTAACAATAATTATGATATCTCATCAAATAAATGTAATTGAAAAAATATGTAATAAAGTTGCCATATTAGATCATGCTTCAATTGTTGAGGTAGGTACTACTCAAGATGTTTTCCTATCACCAAAAACTGACATTGCTAAAAAAATAATCTACAATGGTCATTTAAATACTGACCTTTCAACAGGAAAACTAATAAAAATTAAATTTAATGGCGAAATTGAAAGCCCTATTGTTGCGGAAATGATTCATGAATGTAATATTATTGTTTCTATTATCTTTGCTGATTCAAAAGTTATAAATAATCAAATATATGGTCAACTTGTTTTAAAAATACCAAATGATGATGATAGTTATCAAAAAGCTATAACTTATCTAAAAATAAAAAATATTCATTATGAGGAGGGCATAAACAATGAATTTTAATGATATTTCAAAATTATTTGTTGAAACTTTGTTAATGACATTAATCGCAACTGGATGTACATATATAATTGGAATTCCACTTGGTTTAATATTAAATATCACATCAAGTAAAGGAATATGTCAAAACCGTATAGTAAACATTTTATTAAGTACAATTGTTAATATCTTACGTTCAATTCCTTGTTTAATAGTTGTAGTATTAATGATGCCAATGGTAAGATCAATATTTGGAGTTGGCACGGGCAGATGGTATACCATTTTAATACCATTGATTTTTACATCAATAGGATTTGTATCAAGGATGGTGGAACAATCCCTTAGAGATGTTGACTATGGTAAGATTGAAACTGTAAAGTCACTTGGTGCTACAAACTTCCAAATTATAACTAAAGTATTACTACCAGAAGCAAGGGCCTCACTAATTGGCGGGGTTGCGGTTGTAATGGTTTCAATAATTGGATATACATCTTTTGCATATAATATTGGTGCAGGAGGATTAATTGCAGGACTTTGGCAATTCTATGCAAAAAATCCTGGTAATTATTTAAAAGAACCTATCTTTTGGGTTTTAATAATAATTATCGTAATATTAGTTTGGTTAATCCAAGAACTTGGATTATTCATATCAAAAAAATTAGATAAAAGGAGAGGATAAAAAATGAAAAAAACATTAAAAAATTTATTTATATTTATATTATTATTTGTAACTGCTATTTCTTTTACAGGATGCAAGAAAAATGAAAAGATAATTCGTGTATGTGCAAGTGAATTACCACATGCTGATATATTAAATAATGTTGTAAAAGAGAAATTAAAAGAAAAAGGATACACACTTGAAGTTACTGTTCTTGACTGGACAATGCAAAATGATGCGGTTGCTAATAAAGACTATGATGCTAACTATTTTCAACATACTCAATATTTAAGTCAATATAATGGTAAAACAAAATTAATAGCAACTTGTAAAGTCCATTATGAACCATTATCAATTTATTATGGAAAATCAGATAAACCACTTAGTGAAGGTAAAACTTTCGCAATCTGTAGTGATGAATCAAATGCAATTCGTGCTTTAAATCTTCTATATAGTAAAGGTGTAATAAGTGAACTACCAGTAAGTAGTGATAATCATCTAACCTTTAGTGGTTCTACATGGACTTCATCTAATAATATAACCATAACTCTAATTGAAGAAAGTTTACTTTCAGTCTCATTATTAGATTATGATTTTGCATGTCTTCCATGTAATACCGCATACACAGGAAATGTAAGTGACAAGAGATTAGTTGCCTCAGAAGATGACCCTGATTTAGTCGCAAAAAATGCTAATATTTTGGCTGTTAGAGAAAATGATTATAAAAATGATTCAACATATAAAAAGAAAATTGATTTACTAACGGATATTTTATTATCCGATGATGTATCAAACTATGTAAAACAAAAATATGGTAAAATCTTAATTTGTGATAAAACATCCCAAATTGATTTAAGGTAGGTATATGTATGGATAGCTTAGAAGAATTAAAACAAAAAATACAAAAATTTGTTAATGAAAGAGATTGGAATCAATATCATACTCCAAGCAATCTTGCTAAATCAATTTCTATAGAAGCAAGTGAACTTCTTGAATGCTTTCAATGGAATGATACAGAGTATGATCTAAGTCAAGTAAAAGAAGAACTAGCTGATGTATTCAATTACTGTATTCAACTTGCTTCAGTATTAAATCTTGATATTCGACAAATTATACTAGATAAAATGGAAAAAAACACCCAAAAATACCCGGTTGATAAATGTCTTGGAAAATCAACAAAATATGATAAGCTATAATTTTTTCAAATTATAGCTTATCAAAATATAATTAGTATCATTCTTTATTTTTTTAAAAAAATATGATATAATAAGAAATAGCGGGGTGAAATTTATGGCTGAATTTAAAACAATAAATGGACAAAATTTTACATATTATGGAGAAGTAAATACAAATGGAGAAAAAGGTCCATATGGTATTTTTAAGTATAACGATGGAAGCCTATATTTTGGAGAAGTAAGTGAAAACCCAAAAGGTGAAGGTATCAAACAAATAGGAAACGATATAATTGTTTCTAAGTTTGATGAAGGTGAACCAAATGGATTGGGTATTCACTTTTTAGAGGGTAATCAAATCTATCTTGGAACAAAAGAAAATGGTAAAGCATCAGGCTTCGGTCTATGTTTAGATGGTACTAACGCTTTCTTCTTTGGTTCATTCAAAGATGATGAAATTGAAGGTAGTGGCGTTTACTATGAATTTGGCAGTGGCAACTATGAATTTAGAACCTATAAAGCTGGCAACCAAACAGGAAATTCTGAATCATATAATAGTCAATTAACATTTAATGGTATTTGTAGCTTTACAGATTTTAAACTAGACAAGATTAACGACTCTCCATTTGTTTATCAAGTATCAAACTTCCGTGAAAAATGGGAGAAAAATATTCAAAATCAATTTCCTGCTTTAGGTCTTATGATTGATGGTGAAGGAAAAGCCTATATTGGGCAATGGAAAACATATGGATTTAAAGAAGGATTAGGCTTAACTAAAGAAACAAACAATACATATTATGTTAGTCAATATTTTAGAAATGCTCGTCAAGGTAAAACTATTTTGATTGATGAAGATGGAAGCATGACGCTAACTACTGTAAATGCTGATGTTCCACAAGGATTTAGTATTAGACTTACATCAAATGGCATTCTTACTGTTGGTACTATGCAACAAGGTACTTTTAGCGGCGATGCTTTAGTTATTGATACAACTCAAGGCTTCAAAGTTTCAACTGTAAAAATGAATAATGATCAAATAACATCAGAAGTATCATCTAATAACTTTGTGGTAGCTGAAGTTGAAAAAGCACCTGCTGAAATGACAGCTCAAGAAGCTGAGGATACTCTAAATTCATTGATTGGTCTTGCGAGTGTCAAGAAAAGACTCGAATATTTTAAAGCCTATGCAATGAAAAATAAAAAGAATAAAATTAACCTTCATATGGCATTCTTAGGAAATCCAGGTACTGGTAAAACTGAAGTTGCTCGTTTAATTGGTAAAATACTTTATAAGAATGGTATTTTAAAATCTGATAAATTTGTTGAAGTATCAAGCAAAGATATCGTAAGTCAGTTTATTGGTGAAACGCCAATCAAGACTAAAGAAGCAATTGACAAGGCTATGGGTGGTGTTTTATTTATTGATGAAGCATACTCACTTGCGGGAAAAAGTGGTTCAGACCATGGCATTGAAGCTGTTGATACACTACTAAAAGAAATGGAAGACCATCGTGGAGAATTCTGCTGTGTTCTTGCGGGATACACAAAAGAGATGATGGAATTATTTGATATGAACCCTGGATTTAAATCAAGAGTTCAATACTTCATTGATTTCCCAGATTACTCTAAATCAGAACTAAATGAAATCCTTCATTTAATGGTTAAAAAATCTAACTATGAAATTGATGATGATGCTGCCAATAGAATTATTGAAGTAGCATACTTAAAGAAAAACTTTGATAACTTTGCTAACGCCAGAGAAGTACGTTCAATTCTTGAAAAAGTTAAAATGCTTCAAGCAGTTAGAACAATAGGACAAGATGATAATCGTACATTAACGCTTGAAGATGTTAATAAGTATATTAAAGAAGAAGGTATAACCTTAAGAGATAACGGCAATCTTGATGATTGTGAAAAAGAATTAGATGAATTAATTGGTTTAGAAGATGTAAAGAAAAAAATTAAATTATATAAATCTTATATGTACAAAAATAAAGATGATACATCAATTTCTTTACATATGGCTTTCCTAGGTAATCCTGGTACAGGTAAAACAAAAGTTGCAAGATTAATGGGAAGAATTCTTTACAAAAATGGTGTACTTCCTACAGATAAATTTATTGAAGCAACACGCGATACCTTAGTCGCAAAATATGTAGGACAAACAGCTGCCCAAACCAAAGAGGTAGTTCAACGTGCTTTAGGTGGTGTCTTATTCATCGATGAGGCTTACTCTTTAGTAAGTGGTGGTAGTAATGACTTTGGTGCAGAAGCTGTAACAACTTTACTAAAAGAAATGAAGACCATCAAGGAGAGTTTTGTTGTATTTTAGCTGGTTATGAACGAGAAATTAATGAACTTCTTGATACAAACCCTGGATTTAAATCTCGTATTCAATATTTTATTGATTTCCCAGATTATAATAAAAAAGAACTTGGTCAAATATTAGAGTTAATGTTAAAACAAAATGGCTATACTATTGATGATGATGCTGAAAAATTACTAGTTGAAATTATCAACCAACGTCGTGGAGATCCTAATTTTGCAAACGCTCGTGAAGTACGTTTAGCCTTAGAAAAAGTTAAAATGATGCAATCCGCTAGAACAATCAATGAGATGGAAAATCGTCATATAACACTTGAAGATGTTAATGCCTATATTGCAGATGAAAAGATTGTTATTGTACAAGAAATGCCAAGAGAAAAAATGCTTGACATTAAGGCTCTTGTATATGATAATTTCATGTATAAGCCTGCTCCATTTGAAGAAAACCAAATAGACATTGAAGAATCAATTATTGCTTTATATAACACTTCATCAAGAGGAAATTCAGAAGGCTCAGGATTCTTAATTACTAAAGATGGTTATGCGGTTACATGTGCACACTGTGTAAGAGGGGCAGAAAAACTAAGAGTTCGTCGCCGTGTTAAAGATCGTCACAATAATAATATTGACGTATATTATGAAGCAAGTATTTGTGCATCAAATGATGCCCTAGACTTAGCAATAATCAAGTTAATGAACGTAACTAGTGATATAGCTTATCTTCCACTTTATCCAGAACAAAGTCCAAAGGTTGAACCTTTACAAGAAGTAGTATTACTTGGATATCCATTTGGAGTATCTAGATTTGATACGATGTCAATTAATATTGGTAAAGTCTCATCATATCAAAAGGGTAATCCAGATTATATTAATCTAGATATTACTGCGAAATCTGGTAACTCAGGTTCATGCGTAGTTGATAAACAAACAGGTTATGTAATCGGTGTATTATGTGGATCTAATTTATCAAGAAGTAATGACCTTGTTGAGGAGGTTAACTATTGCCGTCCAGCTTCTTATATCTGGCAATTAATTAAAGATGGAATTAAAGCAGACGAAGAAGAAAAGACAGCATAAAATATAAAAATTTAAACACATCGTATTACAAAATATGATGTGTTTTTGTTAAATTAAATAATTTTTCTTTTTTCACCATAAAAAGTATAAAATGTGGTAAAATATGAATGAAAGGAGAAAACAAAATGAAAAGAAAATATCGTGTTTCAAACATGATGTGTGCAAGCTGCGTTTCACATGTAAAAAAAGCAGCAGAAAGCGTAAAGGGAGTTGAGTTGGTTGAAGTTAATTTATTAACCGAAACCATGAGCGTTATTTTCGATGAACAAGTGACTAATGATGATGAAATAATTAATGCTGTTGAAAAAGAAGGATATGGCTGTAAAATATTCAAAAGAGAAATAAACTTAGACGATGCTAAAAATCTAAAGTTTATGAAAGTCCGTATTATTGTTTCAATTGTATGCATGATACTACTAATGTTTGTATCAATGTCTCACATGTTTAACATAAATTTACCTTTTGGTCTAAGTAAACACGAAAATGCGATATATTTTGTAATTGTTCAAATAGTCCTTTTGATTCCTATTGTGGTTTTAAATAATTCTTATTTTGTGATTGGTTTTAAAAAATTGTTTACATTAAAGCCTAATATGGACTCATTAATTGCCATTGGTGCTACTGCTTCGATAGTTCATGGTATCTATTCAACTATTATGATTATTGTATGTACAGTTAATCATGATATGAAACAACTAATGACTTATCAAGAAAATTTATATTTTGAATCGGCAGGAACGATTCTTACCTTAATTACGATTGGTAAGTTCTTAGAAAGTAGAAGTAAAAAGAAAACAACAGAAAGTTTAGAAAAAATTATGGCTCTTACACCAAAGACTGCTTTGGTAAAAAAAGGAAATGAAATTGTTGAACTTCCTGTTGAAAAAATTATGACAAATGATTATATTATTGTTAAGTCAGGAATGCAAGTTCCTGTTGATGGGAAAATAGTTAAAGGTAATGGTTCATTAAATGAATCAATAATAACTGGAGAAAGTCTTCCTATTGATAAAACACTAAATGATTTAGTTATTGCTGGAAGTACCAATTTAAATGGTTATTTTGAAATGCAAGCATCTTCAATATCTGGTGATACAACCGTTGACAGAATCCTAGATTTAGTTGAAGAAGCTGCCTCATCAAAGGCTCCAATATCAAGACTTGCTGATAAGATAGCCGCAATCTTTGTTCCAATTGTTATTGGAATTGCTATATTAAGTGCTATTGTATGGCTAATAATTGGTAATAAAAACATGGCATTAAATAGTTTTATTTCTGTTCTTGTAATATCTTGTCCATGCTCACTTGGACTAGCTACCCCTGTTGCTATTATGGTCGCAACCGGAAAAGCTGCTGAATATAATATTCTAATTAAATCAGCTGAAAGTTTGGAACTTAGCCATAGTATTTCTTCAATTCTTCTTGATAAAACAGGAACTATCACTGAAGGAAAAATGGTTGTCAAAAAAATTGAGTCAAGTATGCCAAATGAAGAATTCTTAAAAACTATTGCGATGGTTGAAAGTAATTCATTGCATCCGCTTTCGCTTTCTATTTTAAATTATGTGAAAGAGAATAACATTGATGTAGTATCAAGTGATGAAACTACCATCATTCCAGGACTTGGTTTAGAAGTAATAAAGGACAATGTAAAATATTATGCTGGAAATAGTAAACTAATGGAACAAGTAGGTGTGAAAAAATCACTTGACAACATTACAGAAGACTTATCTAAACAAGGAATGACTGTTATCTATTTTACTAAAGAAAACGAATATTTAGGATTTGTTAGCCTTCAAGATGAAATTAGAGAAGATGCTCCGTATTTTGTAAAAAAACTAAAAGAACAAAACATAACGCCTATAATGGTTACTGGTGATAATTATCACACAGGAAAGGCCATAGCATTAATAGTTGGAATTGATGAAGTATTTACTAATTGTACGCCAAATGAAAAATCTGAGATTATCACTAAAATCAAAGAAAAGAATAACATAGTTGCTTTCGTTGGCGATGGTGTAAATGACGCAGTAGCATTAACAGTAGCTGATGTAGGTATTGCGATAGGTACTGGTAGTGAGGTAGCAACATCAAGTGCTGACATTATTTTACCAAATGATGATTTAATGAATATTGTTACTTTAATTAGCTTAAGCAGAAAAACGATAAACAATATTAAAATGAATTTGTTCTGGGCATTCTTCTATAATGTTATTGGAATATTTATTGCGACAGGCACTTTATATGCAATCAATATTGTCTTAAATCCAATGATTGCTGCTCTTGCTATGAGTTTAAGTTCATTTTGTGTTGTTACTAATGCCTTAAGATTAAGACATTTTAAACCAATAAGAAAGGAGTAAATATGAAAAAAATTATTAAAATTGAGGGAATGCGTTGTAAACATTGTGAACAAAGAGTTGAAGAAACGCTAAAACAAGTGGAAAACGTAAACAAGGTAAAAGTTAATCTAAAGAAAAAAGAAGCCATCGTTGTTTCTAAAATTCCTTTAGATAGTACTATGTTAAAAGAAATAGTTACTAAATTAGGATATGGAGTAACAGAAATAATTGAAAAGTAGGTGACTTATGAAAAAAGTATTTAGCTTATTATTAGCATTATTTATCCTTTCGCCATTATGTTTAAAGGTGAATGCGGAAACAAGTGTTTCTAAAAATTTAACAAACATCACTAAAATTGATAGTGAACAAATTAATGATGATCTTTTGTTTCAACAATACACAATTGATTCAAGTTATGATGCAAATGCTGCAAAAACAACGAGAGATGTATTTAACTATACGCTAAAACAAACATCTGATACAAAACTTGCATCATGGACTTATTCAAATCCTGATAAATTTGTTTTAAAAAATCTAATTGAGATTGCTGAAGACTATGAAAGAAACCACCCAGGTTGGATAGTATTAGGTGGTGTTAATGCAGAAGGTTATTATGAAGAAGAATTAACTAATGCCTTCATGCAAGATGGTAACTTAATTAGAAAAGATGTTAGTTCTGAATGCTTCAAAGAATTAATTGGCTTTAAACCAAATGGTGATAAAGTCATTAAACAAGTTCCAAGAACTACTGACTATGCAAGACTAATTGTTGATGATAGTAAATATGATATTAAATATATAAACAGTCTTCCTGAAAATTCAACTGATGTTGGAATTCTAACAATTGATTTAACTCAATACTTAGATTTAACAGGTTACACTGTAATTGAATCATCATATTCATTATATCGTAGAACTAGAAAAATGGTTGCTCCATCATTAAATGGACCTAATATGGGACTCTTTATCGATGGAACTGTAAATGGAACTGTTAACCTTTCAACAATTAGAGATATACCAAAGGGTAAGTTTTACATTATTACAAAAAACCAAACAATAGTTGAACAACTAACTAGCAACAAAAAAGTAAAATGTGCATATGAATTACTTGATGAATATAGTGATGTTGAAACAATGGTTGGATATATGTATAAACTTGTAATTGATGGTGAAAGTGTACCAGCATCATTTGTTGATACAGCAGATGATGGTCAAAAAGTAATCTATGACTGTGCATACTATAAGTCAGTCGCAAAAGAACGTTGTGGTATTGGCTTTAAAGATGATGGTTCTATAATGTTAATGACTGCAAATACTGATAAACGTGGTCCTACTCAATATGAGTTTGGTGAAATGTTTAGACAATTTGGATGTAATGAAGCTTATCAATTTGATGGCGGTGGTTCCGTTACTTTCATCAAGAGAAATCAATATGGACAACTTGAAATGTTAAATACTCCAGGTGATAATCAAATTAGATCAATTATGAGTGGTTTATTTATTGTTACAAGAGATCCAGCATATGAACAAAATAATGATAAAACAACTACATCATCAATAACATTAACTAAAAAAGATAGTTTATTCACAAATGATATTACAGATTTCACTGTAAAACTAAATGGAAAAGAATACACCCCTGTAAATGATGAAATCGTAATAACAGGATTAAACGATGATACAGAATATGAACTAGAAGTAAGTTATACATATTTAGGAGAGCAATGTAAAGCTGTACTAAGAACTAAAACGAAAAAATTTACACCTATTTTAACTATTCTGCCTCTTGCAACAGGATTTAATATAACTCTTGATAATTCAAATTCAAGCTTTAAAGTACTAAAGATTGACTTCGATGTTAGCGATGTTCCATATACATTAGAAAGCGAAAATCTAGTAATTGATGATTTAAATAAAGATACTGATTATTTGATTTCTTATATTTGTTACTATGAAAATATCGCAACCGGTGAAAAACTTCAAAAATCATATGCACCTCAAACATATCATACTTTGGTTAATGTTCTTCCAAAAATTGAATTGTTTGAGATAACTAAAATAACAAAATCAAAAATTACATTAGAATATAAATATACTGATGAAGATTCGTTAGTTAAAAAAGCTATTGTTATTTGTAATGGAGAAGAACATGAACTAACAGTTAAGTCAGGCCGTTTAGTAATTAGTGATGCAGATACTGAATTTGTAGATTATCAAATGATTTTAGAAATTCAATATGAAACTAAAGATGGAAAATCAAGAACATTAAGAAGCCAAAAACTAACGGTGGAAAAAACACATGTTCATAATTGGGTAGATGCTACATGTACAGAAGCAAAACATTGTAAAACATGCGATGCTGTAGAAGGTGATCCACTTGGTCATAATTGGGTAGAAGCAACGTGTACAGAAGCAAAACACTGTAAAGTATGTAACGCCGTAGAAGGCGAACCCCTAGGACATGATTGGGTAGATGCTACAACTGAACACCCAAAAACATGTAACAGATGTCATCTTACAGAAGGTGAGCCATTGAAACCAAATACTTCTGATAAAACTAAAAAGAGTTGCAAAAAGTCTTTAGATTATCTTGTTTCTTTAGTAGTAATGACTTCAATGTTAATCTTTGTCATTAGAAAGAAAAATAATTAAAAACAAAGAGTTAAGTACAAAAAAACTTAACACCTTTCTTAGATTGACACACTACTAAATATATGATATTTTTTAATAAAGAGAAAAAAAGGAACAAAAATATGAAGAAAACTATTTGTATGGTTTATTTAATAATTTTATCATTTCTATGTGTTAGTTGTTCAACCACAATAATAGAAAAACCAACTGATGGTGATTTAGAATATTGGCTAGGTGAAAAAGTAGATAATGTTGATTGGAACGGGCATGATCAAATAACAGGCGTTTTTGGAGGAAAAGAATATCTAGATAAAAGATATAAAGGGGTACTTGATGAAGATGGAAATGTCGTACATCCAGAATATTACGTTAGTTATACAGTGACTTCATACCCTGATTACTCTAGTAAAACTAAAGCTGTAACTTCTATTGATATTACTGATCCCAACATTACTATCTATGGATTATCCTTAAACTCAAGTTTTGAAGAAATAGAAAATAAGATGAAAGAACTTGGATTCACTCAAAAAACGAGCGAAAGTTTCCGCTTTACAAGAGGAAAAGTTATATTTTCTTTTTTAAATAAAGCAATTTTTATTAGAGTTGAAGTAACTAATAAGAGAGGTATCTCATTTTAGATTTTAGTATCAATTATAAAAGGAACCACAAGTTCCTTTTTTTATATTAAATATAAGGCAAGTAGTTCTAAATAATATATTTTTTCTTCAATATGTGGTATAATAATATTATATGGGGGGAAATATGAAAAAAGGAAAGAAACTAAGAAACGTTGGAAGAAGAACAATCTCAATATTTAAACAAATAATCTTAATTATAATAACACTTGCTTTAATATCTTTACAGATAGCTTTAATTTATAGTTTATTATTTAAAGCCGCAAACATACAATTTTTATATATTTTTATTAAAGTCCTTGGAATAATCTGTGTAATTAATTTAATTGATAAAGAAATGATAAGTAGTTTTAAAATCATTTGGATTATTATAATTTTAGTATTCCCTTTTGTAGGTACAATTTTTTACTTGTTCGCGGGGAATGAAAGAACCTTTCCTAAAAGAAAAAGTCGAAAGGTTAGATCGTATGTTAATACCTTTATTCCTAGTCAAAAAGAGTTAAAGTCATTAAAAGAAGAAGATGATGTTTTATATAAACATATATCCGTAATTACTAGAGGCTGTGATTTTCCGTACTATAGGAATACTGAGATTACCTACTTTAATCATATTGATGAAAAAGTAGAGAAAATGATTGAAGATATCAAAAAAGCCAAAAAATATATCTTCATTGAATATTTTATAATATCAAGTGGAAAACTGTTAGATAGCTTAATTGAAGCTTTAACGATTGCTTCAACAAATGGAGCTATTATTAAGATTTGTTATGATGACTTTGGAAGTAAGGCTAACTTAAAACCCGTTGATATTAAAAGATTAAAAGCGATACCTAATCTAAAAATCGTAAAATTTGCACCACTTGGATTTACACTTAATTTAACAGTAAATTACCGAAATCATCGTAAAACATTAATCATTGATGGTGAAATAGGATATATGGGTGGAGATAATCTTGCTGATGAATATGCCAACTATATTACTCGATTTGGTTATTGGCGTGATAATGGAGTAAGAATCTATGGAGAAGCGGTAAATAATTTAGTCTATATGTTTGCTGAAACATGGTATTTATCAACCAAAGAAATGTTAGATATTAATAACTACATTAATCCCGTAAAAACAGATGCTAACTATGTAGTAATGCCATATGCTGATGGACCTACAGACAAAAGAAATCCTGCTCATGATTTATATGTTTCGATGATTAATAATGCCAAAGACTATTTATATGTCTCAACACCTTACCTAATAATTGATCATGACTTTATAAATGAACTTGTTCTCGCCGCAAGAAGTGGGGTAGATGTAAGAATTTTAGTCCCAGGAATCCCTGATAAAAAGACAGTATATCTTATGAGTAGAAGCCACTTTGGGGAATTATTGAAAGCAGGGGTAAAAATATATAGGTATACTCCAGGCTTTAATCATGCTAAAAACTTTATTTGTGATGATAAATATGGAACAGTCGGATCCGTAAATGTCGATTATAGAAGTTTATACTTACATTTTGAAAATGGACTATTTATAAATAACCAAGAAATAGTGACTAACATGAGACAAGATTTTGAAGAAGATCTTAAAGTAAGTGAAGAAATAACTTATGAAAAATGGAAAAAACGTCCTGTTATTTCCAAAATAGTTGAATTTGTTTTAAAAGTGTTTTCTACTCTAATGTAAGACTTAATCAACAATATCATTTCCTTTTAAAAACAAAACTATTTTTGTTATAATAATATAGATGAGGATTAACTATGGAAAACATAATTAAATTTGTTCAAAATGAAATGAAAAACGATAAAACTGGTCATGACTTCAATCATGCCTTAAGAGTAGTAAACAATGCAAAAAAAATAATGCAACAAGAAGGCGGTAATGAAAAAATCATTATCACTGCATGCTTCATCCATGATACAATTGATGAAAAGTTATTTGAAAATGTAAAGATCCAAATAAATAAAATAATTACGCTTTTAAAAGAAGAACAATATTCATCAAATGAAATAGAAGAAATTATATTTATTATTACTAATATGTCTTTTCATAAACAAATTAAAAATGATAACTTAAACTTTCAAATTGTACAAGATGCAGATAAACTTGATGCATTAGGTTCAATAGGTATTATTCGTACTATTCAATATGGAACAACCAAATCACGCGTATTTTATGAAGAAGAAAATCTAAAAAATGTCAATGGAAAACTATTCTTTAATAAAAGTACCGAAACAACACTTTCCCACTTTTACGATAAACTATTAAAACTACCAATGTTGATGAACACGAAAACAGGTAAATCAATAGCGTTAAAAAGAGTTTTGATAATGAATGATTTTTTAGATAATTTTTATCAAGAATTGGAGAATTAAAAAATGAGAAAAATGAGTAAAATTTTAGGATTAATGATATTTATCTTTTTTCTACTAATTACAGGATGTGATAGTGAACATCTAGGAGATAAATATCAATTTACAATTAACTATGAAACAAAAGGTATTGGTGAAATATCCTCAGAAAAGTTTGATATAAATACTGAAGTTACTTTACCACTTCCATCACAAGATGGTTATATATTTATTGGTTGGTATAAAGACTCAGCTTTTACTGATGGTCCATATACTAAATATAAAGGAGAAAACAATGCCAGCATTACTTTCTATGCTAAATGGCAAACAGTAGAAGAATATGAGTTAATAAGAAAAACTCTTCTTGTTAGTGAAATATATGATTTAATTAAAAGTATTCCTGAAAATCTTCATTTAAGTGATCAAGAAACGATCAAAGAAGCAAGAGAAAAATATGATTCACTAGATGAAGAATTTCAAGAAAGAATTATCAACTACGATAAACTTGTCCAAGCAGAGCTTAGATTTGAAAACTATTTGTACAAAATTGAAAAAGCCGCAAGAAAATTTGATGACAAAGTCGATGAATTACCTCGAGTAGTATCACATCTAAATGTTGAACTATTAAATGAAATTTCAGAAATATATCAAGGACTAACATCTGATGAAAGATCAATTGTTAAGAAATACACATATTATAAGAATGCGGTTGACAAAATTAAAGAATTAGAAAATGATAAGAATCATATAACATATGTATTAGGTGATTATGTATATGAATCAAAACATGATTTATATGTGGCTTTCTTTACAGAATACTATTATTTCATTTTAGATAACTATGGTGATGAAGTCTTTAAAAATAATAAAATAAATACTCTTGATGATTTTTTAAAATTAGGTCTTGACTATGATGCAGGGCGTGGACAAATGCGTGCTCTTGGTGATAACTTTGGTTGGTACTTCCTTGAAAAAGATTTAAATGGTGCTCTTGAAGATCAAACAAAAGATAAATTCTTAGGTTATTGTTACAAAAACAATAAATTTATTGAGTTTATTAATGCCTATACAACATTCTTTTCTTACTGGAGAATTGATGAAGGATATGCTAACAAAACTAACTATGGTGCAG
The DNA here is from genome assembly GCA_934140285.1 of uncultured Bacilli bacterium. Lineage (GTDB taxonomy): Bacteria > Bacillota_I > Bacilli_A > ML615J-28 > CAG-313 > UMGS75. The sequence goes on from CAKPBI010000002.1 coordinate 189,873, forward strand.
ATATGTTCGCTGAAAGTTGGGCACCAGTAGTTGACTTATGTAAATACTTTTATTTTAGTGCATCTAGCTCATATGTAAAGTCTAATCGTGTTCTTGACTATTTCAACAATCCAACGGGAGTTGCTTTTGGAGACTTCGATGAAGAAATAAAAGTAGGAATGACCTTACCAACGCCAACTTTAAGAGGATATCGCTTTGTTGGTTGGTATGATAACAAAGACTTTAATGGGGAAGCAATTACTACTATTCAATCGACAAATGAAAAAGTGGTTTTATATGCAAAATGGGAAGAAGATCTTTATCAACAATCTGTTGACGCAGCAGCATTAGTAGATGTTTATATTAATAATTTATTAACAAATGTTGCTGATGCATCATCAGAAAACATCTATATCGCAAGTAGTATGTATGAAAGACTTTCCTCTTTTGCGAAACCATATGTTAAATATTATAATGATTTAAAAAGATTACTTGCAGAATAATAAATAAAGACTATAGAAATGAAATGGATTCCATCTCAAATTCTATAGCCTTTTTTACTATAATCCTTGCTTAGTATTTTGTTTTACTTTTTTGTTATTTTGATATATAATATAATAGAAAGAGAGCAAACATTATGAAAAAAATATTACTTATTATATTAACAATAATTGTTACTATTATGTCACCTAGTTGTAAGAACAAAGATAAATATGAAAAAGTAGATGATCACTATAGTGGCTTGTATTTTGAAATTAAAGAAGATACAGATTATAAACTTGGGAATGCCAGTGTTAATCCATGTATCTACTTAAATCATAATAAGAATACCTTAGTCACAGACTCTGGTCTTTATGCGATATCTTTCTCAGAACTTGCTCATCCAGTAATGGAAGAAGAAGGTGAAACAGCATATCTTGTATATGCAACAATGACATTTCCAAAAACAATGGATGGAGAAATCAAAGTATATCTCATAAAAGAAGATGAAAGTGGTAATTTCTTTGTTGATAAAGAAACTAGTTTGGTTATGGATCTTTCAAAAAAAGGAACATACAGTAAGAGTTATAAATATATTTTAAATGATACTAAGTATCGCTTTCAAATTACAATAAATTGTCATAAAAAAGGAGAATAAGATATGAAAGGTTTTATTAATAGTTGGATTGTAACAGAAGAAGGAAAAATTAAAGGAAATTTAATTATTGAAGATGGCAAAATTGCATCTCTTGGAAATGAAAGTGCTCAAGGATTAATGGAATTACCTGAAAATTATACCGTAATTCCTGGATTCATTGATGAACATATTCATGGTGCTATGGGTAGTGATGCTATGGATGGTACTTTTAAAGATTTATCAACAATTGCTAAAGCTTTAGCAAGTGAAGGTACAACAGGATTTTTAGCAACAACAATGACTCAAAGCCCTGAAAATATTTGTCATGCTTTAAACGCTGTAAAAGAATATCGTGAACAAAACCCTGAAGAAGGTGCGGAAATCTTAGGTGTACACCTTGAAGGCCCTTTTATTGCTAAAGAACATGTTGGTGCACAACCTATTGAGTATGTACAAAAACCACTAGTTGAAACATTTAAAGTTTATGAAGAAGCCAGTGGAAATAACATTAAAATTGTAACTCTTGCACCAGAAGTTGAAGGAGCCGAAGATTTAATTAAGTACTTAGTATCTAAACATATTGTTGCATCTGTTGGTCATACAGGAGCTACTTATGAAGATGTAAAAAGAGCAATTGCTGCTGGAGCATCAAATGCTACACATACTTATAATGCAATGAAAGGTGTGCATCATCGTGAAGTTGGTACTGTTGGTGCCACATTCTTATTTGATGAAATAAATGCGGAAATCATTTGTGATGGTATCCACGTATCAGCACCTGCTATTCAACTTTTATATAAAAATAAACCACATAATAAATTTACATTAATCACTGATGCTATGCGTGCAAAACATATGCCAGATGGAATGTATGAATTAGGCGGTCAACCAGTAATTGTTAAAAACAATGAAGCAAGACTTGAAAATGGTACTCTTGCTGGTAGTGTATTAAAGATGAACCTAGCAGTCAAAAATGTTATGAAATTCTTAAATCTACCTCTTGAAGAAGTTGTAAAATATGCAACTATCAACCCTGCTCGTAATCTTCACATCGATAATGAAGTAGGAAGCATTAAAGTTGGAAAACGAGCAAACCTTGTTGTTGTTGATGAAAACTTAAATGTTATTATGACTATTCGTGATGGTAAGGTTATCTATCAAAAATAATAAAAATTAAGGAGGATGGCTTTCATGCTATCGATTAAAAACTACTCAAAAACATATGGTAATGGAAAAAAAGCAGTAGATAATCTATCTCTTGAAGTTGAAGATGGTGATTTATTTGCCTTTATTGGTCATAATGGTGCTGGAAAATCAACAACCATTAAATCAGTTGTAGGTATCTTACCATTTGAAGAAGGAGATATTTACATTGGAGGCCTTTCAATTAAAGATCATCCTGTCGAATGCAAAAAGATGATTGGTTATATTCCAGATAACCCTGATTTGTATGATTCATTAACAGGAATAGGTTACTTAAATTTTATTGGTGATTTATTTGATGTATCTACAGAAAAAAGAAAAGAAATAATTGAAAAATACGCAACAATGTTTGAACTCCATAATGACCTAAATAATTTTATTAGTTCATATTCTCATGGAATGAAACAAAAACTTGCATTAATATCAGCTTTTATTCATGAACCTAAACTATTAGTTCTTGATGAACCATTTGTTGGACTTGATCCAAAAGCAACTTTTCTTGTAAAAAAGGTAATGAAAGAATTCTGTGAAAATGGTGGCTCAATTTTCTTTTCAACACATATTCTAGAAGTTGCTCAAAAACTATGTAATAAAATAGCAATAATAAAAAAAGGTAAACTTGTAACCTATGGAGATATGGAAACGGTAACTAAAGAAGCCTCATTAGAAGAAGTATTTATGGAGCTTGTAGATAATGCGTAAAACATGGATTCTCATAAAAAATTACTTTAATTGTTTTATTGGTAGGGTTACCAAAAACAAAAAAACAACAAAAAAGAATTTAAGTGGGATTGGTTTAGTTTTATTATTTGGGTTAATCTTTGTCTTCATGTTTATCAGTCTTGCCATCTCAACCTTAGATCAAGCAATGGAAGCAGGAGACCCTCGCATAGCATTATATGTTAATGCTTCAATGGCCCTTGTATTTTTGATTCTCTTAACAATAACCAAAAGTACAACCCCAAGTAAAGGAAAAGATGAAGAATTATTATTAAGTTTACCAGTGTCAAAAAAAGATATTGTCATTTCAAAAGTCTTTTTTGATTATTTATTTGATTTCTTTATTGTAATAGGAACCCTAGTTCCATCCTATGTTGTTTATTTTATCAAAATAGATACATCATTTTTACTAGTACTTAGATCGCTTGTGGTATGTTTGTTAATACCAATGCTATCAAGTGCTCTAGGATATTTCTTGAGTTTAATATTCTCCATATTTTCTAGTAAGTTTAAATATTATTCTATTATTCAATCAATATTTACTATTATATTTTTACTAGTTTTTATGGTTATGTATTATGGAATAACAATGGCTTCATCATCGGGTACAACAACAAATCTTATTATGAGTTTAGAACCGATCAGATGGATTGTTATGTTCATTGAAAATGGTGATTTGTTATCTTTATTATACATTGTATTATGCACAATTCCTGTTTTTGTCATTAGCATTTTAATTAAAGCTAAATTGCTTGGAAGATCATTTAATAAGTATAAAACCAAAAATAATGGATTAAACTATAAAAAGTCAAAGGCATTTACCTCTCTTTACAAAAGAGAAATAGCAAGATATTTTAGTCTTCCTGTATATGTAGTAAATACCTTGTTTGGAGCAATTCTCCTTTTATTAGTTGCTTTTATTCTTTTGTTTATTGGAAAAGATTATATTATTAACTTGCTTGCTGCAGCAGGACTAAAAGATTTTGAAAAACTATTTTTAATAGCTGTTTTATTAATAATGCTTTTTACCATTTCAACAGTATGTATCACATCTTCAAGTGTTTCCTTAGAAGGTAAAACTTTATGGATATTAAAAGCTCATCCTATTAATACAAAAACAATTCTACTATCAAAAGTATTTAGTAACTTTATAATTGGATTTGTTCCTATATTTATAAGCTCAACTTTAATTGCGATATCAATCGGTTTTAAATACTATGTTTTTCTTCTTTTAATCCCACTTGTATTTCAAGTAGTGGTATCTATTGTTGGATTAATAACCAACCTTGAGTATCCAAAATTAGAATGGGAAAACGAAATGTCAGTAGTTAAACAAAGCTTAAGTGTGGGAATAGCAATGGGAATAAACATTGTATTGGCAGTTTTTCCTCTTGTTAGCTGGTTTATCCTTTCAGGCATCTTAGATGAAATGTTAGTGCTAGGAATTATTTTAATAGAATATATTATAATAGCCTTTATTTCCTATAAGATATTAATAAAAAAAGGAATAAAATTATTTGATAGTCTTAACTAAAATAATCAATAAGTGGTAATAGATTAATTCTATTATCACTTATTTTTAATATATCTTAAATTTCATTATAACTTAATAGGTAAATTGACACAAACTCTAAAAAATGATATAATTTAAGTAAATAATTAAAAGGTGAAAATATGAAAAAACTAATACTTGCGGAAAAACCTTCTGTTGCTAAAGAAATAGCAAGAGTACTAGGTTGTAATAAAAATGTAAATGGAGCTATTGTAGGTCCACAATATGTTGTAACATGGGCTTTAGGTCATCTTGTTACTCTCGCAACTCCCGAGGAAATGAATCATGAATGGCAAGAATGGAAAATTGAAACTCTTCCAATGATACCTAAAAAGTTTGAAACTAGGGTAATAAGTGGAACATCTAAACAATTTAATAATGTTAAAATATGGTTAAAATCTGATGAAATATCAGAATTAATCATTGCGACTGACGCTGGAAGAGAAGGGGAACTTGTTGCTCGTTTTATCATTAACAAAGTTGGCTTTAATAAACCAATGCAAAGATTATGGATTTCCTCAATGACAGATAAAGCCATTAAAGAAGGCTTTAATAATTTGCTTCCTGCTAGACGTTATGAACCACTTTACCATAGTGCTTTATCAAGAGCTATAGCTGATTGGTTAGTGGGACTAAATGTAACAAGAGCACTTACTTGTAAGTATAATGCTCAGTTATCTGCTGGTCGTGTTCAAACTCCAACCCTTGCGATGATTGTAGAAAGAGAAGAAGAAATAAATCATTTTACTCCAAAAGAATATTCATTAATTACTACTAAAATCAAAGGTACAGAATTTACATTACAAAGCAATAATGCCGATTATCACATATTTGATAAAGTAGAACTCCAAAAAATAATGAATGAACTACCAAAATATAGTGTAAAAGTAAAAAAGGTAACCACTAATACCAAACATGAATTACCACCATTATTATATGATTTAACCACCCTCCAACAAGATGGTAACAGACTTTATGGACTTACTGCGAAACAAACTTTAGATATCATTCAAAAACTTTATGAACATTATAAGTATTTAACATATCCAAGAACAGATTCAAAATACTTAAGTTTAGATATGTATGACACTATAAAGGAACGTCTACTTACAATTACAGATCAAACATATAAACCTTTTGTAAATAAAGTATTATCAAAACCATTAAACAAATCAAAAAGGATCTTTGATAATACAAAAGTAAGTGATCACCATGCGATAATCCTAACTGAACAAAGAACTAACTTAATGTTGTTAGATAATAATGAAAAAAGAATCTATGATTTAGTAATGAAAAGATTACTTTCAGCTTTTATGGATGACTATATATATAATCATTTAACAATTATATTAGAGATAGGACCATATACATTTAAAGCATGTGGCAAAAAAATAATTAGCCTTGGCTGGAAAGAACTATACAAACAAGGAGAAATAGAAGATGAAAACTTAAGTATAGTTCCCGTATTCACGGAGGGAGAAACCTTTGAAAAAGTATCCTATAATCTTCAAAAAGGTTTAACTAAACCTAAAGATCGATACACAGAAGCTACTCTTCTTTATGCGATGGAACATTGTGGCAACATGGTAGAAGGCTCAATGCAAAAGGTTTTAAATAATGTATCAGGAATAGGTACTCCCGCAACCCGTGCCGACATTATCGAAAGAATCTTCAGTGCAGGATATGTAGAACTAAAAGGAAAGAGTATCTTTCCAACAGAAAAAGGAAAACAACTAATAAAAATTGTTCCTCCATCCCTAAAATCTCCATCGCTTACAGCCCTTTGGGAATTAAAGTTATCAAAGATTGAAAAAGGTTTAATGAATAAAGATGTTTTTATAAAAGAAATGGAAGACAATACAAAAGCGTTAATCAATGAGGTATTAGAACAAGAATTTAAATATCGCCATGACAATGCATCCCTAAAGAAATGCCCAAACTGTGGAAAAACGTTATTAGAAGTAAATAATAAAGTAGGTAAAGCTTTAGTATGTATTGATCGTAATTGTGGATATAAAAAATATTTATCTCGTAACACTAACTTTATGTGTCCAAATTGTAAACGAAAATTAACTGAAATTGAAAGTAAAGAAAAGTTAGTATTAATATGTAGTTGTGGATATAAGGAAAGTAAAGAATCATACCTAAAAAAACTTAATGAAAATAAAGAAAAACTAAACAAAAATGCTTTAAAAACATATATGAAAAAGCAAGAAAAAGAAATTCCTACAAATAATCCATTTGCGACATTATTCGACGAAATAAATAAATAATAAAGCAAAAAAAATTTTAAATACTTGATTTGTGTTATAACCTGAGTTTGACAGTGATATGCTAAAACTCAAAATTATATTTGATAAATAGTAAGGTTTTACCTTGCTTTTT
>CAKPBI010000003.1 GCA_934140285.1 uncultured Bacilli bacterium
TTAAAGACAATTAAATATTAAAAATCATCTCTACATGTGTAGAGATGGTTTTTAGCATATCACTGTCAAACTCAGGACATTATTCGACGAAATAAATAAATAATAAAGCAAAAAAAATTTTAAATACTTGATTTGTGTTATAATAATAATGTGAAATTTAAATTATCTACTTCCTACCTACTATTTCGTATGATATGGATTAAGTAATTAAATTATCGCGAAATAGCTATAAGGAGGATTTATCATGGATAAAACTATCGTTTGTAAAGATTGTGGTGCAGAATTTGTATTTACTGAACGTGAACAACAATTTTATGCATCTAAAAACTTCAGTGAACCAGTAAGATGCAAAGCATGTCGTGAAGCTCGTAAGGCTCAAAAAGCTGCTGAAAAAGCATCTCAAGAAGCACCAAAAGAAGAAAAGTAAAAACTTTTTAAAATTAGGAAAACGTTGAAAGACGTTTTCTTTTTTTTATTAATTTTCTTTTACTGCTACGTATTATTATGTGAAAGGAGAATTATAATGAAAAAAATAATTATAAAAAGTTTTATATTTACGATATTATGTATTTCATGTTTAATTGTAAAAGAAAGCTATGCGGCTACATCTACCGGTCATAGTGAGTTTGAAAGTATAACTATACCAAATGGAAGCTATTGTTCATTACTTGTAGATATGAGTAGAAATGAAAAAAAGAATGCTATTAATAAGGTTAAATGGAAGTTTTTTGGTTGGAGTACGTATAATACATATACAAGAGAACCAGTATTTTATGTGGGTAAAACCATCTTTTCAAGAGCTAACCGAACCAACGAAGTTATTGAGTTTGATTATAATATGAAAGTAGGAAGAACCATTACAAATAGTGTTTCTATTAGTGGAGGTTTATCAGCCAAAGTATCTGGTAAAATAAAGGCATTATCTTTAGGAGTAGACTTTAAAGCAGATGCTGACTGGGAAAAAGTCGTAAAGCAAACTGAAGAAGAAAAGACAAGTTTTAAAGTAAAAATCAAACCAAGAACTAGAGTAAGCCTTTATATAAAGGGAATGGCAGAGGTAACAAACGGAGGAAGTAAGTATTTTGTATTTGGAGTTCCTGTAAAAAAAGGAAACTTTGAATTTATTGATACACTAACGGAATTTTATGAACTATATGAAGAACGTTATTAAATCATTAAAGAAAACGTGGTATATATTTCTTTTCATAATTCCCATTGTGATACTTACCATAATGGCTTGTAAAAAGAAAATAGCTCAACCCTACTTAGTATGTGAAAAAACAAGTTACTTTGGAATAGGCGAAAAAGATATAATATTTTCTATTCCTCTTTATGTAAGCAATAAATTTAATTTTTATTTAAACAAGGATGAAATTTCATCAATTCATCTAATGGATAACTTAGAGAAAAATACATATCTTCTTAATATCAAAGAAATAACTAAACAAGAAAATGATCTAAAGTATCAAGGTGAAATTCTATCTAAATATAATTTAAAACTAGAATTTTCAAATTACATATCTACTTATTTAAAAATACCATCAGCTTCTCTTGTTATTAAATATCAAAATGATGAAAAATACCCAATTGACATTGGCTCAATCGTCTTTTTTAATGAAAATGATAAAGATATAATAAATATAAAAAGTGCAAAAGGAATAGTTAATAATGTAATTCCTAAAAATAATATAATGTTACCAACAACAACAGGAATGTATTTAAATTTACTAAATGATACTCAGGAAGAACTTATTATAACTGATATAATTTTACTTAATGGATTTGGAGAAGTAGACAAAAATAATGTTACGTTAACCTCAAAAGAATTAATTGACAGTACTATAGATATTAATACATTTCTTAATGGTAATTATCAATTAATGTATAAAAATAATAATTCACCAAGTGAATTAAAAATTAAAGAAAATAGTGAACAAAAAATAATAATTCCCATTAGTTATTTAGAACTTCATCCAATCAATCAAGCGGGATTAATAATCATAACAAACAAAGGAATTCAGATAATTAATGTTTTCCCCATTTTTAATAGTTCTAATCTTGAACCTACATATACGGTGGTTAAACTTGATCAAAATTGAAAATTTAACTAAGAGATATCAAAATAATAAAATCTTAACAAATGTTAATTTAGAAGTTAACACTGGTGAAATTATCATAATTGTTGGTCCAAATGGTGCTGGAAAGTCAACTTTCGTAAAATGCTTGATAGACCAAACAAGCTATACAGGTAAAATCAAAATATCAAACTCCCTAACATATGTACCAGAAAAAATCCATTTGCCGCTATATATAACGGGATTTAAATTTTTAAAGACTATTTTATTAGTAAAACAAAGTTACCATGAAAAAGAAATGCAAAAACTAATTTATCGATTTAATTTAGAAAGTCACCTAAACAAGCCATTAAAGTCTCTATCATATGGAACAAAACAAAAACTCTTAATAATCCAAGCCCTGCTTGAAAATGTAGATATATATTTATTTGATGAACCAACAAATGGTTTAGATGAAAAAAGTATAGAAATATTTAAAGAAGAACTAAAAATAAAAAGAAGTGAAAACAAAACAATATTTATTATATCGCATGATAAATATAATTTTGGATCACTTAATCCTAAGTATTTAAAAATAGAAAATGAAAAAGTATTTTTTATTGATAAAATTACATATTAATTATTTATTTAATAAGATAAATACGCTTTTACTAGGAGCGTTGGCTTTAATTGTTTTAATTTTACTAGTTATATCATCTAAAGTATTTATGGATTTTTCAGCTAAATGGTTAGATAGAGTTAATTATTATAACAATTATGTTTCAGTTACAACTAATATCTTTAAGATTATTATTCCTATATTTAGTATCTTTTTATATGGTAGTAGTTTTTTATATATAAACAATGATTATAATTTAATTATCATAAAAGAAAGAAAAAATAAAGTAGTCTTTTATATAACTAAAATATTAAGTTTGACTTTTGTCAACACATTAATTATCTTCTTGATTACTTTGATGTATTTTAATTTTGGCAAACTATCTTTTGGAGAAATGTTTAATAATCATTTTAATTTTTCATTTTGGTTTGATTTAATCATAACATCTTTGATTTATGGAATCATAAGCATAAATATTGTTATTATAGTAAATAACCCCTTCAGCTATCTTATAGTAATGATATTTTATATTGTCTATGTTTCATTATGTGAAATGTATAATCCCAATAATTTAATGATGTTTATTATTCCAACAATCATTGAAAATCAAAAAAGTAATAATTATTTTTTGATTAAACTATTTAGTATAAATCTTCATTTATTAGGAGGAATCTTCATTTTTTACTTTAAAAACCAATAAATAAAAGAGTGCTTTTCTTTACAATCTCATTCAGATGTGCTATAATATACAAGGAAATTAAATATGTAGTGAAAAGAAGAAGTCCACTTCTCACCTGATTAACAATGTTGATGGGTAAAAGAGTCAGTACAAAATGAGGAAACTTATTAAGTATGTATTCAAAGTGGGTCTTAATACCCACTTTTTTTATAGCTTTTCGCATATATTTATTTTCACTATTTTGGAGGTGAAATTATCGGCAAGCCATTTGACAACAAAAATGAAAACATGGTTAATGACGAAATCCAAGCAGAAGTAGTTTTAGTAATATCTGAAACTGGAGAACAACTTGGAAAACTTGATTTAGCGGAAGCTTTAAGGATTGCGGATGAACGCGGATTTGATTTAGTTTGCGTTGCACCAAATGCTCCTGTTCCAGTTTGTCGCTTAATGGATTACAGTAAATTCCGTTATGAACAAATTAAGAAAGCTAAAGAAGCTAAGAAAAATCAAAAAATTGTGCAAGTAAAAGAAGTAAGACTTAGCCCAACAATTGACAGTCATGACTTTGAAACTAAACAACGTAACGCTAAAAAATTCCTAACTGATGGAGATAAAGTAAAAGTTAGTTGTCGTTTTAGAGGTCGTATGATTGAACAAGCAAACAACACTAAAGAATTATTCTTTAAGTTTGCTGCCGGCTTAGAAGAAGTTGCACAAATAGATCAACAACCTTACTTAGATGGTCGTAACATGTTCATGATGTTAAGTCCAAAAACCCAAAAAAAGAAAAACTAAAAAAGGAGATTTAAAATTATGCCAAAAATGAGAACACATTGTTCATCTAAAAAACGTTTTAAAATCACTGGAAGCGGCCAAGTTAGACGTGGTCAACCTGGAATCAGACACTTAGCTCCAGCAACAACATCAAAACAATCAAGACACTTAAGAAAGTTTGCCCTTGTCTCTACACCTGACAAACGTCATATCAGACAACAATTGGCAAATCTTAAATAGGAGGTAAACTAATATGGCACGTACAAAAGGTGGAGTAGTAGCAAGAAGAAGACGTAATCGCGTTTTAAAACAAGCTAAAGGTTTCTTTGGTTCTAAACATTGTTTATATAAAGTTGCGAACCAACAAGTAATGAAATCTTTAATGTATGCATATCGCGATCGTAAAAATAACAAACGTAATTTCCGTAAATTATGGATCGTAAGAATTAATGCTGCATCAAGAGCAAATGGACTAAGCTATAATCAATTAATGCATGGATTAAAACTTGCATCTATCGATATCAATCGTAAGATGTTAGCTGACCTAGCAGTTAATGATATGCCTATGTTTGTAAATCTATGTGAAACTGCTAAAAAAGCTTTAGCAAAATAAATTAAAGAAAAGCATATTAATGTTTGACATTAATATGCTTATTTTTTTAGTGTTTCTTTCTTAATACAAAAGCAAGAAGGGTTACAGCAGATGTTAGGGTAATAATCATTTCTATTGATTTTTTACATCCACAGCCTTTTTTATCTTCCGTTGGTTTATCATCCGCAGCCGCATTAACTGTAATCGTAATAGAATCACTAATATTTGGATAATCTTTATCGCTAACAGTGATTGTTACTGTGCCTGCTTTGATTGTTTTAATTTTACCATTCGCATCAACTCTTGCAACTGATTCATCTGAACTCTTCCAAACTAAGTCAACACTAGCATCATTAGGAGTATGAGTTGTAGAAAGATTAAGTTCTTCATTAATCTCTAATGTTGTTTTATCAGGAGTAACAATTTTAATTTCTGTAATAGGTTTTCTTACAGTAATGGTTACGCTACAAGAAATTGAAGTATCAACTGTTGAGGTTGCTGTAATTGTTGCAGTACCATAGCCAAAGATATAAACTTTTCCATTAGCTACTTGAGCGACACTTGCATCACTTGTTTCCCATGTAACATTTTTACTTGCATCTGCTGGCTCAGCACTAATAGTAAATGGATATTGTTTGTCAACTTCAAATGAATTTGGAAGTCCATTAATTTGAAGACTTGTAGGTTTAGAAGTTGCAACAACTGTAATATTAATTGTTCTTAAAACTTTTGGATTAATAGTAGATGTAGCTTTAATTTTACCACGTCCACTTGATAAAGCTGTAACTAGTCCATTTTCATCAACTGATAAAATATCAGGAGTAAGTGATTCCCAAGTAACTGAAGCATCAGCTCCAACTGGCATAATATCAACTGTCAATTGTCCAGTTTCACCTACATTAAGGTTCTTAGGTCCATTAATTGAAATTGAACTTGGAATTAAATCTTTATTTAGTAAAACTTGAACATTCTTTGAAATTACCGAATCATCTTTCATTAAGAAATTGATTGTAAAATTATAATTGTTAGTACTTAAAATACCACTCATAGTGTGTTTTGAGAAAGCTTCAGCGCAAGATGGAATAGTTTGTTCCCATTTGCCATCACCAGTACAATATACTTTTTTAACTTTTCCCCAAATGTCAGCAGTCCATGAGAATTCTAATGTACTATTTGCTTCGTTATATTCATAACTTACAGAATCTAAGATATCTTCATTGGAAATGTCAGATACTTCAGCATTACGTTTAGCATTTAAAGTAAATGATTGATATACAGTACCTGTTTGATCATATAAAGAAACTATCATTTTTGAACCTTGAGTTTTGATAACTTGTCCACGATAGTTACCACGCATTACAACATCTAGACCTTCAGTAGTTTGAACAGCGTAATCTTTCATACCTGCAGCAGGTCCAACTAAATAAGTGACACCTAATTCTTCGTTTTTCTCACCTTGATATGCAAGGTCTTTACGAATATAGATGTGTTCATGTCCACTGATTGCTAAGTCAACTTGGCATTCTTCCCAAGTTTCATGCCAATTATTCCATACTTCTTTCGCATCAGAAGCATAAGCACCAGCAGAAATAGCACCAGCATGAGATCCTACAACAATCCATCTTGTTGGATTATTTTCAACAACAGATTTAAACCAAGTCTTATGAGTTTCTAAATCATAACCAGATTTAGTATGAGGTAGGATATCTAACATAAAGAATAAAATATCATTATAAATAAAATAGTATGATGAATTTAAACGATCGATTGGTCCATTTTGTGGATTAAAGTAGAATTGATTATAAATTGATGCATCAATATAACTTGGATCATCATCATGATAATACTCATGGTTTCCAGGAATTGTTGCTGATTGATATCCATCAAGAGCAGTTAATCCATTGAAGAAAGCATCCCATTGAGCACTATAACCACCACGGTCAACAATATCACCAGTCATAACAACTAAGTTTAAATTCTTTTCTTTTGATTCAATAGCTTTAACTAAAGGATTAATTTTACTAAAATACTTAGTACTAGAACTTTGAGTATCTGTTAAAAATAAAATTGAACTTGCTCCTTCGTTTCCACCAGTTACAAAAGTTTTAACATCACTTTTTTCATCACCTGCAACAACTTGATAATAATAAGTAGTCTTTGGTAAAAGATTTGTTAACCTTGCACGACAAACAAATCTAGTCGCAAAGCCTGTATTTACATCACGACCTTGTTCAATACCCCAAGATGTTGATGTAGTTTCAGCTTTAACAGCGTTTGTCATATTTTGGTTTGTGCTGTAAATAACATAAGAATTATCTACATTAGAATGATAGTTTACGCCAGCGGTTTCATAAGTTTCTCCTACACTGACAGTAAAATAATAGAAATTGTCACTTGCAGCTCTAACTACACGAGTTGCTGAAAGGACAAAAAGTGATAGTGTCAGAAAAGCTAAACATGCAGTTAACAGTTTAGTTCCAACTTTTAAAAATTTTTTAATCATATATCTTCTCCTTTAATTTTTTACACATATATTTTACCATAAAACTAAACCTAAAAAAAATAAAATGATTTAAAATATCTTTGTCAAAAAGTTTACTTTTAAATATTTGTATGGTATAATATGAAAATATATGACATAAAGGGGGATTATATGTTTAAAATATTTTTTGATACACTAGCAAGACCAAGACATATCATTGATCACGTTGATGAAAAGCCTGCCATAAAATTTATTGGTTTTCTCATCCTAACAGCGATTATCTTAGTTCTTCCTTCAATAACATTGAATCTTGGTAGTTTTCATTTCCCAGATGATGAACAAAAATTAGTTATTAATGAAATTAGAAAAGCTGATGATATTGAATATAAAATTGAAAACAATCAATTAATATATACGGGAACTAATACCGAAAGTAATCAAACACTTAAATTTGAAAACTATGCATTTTTAGTTACCCTTACATCTATTAATATTCCTACAACAACATATGTTGTATTTTCAGAATCAGGAGAAAACTACTTAAAAAACATAGATAACGAAAATGCAGTAATTGTTTTACTTACAAAAAATACGGTAAAAATAATTAGTCATTATAAACAACCAGATAAAAGTGGAATGACAACTTTAGTTGCTACTTCTTCAAAAGAAGATAGAATAATCAAAGAATTTAAATATGATACATACAATGTTAACTTTAATAAGAGTAAAGAAAACAAAACCGTATTTGAAAATAATATTTACTTTTTCTGTGATTATTTATATGATCAATTAAAAACAAAATATTTAATTCTCTCAACATCAACTTTAATTATTATGATTGTTAGAAACTTACTAATAAGTATTGCGACAACTCTTTTAATTACTGGTTTATTCTTCCGCTTTATGGGGGTTCCTTTTGGAAAAATGTTAAAGATAGTATTTTTATGCTATACACCATATGTTTTAGGAAGTGCTTTAGCAGTATGCTTTGGTGTTGATTTTCTCGCAATACTAGGGGAAGTAATTGCTTTATTTTATACATATCGTACAATGAAAATTTATTCACTATTACTATTACTTAAAAAAGGAGTTGAAACACGATGAGTTATAATCATCAACAAATTGACGCAAAATGGCAAGAATATTGGGCTAGCCATCAAACATTTAAAACTGATACATGGGATTTTACCAAACCTAAGTATTATGCCCTAGATATGTTTCCATATCCATCAGGCGTAGGTCTACATGCAGGACATCCCGAAGGTTATACCGCAACAGATGCTGTATCAAGAATGAAAAGAATGCAAGGTTACAATGTTCTTCATCCAATGGGATTTGACTCATTTGGTTTACCAGCTGAACAATATGCAATTAAAACAGGAAATCATCCCGATGGATTTACTAAAAAGAATATTGAAACATTTAAAAATCAACTCCGTATGCTTGGTTTCTCATATGATTGGGATAAAGAAATATCAACATGTGATCCTTCATTTTATAAGTGGACACAATGGATTTTTATCCGTCTTTATGAAGATGGACTAGCTAAGAAAGTTGATATGCCAGTTAACTGGTGTGAAGAACTTGGTACTGTTCTTGCTAACGATGAAGTAATCGATGGAAAGAGTGAACGTGGTGGATATCCTGTTGTAAGAAAGAACATGAAACAATGGGTAATCGATATTCCTAAATACGCAGAAAGATTACTTGAAAACTTAGATAACTTAGATTGGCCGGAATCAACAAAAGAAATTCAACGTAATTGGATTGGTAAATCAGTTGGTGCTCAAGTAAACTTTAAAGTAAAAGATGCCGATGATTCATTTACAGTATTTACAACAAGATGTGATACATTGTTTGGTGCATCATATTGTGTGCTTGCTCCTGAACATAAGTTAGTTAAAAAAATAATGTCTAAAGAACAAAGTGAAGTTGTACTTAAATATATTGATGAATGTTCTAAGAAATCTGATATGGAAAGAACTGAATTAAATAAAGAAAAAACTGGTGTTTTTACTGGTGCATATGCTGTCAATCCAGTAAATGGTAAAGCCTTACCAATATGGATATCTGATTATGTTCTTGCGACATATGGTACTGGTGCAATCATGGCGGTTCCTGCTCATGATGAAAGAGATTATGCCTTCGCAACCAAATTTGGTCTTGATATTTTACCAGTATTAGAAGGTGGAGATATCACAAAAGAAGCCTTTACAGGTGATGGATTACACATTAATTCTGGTTTTTTAAATGGTTTAAATAAAGAAGAAGCCATTAACAAAATGTTAGAATACTTAGAAGAAAATAAAATAGGTAGTAAAACAGTTAACTATAAAATTCGTGAATGGATTTTTGCTCGTCAACGTTATTGGGGTGAACCTATTCCAATTGTTACTTTTGAAGATGGTACAACTCGTGCCTTATCAGATGATGAACTACCTTTAGTATTACCAGAACTTGATGATTATAAACCAAGTAAGAGTGGACAATCACCACTAGCTAACGCTACTTCATGGATTAATGTTGTCGTAGATGGTAAGAAGGCAACAAGAGAAACCTCAACAATGCCAGGAAGTGCAGGCTCAAGTTGGTATTTCTTACGTTACATTGATCCAAAAAATGATCAAGCCTTTGCTGATGAAAAACTTTTAAAATATTGGATGCCAGTAGATTTATATATTGGTGGTCCTGAACATGCAGTTGGTCATTTACTATATTCAAGAATGTGGAATAATTACCTATATGATAAAGGTCTTGTACCATGTCAAGAACCATTCAAAAAGTTAGTACACCAGGGTATGATTCTTGGTTCTAATGGCATCAAAATGGGTAAAAGATTCCCTGAATATGTTGTTGATCCCAATGTTGTTGTTAAAGAATATGGTGCAGATGCTATGCGTGTCTATGAAATGTTCATGGGCCCACTTGAAGCTGATAAACCATGGGATAACAAGGGAATTGAAGGATCTCGTAAATTCCTTGACCGTATCTATCGCTTATATGTAGAAGACTCAAAAATCAAGGATGAACCAAATAAAAATCTTGAAATAATTTATCACCAAACAATCAAGAAAGTTACTGAAGATTATGAAGGCTTAAAATTTAATACAGCGATTGCTCAAATGATGATATTTATCAATGCAGTATATAAAGAAAATGTCTTCCCTAGAGAATATGCCTTAGGATTTGTTAAAATTTTAAATCCTCTTGCTCCTCACCTTGCAGAAGAACTATGGGAAAAACTAGGTCATACCAACACTATTTCTTATGAACCTTGGCCTACATATGATGAGGCTAAAACAAAAGAAAGTAAAGTAACTTTAGTCGTTCAAATAAATGGTAAAGTACGTGACAAAATTGAAATAGAAATGGGACTTGATCAAGAACATATTAAAGAACTTGCTCTTAACACTCCACGTATTAAGGAATTAATAAATAATCAACCAATTAAAAAGGTTATAGTTGTTCCTAATAAATTAGTAAGTATCGTATTATAATAAGTATGAAAGTATGGGATATGTTAAAATTTATTCATAATGATAAATTACGAATAAATAAAATAGATGTGGGATATATTACTTATTACATAATAGAACTAGACAAAGAAGAAAAATTAGTAAATAATAAGTTAATAAAAAAACTTTTTACTCTAAATATTCCTCTTTATTGGTTTAGATCATACTATGAATTTGAAACATTCTTCTTAGTATTTAATCCAAAACAAGATATAAACTTCATTTTAATTGGTTAAAAATTAAAAAAATTAATAAATAATATTTACAATTTTTTTCAAATATGATACAATATTAATAGGAGGTTTAATTATAAATCTTCAATATATGAAAAGGAGTTGTAAATTATGAAAGTAAACATTAGAGGAAATGGATTAGTAAAACTTTCTCAAACTGCACGTGAGGACATTACAGAAAAAGTAATGACATTAGACAAACTATTTAATAATAGTGAGTCACTAAATGTTAATGTTCTTTGTAAAGGTTATGAAAAGTACAATATTGTTGAAATAACTATTCCAATGAAAAACATCATTTTACGAGCTGAAAGTAAAGCAGAAACACTTTATATGGCAGTAGATGATGCTGTCGACAAGATTGAGAGACAACTCTTGCGTCATAAGAAAAAAGTTAATTCAATTATTCGTAAACGTGAAGGTATCGCAAACTACTTTAGTGATCTAGTTGAAAATTCAAATGTTGATCAAGCAGAAACCCCAAGCGTAAAAAGCAAAAAAATTGAATTAAATGTTATGACAATCGATGAAGCGGTAACCCAAATGGAAATGTTGGATCATGACTTCTTTGTATTTATCAATGAGGATACCCATAAACAAACCATCGTTTACCTTCGTCGTGATGGGGGATATGGCGTTATTGAACCAAAAAATTAATAAATAATTTGATGTTTATTAACCCATATGATCTAAAGAGATTCTTCGGAATCTCTTTTTCTTGCATATTTAGATTTGATTATAACAAAATATGTTATAATAATATATATTATGGAGGTTAAGTCTATGATAAAATATATTATAATGGACCTAGGGGATACCCTCTTTAAAAATGTTGAACTTGATTTAACCAAGGGTGTAACATATATTTATAATAATTATTGTAATCATAATATAGAAAAAGATGCGGTAGTAAAAGATTTCAATTTGATATGGGAATATGCATATCAAAAAAGAGATAATGATGATTTTGAAATTAACATTCATAATTATTTTAATTATCTAAGAGATACAATCGGATTTAAGACAACCTATGATAATAATTTTTTAGAAATTGAATTTCTAACCCACTCTACTAAAACAATTTTGATGAATGACTTAGTTGAATTTTTAAGTTTATGCAAAACTAAGAATATTCATCTCGTAATTCTTAGTAATAGTACCTTCACAAAACAAGGTTTAATATATCAATTAAAAGAACACAACATTGATAGTTATTTTGAAGCAGTATTTTCTAGTGCAGATTATATCTTAAGAAAACCAAGCCCTCTATTCTTTAATCTTGCTGTAAACTACCTAAAGAAAACATATTCAAATCTAAAACTTGAAGAAGTTAGATTTATTGGTAATGATTACCATTATGATGTTTTAGGCTCAACCAACCAAGGAATAAAGGCTATCTGGTTTAATGAACAAAAACTACCTAATCCTCATTTAGTAGAATGCACAGAAGTAAAGAGCTATAAAGAATTAATCAAAATGATGAGTGAAGAAAATGAAACCATATGAAGAATTTAAACAAAAATTAGAAAGTATAAAAGCTTCAAATCAACGACCAAAATTATTACTTCATAGTTGTTGTGGACCATGTAGTACACATGTATTAAAAGTATTACAACCGTATTTTGATATTACAATATTTTATTATAACCCTAATATCTATCCATCTAGTGAATTTGAACTAAGGCTAGAAACTCAAAAGAAACTACTTGATGCTCTTGATTTTCATGTAGATTTATTAGTAGAAAGAGATGACTATCAAGTCTTTTTAAAGGCTGTTGATAAATATAAACATCTAAAGGAAAAAAGCCTAAGATGTTATGAGTGCTATAAATTTAGAATGATTAAATTACAAGAAGTAGCTATCAAATATAACTTTGATTATTTTACAACAACCTTATCTGTAAGTCCTCATAAAAATAGTACCTGGATTAATGAAATAGGGTACTCACTAGATACTCCTGATTGTCACTATCTATATTCAGACTTTAAAAAAGAAAATGGGTATTTAGATTCAACTCTTCTTGCTAAACAATTCGATTTATATCGACAACATTATTGTGGATGCGGCTTTTCTTTGAAAGAAAGCATGGAGAAAAATGACAATCAATGATTAATCAATGAATAATTAAAAGAAATATTTAGCCTAATATTTTTTGAAAAAATTAAATACTTGAAAAAATTGAAAAAATTTGATATTATATAATTAATATGAAAGGAAGTGTCTTATGTTTAAAAGACTATTCGATCCTTCTTATAAGGAATTTAAAAAATGTGAAAAACTAGCTACTCAAGTAATGGCTTTAGAAGATGAGTATGCTAAACTATCTGATGATGAATTAAAGGCTAAAACCACGGAATTTAAAGAAAGAATTAAAAACGGAGCAACTTTAGACTCTATTTTAGTTGAAGCGTTTGCGACTGTTCGTGAAGCAAGTAAACGTGTACTTGGATTATTCCCATTTAAAGTTCAAGTAATTGGTGCTTGTGCAATGCACTTTGGTAATATTGCCGAAATGAAAACTGGTGAAGGTAAAACTCTAACTAGCGTTATGCCCGCGTATCTAAATGCTTTATCTGGTGAAGGTGTTCATATTGTAACTGTCAATGAATATCTAGCTCATCGTGATGCTACAGAAATGGGTAAAGTTCATGAATTCTTAGGCTTAACCGTCGGTCTAAATTTACGTGATTTATCACCTGAGGATAAACGTGCTCAATACTATTGTGATATTACATATACAACTAACAATGAACTTGGATTTGACTACTTAAGAGACCATATGGTTCTTTATAAAGAAAAAATGGTTCAACGTCCTGTTCTAAATTTTGCGATTGTCGATGAAGTTGACTCCATCTTAATCGATGAAGCAAGAACTCCATTAATTATTTCAGGTGGTGCTAAAAAAGGACCTAATCTATATATCCAAGCTAATACCTTTGTTAAAAACTTGATAGAAGCCAATGATGAACATCCTGATGGTGATTATGAAATAGATGTAAAAGATCGTCAAGTAAACCTAACTGAAAATGGTATGAAGAAGGCAGAAAACTTCTTTGGAGTAGAAAATATCTATGATGTAAGATACGTAAATTTAGTTCACCATATTGATAATGCTCTACGTGCAAACTACATTATGGCTCGTGATGTTGATTATGTTGTTCAAGATAACACTGTAATCATCGTTGACCCATTTACTGGTCGTTTAATGCATGGACGTCAATATAGTGAAGGATTACATCAAGCTCTAGAAGCAAAAGAAAATGTTGAAATCAAAAAAGAAACTAGAACCCTTGCGACAATTACTTTCCAAAATTACTTTAGAATGTATAAAAAACTTGCGGGTATGACAGGTACTGCGAAAACTGAAGAAGAAGAATTTAGAAATATTTACAATATGTTTGTTGTTGAAATTCCAACTAATAAACCAGTTATTCGTATAGATGCTCCTGATCTAATCTTTAAAACTTCAAATGCTAAATATAAAGCTATAGCTCGAGAAATTAAAGAAAGACATGAAAAAGGACAACCTATCCTAGTTGGTACTATCTCTATTGAAACCAGTGAATTACTATCAAGTATTCTAAAGAAATATGGGATTCCTCATAATGTTTTAAATGCTAAACAACATGAGCGTGAAGCTGAGATAATCGCAAAAGCTGGTCAAAAAGGTGCTGTAACAATTGCGACCAACATGGCTGGACGTGGTACCGACATTAAACTTGGAGAAGGCGTCGTTGAACTTGGTGGCCTTGCAGTTATTGGTACTGAAAGACATGAAGCCCGTCGTATTGATAACCAATTAAGAGGTCGTAGCGGACGTCAAGGAGACCCTGGATACAGTCGTTTCTACATTTCAACCCAAGATGACCTAATGGTTAGATTCGGTGGTGAAAGACTTGAAAGATTATTTGGCATGGTAATTAAAACCGATGAACAAGGTGATGAGGAACCACTAGAATACAAGATGTTAAGTCGTGTTGTTGAAAGTGCTCAACGCCGTGTAGAAGGATACAACTATGATCGTCGTAAGAGTGTTGTAGAATATGATGAAGTATTAAGAAAACAAAGAGAAATCATTTATTCACAACGTAAAGATATTCTATTCTTAGATGATGTTGAACCAATTATCATTCGTATGTTCAAGTCTGTAGTAACAAGACTTATCCCTCAATATCGTGATCCTGAAAGTAAACAAGGAATAGTAGATAGTGATCGACTAATGAAAGAATTCTGTATGAAATTCTTTAACATTAATGATATTGAAGAATTTGAATTTAATGGTATGAAAATTGATGAAGTTGAAGATTTCATCTGTGCACGTTTTGAAGCAAATCTTCATGCTAAGAAAGAACAACTACCAATTGAAGTATATGAAGAATTTATGAAAGTAGTTTTACTTCGTACTGTTGATGAACATTGGATGGACCATATTGACCAAATGAGTGGTCTTCGTCAAAGTATTGGCTTAAAATCATATGCTCAAATCAACCCACTACGTGAGTATCAAAGTATTGGTTATGAGATGTTTACTGAGATGATTGAAAATATCGAAAATCAAGTAGTTACAATCATTAATCGTGCTCAAGTACGTGATAACTTACAACGTGAGGAAGTAGCTAAACCTACAGGAACCTCAGCAGGTAATGATGAACCAGTCAAGAAAAAACCTGTTGTAAATAAAACTAAAAAACCTGGTCGTAATGATCCATGTCCTTGTGGCAGTGGTAAAAAATATAAATATTGTTGTGGCAGAGGCGAACAATAAAAAAATAAGGAGGAAATATGGAAAAGTTTGAAATAGTAAAAGCTTATGAAGATTTTAAAACGAGACTAAATGATTTAGAAAAAGTTTTACAAATACCAATCTTAAAAGCTAAAATACAAGAAAACGATCAAGCCATGTCTTCTCCAACTTTCTGGGATAACCCAACTTTAGCCGCGAAGTTTCTTCAAGAAAATAATGAAAATAAAGAAAAAATCAAAACATACGAAAATCTAAAACAAGAGCTTGATGAATTAAATGTCGTACTTGAATTAGATGATGAATCTTTATATGATGAGGCTGAAGAAATAGTTAAAAAACTTTCTAAGAAAATTGAAAAGTTTGAAAATGAACAATTATTAAATGAACCGTATGACCATATGAATGCAATTCTTGAACTTCACCCCGGAGCTGGAGGAACTGAAGCTCAAGATTGGGCCTTAATGCTTTACCGAATGTACAAAAGATATGCGGAAAGAAATCATTTTGATTTTGAATTATTAGATTATGAAGAAGCAAATGATGCCGGAATTAAAAGTGCAACTTTTGTTATTAAAGGTAAGAATGCATATGGAATTTTAAAAGGAGAAAAAGGCGTCCACCGCTTAGTTAGAATCTCTCCTTTTGATAGTAACGCAAGACGACATACAAGCTTTGTTGCATTAAACGTTACACCGGAAATTGATAATACTGTTGATGTAGAAATTAATCCTGATGATTTAAAAATTGATACATACCGTTCAAGTGGAGCAGGAGGTCAACATATTAATAAAACAGACTCAGCTGTTCGTATCACTCATCTTCCAACTGGAATTGTAGTATCATGTCAAAATCAACGTAGCCAAATTCAAAACAGAGAAAAGGCTATGCAAATATTAAAATCAAAATTATATCAATTAGAAATGGAAAAACAAGAAAAAATGTTAAAGAGTATTGGCGGAGAATTAAGCGACAATGCTTTTGGCAGTCAAATTAGAAGTTATGTTTTACATCCATATTCAATGGTGAAAGATCATCGTACTAATGTAGAATCATCAAATCCTACTAATGTTTTAGATGGTGATATAGATATTTTTATTGATGCTTATTTAAAATACAATAAGGATAAGGAGAAATAAAATGTCAGAAAAAAATAAAAATGTAATTACTAAAAGAAAAGTCAAAGAGTTCCTTTTAATTAACTTAGGTGTTTTCTTAATGGCTGCTGCTTACTCTTTACTCCTTGATCCTAACCACGTTATCGTAGGTGGGGTTGGGGGAATATCAACAATAGTGTCAGCTGAACTACATGTTTCATCAAGTTTGGTAATGTTAATTCTTAACTTAATCTTACTTGTATTTGCGTTAATATTTGTTGGTAAAGACTTTTTCATTAAAACCGCATATGCATCTTTAATCTATCCACTATATGCTTATCTTTGGGAATTAATAAGACGCTATGCTTTAAAGGATATGTTACCAGATCTTACAAGTATTCCTTCTGTAAATGGAATTGATCCAAGAATCATTTCTGCAGGAGCATATCTTGTAATAGTTATTTTTGGAGCTGTAATTTCTGGGTTTGGCCTTGGCCTTGCGTTAAGAAATGGAGCATCAACTGGTGGTGTTGATATTATTCAACGTATACTTCTAAAATATTTTAAACTTCCTTTTTCTGTAAGTTTAATCTTTATTGATGGAACAATTGTATTAGTATCAGGTCTTATTTTTAAAGATATCTTTACAATTCTTTATGGTGCAATGTTTATCTTTATATCTGGATATGTTATGGATGCCATTATTTTTAGTGGGTTTAATTCAAGATGTGTTAATATTGTTACATCAAAACCTGAAGAAATAAAAAAACAAATATTTGATATTCTTGCTCGTGGAGTAACGGTAATCAATGCCAAAGGTGGATTCACTAATCTTGATCGTACATTATTAGTTTGTGTTATGAGTAATAATGAATTCTACAAAATGAAAGAGATAATTTACAACATTGATGAAAAAGCCTTCATCTATGTAACAAGAGCTAGTGAAGTTCATGGTGAAGGATTTACTCCAGAACTTACTCCTGATGAGGAGGTAAACAATGGAGGAAATTAAAGTTTTAAGTGTTGAAAAAAAAGGTAAAAAGTATTTAGTTTATGTAAGTACAGAAGAAGAACCAATCAAATTAACGGAAGATTCAATTGTCAATAATCGCATCTTAAAAGGAGCAGTAATTGATGCTGAGACTTGGGAAAAAATAAAAAAAGGAAAAGATGCAGCTTTCATATTTGACAAAGTATTAAACTACATTGACTTTAAACCAAGAACAACCAAAGAAATTAGAACATACTTAAAACAAAAAGAAATTGACAATGAAACAATTAACAACATAATAGAACGACTAGAAGAAATCCACTATCTTGATGATGATAAATATACTAAAATGTATATTGAAGAAGGTATTAAAAATAAAAAAGGGCCACAATTAATAATCTATAGTTTAAGTGAATTAGGCATTGATAAAGGATTAATAAATAAGTATCTTTCACTTTATACAAAAGACCTAATGCAAGATAATGCTTTAGATGTTGGTAAAAAACATCAAAAACTTAATTTAAAGTATCCTGCTAAAAAACAACGTGAGTTAGTGTTCCAAAAATTATCAAGAAGTGGTTATTACACAGAAACTATTAATTATGTTCTTAATAATCTTGATTATCCGAGTGATTCAATGGAACAACTTAAAGATGAATATCAAAAGTTAAAAAAGAAAACTGATGATAAAAATAAAATCATAACCACCTTAATCACTAAAGGATATCGCTATGAGGATATTAAAAAAATAATAGAATCTTAGCATATAATATAGTAAAATATCATATCTATTAATGGGTGATATTTTATGGCAACAAAAAAGAAAAAGGTAAATGAAGGCTTAAGAGGTATAGCACAAAACTTAATTAAAGAACAAGAAATTGAGAGAAACTTAAGAACAGAGATTTCTAAAGAACTTCATGAACCTAAAAAAAAGTAATATTATTGCAATGCAAACTAAATTAGAGTATAATATATTTATCTTCAGGGCAGGGTGAAATTCCCGACCGGTGGTAAAGTCCACGAGCGTTTAGCTGATTTGGTGAAATTCCAAAACCGATAGTAAAAGTCTAGATGAAAGAGGATTGATTTTATAATCAATAGTTTTTTAACATGCCCTAGAAATAGGGCATTTTTTGTATTTAGGAGATGATATAGTGAACAAACGAATGAAACTTATTAATAAGATAACAAAAATTGGAATCTTTACTGCACTATCGATAGTGCTATATAACATAAAATTCCCCCTTCCATTTTTTCCTCCCTTTTTAGAGGTTAATTTTTCAATGTTACCAATCATCCTCGTTTCATTAATGTTTGGCCCTGTTGAAGGTGCATTGGTTGTATTAATTAGATTCCTAATTAAACTTCCCTTTACTCATACGGTTATTGTCGGTGAAACTGCTGATTTAATTATTGGCCTTTTGACTGTCGTTCCCACAAGTTTAATTTACCAACTTCATCGTTCAAAAAAAGGTGGTGTCATTGCTTTAATTGTTACCTTCTTTATTTGGACTATCGCTGGAGCGTTATCTAATTTCTTCACCGTTCCGCTTTATGTTAAATATTTCTTTGGTGGAGATGTAGAAGCAATCGTTAGAGTTTTAACAACCATACCTGGTATTAACGCAAGTAATTATTTGTGGAAATACTTTATTTTTGCGGCATTACCATTTAATGCATTACTTTCATTTGTAATATGTTTAACTACTTTCTTCTTGTATAAACATATTTCCAAAATCTTTAAGCATGATTTCTTTAAAGATTCAACAAACACTAAAAAAGTAATGGTTATGATTGACTCATTTAAAGGAACTATTACCTCACGAGAAGCAAATAAAATTGTCAAAGATAAACTAACCGAAAAAGGTTATGTTGTAGATACTTTATCTATATCTGATGGTGGAGAAGGTTTTGTAGATTCAATTAGTGAAATTACTAAATTGAAATTTCTTACAACAGTAACTTATGATGCTTTATTTAGAAAACATAATGCTAGATATTTGTATGATAAGAAAACTAAAACCGCCTATGTTGAACTTGCTGAATGTTGTGGAATTGCAAGTCTAAAATATAGTGAATTAGATCCTTACAAAGCAAGCTCTTATGGTCTTGGCTATATGATTAACTATATTGTTAAAAATCATAAAGTAAAAAAAATTATTATTGGTATTGGTGGTTCCGCAAGCTCTGATGGTGGATGTGGAATGCTAGAGGCTTTAGGTACTAAATTCTATAATCAACAAAACCAAGAAATAACAAAAATGAATAATGAGAAAATTAAAGAAGTTGCCTCAATTGATTTTAGTCAAACTAAAGAACTATTAAAAGGTATAGTAGTAGAGGTACTAACGGATGTTTCTAATCCTTTAATCGGTCCAAATGGAGCTGTTTATGTATTTAGTAAACAAAAAGGTGCAACCCAAGATGACATGATAGTATTAGAAAATAATATGATGCACTTAAAAAATATTATTGAAAATGATAACAAGTGTATTACAAAAAATGAAAATGGTGAAGGAGCAGCAGGTGGTGTTGGATTTGCGTTTAACCGTATAATTGGTGCTACCCTTAACCCAGGAGTAAATACCATTTTAAAGTTAGTTGATTTTAGTAAGATATGCCAAGAATATGATGAAGTAATTACTGGTGAAGGTTGTCTTGATGAACAAACCTTAAACGGCAAAGTCATTAAAGGAATTATGGAATATAAACCAAAACGCTTAATTCTTATTGTTGGTAGTGCTAAAATAAAAGTAAATGAATGTGATGTTTATCCAGTTGTTCCAACAGTATGTTCACTTGAAGAATCATTAACAAATCCAATTGAATGTTTTGTTGAACTTATTGATAAAATAAAAGAAGAACTTTAACTATTAATTAGAGCTTATAGAAAAAGAATAATTGTGGATAACATAATTATTCTTTTTTATCATAAAATATTAAAGGTGAGTATTGTGATAAATTATATTGGAATTTTTCAAGCAGGAGGAATAAAAGGTATTGCTCATATTGGTGCCGTTACTGCTTTAGAAGAACGTGGATTCAAATGTGTAAAAGCTGCAGGAACAAGTGTTGGTGCTGTTATCGCATGCTTATTAATTGCAGGGTACAGTGGGAAAGAATTAAAGGAAATTGCCTTAAACCTTGATTTAGAAACTCTACGACAAAAAGGTAAACTAATTCAAGTCTTTAAAGACTTAGGACTATATTCTCCATATCCACTTGAAAGATACTTAGATAAACTCTTACAAGCTAAAAATATTAAAACTTATCAAGATATAAAAAAGGGAAATGAATACCCCTTAAAGGTAGTCGCAACCGACATTACAAGAAAAAAAGAAATTGTCTTTCCTGATTCATTAAAAGAATATTATAAAAATCCTGATACTTTTCCAATATCACAAAGTGTTGTAATGAGTGCTACATATCCATTATTTTATAAACCACTACGTCTAAATAATAATCTAATTGTTGATGGAGCTGTAGTTAACAATTTTCCATGTAATCTATTTGATAGTGATAATCAATTAACTATTGGTTTTACCTTTCAAAATGAAAAGCGAAAAAACAAATCTACTATTCCTTATCTTATATCAATAGAACTACCTAAAGTTAGAAGTATGAACTTTAAAGTAAATAAAGAAATACAATATCAATTATTTATTGCGGGATATAAAGCTGGTAAAAAGTTTGTAGAAAGTTATTTTAGTAGTTAATTACAATCATAAAATATAAAACCACTTTACTTTACTTTTACAATAATTTATGATATAATATGTCAGTATGATTAATTTAATCATCCCTTGCTTTTCTTACATGAAAAGCCGATAGACCAGAAGGAGGTGTAAAGAATGAAAAAATACGAAGTAATGTATATCATTCGCCCAAATGTTGAAGAAGAACCAAGAAAAGCTCTAATGGCTGAATTAGAACAAGCATTCTTAGGAAATGCATCAGAAGTTCTTAACACAAAAGAAATGGGCTTAAGAGATTTAGCTTACGAAGTAGAAGGTGAAAAGAAAGGCTTTTATGTTTTATTAAACGTAAACGCAACACCAGCTGCTGTTAAAGAATTTGAACGTTTAGCTAATATCAAAGAAGCAGTTATTCGTCATATCGTTGTAGCTGAATAGGAGGTTATTATGAATCGAGTTACTTTAGTTGGAAGGATTACTAAAGATCCTGAATTGAGAACTTCACCTAGTAACGTTTCATTCGTTGCATTTACTATTGCTGTCAATCGTATTGGCACTAATGGTAATGGCGAAAGAGAAGCAGACTTTATTAATTGTATTGCATTTAATAAACAAGCTGAAAATTTAGCCCGTTTTATTAAAAAGGGTTCACTAATTGGTGTTGAAGGAAAACTTCAAACCAGAAGATATCAAGCTGCTGATGGCAGTAATCGTGTTGCAACAGAAGTTATTTGTGATATGGTTCACTTCTTAGAACCACGTGGAACAAGTACTACTCAAGGTGGATATAATGATTATTCATCATATGAACCAAGACAAACTAATACTTATCAACCACAACAAAATAGCTATCAACCTCAAGGAAATAGTTATCAACCTCGTCCAAATAATTATCAACAACCAACACCAAACAATGCTCCAGCAACTAATACACCATCAGATAATCCATTTGATGATATCCAAAATCAATTCAATATTACTGATGATGATTTACCATTTTAGGAGGATAAATATACATGGCAACTTTTAGAAAACGTAAAAAGACTTGCTACTTTACTGATAATAAAGTTGAAAAGATTGATTGGAAAGATGCTGACCTACTAAAGAGATTTATCTCTGATCGTGGAAAAATCTTACCTCGTCGTATCACTGGTACAAAAGCAATCTATCAAAGAGAACTTGCTGTTGCAATCAAGAGAGCACGTCATATGGCCTTATTACCATTCGTAAAAGAATAGTAATAAACAAATTAAAATATAGATCAGGTAGTACTACTTGGTCTTTTTTTATGACAAAGGCTTTTAAACAAACATTTAAATATAGGAAAATATCGTTCAATAAAAATAGACTTTAATATTAAATTGTATGAATAGAAACAAAAAAAATAACATTAAACGTGGAAAAAATCTCAACATGTGGTATAATAAGGAAGAGAAAAAAATATAGGTGATAATATGAAAAGAAAGTCAACAATCCTTTATATTCTTCTAATATTAGGTATTGGAGTATCTTTATACTTTATGTATACTTTATCAGAAGATATGAAATCATTTAATTATTATATTTTAATCCCAACAATTTGTTTAATTATTTTTCTAAGTTTAATCTTTACACTTGTACTTGGAGAAAAAAACTCAAAGACAGTATCCACCCTTAAAAATAGACTAAAGATGTGGAATACCATCACATACAAGGTAAAAAAAGCTGGAGAATCTGCATTTAATGAATTACCTATTGGTATAATAGTAATTGATAACAATTACAAAATAATGTGGTCAAATGACCAAGCAAAACATATCTTCATGAGTCAACTAGATAGTATTAATCTAAATGAAATTAAACTTCCTTTATTTAGTCAACTATCAGTACAAACTCCTGATGAACTAGGCAAAATTACATTTGAAACTGATATTTATGGTGTAATTTATCAAGTTGAATATTTAACTACACATAATATTTTGTATTTTACAAATATTAATGAATTTGTTAATCTTGAAGCTAAATATAAACGTCGTACTCTTGCGATTGGTTATATTAACATTGACAACCTCGAAGAAGCATTATCTGATTTCGATGTTCAAGAAAGAGCTGAATACCAAGGTAAAATAATTGGTACTATTGCTAAATGGGCTGAAAAATTTGGTACTTTCGTTCGTGCCTTCAGTGATTCAAAATACATGATTGTAATGGACCATGGTCAATTACTTGATATGATGAATAATAACTTTTCAATACTAGATGAAGTTAAAGATGTATTACGTGCATCACGAGTTGTTCGTATAACATTAAGTATTGGTATATCTTGTCATGATATTAACGTTATTGATTTATCAACTGATGCCCAAGAACAACTTGAACTTGCTTTAAACCGTGGTGGTGACCAAGCCGTAGTAAAGATTGATGATCAAATCACCTTCTTTGGTGCGAAGACAGACCCAATCCAAAAAGAATCAAAAGTTGAAATTAGAAATAAGAGTCAAGAATTACAAGACATTATTCGTTGTTCAAGCAATGTATTTGTAATGGGACATAGAAACATTGATGCGGATGGATTTGCGGCATGCCTTGCGATATATAGACTTGCAAGAGCGATGAACAAAAAAGCTTATATCATTCTTGATCCTAATAGTATCGATGCAACTGTTGCTAAAATCTTTGATACAATTCGTCAAGAATATGTAGGATTACAACAAGATATAATTTCTCCAACCAAAGTTTCAAGTTACATTGATGATAATAGTTTCTTAATGGTTGTTGATTGTCAAACTGACCAACAAGTAATGGATAGTAAAGTTGTTAAAAGATTTGACAAGATTGGAATTATTGACCACCATCGTAAAGGTGTGGGAGCTATTCAAAATCCTGTTTTCTACTATTCACAAACAGCCGCTTCATCAAGTGTTGAATTAATATTTGAATTACTTGAATTCTTTGAAGGACACCTTGAATTTACAGATTTAGAAGCAACATGGATGTTACTTGGTATTGTTGTTGATACTAATAACTTTATCTATCGTGCATCAGCTATAACATTTGAAGTAGCTGCTGAAATCAAAAGATATGGTGCTGACATGAATGTTGTTAAGAAATACTTAAAAGAAGAACATTCAGAAAAAGTTATTCGTAGTGAATTCTTAAAGAATATGGAAATGTACCATGGCATTGTTGCGATAGCTACAGCTCCTGATAATATGCCAATATTAGATCGTGCAACTCTTGCAAAGGTATCAGATGAATTAATCTCAATTGCGGGGGTTGAACTAGGAATTACATTAGGCTATATTGGTGAAAATCAAGTAGGCCTTTCAGCAAGAAGCCTTGGCTCAATTAACTCACAAATAATCATGGAAAAAATGGGTGGTGGTGGTCACTTAAATAATGCGGCTGCCCAAATCACTAATCAAAGTATTCCAGAAATTGTTAAAAAACTTAAAGAAGTCATAGATAATTATATGACGGAGGAGGAAAACGTGAAAGTAATATTAATCAAAGATGTTAAAGGTAAAGGAAAGAAAAATGATATTCTTGATTTAAATTCAGGATATGCAAACTTCCTAATTCGTGGTGGATCCGCAATTATCGCATCCCCTGAAAACATTAAAGCCGTTGAACAATTACAAGAAGAAGAAAAATACAAAGCTGAATTATTACTTCAAGAGATGAAAGAATTAAAGAAAGTTCTTGAATCTGCTCCGGTTAAGATTGAAGTAAAAGTAGGTACAGATAGTAAAATCTATGGTTCAGTTAATACAAAACAAATCGCTGATGCTGTTGAAGCAACAATGAATGTAAAAATTGACAAGAGAAAAATCGTACTTCCTTCATCTCTTTCATCACTTGGAGAGTATGAAGTAAAAGTTCAATTACATCGTGATGTAACCGCAACATTAAAAGTATTCATCGTTGAAAAAAAATAGGAGTAAAATATGGAGAATAGACGAACTGTTCCCTATAATGTAGATGCTGAAATCTATGTCTTAGGTAGTGCTTTTATTGACAACCGCCTATTAAGTGGTTATATTGGAAAATTAACAGAAAATGATTTTTATGATGAACGAAATCAAGTAATCTATCGTGCAATGATTAATTTATTCAATCAAGGTAAAAAGGTTGAAATAATTACAGTTGTTGAAGAATTAAAACGATTAGGCGTCAATGTTGATGAAGCATATCGTGTTTATCTACTAGATTTAATTGATGCTGTTCCATCAACTTCAACAACAAACTTATATATGCAAATAGTTGAAGAAAAATCACTTGAAAGAAAACTTTTAAAAGATATGCAAGAAATATCAGATGATATCTTATCAAGTAGATTAGACTTTAATGGTATTTTAGATAAGACTGAAGATTCGATTATTAACGTAATCAAAAAACGACGTACATCGTTAATAATGGGAATTGATAAAGCCAGTGATATTGTATATCAACAAATTCAAAAATTCACTGAAAATAATAGTGATTTAACTGGCCTTGATACAGGATATCCTAATCTTAATAAAACAACACTAGGATTCCAAAAGGGTGACTTAATGATTCTTGCAGCAAGACCATCTGTTGGTAAATCAACATATGCCATCAATCTTGCCATCCAAGTTAGTAAATTAAATAATGCCCATGTAGCTTTATTCTCTCTAGAAATGAGTATTGAACAATTACTTATGAGAATGTACAGCTATCAAGCAGAAATTGAACTTTCAAATATTAGAAGTGGTAAGTTATCAAGTGAAGATATGTTACTATTAGGCCTTGCGAAACAAGATTTATCAAAACTTCATATTTATTTTGATGAAGATAGTTCAAGTAACATTTCAGATATTAGAACTAAATGTCGTCAATTAAAGAATGAAGGAAAACTTGATTTTGTAATCATTGACTATCTTCAATTAATTACAGCTGTTAACTCAAGAGGGAATAGACAAGAAGAAGTATCTATGATTTCTCGTTCCTTAAAAACCCTTGCTCGTGAACTAGAAGTTCCAATTTTAGCTTTATCACAACTTTCAAGAAGCATTGAAGGTCGTGAAAACAAAATACCACAACTTGCGGACTTACGTGAATCAGGAAGTATCGAACAAGATGCCGACTTAGTATTATTCTTATTTAGACGTGCTGATGTTGAAGATGAAAGTGAGTCATCAAGTGAAGATAATCAACAACAAACCCCAAGAAAGAAGAATGAAGAAGTCATTCAAGAAATTGTTCTTTCGGTTGCTAAAAACCGTCAAGGTCCTCTTAACTACATTGATTATCATTTCTACGGTTCATATTGTCGTTTTAATGAACAAAGAATTACGAAGAAGTTACTCGTAAAAAAAGCAAAGAAAAAGAAAAATTTTACTGAATAAGACTGGAGTGAATTAATATGACAAGCCGTTTAGAGGTTATATGTCAAAGATATGATCAAATATCAACAATGCTTACAGATATGACTATCATTAGTGACATAAAAAAACTAACTGAACTTTCAAAAGAACAACGTTCAATTGAAAAGATAGTTTTAAAATATCGTGAATTACAACAAGTAGAAAAAGACATTGCTGATTTAAAAGAAATGCAAAAAGATGAAGATGCTGAAATTAGAGAAATGGCTGAGGTTGAACTTCCTGAAGCTGAACAAAAGAAAGCAGCATTAGAAGAAGAACTAAAGATTCTTCTTTTACCAAAAGATCCAAACGATGAGAAAAACGTAATTGTTGAAATAAGAGGAGCTGCTGGTGGTGATGAAGCAAATATCTTTGCAGGCGATTTATATCGTATGTACTTAAAATTTGCCGAATCAAAAGGTTGGAAAGTTGAAACAATTGACTCTGAACCTTGTGAAGCAGGTGGTTTCGCAAAAATCTCCTTCATGGTTACTGGTGATTCGGTATACTCTCAACTAAAATATGAATCAGGATCACATCGTGTTCAACGTGTACCAGTAACAGAATCAGCAGGAAGAATTCATACTTCTACTGCGACGGTACTTGTAATGCCTGAAGCTGATGAACTAGAAGTAAACTTAGATATGAATGATGTTAGAATTGATATCTTCTGCTCTAGTGGACCTGGTGGACAAAGTGTTAACACTACCAAATCTGCAATTCGTGTAACGCATATTCCAACTGGTATTGTGGTATCATGTCAAGATGGAAAGAGCCAACATGAAAACAAAGCAAGTGCCCTAAAAGTATTACAAGCAAGACTATACGATAAAATGCTAGAAGAAAAAGAAGCTCAAGAAGGAGCTGAAAGACAAGCAAAAATTGGTAGAGGTAATCGTAGTGAAAAGATTAGAACTTACAACTATCCTCAAAACCGTGTAACTGATCATAGAATTGGCTTTACAATTCAACAATTAGATCGCGTTATGGAAGGTAAACTTGATAGCATTATCGAAGCATTAATAACTTATGAACAAAAGCGTCTTCTAAGTATGGAAGAAACAAACGAATAAAATAAAGAGAATAGTTCATTGAACTATTCTTTTTTGCATATTATTATCTTAAAGTACTATAATATATTGGTGATAATATGTCTTTATTTGTTGATGTTAATAGAATTAAAAAAAATATAAAATTAATAAAAGAAACTACAAAAAAAGAAATAATGGCGGTTTTAAAGGATAATGCCTATGGAATATCTTCCAACAAGATGATTGAAATACTTTATAAATGTAATGTAAAATGGATAGTTTATAATACCTATAAAGAATACCTAAAAGATAAAACCTTAATTATTAAACGTCATCTAAATGTTTTAATTCTTGAAAGTATAACCAAAAAGATGATAGATGATAACTACAAAAATTTATATCTATCGATTAATTCAAAAGATGATTTTTTAAATAATGAAACCTATATAACTAAACCCCTAAACATTCATCTACAAATTGATACAGGAATGAATAGAATGGGAATAAGAAGTATAGATGAAGCAAAAGAAATAATTAATCTAATAACCAAAAATAAAAACATAAATCTAGATGGTATTTATACACATTTTAGTAGTAGTGATAATGAATATGAATATTATTATAGACAACTACATAAATTTAAAAAATACTTAAAATTATATCCATTTAAAAATATTCATTCTGCCGCAACCTCATCATTAAATAAAAAGATAATTGGTAATATGGTAAGAATAGGTCTAGCCTTATATGGATATGGAAACAGAACCCTTAATCTATTGCCATCTATCTCATATGTTTCAAGAATCATTAATTCCTTTAAGGTTTTACCAAATGAGTCCATCGGATATGATCAAAAGTTTGTAACTAAAGAAGAAGGTTATATTTCTGTAGTTCCTATTGGATATTATGATATTTCAGGAGTATCTCATCTTATAATAAATAAGCAAAAAATCCCTATTGTTGGAAAAACATGTATGAACCATCTTTTCTTATTCTCTAAAAATGAAAATAAAAAAAGTTCTCAATTGCTAGTTTTATCAAAAAATGATATAATAGGAAGAGTAAAATATAATTGGTATCAAATACTTATTTCATTAAAAAATACACCTAAAAATTTTATAGAAAGAGGTTCTTATGACATATCAACAATTTTTAAAAGAACAAAAAAAACGCATCAAAAATACCAACTTAGAAGAAGAAGCTATCAAAATCTTAGTATTAGAACTATCAGGGCTTGATGGAGCAAATTTTCTTCTTGCTTTAAATGAAGAAATACCAGAAGAAACATATCAACAATTAGTTAAGGCTGTAGATGAGTATATTGTTCATGGCATTCCTATTCAACATATCCTTGGATACAGTTATTTCTTTGGATATAAAATGAAAGTAAGTGATGCTGTCTTGATTCCTCGTCCTGAGACTGAAGAATTAGTTGGATACGTACTTTCCACATATGATGATGTGTTTAATGGTAAGAAGGTAAAGGTAGTCGATGTAGGTACTGGCTCTGGTGCTATCGCAATAGCCCTCTCTAAAGAAGAACCTAACATGACATTATCTGCTACCGACATCAGTAATGAAGCATTAGATGTTGCTAAGTTAAATGCTAAACAAAATGATACAGAAGTTACTTTTTATCAAGGGGATATGTTACAACCTTTAATAGAAAGAAATCTAAAATTTGATATTTTAGTATCTAATCCTCCATATATCCCAGATCATGAATATGTAGAAGATATTGTTATAAACAATGAGCCTCATGTTGCTTTATTTGGTGGAGAAGATGGAATGAATTTCTATGATATAATTTTAAGAGATGCTCAAAAAATCTTAAATACTCCGAGTTTTATTGCCTTTGAACATAGTTATAATAAGAAAAAAGAAATGCATGAATTAATAAAAAAATACTTTCCAAATTCAAAATACGAAACAATCAAAGATTTAAGTGGTAAAGATCGTATCACCATCATTATTAATGAGTAATCTATGAAACTATTATGTTTTATTTTATCATTATTTAGTTTATTAAGTACCAAAGTATATATAACCCAAAAAGAAAAATTCTTAAATACGATAAATAGTGCATATGCAGAATATGAAGTATTTGAAAAAGAATTATCTGTTGGTACTTTAATTATCTCTAAAGGTAAAGTTGAAGAAACGGAAACTTTATCCTTGTATTTTGAAACAAACGAAAGTAAAAAATATAATCTTGTTGTAAAAGAAGACCGAAAAACTTTTACAATGTCAAAAGATGATTACCAAATCTTCTATAACATTAAGCTCAAAGAATCATCAACATATAAGATAGTAATTTCTCAATCGGGACTAACATACTATGAAATATCATTAAGTGATATTACTTTCACTAGTAAAGTTGGGGAGGGAAATAATGATTTTCCTTATACTACAAAATTAAAAAATAAACTTCCAACTCTTGTTTATATCTTTATTGGTGGTTTAATATTTATTCTATTAGAAGCTGTAGTAATTATCTTAATTATTATGAAAAAGAAATCAAAACAAAAAACAATAGTAGAGACATCAAATAACATAACATACAATAGTATGGGCTATGAAGTAGTAGGTGATGAACATGAAACTAAATGATTTTTTAAAAATCCCCAAAGAAGAATTAGTCGGAAAAATAATTTGTTTTCCTACGGATACAGTCTATGGGGTTGCAGCAATGTTTAATGACAAAGAAGCTGCTGAAAAAATCTATCAATTAAAAGAAAGAGATATTCATAAAGCTCTACCAGTTCTCGCGGGGAACCTTGATGATGTTTTAAAATATGTCGAAATCCCTAACCCCCAAGTAACTGAAATTATGAAAGAATATTGGCCGGGAGCTTTAACTATCATTTTTAACAAGAAAAATGATGTAAAATATTTAGTTAATGAAGAATTTAAAACCATCGGTTTTAGAATACCTAATTCTTTAGTCGCAAGAACAATTCTAAATAAGTATGGCCCTTTTCTTACCACAAGTGTAAATTTAAGTGGTTCACTTCCTTTAAATAGTTATGAAGAAATAACAAAACATTTTGGGGATAGAATAGACTATATTATTGAAGATGTTGAAACAACATCAAATGTTTCATCCACCGTCGTTGACGCAACATCTCATCCTTTTAAAATACTAAGACAAGGCGATATTATTATTAAATAATTAAAATTAAGATTGAGTAATAGTTTTACTCAATCTTTTTTACTATGTATATAATCAATTTTATCGGATATACTATAAATGGTGATAAAATGGAAAAAATTAGAAATAAATTATATATTCTTGCTTTATTAATCTTTACATTATTTTTGTTAAATGGATGTACAACCAAAAATGATAGTTTAAGGCTTAGAATAATAGCTTCATCCAACTCGGAGATTGATCAACAAAACAAAATAGAAGTAAAAGAAGCAATAAAAAAAATATATGAGGAAAATCCCCATATAAAATATTTTCAGATTCTTGATGAGTTAAAAAAGAAAATTAAGAAACCATATATTAATACCATAAAGGTAGAATATAAAAATGAAACATATCCTGCTAAATCATATAATGATGAATTTATCCCCTCAGGTACTTATCCATCAATTGTTATAACAATAGGTGAAGGAAAGGGAAAAAACTTTTGGACTTTACTTTATCCAGATTTCTTTAAGATTTCATTTGATGATAACAATGAAATAGAGTATCGCAGTTATATCTATGATAAAATAAAGAAAAAGTAATATTCTTTTAAAAAGATTAATAATGGGGTATAATAGTATTATAATATGATAAAGGAAGGTAATACTATGAAATTAGCAATTGGATCAGACCATGCAGGATTTGAACTAAAAGAACAAGCCAAGGAATATTTAAAATCAAAAGGATATGAAGTAATTGATTATGGAACTAACTCTAAAGAATCAGTAGATTACCCTGATTATGCTAAACCTGTAAGTTACGCTGTAAAAAACAATGAAGTTGAATATGGAATTCTCATATGTTATACCGGAATTGGAATGTCAATGTCCAGCAATAAAGTAAAAGGCATTCGTGCTGCACTTGTAACAAATGTCGAGAATGCACGTTTAACTAGAGAACATAATAATGCTAATGTCCTATGTATAGGTGCAAAAGATGTTTCATTTGAATTATTAAAGGAAATCCTAGATACTTTTCTTAATACTAAATTTTTAGGTGATCGTCATTTAAGAAGAGTGAATAAGGTAATGGCTCTTGAAAATGAATAAAGAAAAGAAAAAGATGAACCCCGTTATTAAGGATATTGTTCTAACCAACCTTATTCAACTTGGAACAATCATTTTATTTGGGGTATTAACAGGATATTTACTATGGCGTAATGCGGAAAAAGAAAAAGATCCTCAAGGAAATATCTACTTCATTTTTAGCATAGTTTTATTCGCAGTAATTGGTATTACGATATTTACAGTTAAAACTGTAAAGAAAATTAAAACCTATAAGAAAGGAAAGGAGAACAAATCAAATGAATAATTATAATAATATTTTATATGTTATTATTTTCTTTCTAATGATGGTTGTGTCTTTTCTATTATTACTTGCTAGCAACTTTGAAAAACTATTTAAACAAGGTAAAATAACGGAAATAAGAATAGCCTATGTTATTGCTTCAATAATTATTAGTTACTTAGTAACTAGTGCCTTCATAACCTTAGTTGAGAGAATTCATAATATATTTTAAATTTATATAGAAATTTTTGTATAACACTTAATATTTGGTTAATACTAAATATGAGGTGAAATTATGAAATTGTTTAAGAAAATTGCTCAACACAAATTTCAGTTTTTCTTCTTTGTTGGTTTAGTTGGATTACTTGTTGTAGCTTTAGTTGTAAGTGCAAGCTCATCAACAACAAAGCCTAATGACCCTACTAAGGATCCAGAAAAACCAAACGTTGATCCAGGTGTTGATGTTAAACCTGAGGAATTAATGACTCTTCCATTTGATAAAACCATGGATTACACAATTGTTCGTAAATTTTATGAAAAAGATGAAACTAAAGAAAATCAAAAGCTTGGTCTAATAAAATATCAAAATAGTTATCGTACTAGTCTTGGAACAAGTTTTGCGAAAAAAGATGATACCGCATTTGATGTATTAGCTGTCTTTAGTGGTAAAGTAGTAGAAGTAAAAGAAAATCCATTATTTTCAAATTATGTTGTAATTGAACATAAAGATGGAGTAAAAACTTATTACTATGGTTTAAGTGAAGTATGCGTAACTGTTGGTAAAGAAGTAGCTCAAGGTGATAAACTTGGGGTAAGTGGAAAAACTGAGATTGATGCAGAAACTGGCAATCATGTTTATTTTAAAATATGTAAAGCTGGAACATACTACAATCCTGAAAAATTAATCGGGAAAAAGTTAACTGAAATTAAGTAAAAAAACTGCTAGTAAATGCTAGCAGTTTTCTTCTTTTAATATGTATATTACTTTTTTAAATTATTTTTAGATATAGTTAAAATATATGGCGAAGTAGGTCGATTGTAATTTTGATATTTACATACTAAAAAATCTTTGCTTGATAATGACTTTACATATTCATCAATCATTGAACTTTCAATTTTACCTTCCTCATGCCAAGGATATAAAACTATAATAATTAACATATCAGGATTTAACCAAAACCTGCTTAAGACTTTTTTTAAACTAGCCATTGTGCTTTCATGGTTAGTAGTAATTGATTTATCCCCATTTGGAAGATACCCTAAGTTATAGATAATTAAGTCAAGATTAGTTTCATCAATAAATTCATGACTTTTGAGCTTTAGAGTTACATTTTCAATATTTTCTTTTTTTAATTCATCTAAAGTATAATCAAGAGCTATTTGTTGAATATCATAACTATAGACATGACCAATGGTTGAAAGTAGTTTTGCCATAAAGATTGTATCACTACCTCTACCACATGTTGCGTCAACAAAAACCATATTTTCATGTTTAAATCTTTTAAAATAATCATTTATTAATAGATGGGAAAATTCAACTATTTTGTACATAAATCACCTTGAAAGACATTTTCTTTTCGCATTAATTTATCAATTTCATTTAATACTACAAATTTCTTTAAAGTCCAAGTAGGTTCAATCAACAAATCTTTAGGAGCATCTCCAGTTAAACGATGAATAACAATATTTTCATCTAATAACCTAAGTTGTTGAACAACAATCTTTACATATTCTTCAAGAGTCAAAACATGAAAAGGATGCATCATATAATACTTTTCAAGTGGTGTATTTTTCATAATATGAAGCATATGAATCTTAACACCATCAGGATGCTCATTATTAACAAATTTAACTGTATTTATCATATCAGTAGTAGTTTCATTAGGAAGTCCATTAATAATATGAACAATCGTATGAATTCCCGCTTTCTTAAGCTTTCTAATGGCATCAAGAAAAACTTCATTATGGTACCCCCTATTAATAAGTTTTGCAGTAACTTCATTAGAGGTTTGAAACCCTAGTTCTACCCATACTTCAATTCTTTGATTTAATTCTTGTAAATATTTAATTTTTTCATCATCAATGGCATCTGGTCTTGTCGCAATACTAAGTACTTTAATATTTTCATCAATTGGACCATCTTTAGTTATGATTTGTTCATAGACGCTTTTTAATTTTTCCAAACTTCCATAGGTGTTAGTATTAGCTTGAAAGTAAGCTATGTAATACCCATCATTCCACTTATGCATCATCATTTTCTTAATTTCTTCAAATTGGGTTCTTAATGGATGTTTTACGTTTCCTGCGAAATCACCACTACCTGCCTCAGAACAAAAGATGCAACCAAGTTTACTGATAGTGCCATCACGGTTTGGACAACTAAAGTTGCCATTTAAAGATATTCTAAATGTTTTTTTACCAAAGCGCTGTAAACAATAATTATTCATTGTATAGTAATGCTTTTCATTATTAAATAAGGGATTCATAATATTTCCTCTTTTCATATATATAGTTTAACAAAATAACGATGTTTTGTCAAAAACAAAGAAATGCAAAAACGCTTTAAAATGTTAAATATTATTTTTTTTACTTAAAAAGTGATATAATAAAATGTAGGAGAAATGACTATGAAACAAAATAAAACAATCAGAATTATAATCAATTTATTAATCTATTTAGTAGGAATAATCGGCAGTTACTTTCTATATCAATTATTTGAAAGTATTCTTCCTCAAAAACTTAATAATCCATTATTCATTTTAATAATTCTTAATGTTATTCTCACCATTTTTATTTTTACTTTGGGAACAATAATAAAAGAATATAATCTATATAATTTATATTGGGGAGTTGTATCACTATTTTCAATATTGATGTTCGCTTTAAAAACAAAATTGCTTTCTAATGGTAATGTTATAATCATAATTATATGTATAGCAATTTATACTTTAAAGTCACTTGCTGAATTTATTATAAAAATAACTAATAATGAAAATGATGACTGGAAGTATGAAACTTTACAAAAGAAGCATCCATCCATTTGGCCAATCTTTGCTTTCTTTTTAATGTCACTACTTCCTACAGCTTTACTTTATTTAGGAATGCTTCCAGCATTTAAGTATATTGAAGAATTTAAAAGAGGCGCTACACCAACCCTTTCAACATGGCTTGGCCTTGTAGTACTTTTAGTAGGTATTGTTTTTGAAGAAATAGCAGAAATTCAAAAGTCAATATTTAATAAAAAACAAGATAATAAGGGTAAAATTTGTAATTATGGCTTATACAAGAAGAGTCGCTACCCTCAATATTTTGGAGAAATATTATTTTGGTTTGGTCTTTGCATGATGGGAATATCGTTTGTTAATGATCAAAATTGGATTTTAATTTCTTCACCAGTGATGATTTTAGTATATATCAGTGCATTAATCATTCCTATGAATGATAAACATAATCTTGAAGTCTATCATGACTTTGACAAACATAAAGAAAAAACAAATGGATTTTTTCCATTTTAGAAAAGAGGTAAAATATGGCTTGTACAACAATTTTAGTAGGTAAAGATGCGAGTTATGATGGTTCAACCATGATCGCACGTAATGATGATGGTTTTTTTGATGAAAAAAAACTAATCGTAGTTGAACCTAAAGATCAACCAAGAAAGTACAAAACAGTAAATAGTCACTTAGAGATTGAACTTCCAGACAATCCTCTTCGCTATACTTCATGTCCTAGCGTTAATCCTAAACATGGAGTTTGGCCCGCAAATGGCATTAATGAAGCTAATGTTGCGATGACGGCTACAGAAACTATTACATCTAATCCTTTAGTCCTTGGTGCTGATCCATATGTAAAATATGTTAAAGCAAAATCAGAAGAGGAAAAAGATATCCCTGGTGGTATTGGTGAAGAAGACTTAGTATTAATTACGCTTCCTTATATTACAACTGCTAAAGAAGGGGTAATTAGACTTGGAAGTTTACTTGAAAAATACGGAACTTATGAACCTAATGGTATTGCTTTTTCTGATTCTAAGGAAATATGGTGGCTTGAAACTATTGGTGGACATAACTGGATTGCTCGCAAAGTAAAAGATAATGAATATGTAGTAATGCCAAATCAATTTGGTCTTGATCGTTTTGATTTTGATGATGCATATGGAGAACAAAAAGAAAACATGTGTTCAAAAGGCTTAAAACAATTAGTTGAAGATTATCATTTAAATCTTAACAATGATGGTAAATTTAATCCACGTCTTGCTTTTGGCAGCCATAGTGATGCTGATCACATTTATAATACTCCACGTGCATGGTATATGGCACGCTACTTTAATCCTAATACTTACAAATGGGATGGTGAAAATGCTGACTTTAACCCACAAAGTGATAATATCCCATGG
Source organism: uncultured Bacilli bacterium (assembly GCA_934140285.1). GTDB lineage: Bacteria > Bacillota_I > Bacilli_A > ML615J-28 > CAG-313 > UMGS75. The sequence goes on from CAKPBI010000003.1 coordinate 36,753, forward strand.
TCATTTGTTCCAGAAAGAAAGATTACTGTAGAAGATGTTAAGTATATCTTATCATCATATTATCAAGGAACTCCATATAACCCATATAGTAAGATAGGTGACAAACAAGGAATCTATCGTCCAATCGGTATTAGCCGTACTGGTGTAATGGCAGTACTTCAAATAAGAGGATATATGCCAAAAGAAATTGCGGCAGTGGAATGGATATGTTTTGGGTCTAATGCTTTTAATGCGATAATTCCAATGTATACTAATACCAATAAAATGCCTAAATATATTAGTGATGTCACACTTGATGTATCAACTTCTAATTTTTATTGGACATCTCGTTTAATTGGAGCTTTAGCAGATGCTCACTATGCTAGTGGTATAATTATAGTTGAACGTTACCAAGCTCAAGTTGCTAATGAATCACATCACCTTTTAAATGTATATGATAAAAAGATGATAGAGACAAATAACTTCACCCTAATTGATGAAGCAAACGATGCCGTCGCAAAAATGGCTGAAGAAAAAACTCAAGATGCTCTAAATAAAATACTACTTGATGCATCAACCCATATGAAGAATGGATATAATCGCGCAGATAATTAAAAAAAAGGATTACTTGAAAAAGTAATCCTTTATTCTATTTCCTCTTCATCATCATTTTTTAAGATTCTTATCTTAATAAGATTATTAGTCATACTAATTAATTGATTACAAACTCCTGTTACTTCATCTTTAGGTACTCTTACAATAAAAGTAACATCTGTAGAAAATTGCTTTTTAATAATCTCATATTTTGAAAGTCTATTTTCAATAATATTCATAAAACTATAATCAAAGGAAAGATATAATCCTAGATAATTAATAATAGGGGTAATTTCTAACATTTTTAAGGCTGTACTTGCACTCTTAGAGTAGGCTCTAACTAAACCTCCAGCTCCAAGTTTAACCCCACCAAAATAACGCACAATCACACATGTAAAGTTTGTGATATCATTTTTCCTAAAAACATCAAGGGTAGGAAGACCAGCGGTTCCACTTGGTTCCCCATCATCATTAGCTTGTCCATACTCTCCCGTTTTTCCGATAGTCATGGCAACCACATGATGGGTAGCACTAGGATGAAGAGCTTTAACATAACTTACATAGTCTTTTGCGTCATCAACATTATCTGTATGTTTAAGGTAGGTTATAAATCTACTTTTATTAATTTCTAATTCATTTACGATTTCACCTTTAATTGTATTCATAAATATTACCTCCTTTATAGTATAGCAAAAACAAGAAGATTTTTAAAGTAATGTGGTATAATTTATTAAATAAGGATGGAAGAAAATATGGAAAAAGAACTCGTAACCCTACTTAGAAAATTAAATCTTACAATCAGTTTTGGAGAATCATGTACAGGAGGACTTCTCGCAAGTACCCTTGTTAATGTAAGTGGAGCCTCTAATGTATTTAACGAAAGCTATGTAACATATAGCGAAGAAGCTAAAATGAGAATCCTTGGTGTAAAAAAAGAAACCTTAGATAAATACTCAGTATACTCAGAAGAAGTAGCTATTGAAATGGTAAAAGGAGTTTACAATTTATCTAAAGCAAACATCGCTGTATCAATTACTGGCCGTGCTGGAGGCGAAGTAAAAGAAGAACAAGATGGCAGTTGTGACTTTGCTATTCTCCTTCATATAGGTGAAAAAGAAACTCTTTATACAGAACATTTTATTACCTCAGGATTAAGAAATGAGGTTAGGAAAAATCAGGTTGAACACATTTTTGAAGTGATTATAAACATGCTAAAATAATAGAATTAATCGGCCAAATTATTTGCTAAAAAAGGTCAAATATGGTATAATATTAAAGCCTGTGAAAACAGGGCACACACAATTTATTGATATACTGGAGGAAATGATGGAAGAAAATAATTACATTAATGAGGCATTACTTGCGAAAATTTCAAAAGAACAAAATGTTAAAATTGTCCAAATTAATGCCGTTTTAGGACTAATTGAACAAGGTGCAACTGTACCTTTTATCGCTCGTTATCGTAAGGAAGTAACTGGCAATCTTGATGAAGAACAAATTAGAGCTATTTATCAAGAATGGGAATATGGTCAAAAACTTGCAGCGCGTAAAGAAGATGTAATGCGCTTAATAGAAGAAAAAGGAAAACTAACTGAAGAAATTAAACAAGCAATTATCGTTGCTACTAAACTTTCAGAAATTGAAGATATATATCGTCCATTTAAGGAAAAGAAAAAGACTCGTGCGACAGATGCTAAGAAAAAAGGCTTAGATCCACTTGCTGAATATTTACTAAGTTTCCCTACTGAAGGAAATGTTGAAGAAGAAGCTAGTAAGTATGTAACTAACCTTGATGGCAAGACTGATGAAGAAATTGAAGCCATGAAAAAAGAAGGCTTAATTGTTAAAAATGTTCAAGAAGCTTTACAAGGTGCTAAAGATATTATTGCTGAAATGGTATCTGATGAACCACGTTATCGTACATGGATTAGAAATAACTTCATCAATTTTGGTAAAATGAAATCAGAAGTAAAAGATGAATCACTTGATGAAAAACATGTTTATGAAATGTACTATAATTATGAAGAACCAATTAAGACAATTAAACTTCATAGAATTCTTGCTTTAAATAGAGCCGAAGCTGAAAAAGTAATTAAAGTAAGTATCGTTGAAAATCGTGATTTTGTTATCATGTATATTGAAAAAGATAAAATAGGTGATGAAAACATGAAGTCACTTACTGCTCCATATGTTCAAGAAGCATGTGAAGATGCATATGATCGTTTAATTAAACCTGCAATTGTTCGTGAAATTAGAGCTGACCTAAAAGATAAAGCTGAAGATCAAGCTATCCATATTTTTGGTGAAAACCTAAGAAACTACTTATTACAAGCACCAATGAAAGGAAAAACAGTTCTTGGTGTTGACCCAGCTTATCGTACTGGATGTAAACTTTGTGTAGTTGATGCTACAGGAAAAGTTCTTGAAAAGAGTGTTATGTATCCTCACCAAAAACAAAAAGGTGAAGTTGTTCCTCCAGGAAGATATGAAAATGCTATTAACATTTTCTTAGATTTAGTTGAAAGATACAATGTAGAAGTTGTAGCTATCGGTAATGGTACAGCTAGCCGTGAAACAGAAGCCTTTGTTGCAGAACAATTAAAACGTGTTTCTCGTCCTGTTAAATACATTATCGTAAATGAAGCTGGTGCATCAGTATATTCTGCATCTGACCTTGCTCGTGAAGAATTCCCTGATTATTCAGTAGAAGAACGTTCAGCAGTATCAATCGCTCGTCGTCTACAAGATCCACTTTCAGAATTAGTTAAGATTGAACCTAAAGCTATCGGTGTTGGCCAATATCAACATGACGTAACACAAAGTAAATTAACGGAATCTCTAGACTTCGTTGTTGAAACTGCCGTTAACCAAGTTGGTGTTAACATCAATACTGCATCAGTATCTCTACTTCAATATGTAGCTGGTCTTAATGCTGGTGCAGCTAAAAAGATTGTAGCTTATCGTGATGCTAATGGTCGTTTCGTAACAAGAGAAGATATTAAAGTTAAAGGTGTTGGTCCAAAAGCCTTAGAACAAGCAATTGGTTTCTTAAGAATCGTTGATGGTTCTGAACCACTTGATATGACTGCTATCCACCCTGAAAGTTATGAAGTTGCTAAAGCAATTCTTACAAAACTTGGATTTACAACAAGTGACCTTGGAAAAGCAGAATTAGTTGAAAAAGTTAAAGTTTTAACAGATGAAGATAAGAAAGCTCTAATCACTGAACTTAACGTTGGTGAATATACATTAAATGATATTCTTGATGCCTTTGTATCTCCACTACGTGACCCACGTGATGAAATTGAAGCTCCTGTTTTAAGAAGTGATGTTCTACATCTTGAAGACTTAAAACCAGGTATGGAACTTCAAGGTACAGTTCGTAACGTTGTTGACTTTGGTGCTTTCGTTGACTGTGGTGTTAAAGATGATGGTTTAGTTCACATCTCTAAGATGTCAAAGGGCTATATTAAACATCCACTTGATGCGGTAAGTGTTGGTCAAATTGTTAAAGTTTGGGTATTAGATGTTGATCTAAAGAAGAGCCGTTTACAATTAACAATGATCGACCCTAATGAAAAAACTGCCGAAAAGCCTAAAAAACAAGCAAAAAAACAAGAAAATTAATATAAATATAGTATAATATGTTTAGGAGGATTTTTTATGGTATTAGAAACTGTTGCTGCGATTATCGCAAAAGAATTAAACAAAAAAGCTGAAGACATAAAAATGGAAACTAGATTAGTTGAAGATCTTGGTGCTGACTCTTTGGATGCAGTTGAAATTATGTTCGCATTAGAAGAAAAATTTGGCCTTGAAATAGATGATGATGCCGCTTTACAAATGAAGACTGTTGGCGATCTAGTTAACTATATTGAAGCACATAAATAATAACAACTAAAACAAAATCCTATTCTACTTAGTAGAGTAGGATTTTTAATTATATTGTTAATAATTTAATATTATAAGTTAATACTAAATTATGTATAGCTAATAAATGAATATTAGCTAACTATTTTAAAACTTTTAAATTAAAAGAGTTGACTATTTTTTGATTTTGTTTTATAATTTAAATGATGAGGTGAAGAATATGGAAAAACAAGAAAAAGTAAAAAAAGAATCTAAAAAGACAACAGTAAAAAAGACTACTCCGGTAAAGACTAAGATTGACCCTAAAACTGGTACTCTAAAAGTAGTTACTCCTAAAAAGACAACTAAGAAAGAAGAACCTAAGAAAACAACAAAAACAACTACTAAAAAAGCAACTACTACCACTAAGAAGACTACCACTAAAAAAGCAACGTCTACTCCTAAAAAGACAACAGTTAAAAAAGAACCTAAAGTAGTAGTTCCAGAAACTCCAGTGGTTGAAATAGTACCTGAAGTTACTCCTGAGGTTGTAAACACTGTACAAGAAATAGTAGAAACTATCACCCCTGAAAAGAAAGAAGAAACAACTGAAGTAGTTACTCCAACTAATGAAGAAGAAATAACTAGCTTTGAAGAAATACTTACGGATACTGAACAACCTGAAAAGGTTATGCCTTTTGTTAAGGTAGAAACTCCTAAAAAACGTGGACGTAAACCATCAGAAAATCCTCTACCAAAGAAAAGTTCTCGTGAACTAACAATTGAACCTCCTAAACGTCAACCTAAGGTTGAACCTAAAAAAGAGGAAAAGAAACCAGAGGAACCAAAACCAATAGTTCGTCCTACTCCAAAAAAACCTAAAAACTTTACAAAAGAAGAAAAGGTTGTTTATAAGAAATTACAAGAAGCATTTAATTTTGTTGCGAATATGACAAACGTTATTGAAGAAAGAACAATGGATCCAAAATTAATTTCTGATTTAACAGTCGGTGAACTTCATGTTATTGAAGCAGTAGATCAAAATAATAATAAACCAATGTCATTAATTGCAAAAAAATTAAAGGTTACAGTTGGTTCACTTACTATAAGCATTAATCGTCTTGTTCAAAAAGGATACTTACTTCGTACAAGACATGAAATGGACCATCGTATTATTTTAATAAGCATTACTCAAAAAGGTAAAAAAGTTTTAAAAGTTCATGATAATTTCCATGAAACAATTCTAGGTTTAGTTCTTGATTCATTAACACTAAAACAAACATATACGGTTATGAATCAATTCGCAATGGTTCTTGAAAATTATTATGATCCAACAACAATAGAGTCGATTAGTAAGAAAGGAAGTAAGAAATAATGAAAGAAGAACTTATTAAAAATAGAATTAGACTCTCAAAGATGCTTGAAAATAATTCATTCGCAGTTATCCATTCAGGCTATAATAAATTTAAATCTGCGGATTCTGTTTATGACTTTTTTGTTAATAATAATTTTTACTATTTAACAAACATAGATCAAGCTAATGTAATTTTACTTGTTGGTAATGTTAATAACCATCATTTTGAAAAACTATTTATTGAAAGTGTTGACCCTGAAGTCGCAAAGTGGCTAGGTGCAACCCTAACTCATGAAGAAGCAAGTGAATTATCAGGAATTGCTATGCAAGATATTTTAGACATTAATATGTTTGAAAAATATACAGATTCTCTTTATCAATCTAATCGCTATGGATTAATGGAAGCTCATACTGTATATTTAGATCTTGAATATCGTGACATTCCTCTATATAATACTTTTGGAAGAGTTTATGCGAAAACTGTTCGTGATCGTTTCCCAAGTGTAAAAATTGAAAATTGTTATAATATGATTATCTCATTAAGAATGTGTAAAAATGAAAAAGAAGTTGCTTTAATTAAAGAAAGTATCGCAACTACTAAAAGAGCTATTCTAAATGTTATGAGTCATCATAATGAATTATCTAATGAATCAATAGCAAATGCATATCATGATTTTACGATAATTAAAGAAGGTAAGAATTTATCATTTAATGATATTATTGCCTCAGGTCATAATGCGACAGTATTACACTACGATGATAACAATAGTGACATTCTTCCTAATAGTTTATTACTAATGGATGTTGGTTGTTATACTAAACATTATTCAAGTGATATCACAAGAACATTCCCTGTAAATGGTAAATTTACAGAACGTCAAAAAGAAGTATATGAAGTTGTACTTGATACAAATAAAAAATGTATTGAGTATGCAACTGCAGGTATGAGTTGGAAAGAATTAAATGATTATGCAAATAATCTACTCGCAAAAGGTTTAATCAAACTTGGTTTAATTAAAGACATAAGTGAACTTCGTAAATACTACTTCCACTCAATTGGCCATTCTCTTGGGCTTGATGTACATGATCCATCACATGCAAGTGAAGGACTAAAAGAAGGAATGGTAATTACAATTGAACCAGGACTATATATTCCAGAAGAAAGTATTGGTATTCGTATTGAAGATAATATTATGATAACTAAGGGAAAAGCTATTCTTCTATCTAAAGATATTATCAAAGAAGTAGAAGATATTGAAAATTTCTTAAAATAAATAATCGTTAACTTCTCATTATTTAAATGAGAAGTTATCTTTTTATTAGTATTTTTTTAAATAAACATCATATGATATAAATACTAAACATAATAACAAAAGGAAGTGACAAAATGAAAAAAATTAAAGAATTTTATGACTATACTAACAAACTATATTTATCTAATCTTGCGGCTTCAATCACATTTTATTTACTATTTATGTTAGTTCCTTTAATTAATTTAATTAATAATATTTTAGGCTATCTTCATGTTGAAGGATTTACTAGTGATGAATACTTAGTAAGATCTAATGTATTATCAATTATTATGTTTGTAATTTCTATTATCTTTGTATCTTCAAAAGTAGTTAATTCTCTAGCCATCTCAACTAATATAATTTATGGAGATAAAAATAAACGTAGCACGATTAGAAGAAGAATTCTTTCAGTTCTTTTGATGATTTTGTTTATTATTTTAATAATAGTTCAAATATGCTTATCATTTGTGATTTCCCATATATTTAAAAATATATTACATTTTAAACTTTATTCTTTAGTCAATCTTTTATATATCTTTTTATCAGTATCTTTTATCAGTAGTATTGTATATAAATATATTATTCCAGTTAAAGTAAAGTTAAGAAGAACCTTTGTTATAAGTATGGTTGTATCAATAATCTGGTATCTTGCGACATTCTTTTATGATTTATTTAGAACACTTTTCATGAATGATTCTTATAGTAAGTTATATGGATCATTAGCCAATCTAATGCTTACAATGCTTTGGCTCTACATAATTGTTTTAGTTTATATTTATGGTATTGCCTTTAATTTTTATTTTTCCAAAAATTATCAGGTAAAAAAATAAATAATTTGGTCATACTAATACTGAACAAGGCGAGGTAAAAAAATGTTAAAAAAGAAAATCTTATTATTCCTTTGTTTGTTCACTATCTTTTTCTTAAATTTTGTTATAACAAGTAATGCGGCTGGATGGGGATTTAGTAGAAATACTAATCACGAAACTCCATCTATCGGAAAGTATCAACAAATTCTTGAGGGTACAAATTCCTTTTATGTAGGAAATGTGAATAAGAAAGAAGTAATCCTGACATTTGATGCAGGATATGACAATGGTAATTTAACACCAATTCTTGATACCTTAAGATGCAAAAATGTAACCGCCAGTTTCTTTGTTACAGGTGATTTTGTTAAAAGATTTCCTGAGTTAGTAGTTAGAATGACTAATGATGGTCACATAGTTTGTAACCATTCATACAGCCACAAAAAGATTCAAACGCTATCAAAAAATGAACTTAAAGATGATTTGGAAAAATTGGAAAATGCTTATTTTAAATTAACAGGCAAAACGATGCCTAAATACTTTCGTCCACCAGAAGGTGAGTTTACGAAAGAATCATTGCTAAATGTTAAGAATCTAGGTTATAAAACAATATTTTGGTCAATTGCTTATAAAGATTGGGATGTAAGAAATCAAAAAGCCAAAGAACTTGCAATCGACAGTGTCTTAAATAATTTACATCTAGGTGCAATCATCTTACTTCATTCTGTATCTAAAACTAATAGTGAAATATTAGGTACACTTATTGAAAAAATCAGTGACGAGGGATACACATTTAAAACTGTACTTGATTTATAACAAAAAACAAAAACCTTTCTTTCGAAAGGTTTTTTGTTTTGTTATTTCCATTTTGCGTATAAAATAATATCTGCAGGTGTACTGTTGTTAATTCTACTAATACTATTACCTGCAAAATCTGGAGTAGTGTACCAACCATCAAAAGTATAACCTTCCTTAGTTGGTGCATACAACTCAACTTTACGATTCATGATATCTTCATCAGGAAGTGGAATCTTTGAAGCACTATTGTTAAAATCTTGTTCCCAAGTTTCATCTTCCGCTTTATCATGCTTTACTACATAAATAGTAGGATTGTTTGGATTATTCTTTCCGCCATCAAGTTCATATGTAATAGTATAGCGATGAAGACGCCATTTTGCATAAATCTTAGTTTGAGTTGTAAATTTTTCTTTACTTAAATCTTCAATTTTAGAAGTTAACTTTTCATCACGATACCAACCTTCAAAATCCCAGTATTCACGTTTGGGATCGTTAGGAACACTTATGTATCCATCACTATCTGCAGCAATAGGGTCAATTGTTGATCCACGATTAGTTACAAAAGTTATAGTAACTGGTTGTTTAAAAAAGAATATTAATAAAAGAATGATAAGAACAAAAGCACCTAAGCTAGACCATAAAACTATCTTTCTTCTCTTAGAAGCTTTTTGTTCATCATTTACTGTCATTGTAGAATTATTGTCATTCATATTTGCCATATAAATCCCCCTTGTTATATATTTTTCTACATTACCTTTTTTATTATACCACATCACTTTAAAAAAAGCAAGATTTGTGGTATAATCTAAGAAAAGAAAGAGGTGTATAGGATGCCAACTAATGTATTAAATAAAAATCAAGAAGTTTTACTTACGATCAAAAGATTAGGAATAAATGGTGAAGGAATCGGATATTATAAAAGACTAGCAGTGTTTGTTCCTTTCGCAATCCCAGGTGAAGAAGTCGTAACAAAAATTACTGAAACTAACGAAAAATATGCAAGAGGAAAAATAGTAAAGGTTAAAGCTCCATCAGTTGGTAGAATAACCCCACTATGCAAGTACTTTGAACTTTGTGGTGGATGTCAATTATTACACCTAGATTACAAATATCATGGACAATTAAAGAAAGAACTAGTAATGGAAGCCTTTGATAGATACTTTAATGGCTCTTTAAATGAAAAAGTCTTTAAAGATACAATTACTATGGACTATCCATACCACTATCGTAATAAGGCAAAACTTCCAGTACGTTATGATGGGGAAAAACTAGTAACTGGTCTTTATGCTTTTGATACTAATAAACTAGTATATATTGAAAATTGTTTAGTTGAAAAAGAAGACATTAGAAAAGCCGTAAAAGAAATCTGTGAATATTTAACAAAATATCAAGTAATAGCATATAACCCAAAAACTAAAGATGGAGTATTACGTCATATAGTAGTACGCTCATCAAGTGAAACCAATGAAATCCAAGTAACATTGATTTTATTTAGTTATGATCAAAGAACCATCAATATTGCTAAAGACTTAACAAAAATAGAAAATGTAGTTAGTGTATATGTAAGTATTAATAGTGATCCTGATGCAATCGAAAACTTTGGTGCGGAAACATTTAAAGTAACTGGTCAAGATACCATTACAGAAAGACTCGGAAAATATACCTTTGATTTACTTCCAACAGCATTTTTCCAATTAAATAAAGAACAAACTGAAAAACTATATACAAAAGTAATTGAACTAGCAAAATTTAAACCAACAAACAATGTAGTTGATGCTTTTTGTGGGGTTGGAACAATCGGACTTTGGGTATCAGAATATGTAAAAGAAGTAAGAGGTATTGATATCAACAAAGAAGGTATCAAAAATGCTATCGAAAATGCGAAAAAAAATAATGTAGACAACGCTAGATTCTACACGGGAGATATATTAAGCTATCTTACTAAATGGCGCCGTGAAGGATTTATCCCAGATGTTTTAGTTGTAGACCCTCCAAGAACTGGTCTAGACATTCGCCTTTTAAATTACTTACAACAATTCCCTGTATCTAAAATAATATATGTTTCATGCAATCCTGCGACTCTAGCCAAAAATTGTAACCACCTTCAAAAAGTCTACCACATTCTTCAGGTTCAACCTCTTGATATGTTTCCACAAACATCAAATGTTGAGTGTGTAGTTTGTCTTGAAAGAAGATAGGTAAAAATAGGGCTTTTATGACTATTTTGAACTAAAAAATAGAAAATTAAGCAAAAATTCATATAAATACAACATATACCTTTGGTACGTTCAACCTAGGTTTAAGACTACCAAAAGTCCAAGTGTGAGGGAACATAATAGTGAGTTTTAATATTAAAATCTGTATAGTTTTATCATTAAAGTCGAATAAATAAAAAATGTTTTAAAATACCAATATTGGAGGTGTGATAGATGAAGATTAAATTGTTTTGTAATAAATGCGAAGAACCTGTCTGCACTGAATCTAATAAAATTATGGTTGTTGTGCACCATGGTAAACAGTATTCTATAGAAATAACAGACAAACTTTTATATGAATTTTCTTGCGAAAATGGACATTTGAATAGATTTTTTATTACAAACCCTAAATATGAATTATTGTTTGATATGGGGTTGTGTGCTTATCTTAATGGCTTTTATAGAGAGGCTGTTTTGGATTTTGCTGCAAGTCTTGAAAGATTTTACGAGAATTGTATTAATATTTTTCTTATAGAGCGCTATCTTAACCAAAATGCATATGGTGAAAAAATAGAGCAACTTTGGAAACCAATAAAGAAGCAATCAGAAAGGCAATATGGGGCATTTCTTGCTATGTATATGATGACTAGAGGTCATTTGCCTGAATTATTTCCAGATAAACAAACGGAATTTCGTAATAAAGTAACACATCAAGGATTATTTCCAAATAAGAATGATACCTTGAAATATGCAAAAGAAGTGGCAAAATATATTGTTAATGTTTATAATGAATTGACAAATGGTTTTACTAATATGGATAAATTAAATGATTTACGATCTTTTGAAATAATACAAAATGAGAATCAACTTAAAAAAGAGAGAGATGAAATGGGTGTGCCAAGCAATGTAAATATTGAAGGAATTTCGATTTTTTCATTTTTCAGAAATCATTATTCTCAGGAAAATTGGTTTGAATGTATGTTTGAAGAATTTGAAAAGAATTTTAACAATCGCTACGATATATAGAATCCTTAATAATATGGTTTTATATTTAGATGATGTGCTAAATTTAACTTTTATAATTATCTTGTAGTTATTATGTATGCAAAAGTAAAAAATGCTCAAGAAGTCTTTTGTAGACTTTTAAAAAATAAGCTATTTTCACAAGAATTCATAGTTTCACTATGATGAAGAGCTGAAAATAGCTCTTTTTTTATTCAAAAAGTGTAGAGCTGTACGGGGAGTTGAACTAATTTCAAATTTTAGGAACAAGGGGATTTGAATATTATTATCATTGCCAACTTTTAAGCAGATTTTAGGGCTTTTGTCAGTTCTTTATCAAAATTAGGAGTAAATATAGGTAAAAGCATATTGAAGAGAACGCTCACGATATTTCGAGCAGATTTTTATTTAAATCTATCAATAAGTAAAAAATGTTGAAATTTGTCGAATATTATGGTATATTATATTTATTATGTTAGGAGGAAAATCACAATGAAACATTTTAATTTTGATTTATATAAAGAATCTAAACAGTATTTTCAATTATTTGATGTTTATATTAAACAATTTGAAAAGAACAAAGAAAATGTATTTAATAAATTAAACATTAATAATAGCTCGTATAGAAGAGCAAGAGATAATGAACAAACTGTTGGTAGAGAAATAATAAAGAAATTATCAGATAATTATGATTTAAAAATTCCTAGCGATTCATTTATTGATAAATTAGAAAAAATAACAACTAGAATATACAATAATTTGTATTATAAAGTCTATGATGCTTTTGATGATGATTCAAATTTTATTGATGAATCATTAACTAATAAAACATTAATGTTTCCTGTATTAAATCTATTAAAACTATTTTTAATTATCAATTCTAACATTTCTCCTAAAAAAGTTTTTGAAGAATATAAAGAGTTGTATGAAGAAATAAAGAAGTATAAAACATTCCTTACTTATGAATTATTAGAAATATTTGAAATTATGTCATTATTTTTTGAAGATGAATATATTAATGATGGTGAATGGGTAACTAATTATAATAACCCAATGACATATCAAATATTAGCATCAAGGTTTTATTCAAAAGAAAGATATGTTGAAGCGATATTCTTTTCACTACAAGCTTTAGATATAATGATAAAAGATCAAAACTTTAAAAGATATATCACTGTTAATCATACTCTAATGAGTAGTTTACTATATGCAGGTAATTATCAAGATTGTTACAACAGAGTTGAAAAACATTATTATTGTATTAATTCTTTAAACCTTGGAAGTAGTGAAATAAATATAACTGAAAAATATTTATATGTATCATTATTAGGTTTAAAAGAATATAACAGAATAATAAAAGATTTAATCAATAGAGATGATTTTAATCTAACATTACTTACATGTTTGCTTGTTGCCCTTCATTCAGTTAGTAAGAAAGATTTATATAAAAAATATATTGACGAAAATATTAAGTTAGAAGAATTTGATGAAGATTCTGCTAAATACTTAAAATTACTAATATATTACTTAAGTCATAGAGATCATAAGATATTAAAGAACTTAGGAAAACATGCAATAATGGGTTCATTAATAAATATTTTGAAAAAAATTTAATTTGGGCAGAAAAATGCAAAAAGCCAATTTTAATAGAAAAGTGTTCATCAATATTGAGCACTTTTTTTATTTTTCTTCAAAAACACAAAAAAATGCTCATTGATAAAAATTGAAAGCCATTGACAAAATTTTCCATATAATGTATAATATAATCAAAAGAAAGGAGAATTCAGCTATGAAGAAATTATTTAAAGCTTTTTTAATTTTAATTGTTGTAGCATTATGTGGGAGCATCGTTTTTGTAGAAGCAAAGGGAATAACAATCATAAGAGATGATAATCCTGATGGTGTATCTGTATTATCAATTGATAATGAAAATTATTATATTGAAATTGATGAAGAAACAAATGTTGGTTATGTAATGCAAAAATTAGACAATGAAACAATTGTGCTTGGTACTTGTGAGGTTTCTGTTATTGTGGGAGATAAAGATCCTGAAGTGCTATGTGTTTCCGCTGAAAATTCAATGGGAAGTTTAGTTATAGTTACAAATAACAGTGTTTCAACAATATCATTAAGTGAAGGCGATATAAGTAGTATATTTACTATCGATACAAAAGTTATAATAAATCGATAAAATATATTAGTATAGTCCTTATTATTAGAGTGTTAAAGTAATTATAATTGAAAAAAGTATGTAAATTAAATTCCTAAGTCTGCTTTGGGGAAACGCTCTTAGAAATAAAGCTCTCTTTGGATAAAAGGGGGCTTTTTGTTTAAAAATAAATTATTATATGTAGTTTGCATATAATAGTAATGATGAAACGTAAAAGACAATATGGGGAGGAACTATATGTTAATTTATTTAGTATTAAAACGTATCATCAAAGAGCTAGTTGGCCATAGTATACGGCCAAAAGTATACTAATATCATTAAATAGGAGATGCTAGATATGATTAAGATTTATTCAATGAATATGGTGATTATTTTTGAAAATATATTACTAAATAATAATATTAATATGATTGAAAGGGGATGCTAAAAATGAAAAAAATATTAATGGTATGTTTTATGTTAGTTATTGTATTTGTGATGGTTGGATGTGATAATAAAAATAATTTATTAACAGTTAGTTTTAAAATAAATGAAGATATTTTATTAATAGAAAAAGAAAAAGGTAGTATTATTTCATTTGATGATGTGCCAATTGACAATGTAGATTATATAGAAAATTTGTATTATGATAGCCTATATACTAAAAAATATGATAACGAATTAGTTGAACAAAATATTAAGTTATATGTTAAATTAAAGGAAAAAAGTAATATGATAAATAATGGCAAAAAGATTAAATATAAGATAAATTATAATGGTATGGGGTTTTTTGGATACAAAATAGTAGATAATAAATTTCAAATATATTCTTGTGGAATAATTAATTCATATGAAGAATTGAATAATTTGTGTAAAGAATATAACAATAATTTTATAAATGAATATGAATCAATTTATAATAATGAGTTCTTTAAAGAACAATCATTAATTATATATTCCTTTGAAACAGGATATGGTAAAGAAACTGTAATAGAAGACTTGATTTTAAACGAAGAAGAATTGATAATTGTTGAAAAAACAATTTTAAAAGATGGCTTTTATACAACAGAAGCATTTCGTTGGATGATATTAATAGAAGTAAATAAGATAGAAATTGAAAATGTCAAAGAAATAAAAATAAATTATGCATAAAAATTTTGATAAAAAAGGTGGTGTAAACTGAGATGAAAAAAATATTTTTGCTGCCTATGACTTTAATATTTGTACTAGTTAGTTCTCTTTTTGGATTAAATACTTTTACAATTTATGCACATATAGATAATGATTTAGAACTAGCTCATACAAATGAAGAAACAATACTTAATGATACATATGAACAAGTATATAATTCTTTCATAGTTAGAAATGAAATATATAATAACAAACAATATAATATTTACGACGAAAATTTTGCTGGTGTATTTGTTGATAGCCAAGGTGTATTAAATATTGCGTATGTCAATAATAATACACTTACTTATACAAGTAGTATTAATAATAATTCGGTAATTAATTTTGTAGAGTTTACTTTTTCTTATAATTATTTACAGCAAGTATTAAATTGCATTGAAGATGTTATGATAGAATATAATGTAATTATGGTTCAGATTAGTGATGAGGATAATCAAGTTCTTCTTTTTATGAAAGATAATAGTAAAATTCCAAATATTATTCAATATTTAGAAAGTAAAGAACTATATGAACAAAGTGCGATTAGTTTTATTTGTGATCCTTTAGTTAATTTTTCTAAAACATTCGAAACCTCCTATGGAGGAGAATCAATATTCTATATGGAACCTAACCCAGATAGACCAGGATATCTTAATGTTTTTCGAGGAACAATTGGCGTACAGGCAATAAATAATGTAACTGGAGAATTAGGAATTTTGACAAATGAACATGTTGCTCCGATGGGGAGAAATATGTATTATGGTGAACACTTTGATCATACTTTATCATCTCTGTTTACCAAACAAGTTTTCTTAGGGACACCGTCAATTACTCATAGTGGTGACACTATTGATGCGTCATTTGTACCATTTGAAAATCAGTCAAATTGGGAAATTACTCCATATGGAAAATATAACAGCACGATATTCAGTAACATTTTTCTTGGTAATGATAGTCAAATAATTAATGGATGTTCAATAACAAAAATTGGTCAAACAACAGGAATAACAACAGGAACTATAAATAATAGAAATACGTCTATTAATGTTGAGGGTACTCTTTTTTCAAATGTAATGATATATACAAATTCTTCTCAAGCAGGTGATAGTGGTGGTCCTGTATATTATAATAACGGAACAGATTTATTTTTAATAGGACTTAATTTTGCAGGAGGTACAATTTTAAACAAAACAGTTGGTGTAGCGTGTCGTATTTCTAACGTTATAAGTGAATTAAATGTTACTCCAATCACAAATGATAGTTTTAGCACCACTATTCTTCCAGATGGAACAGTACAATTGGACGCTATAAACTTTAATTTTAATGGTGCTTTCGTTGTACCTTCATCTTTAAATGGGAGAATTGTGTCAAAAATTGGACCTAATGTATTTAAAAATAGAAATAAAATAACAGAAATAATTTTGCCTAACACAATTAATTCAATAGGTGATTATGCATTTGAAAATTGTTCATCTTTACGATCAGTTACTTTGTCGACAAGTTTAATAACAATTGGATTAGCAGCTTTTAAAGGATGTGCAAGTTTAGAAAGTATTAGTATACCTAATAGCGTAACACACATAGATACAAGTGCCTTTGAGGGGTGTTCATATTTGCAGTCAGTAACATTATCAACTAATTTGATTGCTATAGGTAGTTCGGCATTCAAAGGATGTGCAAGTTTAGAAAGTATTAGTATACCTAATAGCGTAACACACATAGATACAAGTGCCTTTGAAGGGTGTTCATATTTGCAGTCAGTAACATTATCAAATAACTTAATTGCTATTGGTAGTTCAGCCTTTAAAGGGTGTGCTAGCTTAGCTAGGATTACGATTCCAAATACTGTAACAAATATAGATACAAGTGCCTTTGAAGGGTGTTCATATTTGCAGTCAGTAACATTATCAACTAATTTGATTGCTATAGGCAGTTCGGCATTTAAAGGATGTGGAAGTTTAGAAAGAATTGTCATACCATTAAGTGTACAGTATATTGATGATGAAGCATTTAAGAATTGTTCATCACTTTCTGTAGTTACTGTAAATAGAAGAATAACAAACATTACTAACCTAGGAGTAAGCGTGTATGATGGTTGTAATGCTAGTTTAAAAATTATCGTACCAGTAAATAGAATTGCTGAATATAAAAATAAAGAGTATTGGTCAAGTTATCGAAATAAAATAATGCCTTCTGAAGATTATACAGAGCTTGAAATTGACTGTGAAGGAAATGTTAGTGAATCTTTAAGCTTAAGCAAGGCAACTAATGAATTATATAAATTAAATGTTAATTGTTCAAAATCTTATAAGATTAATGCAAATTCATCCAAGACAATTAATATAATAATCTATGATGCAAACATGAATGTGATAAGTAGTGGTAGTAACACAGTAACTCAATTTTTAGGTTGTGGAACATACTATATATCTTTTGAATTTGATGATACTAATGCTTCAGGTACATTCGAAATTGGAATTTCATTAACATGGACTAGTAGCAATATTCTATTAAACAAAGGTACTAATAATATTAAAAATAGTATGCATTTAAATAATGAAAATGTATATCATTGTAGTTATAAATATCTTAATAATCAAGGTGAAGGTTTTTATAGATTCTCACTAAATGTTGGAAGTAATATAATTTTACCTGAAGGAACTATAAAAATATATTCAAATATAAATAAAACAGAATTACTTAATCGATATGGATCAACAGGAATAAATGAACAGGCAATAACTTACAATGGTGAAAATGAAATATATGTATTTTTACCTGAAAATGGATATTATTACATAGATGTTGTTCTACCTAAATCAACTTATTCATTAATTACCTTAACAATTGAGCAAGTAGAGAAAAATGATATAAATTATCAAAATAGACTTGCTACAATTGGTTTCGATGAATTATTTGATAATAAAACTGTGACTAATTATTTTGAAGAAGTAACAATAAGTCATCGTTCAAAAATTGAACTTGATATTGTGACAAGTGGAACAATCAATAGAAATATACCTATTTATATTTTTGAAAAGCATCGTGATCCAGGTTATGAACCAGGGGATAATCATTATTATTTAGTGTTGGAATACACTAATAATATTACTAGTATAAATAGTGGCCCAGTATTTACTGTAATTTTAAATCCTGGAACTTATTATATAGGATATTCTGATAACTTTGATAAAGTTCAAATACAATTTGCGTTAAGAAGAAAGGTAAATACAGATTTGAATATTGATGGTACACTTGTAACTGATCATGCAAGAAATCAAGGGTTCCCTTTAGGAAGTGAAGTAACATTCAATAATGGATCTTTACGTGGAAATACAATAACAGAAGGATTTACAAGAAATCTTTATTTAATGGTAGAAGATAGATTACGTGATCCAATGTCAAGACTTGATTATGATTGGTATTCAAGTAATGAAAATGTTGCTAAAGTAACTAAATATGGAACAGTTCTTGCACTAAATGTTAGTGAAAATACAACTGTGACTATATATGCGATAAATAAAGATGATCCATCTATAGTCTATAAAAAAGATTTTATTATTTTAAAAGAAACAAAAACAGAACAAATAGTAATAGAATGTAATATGTCTTATTCATATTCTGAAGAAAATGGAATGTACACATTGGAACTAGATTTTACGAATAGTCCATATCCATATATAGGTTATTATGTATGGGATATTGAATGTTTTAATGGAATCAATGTGGATATGGAGCATCATGGTTTAGTATCTTCAACAGGTCCAGGTGCAGCGTTACTTACAGCAAATTATACTTTAAATATGAGAATATTCCTTAAGATACATTTAACAATTACTGAATAAAATTTTATTGTTATAAAAGAGTTAATTCTAATATTTTAAAAGGATTAACTCTTTTTACATTTTTAAAAATTCTAAGCAAGATGAAATTATTCGTTTATCTTGTAAATTAACCAAAAAAATGATATAATTATAGTAGTGGGGGACATTCAATGAAAATATTATTTAAAATATCGATTGTATTAAGTTTATTTAGTGCATTATTATTTACAAGTGGTTTTTCTACTAGTAATGATAGTGTCCAATTTATAAAAACTAATTGGGTTGAAAATTCAGAGGATGTAAAAATAGTTAATTCACATAAAGAATTACTGGAATATTACAATGTTAATCTAAAAAAATTTAGTTTAGGGCCACGTGAGAAAATAGCAAGTGATAGTACAATTGGTTTTGCCAATGCTATAGAAAAATATGATGAAGAGTACTTTAAAAATAGTTCAATAATTATTGCAATTTTAGAAGAAAATAGTGGTAGTTATAGACATAAATATGATGGTTATAGTGTAAATAAAATAGGTACACTAACTGTGAATATCAAGACCACTTGTGATAGCGATTATGCAACTTGCGATATGGCTGGTTGGCATATGATTATAGAAACAAATAAACTTGATAATATTAAAGAAACTAAACTTTGTAAAACAGGACTCCATCAATAGTGGAGTTCTTTATTACATTATTATGGGGATGAAAAGCAATGAAGTTAGATGAACTAGCAAAAAGAATAGCTAATCACTTAGCAGTAGAAGAACTTGAAATTAAGTTTGATAAAATTATTGATGATAGTAGATTATATCCAAAAGAAGGACTTATTGTTATTAATGAAAAGTACAAAGACAATTATATTGAGTGTGCTAAATCTTTGACACATGAATATAGGCATGTATTC
This sequence comes from uncultured Bacilli bacterium, assembly GCA_934140285.1. Classification (GTDB taxonomy): domain Bacteria; phylum Bacillota_I; class Bacilli_A; order ML615J-28; family CAG-313; genus UMGS75. The sequence continues at coordinate 56,672 of CAKPBI010000003.1, forward strand.
CAAATATATTATGCTAATTTAATGGATGATGAATTAGCAAAAATATGGAAAGAGGACCTTGGGACAGCAAAAAATTCAAATAACATAAATATTAATAATGCAACTGAATTTACTGAATATAGCTTACAAATGATTGAAATTGATGCTGAAGCATTTACTGTCTATTATTTAAAAGAATATGAAAATATTTATGCAGATTTTAAATCCAGTAGATACAAAAAGCTTATTGATAATTATATTATTAGGTATAAACAAATAATGTGAAGTTATTATTTGAAAAAAGAATTATTGTGATAAAATAATATAAAATGAAATAGGAGGCTGTTTATTATGAGCAGAAATTGTAAAATAATAAATTACTTTATAATATTGCAGTTGGTAAAATTTGATAGAAGTAAAGCAAGAAAAATATTTCTCAAATTTGCTGATTATCTAGAACATCCATTTGATGAAATAGCATTAATTTTATCAAGAGATATACCAAATATATTTGAATTAATTAATGATAATATAAAAATTAATGCGGAAAGTGTTTTAGACATAGAAAAAAATGGAAATATTATTTATTATGAAGATTTTGATGCCCCAACTAGTATTTTTAGTACTACTGAATCACCTATAGTTGTTTTTTATCAAGGAAATAAACAACTTCTATATGAAAAAAGTATTAGTGTTGTGGGAACGAGAAGACCTACAGAAAAAGGTGTTTATAATGCAGAAAGAATTGCGAAGTTTTTAATGAACAATCAAATAACTGTCGTATCAGGATTGGCTGAAGGCATAGATTATATAACTCAATATACATGTGCAGATTATAATTATAAAAAATTAATAGCTGTTATTGGAACTCCTATATCAAAATACTATCCTATTAAAAATAAAAAATTGCAAGAATACATAAAACTTGAAGGTTTGCTTGTAAGCGAATATGCAAATTTTGAAAACACAATGAAGTGGAACTTTTTGAGAAGAAATTACTTAATGAGTTCAATATCAAATGCAACAATTGTTATAGAGGCTGGCGATACTAGTGGTACTGTTAGTCAAGCAAGAAGTACATTGAAAAACGGAAAACCTTTGTTTGTACCAAATAATGTCTTTGAGAATCCCGAAAACAGTTGGCCTATTAAATTTAGAAATGTATTTAATAATGTATATAAATTTTCATCATATGAAGAGTTAAAGATACTAATTACGAGAAATCTTTAGTGAGGGGATAATATGAAATTTATTATAGATAAATTAAGTTTTACTAATGAAGAGTTGGCTATCTTAAAAAAATCAAAGTTGGATTATACTATATTTGATGGGGATAATGTATCTGTTAAATTTGATGGGGATAATGTATCTGTTAATTCTCTTTTGACAAACATAGTATATGTAACAAAACGCAATGATTCTATTACACTAAAAAAAGAAAACATGGATTTTATACCTGTTATTATTAAAATAAGTGGAGAAGATACATGGAATGATGAAGAGGAAATGATTGATGCAAAGTGTAAAACAATTAATGAATTATTAGAGTTTAAATTTACCACGCTTTTGGGAGAAAAACTTGCTTATTGTAATTTTGAAAATTATCAAATAAATAATTCTTCATATTTTCATTATAATTATCCAGCTTTACAAATAAATGGCGATGATAAACCTAAACAAGTTGAAGTATATGCTTTTGGAAGATATTTTCCTAAGGGGAGAGGTAAAGATAATATAAATGTTTATTCATCAAAAATTTTATCTGCAAAATATGCTAATGAAGTAACCAAAAAATTTTATAAAAATATTCTGAGAACCGCAATAGAATTACTGAATATAAAATTTGATTATTGTTGGTATGTTCCATGTAAAGAAAATCAAGGCAATCGTTTCGAAATGATTACAGATAACAACGGAATAATTTTAATTGAGAATTATAAATCAAACAAAGAATTTGGTTTCACTGAGCGTTGTGATAATATGAAAAATAAATATTCGATAGATAATACTTTTGAAGTAAAAGATAAAACTATACTTGTTGTCGATGATATCATCACTACTAATGCCACACTTGTAACAATATCAAAGTTATTATATGATAAGGGTGCATTTAAGGTAATCTGGTTTTCTTTTGCAAAAACTATTTCAAAACATATTGATGAATATAAATATAAGTGTGATAAGTGTAAAAATGAATATAAATTAAGATTTGATTATGAAGGGAACCCGATCTTAAAGTGCTCTAAGTGCAATAAGCACTACATATATAAAGCTAATAATTTGGAGCTAATTTATAAAAGTAAGTAATTTCTCAATTATCAAAAATGAATAATGGTGCTTTAATATAAATATATTTTATATTTGAATATTCTATATAAAATAATATAGATATTATTTGATTTGCATATATTATTTTTTAAAAATTAAAAGACAAATCAATCCACTTTTACGAATAAATTGTTTGACTTATCGAACAAAATATTATATAATATTCTAGAGGTGAAATAAATGTCGTTAAATTATAATAAACTTTGGAAACTTCTCATTGATAAAAGAATGAATAAAACTGATTTAAGAAAAAAAACGGGATTAAGTCAATCAACTATTGCTAAATTAGTAAATGGAAAAAATGTAAATATTCAAGTACTTGAGCGAATATGTTATGTTCTAGAATGTGACATATGTGATATTGTTGAAATAAATAAAGAGGAAAACTAATATGACTGATTATAATACCATTCACAAGAGAATTTACGATAAAAAATGGAATTTCAAAGATGGAAGCATGAAGGATTTAGTTCATGGTTTGCATCCATATCCTGCTATGATGATGCCCTTAATCGCTAGAACAATGTTTGAAAAATATGGTAAAGGTAAAGAAACAATATTTATGGATCCGTATGTGGGTTCTGGTACAACAATAGTGGAAGCACAAAGGTATGGTGTGTCTCAGGCGATAGGAATAGATCTTAATCCATTAGCAATATTAATATCAAAAGTAAAAACTCAAAATATTAATTTAATATTATTGAAAAGTAAAATTGATAGTTATGATGATTTTATAAAAAATGTAAGATATTGTACTGCACCTGAATTTTCAATAAGAGATTCATGGTTTTCAAAACAAGTTATAGATGATTTAGCTAAAATTAAGGAGTTTGTAAGTACAATAGAAGACGAAGAATTAAGAGATTTCTTTAATATGTCATTTTCAGAAGTTATTAGAGCATCTTCTGAAACCAGAAATGGGGAATTCAAATTATATAGAATGAGCAAAAAATCATTAGCAAAATTTAACCCACAACCAATTAAAATGTTTTCAGATGTAATTTTAAGAAATTATGAAATTTTAAAAAAAGCTGATTACGACAGAAATACAAATGTAATATTACTTAATGAAAACACTATCAATTTAATTAATCATAAAAATTTTTCTAATAAAGTTGATTTAATAATTACTTCTCCACCATATGGTGATAGTCATACCACGGTTGCTTATGGCCAATTTTCGAGATTAGCTAATGAATGGCTGGGTGTAAAAAATGCATGCTCTTTGGATAAACAATTATTAGGTGGAACAAGGGTTAAAGAAAAAAAATTTAACATTCAGGAACTTGATGAAGCGATTCAAATGATCAAAGAAAAGGATGTAGTGTTTAATAGAGATCGCTACTGGGAAGTAATTTCGTTTTATGATGATTATGAAAAGTCTCTTAAAGCTGTGGCTTGTACAGTAAAAGTAGGCGGCTATGTAATTTATGTTGTCGGTAATAGAAGAGTTAGAAATATAGAATTGCCAATGGATATTATAACGTATAAAATGTTTGAAAAAATGGGGTTTGAACACATTATTACTCATGTGCGTGATATATTAAATAAGAGAATGCCATCAAAAGCATCGCCTTCAAATGAAAAAGGAGAGCAAATTCCTACAATGACTAACGAATACATAGTTGTAATGAAAAGAATAAAATAGACTAGAGCATTGTGATATGCTCTTTTTTATTTTTATTAGAATTTAGTTTAATAATTGTAATTTTCTGCTAAATATGTTATAATTTAAAATATTTGGAGGTTATTATGATGATTGAACAACAATTAGTTAATTTCTTTTTTTCTATCAAGAATAAAGGTTGGATAGAAACAAAAAGGCATGGAGACCAGTGCTTAGGTAATGCCTTTGAAGATTTAATCGGTAAAATTGAAGATAATAAATCAGAGGCAGATTACCATGGAATAGAATTAAAATCTCATAGAGAAATTACAAATTCTTTACTAACATTATTTTCAAAATCTCCATCGTTTCCTAGAGGAGTAAATACTTATTTAAGAGAAACTTATGGTGTTGATAATGATATTAATCAGGACAAAAAAGTTTTGAATACTACAATTTCGGGTAAGCAATTTAACTCTCACAGAGGTGGACATAGTTTTAAAGTTACTGTTGATCGTGTAAATAAAAAAATATGGCTGATAGTAAAAGATAGTAAAACAAATTTAATTTTAGAAGATTGTAATACTGGTAAAAAAATAAATTGGGATTTTGCTGTTTTAGAAAAAGCTCTTAAAAACAAATTAAATAAAATTGCCATTATGTATGGTGAAGAAAAAGATGAAAATTCAAAACATTTTGTAAAATATAATAAGATGATAATGTTTGAAGGACTAACCTTAGAAAAAATGTTGAACGCAATAGAAACAGGGGACTTATTTATTGATATAAGACTTGGCGTTTATGCTTCAGGAAGTAAGTTAGGGAAAACTCATGATCATGGAACTGCATTTAGAATAAATTTAGACAAGCTCCTTTCATATGGTATTATAAAAACTTATGAATAGAATTTGATATGATAAAATTGTTTTATTTTAATATTAATTTTTAACTAATAGAAACTGAGAATTGGAGAACAATATGCAACAGTATAAAAAGTCACCATTTTTAAGATATATAGAAACAAATTTTGATAAAGTAATAACAAAAAAGTTAGAGGAATTTGTAGATGCAAAAAAGGATTTATTTTTAGACAAAATTGATAAAATCTCTCACATTTCGGAAGTGACTATACCAGAGTCAATAGATTACAAAACAGTATGGATTGAAAACGATCCTCATGAAGATATATTAAAATTTGATGTTGCTTTTGCCACAACCGTTAATGTAACTGGATATGGAAGATATGGAATGTTGACTGAATCTATATTCAAATGGTTTGTTGCTTTTTGCGAGGGAGATTTATCTTTAGGATTAAAGAAGATAGATGTTGTTATAGATGAATATTCGTGTAAATCTCGATTTAAAAATGCTCTTAATGGAGATTTGGTACCAATTATTAAGAGAGAACAATATGATGCTATTGCAGAATCAATAATTCTAAAATATTATGATGAAATTCCTAGAAAAGTAAAAATAATTAAACTTGCAAATAGAATGGGCCTTAAGGTATATAACAGAAGAATAACTAAAGATGCGTCAATATTTGGACAAATATACTTTACTGATTCATATCAAGATTTATATGATGAAGAAAGTGACTCTTATAAAAAACACAAAGTAAAAGCTAATTCAATATATTACGATGAAAAAGCTATATTTTTATATGCAGTTGGTTCAAAAAAACTTACAATAGCACATGAATGTGTTCATTATGCGATACATAAAAAAGCGTTTCTTTTTGCTAAATTATTTGATAAATCGTTGGAGATCATTCAATGTGAAACTACAGGTGGTATAAAAGCAAATAAAAAAACAAATGCGATAGAATGGATGGAACGACAAGCAAATGCTATTGCACCGTATATTATTATGCCAACCAAAACCTTCACTAAAAATGTTAAAGAAATTGTAACAAAATATGAATGTTATAGTGATGAAGATGTTGTGAGTCACATTGAAAAAATTATTGAAGAGTTAGCTGAATATTATGGTGTAACAATATATGCAGCAAGAAATAGATTAATTGATATTGGCTATGATGAAGCAAGAGGAGCATTTAATTGGGTAGATAATCATTATGTTCCGCCATACCTTTTTAGAAAAGGAACACTTAAAAAAAGTGAATCATTTTCTATAGATTATAAAGATATAGCGATGAAACTAATATCTAACAAAGATACACGTGAATTAATTTGCTTAAATGATTTAGTGTTTGTCGAAAATCATGTATGCATAAATGACAAGAAGTATATAACTAAAGATGATGCTGGAAATCTAATTCTAACATATTATGCTAGAATGAATATGGATGAATGTTGCATAAAGTTTGTATACAAGGAAAAAGGAAAAAATGATGAAAATGGTTATGGAGCATTTTGTTATTTATGTAGAGATGCAAATCAAGGCTTTAATTTTGAAATTGATATATCTTTGGATAAAAATGGAAGATTAGCAGATAAACTTGATACAATAAAAAGAAGTGAACAGTATTTTAAAGATATTCAAGAAATGAGAAAAATAGGCTCAATGCCTTTTACTGAAGCATTAAAATTTCTAAAAGAATATCTTGATGTAAGTAATGAAGAGTTAGAAATTGAATCAGGATTAGATGAAAGAACTATTAGAAGATACTTAAATGGAGAAAACAAAGTTCCTGATAAGAAAACAGTCATTGCTTTGTGTAGAGGATTAAAACTACCTATTCAAATTTGTGATATGTTAATGAAATTAGCAGGTCACACTTTAAACACTAATACCAAAGAAGATGATGCTTATTTTGCAATACTGACTGGAATGATGATGTGGACACCTAGACAAGTTAATCAGTATCTAGTTGAAACTGGATTTGAACCTTTAACAAAAGAAAAAAAATAAAAAAATTCGGACAGGTGTTGTCCTAAAAAAATTCATAATTAAATATTAAATGTACAGTAAAGAGGATGAAAAGTCCTCTTTTTTTTGCGTTTAATCTAAAAAAGCAACTAAAAATCATAAATAATAGCGGACAAGGGTTGCCTTTCAAAATAATGAGATACTTGATATACTATTTGCGTAAATTGATTTACAAAACTTATTCATATAATTGTTGAACTGGCCATTCAACAAAACATATGAGGAAAGGAATTGTTATGTATTATAAAGAAACAGATGCAACAGGCATCGATGGACAAAGAGTAAATTCATGGGATTTATTTAGAGAAGCTGAATTAGCAAAAGAGAGAAACAACCAATATGTTGAAGGTGAAGAAGATGCCTAGTGAACATGCAATATTATCTGCAAGTGGAAGTCATAGATGGCTAGCATGTACGCCCAGTGCAAGATTAGAACAAGAATTTAGTGATACTGATTCAACAGCTAGCCTTGAAGGTACAGCAGCACATTCACTAGCAGAACACAAATTAAAGAAAAAACTAAAAATGCAAAGTACTAGACCTAACACAATTTATGATAATGATGAAATGGAGATGTATACAGATGATTACTCAGACTACGTCGTTGAACAATATACAAAAGCAAAAAGATATGATGAAAATGCAAAAGTATTAATTGAACAGCGATTAGACTTCAGTTGCTACGTTCCAGAAGGGTTTGGTACAGGAGATGCAGTAATCGTAAGTAAAGGTAAACTACATATAATTGATCTAAAATATGGACTAGGTGTATTAGTAAATGCAGAAAAGAATCCGCAAATGATGTTATATGCACTAGGTGCATTAAGAAAATATGAAAAAGAGTATGAAATAAAAAAAGTAAAATTAACAATTTTTCAACCACGACGTGAAAATGTAACAACATGGGAAACCACAACAGCAGCTCTAAAAAAATGGGCAAATAAAATATTAAGACCAAAAGCTGAAATGGCATATAGAGGAACAGGCAAATATGAACCAGGAGCACACTGCCAGTTTTGTAAAGCAGCAATTAAATGTAGAGCAAGAGCGGAAGAAAAGTTAAAACTTGCAAAAGAAGAATTTAAAAAGCCACCATTAATAACAGATAATGAAATTGAAAGTGTGTTAGCAAAAATATCAGATATCAAAAAATGGTGTGATGATATTATGGAATATGCATTAGAAAAAGCACTAAATGGAAAAAAGTGGGAAGGCTTTAAAATAGTAGCTGGACGTGGAACACGAAAGTATTTAAATGAAGAAGCTGTAGTAGAGGCTTTAAATAAAGCAGGATATTATGATATTTATAAAAAGTCATTACTTCCAATAACAGAAATGGAAAAACTAATGACTAAAAAAACATTTAGTGAAGTGCTAGGAAAACTAGTAGGTAAAACTGAAGGAAAACCAACTTTAGTTAATCTTGATGACAAAAGACCAGAACTAAATACTATACAAGCAAAAAATGAATTTAAGGAGGAAAAATAATATGTCAAATAAAACTAGAATTGTAACTGGAAAGGTAAGATTATCATATGCAAATATATGGGAAGCAAAAGCATTAAATGAAGGAGCAAAGCCAAAATATTCAACAAGTATTATCATTCCAAAAACTGATAAAGAAACAATCAAAAAAATTAATGATGCAATAAACTGTGCTATCGAAGAAGGAATTGGAAAATTTGGTGGCAAAAAACCAAATATAAAAGTATTAAAAACTCCTCTTCGTGATGGAGATTTGGAAAGAAGTGATGATGAAGCATATATGAACTCATACTTTTTAAATGCGAACTCACTAACTGCACCTCAAATAGTTGATGCTAATTGTGAAGCAATTTTAGATAAATCAGAGGTTTATTCAGGATGTTATGCTAGAGTGTCAATCACATTCTATGCATATAATTCAAATGGTAATAAAGGAATTGCTGCAGGACTTGGTAACATTCAAAAACTTTCAGATGGAGAACCACTATCAGGTAAAACTAATGCACAAACAGATTTTAAAGAAGAATTTATCTAAAACAAATGTTGTTTATAAGGGTAGGAGAAATCTTACCCTTATAGATTAACACTAGAAAGGAAACAGTATAATGAAAGAATTATTTATAGATCTTGAAACGTATTCTGATGTAGACCTTAGTAAAAGTGGTGTATATAGATATGCACAATCTTCAAATTTTGAAATCTTATTATTTTCATACTCTGTTGACAAAGGACCAGTACAAGAAATTAACATTAAAGAAAATGAACAAATACCAATAGATGTACTTAATGCACTAACAGATAATAGTGTTAAAAAATATGCATATAATGCTGCATTTGAGCGCATATGTTTATCAAAATATTTAGGATATCCTATAGGAATGTATTTATCACCAAATTCTTGGTATTGTGATATGGTTCATGCTGCAACGCTAGGACTACCATTATCACTAGAAAATGTAGGAATTGTCTTAGGAATAGAAAAACAAAAATTAACAATAGGTAAAAGTTTAATCAAATATTTTTGCATTCCTTGTACTCCAACTAAAGCTAATGGCTATAGAACAAGAAACTTACCACATCATGATAGAGATAAATGGAATGAATTTATTAAATACAACAAGAGAGATGTAGAAACCGAAATGGAAATTCATAATAGACTAGCAAAATTTCCAGTATTAGAACAAGAATGGGATAACTATCATTTAGATCAAAGAATTAATGACTATGGGATTATGATTGATATAGATTTTGTAAACCATGCAATTAGATGTGATGAAGAAAATCAAGAAAACAATATTGAAAAAGTAAAGCTAATAACAGGTGTTAATAATCCTAATTCACCAAAACAATTAAAAGAATGGTTAATAGAGCAAGGAATGACAGAGATTGATTCACTCTCAAAAGCTGATGTAACAAGGCTTTTAAAAGATGCAACAGGAAATGTTGAAGAAATATTAAAACTAAGACAGGATATTGCTAAATCCAGTGTTAAAAAATACATAGCAATGCAAAACGTAGTTTGTAAAGATGATAGATGTAGAGGATTAATACAGTTCTATGGAGCAAATAGAACAGGAAGATATGCAGGAAGACTAATTCAAATGCAAAACCTTCCTCAGAACCATTTAGAGCCATTAAGTGAGGCAAGAGAATTAATACGAATGGAGAATTTAGATGGAACGCTTGCGAAATTTGGAGCTATTTCAACCGTTTTGTCAGAACTAATAAGAACAGCATTTATTCCAAAAAAGGGATATCGCTTTATAGTATCAGACTTTTCTGCTATTGAAGCAAGAGTATTAGCATGGCTTGCAAAAGAAGAATGGAGACTAGAACTATTTAGAAATGGCGGAGATATATACTGCATGTCAGCTAGCAAGATGTTTGGTGTACCAGTTGAAAAAAATGGGATAAATAAAGAGCTAAGACAAAAAGGTAAAATGGCTGAACTCGCGTGTGGATACGGTGGTTCTGTTGGTGCCTTAAAAGCCTTTGGAGCAGTTGCTTTAGGAATTAAAGAAAGTGAGCTTAAAGGGATAATTGATAAATGGCGAGAAGCTAATCCTAATATTATAAAGCTATGGTGGGAAGTAGACAAGACAGCAAAAAATGTGATAACAAATAAATCAACACTTATGTGTTATGGGTTAAAGTTTTCATATGAAAAAGGTATTATGTTCATCGAACTACCTAGTAAAAGAAGACTTGCATATTGTAAACCAAGAATAGGTATTAATGCATTAGGATTAAAGTGTATTACTTATGAAGGAATAGGAACAGGAAAAAAATGGGAGCGAATTGAATCATACGGACCAAAATTAGTAGAAAATATTGTGCAAGGAATTGCAAGAGATATTTTGGCAGAAGCAATGATGAGGCTATATAAAAATGGCTATAAGATAACTATGCATATTCATGATGAAGTTGTGCTTGAAGTAGAAGAAAATGTATCAACTGTTGAGGAGGTTTGTCGTATCATGAAAATATCACCAGTTTGGGCAAAAGATTTACCACTTAATGCAGATGGATACGAATGCAAGTTTTACAAAAAGGAGTAATAGAAATGATCGATATATTTAGAGGCTATGTAAGAACAAAAGATAAAAAGCCAATTCAAAAATTTAAAGGAATTGAAAATCTACCAACAATAGATGAAGTAAGTAAATATAGTGAATATGCAGGTATTCTAAATAACGACTATACCGTAATGGATGTAGATGATGGAATTGAAGCAGAAAAAACTTATAAGCTAGTGTGTGATGAAAACATTAATTGTAGAGTAATTAAAACCACTAGAGGAATGCATTTTGTATTTAAAAAAAATAAGTATGCAACAAAAGGAAATACTCATCAAATAAATGCACTAGGATTTACATTTGATATTAGAACTGGAGAAAATCAATATATAGTTGTAAAAAAAGATGGTAAAAATAGAGAAATATTAAGAGACTTTGATGAAAGTAGAAAGATAGACGAATATCCTAAAATATTTAAACCAATTATATCAGATGCAACGTTTACTGGTATGAAAAATGGAAGTGGTAGAAATGGGAAACTATTTAATCATTTGATAACCTTAACTAAAAACGGATTTACTAAAGAAGAATGTAAAGAAATCATAAAGCTGATTAATGTATATTCATTCGATGAACCTCTATCAGATTATGAAATTAATCAAATAGTAAGAGATGAAGCATTTGCAGGAATTGATTTAGCAAGTGCTGATAAAGATTTTGAGATGTCCAAATATAAACCAACTACTTTTTCTGATGTTGCAATGGCAGAGTTATTTTCAAAACACTATAAAGATGAAATGAGATATAATCCAGGAACAGATTGGTTAGTATGGAATGGTTGTGTCTGGGAAATGTCAGAATTTAAGGCGCAACTGAAATATATAGATTTTATTAAGAAAGTAATGGAATGTGCTAAGGAAGAAGTGAAAGAAGCATATAATGGTGAAAAAGGTAGTGAAGAAAAAGTAAAAGCTGCAAATAAGTTCTATAACTACGTAATAAAAATGAGTGATGCAGGAAAAATCAATGCTGTGTTAAAACTTGCCAGAAGTTATCTTTTAATTGAAATAGATGAACTAGATAAGAATCCATTTGATCTAAATACACCTGATGGAATTATTGACTTAAGAACAGGTATGATCAAAGACCACTCTAAAGAAGCATTATGTACAAAAATAACAAAGTATTCTCCTTCAAATAAAGGTGAGGACATATGGCATGAATTCTTAAAAACTATAACAGAAGAAAATAAAGAACTAGAAAACTACCTTCAAATTGTATCAGGAGCAATAGCAATTGGAAAAGTATACCATGAAGGATTAGTTATCGCACATGGTGAAGGTGCTAATGGCAAAAGTACGTTATTTAATACAATGTTTGAAGTGCTAGGAGATTATTCTGGAAAAATTCCAGCAGAAAGTCTAACAACAAAGGTAAAAAATGCTAAAGTGGACCTTGCAGAACTACTTGGTAAAAGATTTATTTTAGCCTCAGAAACTGAAGAAGGACATAGACTATCAATTGCAATGTTAAAGCAAATAGCAAGTATTGATAAAATCACTGCAGAAAAAAAGTATCATGATCCATTTGTGTTCGAGCCAACTCACACGACCGTTTTATATACAAATCATTTACCCAAAGTAGGTTCAAACGATAAAGGTACATGGCGAAGAATAATTGTAGCACCATTTAATGCTGTAATAAAAAAGCCAAAGAAAGATTATCAAGAACATTTATTAAAAGAAAGTGCAGAAGCTATTTTGAAATGGATAATAGATGGAGCAATGAAGTTTATAAATAATAAATATGAGTTACCAAAATGCAAGGTAGTAGAGGAAGCAATAACAGAATATAAAGAAGAAAATGATTGGCTTAATGCTTTTATTCTTGATTCGTGTATTACAGGAGAATTAGAGAAAACTGCAGGTGGCATACTTTATACTGCATATAAGAAGTGGTGTGAAAAAACAGGAGAGTATGCAAAACGCAATAGAGATTTTGCGGAAGCGTTAAAAATGGCAGGATACAAGTCTAAAAGAAAAATGAATGGTACAGAATGGCAAGGATTAAGTGTTAGTCCAAGTATGTTAGAAGAGGATTTCTTATAAATATGACACTTGATTGCAATTATTATATAAAACTATTACGCGAGAAGATTATATATAAAAAGTTATATAAATAGCTGTAATCACATGTCATAGTAATAATTTTTAAGAGTGTGGATAAATTTGTGTGGATTTTATGCAAGAAAAGAAAATCGAACAAAGATTAGTAAAAGAAGTAAAGTGTGCAGGTGGTAAATGTTGGAAATTCGTATCACCTGGTACAGATGGAGTTCCAGATAGAATTGTATTACTTTATAAAGGTAAAGTAGGATTTGTGGAAGTAAAGCAAAAAGGAAAAAAGTTGAGACCTATTCAAGAAAAAAGAAAAAAAGAATTAGAACAATTAGGCTTTAAAGTATTTGTATTAGATGACATAGAAGATATAGGAGGTGTTATAGATGAAATACAGTCCATATAATTATCAGGCATATGCAACTAAATTCATAGAAGAAAATGAAACTGCTGCACTGTTTTTGGATATGGGCTTAGGCTAGGTAAAACAGTAATTACTCTAACAGCGATAAGGAACTTATTAATTGAAGGAACTGTAAATAAAGTATTAGTTATAGCACCTTTAAGAGTTGCCAAATGTACTTGGCCTGATGAAATAAGCAAATGGGAACATTTAAGAGATATTACATATAGCGTAGCAATAGGAACAGCAAGTGAAAGAACAAAGGCAATTAAAAAAAGTGTAGATATAGTAATAATTAATAGAGAAAACTTGGATTGGATGATTAATAAAAGTGGAGTTTCATTTAACTTTGACATGATAGTAATTGATGAGTTATCAAGTTTTAAATCATATTCATCAAAAAGATTTAAAGCATTATTAAAAGTAAGACCGCATGTTGCAAGAATAGTTGGCCTAACAGGTACACCATCATCAAATGGATTAATGGATTTATGGGCTGAATTTAGAATACTAGATTTGGGAGAAAGATTAGGAAGGTATATATCAAGATATAGATTGAAATACTTTGTTCCAGATAAAAGAAATGCCAACATAATATTTACATATAAGCCATTACCTAATGCTGAAAAAGAAATTTATAAAGAAATATCAGATATTACAATATCTATGAAAGCAATCGATTATCTTGATATGCCAGAAAAAATTATAAATGAAGTTGTTGTAGAACTAGATAAAAATGAGCGATTAATCTACGATACATTAAAAAAACAAATGGTTGTAAGCATTAGTGACATAGAAGAAATAGATGCAAAAAATGCAGCAAGCCTTTCAGGGAAACTATTACAAATGGCAAATGGAGCAGTATATACAGATGAAAGAGAAGTATTAAAAATTCACGATAAAAAATTGGATGCATTAGAAGACTTGATTGAACAAGCAAATGGTAAACCAGTACTAGTTGCTTATTGGTTTAAACACGATAAAGAAAGAATAATGAAAAGATTTAAAGTACGTGAAATTCTTACTGAAAATGATATTAGAGATTGGAATAATGGAAAAATAGAAATAGGTATAATTCATCCTGCATCAGCTGGTCATGGTCTTAATCTTCAACAAGGAGGATCAACACTAATTTGGTTTGGATTAACGTGGAGTTTAGAACTATATGAACAAACTAATGCAAGACTTTATAGACAAGGCCAAAAGGAAACTGTTATTATTCATCATATAATCACCAAAGAAACAATAGATGAAAATATTATAAAAGCATTAGAAAGAAAAGGAAAAGTTCAAGATGCATTGATTAATGCGGTAAAAGCAAATTTAAAAGAAAGGAGTAAAACCAATGATTGATGAAGAAAATGATCCATATCATTTGCTAGCAGAAGCAATTATAGAAGGAGCAATTAAAGATTATTTAAGATCATATAAAGCTAAGATTAGATTTGAAAATAAAATTAATGAATTAAACATAAAAATTAATTCGTTAAAACAAGAGTCAAGAATTAATCAAATTAATATGATAATAGAAAAATTAAAGGTAAAATTGGACATAGAAGAAAAAGAAATAGACTCAATTGAATCATTTATTAATTCAAATTGGTTTAACTTTCTTACAAAGCGTGATCCAGATAGATTACTTGAAAAGCTAAAAGTGGAGGTAGAAAAGTATGAAAGCAATCGAATTTCTAAAACAACCAAGCGTAATATTAAATAAAATTAAATACCTCGAACTAGAGCTTGAAAGATATGAAGTAATGATGAACTCGTGTAAAGTTGCACAGTATGACATCGAGAGAGTATCACAATCACCAAATCGTGATAGTAGAAATATGAGAGGCCTTGAAAAATACTATGAAACGGAAGCAAAGATTAAAGAAGCGAAAAAAGAACTTAATGATGCAATTAATAAATTAAATCAAACTATTGAACAAGTAGATAATTATGAATTGAAGTTATTACTTAAATATCGTTATGTGGATAGAATAACTATGGAAGAAATTGTAGACAAATTCTTTGTATCTTATGCAACAATAAAAAGGTGGCATAAAGAAGCATTAAAAGAAATTGAAAGTATAATAAATAAAAATGAGCCGTCGTGAGCCCCTGTGAGCCGTCGTGAGCCCCTGTGAGCCGTCGTGAGCCCCTGTGAGCCCCCGTGAGCCGTCGTGAGCCCCTGTGAGCCATTGCAATCCATAGTATTTTGTGATATAATATAATTGCGAAGAAATATATAAACAACACAAAGCTTTCAAGAAATAATACTTGAAGGCTTTTTATTAAATAAAAAATATGAAAAGTGGAGGTGGCAATGTATGCCAACAAAGCCAAAGAAACCATGTTCATATCCAGGATGT
Organism: uncultured Bacilli bacterium; assembly: GCA_934140285.1. Classification (GTDB taxonomy): domain Bacteria; phylum Bacillota_I; class Bacilli_A; order ML615J-28; family CAG-313; genus UMGS75. The sequence goes on from CAKPBI010000003.1 coordinate 72,355, forward strand.
CCTAAACTAACTAATGATAGATACTGTGAACTGCATCAAAAGAAAAGAACAGAAGAATATAATAAGTACGAACGTGATAACTTCACTAAAATCTTTTACAACTCTAAAAAATGGCGAATTATTAGAAAAAGGCAATTAGAAGCACACCCATTCTGTGAAGAATGTTTAAAGAATGGAAAAAGAACAAAGGCAATAGTGGTTGACCACATTATTCCAATCAAAAAAGGAGGAGATATGTACGATTATACAAATCTTCAAAGCTTATGTGCTAGTTGTCATTCTAAAAAATCAGTTTTGGAAGGAAGCCGTTTTGGAAAAAAATGTTTTTGAAAAATTTAAAGGCAGGGGGAGTTGAACCTTAAAAAATCGTTCATAGGTGGGCGGGCGCGCAGTCTCACGCAAAAAATCGCGAAATCAAAAAATCAAAAAGAAATCAAATGGAGGTAGTAATGGGAACCAGAGGTGGATATAGACCAAATGCAGGTAGAAAGAAAAAACCTGTTGAGCAAAAAATCCTAGAAGGCAATCCAGGAAAGAGAGAAATCCAAATAGTAGAATTTGGCGAAAATGCTTGTGTCTTACCACAAACACCACCAGACTATCTGTCAGATAAAGCAAAAGAAATTTATACCAAAGTTTATAATTGGCTTTTGTCTATAGATTGTATAAAAGGCATACTTCCTTATAACCTAGAGGAGTATGCCTTTTGTAAAGCAAGGTGGATGGAATGTGAAGAAATGAATACAAAACATGGACTGCTTGTAAAAGATAATAATGGAAAGCCAATGCCTAGTCCATTTGTTGGAATGGCTCAACAATATCTAAGACAAACAAATGAAGTATGGAATAAAATTTACATGGTAATTAGAGAAGCAAAACTATCAAAATGGGATGGTACAAATCCTAATGATGATATTATAGAAGTATTACTTGGAGGAAAGAAATGAAACGAATTTATACAGCAGAATCAGTAACAAGTGGGCATCCAGATAAATTAGCTGACTTAATAGCTGATAGTATTCTTGATGAATGTTTAAGTCAAGATAGCGAAAGTAGGGTTGCTTGTGAAGTAATGTTATCATATGATAAATGTATATTAGCAGGAGAAATTACTACTAAAGCAAAAGTCGACTATATTGAAATTGCTAAAGAAGTAATTAAAAATGTTGGTTATGATGAAACTTCAATTGAATATGAATCAAGAATACATAAGCAAAGTACAGATATAAATAATGCGGTATCAAAGAATGAACAAGGTGCAGGAGATCAAGGAATTGTATATGGTTATGCAATTAAAGAAACAGATAGCTTTATGCCTCTTCCAATTACTCTTGCTAACAGAATAATTAGAAGACTTGAGGAGGTAAGAAGAAAAAATATAATAGAAGGACTTTTACCTGATGGGAAAAGTCAAGTATCTATTGAATATGACGATGAAAAAATTATTGGAATAAAATCAATAATAATATCAGCACAACATAAAAAATCAAAGAATGTAATTGAGTTAAAACAAGAAATTAAAAATTTAATAATTGACTATGTTTTTGAAGATTATGATTTAACAAATACTGAAATTTTAATTAATCCTTCAGGAAGATTTGTCTTGGGTGGTTTTAAAGCCGATACAGGTTTAACTGGAAGAAAATTAATGGTTGATACGTATGGCGGAAGAAGTCATCATGGTGGTGGTGCATTTTCTGGAAAGGACCCGAGTAAAGTTGATAGGTCAGGAGCATACTTTGCAAGATACATTGCAAAAAATATTGTGGCAGCAGGACTTGCTTATGAATGCGAAGTAGCATTATCATATGCAATTGGAGTAAATAAACCTACAAGTATCGATATAAATACATTTTATACTAATGTAGTTAAAGAAGAAGCAATATTAGAGGCAGTTAAAAAAGTTTTTGATTTAAGAGTAGCAGCAGTAATAGAAAAACTAGATTTAAAATGTCCAGTATATAGTCAAACGTCAATTGGTGGTCACTTTGGAAAAGAATATTTTTTATGGGAAAATACCGACAAAGCACAAAAGTTACTTGATGTATTAAAAGAATAATCTTAATGCTTGCTATTAATGAAAAAATAAGATATTGTTTTGATGAAAGGAGAATGATTTATGAAGAAAGAAATAATAATTGAATATGATAAAACAAAAGAAAGTGGTAATATCTTCTTCATCTTAGCAATGGTTCGCGAGGAATTAATAAAAAATAGAAGGATAGATGAATTTAACAATTTAAGAGATAAAGTATATGCATCAAAAAGCTATGAGGAAGCTTTACAAAACATTTCAAAAGTTGTTACGCTAAAAGAGAAAAACTGTTAAAAAAAGTGTTCTTTTATTCTCATTTCACTAGCTATTAATAATTCTTTGTGGTATTGTTTTGTTGCAAAAAGCAAAAGGAGAAACAAACACATGAAAACACAAAGATTTGGAATCGAAATTGAATTAACAGGAATCAAAAGAAAGGAAGCTGCTAAGGTAATAGCAAAATACTATGGAACCATAGAAGAATATGTTGGTGGAGCTTACAATACTTATGAAGTACCGACAGGAGATGGAAGAAAGTGGAAAGTAGTAAGAGATTCAAGCATACAAGCAGAAACAAAGAATGGAAATAGTGGAACGGACGAAATGAAAACAGAAGTAGTTAGTCCTATATGTAAATGGGAAGATATTGAGCATATTCAAGAACTGGTAAGACAACTAAGACATAAAGGTGCTATAGCAAATAAAAGTTGTGGAATACATGTGCATATTGATGCTTCAATACATAATGCTCGATCAATCAGAAATATAGTAAACATCGTGTCAAGCAAAGAAGATATATTATTCAAAGCATTAAATGTAAGCATAGAAAGAGAAATTAGATGGTGTAAAAAAACAGAAAATGACTTTATTGAAAAGATGAATAAAAAGAAACCACAATCTACTAATCAAATAGAAAGAATATGGTACAATGGTGAAATATCAAGAGCAAGAAATCATTATGATATTTCAAGATATCATGCATTAAACTTACATGCGATATGGCAAAAAGGAACAATAGAATTCAGATGTTTTAATGGAACAACACATGCAGGAAGAATTAAAACATATATTCAATTATGCCTAGCAATAAGTCATCAAGCATTAATACAAAAAGCATCATCCGCAAGAAAAACCAAATCAACAAATGAAAAATATACATTTAGAACATGGTTACTAAGACTTGGTATGATTGGTGAAGAATTCAAAACAGCAAGAGAGTTCTTACTAGAAAACTTAGATGGCGACATAGCATTCAAGACTGGTCGCCCTCAAAGTGTAATAGCATAAAAAGAAAGGATAGAAAAAATGAGTAAATTATATGTAGCATATGGTAGCAACTTAAATATAATGCAGATGGGCTATAGATGCCCTACTGCAAAAGTTGTTGGAATAGGAAAAATACTAGATTATAAATTGACCTTTAGAGGTGTAGCAACAATTGAAAAAGAAGCAAAAAAAGAAGTTCCTGTAGCTGTATGGGAAATAAAAGAAAATGATGAAAAAGCATTAGATATTTATGAAGGATACCCGACTTTATATAGAAAAGAAATTATTGAAGTAGTTATGAAAGATAAAGTCATTAAAGGAATGGTGTATATTATGAATAGAGGAATCCCACACTTGCCCACAAGAAAATATCTTGAAGTAATTAAATCAGGGTATAATGATGTTGGATTGGATCTATCATATTTAAAGGAAGCCTTGGAAGATACCAAAGATAGAATGTAAAGAAATAAAAAATGTGTTTGTTTGGAAGAGTTAGTATGCTCTTCCTTTTCTCGTTGATTTTATGAAAGAGGTAAAGAAATGACAATTAATAGACCTATTGATTTTCCAAAATTAAAAGAATATAAACCAACAAGTTTTATGGCTCCAACTTCGCATTATGATAAAGCAAAAGCAGACAGAGCAGTCCTCTTTATAGAAAGTTTAAAACATACAAAGGGCAAATGGGAAGGTAAACAATTTTATTTGCTTCCATGGCAAGAACAAATTATAAGAGATATATTTGGGACTCTAAAGGAAGATGGAACAAGACAGTTTAGACAAGCATACATTGAAATTGCAAAGAAAAATGGTAAATCAGAACTTGCAGCAGCAGTAGCTCTTTATATGCTATATGCGGATAATGAACCAAGTGCAGAAGTGTATGGCGCCGCAGCAGATAGGCAACAAGCATCTATTGTGTTTGATGTTGCTAGAAGAATGGTCGAAATGTCACCAGCCTTACAAAAAAGAAGCAAAATAACACTTGCTTCAAAAAGATTAGTTAATTTTTCTAATTCAGGTTTTTATCAAGTTTTATCTGCAGATGTAGTAACAAAACATGGTTTAAATATTTCAGCACTTGTGTTTGACGAATTACATACTCAACCTAATCGAAAATTATTTGATGTTCTAACTAAAGGATCAGGAGATGCAAGGGAAGAACCTCTATATTTTTATATAACAACTGCAGGAAACAATAAAAATAGTATATGCTATGAATTGCATATGAAAGCCAAAGATATTATAGAAGGAAGAAAAATTGACTCAACATTTTACCCAGTTATATATGGATTGGAACAAGAGGAAGATTGGCATAATGAAGCAAATTGGTATAAAGCAAATCCTTCACTTGGAGAAACTATTCAAATTGATAGGATTAGAGAGGCATACCAAGACGCTTTGCAAAATTTAGCAGAAGAAAATATATTTAGACAACTTAGACTTAATACTTGGGTATCAGGAAATGTTAGATGGATGAGTATGGATGCTTGGGATAAATGTGGTGATATCTTTGATAAAGAAGTGTTAAGAGGAAGAGTATGTTACGCAGGGCTTGACTTATCAAGTTCAACTGATGTTACAGCCTTTGTGTTAGTATTTCCACCAATTGATGATGACGATAAGTATTATATTTTACCATTCTTTTGGATACCTGAAGATACAATAGAACAAAGAGTAAGAAGGGATCATGTTCCTTATGATACATGGTTAGGAAAGAAACTTGTATATGCAACAGAAGGAAATGTCATTCATTATGGGTATATTGAAAAATTCATAGATGAACTTGGAAAAATTTATAATATAAAAGAAATAGCATTTGATAGATGGGGAGCAGTTCAAATGACACAAAATCTAGAGGGAATGGGATTTACAGTAGTTCCTTTTGGTCAAGGATATAAAGATATGAGTCCTCCAACAAAGAGATTAATGGAATTAGTACTCGAAAGAAAAATAGCACATGGTGGAAATATTGTATTACGTTGGATGATGGATAATGTTTATATAAAAACAGATCCAGCAGGAAATATAAAAATGGATAAAGAAAAATCGACAGAAAGAATAGATGGAGCAGTTGCATTAGTTATGGCGCTTGATAGAGCAATAAGAAACAGTGATGAAGATAGCGTTTATAATGAAAGAGGATTAATAATAATATAAAAATTTTTATTTGGGCATTTTTTACCAATTTTTGTTAAATTAGCCAAATTTAGGACTTAAAATTGAGCAATATTTGCAAATATTAAAAAAATAACAAGAAAATGCTCATTTCGATAAACTAATACTATTTATAAAATGCTTGCATTATTTTCCATGTTATGGTAAAATATAGTTGTATTATATTAATATTTCCTAAGTTTGCTTTGGGGACACTCTTAAGAAAATACATATCGACTAGATACAAGCACTCTTAGAAAGAGGGCTTTTTTTGCTTATGTGTAATTTTTTGAAATGGGTATATAGTAATGAAAATTTATTTATTATTTTGTAAAATAATCTTCATTTCCAATAAGGCATAATATTCTTATGTCAAGTTTAAAATTAAAAAGATAAAAAGGAGATTATATATGAAAAGAAACAAAAAAATTTATTTCACTACTAATGCAAAACATCTAGGTATGTTTTCAAAAATAGTTATTATTGTTCTTGTTATAGGCATGTTATTTAGTCACATAAATTTTGCTGCTTTTGCGGCAATGATGCCTAAAGAAACAAACAATATTGAAGCAACAGAAGATGCAACAAGAGATTTATCGAAATTAAAAAGAATAGAAGAAATTGAATATTTAAGAACACCAGACTCAAAGACGTATTTAAAAGAAAATGGTTTACTTGAGACTGATGTATATGGAGAAATTATTCACTATTTAGAAAATGGTGTTTATAAAGAGATTGACAATACTTTAGAATTAATAAATAATACATATGTTAATAAGGCAAATAGTTATTTATTTAGTTTACCTAAAGTGTTAGACAATAACAAAAAAATATCACTTAAGTATAAAGACAAAGAGATTAAACTTTATTATGATTATAGTAACATTCAAGGAATACTTCAAAATAGTATTTCAAGAAACAAAACAAATCTAAAAGATGAAATTTCTTATCAAATTAGTAACAATGAAAAATTACAATATATTTTAAAACAAAACTCAATCAAAGAAAATATAATTTTGAATAGTTATATAGAAAATTATTCATATTCATATTTCATTGATACTTCACTTAGACTTGAAAGAATAGGAAATGAAATACATTTCTTTGATGGTCTTGAAGAAGTATTTGTGATGAATGAGTATTATATGTTTGATGCAAACAATCAAGAATCAAATGATATTGATTTTAATATTGAAGTTATTGATAGTGATACATATAAAATAATTGTAACTCCAAGTAATACATTTTTAAGTGGAGCTACGTATCCAGTAGTAATTGATCCAGAAATTACTTTAACTGATGGGGGATTAATAGATGGTATCACAAGTCTTTATTCAATAGATAAAGCAGCAAATACAAATACTTTTTTAACACTTGGTTCTTTTAGTCTTGCCAATAGAAATGCATCAATTAGTACAGATGATTTAATTGCAAATTTGCATGTGTATATTCCAAGAGAATATACAACATCAGTTGGCAATATAATTACTAGAAATCAATTAATGTATGCAAGTATTACACTAACAACTATATCAACAAATGCTACTAGTGATACAAAAGTAAAAATGAAGTATGATGGCAATATAATTGATGAAGTTACATTTCATAACACAAGTGTATTTAATCACAAATTTAACATAATAGATGCATTAAATGAAAAAATAGAAGCATTTGCAACTAATGACATATATATGTCTTTTGAATTGTATCTTGATGGAGCAAGTAACACTGAAGTAACCTATTCCTTAGGATGGGATTTAGGAGGAGATAAACCTTTAATTACTTTAGGATATTTAGATGATGCTGGATTAAGTGATTATTATACATATGAAGAACTTCCATTAGATAATGAATCAAGTATATATTTAGCTCATAATAGTGGTAATTTAACTTATATTTTTAATGATTATACAGATAATAATTTACTTAATCTTTCACACATATATAATGCAAATAGAAAATATAATGAAAGCATTTATGGAAATGGATTTAATATAAGTTATAATGAAAAGTTATCTTTGAACTACTCGAATATTATTCTAACTCTTGGAAGTGGTAGGAATGTAATATTCTACCCAACAAACCAAAACAAAACAGAATATATAGCAACTGATGGTAGTGGTGATACTTTAATAAAAAAATTCAATCAAAACAACGAAATTATTGGCTATGAAATAGCAAGTGGTGGTGGAATAAAACTGTATAATAGTATTGGTAAACTTACCAAGATCTATGTTGATGAAAGTGAAAGAGTTGATGGTATTTGGAATACCGATGCCAAGCAAATTACTTTATTATATAGTGATAATAATGTTTTGGAACAAGTTATAGATTCATATGGGAATAAAATTTATTTCACTTACAGTACTATTGCAAATGATCCAAGTAGTTCACAAGTTGGAATAGCATATCTATCATACATTGAAGTATATAAAATGGATAGTGAACAAGAAATTAATTTAGCAAGTAGAGTTGAATTTGAGTATATGCAAGGGGCTTTAATTGCAATAGGTAATTATAAAAACAGTTCGAGTGCAGATTATACATATTTTAATTATAATAGTAAAGGACATATAGAACGCATTTATAAAAATGGAAATGGTTATAATTTTACTTATGATAATAAAAATAGAATATTAAAAGCTAAAATATATAGTTCAAGTTTTACTAATGGAGATTATATAGACTTTACATATAGCAAAAATGGAAAGAAAACAATTGTAACTACTGGAACCGGACAAAAGACAACATATACATTTGATAGTTATTATCACACTAATTCTATAGAAGATAGTAATGGATATACGACATTTTATAAATATGAAGATATATTTTTTGATGAAAATGGTAATACTATAACTTCACCAAATTATAAAAAGAATCATGCTGTAAAAGTGCAATCGAATAGTTTCAAGAATGTAATAAACCCTATTGTAAATCATGGTTTTGAAGTTATAACAAGTGGTAGTATTTATGGATGGACAAAAAATGTTACTAGTGGTTCAAGTGCAAGTATTGAAACAAATTCATATTTATATGGATCTAAAGTATTAAAACTTTATAAATCCACAAGTGGTGTGGCACAAGTATATCAAGATATTGATGTTAAGAATGAAACTGAATATATAGTAACAGGATATATAAAAAATGTTAATAATAATGGAACTGGAGCATATATTGATGTTTCTGGAATAAATGGAACAATTACAACTATACAAAAAAGTGGCAATATAAAAAATTCAAAAGATTTCTATAAATTTGAATATAAGTTTAAAGCAAATTATACAGGAAAAGCTAGGATAACACTTGTCAATGCTTCATCTGGTTATTCATATTTTGATAATATTCAAATTAATACTAATTATATAGATACTAGATATAATTATTTGGAAAATTCATCATTTGAGAATACTGATATTGGCTCTTGGGGTGGAAGTAATTATAGCATTATATCAAATGATGATAAATTTAATGAAAATTGTGGTTTAAAATCATTAAAACTTTTAACAAATGGTACTATTAGCCAAACTATAAATTCTCCAGGTTTAAAAGGCGATACATTTGTGTTTGGTGGATATGCATTATATGAAAATTATACTGGCAATGTAACTGTAAGATTAACTTTAGTAAAAGAAAATGGTATAGAAACAAATGTTTTTACCTTTGAAAATTCTGATATTAATGCAAGTTATATGATGGCACGTATTACCGCAACAGAGAATTACCAGTCTATAAAATTAGAAATTACGAATAATTCTTCTAGTAGTTATGCTTATCTTGATAACCTTGCTGTTTATAAAGAAGGTTATGGAATCAATATTACTTATAATGATGAAGGATATAAAGAAGAAGAGTATAACGAAGTTACAGATGAATTATCAGAATATGAATATGATGTAGATGGTAAACTAATAACAATTAATAAAACTAGTAGTTCGTCTTCAACTAATTCTAAAACTGATACAACAAATATATCTTATGATAATAAAGGTAATATTAGTTCGATTACTAATAAAAACATCGTATCTAGTTATACCACTGATAGTGATGGTAATATAACAAAAATTGAATCTGAAACTTCTGGTAGTGAGATAAAATACTATTATGGATCTACAACATACACACCTGATGGACTATATCCAAAAACAACAAAAGATGTATTTGGCAACATTACTACTTCAACATACGATTATATTACAGGTCTAGTTAAAAAAATTATTGACTCTGATGGCGTATTTAAAGAATACGAATATGATAAAAATGGTAATATTACGCAACTAATAAATGGTAAAGGAACAAATAAAAGAACTATTACTTATACTTATGATGTACATGGCAATATTACAAGCATAACAAGTGAAGGCTTAACATATACTTTTACATATAATAGTCATAATGATATTAAAACTATTTCAGTTGGTGGAGAACTATTAGTTACAAATAACTATCAAAATGAATCTAGTTCCAGTGAAATATATACAGGTGATATTGAAAGTACAACTTATAATTATGGAACAATATATTTTGAATATGATGAAGAAGGTAGAGTAAAATCAATTAGCGAAAAATCAAAAAATGGAGAACTTTTAAAAGTATTAGAATATACATACAATGATTATTCAGAAATTGCTTCATATACTGATTATAAAGAAGGTGTAACATATTACTATAATTATGACTATCAAAATAGATTGATTAATGTTAATGCAACAAACGGAAATACTATTACTTATGAATATGATGAAAGTAGTAGACTTATTAAAAAGACAAATATTAATGGTAGTAATACATATGGATATAGCAATGTATCTATAACTGATGAAGAAAATGAAAAATTAATTAGTGAGAATTTATCAAACAGGTTTAATATTAATTATGTATATTCAAATGACTCATTTGCACAACTTGGAACAATAAGTTACTTTATCCAAACAAACTCTATAAATAAAAATTATACGTATGAAACAACAATTCTTGATGGCACAACTTATTATACTGGAAGAGTAAAATCATTTGAGTATATAAGTGGAAACAATCAACTAATGAAGTATGTTTACACTTATGATAAAAATAATAATATAACAAATATAATGGGATATGAGAATAATGTTCTTGTATATCAAGAGGATAATACATATGATATTTATAATCAATTAATAATGCAATGTGTGCTTGTTAATGATAAAGAAATAAGAAATGAATATTTGTATGATGCTAGAGGTAATATTTTAAATTATAATGTTACTGATAGTAGAACAGAACAGATATTATATGGGTATGATTTTTACTATAGTCAAACTGGAAATAAAAATAAACTAGTTAAAATGGAATCAATAACAACAGATGAAGAATATAACATAGAGTATTCAGCAAATGGTGAACCTAGTTTATATCTTGGATGGACTATTGCATATGATATGAAAAATATTACTACTCTTTTAAATAGTAATTATGAAATTAATTACGCTTATAATGCAAGTGGCATAAGAACTTCCAAAGTAGTAACAAAAAATAATAGTACAACAACAACCCAATATATTTTAGATGGAACAAATATTATTAAAGAAATTAGAAGTGGTGAAAATAATGCAACTTTACAATACTTCTATGATTCAAATAATGAAATTGTTGGATTTACATATAATAATGTTAAATATTTATATTTAAAGAATCTTCAAAACGATATTATAGGAATTGTTGACAGCAATAATAATATTGTGGTAAAATATTATTACAATGCATATGGTAGAATAATTAATAAAGTAGATACTTCAGGAATTAATTTAAGTGATATTAATCCATTTAGATATCGTGGTTACTATCAAGATGATGAAACAGGATGGTACTATCTAAATAGTAGATATTATGATATAGAAACATTTAGATTTATAACAATGGATGATGTTGATTATCTTGGTGCAAGTGGAAGTGTATTAAGTTATAACCTTTATAGCTATTGTGAAAATAATCCTGTTAATAATGTAGATTATAATGGAAATGCTATTACTCCTGCTAATATTATTGGTGCTGCTATTGGTGTAGTGCTTGGTGCAGTCGGTGGATATTTTTTGAGCAGATATTTAGCTGATCAGCTGAAATTATCTGGATGGAAAAGAAAAATATTTATCATTGGAATTACAACAGTTATTTCTGCTGCTGCAGGTGTAATAGGATATTTTATAGGTCCCTATGTTCAAAAAGCAGCAACGAAAGTTATTAATAGTTTTAAGGCCTTAATAAAAAAAGTAGGATTTAGAAGCAGAGGATCAACAGGTAGAACTGTAGCTAATTCTTTAAAAGAAAAGCTAGCTATGGAAGAAGTTAAATCTGCAGCTAAAGCTGGCAAACGATTAGGAAAAGTTATAATGCGTAATTTGACTGATCCAAGATGGCTTTCTAGCGAAGGCTGGGTCAAATATGCAATAAAATTTGGTCCTATAGAGATTCACTATGTTTATAATGAAATTTTAGACATATTCGATGATTTTAAATTTAAATAAGAGGTGCTTTGTAATGAATGTTAAATGTATAAATAATATTACTTATGAGTTTGAATTAATAGGGTTAAATGATATAGATGGAGATCCTATTATATCTAATTATTACAATAATATTGGCGAAAAATGCACCTATTCTATTGATGTTGATGAATGTTATAATGTTTATGCCATAGCAATGATAAACAATGAACTTCATTATTTATTAATTGGAAATCTTGGATATCCACAATTTTATAAAGTAAAGTTATTTGAAATCGTTGAAAATGATATATATGATTTAAATATTGTTAAAACCTTTGATAATGAATTTATATCATATTTGATAACTAATGATTATTTATCAAATATAGAAACTATTAAAAAAATTATTAGAAGAGATGATGAGGAATTATTAAGGTTTTATAATTACATTAAAATTAAAAAAATATAAAATCAAATTGATTATATTGAATTATTATATTAATGACTAGTTTTAATAATAAAGTTTTACAGTACTTAAAAAAGTAGCGACTAATAATCGTTACTTTTTTCTATGGAGGAAACATGCAAATAATAAAAAAGAAAATTGATGAACTCAAACCCGCAAATTATAACCCAAGAAAAAATTTAAAACCTGGGGATAAAGAATATGAAAAACTGAAGAAAAGTATAAAAGAATTTGGTTATGTGGAACCAGTAATATACAATAAAAGAACAGGAATAGTAGTTGGTGGTCACCAAAGGTTAAAAGTGTTAAAAGATTTAGGATATGAAGAAATAGATTGTGTAATAGTAGATTTAGATGAAGCAAAAGAAAAAGCACTGAACATTGCATTAAACAAAATTAGTGGTGAATGGAATAATAATCTACTTGCTACTCTATTAAAAGAATTAGATGAAGAAGGTTTTGATGTAACGTTAACAGGCTTTGATTTAGATGAAGCTAAAGAATTATTTGGAAAAGGTTCACTAGAAAATGTTCATGACGATAATTTTGATGGAGAAAAAGAAATAAACAATATAGAAAACCCAATAACGAAACAAGGAGATTTATGGATATTGGATGATCATAGACTTGTTTGTGGTGATTCAACAAATGATGAATATTATAAACTTGTTCTTGATGGAAAGAAAGCAGATTTAATAGAAACTGATCCCCCATACAATATTGATTATGGTGGAACTATATCAGGAGATGGTAGAAATATTGCCAATGATAATTTATCAGAGGAAGAGTTCTACCATTTTTTATTAGATTTTTATATAGCTAGTTTTGAAAATATAAAAAAGGGAGGACCAATATATGTTTTTCATTCCACTAAGGAAACAGTAAATTTTATAAAAGCAATGAAAGCATCTGGATTTAAATATTCACAAACACTTGTTTGGTTGAAAAATCATTTCACACTAGGCAGGCAAGATTATCAATGGATTCATGAACCAATTTTATATGGTTGGAAAGAAGGGATAAGTCACTATTTCATAAATGATAGAACTCTTGCATCAGTATTGGAAACAGATCCAGATAACTATAAAAAAATGAATAAAACTGAATTACTTGAAGTAATTAATAATATTTTAAACATACGAACAAGTGTGATTAAAGATAATAAACCAAATAGATCGCCAGAGCATCCTACCATGAAGCCAATTACATTATGTGCAAAATTAATATACAACTCATCACTTGAAGGTGACATTGTACTAGATCCATTTGGTGGAAGTGGTTCAACACTTATTGCAGCAAGTCAAATTAATAGAAAGGCCTGTTTAATTGAACTCGAACCGAAGTATTGCGATGTTATTGTTAAAAGATATAAAGAAAACTATCCAGATGCAAAAATAAAACATATAAGAAATGGCGTAGAAATTAAATGAATTGTTTGATTTTATTGTTATTATATTGTATAATAGTATAAAATGGAGAAGATATTATGTCATTAAAAGCAAAAAACAAGTATATATTTAGTTATAACAATAAGGAAATTAATGGTTCTAAGTATATAAATAAAGATTTTGAAAAAACAAATTCTTATTGTAGTAAATTTATCGGAGCACAATTTATAAATACAACATTACGTGCTGCAAAATTTAAATATTGTACTTTTATTGATTGTAAATTTATTAATTGTCTTATTATAGGAACTAATTTTAAGGGGTCGAAATTTGAAAAAGTTTTTTTTGAAAAATGTATAATTTCAAGTTGCCCAATGAATAAAACAAATATTAGTGATACCGTAGTAAAAGATTGTTATATTATAGGTCAAAAAAATATTAAAGGAATAACTAATAACAACTCAACAATAATTGATAATTATCCTACTTCAGATTTTATATCAAATGAATTATATTCTGTAATTGAATCGCTGAGATCAAATGATATAATAAGGCGTTCTCAAATACTTCATTGTAAAAAGAAAAAATTAAATACCATATCTATTAAGATATTATTAGAAAAATTTACTGAAGAAGAACTAATTAAATATCTAAAAGAGTTGCCTAATAGTTTAACTACTCAATTTTATACAGTTAGTTATATAGAGAAAATGTTGACAAAAATTAAGGAAAATGATAAAATATAAATGCCCTGCGTTATCTACTGAGAAACTGAAACAATATGGTACATGTCTACGGACTGAAGGAGGGCAAATAGTACAATTTATTGTGGAGGTGTTAACAATGGTTAATAATTTATTAGAAAATTTAAAATTTTTATTATGTATAATTAAAAAAATATTATATTTTGTTTTAAAAATAATTAAAAAATTTCTAAATATTTCTCAGTTGATAGATAGCGTTAAAATGAATTATGAGTAGTGATTAGTCACTACTTTTTTTTATGGAGGTATTAAAATGAGTATATTTAGAAAAAGAGATGGTCCTAAAGAAAAAAGATCAGAACCATCCAAAGAAATGAAAGATTTTATAAGAGGTGTAGATTTAGATAATCAACTAGGTAATTGTAATAGTGGAGTAAATGTAGATGAATTAAGAGCGATGCAAACATCAGCTGTATATGCTTGCGTTAAGATACTAGCAGAAACGATAGCAAGTCTTCCATTACATTTATATAAAAAAGGTAAAAATGGAAAAAATGAATTTGCTACAGAACATCCATTATTTGCATGTCTTTATGATATACCAAATGAAGAGATGACAAGTTTTGAGTTTAGAGAAACAATGATGACATCTCTTTTATTATACGGAAACGCATATGCAAGAATAATAAGAAAACGTGGCCATGTAACAGAACTTTGGTATTTAAAACCTGATAGAATGATTGTAGAAAGAGATACATTATCTGGTAAGATAAAATATACATATTTAGATGATATTACTAATAAAACTTTCATATATAAGCCAAGTCAAGTATTTCATATAAAGAGTATGACATTTGATGGGGTTAAAGGGATATCCCCTATTGAAGAAGCAAAAGAAGCTGTGGGTCTAAGTCTGGCAACTGAAGAGTATGGGGCTAAGTTCTTTGGAAATGGAGCAAAACCAGGAGGAGTACTAGAGCATCCAGGAATATTAAAGGATCCTGAAAAACTAAGAGATAGTTGGAATAAAGTGTATCAAGGAACAAGAAATTCTCATAAAATTGCAGTGTTAGAAGAAGGCATGAAATATCATACAATTGGAATTGCTCCAGAAGATGCACAATTTTTAGAAACTAGAAAATATCAGTTAAATGAAATATGTAGAATATTTAGAGTGCCACCACATTTAGTCGGTGATTTAGAACATGCAACATTTTCCAATATTGAACATCAATCAATAGAATTCGTTCAACATACAATAAGACCTTGGATAGTGAGATGGGAACAAGAAATTAGCAAATCTTTACTATCAGAAGAAGAAAGAACATTGTATTTTGCAAAATTTAATGTTGATGGTTTGCTTCGTGGTGATTACAAATCAAGAATGGAAGGGTATGCAGTAGGAAGACAAAATGGATGGTTGTCAATTAACGATATAAGAAAACTTGAAGATATGCCATTAGTAGATAAGAATCTTGGCGGAGATGATTATTTAGTAAATGGTAATATGATTCCTGCAAGTGTAATAAAACAAAAGGAGGAAGATAAGGATGAATTCTAAAAAAGAAATAAGAATGCTTCCTTTAAATGAATTAAGAGTAAGCGAACAAGGTAATGAAATAATAGAAGGTCATGCAGCAGTCTTTAATTCATGGAGTGAGATGCTGGGTGGCCTTTTTCCATTTAAAGAAATTGTTAGAAAGGATGCATTCAAAGAAACAATTCAAAATGATGATATAAGAGCATTATTTAATCATGATCCAAATTATGTGCTTGGAAGAAATAAATCAAATACATTATATCTTGAAGAAGATGAAGTTGGATTAAGAGTAAAAATAACACCACCAAATACCACATATGCAAAAGATTTGGTTGAAAGTATAAAACGTGGAGACGTATCACAAATGTCAATAGGTTTTATTGTGCTTGATGATTCTTGGGGTACAGTAGATGGTGTTGATACAAGAGAAATTAAAAAAGTAAAATTATTTGATGTAAGTCCTGTTACTTTTCCAGCATATCAAGAAACTGATGTTGGAATACGTGGATTGGAAGAATATCAAAAATATAAAAATAGTAAAGAAAATAAAAATCAAAAACAATTAGAAAGACAGAAACAAAGTTTTCTAAAAGCAAAGTTTAAAAATATATAGGAGGAATTAAACTTATGACAATGAAGAAAGTTCTTGAAATGAGAGCAAAAAGAGAAAATGCAAGGTTAAAAGCAATGGAAATTCTAAATAAAGCCGAAAAAGAAGATAGATTTTTATCATCAGAAGAACAAAAAGAAATTGATAAATATGAAGATGAAATTCGTTCTTGGGATGCATCAATTGAAAGAGCAGAAAGAATGATTGCTATGGAACCTGATGAAATAGAAGAAAAACCAGAGGTAAAAACAGCACCAAAGAATGAAGAAAGAAAATTTAAAACTTTTGGAGAACAATTAATGGCTGCATATCGTGCGTCAATGCCTGGTGGTCAAGTTGATAATAGATTAACAACAAGAGCAGCAAGTGGTTTAAATGAATCAAATCCAAGTGATGGTGGCTTTTTAGTTCAACAGGACTTTGTATCTGAATTATTAAAAAGAACATATGAAACAGGTATTCTTGCAAGTAAGGTAAAAAAGATTCCTATTTCAACTTCAGCAAACGGTTTAAAGATCAATGCTGTTGATGAAGATAGTCGTGCAAATGGTTCAAGATTTGGAGGAGTTCAAACATACTGGGAAGGTGAAGCTGATAAACTTGCTGGAACAAAACCAAAGTTTAGAGTTTTAGAATTATCACTTAAAAAATTAACAGGCTTATGTTATGCAACTGATGAATTACTTCAAGATACAGCTGCATTAGAATCTGTTATCAGACAAGCATTTGCAGAAGAGTTTGGATTCAAAATTGATGATGCTATTTTAACTGGTACAGGAGCAGGTGAGCCATTAGGTATTTTAAATTCTTCTTCATTAGTAACAGTTGCAAAAGAATCTAATCAAACAGAAAAAATTACAGTTGAAAATTTAATTAAAATGTGGAATAGAGTATGGAGTAGATCAAGAAACAATGCTGTGTGGTTTATTAATCAAGAAATAGAACCATATCTATATACATTAAAGATTGGTACAACTCCAGTTTATGTTCCAGCAGGAGGCTTATCAGAAAAGCCATATGGAACATTGTTTGGTAGACCAGTTATACCACTTGAACAATGTAGTGCATTAGGAGAAGTTGGTGATATTATTTTAGCAGATTTAAATCAATATTTATTAATTGACAAAGGTGGTATTAATGCACAAAGTTCAATTCATGTAAGATTCTTATATGATGAAAATGTATTTAGATTTATTTATCGTGTAGATGGACAACCAATTTGGAATAAGCCACTTACTCCATATAAAGGTACAGCTACACAGTCACCATTTGTAGCATTAGCAAAAAGAAATTAAGGAGGTATAAAACAATGTCAAAAACATTAACCAAATATAAAGTAGTAAAAGAACTTGGAACAATATTTGCAAGTGATGTAACAACTGAATATGTGCCACTTACAAATGATAAGAATGTTGAATTTATCGTTGCAACAGGAGTTGGGACATCTGCAAAAACTAAATTCCAGGTTTTAGCAAAATTAAATAGTGATGGAAGTGAGGTGTCAATCCCATATAAAGAAAAAATTGGACAAACAACATATAACTATGTAGATAGCACAGGAAAAGAATTTGAAATAGGTGGAGAAGCAGGTAATACTGCTTTTATAGTACTTAGTGTTGATAGCTCTACACTAAAAGGATTATATGACCGAGTAGCATTAAACATTAAAGGTGTGACTTCATCAACAATTCCAGGTGTTATAATTGCAGCAACATTTGATCCAAGATATTCAGAATAGGAGAAATAAAGATGGGTGTATTACTTACATTAAATGAAACAAAACATTATTTACGTGTTGATAATGATGAAGATGATGCACTCATCTCTTCTTTAATTATCACATCAAGAATTTTAACAGAAGAAATAATAAGATGTAATTTAGATGAATTTGAAATGTTACCAGATTTAATTAAGCAAGCAATGTTAATAATTATTGGAACATTATATGAAGAAAGACAAGTCGAGAAAAATGATAAAGAAGGACTTGCGTTAGATGAAACACTTGATTTAGTAAAAAAAATGTTATTCATGTACAGAAAGGAAAAATTCTGATGAGAATAGGAAAACTAAATAGAAGAATTGATATTTTAGAATTTGTTGTTACGCGAAACGAATATGGTGAAGAAGTAGGCACATGGACTAAAAAAGAAAGTGTTTGGGCAAAAATAGAACCAATAAGTGGAACTGAATATTTTAAATCACAAAAGCCTGTTGCAGAGAATACAACAACTATAACCATTAGATACAATAAAAATATTAGTGTGTTAAATAGAATAAAATATCAGAATAAACTATATGAGATAATTGGAGTATCAGATGATGAAACACTTCATACAACAACGATTTTAAATTGCAAGGAGAAAGTTGCATATGGGGTATAGTGCTAAACAAAAGAAAGTTAAAGTAAATCTTGAAGGAAAAGAAAAGATAGTTAAAAGATTAAAACAAATGGGCGAAGCAGCAGGAAATGTGTTAATGGAAAGTGCTATGGCAGGTGGGAAGATAGCTTTAGAGGATGCCAAAAGAAATTGTCCAGTTGATACAGGAGCATTAAAGAATAGTTTGAAACTTAGTAAAGATAAACAAACAAAGAAAAAAGCTACTGTTAAGGTTGATTATGATAAGGATATTAAATATGGAACATTTGTTGAACTTGGAGTTCGCGGAAGAGAAGCAAATCCTTTTTTAAGAAATGCGGTTGATAGTAATCAAAAAAATATTAATGAAGAAATAGCAGAAAATGTTGCAAAAGCAGTAGGAGGAAAAATGTAAATGGATATATTAATTGGCTTATATAATCATTTATCAAATGATGAAAAAATTAAAAAAATAGTAGGTAATAAAATATATCCAGTGATATTACCTCAAAATGTAATACTACCTGCAATTGTATATTCGTCAGTATTAGCTAATTATGATTCAGCCCTTCAAGGAGATACTGGCTTTGTTAGGCAAACTATTCAAATAGTATCACATGCAAAAACATATAAAGAAGCACGAGAACTATCAAGATTAATTAAAAAAAGAATCCAAAACTTACATGGTAACATGGGTGGAGTATTTATTGAAGCGGTATTTATTAAAACAGATTATGAATTAAACACAAATACAGCATTAAAATTTGATACTGAAGAGTACATGTGTTCAATTGAATTTGAATTTTATTATATTGAAAATAAGGAGGTAAAATGAAATGGCGATAGCTGGTAAAAATGGTAAAGTCATAATTGGTGATGAAACAAATAAAGTAATAGGATTGAAAAGTTGGAGTTTAGAGTTATCTCTTGATACACTTGAAACAACAGCTTTAGGAGATGATTGGAAAAAATATATAACTGGTTTAAAAGAGTGGACAGCATCATGTGAAGGAGATTATGAAGTAACAACTAAAGATTCAACACAGGAAACTTTACAAACAGCATTCTTAAATGGTACATCAGTAACATTAAAAATGTATGTGGATGATAAAAATTATTACAACGGCGAAGCAATTATTAATAGTTTATCAGTAGAAGATCCAGTTGATGATGTTGTTAGTATTTCACTTGAATTCACAGGTAATGGTGCTTTATCATTTACGAAAGGAGCTTAAATTAAATGAAACATGGAGTTACAATAAATTTAGATAAACCAAGAACATTAAGATATGGTATCAATGCTCTTGCAAAAATTGAAGATTTAACAAATAAGCCATTAGTTAAACTCGATTTAAAAAATGTTGGTATTAAGGATTTGTTAATTATTACTTATGCAGGGTTATGTCATGAAGATAGTAACTTAACAATTGAAAAAGTTGGTGATATTATTGATGAATATTCAAGTCTAGGAGAAATTGCAGAAAAAGTTGGCGAAGCATTAACATTAGCATTTGGAAAAGAAGATAAATCAAGTAAGGGGGAATAGATGCCGCCTCTTTTAATTTATTTGCTTTTTGTGAAAAACTAGTAATTAATCTTAATATAGATCCAGTAACGATAGGATTATACACACCATATGAGTTATCACTTATTGGAAAACAACGAGAAAAGTTAAGAAGAGAACAATTTGAAAATAATATTTGTCTTGCTTGGCATATAGAAGCATTTGCTAGACAAAAAAGGCTTCCTAAACTTGAAAAAATATTAAAAGATGTAAGAAAAGAAAAAACTAGTATAAGCAAAAGTGATGCCATATTGAAAATGATGGCGGCAGAAAAAGGAGTAATAATAAAATAGGAGGAATTTATGGCAATTATTAGAAACTTAGTAGTTAAGATATCAGCTGATATTTCCTCACTATCAAAAGGATTAGATAAGGCAGCTAGTGATTTAGGTAAGATGTCTAAATCATTAACAAAAGTTGGAACTAAATTATCAGCAACAGTAACAGCTCCAATTGTAGCGCTTGGAACAGCAGTAGTAAAAACTTCATCAGAGTTTGAGCAATCAATGGCAAATGCAGCATCAGTAGCAGGAGCAACAGGAGAAGATTTTGAAAGAATGACAGCTCTTGCTCGTGAAATGGGTGCAAAAACAGTATTTAGTGCAAGTGATGCAGCTGATGCATTGTACTACATGGCATCTGCAGGATATAAAGTAGACCAAATGGCTGATTCAATTGAAGCAACACTTAATCTTGCTTCAGCAACACAATATGGGTTAGCTGATACTACAGATATAGTTATAGCTACATTAAATCAATTTGGTTTAGAAGCAAGTAGCGCTGAAAGAGTAACAAATGTTTTTGCTAGCGCCATAGGTAATTCAATGGCATCAATGGATAAACTAGCAAATTCAATGGGCTATGTCGGACCTGTTGCCAATAGTTTAGGTTATGAAATTGAGGAAACAGTTGGAGCATTATCGATTTTATATAATGCAGGTTATGATGGTTCAACAGCAGGAACAACTTTAAGACAAGCACTAGTAAGTTTAATGAATCCAACTTCATCTGCATTAGCAGTTTTTGAAGAACTTGGATTATCAGTAGATGAATTAAATCCATCAACAAATGACTTTGCGGATATTGTTAATAGACTAGGTGAAGCTGGAATGACAACATCCCAAGCAATGGAAGTGTTTGGAGCAAGAGGTGGACCAGGAATGTTAGCATTAATGAGTAAAGGTGGTGATGCTATTAAAGAAATGACAGCATCAATTACTGGAACATCTAAAGCAACAGATATGGCAGCAATTCAACTGGATACTCTAACTGGTCAGTATAAAATACTAAAATCAGAAATTGAAGAAATAGCAATATCTTTTGGTGATGTTTTAATTCCGATAATTAGACAATTTATATCTAAGTACATATCTCCACTTACTTCAAAACTAATGAAGCTAGGAAATGAAGAAAAAAGTCACATCGTAAAAATTGCAATGATTGCAGCAGCAATAGGACCTTTAACTCTTGGACTAGGTAAACTATTTGGAGTTTTATCAAATATAGTAAAAATAATTCCAATGATATTTTCAAAGACAGGTTTGGTAATTGGAATACTTACTCTCGTTGGAACAAGTCTAACTTATTTATATAAAACAAATGATGAATTTAAGACAAATGTTTCAAATGTATTCAGTACAATTAAAAATAAAGTTTTGGGAGTATTAAATACTATTAAAGCCTGGTGGGATAAAAATGGTGAAAGTATAAAAAAAGGTATTGGAAAAGTACTTGGTTTTGTAGCTAAATTAGTTCTTTTGTCATTTAAACAAATTTATGATATTGCAAAAATGGTATGGCCATATGTTAAAAAAGTAGTAACTGATGCTATTAAAGGAATATCTAAATTTTGGAATAAATATGGTGAGAATATAAAAAAGGTTATTATAGCCGCAATGAATAAAATTGGAGATATCGTAAAACTTATAACAAATCAAACTATAGCCTTTTTTAAATTAGTCCTTCCTAAAATAAAAACTATGATTAAAGATATAATAGGTGGAATTAAAAATTTAATAAATAAAGATGGGTCTAAAATAAAAGCGGTTATTACTAAACTTGTTAATTTTATTGTGACAATTATAAAAAGATTATTGCAAGTAATTTCAAAGGCAACTGCAAGACTAATTGAAAGTTTATCACCAGTGTGGGAAAAGTTAAAAAAGATGTTTTCTACATTATGGGAAACAATAAAAAAACTGTATGAAACTTTCAAACCTTTATTTGATGCTCTAGGCGTAATACTACTCACATTATTTAGCATAATAGGTGGTGTAATTGATGGAACTATTTCAATGTTAGGACCACTTTTAGAATCAGTGATAAGTGTGGTTAGTGCAATTTTGGAGATTATCATGGCATTATGTTCGCTTTTACAAGGAGACTTTAGTGGGGCATGGGAACATTTGCAAAATGCAGGAAGTAATGCATGGGAAGCATTAAAGAATTTAGGACTTGCATTTTATGAATTCTTCAAAGGATTTGTAGAAGGTTTTAAAACAGTTATGGGTTCACTATTTGATAAAATTGTAGTAATGGTAAAAGACTGTAATGAAAAAATTGCTTCATTCTTTATTAGTTTGTTTGAAGGAATTAAAAGTACAGTTTCAAACATTTGGAATGCTGTAGTAAATCTATTTACAGGAATTAAAGATTATATTTCAGGAATTATTAGCGATGCATTTAATTGGGGTAAAAACCTAATTCAAAATATTGCAGATGGAATAAAGAATGCATGGAACAGTGTTGTTGACGGAGTGAAAAGCGTAGGACAATCAATTAAGGATTTTTTAGGATTTGGTTCGCCAACAAAAAAAGGTCCAGGACACACTGCAGACGAGTGGATACCTAACCTTATGAATATGATGGCAAATGACATGTATCAAAATATGCCATTAATCGAAAATGCAGCTTTATCTCTTGCTTCTACATTAAACGTCGTCCCTTTAAATAAAAGTGTGGTTGGAAGTGGTACTAGTCCTTTTGGTGATTTAATAAACGGATTGTTTAAGCTAAATAGTACTAATTCTGGAATGAAGTTTAATGATCAAAAAGAAATAGTATTAGAACTTGATGGAGTAACACTTGCAAGATTAATGATGCCAAAACTAACTAAGGAATATAAAAGACATGGCATAGTTTTAAGGGAGAAGACAATATGATATTCTTTAAAATAAATGGAAAGGAAATTTCATCACCCAAAGATATAGAATATTCTTACGAAATCTTAGATAAAACTGAACGAACCATAAGTGGAATAATGGTAATTGATGAAATAGGAAAAAAGAAAATCATTAATGTTACCTGGGATTATTTAAAACAAAAAGATATGAAAATATTAAAAGAAGAACTTATGAAAAATGGTTTTACAACAATAAGCTATAGAGAAAGTACAAATGGAGACTTAACTACATTAACAACTAGAGCTGGTGATTTTTCATATTCTCCAGCATATGATTGGGTTAATGATTTAATTCTATGGAAGAACGTAAGTATAACCTTTGAGGAGAGATAAAATGAGTTATAGTGATAATCCTAGAAAAGTTTATGGAAAAGTTGAAATTATTTATTCTGACAGTGATACAGAACAAGTTGAAGGAGTAGATGTTATAGACAATTCATTAATAAGTCATCCTGATGAAGTGTATAAATCATATATGGTGCCAAGTGTTAAGAGTTGTACTATGGATGGTAATTCAATTCTTGATGGAACATATCAAATGATGGATGATAGGTCAGTTATTGGTTGGTGGGGTAAAGAGTTATCAAAAGAAGATAATACATTTATTACTCCACAGACATTAACTTTGAAATTTAAAAAGAGGGCAATAGTATCATGGCTTATTATTGGAGATAGTTTATTAAATCAATATCCTGTAGATTTTGTATTAGAGTTTATTAGTGATGAAACAGTGATATCAAAAGAAATTGTAACTAAAAATACTTTAGTGCAATACAAGATTTATAAAACTCTTGAAAATATAACTAGCATTAAAATAACAATTACCAAGTGGAGTAATAGTAATGCATGTGTTAAACTTTTAAGGTTTTATGATAGTCTTGCAGAAACATATGATGAATCATGTATTAAATCATTTGAAGTAATGGAAGAAATGTGTTCGGAAGATGCTAGTTATAATATCAATTCTGACTCTATGAATATTCTCTTATATAATAAGGACGGGAAGTTCACAAAAGGGTATTTAAAGAATTTACTTGTGTTAGACAGAAAAGTAAGACCGTTCATTGGTATAGAGAAAAATGGAATAATCGAATACACATCTCTTGGTATATTTTATTCAGAAGAATGGAAGGTAGAAGATGATGGAAGATGGCTTAAATGTACTGCTGTAGATAAACTATTACGTTTGCAAAATAAAACATATCTAGGATTTACTATTGATTTCGGAGTTAGTCTTTATTATATTGCTGAAGATATTTTGAAAAAAGCAGGTATAACGAAATATGAAATATCGCCACTTTTATTAGAAATTAAAGTAGGTGATGTTTTTATGGAGAAAATGTCTGTTTGGGATGCTTTACAAGAAATAGCTAACACAGGCCTTTGTTTTATCTATATTGATAGAAATGATAAATTAATGATTGTATCTGATTTTGATGAAAAAGAATTATCAAACATTGAACTTTCAAAAGATAATATGTTTTCATATACTTCAAATATTTCTTTGACTGAATTTGCTAATAGAATAATAGTTGAATATGCTGAAGTAGTTATAAGTGAAGATATAACAGAAGCACTAAATACAAGCATTACAATTAATGCTAATGAAGAAATAGAATTAATGATAGATTATGCCAGTGAAGTTGCAGCAGCTGCTCCTATAGTTAATAATGCTAATATTGATATTATAAGTTTTGATAGTGGAACTAATGCTTGTAAGATTAAATTAAAAAACAAAACCGATACAACTGAAACAGCAAACCTTATAATAACTGGTCCAGCAATAGATATAACATATAAATCAATTTATGTACAAGATGATGAAAGTGTCAGAGATTTTGGTGTGTTCGAATATTCACATCCAACATGTAAATTCTTGCAATCTAAAAATGATGCGTTAAGAATTGCGAACCATTTACTTAAAAAATTAAAAGCAGGTGAAGGAACGGTTACATCAATATGGAGAGGAAATCCTGAATTAGAACTTGGAAAAATTTATAATTGTGATAAAGGACCAGGTGAAGAAAACACCTTAATATGTGAATCAAATAAAATATCATATGATGGTAGTCTAAGAGAAGAAACTCGTGGAAGAAAAAAATCATAAGGAGGTATTATATGCCAAATTGGACAGAACCTAAAACAGATTATGTAGCAGGAGATCAAGTAACACCAAAAATATTTAATGACTTAGGTGAAAATGAAAAATATTTATATGAGATAAGTTGCAAAATAGAAAAGAAAACATTAGCAAGTGTTAGTGTAACAATTTCTAATATTGTATTTATAGAGGAGTAATAAATTTTATGGCATTCAGACCAAATATAAAAAACAAAGACGGAACACTTACAGATTTACCAATTGCTGCCGAAACAGCAGTAAGATTAAAATATAAGGCTACTATTACGGTAACAGGAGTAACTGCAACACCACAAGATTTTGACGGAACTGGAAATGTTGAAATACCAATTACAAAAATACCTGGTAAATTATTAACAGGAACTACCTCGATCCCAACAACAGGTAGTGCAGGAAGTGCTGCAATTTTAAATGGTAGTTGGACAGAATTAGTTCCTGGAACAACAAATCTTCCATATGGAATATATTTATTTAAAGTTGAAATTCTAGATGATGCATCTCACATTGGCGGATATGCCACAACATTTGTCGATATTTTAGGAATGGATAAAACTTCAAGTACTGAATATGAAGCAAGAGGCTATGAAGCTCCTAGTGGTCCAAACCATTATTACGTTGCAAATGATGCAGAAGCAAGATGGTATAGAAGTGCTAGATTAAAAGTAACATATTATGCAAACACTATATTTAGAGTGGACCTATTTGTAAGTAGTAGTGGAGCATATTCTACAAGTAATATAACTGGTGAATTTAATATTGCAGATACTCTAGCATCAAACAAAGAAGGAATTAGTTATAAAATTAAATATAAACGAATTTTTTAGGAGGAAATATGGTAGCAATTATAATTAGTATTTTAGGAAGTATAATCAGTGGAATGGTACTTTTCTTTTTGAAATCATATTTTTCAAAACAAGAAGCAAAAGAAAAAGAACGAGAAAAGAAAAAAGCCAAAGAGAATATATTAATTTTAAAATCAATTGATGCAATAGGTAAATTAACTTACGCTAATGCTATTGCAATAAGGGATGGAAGAACTAATGGTGAATTAAAAGAAGCACTTTCTGAATATCATGAGGTAAGAGAAGGTTTATATGAATATTTACTAGAACAAAATTCAAAAAAGTGAATATATTACTAGACTTAATTAAGTATTGTGGTATACTTTCTGTTACAAAAAAGAAAGGACCAAAGTATATGCAAGACTACGATATTAAACAATTTAATGATGATGCTGTAAAAGAAAGATTTCAAGAAATGATTATTAGACTTTATATCATTCATAGATTGAGATGGTCTGTTGGTGATATGTTTAATACTGATAAAGATAATGACTTTTACATAGAAGCACAAGAATTATTAGGAGAACTTGAAATAAACATATGGGAATATATCCTAATAGGAAAAACAATTAATGAGGGCTAGAAACTAGTCCTTTTTATTTTACAGGAGGATCGTTTTATGAGAATAGCAGAACAATCTCCAAGAATGTGTAAAGATGGAAGTATAAGGTGGTATCATGGAGATACCTTTGTTTTGACTTTCGAATTTAATATACAAGATGATGAAGGAAATCCTATAGAATTTAAAAAAACTGATAAAATAGAAATATTTTTAGTTAACTATAAGAGTGAACGTGTGGCAAGATTTGAAGCCATTGCTACAGGAACTTTACAAATGTATGTTGATGAAGAATTATCAGAAAAGTTGGTTGAAGGTGTTTATTCACTTGATGCTAGATTTAATGGTGAATTTATTACAACCTTAATGAAGAAAAATAAGGTAGTGGTAGAGTAATGAAAATTATTTATAATATAAGATTGCCAGTAAACAAGGTGATAACCACAGACATAATGGTAATGTCTAATGGAATAACTGACCATGCAAAACTAGATAATTTAGATTATGAATCGTGTGGGCATACAGGATTTGCTTCTAGCGAAGATTTAAAAAGTTATGCACAAAAAGATGATATGCCAATATGCATGACAATTGAGGACATTGAAAACATATTAAACGGAGGAGAATAAAATGTCAAAGAAATTTTTAGACCAAACAGGATTAACCTATTTATGGACAAAATTAAAAACTTTACTTGGAGGAAAACAAGATAAGGTAACAGGTAAAGGATTATCAACAAATGATTTTAGTAATACCTACAAAACTAAACTAGATGGAATAGAAACAGGTGCAAATAAAACAACAGTTGATAGTGCCCTAAGTGCATCATCAACTAATCCAGTACAAAATAAAATAATTAATACTGCACTTGAAAATAAAGTTGATAAGGTAACAGGTAAAGGGTTATCAACAAATGATTTTACAGATACATTAAAAACAAAACTGGATGGAATAGCTAGTGGAGCAAACAAAACAGTAGTTGATGCGTCACTTAGTACAACATCTACAAATCCAGTACAAAATAAAGTAATCAATACAGCACTTGGAAATAAAGTCGATAAGGTGAGTGGTAAAGGATTATCAGCAAATGACTTTACTACAGAACTTAAAACTAAGTTAGAAGGAATAGAAGCAGGTGCTGAGAAAAATTATATTGTTTACAATGGGGCAAGAGGATACACAGAAGAAGAATTAATTGGCCATCTTGTTTCAATTTATTCTGAATTAAATAGTTCAGAAAAAATAGTTGTATCTATAACAAATACTTCAGGAGGTTCTTCAGAAAATATAAACTATGTATACCTATTTGAAAAGAGCGATTATAGCGATTTTGAAACAAATAAAACTACATACAAGTTTAAATTATATGATACTAATTATAATATTTACACTGCATCAATAACTAATCTTTCAACTAATACTTATACATATGAAGTAGAAAATCTACTTAATAACAAAGTCGATAAAGTTAGTGGAAAAGGACTTTCAACAAATGATTTTACAACAGCCTTAAAAGAAAAACTTGAAGGAATTACAGCTGGAGCAACTAAAATAACTGTTGATACAGCTCTTAGTTCAACATCTACTAATCCAGTACAAAATAAAATAATTAATGCAGCACTTGGAAATAAGGTTGATAAGGTTAACGGTAAAGGACTTTCAACAAATGATTTTACAACAGCTTTAAAAGAAAAATTGGAAAACCAAGCCAATGATCCATATAGTACTTTTGTTGAAGGGGTAATTGTAGAGTATGATGGTGAAGTAATTCTAGAATCAACAAAATCAACAAGTCATGCAAAAATAGATCTAAGTACCTTTGCTAAGAAAAGTGACGTTGCAGGCATATATAAAATAAAGGGAACTAAAACCTTTGCTAATTTACCAGCAGTGGCAGAAACAAATGAAGGCGATGTATATAATGTTAGTGATGCTTTTACTACAACATCCAAATTTGTTGAAGGACAAGGAAAAGGATATCCAGCTGGAACTAATGTAGTTTGTATTAATAGTGATGGAGTAAAACTATGGGATGTATTAAGTGGCTTTATTGACTTAAGTGGTTATCAAAAAACATCAGATTTAGTAGCAATCACAAATACGGAGATTGATACAATTTTAGCATCATAAGAGGTGCTATATGGCTAAAAGTTATTTGGATAAGACAGGACTTGAAAGAGTGTGGAGTAAAATCAAAACACTACTTTCAGGTAAAGTCGATAAAATAAGTGGAAAAGGTCTATCTACTAATGATTACACTCAAGATGAAAAAACAAAAGTGTCAACTGCCTATTCTAATAATCATACACATGAAAACAAATCAGTACTAGATACTATTACGGATGCAAAAGTAAGAGAGTGGGATGATGCTGCAAGAGCAAGTGGAATGGTACAAAACGTTGGTCATTTGTCAATTGAGTGTAATAGTTGGCATAGTCTATCAGTATCAGGATATAATCATGCAAGATTAATTTGCATAGATGTTGGAGGAAGTTCTGCAACAGTATTAAAAGTTAGAGCTAATAGTTCAACAGGAGCAACAGTAATTAATTTAGCTTCAAATCATATTAAGCAAGGATTTATAATTGAAAAATATAATAATTATGTTATTTTTAAGTCAGCAGATGGAAGTGTATTTGGGAAGGCATATGTTTCAACAACAAAGTTATATTTTTATTTAGAAGCAGAAAATTCATCTGATTACGTTGATTTAGTATTTGCGATGGAGAGTTAACATGAGATATATGATAGGTTCCACGCTATTAGGAATAGAAAACAATAAAGATGTTGACATGATAGAATTAGATGATACAGTCTTTTATAAAAGAGAAGTGAAGGAAGGCATAGATTTAATTAAAACTTCAAGAAAAAGATTAAAGGAATTAATGCAGTTTAAAGCTGATTATAATAATAATTATTGGTTTTTATTAGTTAATTATCAACTGGATACAAAAATTATAGGAGAAGACTTTCCGATTAAATATAGCATTTTAGAGTATAAGACAGATTTAATAAAATTACTAGAAATGATAATAAAGGATAAATTGTGTAACTTTAACCCATTAATTACAATCAATGGAAAGTATTGTACAAAGAAGATTTATCATATCGCATATAATTTATTTATTTTACACAATAATGATGTAAAACTAACAATAGATCAACATGAAGTTATTCAAAGAATTCATGATGGTGATATGCCAATTGAATATTTAGAATATTTAAAAGAATTATTAGAAAAAATAAAGGAGGCAAATAAATGAATAATTATTTAGAAATATTAAGTGTACCAGCAATAGCAGCAATAGTATATTGGCTAATTGAAATTATAAAATATGCTGTAGGAAGTAGTGAAAAGTTTAAAAGATTTATTCCACTAATTTCTTGTTTAATAGGAGTTATACTTGGTATAATTTCATATTATTTTGTACCAGAAATCATTCCAGCAAAAAATATATTTGTGGCTATTGTAATTGGTGCAGCAAGTGGTTTAACTGCAACAGGAACGAATCAGATTGTTAAACAATTAAAGAAAGGTGATGAAAGTGGCAAGTAAAGAAATAAGACTTGCATACTTAAATATGTTAGTAAATAAACTTTGGATTAAGGGGTTGCTAACTGATGAAGAAAAGAAAAAAATAATTAAGCTAAATGAAGAAAAATTAAATTAAATATTCTCTTTCGGCTGGACTTAAATAAACAAGTGTGATATTGTTTTGTTGCCAGCTGAAGGAGAATTTAAATTTGAACAATTTATGTTCCCTTTTAGTAAATGGTTGAAATAATAAAATGTCTAAGGAGGTAAGCAAAATGAAGAAAGTTGCAGCATATGCAAGAGTTTCAACAAACAAAAGAAATCAAGAAACTAGTTTTCAATATCAAAGTGATTATTGGAATGAAATTTTAACAAAAAATGATGATTATGAATATGTTGGATTATTTGCAGACAAAGGAATCAGTGGAAAATATGCTACAAGACGTCCTCAATTTATGGCATTGATTGAAGAAGCCGAAAGAGGGAATATAGACATCATCTTTACTAAATCAGTTCAGAGATTTGCTCGAAATACAGAAGAATTATTATCAATCGTAAAGAGATTGCGAGAAAAAGGAATAGCAATAATATTTGAAAAAGAAAATATAAATTCGCTTAATACAAATAGTGAATTATACTTAACAATTGCTGCGGCATTAGCAGAGGAAGATTTGGCAAACTATAGTACAAATATAAAATGGACTATACAAGATAAGTTTAAAAATGGCGAAAATGTAATGGGCTACATCATATATGGTTATAATGTTTTAAATAACAAAGAGATAATTATCAATGAAGAACAAGCAAAAGTTGTAAAAGAAATATATACGTTATATGCTACTGGCAACTACAGTTCAACAAAAATAGCAAAGACATTAAATGAAAAAAATATTCCTTCAGCAAAATGTGTAAAATGGACAGATGGTACTATTAGAAATATTTTAAGAAATGAAAAATATAAGGGCGATTTAATGCTACAAAAGTTTTATTCAGAAAAAGGAAAAAGACTAAAAAATAGAGGCGAAAGAGATATGTATTATGTTCAAGGAAATCATGAAGCAATAATTAGTGAAGAACTATGGAATAAAGTACAAAAAATATTTGAGCGTAGATCAGCAAAAAAATTAGTAAATAGAGAGCCAGTACTATATCCATTTACCAGTCTAATCAGATGTGGAAAATGTGGTGAAACATATCAACATAAAATAGCAAATTCGGGAACATCTTCAAGATGTGAATATTATAGTTGCAGTACAAATAAGAAATATGGAATAAAGGCATGTGGCAATCATGCAATTAAAGCTGAAGTTATAAATGCGTTGTTTGTTGAAGCATATAATGATTTTCTAAATAATAAATATCTTGGCGCTGAAGCAATTAAACAAGAATTAGAAGGAAAATTTAGCTTAGTAAAGGAACTAAATCAATTGCTTGTAAAAGGATTTATTTCAAAAGAAAACTATGAAATAGAACAAACTGCATTAAAAGAAGAAATTGCATTGTTAGAAAGTAGTCTAACTATTGCAAGTAAATTTAACTCTACAAATAACAATAATGAAAAGATAACTAAATTTGATGAAACCATAGTACATAAATATATAAAAGAGGTCACCATTCTTGATTGGATGGTGATCTTTGTATTCTATAATGGTGCTGTAATAACTAAACGTTATACAAATGGACACGCAGGAAATAAAGAAATATGGAAATTAGCTGGAGGTAAAAAATGCAAGTAAATGAAAGAAAATCAATAATAATTCCAAGAACAAAATATGGAACAGTTAATTTCTTAAAAGATAAGATTAAAGTAGCAGCTTATGCTAGAGTATCTACTGATAGGGAAGAACAGGAAGATTCATTTGAACGTCAAGTAGATTACTATACAAGATATATTAATAATAAAAATGAATGGGATTTTGTAGGCATATATGCAGATCCTGGAATCACTGGAACACAAGCTGAAAAAAGGCCACAATTTTTAAAAATGATAAATGATGCTGTGAGTGGTAAAATAAATAAGATTATTGTTAAATCTATAGCCAGATTTGCTAGAAATACAGAGGAAGCACTTAAGTATATAAGAATACTAAAGGAAGCAGGTGTAGGAGTATACTTTGAAACAAATAATCAAGATACTAGTGAACCTGGTGGCGAGATAATGATTACGATATTAGCAGCAATGGCAGAAGAAGAATCAAGAACAATAAGTAAAAATGTGACTTGGGCAATGGATAAAAAGTTTGAAAAGGGAGATATGATGTTAAACTATTCAAGGTTTTTAGGATATACAAAGAATGAGAATGGTGAACTAGTAATTGTACCAGAAGAAGCAGAAATTGTAAAAAGAATTTATAGAGAATATATTGGGGGAAAATCAATAAATGCAATTGCCAAAGGTTTAGATGAAGATAACATTTCAACACCATCTAATGGCAAAAAATGGTATAAAACCGTAATAGTAAGTATACTGACAAATGAAAAGTATATTGGAACTGCATTAATGAATAAAACCTATAAAAGAGATGTATTAAGTAAAAAAAGGGAAAAGAATACAGGACAGAAGAAAATGTATCTTGTTGAAAATCATCACCCTGCAATAATCTCTAAAGAAACATTTGAATTAGTACAAGCACTTATAAGTGAAAGAAAAATAACTGAAGGATATTCTAATAGTAATAAAGGTAGATATTCAAGCAAATATCCATTCAGCAAAAAAATTAAATGTGGAGAATGTGGAAATTATTATAGGCGTCATGCACAAACAGTTAAAGGAGAATACCTCCAAACATGGGTATGTGCTGAACACAAACTCAATAAGGATAAATGTGGACAAATGTATATTACGGAAAAAGCAATTGAGAATGCATTTGTTGAAGTAATGAAAGAATTAATACAAGACTCTGATGCTGTAAAAGAAATGTTACTTGAAAATATAAATACTGTATTAAATGATAATAATATTAATGAATTAGAAAAGACAGTAAAAAAAATAAAAAAACTTCAAACAGCAATGATAAACTTATATAAGAAAAAGATAAAAGGTGAACTTTCAAAAGAGGATTATGAAAAAGAAGCACTTATAGTTCAAAAACAAATAGACGCTTTAAATAACAAGAAAGCAAAACTGGAAGAAAATAAATCAGTAATGATTCTTGCTAAATCAAGATTAGAAGAAATAGAAAAAATAATTAATTCTGATATAAATGGATTTGATGAAGATACATTTACAAACCTTGTGGATGAAGTGATTATAAGAAAAAGATATGAACTTGAGTTTAAATTCAAATGTGGAATAAGTAAAAAATGGCTAGCAGAATGACACTGTTAGCCGCTTTTTGACGCTTTGTTAGGATTATAAAACAAATTGGAATAAATGTAAGGTTAGAGAATAAAAAGGAAATTTGAAGCTTTTTCAACAAATGTCTATTAATATTTTTAAATCCATGATATAA
The DNA here is from genome assembly GCA_934140285.1 of uncultured Bacilli bacterium. GTDB lineage: Bacteria > Bacillota_I > Bacilli_A > ML615J-28 > CAG-313 > UMGS75. The sequence continues at coordinate 106,611 of CAKPBI010000003.1, forward strand.
TAAATATACCTTTGGTAGTTTCGACCTATCAAAAAAGGTTAAAAATATACCTTTGGTAGTCTCAACCAACGTTGAGTGTGTAGTTTGTCTTGAAAGAAGATAGGTAAAAATAGGGTTTTTATGACTATTTTAAACTAAAAAATAGAAAATCAAGCAAAAATTAATATAAATAAGTTTAAAATACTACAAATACAACATATACCTTTGGTAAGTTCAACCTAGGTTTAAGACTACCAAAAGTCCAAGTATGAGGGAACATAACAGTAAGTTTTAATATTAAAATCTGTATAGTTTTATCATTAAAGTAAATCGATTAGTCTTCTGCGTAAGGCTAATTTTTTTTGGTTTTATTGGTTATTTTAGCCAAAAATGGTTAGAATAACCTATTTTTTTTCTCATATATGAAACATTTAGATTTAAAGACTAGGTGAGACTTACCACGGACTCGAACCTGCTTTCGTGGAGACTCGAACCTTAAGTTTTGATGGGACTCGAACCTTAAGTTTTGATGGGACTCGAACCTATAAGAGATAATTGTGGAAATTAAATTAAAAAAAATATATTAATTACTTTACATTTAGAATTGTTTTTGCTATAATATAAGTAGCAAAATATGAAAAATTATGTGAAAGGAGTTGATTACTATGAAAAATATAGATCAATATAAATTAGATGTAATCAGTTTCTTTTGTGTAACTGTAGTTTGTTAAGTTTTATTAATAATAATATACTTTTAAAATTTAAACACTTCTAATTTATAGGAGTGTTTTTTTTTGTTAAATATTTAATTAGGAGATTTAAAGTATATGAATTTATTAAAAAATTATTTGTCTAATTTACATGCTCAAAATAAAAATAGAATTTGTGAACTATATTTAGATGTGTTAAGCGACAAACTATTAGAATATGAATTTTTAGGGTTAAGATTTTGTTTTTTTGGGACATCTCATAGAAATCCTGAAAAACTTATTTTAAATATTGAAATTCCTAAAACATTTATTAGTGATAATATAAATACTGATAATGTTGTTGCATTTGAACATTACATTTTAAAATTTTTATATGAAGACGTTAATAAAATTAATGATGAATACTTCAACAAAAATAAGAGCACGAGGGAAAAACCTTATGTGGAGTCCCAAAAAACAAATGAAATTATAATTAGGAGAAATGGTATTACTTATGATTTTAATAAGAATGTATTTTATTATAAATTAATATTTGTTGTTCCACTTATCAATAATGTTTCTATTAATGGTAAAAGTTCTTTTAAGGCAATCAAAGAAATTATTTCTTTATTATCAAAAAAATAGAGTCTATTAACAAAGATGAATTAAATAAAAATATTGATATTTATTTAAAACAACAAGAAATTAGAAAGTTTATTAAAGAAAATAATTATGTAGCTTTTATTTCTAATGGTAGTATTTTACCAAGAAAAGAAGGAACTAATAAACCATTAGAAGATGCAATTAAATTTATATCACCTAAGTCACTTGAAACTTTAATTAAGTTGAATGATGGTACTGAGATTTTAGGAATGGGAATTAAAAAAGGAATAACAGTAATTACTGGTGGTGGGTATTCAGGTAAAACAACTTTACTTGAAGCTATTGAAATGGGTGTTTATAATCATGAGTATGGGGATGGAAGAGAATATTGTATTACTGATGATTCTGCTATGAAGATTTGTGCTGAAGATGGTAGATATGTCACAAATACAAATATTTCACCATTTTATAAGTATATTTCATCAAGTGAAGGGATTCATAACTTTTCAACGCAAGATGCAAGTGGAAGTATTTCACAAGCAGTAAATATTATAGAAGCAATTAATTGCGAAAGTAAGTTGCTTTTAATTGATGAAGATAGAAGTGCAACTAATTTTATGATAAGAGATTATAATATGCATTTAGTTGTGAAAAATGATCCAATAATACCATTTACTAATAGGATTAAAGAAATATATAATGATTATGATGCGTCAACTATATTAGTAATAGGTGGTTCGAGTGTATATTTGAATTATGCTAATTGTGTAATTTTATTAGAAGACTATATACCTAAAGACATAACAAGTTTTGTTAAAACATTAGATTTAATGAAAGTTGTAGAGGAACCCGACAAGACAAATTTTATATCAAAAAGAAAAATAGCTAATTTTAAATCAAAAGAGATGTTTAATTATTTTAATATTGTTGCAAATGATAAAAGTAAAAATGTTGTGATTGATGAATATCAAGCTGATATCACATTTATATCAACATTAATTTCAGATAGTCAAATAAATTATTTGGCCTATATAATTCAGTTAATATTATCTAGAAGTGAATTTTGGGGTGATGATATAAATGATAACATTATGTATAAAAATAATAAAATGTTTGATGAGTCAATACAACAAATTTTTTCTCAGTATAATTTTAAGTGTGATGTATGGTTTGACGATATACGCAAATATGATATCATAAGTTGTATAAATAGATTAAGAGGCATTCGTTTTGAATTTATAAGTTAAAGGATAGTGATACTAATGAATTAGGTAAAAGAAATATTAAAAACCTTCTTTTACTCACTAAAGAAGATTTATAAAATTGATAAAATATTTGTTTTTGAAACGATATTACATACAATAATTTCTGCATTAGTTGCTTTTATACCCCATACATATTAAAGATATCTATAGAAGGTATTGAACAAAAATTATGAAGAGAAGATTGTTAGATTATTATATGATTAATAATAAATTTTAGTGTTATGTAATTAAAAACTGTTTTTGTTAATGCTAAAGATACTATTAAGGTTATGAGTAATATATTAAAAAGTTGGAAATATAATGGAGAGTTACTGTTATAATTGGAGTAGTTTATATAATATTCCACTTACAAAATAACCTATAAGTTTTATTAAAATGTTTAGATAATAGATATTTTGTGCTGTATAAATAGAATGTGAGTAGTAAGGTTTAGATGAATTATATATATTTTTATAGGTAGGTGAGATTATGGAAGAAAAAAGAGTTAGAGTTGCCATTGTAAGTGAAAATTCTTTAAGTTTTATTAATACATTATTGGATATTTGGAATAAAAATTGTTCTGCTGTTTTAATAGATTATAGAATTCCTTTTAAAGTAATATATCAAATGTTAATTAGTACTGATGTAGAAATCTGTTATATTATGAAGAAGTATTTTGATAGTAGTTATTTAAATGAAAGAATTAAATTTATTTTCATAGACAATGATGGTAAAAATACAAATTTTATTCCTAATGAAATATATCAAAAATTTAGAAATAATTATAGTTTAGAGGAAGCATTAATTTTATTTAGTTCAGGTACTACAGGAATTTCAAAGGGGACAAACTTATCACATTATGCTATACAGACAAATGCTGATCTAATAATCAAAAGAATCAATACTAATTTAATAAATAAAATAAGTATCAAAATATTTAAAAAATGAGATAAATTAAATTTACCGCAAGTTACCAATGAACCACCATTATGAAAGGAGATGAGTTTATGTTAAAAAAAATAATACGAACTAATTGGTTTGTTATCAAACTTCCTTTTAAAATATCAAAATACAATTATATATTTTATTGGATAATCAAATTATTATTAAGCTTATTACCAATATTTAATGTATACATTTTTAAATTAATAATTGATGAATTACATTTGATATATACTAGCTCAATAATGGATGAATATATATGGGTTTTATTAACCATTTATTTAGTTGATATAGTTACAATTAGCATTTTAGGAAATGTAAGTAATTATTTAAAATCTATACTTAATGATAAAACAAAATTATATATTGATAATTTAGTTATGGAGCATATGGCTAAAATAGATATTGAAACATTTGATAATCCAGAGAATGCAGATAAAATAGATGTTGCTTTGAATAGTACTTGGAGCATTGCTAATCGTGCATATTGGCCGGTTGATGCAATTTCCTATCTTATATCATTCCTATCTTCATGTGTTGTCTTTTTAGCATATAATTATATACTAGGTGTAATATTTTTAATTACGTATATTCCAGGAGCAATAATTTCTTTTTCAAATAGTAAAAAGATGGATAAATTTTCAATAGAAAGTGTAACAGAAAACAGAGAGAAAGAGTATTATAAATCATTACTTATTGAAAAAGAATATGCAAAAGATATTAGAATTTATAATCTAAAAGAATATTTTTTAAATAAATATAAGAATATATGGGAAACTATAAGAATTAAAAGAAATAAGATATTTAATAAGGGATTTGTTTTATCGTTTTTTTCTTTATTATTATCATATAGCGGATTAATTTTTATTATAGTATATGGGGTATCAAGTGTAATCAACAAAAAAATGGAAATTGGAGATTTATCGCTTTATATAGGAATGGGAACTCAGGCAGCAGTAACTATGGAATATATTCTTTATGATTTTAGTTCGCACTTTAAAATAATAACTCCAAGGATTTACTTATTCATAGAGTTTTTAAAATGGAATCCAAGAATTTATGAAAATAATGGAGAAAAAGTTAATGAATTTAAAAGCTTAACCTTTAAAAATGTAAGCTTTAAATATCCAAATAGTAAAGATTTTATTTTAAAAGATATAAATTTTACTATAAATAAAGGAGATAATGTCGCCATAGTAGGAATAAATGGTGCTGGAAAAACAACTATAATTAAATTAATTTTAAGATTATATGATGTGAGTGAAGGTAAAATTCTTATTAATGATGTTGATATAAAAGAAATATCTTTAAAATCGTTGTATTCTCTTTTTGGTGTATATTTTCAAGATTTAACAAAGTATTCTTTAACATTAAAAGAAAGTGTAGCATTATCTGAAATTGGAAAAATTGGACAAGAATGTAAAATTAATAATGCTCTAGAACAAGGAGATTGCATGAGTTTTATAAATGAATTAGGTATTAATTTAGATTCAGAATTAACAAAAGTTTTTGATAATAATGGTGTGGAACTATCAGGTGGTCAGTGGCAAAAATTGGCTATATCGAGAGCTTTTTTTAAGGATAGTCAATTTATAATTTTGGATGAACCATCAAGTGCATTAGATCCTATAGCAGAAGATAAACTTTTTGATTCAATAATAAAATTGTCAAAAGGAAAAACTAGTGTTATTGTATCACATAGATTATCTAATATAATATTGTCAAATAAAATTATTGTTTTGGAATCCGGAAAAGTTGTAGAACAAGGCACTCATCATGAATTGATGGAATTAAATGGAAAATATGCATATTTGTATAACCTACAATCATCAAAATATGCTATTAATGGAGAAGATAATGTTTAAAAAGAAAAAAGTAAAAGAAATATGTAAAAATATGTTTTTTGCAATTCGTCTTTCGTTTAATGCTTCTAAATCCTTGTTTATAATAAAAATTGTTTTAATTGTCTTATCGTCAATTGTGCCATATTTAACAATTTATCTATGGAGATTAGTCTTAAATCACTTAACTTCATTCGAATTATTACCAAAGATAATAGTTAACATTCTTATAATTTACTGTTTATCACTATTTCTTGAAAAGAGTATAGGACAATTTTCTAAATATATTAATTATCGATATAATGATGAAATTAATTTTTATTTAGATAATAGGCTTGTTGACAAAATTTCTAATATTGATTTGTCTTTTTATGATTCAAGTATATTAAATAACAAGATGACTAATTCTAAAAGAATGTTAAAATCTGTACAATCGTCTGTAGGGCTTTCTTTTTCTATTATAACAAGCATAATTAAAGTTATAGTTGCAGGTATTTTATTATTTGAACTAAATCATTTATTAGCTATAGTTGTTCTTATTCTTTCTATTCCATGTTTAATATTTAAGAGAAAGATGAAAAAAATAGAAGATGATTATCAAAGAGATTCTGTTGTTGAATATCGAAAAATGGCATATTACAAAAGATTATTTTTTAATAAAACTATGTATGAAATCAAAATATATGATCTAAAAGATTTTTTACAAGGTAAATATCTCAATGAATGGGAAAAATGGTTTGAAGAAAAAAATAAAATTAGAAAAAAAAATATACTTATTACTGTTTTAAGTAATATTGTTTCATCCTTTAGTGATATTTTATTATTTATTTTTGGATTAAAAAAGTTAGTCAATAAGAGTATCGGAGTTGGTGATATACAATATTATTTATCATTAATAAATAAATTGAGAAATGAAATTGATGGCCTCATTGAAACTATTGTTTTTTTTGGGTCCGCTGTGGATCAATTATCAATAGTTTCAGATTTCCTAAATCTTGAATCATCTTTTAAAACAATAGGTACTAAAAAAAAATATAGTTTCAATACTATAGAATTTAAAAATGTAAATTTCTGCTATCCTTATACTGATAAATATGTGCTGAAAAATTGTAGTTTTGTAGTAAACAAAGGAGAAAATATCGGCTTAGTAGGTTTGAATGGTTCTGGGAAATCAACAATTGTAAAATTATTATTAAGATTTTATGATCCAACAGATGGTGAAATTTTAATTGATGGAGTTAATTATTTAGAATTTGATATTAATAGCATTAGAAATCTGTTTAGTGCTTTATTCCAAGATTTTGCAAGATATGGTTTTTCATTAAGAGAGAACGTGGCATTATCCAATATCAATAATATAAATGATGATTCTAAAATTAATTTTGCTATAAAAGTTAGTAAAGTAAGTGACTTTATAAATGATTGGGAATTAGGAATAGAAACAAGTTTAACTCGATTATTTGATAAAAATGGAAAGGAACTTTCGGTAGGGCAGTGGCAACGAATTGCCCTCGCTAGAGCCTTTTTTAAAGATGCTGATATCATACTATTAGATGAGCCATCAAGTTCTTTAGATCCAGAGGCCGAACATATGATTTTTTTGAATTTTAAAACGTTAATGCAAGGAAAGACTTCTGTCTTTACTTCGCATAGATTATCTAATATTACTATGGCTTCTAGAATTATTGTTCTTGATAACGGAAAGATAATAGAAAACGGATCGCATTATGAACTTATAAATAGGGATGGACTATACAAAAAGTTGTTCGAATTACAAGCGAAGAAATATATTAATTAAAATATTAGTTTCTGTTTTTAATTATGTTTGAAGTTAAATATATATAAATGTATTAATTAAAAATTGGAGGAGAAAATGAAGGTTAGAGAACAAAAAAGAAAATTGAAGCTTTTTCAACAAATATCTATTAATATTTTTAAATTCATGATATAATAAATATACCTTTGGTAGTTTCGACCTATCAAAAAAGGTTAAAAATATACCTTTGGTAGTCTCAACCAACGTTGAGTGTGTAGTTTGTCTTGAAAGAGGATAGAATAAATTAGATGATTTATATGAAAAGTATTATAAAAAACATTGCTAAATTTTTTTAACAAAATAACCGTTTTATTATAATAAAAAATGCTATTCTCTGAGATATATAATGAGAATAAACTTACTCAGGAGAGTAAGAAAGAAGCTGATATTGAAATATTTAAGCAAATAACTATAAAGTATATTGACTTTAATCAGTTGATTACTGAAATCATTAATAATTTAACATCATATCTAACAGTAAGGTATGTAAAAGATATTAATGATACAAAATTTAAAGGAATTATGATTATCTATAAGTTTATGGGTTAATTTAGAAAGGAGGTAGAACAATGTTAGAAAATAGTTATGTGATAGTAGTAGAAGAAATTAAAAAGCAAATTAGAAGCGCTCAACATAAAGCAATTTTGAATGCTAATAAAGAAATGTTAATTCTTTATTGGAATATTGGAAAAGTTATTAATGAAAATAGTACTTGGGGTAGTAAATTTTTAAGTAAATTGTCATCAGAAATTACAAATGAATTTCCTTCAACTAAAGGTTTTTCAGTTAGAAATCTTAAAAATATGGCTAGATTTTATCGAGAATATCCTGAAATTGAAATTGTGCAGTCACTGACTGCCCAAATTACTTGGACTCACAATATTGAAATTTTACGTGTAAAATCTAAAGAACAAAGACTTTGGTATATTAATAAAACAATTGAAAATGGTTGGTCAGTAAATGTTTTAGCTCATCAAATTGATACTAATTTATATGCGCGTCAAATTGAACAAAACAAAGTTTCTAATTTTTCTACCAAACTTCCTAGTCCACAAAATGAATTAGTATTAGAAACAATGAAAGATCCGTATGTATTTGATTTTATTGAATTAAAAGAAGATGCTAAAGAAAAAGATTTAGAAGATGCTCTAATTAATAATATAGCAAAAGTTCTTTTAGAACTTGGTAAAGGCTTTGCATATGTAGGAAATCAATATCACTTGGAAGTAGCTGGTGAAGATTATTACATTGATTTATTATTTTATAATATTAAATTAAAATGTTATGTTGTTATAGAATTAAAAATTGGTGAATTTAAACCAGAATATGCTGGTAAGTTGAGTTTTTACTTAACTGCAATTGATGAACAAGTTAAAGAAGTAAATGATAATCCAACAATTGGTTTATTATTATGTAGACATAAAAATAATGTTGTTGCTGAATATACTCTAAGAGATATGAATAAACCAATGGGGGTAAGTGAATACAGAATTAAAGATTACTTACCAGAAAACTTACAAAATGAATTACCTTCAATTGAAGAATTAATTACAATTGTTAAAAAAGATATTTAATTAAAAAGCGAGAATACTTTTAATATATCGTTGAAACATCGTTATACTACAAAATTTATGTGGGGATTACAAAATTGGGAAACGAAGTAATTAGTGTAGTCATTAATGATTTTTAAGAGGATGTAAAAATGCGGGAATTTATTAAATATTGTTTAATTTACCTAGGTAAATTTATAAACGCTGCGTTTGGAAATAATCCTAAAGGGATGACATTAAAAACTATAATTGTTGGTGGTATAACATCGTACGTGTTAGTAGGTATATATTTGGGTAGTCTTCAGTTATTAGTTATAATTGTCAATAAATCTAGAAAAAAAGTAAAAAAATAGTATATTAAAAGGCATTGGAAAGCATATGGAACAATTTTCTTTAAAAAACATTACATTTACTAAAGATGAAGTCATAATTAATAAAAAAAAGAAACAAATTAAATGTCCTATTGATAACATTAAACAAATCGATTATACTCGTATAACGTTTTTTAATTTTTTGTTTATGTATGGATTTGGTTATCCGCCTGGCTGGTTCCAAATAATATTTAAAAATCGTGTTGGCAGAACATACGGTTATGGCTTTTTCGTTAAGTATTCTGACTTAAAGAAATTACCGAAAGGATTTTTAAAAAAAGTCACAATTTATTAAATGTTTTTTACTATGATTGGAATGATGTTTAATGGAAATAAAACATATTTTAGAGTATGACTATAACTATGCGGGGTATATAGTAGCTGATGGTAAACATAATATAGTATGTATGTGTTGTCTATTCCATTAGAAAACAATAAGAACCTAAAAAAGGTGTGAAAGTCGAGAATTTATATGTTTTTTCTTATAATGATACTATCATCTTGGAAGTTTCAAATAGTAATAAATGTTACTTATAAAAGAGTATAAATGAATTGTGAATACTATTTCTAATAAATTCGGATTATTTATCTATAAAAATTTAAAGGAGTTTTTTTATGAGTAAAGAGAATTTTTGGACATTTTTAAAATGGTATTTTAAATATACTACTAAAGAGTTTTTTGATAATAGTAATTCGAATACACCATCATATGTAGGGAATAAGGAGAGACTACCTTTTATTATAATTTCATATTTCATATTTATAGCTTCATTAGTTATTTTATTTATTCATATTAATGGTATTTACTGGTTTTCCATTTTTGGATTTATAATTTCAATTGGTTTTTTATTCCTTTGTCGTTTTAGTATTATTTATTATTTGTTTATATTCTTTAAATTTGTACGAAAGAATAATTCATTTAATAAAAAAATTATTTTCGAAGAATGTATATTACATAAATTGAATAAAAAACTAAGAAGATCAATTTCTAATTATTATAAAATTGTTGATTCTAAAGGCAATGCGTTAGTTTTTAAAATTTATTTACAAGAAAGAAATAAAGAAAAAAATAATAAAAAAGATAAAATCTTAAAAATTAAATCTAATAAAATTATATTTGATGGAAAGAAAATATTTGGTGAAGTCTTTGATGAAAATCAATTATTAAATTTTTTGGATAAAGAAAGAACAATAACGTTAAAATGATAAATAGCTAGTTAACTAATAAGTTGACTGGCTTTTATTAGTATTTAAAAAATATTTATAATTCTACATAACTATACAAAAAATAGATATTGCAGCATTTAGGTAGTAATAATGACCAAATACTCTAATCTGACCTTTTGTATTATAAAAACTATTATTACATATACTACTAATATACTAACAACTTGACAAATTTAAAAACATATGATATCATATGTATATAAGAGGTGATAATATGTCATTCAACCAAAATGAATACATTTCTAATTTTAATAAGAATAATTATAAAATGTATCAATTTAGAGTAAAGAAGTCTGATGCTAATATAATAAAATATTTAGATAGTATTGAGAATAGAAATGGTTATATAGTATCATTAATTAATACTGATTTAAACAAACCTATATATACAATTAAAGAAATTAAAACAATAATTAAGCCTATTCTTAATAAATATGGGATTACTGAAATTTATCTATTTGGATCATATGCAAGGGGAGAAGCTAAAGAATCTAGTGATATTGATATATATTGTAATAAAGGTAATGTTAAAACATTTATAGATCAAGGATTACTTGAAGACGAACTAGAAAAAGCTTTAAACAAGAAAGTAGATATCGTTTTTGATTCATCTTATATTGATGATTATTTTAAAATGCAAATTATGGAGGATATGATTAAATTATGTTAGGAGTTAAAGATAAGGGTATATTATTACAAATTATTAAAAGATGTAATCGTGTAACTTCCAAAATATCAAATATTACTGAAACAGAGTTCTCAAGGAATGATGACGTTAAAGAAGTAGTATGTTTTAATTTATTTCAAATTGGTGAATTAGCTAATGGTTTGTCTTTAGAATTTATGAAAGAATATAATAAGATACCATGGAAACAAATTATAGGAATGAGAAATAAAATAGTACATGGATATGATACAATTAATTTAGAAATTGTATGGAATACAGCTATAGAAAGTATTCCTGAATTAAAATCATATTGTGAAGAAATACTAAACTAAGAATCTTTTTGTTTTAAATCCTAATAATTTAGCTAAAGTAACTCCAAAGAGAGGCTCTTATGCTAAAATAGATTTGGGAATTGTCAAGTATTTCTTTGAAGTTGGAGCAAGCGATAAGCATGTGATTTGGAAAAAAGAAAACAAGTAGTTTCCAAACAAAAATGATTGATTGTATAAGAAAAAGATATAAACTTGAATTTAAAGTTGCACAAAAATATATCAATTTATTTAATGAAGAAAATAATAAAATGAACATTATTACATATAATACTATTGATCATACTTTAGATTATTTAGGTGCTAAGGTTTTATAAGATAACATTGATTTTTTCTGTAAAAGGATTGACAAAAAATAAAATTAATGTTATAATATTTGTGCCTATAGGATATAGGTAAATCTTTTGTGGATCATACTCCGGAATCCTTCGGGACCGGGGTTTTTCTTTTACAAAATTAATTGGGGTAATATATGCATAAACATTATATGACAATTGAAGAACAAGTTAATTTTTTAAAAAATGAAAAAAAATTAAAATTTAAAAGTGAAAAATTAGCAAAAAGAGTATTACAAGAAGTAGGATATTATAAATTAATTAATGCATATAAAATTCCTTTTATAATTAATAATCAATATTTAGATAATGTGTATTTTGAAGACATTTATAATTTATATAAATTTGATATAGAATTAAAGACTATTGTTTTTGAGGCAGCCACAAATATTGAAATTAATTTTAAATCTTTATTATCGGAAGTGATTTCTAGTCAATATGGAATAAAAGAAAAAATATATCTTAAAAAGGAAAATTTTGCTCCTGATACTGGTAAAGCTGATGAATATACTTTTGCACAAATGAAGAAACATATTAAAGATTCAATTAAAAAGCAAGTGGATAATATGCAACCAGCAGTTAAATGGTATAATGATAATTATAAATATTTTCCTTTTTGGGTAGTTGTAAATATTTTAACAATTGGTTCTGTCAGTAGGATTTATGGCAAGTTAAAGAATTCTGATAAAATAACAATCGCTAAAAATTACAAATTGCCTTATGACTATTTAGGATCATATATTAGACACATAAACTTAGTAAGAAATATTTGTGCTCATAATGATGTTTTATATAGATATAAAAGTATTAATTCTATCCCTCAAAAAATCAAAAATGTAAAAGATATATATGAAAAATTAGGTATACTTAAAAATCCTAAGACAGGTAGATATTTAAAAGGTAGTAACGATTTTCTTGCAACTATAATAATTTTTAAATTGTTGTTAAATAAAGAAAATTTTAATTTATTTTATACAAAATTTAAAGGCTTATTATCTAAATTGAAAAAAACATTAAGTCCGATTTTTTATGAAAAAATTTTGAATGAGATGGGATTACCTGAAAATTGGTTTGAAATTAAATAACGTGCAAGTACTCTATTTCAAAAGAAAGAATTGATAGAATAAGCAAAAAGGCTAGCAAAATAATAATGTTAGCTTTTTTTGATGTTATGTTAGATTTTAAAAATAAATTGGAATAAAGTAAGACTAGAGAACTAAAAGGAAAATAGAAGCTTTTTAATAAATATCTATTAATATTTTTAAATTTATGATATAATAAATATATCTTTGGTAGTCTTGACCAATATTGAGTGTGTAGTTTGTCTTGAAATAAGACTGAATAAATTTGGTGATTTAAGTTTAAAAAGTATTATAATAATTATATTATGTGGTTTGGTAGCACAATCTATTTCCTACTTAATGGCACAATTAAAAGGTATTAAAAATAATTATCTTTGGTTGGTTATTTTAGTACTTGATTTGTTAATATGTGATGCGGATTAATTATTTATCCAATAAAGAATGGAAAAATTGATATCATCAACAATGTACCTAAACTATTTTGAATGATTATAACTTGAGTTTATTTGCGACATTTTTTACAGTATAATTTAATGGTTGAAAACCAATAATATAAGAATTTAAAACACACAGGAAGGAATAAATTATGCTATTTAGAGAATATGATAAATCATTAGATAATGATATTGATGAATGGGAAAAAAAGAGTATTCAGAAAATTATATTATCGTAAATAATTATGCATTATTTAATGAAAAAGTATCAGAAATTTATGAATGGTATTGCACACATATTGGAGAAATGAGTAATATTTTTGATAAAATTATAGTGGTTGAAGAAAATAATATAAAACTTGCAGTTATTATTTTTAATTATTATTTTGATCAAGAGATGAAAAAAGTTGCTGGAATTAATCCAATCTTAATAAATCCATTATATATAAATAGAGGCTTAGGTAAGAAAATAATAAGAGAAATAATAAGTTTAAACTGTGATATATGTAATATGAAGCCAGATTATATTTATGCTGGTATAGATGTGGGTAACATACCATCTAAAAAAATTTTTGTAGCAAATGGATTTGAACTATATGGTAATTCAAGTGATGGTCTATTTAATTATTATAAATATTTATTAAAGAAAAAATGAGATACAATATATTGGAGGAAAACTATGGATAGTAATATTTTTAAAAGAATATATGGAGATTATGAAGCAATAGAATTCAAAGATGAAGATATTAATATAGTAAAGACTATATATAAAAATATGAATTTTGAAGCTGCTATGCAACTTTGTGAACTTGTAGATATATCTTTGGACGATGCCATTTTAGATGTTGAAGAACTATTTATTACATTAAAATATTGCTATAGCGGTTATGAATATTTTAATCAGTTTATTAATTTTAATGATATTAAATATAACATAATTAATGAACTAAAGGAATTAGGTGTAAATCTAATTGATACAAATCAATTAGCTAGTATTATCACAAAACACCTAAAAAAACACATAATTGACGGCCACTTTACTTTCATAACTAAAGATCAAGTTTTTCCAATTTATAAACCATATCTTGCATATGTAACAAATGTTATAGTTGAAGAATGTGGCAATGATTATAAAGTAATTAAAGGAAATAAAAAGTTACCTTTAGAAACGATAATTTCTAAAAACTTTCTTGAAGATAAACTATTGCCAACTTTAACAATTTTATCAAATAAAAACTGCTACTTAATAGGTGTTTACTCTAATGTAAAGGTTGAAACTATTACAATTGATAATGTTAAATTAAATACACATATCTTGAGTGCTGATGGATATGAAAGAAATACTCCAGACTATATTTATAAATTTAATGAACATAAAACATATAATCTTTTAAAAAGTAAAAAATATTTAATTCATGAAAATAAAGAAGAATATTTGAAAAAATTTTATGAATTTGGTGTTAAATCCAAAAATAAAAATGTTGTTATATTTGATATAGCAGGTAATCGCGGTGGTTGGAGTGCATATCCTGATGAATTCGTTAAAGGACTAAATGGATATTCTCACTGGAAAACTGATATTGCGATTATTAAAAATGATATCTTTGGCAATGAAAATAATAAGAAAAATTATGAAATATTATACGGGAAAGATTATGACACCTCAAAAGGATCATTTGATGGTACCTTGTATGTAGTTATGAACAAAAAGACATCATCATCTGGCGAAGCGGCAATAGCACATACAAAGTCATGTCGAAAGGTAGTTTTTGTTGGATCGGCATCGGCAGGAATAGGGCTTTTTGGTGATATAAAGTCATATTTGCTAACTAGATCAAAAATATACATTTCAATACCTTATAAAGTCTACTTTGAAAATAAAGAAGAAGGAAAAGGTTTTTTACCAAACTACTGGATTGATTCTAAAAATCCAACGAAATATTTAGAAAAATGGTTAAAACATAATAATAAAATATAACATTTGTTTGACTCTCTTATTTACTACAATGTTACACTATAATTGTATTATAAAGTGATGAAATATAAAAATGTCTTTTCGTACAAGCAAACATTTAAAAACGTATAATGCAAGTGTAAAAATAATGATGAGTGTGTAATTTGCTTTAAAAGTAGATAAATCAAAAAATAGTCAATGCTGGTTAGTTGACAATTATTAGAGAATATACCAAAGTATTATATCGAATGTTATATGATTTATTTCTTAAGGAGAATGAAAATGGAAAAAAAGTATGCTGAAAAATGGTATAGACGTTATAGAGAAATAGCAATAGGCTGTATTATATTAAGTATTAGTTTTATAATTATGCTTTGTTATTTTCTACTAATTGAAAAGTTATTTGATATAATATTTATTTGTTTCTTCTTGATAATGTGTTTATTCAGTAGTGTTGCGGCTGTCATTGCATTTATAAAGTGTAAACAAATTAAAAGGGAAATTTTGGAGGATAATGATCATGAGTGAAAGTAGAGATTTCAAAAAAGAATATGCTACCTTCTTAAAGAAGGTCCCATATCAAACAATAACTATTGACAATGTGAAGGTAAGATACCAATATGGTGGTAAAGATGATGCTCCAGTCATACTCTTTTTTAACGGATTAGAGATGCAAGAAATGTGGATGCCATATGCTGAAAAGCTTGGTAAGAAATATAGATTTTTGATTTATGAATATCCGTTTCATACCACTAATGCGGATGAACAAATCGATTTTGCAGCAAAACTATTGAAAGCACTATCTATTGAAAAAGTAATTTTGCTTGGTGCAAGTGATGGTGGCGTATATGCCCAAATTTTTGCAAAAAGACATCCCGAATCTGTTTTATCAATGATTCTAACGACTACCTTAACTGTTGATTCAGATTATGTTAGAGACATTAAAAAGAACGCTTTTCAACCCCATTATTTCTTTTTTTACTAAAGCTTGTTCCCGCGAAAACAGAAATGAAATTGTTATTAAAAAAGAGTAAGGTATTTTTAGAATGTGAGTCAGAGGATAATCGTGAATATGGAAGAGGTTTCTATGAAACAGTAGCTTCTGACTTGAACTATAAGAAGAGATTTATTCATAGTTTCAAGTGTGTATATATGTTGAAGGACTATCCATATTTCAAAGAAAGTGATTTTGAATATCTAAGGGGAAAAATACAAGTTCTCATTCCAGAAAAAGACATTTTCAAAAAAGAAGATCAAAACCGTCTTGCAGATTTATTTAGAAAACTAGATGCGGAAATTCTAAATGTTCCAGGTGGCCATGTAGGATTTATCGTTCAATCAGAATATTATATTGATTTGATGGAAAAGTTCTTGGAAAAAAACATGATCTAAATGGTCGGATAGGAATACCACGGAATCAATTAACTTAGCCAGATAATTAATTGTAGTAATCCAGAAAATGATTAGACTGAAACTGAAAAGCACATAGACTTACAAAAAAGCTAAACAATCCTAATTTTAACATCATCTTGACCGGTCATAGCATCAACAAAATATAAATTAATAACCATTAATTAATGTATAAATATAATTACTTTGCATATAATAAATTGAAAAGAAAAGAATATATGTCTTGACTTTTCGTGATACATACTGTATAATAGTATTGATCATTGGGTTGGTGTACCGGTGGGTGTAGGTCTTTGGACTTCATCGGAGCCAACCTTTTTATTTAGGGGGAGTTATAGCATGTTTTCAGATATTAATAAACAAATAACTATTCTTCAATCTAGGGGATTAAAAATAGATAATAATAGTAAAACAAGAAATTTATTGATAGATCATAATTATTATAATGTAATAAATGGATTTAAAGAACCTTTTCTTGATAAAACACAATGTAGTGAAGTTTATAAAAATGGAACGACTTTTGAAGAAATTTTCGCATTATATGAATTTGATAGAAAACTTAGAAATTTAATTTTAGATTATACATTATTAATTGAAAATAGTTTAAAGACAAAAATAGCATATGAATTTGCTAAAAAATATGGAGAATATGCCTACTTAAATCCAAATAGTTATACTTTTAATAATCATCAACAAAAGAATAAAACAATCAACCTTTTAGCTAGAATAATCGATAAAATTGATAAAGAATCTAATAGTGGAATCTATTTACATTTTATTTCATTAGGAAAAGAGATTCCTATTTGGGCTGCAACAAGTTTTTTTGATTTTGGAACAATTAGAACTTTGTATGCCTGCTTAGAAGATTCGTTAGCTTTTGGTATTGCTAATTATTATTCTATCAACAAAACTGAATTGCTCTCTTTTTTATCTTATATAAATATGTATCGTAATGTATGTGCACATGATAATAGAATAATGAAGTATATAATATTTAAGAACGACTTCAGCATTAGTAATACAAAAATACATAGAAATATGAATTTAAATACTAATTCTAAAAACGAGTATATAGTTGGAAAGAGAGATTTATTTGCATTACTTATATCATTTAAATATTTGTTAAGAGAGAAAACTTTTACAGAATTTTTTGATAAAATGAAAAGTTTATTTCAAGAATTAAAAATTAAGTTGAACACTATTTCAATTGATGACATTTATAAAGAATATAGACTACCATTAAGTGATTTTGATACAGGCCAAAAGGATTGGACAGAGATTGTTACTATTTCTAAATAATAGTTTGTATTTATTATAAATTAAACATTATAGAAAAATTATAGGAACTATCACTATTTTGAAATGCACCTCTTTTTTGGGTTATACCACATTTTTAGTGTGCCCACAAAATGTGGTTCATTTTAAAATATGAAAATGGTATACCCATGAAAAAGAAGAAAAGTATCAAATTTCGTTTAAGGTAGATTTTGTTATACAAACACAATTTTAAGTAGTCTGCAGGTCTTTTCTTGCAGGCTGTTATTTTTATAAAGATGTAAACTATTGAAAAATGTCATATATTATGATAAAATTAAAGTAAAGAAAAATTGAAATTTATATGAGGAAATTCAATATGACAATAAAATTAAACTATATTAATGAGGAATTTATTGAAATAGAAGCTTATTATTTAAGTGATAGTGAAAAAAATAACATTATAAAAGATATCAAAACTGTATTCCATAGTGATAGTGTTATCTTTCGTGCAACAGGCTTATGGGATAATGTTTCTGAAGTATTAAACTATTTTAAAAATTACAAAACAAAAGTATATGAGGGAGATAAAAATAAAATTATTGAACGAAAATCTCCAGAAGTAATAGTTGAAATAGAAGATATTGAATTAATAGATAAGGCATTAGAATTTTATACAACTGTAATTTATGAAGGTAGATACTTATATTTGTTTAAAAATGAAAATAAACAAGAAGTAGAAAAAATCATTCATGATTATAAATACAGTGATAATAATTTGTTAGGATTTTTATTTGATAAAATAGATTGTTTAATAGAAAATATGAGAGATTGTGAAGACCCTTCTTCAATGTCTATTATAATAAGAAAAACATATTTGGAAAAATTAAATTCAATAGTAACTATAGAAACCAATAATTAATGTTATAATAAATATGCAAGTGGTAGTTTAAATCAATAAAAGATATATATTATATAAATAAGGAGATGAAGAAATATGAAAAAATTAATAGTATTAATACTTAATTTAATGGCAATTTTTACAATGACCGCATGTACTGATACTAAAATTTATACATTTCAAGAAGCTAGTGGATTTGAAATAACTAATATTTCATCGATTGATGCATCAAAGTCTGTATATCTAAGCTTTTCTTGGAATGTATCTAATGAAGCATATAACTATTTTGATTGTGAATATGTTAAAGTTAATTTTGACATTAATAAGGAATTTTTATCTGCTTGGCCACCTTCTACAGCGAAAGATGATGCGTATTCTTTACGTATTGTTACAAACTTGGATGATCCAACAAATGAAGAAGATGATTTATTCTTATGTTATATAAGCCATAATACTAACTATATGTATTTTAATGGAGTAGGTGGAACATATAGATCAAAAGATAAAATGCCATTAGAATTTATCAAATTGATTGTAAAAGCTAATGAATACAACGAATAATTAAAAATATAAATATATTAAAAATGTTTTATGGAAATGGTGGTGTTAAAATGATAAAAGATCCATTTAAAGAATATATTAAAGAAAATGAACCACATAAAAGAGATAAAGGATATGCTTGGACAACAGCAATAGGATTGCAAGCTGTTGATGGTTTAAAAACTTCACAATATTTAATTAATACAGCTATCAAAAATATTGAAGGGGATATTTCTATTGATGAAGTACAACATCTTCTTAATGTCTATTATGAAGAAAACCAACAAAGAGATATTGATAATAGAACTGAAGAAGCTGATAAAGTTGCTGCTAGAATAGTAAAGATTTTAACAGAGGTAGCATTTTCATTTACTCCTAATGAATATATCTCTATTCATAAAAAATTATTTGAAGGTATCTATGAGCACGCAGGAACAATAAGAAATTATAATATAACAAAAAAAGAATGGATATTAAATGGTGAAACTATAATATATGGTAACGCTTCAGATCTTTATGCAACATTAGAATATGATCTTAATAAAGAAAAAAGTTTTAGTTATAAAGATTTAACAATAAATGAAATTATTCATCATTTAGCAATCTTTGTTGCTAACTTGTGGCAAATACACATATTTGAAGAAGGTAATACTAGAACAACAGCCGTGTTCTTTATCAAATATTTAAAGACATTAGGATTTAATGTCACAAATGATATTTTTGCTGAAAATTCTTGGTACTTTAGAAATGCTCTAGTTAGAGCAAATTATAACGATGTCAAAAATGGTATTTACGAAACTACAGAATTTTTAGAAATATTCTTACGTAATTTATTACTTAACGAGAAAAACGAACTTAAAAATAGAAGTATGCTTATTAGCCATACATCAAATGAACCATCAAAAGCGAACATTGAACCATTAAAAGCGAACATTGAAACAATAAAAGCGAACATTGAACAATCAATATCGAATAAAACTTTAGATCACATAATAGCACTTTATGAAAAATTTGGTACTGAGGAAATTTTTGGTAGAAGTAACGTTGAAATGGTAACAAAATTGAAATCAACCAGAGCACATGAATTAATTACCTTAATGCTTAAAAGTGGCATTATTGAACCAGTGATAGGATATGGTAAAGGCAAATATCATTTTGTTAAATAATTTAATCTATGAATAATATTATAATAAAATAAAAAGCCATTTTGACTAATTCTAAAAGTAGAGTTAGTTTAAGATGACTTTTTTAAAAAATAAGTTCATTCAAATTAGTTTAGTAATAGAATTAGTTTGAGTAAACATTTTTCAACTTTACAAAAGTAATAATTAAACTAAATTGTAATTTGAAATGCAACAAAAATTAATGTTAATTAGTTAAATAATCAACATAAGGATTCTTAAGTCCTAAAGTCTCAATGATTCTAAAAATAGATTCATTGAGATTTTTTAACATTTGAGCAGATGATAAATTATTTAATAATTTTCGATTACTGTAATTAATCTTATTAGTAGCTTTAAGTATTGCTTTATCACTTATATTAGAAAAATTAGTTCCCTTTGGATAATATTTTCTCATCATTCTATTTCCATTTTCATTGGAATCTCTTTCCCATGAATGGTATGGATTAGCATAATATATTTTTGTTCGTAAAGTATTATCAAAAATAGATTGTTTCATTCCCTTAAAATCTTTAAATTCAGTTCCATTATCAAATGTTATAGATTTAAATATAAGTTTAAAATCCTTACTTCCAAATTTATCTTCTAAACTATTTAATATATTTACGATATTTTTCATTTCTTTATTTTCTACTTTAAAACTTAACTATAATCTAGTTTTTCTTTCTATCATAGTGAATAGACAAACTTTAGGTTTCCCTTTAGCTCCAACTATTAAATCGCCTTCCCAATGCCCAAACTCTTCACGTGAGTTGGCTTTTTCACTTCTTAATGAAATATTATCCCCTTTTACTTTCATTTTTTGAATTTTTTCAGTATGGTGCCTATATTTTCTTGGACTAATCACACCTCGTTTTAATTTTAGTTGATTTCTGTGAAAATAGTTATAAATGCTTTTTCCTAAATGATTGATTAGCGTTGTTTGTAGTATAATTAAATTGTTCTATGTTATTGTCCTTTCTGTGTTTTGGTTGACTCAAGAATAACACATAACATGGACATTTTCAACTAAATAATCTTAAACCAGGCTAAAAAACCTGGCTTTTATTCTGCTCTATTTGATATTACAATTTACCTAATCAGAAAATTATAATTTGTCATTTCATAACTATTGAAAAAAAATTAAATTATTGTTATAATAAATTAAAAATTATGGAGGTGCACCATGCCAGTGTTAACTTTAAAAAATGTAAAAAAAGAATACTATGTTGGAGAAATTATTATACCTGCAGTAGAAGATGTCTCCTTTGAACTAAATGAAGGTGAATTTGTTGTTATTCTTGGCGCATCAGGAGCAGGAAAAACTACGCTTTTAAATTTGCTTGGTGGAATGGATAGAGCAACCAGTGGAGAAATTGTTATTGATGGTAAAAATATAACCAAATTTAACAAAAAGGAACTTGCTAATTACAGACGTAATGATGTTGGATTTGTATTCCAATTTTACAACTTAATGCCTAATTTAACAGCTCTTGAAAATGTTGAAATAGCTGTTGAGATTTGTGATAATCACTTAGACCCTAAAATTGTTTTAGAAGAAGTAGGACTTGCTAATAGACTGAATAATTTTCCAGCAGAATTATCAGGTGGGGAACAACAAAGAGTTTCCATTGCGAGAGCCATTGCTAAAAATCCAAAGTTGATACTTTGTGATGAACCAACTGGAGCCCTTGACTACGTAACAGGTAAAAAAATCTTACAATTATTACAGGATCTCTCAAGAAAAGATAATAAACTAATTATTGTTGTAACGCATAATGCCGCGCTAAAAGCTATGGCAGATAAGGTCATAAAAATTAAAAGTGGAAAGGTAGAAAGTATTGAAGTAAATGAAAATCCTGTACCAGTTGAGGTGATAGAGTGGTAAAAACATATTTTAAAGTAGTTAGAAGAATGTTTAGAAAACAACTAACAAGGCTTCTATCTCTTATTGGTGTAATTCTAATTTCAGTTGGATTTGTATCAGGAATTGGTTCTCCTACAGATATGATAAAAGACAGCATTGAAAATTATTATAAAAACCAAAATGTTAGTGATTTTATAATAAAAAGTCAAAGTGGTAGTTTTTCTGAAGAAGAGATTAACAAAATTAAAAGTCATTTTGGTGAAAAAAATGTTGAAACTGGTATGTCTCTAGATATAAAAACTGGGGAAAAAACATCGTTAAGATTATATTTTATAGATTTTGAAAAATGGAATATCAATGTACCCGAACTTGTTAATGGCGAAAAAATTAACATAAGTGATAAAAATCAAGTTTATGCAGAAGTTAAAGACAATAAAATTAAAGGGTATAATATTGGAGAAAATGTTGAGATAAATTTAAAAGAAGCCTTAGGGCTGCCATCTGAATATAAAATAAATGTAACAGTAAAAGGAATAGTTATGAATCCACTTACTTTCGGAAAAGATGGAGAACCAAGCTATAATAATCCTGAAGATACCAAGACTCCTAAAAATATTGCAGAGATTAATAAACTTGATTTGTTAGAAAACATTATATATTGTCCAAAAGAAGTTTGTCCTTATCTACCAGTAGGAGATATCTATGTGAAAATAGAAAATAGAAATTTATTTAATTCTTTTTCAAAAGACTATGAAAAATATATAGGAGAACAAAAAGAAGAAATTACTAAACTACTAGGCGAAAACATAAAGATAATTACTCTTGATGATAATTATAGTTTTAAATCAATAATATCAAGTGCTGATAAAGTAAGAGGAATAGGAAATATTTTGATGATAATATTTTTAGCTGTTACGCTATTGGTTGTTTTATCTTCAATGATGAGATTAATGGATGAAGAACGTTCACAAATTGCGTGCCTTAAGACTTTAGGATTTAGTAGTTTTACTATTGTAATGAAATATATTTTCTTTGCACTTGTTGCATTAGCAGTTGGTGGGGGAATAGGATTCTTTGTTGGGTATGGTGTATCATGGCTAATATGTAATATTTTTAATTACGGTCATGTAATGCCACCAATTGATGTAATTGTTAATCCGGGATATTTCTTCTTATCAGTTGGAATAATCATTATTGTAACACTACTAGTAACATTTAGTCTTGGTATGAAACTTGCAAATAATGAACCTGCTATTTTATTGAGACCAAAAGTTCCAAAATCAGGAAAAAGAATTTTGCTTGAGAAAATGACATTTATCTGGAATCGTTTAGCATTCAAATATAAATCTTCATTTAGAAATGTTTTGAGATATAAAACAAGGTTTATGATGATGCTGATATCAATTGCTGTATCAACTGGTTTAGTGTTTGCTGGGCTTGCTTTATTAGATATTTGCATATTTAGCGACTTCGGTTCACCATCAATCATTGGAATTGCCATAGTAGTCGTAATTTTTGCATGTTTATTAACTATGGTTGTTATTAATACACTAACGACAATAAATATAAGCGAACGAAATAGAGAAATTGCTACCTTAATGGTTTTAGGGTATTATGATGGTGAGATTTGTGGATATATTTATCGTGAAATTTATATTAGTGCATTTCTTGGAATTCTCTTAGGCTACCCTACTGGAATCGGACTTGCAACATTAGTTTTTAAAACAATGGGATTTGGTAAAGTAAAAGACGTAAGTTGGTTTATATGGCTTATTGTTCCAGTCGTTGTGTTTGGATGCACTTTACTTGTAACCTTAATATTAACGCCAAAAATCGTAAAAACTAATATGAACGAAAGCTTAAAAGCAATTGAATAGGAGGAAAATTTAATGTTAAAAGAAAAAGATTTTGAAGTTTATTCGGTAATAGAAAAAGAAAAGATAAGACAAAACCAAAACATTGAATTAATTGCATCTGAAAATTTTGTATCAAATGAAGTTTTAGAGGCGCAAGGCTCAATTCTGACTAATAAATACGCTGAAGGGTATCCTGGTAAACGATATTACGGAGGATGTGAGTTTGTAGATGAGGTGGAAAACTTAGCCATAGAACGTGCTAAAAAATTATTTAACGCAAAATTTGTCAATGTTCAACCTCATTCAGGTTCCCAAGCTAATATGGCCGCATATCGTGCCATCCTAAATAATGGTGACAAAGTACTTGGCATGGCTCTTGATCAAGGAGGACACCTAACACATGGCAGTTCTTTAAGCTTTTCAGGAGTTGATTATAAATTCATACCATATTACTTAAATAAAGAAACAGAAGCAATCGATTATGATGCATTAGAGGAACTAGCAATTAAAGAAAAACCTAAATTAATTGTAGGGGGTGCTAGTGCGTATCCTTTAGTAATTGATTTTAAGAGATATAGAGAAATCGCAGATAAAGTTGGCGCCTATTTGTTGATTGATATGGCTCATATAGCAGGGCTTGTTGCGGCAGGACTTCACCCTAATCCAATGGAGTATGCCGATATTGTAACAACTACAACTCACAAAACATTACGTGGTCCTCGAGGAGGAATGATTCTTACCAATAGTGAAGAACTTGCTAAAAAAATTGATAAAGCTGTCTTTCCTGGAGTTCAAGGTGGACCCTTAATGCATGTTATAGCAGCAAAAGCAGTATGCTTTAAAGAAGCGTTGAGTCCTGAGTTTCAAGAATACCAAAAACAAATCATTAAAAATTGTAAAGTTCTAGCGAGTGAACTATTAAAACTAGGCTATATTTTAGTAGGACATAAAACAGAAAATCATTTACTGATTGTAAATGTTAAAAAATCAATTGGTATGACAGGAAAAGAAGGAGAAAAAATTCTGGATAAAGTGAATATCACATGTAATAAAAATACCGTTCCATTTGATGATGAAAAACCATTTATTACAAGTGGATTAAGAATTGGTACAGCAAGTGTTACAACAAGAGGAATGAAAGAAAAAGAAATGATAGAAATTGCTCATTTAATAGATAAAGCCTTGAGAAATAAAGATGATGAAAAAAAACTTTTAGAAGTTAAAAAAGCCATATTAGAACTTACAAAAAAATTCCCATTATATTAGAAGTAACTTAAAAAAAATCCCTTTAAATTAGTTCTAGTAAGAGCACTATTTTGAATGAACATTCTTTATATACTTTGTAAAAAAGCAATAATTAAAACAAATAATAAATAATATATTTTATCTTTTAATTAAAATATGATAAAACAAAAGAGAATAGAATTATGAAGCAACATACTAATTTAATAAAAAAACAGATTGATTTAATTACAAATGCCTTTTATTCAAACTTTTGTGGCATTGATTTAACCAACATTAGTAATGGTATACATTTTATATGTTTGAATGCTAGAGATGAAAAAATGAAAGGATTTAATTGTAAATATACAATTTATGTACTTGTCAAAGCAAAAGCATGTGTCATTGCTTATGCACCAAAATATCAAGATTTTTTTGAACATCTTAAAACAAACAACCTAGAAAATATTTTAGGGGAAATAGAAAAAAAGTTTAAAATAAAAAAGATGCAATTAATGATTTTTAAAAAAGAGTTAATACATGATTATGGTAATGCATGTATTCTTCATGAAGAAGATTTTAATAACTATGAAGATTTTTTTCATCAAATTCATCCGTCTACAATTACCACAAAATGGCTCGAAGAATATTTTATTTCAAAGGTTAAAAAAGAATATTTTACAGGATATTTTGTAAATGGAGCGTTAGTTTCCGTTTGTGATGCTCCAGATATGCCATATATGGAAGATAAAATTCAACATACAGGTATTGTAACTTTACCACAAGAAAGAAGAAAAGGCTATGCTAAATTAACTGCAGCCTTAGCAACCCATAATTTACTTGAAAAAGGTATATGCCCTCAATGGGAATGTCGCTTAGAAAATCATGCATCAATTCATTTAGCTGAATCAATAGGATATGAAAAATACGGCATTACATTTATAGTTGAAGAATAGTTAGAAATATTGATATTTATTGTAATAAAGGTTGTTAAAAAAATAAAATAAGTTAAAAATAATGCGAAAAAAACTTTTACTTTTACAACTATATAAGTGAAGAGGTAAATATTTCATGAATGAAACTATGAACAAAAAGGAATTAAAAGAAAAAGTCGTAGATTATGCTAGTAAAGTATTTTTCTATTGTATCAAAAGATGCAATAACAGAATGGATGCTGAAGACTTATCACAAACAATTCTCCTAGAAATAATTCAAAATATTGATAAAGGTGCACAGATCAATAATATGGATTACTACATCTGGGGAGTTTGTAAGAATCAATACAACATGTATTTACGAAAAACCATTAAAGAAAGAAATAAAATAGAATACAAAGATGTAATTGATGATGTAGATAACTCCAAAACAATAATTGAAGAAATGCTTGAAGATGAAAAAATCAGAAGAATGAATCAAGCAATTAAATTACTAAGTAAAGATTATGCTGAAATACTTTACGCTTATTATGTAGAAGATAAAACCTTAAAGTTCATAGCTAAAGAATTAAACTTACCTCTTGGAACAGTCGGAAGAAGACTATCAAATATAAGACAAAAGTTAAAGGAGTATTTAGATATGGAAAAACTAAATGGCAAAAAAGCCTATGTTCCAAAAAACTTTTCAGTTTCTTTTGGAATGATGAAACTTGGTACTTACAATCCCCATAATTACGTTAATACCTTGATTAATAAAAATTTACTATATCATTCATATAATAACCCTTGTTCAATTGAAGATTACTCCATTGAACTTGGTATCTCAAGACCATATGTAGAAGACATTGTCAGTCAGTTAGTTAACGTAACGTTACTTAAAAAACTTGATCATAATAAATATATTACTAATTTTCCCTATATTACAAAAGATATCTTAAGTTCAAATGCACAAATTCTGATAGATAACTATCAAGGTTATGCAGATGAATTAATTAAGTTTTCTAAAAAACATATTGATGAATATCGAAATCTAATTACTTATGCTAATTTAACCAAAGAAGAAGCCATGTGGAGTTTTTGTTTATACTTAAACTATGAAATATTAAATGATACTAAACCGATGTTTTCATATCATGATCGCCCAGGTGGTGGTAAGTGGGATTTCTATATGACGGATTTACAATATAGTAATGAATACTTAATCAATATGGGAATAGACACATATCAAGATGGTATTGATAGAATAAAAGCCTATGCCTTTCACAATGCATCAAATGTAGGAAGACTTGCATATAATAAATCAGCAAATGGAACGGAAAATTATGAATTATTTAATGAACTACTATATCAATATCCTGCTACATATGAAAGCATTATTAACATAACGATGATAAATAAAAAAGACCAAATTAATGATTATATTAAAAAAGGCTTTTTAAAACTTGTTGATAATAAAATTAAATTTAATTTTCCCTTCTTTACTTATCACGATTTCAAAAAAGTAGAAACACTAACAAAATCAAGTGAACTAGAAAAAACAAAGGAAAAACTAAAAGAAATTATTAAAAAACTAACATATAATATGAAAGATTACTTGCCAACCTACCTAGAAGATTATACTGATTCATTAATAAGTAATCAATTATGGAATATTCAAAGTTTAATTGTAAAAGCATTTGATGAAGCTAATCTTCTTGATAATAAAGCAAAAGAAGATTTCTTCCCATATAATTTAATTTTGATTACATCAGATATAACCAAAACATATGAAAAGTAATTAAAAAACAAACCAAAATCTCAATGATTATCGAAAGATTCATTGAGATTTTTATTAAGCTCCAAAACTTGCCTAGGAGTTAAATATTAATGATGTAAAAGGAAAAATTAAAATAGTATCAAAAGTAACCAACAAAAAATACAAAGTAACTACCATATTTTATTATAATAGTGTATAATATTACTATATATGGAGGAATAAAATATGTTTAAAGATAAATTAAGGGAACTAAGACTAAAAGAAGGTATTTCTCAATATGAATTAGCAGATAAACTATTTGTATCTAGAAGTGCCATCGCAAAATGGGAAAATGGAAATGGAATTCCAAGTGATGCTAATTTAGAAGCACTATGTAAGTTCTTTGATGTGAGTGAGGAATGGATATTAGATAGAGATGATATGAAAGAAGTAGTAAAAAACTTAGATAAAAGAAATAATAAATTACTATGGTTTATCTTAGGGTTGGTTATTCCTTTAATTTTAATATTGTTAACAATGATTCCAATATTTACTTGGGCATGTCCAAAAAATGGTGAAATCTGCCCAGCTGTAGTTGTTTACCCTCAACCTATTTTTGTAATGCTATATACTCTCAACATTTTAATAGCATTTTTTCCAATATTAGTATATTTATATCAACTTATTTTTTCATTTATTTACTGGAAAAAAGATTTTCCAAAATCAAAGTTAATCCAAATAATTAATATTGCCATATCAACTATTTGTTTTGTTATAACATTTATTATTGCATATAATGTAGCATTAAATAAAGGTTATATGTTATTTTAATCAATATAAAGATAGTGAAGAATATATCAGCTATTTTGAAAACTAAAACTTTCAAAATAGCTTTTTTAATTATTATTTTAATTGCTGTTTAACAGTATTTATGCTATAATTATTCCATAATAAGAAAGGAAAAAGAAGTATGGATGAAAGAATTATAGGGAAATGGGAAAAAGAAGAATTTGGCGAGATTATAAATATAATTAGTATAAATCCACCAAAAATGAAAATGTCTATTAGAGTAACGGGATATTTTAACATAGAACCTAACTGTGCATATGAAAAAGATGGATACTTTTGTTATGAAATAAATGACATTAACAATCGAATGGTTTATCATGTAAAATATATTGATGGTAAATTAAAAGGTTACTATACATTTCAAGGACATACTAAAGATGTTACCTATGAAAAAGTAAGTGATACTCCTGATGATGAAGCATATGAATATAATCCTCAAATGATTTTAGTACCAGGAACAAACAAAACAAGAATTGAAGTATTAAAAGAATTCTCAAAGTATGACCGAAATCTAAAATATAATATTACTAATACCTTTGTCTTAGGTGGTAAGATACCAGATATATTAAATAAATATAATTATAATAACTATATCAAAAATCTAAAAAGTACTGATGATGAACTAGCCTTCGCAATTCTAAACTTTGTCTGTGATAATTTTGGCCATAATGGAAATATTGGCCTAGGACAAAACAGAACCATTACAGATATTATTATGTTTTGTGAAGAACACAATCAAAAAACCAATTGTCGAGGCCTTGCTATTCTTTTAGCCTCCCTTCTTCGTTTAAATGGTATAAAAGCCCAACATGTTACTTGTATGCCTTATGAAGATCCATTTCAAGATTGTCATGTTGTGGTAGATTGCCTACTTCCTTCCGGAAAAAGAATAATGCTTGACCCAACCTACCGTCTATATTATAAAGATGAAAATGGTGACTATGTTTCTTTACAAAAACTAAGAGAAATACTAATACTAGGTAAAGCTTTATATCCAAACAAAGAAGCAAGTTATAACGGAGGTAACTTTGACAAAGTCCATAACATTGGATATATGACTAAAAATACTTTTCGTTTTTCTCGTTTCACCCTTTCAAAAGATGGCAATGATAGTCAAAATATTGAATCAAGATATATTGAGTTAGTACCACTAGGTTATGTTGATGAAACTACCATTGATGATTCTTCTTATTTAATTTATAATGATGAAGAATTCTGGAAAATGTAAGAAAGGTGATAAACATGGCATCAAGTAAAGAATACTTAGAATTTATATTAGAACAATTATCAGAATTAAATGATATAACAACCCGTAAAATGATGAGTGAATATATCATATACTATCACAGCAAGATAGTAGGGGGAATTTATGATGATCGCTTTTTAGTTAAACCTACAACCTCAGCTAAACATCTTATGCCGGATGCTCAAATGGAGTTGCCATATGAAGGAGCTAAACCAATGCTCTTAATTGATGAGGTAGAAAATAAAGATATCTTAAAAGAATTAATTGAATCAATATATAATGACCTTTATAGTAATAAGAAATAAATACAAAAATAAGAAATTAGACTAACAAAATAAAATGTTAGTCTTTTTTTATATAATAAAAAGAAATTATCTAAAAAACCTTTCATTAATTACCAATATGTGGTATAATGATAAATGAAAAGTATATAAATAATTAGTAGAAGAAAAAATATTGTTAAATCATGTAATATATATGAGGTGATAACTAGTGAAAATTAAACAACAAAAACAAATCAAAGCATATTTAATTGAAGAATTTGGTGAGAACAAGGAACTAAAATCTTTTTAAAACAAGAAGCAATGCTAGATAGTCTTATCCAAAACACCAAAGATAAAACGAAAAACCAAATGAAGACGCTCACGCAAACAATCCTTCCGCGTATCGCAATGTACAAAGTTTTATTAGCAGAAAATATAACTGAAGAAGCATCATATGAATATATTAGAAAATATATGATGGAAAAAGTCCCTGGCTTTTATGGTATTTATAGTAAAATCTTTCTTAAATTTATGAAGAAAACTGACTTACAAGAAAGTACTCAAAAGAAAGAAAAAACCTCATTTGATGTAACAATCACTAAATGCCTTTGGCATACAGCTTGTGTAGAAAATGGTTGTGCTACCTTATGTCGTCTATTTTGTGATGTTGATGATGTAACTTATGGAAATTTGAAAAAACTTGGCTTTTCAAGAACTAAAACCCTAGGCTATGGTGGCGATTGTTGTGATTTTCATTTTTTCAAAAAATAATTAATTTATGATTTATATAATTATAAGGGTAATGTAGGAGAAAAAATAAAGAAAGGAAGAAAGAAAATGAAAAAAGGATTAATGTTATTATTTTTAATGTTGTTATCAATTGTTTTTGTCGGATGTGAAAATGTGGTAGATGAGCCAACGTTATACAAACTTACCGTAATTGATAAGGATAAAAGTTTACAAACAAGTTTAAATAGTAGTTATGAAGAGGGAACAGAAATTTCATTTAAACTTCAAGTAAAAGAACACACCACATATGTGGTAGAACTTAACAAAAAGGAGTTAGATGCAACTATAGACAATTTTGAAGCAATGTTGAACTATAGTTTCAAAATGCCAAAAGAAGACACAACTTTAGAAATTAAAACTATTGTTGAGGAAGTTAGTACCATAGGTGAAATTTTTAATCTAACTAACATTGAACTAAAAGATATTAAGAAAGTTAGATATGAACAAATGTATATTGGGGTTGCTCCTGGATCACTAACTAACATTGAGTATAGTAATAATGAAGAAGATATTAAAAATGTATATGATCTACTTAGCGAAGAAGTATATCTTGAAACATCTGATGATTTCTTAGTAGTAGGTGGTGGAGCTGTACTTTATACAATATATACCGAAAATGAAAGTTATGATTTCAAGATTACTAATAACTACATTTATAAATATCCAAACTACTATCGTTTTGAAGGCAAGTATGCAAAAATAAACCATCCAAGTAAGGTTGCTCATTCTTTTATTACTTACAATTTTGACTTTGAAACCTATACTAAAAATGGAATAAAAGTTAATAATGATGCCTTATTAAATGAATATGAATTTAAAGAAGCACCAACTCTTGACTCAGTAAACTTAAGATATTCCTTCCCAGTTTATTTAATCGGCCACTTAGAAACCGCGTTTGGAAAAATTTACATTCGTAGTGCAAAAACCTTTAGTATGACAGTAGATGGTGCCCTAGTAGTTTATGAAATAGTTGGAGAAAAAGACTTTAAGTTTTTAGAAAAACTTCAAAATGATGATTACCAAGTATTAAAATCCACTAATCTGTATGCTGTAAAATATAGTGACGGTTCTGATGAATATAAAGAATTCGTTGAAGAATATAAACTTACTAACAATGATTTAGTAATCAAAGATTATCAAAGATATCTTGAAGTATATAACAAAATACCTAGTGATAAGTTAGATATATATGAAGGTTTAACAGAAGAATTCTTTAAAGAAAAAGTTTTAATCATCAAATATAGACAACTTATAAGTTGGTCTGGTGAATTATGTGTTAATTATGTTTATGATAGTATAAAAAACACCATATCTTATTTATTAGTCAATGAAATACCATTTGAAGATAGATTACTTAGTTATTCAATTGGATATGCGATTGACATTGTTGAAGTACCAATGGCTGTTTACAATAATCTACTAGTTCCAGATACTCTATAAAATAACCAAAATAACTTATTCATAATTCTAAAATGAATAAGTTTTTTATTAATTGATAAAAATATAACTAGAGATAATTAATAAACAATAATAAACTTCTTAATATATTTGTTGCTTTAAAAGGATTTTTGTTATATAATAGATTAAACTAAAAAGGAGGCTTTAAAAATGAAAAAAATACTTTTATTTACTACGTTAATTATTTCCTTGTTTCTTCTTGTAGGATGTAATCTATATGAAGATACTACTAAGAAAAATATGAAGTTAATCGATGTTAAAGTCTTTGATGAAAACAATAATGAAGTTATTGGATCATACAAGAATTTTTTTGAAATGCATGATCTAAGTTTTACCCCTCTAAATTCAGCTGCTCCCGTTTTAAACTTTTATGTTGTTGAAGCCGAAGAAAACAAGCCATATACAGTTAAGTTTTTCTTATATTCTGAAAGAGGCTATGAACTTACAAAATTAATTGTTAATGAATCATTTCAGTTTAGTGAAAATACCATTTTTGAATGTACAGACATTGAAAAAGAAGATGAAAACTTTGTTGTGACATTTAATGTTCAGAATACTGATGAAAATCATAATTTATACAGAGTTTACAAATGGTATAATAATGATGCTAGTCATCGTTTTTCAACCAAAGGTAGTAATACCTATATTGCAGGTGTATACTTCAAACTACCTTCTAAAATTGAGGTAGCATGTTAATCCTTACAAATTATTTATATCTGATTATTTTAAAAGCCTTATTAATCACCATAGCTAGTGAAGAAATCTGTCTTTTATTAATGAGAGAAAGAAAAGTAAAAGTATATTTAACATGTTTAATAATGAATATAGTTACTAACATTTCAATGAACATCATTCTTCAATATGTTAGCAATTATTATACTTCATTAGTCATTTTTGAAATTTTAGTCTTTGTAATAGAAATGTTAGTATATTTATTAGTAACAAAAAAATTAACTAAATCAATTATTTACTCACTAGTATGTAATGTAGGTAGTTTACTTGTGGGAATGTTACTTTAAAGGAGGTAACGATGAAACTATTAAAAAAATTATTAATTATTTTGATTGTAATTATCGCCGTAGTAGCAGTATCTACGATAGGTGTTTATGTCTTTGTTCGTACAAAATATGATATTGACTTATTTAGTACAGTAAAAGAATTAAAAATACTAACTGAAGATGTCGATGAAAACAAACTATGTCCAAACATCATCAAAGATGAAGACTTCCCAAACATGAAAAACACGGTAAATAGCGCTGTAAGAGGTCTTGTGAAAGATAATGTTGATGGTGGTTATAAAGGATACTACTTAGATTATGAAGGATTAACCTTAAACATTCAAAAGAAAACCCTAGTTTTAGATGAACAAAATCTTGCGGCACTTCTTTATGTAGGGTTCTACCAAAATACAGGTGGTAAAATATCCCTTGGAGGAACAGAACTTGATCTTGCCATCTTACAAACAGACATTTCATTTGATAAAGATAAAAATCCCAATGAAACAAACCTAAATATTGTGGTAAAACTTGATATTAGTCCCCTTAAAAAACAAATGAATAGTACCTTAAACAAACTATTTGGAAAAAAAATTCCTGATTATTTATACATTTCTTCCAATGTCTTAATTACCAAAACAGATCTTACTTTTGGCTATGTTTATGTGGAAAATGGCATGTCAGTAAATAATCTTAATATTGATGAAACAACTGATTTAATTAAGACCTTAAACAAATTATTTAAGATTGGTACTTCAAAAGAAATCAACACCGAGATTGCAGAAGTAGTAACAACCGCGTTAATTGGTGATATCGATAATCCAGGTCTTGCGTTTAGTTTAAAATTAGTTGGTGCAACATCATTTAATTTTGATAAAGAAGATAACAAAGACTGTTTCTTAGTACGATCAGTAACATCAATACTTGAATAAAAGTTTCTAATTTTTTAGAAACTTTCAGACTGTTGACAAACTAAAGTTTGTCAACAGCATTTTTATTTTTTTAGTTAAATTAAGAAAAAATAGTTAAATTTAGTTCATAAAACCTTTAAATAACCATACTTTCTATTAAATTTACATCAAAAATGTAGCAAAATTAACGAAAAAACAAAAGCCCTTATTTTAGTAGTACTAAAAAAGGACTTTGTCAACAAACTGAAAGTTTCTAATTTTTTAGAAACTTTTTCTTTTTAAAATATTATTTGTGTCTTATATAGCGAAAGGAAATGAATAATATGAAAAAGAACATTTTAAAAATTACATTAGTATTTACGGTAATCATAACTTTATTTATGCTAACCTCATGTAGTACACCAGAGTCAAAAGCAGAAAAAGGATGGAAAAAATACATAGAAACTTACGCTGAAACATATGGTAGGACGTATGAAGAAATGCAATCAAGAATGGAAACTGGAGAGTATAATATCACATGGGTATACGTTAAAGATACAGACGCAGTGTATTATAAGAGTGTCCACCAAAAATATAGTAAGCTTACCATATACTTTGTTTATTACGCAAAAGGTAATTACGTAAGTGAATCAAACGCTCAAGAAGCCTATGAAGTTGCAACATCTGTTGCTGATGCATCAGGATTTTTTGTAAAATAACTATGGTAATATTGTTATTTTTTATAGCATTGATATTACTAGGGAGATCCATTAAAATCTATACAACCCCAGAAATTGGGTGGATTAAATACTTACATGATTTTTCAAGAAGCGTTAATAACCCATTAAAAATGGTTCAAAATACTTTTGAAAATGGTAATTTAAAGATAATATGGATTACTGATAAAGATAATAGTATTTATTATTATAAATGTATATATGGGCTAAAGAAAGACTCTTTCATGTCAGGTAATACTTTTTACTTTGGATATGATAAAGTAAATAACAAAATCATCAAAGTAACAGAAAAAGAAGTAAATGAAATGATAATAAAAAATAAAGGACTCAAAATAGGTAGTTTTAATAGATAAGTTGTTAGACCTTATCTTTTTTATTAGGAAAAAATCAAAAAGTAAAAAATAAAGCTACAGCATTAAAACCTCATAAACTACAAAAATATTGTATAATAATATAAAATAAACCAATAAAACATAAAAATAATTTGTTTATTAGTAGAGGGAAAAAGATGAGTAGAGTAGACACCATAGAAATGCAAAAAATCATTATTGAACTCAAGAATAATAATATGGATGTTTTTGATGAATTCTATGAATTAACAAAACGTCAAGTATATGTATCGATACTAAGTATTATTAAGAATAAAGCTATCAGTGATGATATCATGCAAGAAACATACTTAAGATTTTTAAATAATATTCATAAATATAAAGAAAAAACTAATGTTGTTGCTTTTATTGTAACGATTGCGAGAAACCTTGCGATTAACGCTTATAACAAACAAAAAAAGGAAGTCTTTTATGATTTTAGTAAATATGAAGATACTTACCTAGATGAAAGAAGTAGTGATACACCTCTTTTAAATTTGGTGTATGAAACGCTTGCAGGTGATGAACTTCAAGTCTTTATATTACATACAATTGATGAACTAAAACATAAAGAGATTGCTAAAATAATGAAAAAGCCCCTAGGAACAATAACCTGGCTTTACAATAAAGCCGTAAAAAAAGTAAAAGAAAGGATTGGTGAAGATAATGAGTAAGTATGATGAGTTTATCAAAAACTTAAATAAAGAAGTTGATAATATGGAAGTAACTAATGTTTCAACATATATTAAAATAAAACATCAAGAAGTTAAAAAACCAAAAGTTTCATTCTTTAAACCAAAGTTAATTCCATTAACAATGTTTAGTGTAATCATTGTATTAATATTCATCCTAACTATTGGTTTCTTTAATGACAAAACAACTAAGCCAACACCCAATCCTCCTAAAGTTCCAACGATTGCGACATCAGTAGATGATGCTTATGCTTTTGAGATAATGGCAGCAGGAAACTTTCTTTATTCTAATACCACTAACACTACAAGAGGCGTAAGAAGAAAAATGCTTACTCAAAGTAGGACCAATTTTAATGATGTTACAACTAAAATTAATGAACATTATTTAACCATTAAACAAATGTTAACTAAAGAAAAACTAAATTATGAGATTATTCAAATTGATAGTGAATTATATGAAAATAAAATGATCATTAATCCATCTTTTAGTACTGACTTTGATCTTAAATATACAATTTACTTTAATAAAACTAAAGTTCAAACTAAAGATGATGATGAAGAATTATTTAATCTAGATGGTATTATCACTATTGATGGTAAAACTTATGAAATAAGTGGGGAAATTGAAACTGAAGATGATGAAATCGAAACGAAGATTAAAGTTGTAACGGGAGATAATGAATACTTCATTATTGAACAAGAAAAAGAAGAAAATGAAGAAGAATTTGTTTATACTTCATTTGTTAATGGAAAAAAACAAAATGAATATGCAATTTCTTACGAAGTAGAAGATAACGAAATTGAAATCAAAATCGAAATGAGAGTAGATGGAAAGACTGAAAAACTAACGGCGAAGATCGTAAATAACAAAATTATCTTAAAAGTTAACTTTACATCGTATCAAGGTAAGATTGAAGTAATTGATGAACTTACGACTATTAAATATCATTTTATAAAAGAAAATATAACAATTGAAAAAAAATTAATAAAAAATTAAAAAATTACCAATAAAATTAATCTTTTATTTGTTTATTAGTTGAATGGAGGATAAATACATGAAAAAAATATTTTTATCATTAATTTTAACAATTGGAGCATTAACAATTTTTACATCATGCACCAAAAAACAAAATCAAAGAATTGACAGATTTGATGATCAAACTATCAATATGTCATATCAAGCATTATCTTCAATTAAAATGCTTGAAGCAAAAGAAGAGTTTAACACAGTAAAACGTTTAGGTAATCAAACTACATCTCAAGAAGTAGTTGAAAAAGAAGTAATCGATAAATATCTAAACCTAATGCAAGAACTACTAAATGATAATGGTGGTTTTAAAACAGAAACTAAGGAATCTGACAAACCTGAATACAGCTATTTAGTTGAAATTACAACAAGAAACATTCAAAATGAAAAAGTTGTTTATTCCTTATATTATAATGAAACAGAGTCATCAACGAAAACGGAAATTGATGAAGATGATTCAACTGAAGAAATCGAAACTGTAAAAACAATCAAGGGTATTGCGTTAGTTGATAATAAAGAATTTGTTCTTGAAGGTATCATTAAAGAAGAAACGGAAAATGATGAGTCAGAAGTAAAATCAACTTTTAAAATTATTGAAGATAAAGATAACTATGTAATTGTTGAAGAAGAAGTTGAAAACGAAACTAATGAATATGAACATGAATACAAGTATGTAGTTGTAAACAATGGTAAAAAAGTAAGTGAAGTTAAGTTTGAACTTGAACAAGAAGACGGTGAATTATCAATTGAATTAAGAGAAGTAAGTAAAGATAACAAAACGTCATATAAGTTTAAGGTTCAAGAAGAAAACGGAACTAAATATATTAAGGTCGAAGTAAAAGAAGGAAAGAATGTAACTAAAATTAAAGTACGTCAAATTCTTGATACAGAAACTAATACTTATGTCTATGAATATAAGTATATGGAAAATAAAAATAAAAAATAGCATATTGTAACCACTCACTCTTTATCCTATGGAAAAATAGTTCAAAGTAAAATGAACTATTTTTTCTTTATAGTTGCATTTTATATACAAATAATTATATAATAATAGGTGAATAAAGAAAGCGAGGAATAAAATATGGAAACTGGAACTTTAATTATTGTTGTTCTATTAATAGCAGTAGGATTAATTTTAGGAATAACAATTAGTAAAATTATTAGACTATCACAAAGCGAAAAACGAACTGGAGAAGATGTCTACTTTAAATTTGTCAATGAACATAGTGTTTCACTACAACAATTAAGAAAAATAAATGAAGGTACAAAACTAAATGTTGTTAAAGCAAGAAGCTATAGTCAAAAATACAATGACAATGAAAAGTACAATCAAATCTCTTGTTTTGATTATTTAGTATATCAACTACATTTAGATAAAAACAAAATAGTTGAAGAAATCGCAAAAGTTAAAGAAAACCAAGCGTATTTCCCAGGATATATTAAAGAAGTTTACAAAATTAAGAGACTTGGTACTTTTGATGGTAATCCATCACAACTCAATAGTGATAAATTATTATCTGTAGAAACCCAAACTTTTGAAAATGAAGTTCAATATGTTATTACTGATTATAAAATTAGAATCACAATCACTCTAACTGACCTTAGAGGAAAAGTAGTATCAACTAAAGATGAAGTGTTTAGTCTTACTAATATTGAAACTATCATTAATGAATTAAATAAAAAAGTTGGTACTACATACCAAAATCAAAATATTAATGACATTATCTCTAAAGTAAAACAATCACTAGTTGTTTCAAGAAGAAATTTTTAATTATCTTTAAAAGTTAAATAATTTCTATAGGTAATAAAATGGAAATAATACCAATACTATTTATTATACTTGCTGTTTTCATTATTGGAGCTGCAATTGTCCTTTCTATTTTCAACAAAAAAGAAATAGAAAGAACCAAATTCCTAGAATTTGTAGATGAAAATAGCTTAGCACTTAAAAAATTAAGAAAACTAAATGAAGAGCATAAGTTCTATGAAATTAAAAGAAGATGCTATGAACATAGTTATGACAATGAAAATTTCTATAATGAAATAGCATGCATTGATTATTTAATTTATAAACTACAATTTGATAAAAGAGAAGTATTAGATGAAATAAATAAAACCCACTATAATAAGACTCATTATAATGCCTATTTAGAAGAAGTAAATAAAATTAAAACCTTTGGTTTATACGCTAATATCCCTGGTGACCTAAATCAGGAAAAACTCTTAATGTATGAAAAAAGAATGTTCAATCGTGAAATTCAAACAATCATTCCTACTTATATGATAAGAGTAAAACTAACCAATACTAATCTTAATGGCTATGAAAAGGTAAATAAAATTAAAGAATTTGGTGAAGAGATAATTAAAAACTTAATCAATGAACTAAATAAAAGAAATGGTACTTTCTACTTAAACAAAGAAATTTGGAATGCTATATGCCGAGTAGAAAGAGGAAGAGTCAGCAATAAAATGCGTTTTTACATCCTTGAAAGAGATCATTACCGTTGTAGATGTTGTGGAAGAAGCCAAAATGAAGTAGACCTTGAAATTGATCATATTGTTCCGATTGCAAAAGGTGGGAAGTCAACCTCAGATAATCTTCAAACTTTATGTACTGAATGCAACAAAAGAAAAGGTACAACCATTCATCGTTATTAAGCGTCATTAATAAAAAAATTTGATGTTTTTTAATCGACAGATTTTTTCCATTATGTTATAATGTAATCGTGGGGCGTAATTAATAATAAATTAAGAGAAAAACCTTAATCAGTTATTAATTATGAAAGATAGATAACTTAATATAAGTTAATCATAATGATTAAATATTTGTAAATGCTTCAAGCAATACATCTATTTAATCATTTTTTGTTTTACATATGAATAAACATAAAATAAATACCTAATAATATAATGATTAGATATTTGACAAATGCAAAAAAGTTGAAAATAATTTTTAATTGATTATAATAAAAATGTCTAGAAAGGTTAATTTCATCAAAGTACTTGCGTAATGTAATTTGTTTGTTCTTTTTCTAAACGAAAAATAACAAGTGGAAAATTTTACAATTAATATTTTGAATAAATACGACCTTACGTAAAAAAAGTCTATCAACAATAATGAATAGACTTTCTTTTGATGACGAGGTCTTTTTTCTTTTCTAGATAAATAAATATTATATAAGGAGAGAAAAACAATGAAAAAATTAAATGATTTTATTTATGATGTAGAACAAGCAATTGGTTATGACTTTAATAACCTTGATTTACTAAGACAAGCTTTCACGAGAAAATCTTTTGCAACGCAATTTGGTGGGGAACATAATGAAGTCTTAGAATTTATCGGTGATAAAGTAATTGACTATTATGTCATAAAGGGCATATCTGATTACTATGGTTACTTCAAATCACAATCTGCTTATTATGACTATACTGCAGATTTAGATGATTTCTGTATTGTTTCAAACAAAGATGAAGCTGACTTTACCGAAATAAAAAAAGCAATTGTATCCAACAAAAATCTCGCAAGCATTATTGATAACTTTGGCTTTGCAGAATTAATGAGAATGGGAGATAGTGATATTGATAATCATGTTGAAACCCAAGAAAAAGTAAAAGCTGATTTACTAGAAGCCATCATTGGAGCGATAACTATTGACTGTGATTGGAACTCTGTTATTTTAGAAGATGTCGTAAAAGAAATCTTAAAAGTAGATGAAGTCCTCGAAAACATTTTAGCAATCGAAGATGTACCAGAAAAGTTTAAAGCAGAAAATGCCATCAATACCTTAAAAGAATTAGCCGAACATGGTAAATGTACAATCCCTGAATATGACACAGGAGACACCCAAGAGTGCATTGATGGTGAATACTTATGGCCATGTACTTGCTATGTCAGAAGCTGGGGTATCAGAGAAACTGCATACTCAAAAAGTAAAAAAGAAGCTAAAAGAGTAGCAGCTTACCATGTACTTTGTCGTAGATATGGGCTTGAACCTGAAGTTTAATAATAAACCCCAAATGAAAGGATAATCTATGTTTAAAGAATACTTAAAACAAGCAAAATACTACATAATATCTTTAGTAATATCCATTGTCTTAACAACTATATTATTGTTAAAAAATCTAATAATTCTCATTAAATATAATGAGTACGGAGCAACTGCTGTAATATTCTTCATTTTAATCTTTATGCTGATAGCTTTAGCTATCTATATCATCTTATATTTACTACTATTTATCATATATAAGATAAGCAAAGCCAAACAACAAACAATAATAACCAATCAACCTACCAAAAAGATAGAAGGTACGTTATTTCAAGAAATACCAAATCTAACATTGCTTGAACAAAAACACAAATACAATGAAACTCTAAAACTATTAAATGACTTATGGAGTAAAGATGAAGATAACTTAGATCTTATCTTAAGATTATCTTCTCAATGTTGGTACTACCTAACAAATGAAAATATCACTATCACAAATGATGAATGTAACTTCATCTTTTGTAAGAAGATGTTAATCAAAATCACTGACTATGTGATGCAAAAAGACTACATCGAAAACCCAACATGTGCATGGTTCTTTGGTTATGCAATGACTCTCTTTCCATTTTTCTTCTATGAAGAAAATGATGATCAAAAATATCTCTTCATAGAATCCCTAGGAAAGAATCTATGCAAAAAAATAAAAACCAATGAAACTTCAACCACAATAATGAAATACATTGTATCACAACATATGAACAATGAAGATAACCCAACCATAACAAACGAAGACTTAAACATAGCATTTCCTAGTAACTCTTTAATTGAAAAATACTTTAAAGATATTTGTTTAAATAAAAACTAAAAAGAAAACATATCTATTATGTACAAATCATAATAGATATGTTTTTATTATATTATTGTCATTTATTCGACATAATTTTTATATTGTGGTATAATTTCATTGTGGGACCCCTAATTAATAAAAGATTAAAAGAAGAAAGGCATTAATCAATTATTAATTAATACAACTGAATATGAATTAATCAAAAATGATTAAATATTTGTATGCTTTAGTAGGATACTTACTTTGCTAGCGTAAGGGTAAAGTAAGCTATACTGCTAAACCAAGCATGCAGGTTTTTAGTCATTTTTTGTTTTATCAAAAGTTTCAAGCAAAAATATTAAAAAACTACCCCTAAAAAGAAGTAGTTACACGATTACAAATATCATATCACAATCAATAAAAATAGTCAATAAAAACAATAAAATTTTATCAAAAAATAAATATTTGTAAAATCAGTATATAATAAAAAATAAAAAAGGAGTAAAAATGTTTGAAAAATTAATAAATGTAAATCCCAATTTTGAAAAATTTAAAACATTAAAAGGAGAGTATCTTCATAAACAAATTTATGATTTACTTCTAGAATTAAATAACCAAAAAGAAGTAAACTATGAAGAGTTAAGTAGCATTATACGATATGATAAATGCTTAAGAGATAAATTATACATTTATCTTGCTACATTTGAAGAATACATAAGAGCTTATATTTTTAGAAACTATGACTTAACTGAAACTCCAAAAGAGAAGAATGTACCTATAGATGAATTAGTAAAAATAACAGTTAAAAATCTGGAAAATGATAATTCGAAACTTTATTACTATTTTAATTATGATCTATGGAAAACTATAAGTTATTTAGAACAAAACAATGATGAATTGGTTAAATCTCTAGATTTAGAAAGTGTAAGACAATTAAGAAATCATGTGATGCATCATAATTTGGTTACAATAGGAAATTCTAAAACATTTAGGGAGATGTCAGATAATCTAAAAAAATTAAAAAAACAAATATTAGCGTTAAAAAACGCATTACCAGAAGATTATAGAATTGGATTTATAAATGATATCAATAAATTAAAATGTGACAATAAAGTATTTAAGGTGAAAATATGAATATGAAAAAATATGTGCCAAAAACAGAAGTCAAACCATATAAAGAAGATTTTGCAAAAATAATGAAAAGTATACGTCCAACAATTAAACAACAGGGTATTACATTTACATATAATCTTGTTGGAAGTGCAAAACGTAATCTTGTCATACGTTATCCTAATAAAGGATTTGATTGTGATTATCAGATATTTATTCAAAAGAATAAAAAGAATTTAAAACCAAAAGAGTTAAAATTAATGTTTATAACTGAAATTAATAAAGTACTAAAAGCTTTATTTCCTAAATATGACAATTGTGAGGATAAAACAACTGCAATAACAATTAAGAAAAAAAATCAAGAGAATAGTTCAATTGAATTTTCATTTGATATAGTAATAATGAAAATTGAAAAAAATCAAACAAAAATAATTAGAAAAAACGATGAAACAAATGAATATAATTTTGAATTGTTAAAGGATATGAAAATCACTCAAAATTTAATCAAACAAATCAAACATCAACAAATGTGGGATGAAGTAAGAAAAAAATATTATAATGAAAAAATGAAAAAATTAAATAACGAAAATAAAAAATCATTTCAAATATTAAATGAAGTATTAAGTAAAGTAATACAAAAATTACCCAAGGAGAAATTAATATGAAACTTACCGATAAAATAGGAAGAGAAAATATTATAGATAAATTATGTAAACTAATTAAACAACTCAACCCAAATCAAAATATTAGTATATGTTTAGATGGAGCATGGGGAAGTGGCAAAACGTATACTTTAAATTTATTAGAAGAAAAAATAGAAAAAAATGAAAATTATTTTATAATAAGATATGATGCGTGGGAAAATACATTTTATTCAGACCCACTTATTGCGATTTTAGCATGTATTATAGATGGTGTTAATGAAAAAATTAATTTTTTAGATAATAAACATCAAAAAAAAACAGCTAAAAAACTAGCAAAAACCACAATAGATATAGCGGCTAGATTATCCAATAAAATAGCTAAATTAAAAGAAATTGTTGCAAAAATTATTGATAAGGTAAAAGAATTAAATGTAGCAAATGAAAATATTTTGTTAGAAAAATATAAAAGCTATAAAGATTTATTAAATGAAACAAAAAACATATTAAATCAAATAACGAAAACTGATAAAGGTAGGAAACAAAAAATAGTAATTATAGTTGATGAAATCGATCGTTGCTTGCCTGAGGAACAACTAAAAATTCTTGAGAGAATGCATCACTTGTTAGATATTAATAATTGTGCAGTTATTGTTTCTATAAATCAATGTAGTATTGCAACAATAGTTAAAACAATTTATGGAATAAATGGATATGAATATTTGAAAAAGTTTTTTACGGCTACGTTTAAATTAGAGAAGTCATCAAATTTATACTTAAATAGTTTATTTAATGATTATGTTATAGTATTGAAAAAGTATGTTAATAAAACCGAAGAATTATGCAAAAGCATAGATATAGTGTATAAATGTTTAATAAATTCTAAAATTATTGATAATGTAGATAATAGAGAACTTACACGTTACTTTGAGGCTATAATAGAAATTAGTAATGATATTGGGTGGGATAAATTAACGCCATATAATATATATTTTATTTTTTTGGGTTTATACTTTAGGAGATTTATTTCCCAAAACTTTTTGAACTTAAAAAACATAACTGAA
Source organism: uncultured Bacilli bacterium (assembly GCA_934140285.1). Classification (GTDB taxonomy): domain Bacteria; phylum Bacillota_I; class Bacilli_A; order ML615J-28; family CAG-313; genus UMGS75. The sequence goes on from CAKPBI010000003.1 coordinate 151,494, forward strand.
AATCAAAATAAAGTAGAAAAAGTTAACAGTGTTCCAATAAATAATTATAAAGATGAATCTCCATATTTTGATTATATTTATTTATTTTGTAATTTAGATTTTTTCTTTGATAATGATGAAACATATAATATTTTTAAAGAAGAATTTACAATAGCAAGAAGACTTAGCTTAGCATTTAATGAAATGGTTTATTTCTCTCAGGGAATGCAATTTTTCGGTAATGAATATCGCCAATTTTGTGGTTTGCCAAAAGTAAATTCAGATGAATGTAAACAAATTGCAGACTTAATAATGTTATATGCAGGAGAAAACAATATAATAAATTAATAAATTACGTTTTTAAATACGTATAATATGAAACAAAAGATTAAATTATTAAAAAGGAGAATTTAAAAATGAATAATAATCAAAATACTAATATTGATTCAATAACTAGTATGTTTTTGCAATCATTAGCTACGTGTAGTTTATTAGCTGAATTAAGTAATAAAAAGTTTTTAAAGTCTAAGTACTTTAAAAAATTAAAATTTCAAAACAACTATTTAAAAAAGATTTTAATTGAATCAAGTATTGGCAATCCCGCATGTTTGATGATGATGCTTTATGGCTTATTGGTTATTCCTTATACAACTAAAGGTAAAAGTAAATTAAAGTTTAATGAAATTAATAATTTTATTAATTGTATTTGTAATGAAAAGCCAAATTTCTATGAAACAACATATAATGATGAAAAAAATAAAACTATTGATTATATTAGACACATAAGAAACTCAGTAAGCCATGGCAAATTTGAATTTGAACAAGAAGATAAGATTTGTTTTGTAATTTTTAATGATGAAAATATGAGAGACAAGAATCAGCATTGTTCACTAAAATTAAAAACTAAAGATGTTGGAAGAATTCTAGAAAAATTGCAAAAGCTTCTATTTGAGTATTTTATAAATTATCAACAATCTCAGATAAAAGTAAAATAAAGTTAATATTGTCTTTTGTTCGACATAATTTTCACATTATGATATAATTTACTCGTGGGACCCCTAATTAATAAAAGATTAAAAGAAGAAAGGCATTAATCAATTATTAATTAATACAACTGAATATGAATTAATCAAAAATGATTAAATATTTGTATGCTTTAGTAGGATACTTACTTTGCTAGCGTAAGGGTGAAGTAAGCTATACTGCTAAACCAAGCATGCAGGTTTTTAGTCATTTTTTTAATTAAAGAAAAAGAAATTGAAAAGAAAGAGGAATAAAAATGATAAAAATTTTAATGAAAAAAATGAAGACAGTAAGAGAATGGAGTGTAAATAATAAAACAAAATATAATCCACAAAGAAATAATGTGAAAATATGTGTTATTGATGATAATGGAATTGATGAAAATAAATTGAAAAAGATGGGCTATAATAATGTGACAGCAATAAAGGAATACGTTAACAAAGAGATAATTAAACCTTTTGATGTTGTAGTTTGTGATATTAATGGAATTGGTAATGAGATTGATCCAAAAAGACAAGGAATAGCGGTTGCATTAGACATTAAAAAAGTGTACCCTGAAAAAATAGTTATTTTATATAGTGGTGAAAATCCAATTGATTATGACGAAAATTTAGATTTTAAAACTTCAAATATTGATGGATTTATAAAAAAAGGAATTTCAACAAAGGATTTTGTTGATCAATTGGATATATATTGTTCTCCTTTTTGGAATCCTATTGATGCATGGAAATTTGCAGAAAAAAATTTAAGAGATGAACAAACGCCTAATAAAATAATTGCTTATCTTGAACATATTTATGTTAAGTCAATTGAGAAAAATAAAAACTATGTAAATATGTATGTGGAAAAAAATAATACTGAGGATGTAGTGAAACTATCAATAGCAATTTTAAATTTTTTAAGTAAAATAATATTAGTGGGTATTACGAAATGATAAAAAATAACATAACTATTTTAGATAATTTAGATATTATATTTGAAAAAAATATTGGTGAAGAATTTTGTAAGAAAAAACTTTATGATCGATTAGACAATTTATCACCGAATAAAAAATGTTTAAAATTTTATAATGATAATATTTCTCTAAAGTATAGAGGATATAAAAATTGTCCATATGGATATACATGCTTTTTTTCTGAAAAAAATATTTTTGGCAGCTTAATTATTAAAGATTTTTCAAATATTAAATTAATAAAAGGACATAAAGCTTTTCTTAATACAAGCAAAATTTTGTATGATAATATGGATATAGCAGATGAATATTTAAAATTATTAAAATCCGAAGAATTGTTTCAAACTAGAAAAAATGTTTTTCATGATTTAAAGAATAGTAATTCTTTTATACGAGATCTTTTAGATAACCAAAACGAAAATAGGTTAACTGGATCCTATGATTTAGAATGTATAAATCATTATTTCGATATATTCGAAGAATATGAAAGCAAGACAGCAATAATTTCAAATGAGTATGTTGCATTGACATCAAATATTAAAAGAATTGAATATTATACAAAAAAAATAGAATTATACGATGAAACAATGGCTAAGTTGGAATTGGCCACTAAAAGAATATTGTCTAATGAGCCAGAAAACATAAAAAGAAATGAACAAGATTTATATGATTTTTTTCACCTTGTTGAATATAGAATCAGATATTTTAAAAGATTAACAGAAATTAATAAAACGAAAAAAGATTTAGAAATTAAAGATATTAATTTACATAAAATACTAACAAAATTAACAAGAATGTTTAATCATTATGCCACTAATATGAAAATAGAAATTAAATTTCAAAGTAGTCCTAATTTAAATTATGATATAAAAGCACAGGATGATGTATATTTAGCAATATTCATTCTTTTAGAAAATGCTTTAAAATATACTGATTTTAATGATAAAATTTATATCACGTTAGGCAAAAATACTTTAAGTAACGAACTTTATATAACTATTAAAAATAGAGCGAATGAAATAGGAGTTGTTGATGCTAATGAACTTAAGGAAAAAAATAAAAGAGGATTGAATGCAACCGTTGGAAATGGACTTGGATTGTACATTGCAAATGAAATACTAAAAAAACAAAACATAGAACTAAATTTAAAATATATTGATCACTATTTCATAGCAGAGATAACAAAATTTATAATTTTATAGTATATAACAGAAATAAAATTATGAGTGTCAGTATCATTACTTTAGTTTATACATTAATTTTTAATGCTTGTTAGTAAAATAAGGAGAAATAAATATGACAAATAAAGAAGTTCTACAAACGAAAAGTGTAGGAAGTAATTGTTTTAATCTTGAAATTATATTTAAGGAAAAGTTTACTGTTGATTTTTATCAAAGAGAATATGTTTGGGAAAGAAAACAATTAGAAGATCTCATTAATGATATATCGAATGCTTTTTTAAAATGCTGGAAACCAGAAGATTCTTTAGAATCGGTAAGAAAATATGATCCATATTTTATGGGAGAAATAATAATTTCAGAGAAATACGGGGAAAGAAGCGCAATTATTGATGGTCAACAAAGAATTACTACTTTTACATTAATTTTGATATATCTTCTTAAAAATTATAAAAAAATTAATAAATTTCCAATTTTAAGAGTATCAAATACAATTTATGAACTTGATTATGGTACACCGAGATTTAACCTAGATATTTCTATAAGAAACGACTGCATGTTAGGACTATTTAATGATGGGACATATACACCAAATACAACAGACAAATATTATGTTCAAAAAATTGTAGATAGATATAACGATATTGCAGAGTGTTGGAATGACAAAATTAATGAAACAAATGTTTCCTCATTTGCTTATTGGATTTTGGAAAAGGTTATGTTTTCTAGAGTTTGGGCAAATAGTGATGATTTTGCATATATTATTTTTGAAACTATGAATGATAGAGGACTTTCGTTAACCCCTGTTGAAATGCTAAGAAGTTATTTGCTTGCAAATATAGATGTAGCTAATAGAAATGAAATGCTTATAAAGTTGGATAATTGTATAAATAGGTTATCTTTAATAAAACTTTCATCTAAATCAAAAGCCGAACAAGAGTTTTTTAAAGTTTATTTAAGAGGTCATTATGCAAAAGATTTATCCCAAGGAAAAGATTTTTCAGATTTTGTAAAAATAGGTAATGCTTTTCATAGATGGGTTAGAGACCATGAAGAATTACTTGAATTAAATAATTCTAATAGCTATGTTAATTTTGTTAACAAACTTGATTACTATTCCAAACAATATGAACTAATTTATAGAAAAATAGAAGAAAGAGATGCTAACAAATATTTATATCTTATTGTAAATAATGACTATGGATTTACTATGCAAACTGCAGTAATACTTGCTTCAATTTGTTATAATGATTCAGAGGAAATTGTAGAAAGTAAAATTCAACTTGTTTCAAAATATTTAACAAAAGTATTATCATGGAGAGTGTGGAATCATTGGATGATATCACAAAGTTCACTTGAAGCTCCAATTTATGATTTATGTAAAAAAATAAGAAATTTAAATGTTACTGAAATTGAAAAAATTTTAAAATCGGATCCAATTGAAATTCCCAATTTAGAAAATTCTCCTACATTAAATCAACAAAATAAAAGACGACTTAAGGTATTAATTTCTTTAGTTACTGAAATTGTCGCAAGGGAATCAAAAGCTCCAGATTATATGCTTAATAAACCAGATATTGAAATAGAACACATATGGTCTAATCATTTTGAACAACATCAAGATGAATTTACTAGCATAGATGAATTTTCAAATATTAGAAACAATATAGGAGATTTACTTGTCCTTAGTAAATCATTTAATTCTTCATATAATGATGCTAGTTATTCAGTAAAAGTACAACAATATTTTAGTCAAAATATTTTAGCTCAAACATTGAATGCAATGAAATATGTTAACAATCCTAATTTTATTAGATTTGTGTCGAGTTCAGGATTACAGTTTAAACCTTATGAAGAATTCAAAAAAAGTTCTATTAATGAAAGAGCCGAACTATATAAGGCTATTTTACTTTGGAATTGGAGGTAAAAATAAAAATAAGATAAAAATTGATTTATATAGTAGAAAGGAAATTTACTTTTTTTGCTATTGATAGTTAATTTTGATTTATAAAAATATGAAAATTACTTAGCAAATTGTCCCCTTTTTACTATGTTTATACAAAAATTTTGTTTTTATTCAAATAAAAAATGAAAAAAATAATTATTCCAGTAATTGTACTATTAATAATCATATTTATTGTTGGTGGATTTCATATCTTATTTCAAGGAATGGAAAAACTAATTCAAGTACTTGTTAATTTTTTTCCTTTATTTAAACCAATTATAAAACATTCGTTAAAAAAATATATAAGATCTTCCTATTTTATTAGCAGCATAATTATATTTATTTTTTCCACGTTGGGGATTATTTTTAGTGCGAAGAAAAGAAAGACATTAATTTTAATTATATCTTCAATTTTAGATATAATCTCTTTATTGAGTGTTATTAGTAATCTAATGGTGTGTGAATAATATGGAGATAATTACAATAGAGTCGTTAATCAAGGAAGTAAAACAATGTTTAAAAAATGAATGTGCCTTAGCAGCTTTAATTGTTGCTTTAACAATTCCTGATATATGTGGAAAAATTTTATATCCTAATGATTCTAATTCTCAAAGATATAAAAAATGGTTTAATAAATATATTGGTGATTATGAACAATCAATAATTGATAAAGAAAAACCCAAAGATGAGCAAATGCCATATATGAATGGCGATGTTTTTTATAAATTAAGATGTGCAATTCTTCATGAAGGATCAGATGATATTTCTTCTAAGATTAATATACATGAATTTAACTTGTGCTACAATAGAAGCGCAAGATTAGAGAATACGTCAATTTTAAAAAGGACCGATTACTTAGTTAATGAATCTGTAATAGAATATTCAAAAGTAATTGTATGGAATATCAATGTATATTACTTATGTGAAAAAATAATTTATGCAACTGAAATTTTTTTAAAAAGCAAAAATAAATGTTAATTATATATAAGTATACTTAAGGGCAACTAAAAAGCATTTAAATCGTAGTTAGTATAGTATTGTAGTAAAATTTATAATTAACATTAAATACTTACAAATTTATTAATAAGTATGATATTAAAATAAAAAAAAGGAAAAAACTATGAAAAAATGCAAAATTTGCGAAACTGAATTGAATGATATAAATAAATTAGATTATATAACTCTTTATGAACAAATTTATTGTGTCGAATGTAAAACAATTAGTAACTTAAAAACTGAATTAATAAAATATTCAAAAAAAATACGTGATATTCAAGATAATGATCCAATTCAAAATAACAATATGATTACCGAATTTGAAAGCACAACTGAATTTGGACATTTATCTATTGCTCATTTAGATACGTATGATGAAAAAATAATTATTAAAAATAGAACAAATAGAATAAAGGATTTAATTAATAGAATTATAGCAGGAAGAAATTTTCTTTATAGAGAACTTGAGCCAAAAGTTCAAATTCTTAGATCTATTTATAAAAATAAAGACAGATTCTGGAATGACAGTGAAAATATGAAATTTCATATATGTATAGTTATAATTGAATATATTGTTATTAAATTGAATGAGTTCTTATCAAAAAGTAAAAATGCAACTAAGTACTCAATTCATAAAATTGAAAATATAATTAAAGAAAATAAATACACAATTTATAATGCTCAAAAAATAATAATTGAAAAAAAGTATCATAAATCCGGTGATGTTCAATACTTTGAATATCCAAGGTTTGAAATAGAAAGTTATTTAGAAAACCTTGAAACATTTAGGGAAGAATATCGTAATATAATTAATGCAATAGATGACTATAGAGATAATATGTTTGCTCATATGGATGACTTAAAAAATACTGATTCTAAAATATATCTCACATATAATTATATTATTAAAATATTCAATTCACTAAAAATAATTTATGATGGCTTCCTTTACTCAGTTGCACCTGATAAGTATACAAACTTGCACATAGAATTTAATTTAAAATTTGATTTACTAAATAAAATATCTCAATTTTATTCTGATAATTATTAAAAAATTAAATAAATAAAACGGATATAATTATAAAAGTTAGATAGTATAAAAAAATATAACTATAAAAACACCAGTATACGAATAATCGTAAACTGGTGTTTTAGTATTATTAAAATCTGTAAAATCCTAAATCTCTAATTGAAATAGTAGATTTGTTATTATATGCAGTAAGAAGAAGTTGAAGTGCTAGAGTACATAAATCTTCACATATTCTTCTTTGTACATTACTTTCAAAACTCATAAAGTCTAAAGTAGAATCTAATGTATACCATTTTGAATAAACATAACCATCAAGAATGCCTTTATTCAAAGTACTTCCTAGAGAAACATATACAAAATTAAATCTATATTCTCCTTGATATGTACTAGGAAGATACATTCTTAATGTACAACTCTCATATGATTGAGTTAATTTTAAATCTACTCCCATATATAATCCCTTATTATCAATTCCATATGAAATAGTAATTTTACTTGCTGAATTTGATGATGAGTTTACAACATAATATCTGGAACCAGCAGAATCAGTTTGTCCATAATGATTTACATTATTTCTCATACTTTCTGTAACCTTATTATAATTTAAGGGTAAAGCACTTTCGCTAAAGCAAGCTGTTACTTCCATATCTTGAGTAACACAAGCTAAACTTTCACTCCATCCGTAAAAATTATAGCTATAACTAATATTATTATATGTTTCACTATTTCTTTTCGGAGTATCTCCAGCGTAAGTTACACTATCACCTTTAAATACGTATTTTGTTTCTAAAACAGTTCCATCATAATTTTTAAATACAACTTTATATTTAGCCTCTGAAACATAAACTGCTGTATATGTAGTATCTTCATATATTGGTTCTAATGTCTTGTCCCAATGATCAAATACAAGTTTAGTATTTGCATCAGTTCTAGTTATTGTTGGAGTATCTCCATTATAAACTGGAGTTGTTCCTTCAAGAATTTCTTCTTGATATAATACTATCAAATCAGTGTTTAAAAGTGTTACTGTGTAATATTTACGACTAACTTCTTTATTTTCTTCCTTTCATATAATAAGACACAAAAAGAATATAATAACAAAATAAATAAAAATTTATTAATAATGCAGAAAAATATATAAAATGTGTCTTATCTATAGAATGAAAGAAGATCAGATATTTTCTTTATTATTTCAATTATTTTTAGGAAAGAGGGAAACAATGAAAAAAATTAAAAAAATCTTTTTTTACTTTTTACTTCTTTTTTTATCAACAATACTATATAGTTGTGGTAATAAAATAAAGTTTAAGGTAAATTTTATTGTTGATGATTCTATTTATGCAACCATTAAAACAAGTGGCAAGGAAATAATAGAAATACCATCAAATCCAAGCAAAGAAGGATATACATTTGAAGGATGGTATTGGGATAAAGAAATCTGGCTAAAACCATTTACTGCAAAATCACTACTTGAAGTAAGTTTATCTGAAAATATGAATGTTTATGCCAAATTTATTGATAATGATGATCCGATAGGAACAGATTTAAAGATAAAAGATGAATTTAATCCAATATATAGTAAAGATGATAATTCTTGGTTCTTTAAAGTTTCTAATAATACTAAAATTTTTTCTATGTCAGATTGTGTTAATATTAGTAATAAATCAATTTGGACATTATCAAAAGATATATCGGGTAATGATATTATAAGTAGTAAAACAATTGAGTTAGAACTTGGAAATAATGAGTATTATATTCAAGTTAATGATCAAGATACAAATAAAATTAAACAATATAAAATAATTATTAGAAGAAAACCTATATATACTGTTTATTTTGATACAAATGGAGGATCAATATGTGAAATTAAATATGTCGAAGAAGATGATTATATTGAAGAACCTAAAACTAGCAAAATAGGATATACATTTAAAGGATGGAACTATAATTTTGCTAGTCCAATTACTGAAAATATGACAATTATTGCTGATTGGACTCCAAATATTTATTCTATAAGGTATGATCCTAATGGAGGAGATATTAGTACAACATATGAGGAAGTAGAATATGGATCATTATTTATTCCAAAAGTTCCAATTAGAAAAGGCTATCTATTTAAATATTGGTATAATGATGAAATTATAATTCATGATAATGGAATATGGACATATCCATTAGATTTAGAAGTAAAAGCTATGTGGACTCCTTGCACGTATAAAATTAGTTATGAATTAAATGGTGGAAAAATGTTACATACATCTCCAAAACTATACTCATATGGTAGTTCAATTATAATTGAGAATCCAATAAAAGAAGGGTATGAGTTTAAAGGTTGGATAGTTAATGGAGAAATATATAATGTTAAAGATTATGAAATTTCTCCAACAACACTTGGTGATATTAATCTTGAAGCGATTTTTGAACCCAAATCTTATAATATAACATTTGATACAAATGGTGGAAGTTGTAGAATTACAGAGCTAATAGTTAAATATAACGAAAAATATTATTTACCAACACCTGAAAGGAAAGGGTATATATTTAAAGGTTGGTATAATAAATCAACACTTATTTCAGATGGAACATGGAAAAAAACTTCAGATTTAGTAGTAACTGCAAAATGGGAAACAATTAAATATAAGATTAAGTATAATTTAGACGGAGGACAAAATGTATTAAATCCTATGGAATATACTATAGAAACCGATACAATTGTTTTGAATGATGCGTACAAAAAAGGATATTTATTCTTAGGGTGGACTACCGCAAGTGATGATATACCAAAAAAAATAAAGAAATTAAAAATGGAACATTTGGTAATTTAGAATTCACAGCACATTTTGAGCCAATGACGTTTAAAATTTATTATGATGTAAATGGTGGAAGTCAACTTTTAGAAAGTGTATTGATTTGCAAATATAATCAGGAATATAAATTAGCACTTCCAACAAGGATAGGCTATACCTTTGAAGGATGGTATTACGAAAATGAAAAATTTAATAATGGAATATGGACAGGTTTAAGTGATATTATATTAGTTGCTAAATGGTCAGTTATAGATTATTCAATTGTCTACAATTTAAATGGTGGAATATGTGATATAAAATTAATTGATAAATATAATTATGAGTCTGATGATATAATAGTAACAAAACCAACCAAAAAAGGATATACATTTGTAGGATGGAAAGTAAACGACCTTTCTGACTTAATAAGTAACTATACAATTAAGCATAATTCAACGGGAAATATAGAATTGATAGCTATATATGAAATTAATACCTATACAATAACGTTAGATGTTAATGGTGGAGATCCCTTGCTAGAGGACAAAATTTCTGTCACATATGATTCACCTTTCGAATTAGTAGTACCATCTAGAAAAGGATATCAATTTGAAGGATGGTATTATAATACAGAAAAAGTATCATTTGGTATTTGGCAAAACGATTATAGTATTACAGTTAAAGCAAAGTGGATAATAATTAATTACAATATATCATATGATCTTAATGGTGGGAAAAATAATTCAAATAATGTTACTAGTTATAATTATGAATCAAACGATATAAAAATATATTATCCGTTAAAGACAGGCTATACTTTTATTGGATGGATAATGAATGATAATTCAGATCTAGTTATGGATTACGTTATAAAACATAATTCAACTAATGATTTAAAATTAAAAGCGTATTATAAAGTAAACACTTACAAAGTTTTATTAGATGTTAATGGTGGAAATGAATTAAGTGAAAATGAGTATAGTATTGATTATGACTCAGAGTTTAATTTAGTAGTTCCAGAAAGAAATGGATATAATTTTGAAGGATGGTATTTAAATGAAAATAAAATAAATTCTGGAAAATGGACAATTGATGGAAATGTTACATTGAGAGCAAAGTGGAAAATAATAAAATATAATATTATTTATGTTCTTGATGAAGGAATAAACAACTCATTAAACCCACTAAGTTACACATATGATGATGAAACAATAATATTAAAAGAGCCGAACAAAATAGGATATGCGTTTATAGGATGGGTGCAAAACAAATTAGAAGTGCCAAATAAAAATGTTAGTATTTTGCATAATAGTATTGGTGATAAAACATATTATGCAAAATGGAAAGCAAATAATTATAATATTACTTATGATGTTAATGGTGGTAATAAATTAACAAACAATATACAAACAGTAACATATGACAAAGAAGTTAACTTATTAATTCCATCAAAAACTGGTTATAAATTTATTGGATGGTATAACAATGATGTAGAAATTAAAAGTGGAGTTTGGAAAATAAATTCTAATATAACATTAAAAGCTAAATGGGAAGCAAAAAAATATACAATAATTAAACATATAGGTACATTTACAGAAAAAGCAGTAGTAACATATGATGAAATGTATAATTTAGGAACTCCAAATAAAAATTATTATACATTTGTTGGATATTATACAAAGGAATATGGAGAAGGAATCAAGTATACTGATCAATACGGAAATTCAATTAATAGATACACTGATGCAAAGGATATAGATCTATATGCGTTATTCACTTATACATTGTCATTTGTTACGAATGGTGGAAACAATGTACCATCAATAACGCTAAAGGAAAATGAATCATTTGATAATTCAATAATTTGTAAAAAAGAAAATCGTAGTTTTGCTGGTTGGTATAAAGATACTCAATTAACAAACATAGTAAGTAATGAACCATTAAAAACAATGACTTTATATGCAAAATGGGAAGAAGAAGTAATACCTTATTTTTTAAAGTATTCATTATCTAATAATAGTGTAACAATTACAGGCTCAACATTTACTGGAGATAAACTAATTATACCAACGCATATTGGAGGATATGAAGTAAAGACAATAGGATCACGTGCATTTTCTGGAATGAAACTAATAAAAGAAGTATATATACCAGAGACTGTAACAGAAATAGGAAATTCAGCATTCTATGGTTGTAGTAAATTAGAAACAATAACAATACCATTTGTTGGAATGAAACAAGAAACTACAAACAGTAGTACAGCATTGTTTGGTTATATATTTGGAGGCTCAGATGGAGTATACCAACATTACCAACTTAGCACAGGAAAAGATGAAACTATTAAATATAGCATTCCAACCACAATCCAAAAGGTAAACGTAACAGTACAAACAGAAATTCCATATGGAGCATTTAGTGGATGTACTTTTATTAAAGAAATAAAAATACCAGAAAGTGTAAAAGAAATAGGAGCCTATGCATTTTATAATTGTAACAGTATATATAAATTAAATAGTGAAGAAGAAGGCGTTTTAAATATTCCAAAGGCAGTAATAAATATTTCTGATTATTCATTCTACCAATGTCAAAGCATTGAAGTAGTAACAATGGGAAATGAACTTACAAATATAGGAGCTTATGCATTTTATGGATGTTCTTCAGTAGTAAAGTTTAATACAGAAAAAGTTAATAGTCTTGTTGTTCCAAATGGATGTCAAACAATAGGATCACGTGCATTTTCTGGAATGAAACTAATAAAAGAAGTATATATACCAGAGACTGTAACAGAAATAGGAAATTCAGCATTCTATGGTTGTAGTAAATTAGAAACAATAACAATACCATTTGTTGGAATGAAACAAGAAACTACAAACAGTAGTACAGCATTGTTTGGTTATATATTTGGAGGCTCAGATGGAGTATACCAACATTACCAACTTAGCACAGGAAAAGATGAAACTATTAAATATAGCATTCCAACCACAATCCAAAAGGTAAACGTAACAGTACAAACAGAAATTCCATATGGAGCATTTAGTGGATGTACTTTTATTAAAGAAATAAATGTTTTAGTTAATGCTGATTTAACATCAGAAAAATGTTTATACAATTGCGGTGCTGTTGTTAACAAAGTTTTACAAGAATATCCATATGTGCCATGGGATGGAAAAAAAGTTTCAAATATTTTGAATAAAGGATTAGGAACAAGTAATAGTCCATATTTAATTGAAAATGGAGCTGATTTAGCATATATTGCTGAAAAAGTAAATAGTGGAGTTAGTTTTGAAGGTGTATACTTCAAATTAACAAGAAATATTAATTTAAATCAACACGGTTTAGTAATTGGAATAGATGCATCTCATCCATTCAAAGGTATTATTAATGGTTGTGGATATAAAATTGAAAATTATAAACTCGAAACAAAAAACGCATATGCTGGTATATTTGGATATTTCGAAGGTACTATTGATAATATCGGATTTGAAAATTTATATTTATATTCAGATTGTGTTGATGAAAAATTATATGTAGGTATATTTGCTTATGTAGGAGCAAATGCTCATATTAGTAATATCTACGCTAGTGGAAAAATTGTAGGACAAGGGAAAAATATTACATATGTTGGTGGTATAGCAGGTTATTCGAATGGTATAATCGAAAATAGTTATTCAGCAGTTGATGTATATTCTATAAGCTTAGAATACATAGCTTATGCAGGTGGAGTTGTTGGATATCTTGAATATGGAAAAATTAATAATTCATTAACAATTGGTAAGGTTTCTGCTAAGGGAGCAACAACTCCATATAGTAGAAATGGTGGACTAGTTGGTTTCTCATCAGTAAATGCAATTATTAATAATTCGTATAGATCATTATCTCAAATATTGATAAGATATAATAATTCAAATTCCAGCTATAATGAAATAGGAGAAACTATTGATGTTACTTCTATGAGAGCATTCGAAATTATTAACAAATTATTATGGGACACAAATATCTGGAGTTATAATTATAAGACTCCTAAATTAGGAAAAGCTGCAATTTAACAAAATTAAAATTTGTATTCTAATGACACTGAAAATTAATAGTTTAATAATAAAGATAATATATTTTATATTTTTTGGTAAAATAAATTAGTAAAATATTTAGCAAAAGACTTATTCAAAAGCATGAATAAGTCTTTTTATTTGGATAATTAAACTAGTATAATTATGGGTTATATAAGGTTTTTTTGTTACACCTTTAATATGTATATTCCTTATATTATATATAAAATTACTAGAATATGTGTAGATTAAATCATAAATATGACAAAATTTATACAAATTAGTAAAGTTGTCTATCGACAAATGATTAAAAAGATGATATAATTAAATTGTGTAAAACACAAATTAAAAAAGAGGAGAGAAAAAAATGAAAAAGATTAAATTGTTAGGTCTATTTCTTCTTACTATATGTTTGTCACTTACTTTCTATGGATGTAAAGAAACAAACAAATACACAATTAAAGAAGTAAAAAAGGCCCAAAATGTTAAAATTGATAAAAACAAAGCAACTTTAAGTTTTGATGTTGATTCAAATGTTTCAACATTTGCCCTTAATAATATCATTATTAATAAAGGTACAATCGTTGTTTATGCTGAAAAAGAATGTAAAAATGAACTCACAACTCCGCTTGATTTAAAAAATGAAAAAAATGTATTTTATTTTAAGGTTAGACTTAATAAAAATAATAAATTATTAAAAACGGTTTGGGAACTAACTATTAATAAGGTAAAATTATCTTCAACAACTTATGAACTTTATTCATTTGAAGCTCTTTATAATGTTGGTGATGAATTTAAAGGTGGCAAGATAAAAAAGACTGAAAATAGTGTAGTTGAATTTATTGACATTGAAGAATCAATGTTAACCGGATTTGATACATCAAAAGCAGGAGAATATGTAGTAACTATTAAATATGAAGTATGGTCTACAAAAACTACTATTACAGTATTTCCAAAAGGCCAAATCTTAGTTCCAAATTATCCTGAAATTAGTGTTAGTGAAATTAACAAATCAACTATCTTTGATGAATTGATTAGAGTTGCCATTACCATTACTCATGGTGAACTTGGCGATGAATATGAAAAAGTAAAAGAAGAATTAATTAAAGAAAAAGCAACTGAAGCAACTTTATCACAAGCATTATCTACTGCATTATATGAAGCCGGAGCTTCTAGAAAACAACTAGATAGTTTATATGAATTAATAAATGCAACTTTTGAAGATTATGCACCAAAAGATGATGGTGAACTAAGTGACGCAATTGATAATATCATTGATATGGTATCAAGAGCCCTTCAAATAGTTAATGGTTTAGATACAGTCTTATCAGAAAATCAAATTGGTATGATTACTTACACAATCATTTCTAATAAAGTATATAATCGCGATGTAATTACGGAAATCCTTGAAACTTTCAAAGATGATCCATTAATTGATAAATGTAAAGAAATGTTTGAAAAAGGTAGTGCTGTAACCCTTGGTAGAAATGAATACATGTATCTTGGTATTACTTTATATAAAGAAGTAAAAATCCTTACAAGTGTTGATGCTGATTTTATTCCATCAGTAGTTAATGTAATTGATTATATTGGTAAAGTTACATCAGGAGAAGAAGTTGAGTTAACTGATGAAATCATTCAAACAATTAACAAAACAGGTGAACTTCTTGAGAATTTAGTTAACAAGGTTAATACAACTACTTTAGATACAGTTTTACAAATCGTCCTAAAAACTCTAGGTATTCATGCGGATGATCTTAAAGAACATATCGAAACTCTTGATACTATGAGATTAATAAAGAATATGCCAGGAATCTTAAACTTTGTAGGTCGCTACTTAAGTAAACTTACAAAAGATGATGAAGAAGGATTTATCAGTGTTGTAAAAGGAGTAAGTTACCTTGCATCTCCTCCATCAAATGTTGATGTAGTTGAAACTGGTAAAGTTTTAATTACTTTAATGAGAGAAATCAAAAAATGTTACGATACATTAACTCCTAAAGCCCAATTAGAATTAAAGACTAATGTATATGAAATCCTAAGTAATTTAGACAATCCAATCTCTCTTGAAAATGTAATTACCTGCATTCAATATTATGCTAAAACTGATACATCTAATTATACTGCTGAAGAATATGGCGAATTATTAAGATCAATCGCATCATTAATGTCTCCAAATATTACCGCAGAAGTATATATGAAAAATTCAGTAATTGTAAAACAAAACGCAACTAAAGAGGAATTATTTGAAACCTTAAAAGCAAACATTGAAATAACTGTTTATGATCCATCAGTGACTGATGGCAGATATGTATTAGATCTTCTAATTGATTACTTAAAATCATATGATACAACAATTCCTGGTTTAAATGTTGCGGTTATCGAAACAAAAGATATCAAGGTTAAAGTTCACTACTTAGTTGAACCACTTGAACCAGAATATGTATTATCTAATCGAGATTATGATGATTTGAACATGACATTAGTCATTGGTTTAGATGGTACTATTTATTTTAATTCTAACATCACGACTGTTTATGTACTTGAAACAATAACTGGTGTTATTTACAAAGAAGAAATTGATGGTTCAAACGTTAGAATTGCAAATCCTGATCTTTCATCAACAGGTAAGAAAACTTGTCTTGGCGAAATTGTAACTGAAAGATTTGGTGCTTTCTATTTACCAGTATCATATTATGTTGTTAATGTTAAAAATCCAGAAATAACAAAATTAGAAATTATCTTTGATAATAAGATTTTTAAAGGTGCTGAAAATGCAATTAGTGGAACTATCTATCTAACTTATAACTATGGCATTGCTGTTGAAATTGTTGAAGAAGATGAAGAAATAGTTAATAAATGGTATTATGATAGTACTCGTTCATTCTTCTTTACAAAAAGTAACATCAGTGGTCTTGATACCAACAAAGCTGGTGTTCAAAATATTGCTATTACTATTGATAATGAAACATTACCTCAAAAGACTTTCTATACAACAGTTGAAGTACTAGAACCAAAAGATGGTGAAAGAATTACCGGTGTTGAATTCTACTTGAAATCTATCTATGAAGGTGCAACCGACTATACAGAAGGATTAAGCATTTACATTAAGACTGTTGCTTATCAAATGGCAATGAATGGTTACACTTACAAGAAAGTACTTGATGAAATTGCTAGATATAATCTACCATATGAAATAAAATTTGAAGCCTTAGGTGAGATAAAACAAGGTACTGTAAAATTCAAACTTACAGTCAAAGATTTGGAAGTAAACAAGGAATTTACTTATGTTAAAGAAGTTGATGTAATTTCTTCTGATGTTTATTATGATATGGAATATCTTACTATCAATCTTGACACCCTTGTTTTCAAAACAAGAAACGCTGAAGAAATTGTAAAAAGCATAACTGGGGTGTTTGCTTCTAACCAATTTACTACTGTTGATTTAAAAGATGAAGCAGCTGCTGAATGGGCTAAAAAACATATTCAAATTACTATTGATGATCTTGACCAAATCACTTTTAGTTGTGGTAGATCTAGTTATGTTGTTAATTATGTATATTTTGGATTAACTACAGATAACGCAAGAATTAAATTTACAAATGATTCTATGGTATATATTCCAGAGTTTATCCTTGATTTTAGTGATGAGGATATCTTCAATGGCTTAGTTAATTACATTGAATTTAATAATGGCCAATGGTTCTATAAAAATGAACATAATTTATATCAATTATTTAAAGAAAGCATTACAATTGAAAAAACTGAACTAGATGTTACAATTAAAATTGCTGATCAAAGATATGCTGTATTCCAAGTTATAAAGAAGGGGGAATATAACGTAGAATCAGGAATTTCACTAAGTAATTATGAACTTGATAAAGATAATCTAACATTAGATTACCTTACTGGCTATATGACAGAAGTTGTTATTAGATATACTTCTACATATGGCGATAGTTTATTACAATACAGTGAAAGTAATATTACCCAATCATTGGTAAATCATTTTGAAATTGTAAAGATGCCAGAAACAATCGGTAATGTAGATGCAATACTATCATTTGAGGGTAAAGAATTCTCACTATTTGCTAACTACTACTCATCATCAATGCCAAAAGAACTAGATAACTTAGAAATAAGAATTCCTAATGTATTTTATGATGGAACACCAACAGCGGAAGATGTAGCTTTAGGTGTCCTAGAGGTTCGTCTAAATTATACAAATGGTGAAATTAAAATCATAGATAACAGTGTTCTAGATAATTATGATATACACAATAATGTTTTATACAACTTCTTAATGAATGAATGCACAATTACCATTAATGATGATAGTTCAATTGAAATAACACACAAAGAAAGTGGTAAAAAAGGTTCAGTAAAAGCATCAGAAGTTAGATGGTATGACATAAATAAAATGAGAATAGTTAGAACTGATGGTTATAATACAACCTTCTCATATATCATGGTAGAAAGATTTGTTGAACCTCTTGACTCAATCATCTATTCAGTAAATTTTGCTTTCTATTATGATAATAGTGAAACACCTACAACCGCAATATTTATGGGTGTTGGTGCACAAAAATATGCTAAGAAGTTACTAAATTTAACAGTCACTCGTATTTTCAAAACTATATACTTTACTTATTATATTGGTGATGAAAAATATCAAGATGACTTTAATCCAAATTATTATTGATTAATCAATACTCCTTAAGTTTCTTAAGGAGTATTTTTCATATTTCATAAAGCAAATCGATTAAAAAAATCAGATTTCTTGTAAAAATAAAGTATTTGTTTTATAATAGTGTTCTTAAAAAAGAGGCAAAAGAAATGAGATATAAAATTACAAAAAGATGCTTAATATTTTGGTGTATGTTTATAGGACTTGGAGCATTATACGGAAGTATAATGATGTTTATTGATCCAACCGGAAAACTTCTTCAAATGGATGGTTTAATTAAATATTTTCAAGTACTACCATTTAGTGATGTTTTATTTAAAAATTATATTTTTTCCGGTATTTCTTTACTTATCGTAAATGGTATAACTAACTTTATTGCGACATACTTTTTAATAAAAAATAAAAAAGCAGGTCCAATCCTTGGAATAATCTTTGGTTGTACTTTAATCTTATGGATTATCATTCAATTTATTATTTTCCCAACCAACATTCTTTCTATCGCATACTTTATATTTGGAATTATCCAATTATTAACTGGATATATGACTTATATCTTTTATCATCAAGCATACTTTAAATTTGACATTAATGAATATCAAAATATTGGTACTAATAAAGATATCCTTGTGGTTTACTTTTCAAGACTTGGCTATACCAAACGTACAGCTTATGAAAAAGCTAATGAAATAGGAGCAGATATCTTAGAACTTACAACAAAAGAAAGAACCAAAGATACCCTTGGCTTCCTATGGTGTGGTAGATTTGGTATGCATAAATGGGGAATGCCAATTGAACCAATAAACATCAATATTAAATCATATAAAAAGATTATTATTGTTTCACCTATCTGGGTATTTGATGTATCTGCCCCAATCAGAGAGTTTTGTACAAAATATAAAAATGACATCAATGAAGTTGAATATATTGTTACTCACTATATGAAAGCAAAGTTCATGAAGGTAGCAGATAATCTAGATAAGATAATTGGTAAAAAAAGATTATCATATACCTCAATTTCCGTAAGACTAGGTAAAGTAAAGAAAATCATGTATAAAGGAAAGTAAATAAGGCTTTCCTTTTTATTATATATGGTATAATATATTGACAAACAAAAAGGAGAATTGAAATGGCTGAAAAAACATTTGAAGAATTAGAAAAAGAAAAAATAAAGGAAAATAAAAAGTACTTAGATATTTTTGAAAATGAAATGCGAAAAGAAAAATTAAGTGAAAAAACAATAAAAAAACATCTTAATAATATTGATATATACATCAATGGCTATCTTTTATTTCGTGATATTATAAATATGGAAGATGGTATAAATTTAACATTTGGTTTCTTTGAAAACTTTTTTCCTAATAAATGCATCTTTAGTACAGAAAATAGATGTCGTGAAATGATGACATCACTTATTAAATTTTATAAAGTAATGCTTGATTATGGCTATGTTAATAAGACGGATTATGAAATAATGGTTGATGAAATTAAAGTAGGTAAAAAAGACTGGGTAGAAAAGTGTAAACTTGATTAATAAATAATAATAAATAAAATATAATTTAAAGAAAGAAGAAAATAAAAATGAAAAAATTAATTAAAATACTAATGAGTTTAATCTTAATTTTTACATTATCATCATGTAAAAAAGAAGATGACTTTCGAAAAATAATCCTAAAAGGAATTGACAAAATAGGAATTCCTGAAGAAGTAACAAAAGATTTAGATTTTCCAACATCACTTAAAGTAAGTGGTTACAAAGTTAATTTTACTTATGAAACATCATCTGGTGTAATTAATACCAATGGACAAATTAATCCGGGAGTTGAAGACATCCCTGTAACAATTACTATAACTGGGGAACTAAAAGGATATCAAGAAACTAAAGAGTTTGAAGTAACGCTCAAAAAAGAAAGTACTACCATTGATCATATTGATGAAAAAACAAACAAAAAGTTATTAAATGAACTAAATGGTATTGTTGAAACAAAATTTGAAGCATACATGAAATCAAACTATGCGGATAGGGTAATAAAATTCGCAGTTTATGCAGGTAGTGATGCACTTGTTCAAACAATGGTAGAGTCAAAAATCATCAATGATCCTTGCTACTTTGAGATAGTTGACTATGTTTATGATGATTATTATAAAGAAAACAGAATAGTCTATCGTGATGAAGAAGGAACTCTTGTAAAATATCAAAATCAAGAAGATGGAATCTACAAAAGAACTTTATTAACCGAAGATAAAAATACCTTTGAATTTAGAAATGAAAATGATAAAATAAGCTTTGACTTACCAACTGACAAAATTAACGTTTCAAAGTATGAAGATACTTACAAGATTAAAGCTCGTGTAATTGATATGAAAAGTATTGTTAATTTAGATGAATATATCAAAGCATGTAAAGAAGCAGGCTTAGATGAAGATTTTGTTAACAATATGGTATTCAGTGTAGAAGTAGATGTTAATGGTGATTATATCGATGTACAAACAAGATGTATAACTGAATATATATATAATGGTAAAAAAATCCCAATTGTAAGTATGATTGGTTTATTCTATGGTTATGGAAAATTTGAAGAATACAATCTTGATGAATTAAACAATGTTGAAAAACCTCAAAGCATTGAAGAAATAACTAAAACAACCAAAGAAAAAGAAGAAATCAATTTATGTGCTGGAAAACAATATTTCCGTTATAACTTCAAAAATGGTTTCTACGCAATAAATAATGGAAACTTTTTACTTGATGTAGAATATGAATTATATGATAGCAATAAAAACAAAATAGAACTTCCTAAAATCAAAGAATTTCCTGAAAATTGTATGAACTATTACTTTAATGTTCCAAGTGATGGTATCTACTATATGTCATTTAAAGTAGATTCCTATATAAAAATTTGGGTAGAAAGATTAGATTATGAAACATATGTTGATATTAATAATCCAGAAAACATTCTCGGAAGTCATCAAGGATTAATAGAAGGAAAATATGACCGAGGTTACTTCATTTATAAAGGAATTAGTAAAGCAATAATTAAAATTACTAATAACTCAAATAATGCATTAGCTATAGAGTATTTAGATAATGATAGATCAGCTAAAAGAGTGTCTCAATTAAATGCTAATGGTTTTGGCTATCTATTAGTTGAACCATCTGCCCCAATATTACTTGCGGGAGTAAATGATGAAAAGATCAATTATGATATTTCCGTTGAAATCTTTAATGATGAGTATGCTACCTCAACTGATATTTCATCAATGCCAAAGCTAACTACTGATTGGAGTAACTATTTCTTAGTAGGTGAAAATACGAGATCTAAATATTTTGTTATCGATGTAAAAGAAAAAGGTATTTATACCATAAAACATCAAACAATCAATGGAAATGATATCGCGATGAATCACAAGGTTGTAGATACTAATGGTAAAGAAATTTCATGTGTTCTTAACCAATGGGATTCTTATGTACTAACTCCTGGACAATATACAATTCAATACATCAGTAATCATGAAATCATGGAAATAAAAACTAAATATGAGTATGATTCGACAGATTCAAAAAAAGTATCAGTAACGCTACCTAACTTAGAAAATAAAGATAGCTACTTAAAAGACCAAAGATCAATCAACTCTCAAGTTATTAAATATTATTTCACTTTAAAAGAAGATTCTATTATCATCTTTGAAAATGAAAAAATCAGAATTTATGATACAAATGGAAAGATAGTATCTCTTGAACAACAAAATCTTGAAGAACATGGAATGTCTGCTCAAAAGTTTAAGGCGGGAAGTTACTATTTTATCTATGTAGATTTTATAATTGGTTCTAAAATGGAAATTGCCATTAATAACAAAACCACTCTTCCCGTATTTGATGGAGTTGGTACTATCATTAAACTTGGAGAAAGCATTACTTTAGATAGTAATGAGGACATCAAGTATTATAGTATCACTATTAACGAAGATGGAATATATCATATTACATCAAGTATGACCTTTATTAGTTTCTATCTATATGATAAAGACTATAAGATGGTTGGTTCAATTTCTATGAATTATGATCCTACCTACTATAACTTTAAACTTACTAAAGGTACTTACTATCTTGTAATAGAAAGTAATGGTACAACCTTCTCATTTCAACAAGGTGAACATAAATAAAAATGCTATAGTTTTATAGCATTTTTTCATATAAACAATGTCTTCCCAAAGATATTTACAAAAAGCCTTGCATAAAAGTATTAATTATGATAAAATTATAATAGATGATAAAAACATCTAGTCCGCTCATATGACTATAAACGTGGAGCAGGGAAAGGAAACGACATAGAAAACCGAGTACCATAAGTTGGCCGTTAGGTATCGTTATTCCACGGCCTTTTTTGAAAGGAAAAAAGTATGAAAGTATTAATAATAAATGGAAGCCCTAGATTAAATGGTAATACAACACAAGTTTTAAATGAAATGAAAAAGGTATTAATAGAAGAGGAACTAGAAGTTGAAATATTTCAAGTAGGAGCCAAAAACATCCGTGGCTGTATTGCTTGTAACAAATGTCGAGAATTAGGAAAATGTATTTTTGATGATGTAGTTAATGAATTACTCCCTAAATTACATGAAGCCGATGCGTTAGTTGTTGCAACCCCTGTATACTATGCCTCAGCTAATGGGACTCTCATATCTTTACTTGATAGATTATTCTATGCCAACCAAGTTGATCTATCTATGAAGGTAGGTGCAAGCATTGCGATCGCCAGACGTGGTGGTGCTTCCGCAACCTTTGACGAACTTAATAAATACTTTACCATTAGTGGTATGCCAATAGTATCAAGTTACTACTGGAATAGTGTTCACGGAAAATCAGAAGGTGAAGCTCTCCAAGATAAAGAAGGTATCTACACCATCAGGATGCTTGCCAAAAATCTTGCTTTTTTAGTTAAATCAATAAACTTAGGAAAAGAAAAGTATGGTCTTCCCAAAAAAGAAAAACGAGAAATAACTAACTTTATTAGATAAATTAAGATGAAGTTTGAAATGCAACTAAATTACTAAAATGTAATTTTAACTTAGCATAATTGTTCCCTTTTCTATAAAAAAGTAGTATAATAATGTAGAAAAATTGGAGGGGAAATTATGTTTGGTCCAAAAAATCCTGAGATTGCTTGTGGTATGTGGTCTCTAACATATATTATCGCATTAATCGTAGTAATTACATTTATTGTAGGTGGTTTATATCTATCTAGAAAAATGACACATAAAGGAGTAAAAAACGTATTAATTTTTGATGCGGTGTTTACTTCAACAACGGAAATAATAAAAATGATTTTTATTGGCTTAAACTACGGCATAAAAAAAGTTGAGTTTGTTCCTTTGTATTTTTGTTCACTCTTCATTTATATGAGTTCCTTTGCATTATCAAAAAATGAAACCATCAAAAAAACTGGCCTTGCCTTCCTTTTCTATGGGGGAATTGTCGGGGCACTATGTTTCTTCATTTATCCAAGTGCATGCATACCTAACTATCCAATTTATCATTTTATGTGTATTAGAACATTTATGTATCATGGCTTGATGATTTATACAGGAATCTTAATTGTTATGAGAGGATACTACACTCCTTGTAAAGAAGATATTAAAAAATATGTTATCTCATTAACAATCATTTCCCTACTTGCTTATATTTGTAATAATCTATTTGGATATGATTATATGTACATATCAAAACCAATGGGTCTTTATATTAGTCAAGTAATCTATGATTTTAACCCATATTTATATCCATTCATTGCGATGATAGTTGAAGTATCACTTCCTGTTATTATTACATCACTTGCTTATAAACTTATTAAAAAGATAAAAGCACCTCATGCTGAAACTGTAGAACAATAAAAACTAAACAAAATAAAAACGCTGGTATGATTCCAGCGTTTTCTTATTTTAAGATTATACAGTTAAGTCACCATCATTAATTAAATGTAATTTTCTAAATAGTAAATCAACTAAAAATACTAAAACTCCAGGTAAAATGATTTGGAGTCCAAAAATTCCAATCCATGTTTGCCATGTATTTCCCATTGATGAGAAAGTACCAATTTGACCAACTAAACCGGCGGTTCCCATTCCTGCACTTGAGCCCATACAAATAAGTTTTAACCACATTGTTGAGACAGGACCAAGTATGGCACTTACAATGATTGTAGGAAGCCAAATTATTGGCTTCTTTAAAATGTTTTTAAATTGTAACATTGAAGTACCAATACCAATAGAGATTACCATTCCAATTGGATTATCTTTTCTTGATTGAACAGCAAAGCCAACCATCTGACATGAGCATCCAACAATTGCAGCTCCAGATGCAAGGATTAAACCTGAATATTCTGGCATATTAATGGCTTCCGATAGTGGTACACTACCTAAATTAAATACCATTGCGGCAATGGCAGCACTAGAGATTGGAGCGGTTAATGCCATTCCCATTAATACTGCAACTACAGCTCCCATAATTAGTGGGACCGCATTAGTGCCATAGTTAACTAACCATTGAATTCCGTATGTAACGTAGATTAAAGGATAACGTACAAGCATTGAAAAGATAGTACCAACAATAATTCCAAATAGAGGAATGATTAAAATATCAACTGGGGTTTTCTTTCTAAATACAAGTTTCATTAGTACCGCAACAATAATACAAACAATGTATACGGTTAAAGGGTCACCAACTTTGATGGCATCAGAATAAACATTAGCGGTTACAAACTTTGTGGATAGAGAAAAGTATGCGGCTATTTCTCCAACACCGCCAATAACAATTGTATCAAGAGGATTAAGCTTAAGGGTTAAGGCAATACCAACGCCAATTCCCGCTCCCGTTAAAACTTGAAGAACAAACGATGCTCCCGATTTTCCATCACCTAAGGCTTTACCAATCAACTGACAAACCCCGTTATTACCTTTTAAGAATAATTGTCCAATAGTCGCAATAATAGTTCCGATAATAAGGGTTGCGAAAAGCCCATAGGCCATACCATTTAATGTAGTAATAAAGAAATTTAAAACTTTGTTTTCTTTTCTTGGCTTTTCCATATTTATATTTTCTTTTTCATCCATATTCATAACTTCCTTTTTTACATAGTCAACATATTATACCAAAATTAATAAAAAAAATCTATATTAGTGATTTTAAATAAGTAAACTAATAATATTTTATTTGTTAAAAATGATAAGTTGTGATATAATAAACATAAGCATTCAAGTAATATGATAATAAAAAGTAATAAATTAAAATCGTAAAAAAGCAGGAAAATCAACATGACTCAGACAGAACAATTAGAAAAAGGAAGAATTCTTCCTTTAGTATTTAAATTAACAATACCTGCAGTTATTGCTCAATTAATAACTTTCCTTTATAATATTGTCGATAGAATGTATGTCGCAAAAATTGAAGGACACGGAATGGAGGCTTTAGCTGCTCTTGGTGTTGTATTGCCCATAACATTAATAATGACAGCTTTCGCAAATCTTATTGGTCTTGGTGGATCTCCAAGAGCAAGCATGAAATTAGGAGAAAAAAATATTGAAGAAGCAAATAATATTTTCAATACTTCTTTTGTTCTATTATTTTTAATCGGTATTATCTTATGCATTATTCCTATATGCCTTGCTGAAGAGATAGTAACAATATTTGGATGTCCCCCATCATCAATTGCTTTTGCGACATCTTATTTAAAAATCTATGCGATTGGAGCCTTGTTTCTAACTTTATCCCAAGGATTAAATCCTTTTATAACAGCTCAAGGTTACTCTATTACGGCGATGCTTTCAACCTTGATTGGAGCAGTTATTAATATTGTACTTGACCCAATTTTTATTTTTACTCTTAATATGGGAGTAGACGGGGCTGCTCTCGCAACAATCATTTCTCAACTTATATCGTTTATTTGGATTGTTTTATTTTTTACATCTAAAAAAAGTATCTTCAAATTTAATATTAAACAAATGAAATTAAATGGAAAAAGAATTTTTAGTATTCTATCTTTAGGGTTCTCTCCATTTATTATGACCATTACAGAATGTGCAATTCAAATTGTTTTTAACATTAACCTCAATGCTTCAACCCTTGGAGATAAAGACTACACTGCAGCTTTAACCATAATGCTTAGTGCCTTACAGTTAATATCACTCCCTTTAAATGGATTAGGATATGGTATGCAACCATTTATTAGCTATAACTATGGTATGGGAAATGCTAAAAGATTAATAGAAGGAGTTAAAACGGTAACCATAATTGCCTTTGTTTTCGCAATTCTAACTTGGTCACTTTCCCTTTTATTTCCTGAAATATATGCATATATGTTTAACGCAAGCCCAAGTGTTACTAAAATTGTCAAATCTTATTGTCCATTCTTTTTGATGGGGTCAATTATGTTCTTTGTTCAAATGACACTTCAAAATATTAATGTTGCCTTAGGACAAGCAGCGTCAGCGTTAATTCTTGCAGTAAATAGAAAAGTGATAATCTTAATCCCGCTTTGTTTCATCTTAACTCATTTTTTAGGATTTAAAGGAGTTTACATGTCAGAAGGCATTGCGGATCTAGTAGCTGGAGCGATTACAACCATTGTAATATTTACCACTTTTCCTAAAGTATTTAAGAAAAGAGAACTAGAAGTACAAAAACAAAATGGAGGTGTAATTAATGAATTATAAAATTTCTTTTCACAAAAACTATAGAGGACAAACCACTGATGTTTGGTATAATAAATTTAAAACATTAACCTTTGGTCTTTTGGTCTTTTTCATCTTTTTTATTTTAGGTGTTTATCTATCATTTATTGATTACAATAGAGTTATAACAAGAAGTAGTAAATTCTGGGGTTATATTTGTTTTGTTATATCGATAATTAGTTTATTCTTAAGTCCTTTTCTTGCTTTATTTAAAAAAGTTAACAAAGGTTTTATTGAAATGATATCTTTTACTTTTATGAAAGAAGAAGATAGTGATGAATGGAAATGTTTAGTGGAAGGACCTAAAAGAAAAGAATATTTTAAGGAAGAATATAATATAAATATGATAACTAAAAATAAAAGATACTTTGTCATAAGTATGATTGGAGGAGATACTTATTATATCCCTTCAAGAGTCTTAAATGAACATGAAACAGACTTCTTAAGAAATACATTACAAGAAATAAAAGAAAAAAGAACGATAAAAACTAATAATAAATAATTATATACTTGTAATCAAAACTTAAGTATGATATAATTATAAATGAATTAAAATTAGGGAGGAAGAAAAATGAATTATTGTCGTAAATGTGGACTTGAACTAAAACAAGATGATAGTTTCTGTCCAAACTGTGGTACTGACCTTACCGAAAATGAAGAAAGAAAATTTAAAGAAGCTGAAGTTTCTGAAATGTCAAAAGAGGAGAAAAACAGAAAAGCTTGGATACCACTTACACTGGGAATCCTTGCATTGATTAACACAATACTTTATGTTGTAATGATAGTTACTGAGCGTAGTAATCGTTGTTGTGTTGTAGATCGAGGAATTACCTATCTAATACTTATTAATGTGCTATGTGGTGTGGGACTCTCATATTTATTTTCAATTATTACAGGAATTAAATATTTAAAGCATAATGGTGTTTTATCCAAAATATCTTTAATAGGATTAATATTAGGATCAGTTGCTACGCTTACAATGATGTTATTAGTTTTATTTATATACTTTGTATAAAAACTAAAGAAAGGAAGAAAAAAATGAAATATTGTAAAAATTGTGGTCAAGAATTACCAGAAGAAGCAGATTTTTGTTCAAACTGTGGTGCGCAATGCTATTACAAAGTTGAACCAACTCATCAACCTCAATCAAATGCTAATGAAGGTTCAACATTAAAAACTTTAGCCTTAGTATTTATGATTATTGCAACAGTTATTTCAGGATTTGCGATTATACCGCTTTGTTGGTGTATTCCTATGACTGTTTATTATTCAAAAAGAATTAAAACTGGTGAACCTATAGATATAGGATTTAAAATTTGCACATTATTATTTGTTAGTACATTATCAGGAATCTTAATGCTTGTTGATAATAAATAATAAGTTAAGCATTGGCTTGCTCCTACATACAATAGTTGGTTTTTCCATCTTGCTGTTGAAGTACCAGATATTGAAGCATCAAATACTAGGTGGGAACCAGTGATAGATAAAGAATAGCAAAAATTAAAATAATTTTGTAAATACTATTGATTTTAATAAACGTTAGTGCTATAATATTAAGTGTAGTGAACATCTAATATTATGGCACTAAAATTTTAGAAAAGATGTCTTTTCTTTAAACAATATAGTTAGCAATAACTAACAGAAGAGGTAATATGGCAAACAAAACATTAGTATTAATAAGACATGGTGAAAGTGTATGGAATAAAGCTAATTTATTCACAGGTTGGACAGATGTAGATCTTTCAGAAAATGGTAAAAAAGAAGCAGATCTTGCTGGTAAAACCTTAAAAGAAAATGGATATGATTTTGATATTTGTTATACATCATATCTAAAACGTGCAATCCACACTTTAAATCATGTACTTGAAGCACTAGATTTAGAGTATTTACCAGTCATCAAAAACTGGCGATTAAATGAAAGGCACTATGGAGCTTTACAAGGATTAAACAAGAGTGAAACGGCTGAAAAGTATGGGGAAGAGCAAGTAAAAATATGGCGTCGTTCCTTCGATGTTCGTCCTCCTGTATTAGAAAAAACAGATGAGCGTGCACCAATTAATCAAAAAATGTATAGCAAAGAAAATCAAGATGAACTTCCACTTACAGAAAGTTTGAAAGATACGATTAAAAGAGTAGTTCCATACTATGAAAATGAAATAAAACCACATCTTGAAAATAATGAAAAAGTCTTAATTGTCGCTCATGGCAACTCATTAAGAGCACTAGTAATGTACTTAGAACACCTAACAAAAGAAGAAATTATCGGTCTAAACATTCCCACTGGTATTCCTCTAGTTATAGAATTTGATGATAATTTCAATGTTGTAAAAAAGGAATTCTTAGGTGATCAGTCTTTAATTGCAGCTAAAATGAATCAAGTCGCAAATCAAGGTAAAGCTCACTAACAAATAAAAAAAGATATACTAACAATGAATAAAAAATCGGTTAGTGTATCTTTTTTAACTTTACTTTTTTCTTCAAATATGATAAAATAAATATATAAAAATTAATTATATTTTTAAAATTATAATCAACAAATAGGAAAAAATTAAGTAACAAAGAAAGGAAAAAACAATGAAAAAGGCAATAAATATCATAAAATCTATTCCTTGGTATGGCTGGGTTTTATCAATTGGATTATTTTTACTTCAGTATTTTTTATATTTACTTGCCCCTATAATATCCAATGCTTTAGGTCTAACTCCACTTTGTCCTAAAATTGATAAACTAGATAACTTAATACCACAAGTTAAAATATTTGTGATACCTTATGTTTTCTCATATGTCTTTTGGATTTGTGGAAACCTTGCAATATCAATTACCTCCAAAGACAATTTCATAAACTATATTATAAGTTTAGTCTTTGCTTATTTAATAGGTTTTCTAATTTTTATCTTTTTCCCTACTTATATTTCAAGAGTAGATGAAGGTTTATATAAAACCCTAGGTAATGATTTATTATCAAATATTCTTAAAATAGTTTATGATAATGATGGTAAAGAAGTAGGACTAAATTTATTTCCTAGTTACCACTGCTTAATTAGTACTTATTGTTATTTAGGAATTAGAAAGCAAAAAAACATAAATAAAAAATTTAAAATTTATACAATTATTATGACAGCATTAATCTGTTTATCAACACTTTTTACTAAACAACATTATTTTCTAGATATGATTTGTGGTATTTCCATTAGTATCTTTACATATTCTATTGTAAAACTAATAAATCCAGCAAATAAATTAATTGAAAAAACAAACCAAGAAATGAAAGGAACATTATGATTTACTATTATAAGAAAAACCGTAATATTCAAGATAGATTAGTTGATGGTCTTCTATTTGGCGAAAAAGTCTTAGGAAAAAAAGTATTCAATAAAGACGGGTCTCCTTCTAAATTCTACCTAAAACAAGGTAAAAACTATGAAATAGATTCAAAACTAAAAGAATTATTTAATTTGTCAGAAATTGATAAAAATATTTACCTAATGGATTCAGGAAAACCAGGTAAAGTAATTATCTATGTTCATGGAGGGGCGTATTGGTTACAACCATTATTTTTCCATTACCGAATGATTCATAATATTATCAAAGAAACTGGTGGTGTATGTATAATTCCCATTTATCCTAAAGCTCCTTATGCTACATATAAAGATGTTTATGCTTTTATTGAACCTATCTTAGATAAATATGTAAAAATGGTAGGACTTGAAAATATCATTTTAATGGGAGATTCAGCTGGTGGTGGTTTTATCATTTCTTTAGGAATGAAACTAGAAAATGAAAACAAAGATGCTCCAAAGATTATCGCAATCTCACCATGGCTTAATCTTAATTGTACAAATAATGTTTATGATCCAATGTTAAAAGCGGATGTTTTAACTAAGCAAGGAAAGATATATGCGGATAATCTTCCCCTAGATAGTCCTTTGATTTCTCCATTGTTTGGTGATGCAAGTAAACTAAAAGATGTAATGATAATAACAGGTACTCATGATATACTATCCAAAGATGCAATTGCTTTTGAAAAGAAAAATCCTCAAGTTAATGTTTATGTCTATCCTAAAAGAAATCACGATTTCCCTCTATACCCAATAGGTAGTGGATCAACTGATGCAATAGAAAAAATAATAAATAAAATAAAAGAATAAATGAGGTGATTATATGAATGAAACTTTAAACACCCTTCTTACAAGAAGAAGCATTAGAAAATTTAAACCTGAAATGGTAGATGAAAGTATTCTTGATGAAATAATGAAAGCAGGAACTTTCGCTCCAACTGGAATGGGAAAACAAAGTCCAATTATTATTTGTATTAAAGATCCAGAACTTCTTGATGAGATAAGAAAAGAAAACGCAAAAATAATGAATAGAGTAGGAGTAGATCCTTTTTATGGAGCTCCAGTCATCATCATGGTTATTGCTTTAAATGTACCAACTGCCGTATATGATGGTAGTTGTGTTATTGACAACATCATGAATGCAGCTTGGTCACTTGGCGTTGGCTCATGTTGGATTCACCGTGCCAAAGAAGAAATGGAATCTCCATTTGGTAAAAAACTTCTAGAAAAACTAAATCTAGAAGGTGACTACATTGGCATTGGTCATGTGGCTTTAGGGTACATTGAAGGTGATGTTCCAAATCCAAAGCCAAGAAAAGAAAATTGGATATACAAATTATAATTAAAGAAAAAGGTACCATTTCACAAGAAATGATACCTTATTTTAGAATCTTTTTTGTTGAAAACTTCTAATCCAATCTTTAGTATAAAGATATAACTCTTCAAGAGTAATCGTTGTATAATCGCGACAATACTTAACATATTCACAAATCAATCCTTCAATGAAGATGGTTATTTCAACATTCATATGTGTCTTATTCTTTATAAGAGGATCATTATTACAAATCTCTAAAATCTTGTTAATCGCAAGAGTTGTAAGTCTTCTTGTTGAAAAAATAAAATCATTAGATTTACAAAGTAAACGATAGTTGTAATTGTTATCATTAATAAAACTAAAGAATACTTCGATGAAGGCCTCAATAGAATTAGAATTAAGTAAAGTGGCATTATCAAAGAAATGAGAAATTAACTCATTTTCATAGTCTTCAGCAACTCCATAAATGTCATCATAATGAGAATAGAAAGTACCACGACTAATGTCAGCGCGTTCACATAATTCTTTAACGGAAATATTGCTTAATTCTTTTTTTTCTGATAACATTTCAGCGAAAACATTTTTAATGAGAGTTCTTGTTTTAAAAGAAGAGTTATTTAAGTTCTTAGCTTTCATGTACAAATCCCCTAACAGTGTTCACATTTAGACAGCAAAAACTGTTGTGTCCTTTCTTTTTCTTATCAACAATATTATAATAGATGTAATTTTAAAAGTCAACAAGGATAATAATTTTTTAAGAAGGAAGTGAAATAATGCATATTATTGAAGTTCAAAATTTAACAAAAGATTACGGTCATGGCCGTGGTGTATTTGATGTCAGCATCCATGTAGATAAAGGTGAAGTCTTTGGTTTTTTAGGACCTAATGGAGCTGGTAAATCTACTACCATCCGTCATTTAATGGGATTTTCCAAACCTGATAAAGGAAGTACAAAAATAGAGGGATATGAAACATTTAATAAGTACTATGAAATTTTAAATCATGTTGGTTACATTCCAGGTGAAATTGCTCTACCTCAAGGATTAACGGGATGGGAATTTTTAAGGATGATGCAAGACCTCCAAAAAATTCATGATGAGAAACGTTTAAACTATTTGCTTGATTTATTCGAACTAAATGATATCATCTTAAAAGATGAAACCAAAAGAATGAGTCTTGGTATAAAAAGAAAACTAGCAATTGTTGCGGCATTCATGTCTGACCCTGATGTCTTGATTCTTGATGAACCAACCAGTGGGCTTGACCCCGTAATGCAAGAAGTGTTTGTTAAATTCATTCATGAAGAAAAGAAACGTGGTAAAACCATTCTTTTATCAAGTCATATCTTTTCTGAAATTGATTCAACATGTGATAGAATTGCGATAATCAAGGATGGAAGAATTGTCTCGGAATTCATCGCTAATGACTTAAAACACGCAACAAGAAAATTCTATACCATTGAGTTTAACACAAATAATGACTTAACCGAATTCTTAGATAAAGTTAGAAGACTAAGCTCTTTTCAAATCTACAATGAAGAAGAAACAAAATGCTTTATTTCCATTGAAGATAAAGAACTTAACAATTTAATTGATTTACTATCTGAATATGAAGTAAAAACATTCAGTAACAAACGTGAATCTCTAGAAGATTACTTTATGAAGTTCTATAAAGAAGATAGAGATTATGGAGGTGCCATAAAATGAGTTTAATTGAATTACATGATTTAACGAAAGATTATGGAGAAAAAAAGGGGATCTTTAATCTAAATCTAAACATTGAAAAAGGAGAAATGGTTGGATTTGTTGGAACTAATGGTTCTGGTAAAACAACAACCATCCGTAATATCTTAGGTTTTATTAAACCAACTAGTGGATCAGTATCTGTTAATGGACTTTCTTCATGGGAACATTCAGCGGAGATTGCTAAAATGATTGGTTATGTACCTGGTGAAATTGCATTCCCTGATCTTCGTACCGGAACTGAATTCTTAAAATCACAAGCTGAATTCTTACATTTAAAAGACATGAGTTATGCGAATGAACTAATTGAAAGATTACAACTTGATCCATCTGCTAACCTTAGACGTATGAGTAAGGGTATGAAACAAAAAACAGCCTTAGTTGCTGCTTTAATGAATGATGCTCCAATAATCATCTTAGATGAACCAACGACAGGCCTAGATCCACTAATGCGACAAACCTTCCTTGATATCATCAAAGAAGAACACAAAAAAGGTAAAACCATCTTTATGAGTAGTCACAGCTTTGAAGAAATTGAATCAACCTGTGACAAAGTAGTTTTAATCAACAATGGTCATATCATTGATATTTGTAGTATGAATGAAATAAGAAATCGACCACAAGTAGAATTTAAAATTGAATTTTACAAAGCAGAAGATTATCAAAACTTCCTAAATGAAGGATTTGAAATAATAAGAAGACAAGAACAATACAATCAAGTAACTATTCGTATCAATAAAAATGATACAACCAAACTTTTAAAAACACTTAAAAAATATATTGTAAAGTTTATATCGGAATTACCATATACACTTGAAATGCATTTTAGAAATATATTATTAAATAAGAAGGTGAATTAAAAATGTTTAGTAAAGCTTTATTTAAACAATCATGCAAAGCTAACAGTACAATGTGGATAATAATAACCATAGCTTTATGCTTTATGCTTGCCTTTGTTATGCTAATAAGTGGAAATGGTAGCATAAGCGATGTAAAAAACTCCATTCAAGATACAATTATAAATAAGGAAATTGACTCCCAACTTCAAAAAAGAGCCATCAATTATTATACTAATGGTATAGAAGGAATGGAAAAATTTGATGAATTCTTTGTATCATATGAAAAAGAAAACTTAGCATATCTTTCATGGCTTGGTCAAAAACCAGAAAGAAGTAACTTTGAAGATGATGAAACTTATGGTCTTGCAGTTACAGCATGGCAAGAAGCAAAACCTACACTTGAAACAACTTATGCTAAAGACTTTGAAAAGAGTGTTAACAAATGGTTAAATCAACAACCAAAAAGAGATGCTTATGAAAATGATGAAGAATACCTTGCAGCCGTAACTAAATGGCAAGGTCAAAGTGTTGCAACCACAGAAGCCGCAACAACTAATGCTTATAAAGGTGCAGTAGAAGAAGTTAAAAAATATGTTTATCGTAAAGCCGCAAGCATTAACAAAAAATATACAATCTTCTCCAAAGAAACCCAAGAATTACTTGGATCAGTAATGTATGCCATCAACCCTAATGGTACTTTCAATAAAGAATTTACTTCTAAGAATGAAGAAGCTCCTGCTGATTATGATGTAGTATCATTAATTAATCATATCGTATCTGGGGATATTGAAACATACTTAGAAAGTGAGGAAAGACAAAAGTATCATAAAGAAAGGGCTGAAATAAACGATGTATTCTTTGTAGCATATAATATGACTCAAGAAGACAATGTTGAAGTAATGCTTTCATTACTTAGTTCATATGGAGTAACTCCAGAAAAATATGAATCATTTGGTTATACCTATGAAAATGTAAAAGACATTGCTGCATCAGCAGTAATCAGTTATCATAATCGTTTAGATTATGAATTAAATCCATTAATTGAAAAATTAAATAAAGGTGAATTATCACATGATGAATTTGCAGCTAAAAAAACCGCAGCTATTGAAACTTTAACTGCTGACATCTCAAGTAGTTTATTAACTTCTCTTCCAGATGATGTCGCAAATGCCCTAGAAGAAGTAGGACAAATGGATTTATATACTTTAATTGTTGGTGACATTTTCTATAAACTAGCAGGTTTACTACTTCCAATTATCTTTATGATTATGGTATCTAATAACCTAATATCTGGCCAAGTAGATTCAGGATCAATGGCATATGTACTTTCAACCTCAACCAAGCGTAATACTATTGTCTTTACTCAAGCAATATACTTAATTGGCTCTCTTTTCGCAATGTTCTTCTGTACATCAGTTACTGGATGTATCTGCCTTGCGATTATCAAAGATGAAGTATCACTTACATTTGGAAAATTACTACTTCTTAATGTTGGCGCCTTCTTAGTATTATTTGCTTTATCAGGCCTATGCTTCTTTACTTCTTGTTGGTTTGACAGAAGTAAACATTCTATGGCTCTTGGCGGTGGTCTTAGTATCTTTGCTCTTGTAGCCGCAATGCTTGGTTTATTTGGTAGCCCTATTATTCCATCAGTTATTAGACTTGATGCTTTAAATCTATTCAACTATACAACTATAATTACTTTATTTGATGTCGTATCCATCTGTGATGGTACAACAAAGTTTATAATTCAATTTGGTGTCCTTCTTGTAATGGGACTTGTTGGATACATAATTGGTTCACTCCGTTTCATTAAGAAAGACTTACCACTATAATTGGGGAGATGATATTATGTTTGAATTCAAAAAACTTTGTAATGAATATGAAAAATTAACATTTGTTGAACGTGGAGCAGTGCTCGTAAATAAATCAGTAGAGGTTATTTCCAAATTAAAAGAAGTCGCAAAAGACTCCGAGATAGATCCATTAACTGGCTATGCTTACTTTATTCTTGCTTCAATTGTATCAGATGGAAAAGTAAATGAACAAGAATACTTACTAATGTATCCAGCTTTACTAAAAGTCTTTGGAGAAAACTTTAACTTTAAAAAAATTAAATACCTTATTGAAGAAGACAAAGATGGCAAACAAGCTGTCAAAAACTACATTAAAGAATTCTTAGGTTTAGTTAGTCACTTAAGTGATGACCTAAAGAAAGACTTAATTACCTTAAGTTTATGTGTAGTAAGTATGGATGGTAAAGTATCATTCAAAGAACGTAACTATATTAGAAAATTATTGAAATAAAATCAAACAAAAAAGGATAGACTCTGATATGATGTCTATCCTTTCTTTAAAAAAGAGAAAAAAATTAATAGTTTGCTTTTTTAAATAGTTCATAAGCTGCCATTATATGTAAATATAATTCATCAACTTCACTATCACTTAAATACTTTAAACGACTAATGAAAGCTTCTTCACGACATTCTTTGATTTCTCTTAAAACGGATCTACCTTCATCTTTAATATTAATCAAGATTTCTCTACGTGAATTAGGATTCCATGATCTTCTGACAAACCCCATAAGGTCTAAAGAATCAATTAATTTAGTCGTTTGTTGTTTAGATATTCCAAGAAATGATGAAATACTGTTCATTGGTTCTCCATCAGGTTTTGGAGAGTGAGCAATAAAAAGCATCGTAATAAACTGAAGTTGAGTAAGTTTAGGCTTCTCATTATCAATTTGATTATTTACCTTAAACACCGGAAATACTAGTAAAGCCTTACTTAGTACTTCAACTAACTTTTCATCTCTTGTCATAATTAACACCTCAATAATATTTTAACATAAATAATTGGAAATGTCAACAAATATAAAAAATAAATTATAATTTATAGTAAATAATTGTTGACAATAAATAAAATTTGTGATATAATATTACCGCTGGAGGAAAATTATGCTAAAAATACTAAAAAACCTAAAAGCAAAAGACTGGTTATTATTATTACTTTCTCTAGTTGTTATCATTGGAAGTGTCTATCTAGATCTGCTTTTGCCGGACTATATGAAAGATATAACAATAATAATAGAAAGTAATCCTGAAAATATTCAAGGGGTTATTGCAGCTGGATTTAAAATGTTGTTTTGTGCTCTAGCTGGTACAGCCCTTACAATTGTATCTGGATTTATAACAGCTTATGTATCAGCGGACTTAAGTTATAATGTTCGTGAAAAACTATTCAATCATGTTATTGATCTTGATACCAAAACTTTAAATGACATTTCAATACCATCACTAATTACAAGAACAACTAATGATATAACCCAAATTCAAATGTTTATATCAATGGGCTTAACAATGTTAATCAAATCACCGATACTTGCGGTATGGGCTATCATTAAGATTATCAATAAAAGTATGCAACTATCACTTGTAACAGCTATTGCGGTAGTAGTTATCTTACTTACCATCATTATCATTATGCGTCTTGTAATACCAAGAATCAAAAAGGTTCAAAAATTAACAGATGAAGTAAATAGAGTTGCTCGTGAAAATCTATCAGGCATAAAAGTAGTAAAAGCTTTTAATGCCGATAACTATGAAGAAGAAAAATTTGATGAAGTCAATACAAATCTTGTGGATATACAAAAATTCAATCGTACCGCATTTTCTTTTATTAATCCAGTTTTATCACTAATAATGTCTTCACTTACCCTTGTTATCTACTGGCTTGGTGCTTACTTAATTGATAAAGCAAATCTTTTCGATAAAATCACATTATTTAGTGATGTTATGGTATTTGGCTCTTATGCCCTTTATGTAATTCAAGCCTTTATGTTCCTAGCAATGGTATTTATGATTCTACCTAATGCTCATGTTTCAGCGACTCGTATTAATGAAGTTTTAAATAAAGTAATTACCTTAAAAGAAGGTAGTAAAGAAGTAGTAACTGATAGAAAGGGAGAAATTGAATTTAAGAATGTTTCATTTCACTATGGGGATGGTGATAACATTGTATCAAACTTAAACTTCAAAATTAATATGGGTGAAACAACTGCGATTATTGGACCAACTGGTAGTGGTAAAACTACCATCCTAAACTTAATGAATCGACTAATCGACCCAACCGATGGTGAGATTCTCATTGATGGTGAAAACATTAAGAATTATCCATTTGAAGAACTATACAAAAAAATAGCAATTGTTCCTCAAAAAAATCTTCTATTCTCCAAAACTATCAAAGATAACATTATCTTTGGTGATGATAAAAAACAAATATCGGATGAAGATGTAATGAAAGCCATTGAAATCTCACAAGCCAAAGAATTTGTTGAAAAACTACCTAATGGAATCGAAACTTACCTTGCTGAGGGTGGTAACAATCTATCAGGAGGGCAAAAACAACGACTAGCAATCGCTAGAGCCATTGCTAGAAATAGTGAAATTTTATTATTTGATGATTCGTTTTCAGCCCTTGATTATAAAACCGATAGTTTGCTTCGCCATGAATTAAAAACAAAATTAAGTAACACAACTTGTGTAATTGTTGCACAACGAATTGGAACCATTAAAAATGCTGATAGGATAATCGTAATTGATGATGGGAAAATTGTAGGAATGGGAAAACACAAAGAACTATTAAAAACTTGTCCTCTTTATTATGAAATTGCTTCAAGTCAATTATCAGAAGAAGAACTAATGAAGGGAGATGAATAAGATGCCACCACGTGGACCTATGCAAGTAGCTCAAAAAGCTAAAAACAATAAAGAAGCTTTCAGAAATCTTGTTAAATATATTAAACCATACATTACTATCTTTGTGATTGCGGTAATATTGGGTATCTGTAGTGCCATCTTAACAATCATTGG
This sequence comes from uncultured Bacilli bacterium, assembly GCA_934140285.1. GTDB lineage: Bacteria > Bacillota_I > Bacilli_A > ML615J-28 > CAG-313 > UMGS75. The sequence goes on from CAKPBI010000003.1 coordinate 190,945, forward strand.
CCCAAGTAAAATTGGAGAAATTACCAATTTAATGCAAGCTCCTTTTGAATCTTTAAAAGAAACTGGTGTTTTAGGTAAAATGGATTTAGAAGGAATCACTAAACTTGGCATTACCCTTCTTATTATCTATGGTTGTAGTTTCATTATATCACTAGTAATGAACATAATGTTACAACGTTTAACACTAAAAATAAGTAAAGTTTTAAGAAAAGACTTAATTGAAAAAGTCAATAAAGTCCCACTATCATATTATAACTTCCATAATATTGGTGATATCCTAAGTCGTTTTACCAATGATGTTGATACAATTGTTACATCTTTAAATAACTCTTTAGGATCTTTAGTTTGTGCAATCTGTCAATTCATTGGCTGTATAATTATGATGTTTGTAACAAGTGGTACAATGGCCCTTACAGCGATCCTTTCTTCTCTTCTTGGTTTCATCATCATTATCTTAATTATGAAATCATCACAAAAATACTTTATTTTAAGACAAACAGCATTAGGTAGCCTCAATGGTTACATTGAAGAGATGTACTCAGGACATGGCGTAATCAGAGCTTGTGGTGCTGATAATCAAGTTAAAAATGAATTTGTGGAATATAACCAAAAAGTCAAGAAAGCTAACTTTATGTCACAATTCTTATCAGGAATGATGCCTTCTCTTATGACTTTTGTTGGAAACCTTGGTTATGTTGCGGTATGCATTGTTGGAGCAATCAATGTTATGAAAGGTAACTACCAATTTGGTATTATTACTTCCTTCATCATTTATGTAAGACTATTTACTCAACCTCTTAGTACTTTCTCTCAAAGTATGACTCAAATTCAATCATGTATGGCCTCAAGCGAGAGAGTATTTAATTTCTTAGATGAAGAAGAAGTGGAAGATGAAAGTAATAAAACCAATACCATTGAAAATCCAAATGGTGAAGTAGAGTTTAAAAATGTTACCTTTGCTTATGCGGATGAACCAACAAAAACAATCATCAAAGATTTCTCTTGTTTTGTTAAACCTGGACAAAAGGTCGCAATCGTCGGACCTACAGGAGCCGGAAAAACAACAATCGTTAATTTACTAATGCGTTTCTATGAAATCAAAGGGGGAGAAATCTTAATTGATGGGGTAAATGAAAAAGAATTAACAAGAGAAAATGTCCACAGCCTATTTGGTATGGTACTTCAAGATACTTGGTTATTTGAAGGAACTGTCAAAGAAAACTTAGTATTTAATAAAGAAAATGTCAGTGATGAAGAAATCGTTAAGGCATGTAAAGCTTGTGGTATTTATCAATATATTATGAATTTACCTAATAAGTTTGATACAGTACTAACGGAAACAACATCACTTTCAGCTGGACAAAAACAACTATTTACCATCGCAAGAGCAATGATTCAAAATAGTCCAATGTTGATCCTAGATGAAGCAACATCTAATGTTGATACGAGAACTGAAATCGTAATTCAAAATGCCATGGATAAACTAACCGAAAATCGAACATCCTTTGTTATAGCTCATCGTCTTTCAACAATCAAAAATGCAGATTTAATTCTAGTATTAAAAGATGGTGACATCATTGAACAAGGAACTCATGAAGAACTTCTTGAACAAAAAGGATTCTATGAAAAACTATATAATTCCCAATTTGATGAGTCAAACGATGGCTCAGTAGATTCGGTAATTAAAACAGCGTTTGCTAACTAACTTACATTATGTCACTAAATTATTCTCATTAAATAATAAATTTTTAGTACTCCTCTTTTATAGTGACATAGTCACGTAGGACCATCATTTATTGATGGTCTTTTTTTTACATTTTCTTTACAATCATTTACTAAAATTTGATATATTAAATGTCAAAATTTAGGTATAATATTAGTGCTAAAAGAAAAAGAGACAATAATATGAAAAACAAAATTAACATTTTAACACTATTTTTAATCGCAATCATAAGCTTAGTCGGATTTACAAGTTGTAAAAACAACACTACAAGTTTTGACGAAAACAAAGATATAATAAAATATTCAAGAGACACAACCTCAGGAACAAGAGATGGTTTCTTTACAGCTATTGGATACGCAGAAGCCAAAGAAGATGACACTAAGATTCCTGGGTTCATTAGAACTACTGATAACGCCAATATGATTACCCTTGTTAGTAATGATAATTATGGTATTGGTTACATTTCTCTTGCTTCAATTCCATCCATAATTTTTGGATTATTTGGAATGGGCGTAATTAATCCCCTTGTTAGAGATTTAGTTTTAGCTTTAAATTTTCAAAAAGTAATCTATAGTGATTACAATGTTTCTTTCAATGGAGTAATAATTACAATGGAAGATGTTACCGAAAAAGATAAACTCGCAAGAACTAAAAGAGATTTCTTCCAAAGTAAAAGCTTAGGTGGTACCGGTCTTGGTCTAGCAATCGTAAAACACATTTGTGAGATTTATGGCTACAAAATAAAACTTGATTCAACCCTTGATAAAGGTACTACTATCACCATAAAATTCTTATAAAATAATTTGCTAAAAAAAAGCTTTTATGATATAATTTTTATAGGAGGATTATTATGGCAAAAAGAAAAAAATCAAATTTAAACGCGTTAATTTTATTAGTAATTGTACTTTGTGGAGTTGCAGCATTTGTAATGTTATTCTTAAATGCTTTAAAGAAAGAAGTATATAATGATTATAGTTATTATACTGGTCTTGAAGTAGTATTTGGTAAAAAGACTGAATTTATGGGTCAAAGTCTCTCTTTAAAATTTAATATTTTAAGTTTCTTAGCTTACTTTTTACCACTTATTGCCGTCGCAATCATGGTTGTTTTATATAACAAGAAAAGCAATCTAAAATACTTAATCGCATTTTTAATCTTTACAGTATCTGCAGTGTTAATGTTCATAATGCCAACATACGTAAAAGTATATTATGAACTTTTAAATCAAAAAGGAGCTACAGACTACGGATTTGAACTTGCGGTAGGAACTATTGTTGGTGGTATTTGTTCTGGAGTTGGTGCTCTAACAAGTTTATTTGGCTTTATAAAAAAATAAACATTCATAAAAATGATACATAGTAATTCCTTACCTAAGGTGTTAGTATACCCCTAGATAAGGAGTTACTTTTTTAAAAATGTATATAAAAAATAAGTCTAAAGGAATAAAAAATGTCCTTTTGCTACTTGCAATTATTCAAGTTTTATGATAAAATAATACTAGAAAAGGAGATATGAAATGAAACAACTTAGATTTTGCTTAATAATATTTTTATCTTTGTTTTTAATTACAGCATGTTCAGATCATACTCATACATATGACACTAATTGGTCATATGATGAAACAACTCACTTCCACAAATCAACATGTGGACATGATGTAGTAAGTGATCAAGCAAACCACACATTTGATGATGGTGTAGTAGAAACTCCAGCAACTGAGGAAGTTGAAGGGGTAATGAAATACACATGTACAGTATGTAAGGCAGAAAAAAGAGAAACAATCGAAAAACTTCCACATACACATAAATTTGAAACAGTATGGTCATATGATGAAACAACTCATTTCCACAAATCAACATGTGGACATGATGTAGTAAGTGATCAAGCAAACCACACATTTGATGATGGTGTAGTAGAAAC
>CAKPBI010000004.1 GCA_934140285.1 uncultured Bacilli bacterium
CACATAAATTTGAAACAGTATGGTCATATGATGAAACAACTCATTTCCACAAATCAACATGTGGACATGATGTAGTAGATGCTAAAGCGGACCATAACTTTGATAGTGGTCGCATAACTAAAGAAGCTACAGAAACTACAAATGGAACAAAAATTTATACTTGTGAAACTTGTGGATATGAAAAGGAAGAGGTAATTCCAATGATTGGTCCTAAAACAATATATGTTAATGCTTATAATACTCAAGATGTAACTGATGGTTTTGGAACTTATGAAGGACTTGAACTATTCAAGAGTGGAGTTACCATTGGAGCATCACTATATTGGTATAAGGTTGCGGTTGTAAAGAGTGGTAACGTATATGTTGTCAGTGAAATTGCAGTTGAAGGAAAATCTCTTACAAAAGCTTATGATTATTTATTCTTATCATATAAGGGCGAAAGTACTGGAACTTACCAAAAATTTTTAGACTTAAATCTTCAACTTGGTGATATCGTTACCTTTGCTGTTGATCCTAGTACTCTAGAAGCAGGCTCAGTAAACTTAAAAGTTACATTCAGTAAAGTTGAAATTAAATACCATACTTTAACTTTAGTTGCTGAAGGAGCAGATTCTTTCACATATGAAAAAGATGTGATTGAAGGTGCCGTAATAACGCTACCTAAACCAACTAAATCGGGTTATACCTTTATTGGATGGTATGATAATACAAGTTTTACTGGTTCAATTTATGAAACAATTACAATTACGGGGGATACTACTTTATATGCTAAATTTGAAGAAAAAGCATATACTGATCCACTTGACTATGTAAGTGATGTGGTAACTTCAAATACTATTGATGAACTTCCATCATACATGGGTCTTAAGACTCTAACTTGGAAGAGTAGTAATCCAAATCTATATACAATTGATGGTAATCGTGGATATACAAACAGAATGTACCAAACTCATCAAAAACAACAAGTTACTATAACTGTTTATGTTTTAGAAGATGGTGTAACAACTGAATACTCAAAGACTATCACAATCAATCCAGTATTGTTTGACACAATGACAAATCCAAAATCAGTATACTTCGCTGTTGGTTCAGCATCTTCATATAAAAACAATAGTGAAAGATATAAATCGGAAAAAACTTTATTCTCTGATAAATTTAAAAATCATATGGATATGGTTTACTATGCATTTGCTGTACCTCAAAGTGATGGTTCTCTTACTCTAAATGCTTTATACATTGAAGAAGTAATGAAACTAAAAAACAATGGTATTCGTGTATTACTTGTAATAGATGGTGCCAACAAAGCTCCTCTTCAAGCAATGGTTCAACTTTGTAATAATGATGAAACAAGACAAACATTTGTAAATAACATTGTTGGTTTAGTTCAAAGATATAACTTTGATGGTATAGATGTTGACTGGGAATTCCCTGGAATCTCCGGTTTAACAGGATTCACAACGGAAATTGACCGTACAAACTTAAATAAATTATTACGTGATTTACGTAATAAACTAAATAGTATTCAAGATCCAGATGGTAGTAACTATATTCTATCTATCGCCGCTCCTTCAACTTATTGGGGTGTTGATAGATATGACTATGATGGAAGATACTCTGGTTCTGTTGGTGGTATCAATGATTATTGCGATTATGTAAATATGATGAGTTATGACTTAAATAAATCAGGATCAACATCTCATCTTTCACATCTTCATATTCCATCAAATAGCTATAGTTATAAATTCGCTGTTGATTATGGAGTATCATACTTTACAAGCCTTGGCCTTGATAAAAATAAAATAATCATTGGCTCTGCAGCTTATGGTAAAGCTTATAATATTACTGGTACAGTTAACCAAACAGCTGAATATCCAGCTCTTGGTGTAACTGGTACTTTAGGACAAGTAAGTGGCTATGGACTACCTGGTCAAAGTATAACATGGAATTCTGGTACTATCTACTATACAGGTATTCAAACTTTGATTGCATCAGGTGCCTTCAAACAATATGATGAATATAACAATTCAAATAAATTTGTAGGTTCTTACCTTTATAGTTCAAAAGATAATGTCTTTATTACATTTGATAGTAAAAAGGCTATCGAAGAAAAATGTAAATACGCAAAAGCAAATGGACTTGGCATTATGGTTTGGGCATATGGAGAAGATGCAACTGACACAATCGTAGATACTATCTGTGATAATCTATAAAATTAAAAAGACACATTTGATAGAAATATCATTTGTGTCTTTACTTACTTAAGGAGAAAATCAAAATGAATGACATATGGGATAAATTATACATAGAAGCAAAAAAAGTCGTAAATCCAAGAAAAATTTCAGAATGGGTTGAAGCAGGAGGAGTTTCGGCCGCAATTCTTTCAAAATCCGGAAAAATCTACACGGGAGTATGTGTCGACACTGCTTGTACACTTGGCATTTGTGCAGAAAGAAATGCCATCTTTAATATGATAACATCGGGAGAAAGTGAAATTCAAGCGGTTATCGTCGTGGGTTCTAATGGAAAAGTATTAGGAAGTCCTTGTGGTGCATGTCGAGAACTAATGGTTCAACTTATGCCTAATAATTATCAAGAAATTGAAATCATGTTAGATTATGAAACCAAAGAAGTAACAACCTTAGGTGAACTAACTCCAAAATGGTGGATTTAAAACAATTGCAGTTATAGAGTTTCTATAACTGTTTTTTATGCATTTAAATGACTTAAATATGTCATTTACCTTATTAAGTATTGTAATAAAACCTTAGATTTGATATAATCTAAAAAAAGAAAACGAGGAAAATTATGGTTATAGCACTGATTTTATCAATTTTAATTACATCGATGATTACAATTTTATTTATCTTTTTGAATAAAAAATATTCATCAAAATTAATAAACAAAATAACAAAAATTTTAACTATTCTATATTTGGTAATTACTTTTCTTACCATTCTTTTACCAGATGGCTTAATTAAGAGTGTATCAAATCCTGAAGATCTAGGTACTGTTAATAAATGGCAATGTATCTTAAGGATAATGCTCGCGATAAATCCAGTAGTAATGATGGTAACTACATTCTTTGATAACCGATTATTTAAAAACATTGCCGTGTGCTTTGTTCTACCTTGGACATTCATATCAATGTTTTTCTATAATGATTTCATGGAATACTACTTGAGTCCAAGCGGAAGAGGATTATACACAACAAGAGGTGTCTCTGATTCTTTTAAAGCTTTAATGATGAATGAAACCTTTAGAGGAATTATCTTTTCTCTTCAGTGGATTCTAGTCATAACCTTATGTTTAAAGCTTATCTTCATTGATAAACACTTCATTAACTTTAAGGATTTCCATGAACCACTTAATACAAGTATAATCTTACTATGTTTACTAATCCAAATGATGCCAATCTACATCCCTCAAGTCTTAACTGGGGGCTTTGGTCATATTTTATTTGATAAGTTTAGTTTTCTCCATATTGCTTGGATTATTTATTTAGTATCAAAGATAATAGTCTTGTGTTTAATATTTAGAAATAAAAGTGAAGAATCAAAATATATTTTATGCTTAGTACTAGCTCTTGCGGTACTATTCCAATATAATTCTATGTTTTCACTTACCATCAACATTAAACGATTACCTCTACAATTATGTAATCTTGCTTCATACTTGATGTTATTAGCATTAATTACCAAAAATAGATTTATCTTTAATTTTAATTTTTTAGTAAATATGGTAGGTGCATCTATTGCCCTTCTTGTACCAGATGTTAATGGTAATAACATTCTAGAAGTTTGGAACTTACACTTTATCTATGAACATACTAATGTTGTGGTAGTTCCTATTCTTTCATTAATCCTTGGAATTTTTCCAAAGATTGACAGAAGATCATATCGTGATGCGATCATTGGTTTTAGTTGCTACTTTATCTTTGTCTTAATACTAGGAATAATATTTAACAATCTTGCGATAAAACTAGAAAATAATGACTTTAAGGCTAATTATCTATTTATGTTTGATCCCAAAGTTGCTTGTAATACCTTACCTTTTTTAACTCCCCTTACTGACTTAAGTGTTAAAATAGGTCAAGCGTCCTTTTGTCCGTTATTAATGATTTTTGTCTTTTTTGGCTATCTTTTAATTGTATCTTTAGTGTATTTACCATTTGAGATAACTCGCATAGTAAAAACTAAGCACCAACAAAAACTAGAACCAAGTATATCATAAATAATCAATATAGTTGATAGTTAAGAGTTTAGCTCCTTAACCATCAACTTTTATTTTTATGGACTATAATTCTACTAAAAAAATCAAAGATGTGGTAAAATATAAGTACAAAATTAAATAATCAAGAAAACGAGGAGATTGAACAATGAAAGTAAAAGAAATGAGAAAGTTTATAAAACATATTGAAAAGAACTTCCACCAAGAATGTGAAACCGTCCTTCATGGTGTTGTCGATAATGATGATGTTCACATCGATGTTTTATACTTAGGACCAACAGAAGAATTTCCTTTTAATAAACTAATAACCATGGGAGAGTCTGATTTCAAACTTCCTGAAAAAAACTATCGAAAGATTGATCGTAATGAGTATATGATATTTTTTGACAAAGACATCAAAGTCTCAAAAGAAGATTCAGAATGGATGTTCTACCTAAATGCATTGATGAATACCGCTGAGTTTGCGAGAACAACTAATACCTTTGTATGTTATGGTCATGATGTTTACTATGAATATGAAGATTCTGACATGGTAAGTACATTAATCTTATTTCCAGAAGTAATGCCTGATGCTAAAATCTTAGTCGCAAAACTTGGGTTAACTAAAAAATGCATGTGCTATCAGGTAATGCCGATAACTAAAGAAGAATACGATTACGATCTTAAATATGGGCCAATGAAATTAATTACTGATTATTTTTATAAAGATGATGACTTAGATAAATGCTTATATCTTGCACAAAAAATTAGAAAGAAAGCAAACTGATGATAATAGTAGAAGACTTTGATAAAGTTGAAATGCGAGTTGGTTCCATAATTAATATATCAATCAACAAAAAATAATGAATCCCCCCATATAAATTAACCATTGATTTAGATAGTGACCTTGGAATTAAAACCCCATCCGCTCAACTTACTACTTTATACAAAGAAGAAGACCTAATAGGTAGACAAGTAATAGTAGTCACAAATTTTGAACCAATCAGAATAGGTGATGTAAAAAGTAAAGTTAAAGTTTTAGGAATAAATACTGAAAATGGTTGTGTTTTATTAAAACCAGACCAAGAAGTAACAAATAAAACTAAAATTTACTAAATCCAATCGATACAAAAATATAAAAAATATTTTAAAAAGATTGTAATTACTAGAAAAATGTGGTATAATAATATAGGTGTAAAACAAACCAATAAATTAAATATAAAAAGGAGAAATAGATTATGGCTGTAAAAGTAGCTATTAATGGCTTTGGCCGTATTGGCCGTCTAGCTTTTAGACAAATGTTTAATGATGACAAGTACGAAATCGTTGCCATCAATGATTTAACATCACCTGAGATGTTAGCACACTTATTAAAATATGATTCAGCACAAGGAAGATATGAATTAGCTGACCAAGTTGTTGCTAAAGAAAATTCAATCGTTGTTGCTGGAAAAGAAATTACAATTTATGCAGAAAAAGATGCAAACAACTGCCCATGGAAAGAATTAGGCGTTGATGTAGTATTAGAATGTACTGGATTCTATACTTCTAAAGAAAAATCAATGGCTCATATCAATGCTGGTGCAAAGAAAGTTGTTATCTCTGCTCCTGCCGGCAAAGATCTAAAGACTATCGTTTTCAACGTTAACCATGAAACTTTAACTCCAGAAGATCAAATTATTTCTGCTGCATCATGCACAACTAACTGCTTAGCTCCAATGACTAAAGCATTAAACGATGCATTCCCAATTCAATCTGGTATTATGACAACTGTTCATGCTTATACAGGTGACCAAATGGTTCTTGATGGACCTCACAGAAAAGGTGACTTAAGAAGAGCAAGAGCTGCAGCTGTTAATATCGTTCCTAACTCAACTGGTGCTGCAAAAGCAATTGGTCTAGTTATTCCTGAATTAAATGGTAAACTAATTGGTTCAGCTCAACGTGTTCCAGTTCCTACAGGATCAACAACTATCCTTGTTGCTGTTGTTAAATCAGATGAAGAAGTTACAGTTGACGCAGTTAATGCAGCAATGAAAGCTCAATCTTCTGAATCATTTGGATATACTGAAGAACCTCTAGTATCTAGCGATATTATTGGTATCAGATATGGTTCATTATTTGATGCAACTCAAACTATGGTAATCAAACTAAGTGATAACCTATATCAAGTTCAAGTTGTTTCTTGGTATGATAATGAAAATTCATATACATCACAAATGGTTAGAACTATTAAATACTTCGCTGAATTAAAATAGTTAAAATAGCCTAAAATAAATAACGATTATAGAATCATTTTTCTATAATCGTTTTTTTAAAAATTCATTTTTTTAGATTTGCAATTTATTATGGTTTGTATTATAATATATAAAAAAGAGGTGTACAATATGAAATATGCATTAACCAATTGTATAATTTTAAATGGAACCAAAAACATGGAACCATTAAGGGGATACTCCATCATTGTTGAAGATGGAAAAATAACAAAGATTACAAATGAGGTATTATCAAATATTAAAGTAATTGATTTACAAAATAGATATGTATTACCAGGATTAATCAATATGCATGTCCATCTACCTGGATCAGGAATGCCTAAAGATACAAGTAAACAAAATAAAGAAAGTGTAAATAAACTATTATCATGTAAACTAACAAGATACATTGTATATAGATTATGTGCCTCTTTCGCAAAACTAGAGTTAATGAGTGGAGTTACTACTATTAGAACGGTAGGTGGGCTTTCTAATATTGATTCAACTATTCGTGATAATATCAATAAAGGTAAACTAAAAGGGCCAAGAATCCTTGCTTCAAACATGGCACTTTCAGTTCCTGGTGGTCATATGGCAGGAGTTCTTGCTTATGAAGCAACAGATGTTGATTCTGCTATTTCTTACATTAACAAAATTAGTGAAACTAAACCTGACTTAATTAAATTAATGATTACTGGTGGAGTTCTTGATGCAAAGAAAAAAGGTGAGCCAGGAGAACTGAAGATGAGCCCAGAAATCATAAAAGCCGCATGTGATAGAGCCCATGAATTAGGATATAAAGTTGCTGCCCATGTCGAATCACCACTTGGGGTAAAACTTGCTTTAGAAAATGGGGTAGACACTATTGAACATGGAGCAAAACTAACCGATGAAATCATCAATCTTTTTAAAGAAAGAAATGCATCATTAATTACAACCATTTCTCCCGCTATTCCTCTCGCAAAATTTGATGAATCAATCACCCATGCAACGGAGCTTACCAAATATAATGGAAATATTGTACTTGAAGGTATCGTTTCCGCTTCGATTGCATGCTTAGAAAATAACATTAAGGTTGGTCTTGGCACTGATACCGCGTGTCCTTTTGTTACCCATTATGATACATGGAGAGAACTAGCCTACTTCATCAAGTATGTAAAAAACGATAACAAAGAAGCCATCTATCATGCAACCCTTGGTAATGCAATTATTGCGGGGATTGAACAAGAAACTGGTAGTGTTGAAGAAAATAAATCATGCGATCTATTAATTGTCGATAAAAACCCACTAGATGACATTACCGCTCTAAGACAACCTTACATGGTGGTATTTAAAGGAAACATTATCAAGAAGCCAAAAATAAGAAAATTTAAATATGTTGAAAATGAACTAGACAAACAACTATAGTTATTGTTTTGTTAGATTATAAACTATGGAAAATCACTAATACAAGAAAAAAGGACAAAATTTGTCACTTTACACGACACTAAACCTCATTTTTTGTGTCTTATCAAAAAGAGAAAAATACAGTTAAAGTAAGTGTTATGTTGAATGTTTGTATTATGAGGAGAATTTATGAATAAAAAGCAAATTGAACTAATCAAAGAAAAGGATGAAGAAGCATTTGAAGTCTTATATAACGAATATAAACGTTTAGTATATTATGTTATATATCAAATAGTAAAAAATGCTGACGCAACATCTAGGTTATTACAAGACACCTTTCTTACGGTATATAATAAAATTTACCAATATAATGGGGGAAATTTTAAATACTGGATTTTAACGATTGCTAAAAACTTAGCCAAAAATTATGTTACAAGAGATTTAGTTAAGGAAAATCACTTTGTAAACGATAATGAAAGAGTCGAAAAAGCCCCTGATGAATCATATCAAGGACTGGGAAAATATGATGAAATATTATCAGAAAACTTTGAACAAGAAGCAAAAGATATCATTGTTTATCATATTGTTTTTGGATATCAATTTAAGGATATCGCAAAAATCATGGATAAAACCCCAAGGTATGTAAGTACAAAATATAAGTTGTCACTGGATAGACTAAAAAAGATAATGGAGGAACTATAATATGGGAGATAAGTTTAGAAAACTACGTGAAGGCTTTCTAGAAGATTTATCAAGTAAAACAGATAATATCGAAGAAGTCAAAAAGGCCATCGGGATTAAATCCACTAAAAAAGAACATCAACCTATCCAAAAAAGACCATTAATCTTTGCACTTGCTAGTCTATCAGTAATTATCATCCTTCTTGTTACCATTAACTTAGTTAATCCTACTGCGATAAATCGTAATATTCCAACCTATAAAGAAATGACTGCACATAATGAAGTCATAACTCCAAACTATAAAGCAAGAAAAAATCTTGCGGGAACAATAGAAGAAGACATTATCAATGAAATTGGTATTGTTAAAATCCCTGGTATTTCTTGCTATGCAAAAAGAAATGAAAGTATCATCATTACAATAAAACTTGAAAACCCTAAAGAATATGAAATTCTTTCATTTACGTTAAATAATAAAAAATATCAAATATCTGAATTCCTAGAAGGATCAAACTCTGAACAAATCCTTGTAAGATATAATGCAAGTGATACTTCAGGGATTGAAGAAATAACCATTAACGCTATCAAATATATCGATAATGAAAGCATCAAGAATGCTCGCTTTGATGGTAATCAAACCATCAAAATAGGAGTGGCTTATGAAAACCATCCTGAAGTAATTAACTTTACAACTTTAAAGGAAGCAAATTCTGTAAGATTTAGTTTTATCGTTAATGATAAAGATAACTTAATTAATAATCAAACTGGTCTTAATGCATACTTATATGACGGAAATAACATCCAGAAAATTACAAAACTAAAAGTTGGATTAAATGAAATCAAATATGACAACTTAAGTTATGGTTCAACATATTCTTTGATTATAGTTGGTATCTATGATTTACTTGATGGAGCTGGTAAAAGAGGTAATGTCTTACATAAAGAAACCTTTACAACCAATCATGGTTATACTTATGATACAGTCTCAACAACTACCGATAATATAAGTCTAACTTTAAAGAAAGATCCAACATTTAAAGGAAATCTAGTAAAGACTGAACTATATAAAGATGGAAGTTTAATTGAAACCAAATTAGGAAATAACCTAACCATAAACTTTAGTAATCTTCAATCAAACACTGAATATGAAATCATTACAACTTATGAATTTAATATTAGTAGTTCAAATAAAGAAACAAGAACGATAAGCACTAAAGTAAAAACCACATCAAAAGAAATTCCAACTCTTGAAATTTCAGGAATTCTCCCTATAGATAATAAAATCATAGGTTTCCTATTAATCAAAGATTTAGAAAATCTATTAAAAATTAGGAGTATTGACTTATATCAAAATGATGTTAAAGTTACATCACATGATGTCTTACAAAATGTCAAACAAAATGAAGATGGTACCACTACTTGTGAATTTAGATTTACGAACATCCCAAGTGGTGAGTATAAAATTGTAATTGTCTATGAATATGATTTAAATGATGGCAATGGCCCACAAGTAATTGATGAAAATAGTATTAATAAAAATAATATTATTACCATCAATCTATAAAAAAATAGCCTATAACAATGAAATGACATCCATTTCACTATTATAGGCTTTTTATTATGCTGTAACAACTTCTCCTGTATTTTCTCTAAAAGCATTAAATACTTTTTTTGATACAATAAAGTAAGTAAGAAGATGAATTGCGAAAGTGATAATCCAAGATATTGGATAGGAAATATAAAGTAGGTGTAAATCATTGTAATCAACAAAGTTAGTATATTGTCTAAATACAAGATAAATCCAGGCAATTCTAAATCCACATACTCCAATGATCGAAACAATCATTGGAATAGTTGAATATCCAAGACCACGAAGGACTCCAACCATAACATCCATTATTCCACACAAGAAATAAGGAAGGCATAGATAATGAAGTCTAATATAGCCAACGTTAATTTTGTCAGGAGCATTAACATAAATTCTTAGTAATTGTTTACCAAAAATAAAGGTAAGCCCACCCATGAATACCCCAATCATCGTAACAATAATTAAGGAATAAATAGTTACTTTAATAATATTTTTCTTATTCTTAGCTCCTACATTTTGTCCAGTAAAAGCAAGAGCAGCATGATAAACTGAGTTCATCGCCGTATATACAAAACCTTCAAGAGATGAAGCAGCAGAGTTGCCATCCATAACAACATTTTGTGGAGTAAACATATTAACTGATGATTGAATTATAACATTGGAAATAGAAAAGATAGAACCTTGAATACCAGCAGGAAGTCCAATTTTAGTAATTTCCCATAATTCATTTTTATAAATAGCAAGTTCTTTAAATCTAAAGCGGTATGCTTCATTACTCTTCAAAAGAGCCAACATAATTAATACACAAGAAATTATTTGTGATATAATCGTTGCAATAGCAACTCCCGCAACCCCCATTTTACAAACAATAACAAAGAATAAGTTTAAAATAATATTTACAATACCCGCAACACTTAAATATATTAAAGGACGTTTAGTATCGCCAACTGCTCTAAGAATAGCAGCTGCAAAGTTGTATACCATATTAAATGGCATTCCGATAAAATATATTTGTAAATAAATCTTTGATAGTTCTAAATCATTGTGCATTAAATGAAGGAAGGTACCAGCCATGAAGAATCCCATAACGCCAAGTAGAACCCCAATAATGAAACTTATAAAAATGGAAGTATGAACAACTCTTCCAACCTTTTCATAATCTTTAGCTCCATAAAGGCGAGCTACCACAACATTGGTTCCCACACTTAATCCCATAAATAGGTTTACAATTAAATTGATTAAAGCTGAAGTAGAACCAACTGCTCCTAAGGCTCCTTCTTGATTGGAAAAGTTACCAACAACAATTAAATCGGCAGTGTTGTAAAGTAACTGCAAGATTCCCATCAAGGCAAGAGGCAGTGAGAAAATCAAAATCTTTACAAAAAGATTTCCGCTACACATGTCAATTTCATATTTTTTTCTTTTTTCTACATTTTCATTCATATAATCACCGGGAGTTATTATACTCCAAACTTCTATTAAATGCAAATGAATGAAAAATGAAAACACTAACAAAAAAGACAATAATCAAACGATTACTGTCTTCCTTATTATATATGGTATATTATAGTTTAGTTACAAATGTTTTATAAGCAAGGTATGCTTCGTAAACATCTACTTTAGAAACTATTTCCATTGGAGCATGCATGTTTAGTACCGCAATACCAGCATCAATTACATTCATATTGTAGTTACCTAAGATATAAGCGATAGTACCGCCTCCACCTTGGTCAACTTTCCCAAGTTCAGCTGTTTGGAAGTTTACGTTAGCTTCATCCATAACTTTTCTGATTTCTGCAAAGTATTCAGGCATTGCATCATTACATCCACTCTTACCTCTTGCACCGGTGTATTTGTTAAAACAAATACCATTGCCAAGATATGCGGCATTCTTGCTGTCATTTACTCCTGCGAATAATGGATCAAATCCAGCGGAAACATCACTTGATAACATCTTAGTGTTTTCCATAGCATGACGTACTTTTAATTCTGAGTATTCAGTTGTTAAATTAACAAGTTCGGCAACAGTATTTTCAAAGAATTTAGATTCAGCTCCCGTTGCTCCGATTGATCCAACTTCCTCTTTATCAACAAGGATAGCACAAGAAGTATAAGTAACATCTGTCGCATCAATTACAGCTCTAAATGAAGTGTATGCACAAACTCTATCATCATGTCCATATCCAGCAATCATGCTACGATCTAGTCCATAGTCACGAGCAGCACCAGCAGGAACAATTTCAAATTCAGCACTAATTAAATCTTCTTCCTCAAAATCATATTTTTCCTTAAGAAGTTTTAAAATGTTAGCTTTAACTGCATCTTTTTCACTGCCTTCAAGTGGCATACTACCAAGAGTTACATCTAGGTCTTCACCTTCAATAACTTTAGCAGCACTCTTTTGCATTTGGTCACCTGATAAATGGATTAGTAAATCACTAATACCAACTACTGGATCACTTGCATCTTCACCAATAATGACATTAACTTTGGTTCCATCCTTCTTACATACAACGCCGTAAATCGCAAGAGGGATTGTAACCCATTGATACTTTTTAATACCACCATAGTAGTGAGTATCTAATAGACAGAAATTGTGACTTTCATATAAAGGATTTTGTTTAACATCAAGACGTGGTGAGTCGATGTGAGCACCTAAAACACGTAGTCCTTTTTCAATTGGTTCACTACCAATTACAAATAAAGCAATATTTTTACCTTTATTTGTTGTATAAACTTTATCACCTTTCTTTAAACTTTTAAATTCATGAAGAGGTTTAAACCCATGTTCTAAAGCAATTCTTTCAGCTTCTTTAACACATTCTCTTTCGGTTTTGCATTTAGAAATGAAAGCTTTATAACCTTCACAAAAATCCATAACTTGGTTTAAATTTTCATTTGTGTATTTTTTCCATGCATTTTTTGCATACATAATATCATCTCCTTTTCATACTCTCTTATTATACCATATTTTTTCAATCTTAGTATTTTATATGATTAACTTTTATTTTTTTTCTCAAAATCCTCTCAAAAAACCTATAAATATTGTATAATATATAAGGACTAAAAATATTGAAAGGAAGGATTATTGTGGCTAAAAAAAGAAGAAAATCATCTAGTAAAATTTTTATAATATTATTTGTTTTAGTTGTTATTTGTGTTGTAGCTCTCTTCATTGTAAAACCTGAAGTATTTAAATCTATCACTAATTTATTTAATAAAAAAGATAATCAAACTACTATTAATAGTGATGACTTAACAATTCATTTTCTTGAACTTGGAGTTAAAAACACTGGCGATTCAATCTACATTAAAGCAGGAGATACTGACATTTTAATTGATGCTGGATCCACTAAAGAAAGTGCTAGTACCATAACTAAGTACTTAAATCAATATGTTACAGATGGTAAATTAGAATATGTAATTGCCACTCATGGGGACAAAGATCACATCTCAGCTTTTGTTGGTCCAAAGGGGGAAAGTGGAGTCCTTGATAGTTTTAAGGTTGATACCATTATTGACTTTCCACGTACTACGAAAACTACTACCATATATAAAGATTACGTTGCTAAGAGGGAAAATCTCGTTAAGCAAGGAACTAAACATTTTACAGCTTTAGAGTGTTTTAATAATGAAAATGGGGCCAAAAGAGTCTATGAACTTTCTAAAGGAATTGAATTAGAAATCTTATATAACAAGTTTTATGAAGAAAATACCACTGATGAAAACAATAACTCAGTATGTTTAATGATTAACCAAGGTTCAAGACACTTCCTTTTTACAGGTGATCTTGAAAAAGAAGGAGAAGAAACCTTAGTAAAAAATAATAAACTACCAGAAGTTGAACTATTTAAAGCTGGACATCATGGATCAAAAACTTCCTCAAACGATGCCTTACTAAGTGTAATAAAACCAAAAATTGTCTGTGTATGTTGTTGTGCAGGTTCTGATGAATATACTAAAATTGATGATAACATGTTCCCTACCCAAGCCTTTATTTCTCGTGTATGTAAGTACACTGATAAGGTTTATGTTACAAGTCTTGCGACCGAAGATCAATCATCATTTACTTCAATGAATGGTAATATCGTTGTTACATCTAAAAAGGATCAAGAAGTAATGGTTAATTGTAGTAACAATAATACCATCTTAAAAGATACAGAATGGTTCAAAAAACATCGTAAGTGGGAATAGTCATGAATAGAATTTATCAATTAGTA
Organism: uncultured Bacilli bacterium; assembly: GCA_934140285.1. Classification (GTDB taxonomy): domain Bacteria; phylum Bacillota_I; class Bacilli_A; order ML615J-28; family CAG-313; genus UMGS75. The sequence goes on from CAKPBI010000004.1 coordinate 14,334, forward strand.
GGACAAATAATCGAAAATGCTCAATACTTAGAATTCAACCTTCTCTTAATGCTAAAATATGACATTATTTTAAAAGCCTTTGATAAATCACAAGCGATAACCATTGAAAAATATCATCAACTAGTAATAGATGCTGAAAATAAATCAATGGAGTTAAAACACAAAACAATGGGTGAGATAATCCACAACATTAGAGAAATGAATCGACTAAGTGAAGATGAAGTAAACAAACTAGAAAAAGTCCTAAAAACAAGAAATTACTTAGTTCATCAATACTTCAAAAAACATGATTTTGAACATTTCTATCAAGATGAAGAATTCTTAAATAAAGAAATTAACTACTTAAAAGATACCTTAAGTACTATGTCACACTTAAATTTATCTGTCGCAAGTATTATTACCTATCAACAAGAAATGATTAAATCAATTAAGTAACAATGGTTTATCCATTGTTATTTTTTCTTTTATTTTCATAATGCATTAACTTGTTTTTTTTTATAAAAAAATAGTATAATATCACTAATTAAAAGGAGGAATGAAGAATGATTAAAGCCTTTAAACATCTTGGTTGGTTTTTTAAAGAAAACCTTTGGAAATATTTTTTATGTTGTTTAACTTTAGTATTTGTATCGGTAATGCCAGTAGTTCCTGCTAAGTTCTTAGGACTTGCGATTGATGAAATTGCGATGGGAACAATTACCATTTACAAATTAGTGTTTTATCTATGTGGACTTTTTCTTGTTCCTTTTAGTGTTTATTTAGTTAATATAATTTATCACTATAATATCAATAGCCTAGGTCATACTTTATCATATCAATTACGTGAAAAGTATTTAAGCCATTTATTTGATATGGATGCTCAACTATATGAAGAATATACTAAAGGTGATTTAATCGCAAGGGCAACTAATGATTTACAAAATCTAACAATTCTTGCGACATCATTTCTCCAAAATCTAATTTATTATATTGCTTTAATTACATCATCGGTAGTTATGATGATTCTAATTCATCCCCTTCTAACGGTAGCATCAGTTGCTTTTATGCCTTTCGCAATCTTCTTTCTTAATTACTTAAGAAAAAAGAAAAGAAGATATTATAAAAAGCATCATGAAATATATGCGAATATGACTGAGAGTGTTCTTGAATCAATTGAAAGTGTTAAAGTTGTAAGAGCATATGGTGTAGAAGAACAAGATTTTAAAAAGACAAAAATCGCCATAGATAACGATGTTAACTCTTGGTGGAAAATCTTAAAATTTGAATCAATGTTTACTCCAATGTTTGAACTAACATATGCGATTGCTTATTTCATTGCGATTGGTCTTGGATCATACATGGTAATCTATAGTAAGATTACTCCGGGAGATTTAGTTACTTTCCTTTTATATGTTGCCATGCTATATGGACCTTTAATTGGTCTTAGTAATATCTTAAATAATATTAGTAACATCTTGATTGCGGATAACCGTTTCTTTGAAATCATGGATCGTGAACCAAAGGTTACTGATGATGTTGACCCAATCAGTGTAATGAAATTTAAAAAAATTGAATTTAAGAATGTTTCTTTCAAATATCCATTTGATGATTTTGATGTCATCAAAAACATTAATCTAACAATCAATGCGGGAGAAACCATTGGAATTGTCGGACCAACGGGAGCTGGTAAATCTACTTTAATTCGTCAATTATTAAGAGAGTTTAATACTACAAGTGGAGAAATTGAAATAGATGGTATTAATATTAATAAATATAAGATTGAAGATGTCCGTTCACTTGTTGGTTATGTTCCTCAAAATAACATTTTATTTAGAAGATCAATTGATGATAACATTCTAATTGGTAATCCTCATGCATCAAGTCAAGAATTAAATACTGCCTTATATGTATCTGATTTTGCAAAAGATCTTGTTCAACTTCCTGATGGAAATAAAACTCAAGTATCTGAACTTGGAGGATCCTTATCAGGAGGTCAACGTCAAAGACTTTCTATTGCAAGAGCTCTCGTAAAAAATCCTGAAATCTTGATTTTAGATGACTCTTTAAGTGCTGTCGATGCCTTAACAGAAGCCACCATCATTGAAAAACTAAAACAAACAAGAAGTGGTAAAACAAATATTATTGTTGCTCATCGTTTCTCAGCCATCGCAAAAGCTGACAAAATCGTAGTAATGGAAGATGGTCAAATATCTTGTATTGGTACCCATCAAGAATTAATCAATTATGATAATTGGTACAAATCACAATATTTGAAACAAATCAAAGGTGAAATCTATGAATAATTACAAACGTTTATTTAAGTTTATTAAAGGGAAGAAAAGATACCTAATAATTAGTTTAATTATGATTGTAATCGTTCAAACCTTAAATTTTGTCTCACCACTAATTGTAAAAACAATCCTTGATGATTGTATCATGGGAATTGAATATGACTGGGCGCAAGTAGAACAAGAAACAAGTAATACCCTTAGTTATAATGGAAACTACTATAAACAAAAACGATTCTTAAATGATGATGATATTGTCATTAGTGATGCAAGTGTTGTTATCATTAAAACTAATTTCTATTTTATTAATGAAAAAATTATCGATGGCCATAAAGAAGTAAATGGCAATACCTTAACCATTACTTCTAAAAATGAAACTAAAACCTATCAAGCTACCAAACTTCAAGTAGGTGAGGTTGTATGTTTCTATCGCCCGATTATGCGAACTTTAATCATCTTCATTGTTCTCTTGTTTGTTAAAACATTAATAACCATCCTGTGTACTTTTATTCAACATTTCTCTACCAATAAAATGGTCAACTACCTTGCGAGAGATGGAAGAACCAAAGCTATGTTAAGTGTCGAAAGATTACCGATATCCGAGTTTGAAAAAGAACCTGCAGGAAAAACCGCATCAAGAATTACTCAAGATGTTGATGGTTTAATCATTCTTTATCGTCAACTAATTAATCTTTTTGCTAATGCCTTTTTAAGTTTTACTTTTGCTTATATTGGAATGTTCTATCTTGATTATCGTCTAGCCCTACTAAGCTTTTTAATCTATCCATTTGTTTATATATGGATTAAAGCATACCTTAAAAAGTTAAAGAAAACTGCAGAAAACGTTAATGAAGCTAGAAGTATGTTAACAGCGAAAATCAATGAAATTATCAATGGCATTCATATTCTCCAAATTTTTAACTTTAAAGATCAAACTGTTGAAGAGTTCAACGAAATAAGTATGACCTATAAGAAAGAACAACTAAAAGAAGTAAAATTAAGTATAACTCTTGGTTGGAATATGATTAACATTGTACGTTCTTTAATTACAACTTTAGTTGTTGCTTACTTTGGTATTCAATCAGTAACCTTTGGTGGTATTGTTATTAGTGCAGGTTTAATCTATGCGTATAATGAATATCTAGTAAAAATCATTGAACCAATCTCGATTGTCTTTACCCAAATTGGAGAATTCCAACACTCTCATGTCCGCATTGAAAGAATCCATAAATTAATTGAAGCTCCCCTTGAGGATGATACAAAATTCATAATTCCTAAATATAAGGGAGATGTGAAATTTGAAAATGTATGGTTCAGCTATGTAGAAAATGATTATGTATTAAAAGGCGTAAGCTTTGACATTAAGGCAGGTCAGTTTATTGGTTTAGTCGGACACACCGGAAGTGGTAAAAGTACCCTCATGAACCTTTTACTTCGTTTTTATGACCTTGATGAAAATGGGAAAATTCCCTGTGGTAAAATCTATGTTGATGGAAAGGATATTAAAACCTACCCTAAAAGAACCTACCGTGAACATATTGGAATAGTTCTTCAAGAACCGGTTTTAGTCAGAGGTACCATTGCTAGTAACATCCGCTTTGGAAAAGAAGATGTCAGTGATGAAGAAATTGAACAAATCCTTATATCCCTTGGAGGAAAACGTTTCTTAAGTAAATTTAAGGAAGGTATCAACCAACCGATTACGAGAGCTGGCGTTAACATGAGTGCAGGGGAAAAACAAATAATCTCTCTCGCAAGAGCCATAGTTTATAATCCTTCCATCATCATCATGGATGAAGCAACATCGCATATTGATACCGAAACTGAAGAAATGATTAAACATGCTCTTGATGTAGTATGTAAAAACCGTACAGTAATTGTCATTGCTCATAGACTTTCAACGATATTTAACGCGGATAACATCATAGTTCTTGATCATGGTCTAAAGGTTGAAGAAGGTACACACGAAGAATTAGTTAAGAAAAATGGTTATTACGCTAATATCTACCGTGCTCAAGTTGCTAATGTAACAATGATAAAAAATCAAAGTCAAATAAATAATGATAATAAAATGATATCTTAGGGTAACCTAAGATATTTTTAAAATAAAGTAGAGTAAAATTGTAAAAATTTTTAAAATGTGCTATAATAAAGGTGTATAAAAAGAAAGGTGTGAAAATATATGGCTTATATTAATTTTTCTCGTGAATTATTAGACAAATTCTGTATGGAGGCTTTCCAAAAATTTGGTTTTACCAAAGAAGAAAGCAGAATTATTAGTGATGTATTACTAATGTCTGATGATTTTGGTATTGAATCTCATGGAATGCAACGTTTAGTTCGTTACCACAAAGGTATTGAAAGTGGACTAATCAAGGTAGACGCAAAACCTGAGGTTGTATTTGAAACTCCCGTTTCTGCAGTAATCGATGGACACTCTGGCATGGGTCAACTAATCGGACATCAAGCAATGATGCTTGCGATTGAAAAAGCAAAAAAATCAGGAGTTGGTATTGTTACAGTTCGTAACTCTAACCACTATGGTATCGCTGGATACTATGCAAGAATGGCAATGGACCAAGGCTTAATTGGTTTCTCATGCACAAACTCAGAAGCAATCATGGTACCTACATTTGGTAAGAAAGCAATGCTTGGATCTAACCCAATTGCTTGTAGTGCTCCTGCTGATCCTTACCCATTCTTCTTTGATGCTTCAACTACCGTTGTAACGCGTGGAAAACTAGAAATGTATAATAAAATGAATAAACCTATTCCAACTGGTTGGGCAGTAAACAAATTTGGTGAATCTTCAAATAGTGCTAGTGAAGTACTTGGAAACATCAAGGCTCATGAAGGCGGCGGTATTGTTCCACTAGGTGGCGATACTGAATTATTAGGTGGTCATAAAGGTTATGGATATGGAATGCTTTGTGAATTATTCTCATCAATTCTATCTCAAGGCTTTACATCATCTCATACAATGCAAAATGGATTCTCAGGAATTTGTCATGGCTTTATGGCAATTAACCCTGCTTTCTTTGGTGATCCTGAAGCAATCAAAAAACACTTCAATGAATATTTACAAGAATTACGTGAAAGTCCAAAAGCTAATGGTGCAACACGTATCTACACTCATGGTGAAAAAGAAATGGAAGCTGTTAAACGTGTAGAAAAAGAAGGTATTCCTGTAAATGAAAACACTGTAAAAGAAATGATCGATATGGCTAAATACTTAGGTATGGATGTAAAAGCTTATTTTGGTGATTTCGAAGTAAAAGATAATAATTTTAAGAGTAGTTATTAATAAATAAAGAGGTATAAGAAAATGGCAGAAAAAACTGTATACGAAAGAAGTCTTGAACTTCATGAAGAAAATCATGGTAAACTTGAAGTTTGTTCAAAAGTAAGCGTAACAAATCGTGAAGAATTATCACTAGCATACACTCCAGGTGTTGCGGAACCTTGTAGAAGAATTCATGCAAACCCTGATGATGTATTTAAATATACTTCTAAAGGAAACTTTGTTGCGGTTGTAACTGATGGTACTGCTGTACTTGGACTAGGTGATATTGGTCCTCTTGCAGGTATGCCTGTAATGGAAGGTAAATCAATTCTATTCAAAGAATTTGCCGATGTTGATGCTTTCCCTATTTGCTTAGATACTAAGAATGTAGATGAAATCGTTGAAACGGTAAAAAGAATCGCTCCATCATTTGGTGGTATTAACCTTGAAGATATTTCTGCACCTCGTTGTTTTGAAATTGAAGCAAGGCTTAAAAAAGAACTAGATATTCCTGTATTCCATGATGACCAACATGGTACAGCCATCGTTGTTTGTGCTGGCTTGATCAACGCCTTAAAAGTAGTTGGTAAAGAAATGAAAGATGCAACTGTTGTAATCAATGGTGCTGGTAGCGCTGGTATTTCTATTTGTAAACTAATCTTACAATTTGGTATTGGCGATGTAGTATTAGTTGATAAACAAGGTGCATTATGTCCTGGTGAAGAATGGATGAACCCTGCTCAAAAACAAATGGCAGAAGTTACTAACAAACATCATCAAAGAGGTCCATTAAAAGAAATCATTAAAGGCAAAGACATCTTCATTGGTGTTTCTGCTCCAAACCTTGTTACAGCTGAAATGGTATCAACAATGGCAAAAGATGCAATCGTATTTGCGATGGCTAACCCAACTCCAGAAATTATGCCAGATCAAGCTAAAGCTGGTGGTGCAAGAGTAATCGCAACTGGACGTTCTGATTTCCCTAACCAAATTAATAACGTTCTTGTATTCCCTGGTATCTTTAGAGGTGCTCTAGATGTTCGTGCAACAGATATAACAGAAGAAATGAAGTTAGCCGCAAGCCGTGCTATTGCTTCCTTAATCACACCTGAAGAATTAAATGAAGAATATATCATTCCTTCTCCATTTGACAAACGTGTTTGCCCTGTAGTCGCAAAAGAAGTAGGAAGAGTTGCTCGCGAACAAGGCATTGCTAAAGAATAAGGATAAATAAAATGGCTCATTTTAAACTTCCATACTATAAAGGATATCTAGAATGTGATATTCCTGATGAAGAAGTACGTGGTGTACTTGTCTCAAAAACTGAAGATTATGTTCCTACGCTTAGTGAAACTGACTTAGTAAAAGAGGCTTTAAATAATCCTATTGGAACTCCAAGTTTGTCAGTTCTCTCCCAAGGGAAAAAACATATTGTCATAATTTCTAGTGACCATACAAGACCAGTTCCAAGTCATATTACAATGCCACTTCTTCTTGAAGAAATTAGAAAAAATAATAAAGATGTAAGAATTACTATTCTTATCGCAACCGGAATGCACAGACCTACAACTCACGAAGAGTTAGTAAATAAATATGGTGAAAAAATAGTAAATGAAGAAGAGATTGTCATTCATAATGCCTATAAAGATGAAGATATGACATTTAAAGGCATTCTTCCCTCAGGTGGAGAATTATGGCTTAATAAACTAGTAGATGAAGCTGACCTTTTAATTAGTGAAGGCTTTATTGAACCCCATTTCTTTGCGGGATTCTCAGGAGGAAGAAAATCCGTCCTTCCAGGTATTGCTTCAAAGAAAACAGTCTTATGGAACCATAATGCTAAATTCATAGCATCTAAAAACTCTCGTGCTGGAAACTTAAATGATAATCCAATTCATAAAGATATGTTATTTGCGGCTAAGGCTGCCCACCTATCATTTATTCTAAATGTTGTAATTAATGGTAAAAAAGAAATCATTAAAGCTTTTGCTGGAGACTTAGAAGAAGCTCATGCTCATGGATGTGCTTTAGTTAAAGAAATAGCTCAAGTAAAACCGATTTACTCAGATATCGTTCTTACAACTAATGGTGGCTATCCTCTAGATCAAAACATCTATCAAACCGTTAAAGGTATGACCGCAGGAGAAGCTTGTGTAAATGAAGGTGGTGTAATCATTATTTGTTCATCATGTGCTGATGGTACAGGAGGAGATTTCTTCTATCGCCTTCTTGCTGATGAACCAACGGCTAAAGCTGCTTACCAAAAGTTAAATGATGTTGATCCCAGTAAAACTGAATTTGACCAATGGGAAGCTCAAATCTTAGCTCGCATTCTTACAAAAGCAAATGTAATAATTGTGTCTGATAAATGTGATCCAAAAATTATTACATCAATGCATATTATGCATGCCACAACAATTGATGAAGCATTACAAAAAGCCTATCAACTAGTCGGCAATAAAAAAGTCACAATCATTCCTGATGGAATAAGTGTAATTTTTTAAATAGAATAAATGCCTCTGGATAATCCCAGAGGCTTTATTAAAAGGAGAACAGCGATGAATAAAATTAAGATAATCGGATGGATGATACTTTTTATCTTCCTTATGGGGTGTGAAGTAACCCCTGGGGTTAGTAACGAAAGATATGAACTTGACTTCATTCTTGATGGTGGTAGTACAACTCAAGATACTCACTATGTCTTTAATGAAGTAACAACCTTTAAACTCTTTACCCCAATTAAAGATGATGCCATCTTTGTAGGATGGGAATATGATGGGAAAATAATAAATGATGATGAAATAGTAGTTGATAAAAATATCACCTTAAAAGCTATATGGAAAAACGCCATTCTTAAAATTACTTTTGATTATAAGTATGATAACAAAAAAGAAGAATTAAATCTTCCTTATGGATCAAGCCTTTCTTTTCCTCAAATTGAAGAAAGAACTGGATACCGCTTTGTTGGATGGAGTTTAAGCGGAAGTATTATTGATGAAGATTATGTATTTGAAAAAGATGCCTACCTTGAAGCAAGATGGCTTCCCAATACTTATAAAGTTACCTACATTCTTCAAGATGAAATATATAAAGAAGTAGAAATAAAATACGATGAAAATTTAATTCTTGAAGATGTAAATATAAAAGGATATAACTTTTTAGGATGGTACAAAGATACAGAGAAAATTGAAAATCAAGTATTTAAATTTAACACCAATATCACCTTAATAGGAAAAGTAGAACCAAAAACTTATCAAGTAACTTTAAAAGATAATGAAAAAATCATTGATACGTTATATGTCAAATATCTAGAAAAAGTATCAATAGAAAATCCTCAAAAAGAAGGATATGAATTTCTAGGTTGGTACTTAAACAATATGCCTTTTACTTTAGAAACATGGCCAGATGAAGACTTAGTGCTTGAAAGTAAGTGGAAACTTCTCCAAGAAGAAACCTTAATTACTTCAATAGAGATTAAACTTTATAATAAACAAAGTGATCCTTATGATGTTGTATCACTATATGATAGTACTACATCAGTATCGTTAACTAAATATTGGCATAAAATTGGTATTAAAAAGATAAATAATGTATATAAAATAACTAAAGTAGTACCAAGTGGATCCCCACTATCTGAGGTTGGATCATATGACTACTTACTCCTAATGTATCAAGCATATCCCAACTTTAATGAAATAAAAGAAAAAGTCAAAGTTGGTCAAATCATTAAATTTCAAGATGATTTAAACAATCTGACTACTGGCTCTATCAACCTAATGGCATATGTTTATGAAGTAACTAAACTTCCACCATCAAAAGAAGAAGTAAATAGTTATCTCAACGACCTTTATAAAGATATAACGACAGTTTCTGAAGACCTAAATCTAATTCCAACATATCAAGATTATGATATCATTTGGAAAACTTCTAATAAAGATGTAATATCAGAAACAGGTATATACCATAAGCCATCCGTAACAAGAGAAGTCACTTTACAAGCTTATATTGAAAATGAATTAATGTATGAATTTAAAGTAAAAGTAGTTGGTGCTAAAGATCAAAGTAGTGCACTTGCGACAGGATATTTTTATACTAACTTTTCCAAGATAACCGAAAACACCATTGCATCTTTAGACATCATGTATTGTGCATTTGGATATATTGATGAAAATGGTAACTTCACAAATACTAGTGAGACAAGTAATTTGATTAAAAATATTAAAAACTATGTCTTACCGCTTGCGAAAAAACATGGTACAAAAGTCCTTATCTCCGTGAATGAAAAGAATAATTCATTTAGTAGTGTATCTCAAACGCCTGAATTACGAAAAAAATTATCAGAAAATGTCGTATCACTAATCAACACCTATGATCTTGATGGAATTGACATTGATTGGGAGTACCCTGATGCAGATGAAGTAACTAACTTCACCTTGTTAATGCAAGAAATCTATAATGCTGTTAAAAAGAATAATCCTAATCATTTAGTTACAGCTGCTATCGGAGGAGGAAAATGGCAACCTCCAAGATATGATTTAAGTAATTCAAAAAATTACCTAGATTACATTAACTTAATGACTTACTCAATGACTAGTTCCCATGGATACTTCCAAAATGCTCTATATAAGTCATCCAAAGGATATACCTTAACTAGTTGTAGCATTGATGAAAGCATTAAAATATATGATACCTACAATGTCCCTCATGAAAAAATCTTAGTAGGAGTAGCATTCTACGGGATTAAAGAAGAAAACTGTGAGGGTCCAGGTACATCATCAGATAGTGGAAAATCCATTAGCTATAGAGTTTTATATGATACATACATCAAAAACCAACCAGATAATGTTCAAATACTATATGATGAAGAAAGTGAATCAGCCTACATTTATGACTCACTAAATAAAGTCTTCATTACCTATGATAGTGAACGCTCAATCGCAAGAAAATGTGAATACATTAACACTCATAATTTGGCAGGAATAATGTACTGGCAAGATGGTCATGATGCTGATGACATTTTACTAAATGCTATCAAAGAAAATATCAGAAAATAGCCATGTGGCTATTGATTTAAATAAAAAAATGTGGTAAAATAAAGTAAACCACAAGGAGGAGAAGAAAATGAAATTAAGAAAAGTGTTTATGGGATTGTTTTTACTAGTAATAGGTTTTGTTTTATTTACATCATGTGATGAAATAAAACAAGTAATCAGTGATCAAGCTGCTCCAATAATTGAAGATACTGTCAATGAATGCTTAGGTTTAACTGATGCGGAAGAAGATAAAAAATTCAAACTTCCAGAAGCTAAAAGATATGAAAACTTTGTAGTTAAAAAGACAGATAATTGTGAAGAATATGGACTAGATGTTATTGAACCTAAAGTAACATTTAGTGAATACTTAATCGAACTAAATGAATGTCTAGGCGGAACCTTCACAGAAAATGAAATAAAAAATTTTGATGGATCGTTAGAAAATGTTTCCCAATGGGCATACGTTGATGAAACTAATACTCAATATACACTTCATTTTGAAAGAATAGTTGATGAAAATGGAAACGATGAAAAATGGACTGTTAATTTACTTATTTCAAAAATAATGGCATCTTTTGACAAAACTGAAAATTAAAAACAATAAATATAGAGGTATTATACAAACAATGTATAGTACCTTTTTTATTTAAAGTATTTAAAATATAGTATAAGCATATAATTATGGTAAATAATATAATTGCCGTAAAAAAACTACGGCAAACAATTGACTTTTGCGTTAAAAGGTGGTATACTATAATGGGTGATAAAATCATGATTGAAAAATTCATTGTCTCAAATTACAAAGGATTTAATGGTGAATTAGTTTTTGATTTGAGTAAAACTAGAGATTACGCCTTTAATGAACATCTAATAAAAAATGGTCTAGTAAATAAAGGTATAATTTATGGAAAAAATGGCAGTGGTAAATCAAATTTAGGCTTTGCTTTATATGATTTGACTGTTCATTTAACAGATAAACAAAAACCTAATGAAATGATCGGAATAAATTACTTAAATCTAGATAGTAATTTAAAAGAAGCTACCTTTACTTACTATTTTAAATTTAAAGAAGAAAGAATGATTTATTCATATGTTAAGTCCAACATAAATGAATTAATATCTGAAAATCTAAAGGTAAATAATGAGGAAATAATAAATTATAGTTTTTTAAACAAGAAAGAACAATATGTAAATGTAAAAGGAGCAGAACATCTAAGATTTGATTTGAATACTAATAATCTTTCAATTCTTAAGTATATTTATAAAAATACTCCTAATGATGAAGATTCACCAATAACCAAAGTGGTAAAATTTGCGGAAAACATGTTATGGTTTAGATGCTTATCTGATGGCACTGGTTTTATCGGATACAAAGAAGGAAACGACACCATGGATAATATAATCATATCCAATAATAAAATTAAAGAATTTGAATCTTTCCTCTTAAAAAATGAACTACATTATAATTTATTTTCCAAAAATGTTAATAATGAAAATAAATTATTTGCGAAATTTGAAAATGGAGAAGCATTATTTTCTTCAATAATATCAAGTGGGACAAAAGCCCTATGGTTATATTATTGTTGGTCAATATATTTTGACAACGTGTCATTCTTATATTTAGATGAATTTGATGCATATTATCATTTTGAAACAGCAAAATTAATATTGCAAGCAATATGTGAAAAAAAAGAAATGCAAGCTATAGTTACCTCTCATAATACTTATTTAATGCAAAACTCTCTTATGCGACCAGATTGTTGTTTTATTTTATCAAACAACAAAGTCACTGCATTATGTGATGCAACCGACAAGGAAATTAGGGAAGCTCATAATTTGGAGAAATTATATCGCAATGGTGCATTCCAAGAATAAAATCTTGTTACTTGTTGAGGATAATAAAACAGAACCTAATTTAATGAAGAGGTATGCTAAGCTTTTAGAAAATGAATTTAAACTTGAAATAATAAGTTTTGAAACAAATATTTATGTGTTATATCAAAATATTAGATTATTAAATGAAAACTTTGACATGGATTCAACATCAACTATTGAAGTTTTAAAAAGTATTTTGAAAGAAAGAATGTTAAAACTAATTAATAATCAAAACCTAGAAAAACTTGAAACCATAAAACAACAAATTAAATTATTAGATGATAATTATCCATATATTTATTTGTTGTTTGATTTTGAATTTCAAGATAATCACTATGGTTTTGAAGAAAAAAAGAAAGTACTTATAGCATTAAAAAAGTATTTTAACGATGAAACAGAAAATGGTTTATTGCTTATTAGTTATCCAATGATAGAATCATTTAGAGATTTTAATAAAAAACCACTGAATGATGATTATTATGAAAGAATAATCGAATTAGAAAAAATAAATCTATATAAAAGTGTTGTAGGAAAAAGAGGTTACAACATTAATTTAAGCAAATACACACTAACAGACTTTGAAAAAATAACATTACAAAATATTTTAAAAATAAATTTTCTCTTAAAAAAGCAAAAAAACATACCATTATATGAAGATTTTATTCAAATATTACAAAGCAACTTAATACTTTTATCAGAGATTTATCACATTGAAAAAGAACAAAAGATATACATTGTATGTTGTGCAATGTTTGTATATATATCTTATTTTGGCAAAAAGTATTATTTGAAAATAGTTAAATTAAAATAATCAAATCAAATTAAATTAGTATTATACAAACGATGTATAATACTTTTTCTTTATGCAATATTCATTTTAAAAACTAAATATTATGGTATAATTATAGATGAATAAAATTATAAGAGGTGAATACTATGTGGAATGTTGTTACTGCAACCGTAAATAATGTAAAAGAAATGAATGAATTCTGGAATAAAGTAGTCCTAGAAGAAGGCTTCTTTAAACCAATTGAAGAAAGTGCATACAAAGAATACTTAGAAAATATCCCTGGTTTTAAGTATGAAGGAGTAGGCCTTGTATATAACGAAAACAAACTAGTAGGAATGGGAATTGGCGTTTTAAAAAATGAAACATCTGGTGCTATTAACTGTATTTTAGTGGAACCATCCATGAGACATCACAAAATTGGCGAAGCGATTCTTTCATATTTAGAAGAATACTTCAAAAAGAATAATCGTAAAACTGTCTATGCATATGGATACTTACCTTCATGTTATGCTTGGTATATTCCAAATACTGATCATCATGACCATCCTTGTGCTCCTGGTATTAGAGTAAATAGTAATGAATATTTCTTCTTACTTCATCATCGCTATGAAGCAACTGGATTCCAGGATGCTTTCCATCTAAATCTTTGTGATTATGAAATATCACCATCTATTGAAAAAATCTTAGAGGAAAACAAAAAAGATGGAATCACTATTGAATTATTTGATCCATCTAAACACTCAGGAATTGAAGAATTCTGCAGGACTCTAAATATTTGGGATTTTGAACGTGTTATAAAAGAAAACCTAGCATTAGCTCAGCCATATCCATTTTTAGTAATAGTTAAAGATGGTAAAGTAAAAGGATGGACAGGAGCAATGTGGAATGAAGAAAGTGGTCGTGGCCACTTTGATGGAATAGCTATACTTGAAGAAGTCCGCGGAAGAGGACTTGGTAAAGCCTTATTCTCTTTACTAGCTTACCATTCAAAACTTAATGGAGCTAAATTTATGACCTTCTACACAGGTCTTACAAATCATGCTAGATACATTTATATGGGAGCAGGATTCAAAATCATTCAATCTTTCGCAATCATGAAAAAAGAACTAAAATAGGAGAATCATATGTTAGTAATTGTTGGCCCAAGTGCCTCAGGTAAAACGCAAATCGTTCAAGAATTAATTAAAACATATCATATGGAAAAACTAGTTACCTACACTTCAAGGGCTCCCCGAGTAAATGAAGTAGAAGGAAGAGACTATCATTTTATTTCCAAAGATGATTTTGAAGAAAAAATCAAAAACAATTTCTTTATTGAATATGTTAATTATAATAACAATTACTATGGAACATCATTTAGTGATTTAGGAGAAAACAAAGTTGTCATTCTTGAACCTAGTGGCTTAAAACACTACATTACATATGCTAGAAATGAAGTTGTAATAGTCTATTTAAAATGCTCTAAAGAAGTTTTAAGACTTAGAATGTTAAAAAGACTAGACAAAGAAGGCGACATCAAAGTTAGATTAAATAGTGATGACTTAGTATTTAATGAAGAAGTAATGAAACTTGCTGATAAAGTCATTGATACAACTCCTAGTAATATCTATGATGATGCAAAAAAAATCTATGAATATTATAAAAAGGTGAAAAATGAAAAATAAAAAACTAAGTAACCTTCTAGATGTTTTAATAATCATATGGATGAACTTTTGTGTGATTGTTTTTGGTATCTGGATTTCAGCAATCCCAATTACTAAATCAAAAAGTTTTTACATGTCACACTTTCAAAAAAATAAATCTGCTCAAATTTATCTAAAGTCAGCATCAATGTTTCCAGATAGTGATCCTTTAGAGATAATGGAAAAAGTAGCAGATATTACCATTGATTATTACTTTGGTAATGCTAAAGAATATCAAGTAGAAATAAATGGAGAAATACTTTTTAATGAAGATGAAGTAAGACATATGAAAGATGTTAAAGATCTTTACATTAAAGGACAAATAATTGCGGTCATATGCTTTATGACCATGATAGGTTGTATCTTTTATCTTGCTCGTCACTTTAGGAGAATAAAAAAGAAACTGGTAATTACCACCATTTCTTTTTATGGAGTAATCGTACTTTTAGTTATTGGAATGTTTGTTTGGGGTTATGTCTCATATAAGACAGCGCCTGAAGAAGAAAGAGCCTTAAATGATTACTTCATTTATCTCTTTATTAATTTTCATCATTTACTGTTTCCTGATCCTGATAAATTCAACCTTGCAACAGGACAAAACGGTTATGATATTTATACCCTAACTAAAATCTTAAATTCTAAATTATTTATGGATGCAGGTATTATCATATTTGTAACAACCTTAGTTGTTATCTTATTGTGGTTTACTGTCATTATCATTTACTGTAAAAACTATGAAAAAATTGCTAAGAAAGTAGATGAAATACATGAAAGAGCTAGAAACTCTCAAATGTCATAATATCGAATACACCATAACTTTAGCGAAAACTAGAAGGCTAACGATAAAATATGACAAATTAGGCATTCTAAAAATAAGATGCCCTAAAAACATTAAGATGGCTGAACTTGAAGATTTTGTAAATCGTCATCTTGATTGGATATTAAAATACTATGATTTAACAAGACCAGTTGATAAAACCCATCCAACTGGTTCTTTATATCTCTACCTTGGGACAGAATACAAAATAGAAATTGTTAATTCTCGCCATCAAGGAGTATTTATAAACGATGATAAAATTATTGTTTATACTTTAAATGAGAATAACGTTAAATCTCTTTTAAACAAATGGCGACTAGAACAGGCAGAGCTTATTTTTAATGAACTGTTCTACAAATGCTTTAAACAAATGGAAAATGAATTTACCTTTTATCCTACATTAAAGATAAAATGCTACACCTCAAGATGGGGATGTTGCTATCCTAAAAAACGAATCGTATACTTAAATATTTCATTAATTCATACTAGTATTGATTTAATAGAATTTGTAATATATCATGAATTAAGTCACTTTAAATATCCAAATCATCAAATTGAATTTCACAATTATCTCCAAAAATATTGTCCCAATGAAAGAACTTTGTCAAAAAAATTAAAGAAATATCATGCTGATTATGAGTAAAAATGCCACAAAAAATTAACATTGTAATTATTTTACTTGTAAAAAAAGAAAAAATTAAGTATAATAAGACTGTGTCTCAATAATGACAACTTTATAATTTAGAAAAAATTGAATTATTAAAGGAGAAATGATATGCAAAAAGTAATCTACTTGGCTGATGATGATAACGAAACCAGAAATATTTTAAAATTATTTTTAGAGAATTCCGGATATGAAGTTGAAGCCTTTGAAAATGGTGAACTACTACTTGATAGATTCAATGAAAAGCCATCAGATATGGTCATCTTAGATATTATGATGCCTGGAAAAGATGGACTTGAAATATGCAATATTCTAAGAAAACAATCAAGTGTACCAATTATAATGCTTACAGCGAAAGACTCTGAACTTGACTACATTAATGGTATTATCAATGGCTGTGATGATTATCTTGTAAAGCCTTTTAGACCTACCATTTTATTAATGAAGATTAAAGCCATTTTTAGAAGAATTGAAATTGACAGTCAAAATCTAAGTTTATACCGTAAAAATGAAATCTTAACTTTCGGCAAGCTTGCTCTTGACCAATCTAAAAAAGAATTAACATATGACAATGAAGTAATTAAACTTACCCCAATGGAATTAAAACTTATGACCTTTATGCTAGAAAATCCTGAAAAAGTTCAAACTAAGAATGACCTTTTAGATGGTGTATGGGGGAATGAAAATGCCATTGAATCAAGAGTTACTGATGAAACCATCAGAAGAATAAGAAGAAAACTTGCGGAAAAAGAATCTAATGTCACAATTAAAACAATGTGGGGAATTGGTTATAAATTAGTGATTGTCGATCAAGACTAACCCAACTGGAGAAATTGCTATGAAAAGTCGTTTATATAAAGCAGTTACCTTTATGTTTGCCAGTATCATTATTATAATTATTATATCAATTATTTATGTCCATGTTTTTTATCCAAAATATTTTGATGGCATTGCTAAAAAAACTATTGAAAATGAAGTAGAAATAGTACGTAAACAGCAATACAATGAAACTGTACCAAAACCTCAAGAAAAAGGGTACGAAGGATTCTTCAATAGTGAACTTTCAAAAGTTTATCTATACGATAATTATGAATGTGTAGAATATACCATTTTTAGTACTTTTCGAAAACAAGAAGTCTATCAAAAAATAAAACAATACATCAATGAAGAAAATCTAAAAGATGAAACCTTATATTGCTATTCTAAAGGAAAAAATGAAAATTATGCTTTCTACTTCTATGTCATTGATTTAGAATCTCCGCTTGAAGACCACCCAGATGCAACAAAAGTTTTAATTTATATTGATTACTTTTACGTTTATAAAATAATCAATCTTCTAACCATCGCTATTATTACTCCATTATCCATTGTAGTTGTTATGGTATCCATATTAGGTTTGCTTCTAGGTAAAAAGTCTGAACAAAATCGTGGTAAAATTAATGAGTTTTTCCAGAATACATCTCATGAACTAAAAACTCCATTAATGTCAATCCAATCATACGCCGAGGGAATCCAACTAGGAATAGTTGATACAAAAGAGGGGTCAGAAGTAATTCTACAAGAATCTGAACGGATGAGTAATCTTGTCAATGAAATCTTAAAACTATCAAAAATTGACTCTAAGCAATTAATATTACATATTCATATTATAGATTTAAAAGAAATACTATATCAATGCGTTTTTCGCTTTGACCCAATAATGAAACAAAAAAATTTGCAATTTGAAGTCGATATTCCAACGACAATGGTTTTAGTTGAAGTAGATGAACTTCAAATAATCCAAGCTGTATCTAATATTATCACTAATAAAATACGTTATGCAAAAACAAAAATTATAATGTCTTGTTATAAAGAACTAAATAGTGCATACCTCAAGATAACAGGTGATGGGGAAAAACTTTCAGAAGATGAAATCGAAAAAATCTTTGAAAGATTTCATATTGGTCAGAAAGGTCAAACGGGACTTGGGCTATCCGTTACTAAAGGAATCTTAGATCTTCATAAAGCAAAAATTAAAGTTTATAATGAGGAAGGACTAACCTTCTTAATTAAATTTAAATGCATTTCTAAGTTTAAAAGAAGAGGAAGAGCAAAAGAAAAAGTAATTTAAATAGTCATGTACAAGGTGGATCAAATCCACCTTTTTTCTTTTATCATTTTTGTATAAAATGGAAAAAACTGAAATAATAACAAAGAAAAGAAGTACTAAAATAATAAATGTCAAAAATGTGTCAAAAAAATGCATTTTTTTTTTTTTTTTGAGGAGCATTTTCTCATTTTTTGAACTTTTTTTGACCTTTTGACAAAAAACTGCAAATAACAACAATTTTCTATGCTATTTTCGTTGCTTTTTTCTTACTTGATAAAGGTAGAAAAAAAGCAACAAAACGAGTATAATGAATATGCTACAAAATTTAGAACGACATATTAAGGAGCGAAGTATATAAATGAAAACAAAAAAAATAAGTAAAGAGACAATTATAGGTATTATATTAATTGTGGTTTTTTTACCAATAATTGTAATAAATCTAGTAATTGTTATTAAGGGAATCGTGAAACCAACTGAATTCCCAATGGTATTTGGTACTGCTCCGATGATTGTTGAGTCAGACTCTATGACAATAGATCGAAAAACACAAACTGGTGCTTTTAATAAAGGTGATTTAATTATAATCAAAAAAATTGATCCAAGCAAATTAAAAGTTAATGATATCATCACATACTATGCCGATGATGGTTCAATCATTACCCACAGAATTGTCGGTATGACTGATGATGATGGAAACAGAATTACCAAAAAGGGTGAACCTGCCTTTGAAACACAAGGCGATTTCAACTCACCTGCCATCATGGTAATCCAAGAAAGTAAAGTCATTGGTATCTATGTAGGTAGAATACCTAAGATGGGGTCAGTAGCAATGTTTTTACAAACTCCGCTAGGAGTAGTTGTTACCCTTGGTATTCCATTTGGAATTGTTGTTGTAATATACTTTGTTAAAAAGAAAAAAGACAACAAGAGTGCTGAAGAAAAAATAGCTGAACTTGAGGCTCAACTTGCGGCACAACAAGCAAAACAACAAGAACAAACAAACGATAATCAAGAAGAAAACAATTGATTATCAAAACATTAAGGTATTACCGCGGCCACACGCGTAACAATACATATAAACAAAATAAGTAAATAAATGTAAGGAGATAAAAAATGAAAAAAAATAAAGTTTTATTATTAGGTATAATTACTGTATTTGTTGCCATTTTCAGTCTTACTTTAGTATCTGGAACATGGGCAAAATATACAAGTACAGTTTCAGGCGCTGATACTGCAAAAGTTGCTAAATGGGCATGGAAAGTAAATACTAAAAATGTTGTTGCTGGAGAAGCACAAGAAGCTCTTGTATTTGATTTATTTAACACAATTAAAGATACTGATGGTGCTGACGAAACAGATGTAGAAGAAAAATTAATCGCACCTGGAACAAGTGGGTCTTTTGGCGTTACAATTGAAAATGCATCAGAAGTTACTGGTAAATATGCAATAGAATTTACTGTTAAACAAACTTCTGCAACTGGAGTTGAAGAAACTGTAACAATTCCCCTAGAATATTCAGTTGATGGTGGAGCACATTGGGAATCAACTCTTAATGCAATTTCAGCATCAGATGCTACAAAATTAGCAGTAGGAGGAAGTGCTACAGTAACTATTCAATGGCGTTGGAAATTTGAAGGTATTGACGGAACAGATACAAATTTAGGTCTTAAAGCTCCATCAATTACTGTAACTGCTAAATTAACATTCACTCAAGTTGACTAATTCAAATAAAAAATTTTAAAACAAATAAATTTAATTAATTAAATATTTTATTAAGCCACGCAAGAAATAAAGGGACTAAGAAAAATGTGGCTGTGATCTTAGTCCCTATTTGTGGCTAATGTGTTCATATTTTTATTAAAGACTATTTGTTAAAATAGTTTTTAATAAGAACATGAGTTTCCCAAAAAGGTGGTGATAACTTTATGAAGAAAGCAGGATTAATCAAAACTGATTATTTTATCAAGTTTGGTAAGCTTAAAGATTATAGAAAAAACATTATTGGTGTTGTTTCTGGTAGTTCTATTAGAACTTCAGATGAAAGATTTTTAAGTTATGTTACTACTACTCAAGATTTAGAACTTGAAAGGAAAGGTTTTGCTTATAACATATATAATGAAACAACCAACTCTGTTGTCGCAATAGTTGATAGTAGGTTAAATGTATATAATCTACAAAATGAATATTGTGGTCGTATTAATAACAACAATACCATATATCGTGTAGTTTTTTGGTGTTTCATTGCTTTAATTATAACTTTTTACATTATGTTTTTAATGATGTGTACAACGGTTACTGACCCTTTGCCAAAAGAGATAATTATCTCAGAAGAAAGTGGAAATGTCATAACAGATAGTTGGAACGTCTTTGGTAAAACATTTGAAGAAAAGATAATTTACCCTGGAAGAACAGGATCTTACTACTTCATGATTACTAACACAAATAAAAAAGATGTCTCAATTAATCTATCATTTAGTGAAAATAATGATTACAAGTTAGCTATGGTATATCGCTTAAGTGATCAATACAATTATCTAAAAGGTGATGACACCAAGTACGTAAAAGTAGAAGAACTTGAAACCGAAGGTGTGGTAATACCAAAAAATTCATCAATCATGTTTAAACTTGATTGGTCTTGGTTACACCTTGATGATAATAATGATACCCAAGCAGGACTTGCTGGAAACGCTGTTTATAAAATTAATATTAAAATTGTAGCTGTATATTAAAAAAGAATGGGGGTGATGCTCGTGGTAAAAAAACATCAAATCAACTTTAATAAAATCTTAATCACTTTGGGAGTTATAGCGTTATTTTTAATTCTTGTAGCATCATCAATGAAAAATGGTACAAACGCGAAATATAATTCTCGCGTTGATATGGATTCATCAACAAGAGTTGCTAAATGGGATGTAAAAGGAATTACCAAAAAGAATGGTCAAAACATCAATTTTGAAGCAGGTTTTAGTAGTAAACTTGCGGAAGGAGATGAAGGCAATTGGTATTTTCATATTTCTAATTACTCAGAAGTAAATGCTAAAATATCAGATAATTCACGTATTCGTTTTCGTATAGATAATGATAGTTATGATAGTTCAATTAAAGATACAATTACTTGGAATTTTATGAAAGATCCCACAACAAATCTACCTTTAAACAATCCTATTTATTTTAGTATTGAAGCTTATGATTCAAGTGTTGAAACATTAATAAAGTATCAAAACAAAACCACTGGTTTGACTATTTCCTATGATGATTATCAAAATCTTTCATCAACGGACAAAGAAAAATATGATGAAATAATAAGTAATAGTGTCAATAAAATTAAACTATTTGAAACATCTCAAAATACCTTTACCCTTACAAAGGCATCTGAAAAAGATAAAAATGATAAGACTATTTATTTCTACTATTTTGATATAAACTTTAAAGATTACTTTACAACCGCTTATGAATCTTTCTTACAACTTGGTTTTGATAATAGAAAAACTGATACTACATTTAGAGTAAGTTGGAAAATTAATAAAGTTGGTTCCCAACAAACAACATCAGCAGAACGAAAATACAATGTGTATTCCATCTCTAATAATCAAGAACCTGATAAACCAATTTACGGACCATTAAATGAAGGAACTATCACTTACTATATTGGTGCTACCGAAATGAATCTTTTTGATTATTGTTTATATCAACATGCAAGTCTAACTGGTGAACCAATGTTTACGTTTACCAATAATAAAGGAAAAACATACACTGTTCAATATAGTTATTTAACTGATGAACAAAAAGAATTAATACGAAGTTATGTACACAATAGTATTACAAGCTTAGACGACTTAAATCAATTACTTGAGTATTATACATACCAAGAATATACAAGATACTTAAAAGAAGAAAAAGAAGCCAAAGAAAATTCGACATACCTCGAATATGGAATGAAAGTCCAAATTGATTTTATTTTTGGAGTTGAACAAATTGATTAGAAAAATATTTTTAATTATTGAAAGAACTTGTGTATGTATTATAATTGCTTTATTTTTATTACTTGTTGTCTTTAGTATTAAGACCCTTGTATCTAAAGGTGATACCAAGTTTTTAGGACTATATCAGTATGTGGTAATATCTGATAGTATGCATAATGAAAATTCAAAAGATAGTATTGAAAAAGGCGATTTAATCCTTGTAAAGAAACGTTCAAGTGATTATTATCAAGTTGGAATGACGGTTGTCTTTAGAAGAGATAATGAAAAATATCCAACAACTCATCAAATTATTGAAAGAGATAATGACAAAATTGTAACTAAAGGACTTAGCATTTACAATGATCCTGATGAACCAATAACTGTAGATAAAATTATTGGTGAGGTTGTATGTGTTATCCATAGTTATTCAAAAACCATTAATTTTATAAAAAGTCCCCTTGGACTAATAATTAGTATAGGAGTTATATTTTTAAGTAGTTTAGGCATTTCTAAATTAGATAAGTTTTTACAAAAAAGGGAGGATTGAGAATATGTTTAACAAACTAATAAATAAGAAAACTTTATTCTTTTTCCTTTCATATTGTTTTCTTATTATAATTGTTATGCTAGGATCTGTAACGCTCGCAAAATATACAAGCAAGAAAAACTCTACTGGTAATTTTAATATTGGTGATAAACTATATTTTAATTATGAAAGAGGAGACCTACTAAGAAACAATCAAGTAATTATTGGAGTTCCTATCGTTGATTATATAACTGATGACAAAGGTAATATTATCAATGAAGTTAGAAGAATTGAAACTATGAATGTTGAACCTAATGATACCATTACTTATAATTTCAGCATTAGTAATTTCAATAAAACCACCAATGAACAAAATGGTGTAAAAGGAATCTTCAGAGTTTCTACAACTGCTATGCTTAGTATGCCAGCATTTGGGGGTTCAAATGGTAATCCTGAACCTAAGATTTTAAGTATTAAATGTACAATGACATATCGTAAAATCTCAAAAGATGGTACCGCAACCCCATATAAAAATTTAACAGATAATTTAGATATTGAATTGCCTGTTTATGATGAAAATGATGATAGCTCATTTATGAAGTATGAATTTAAAGTTTTCATAATTCTTGATGACCAAATTGAAGCAAGTTCTGATGATGACTATATTGACGCAACTTCAACAATTTATTTATATATTGATGCAACAGATAAGGAGAATTAAAAATGATAGATATAAAAAAGAGATTTTGGTTTCTTTTTAGCGTATTTATAATTCTTACAGGTATCTTTTTATCGATGATACTTTTTAGTTTATCTCATCCAGGCCCCGTTAAAGGAAGTTTAGTTAAAACCGAAAGAGATGAAATAAAAAGTTACTACACATCCTTACATTTTGACTATACGGGACAAAATACTTCCATTGCTTTAGAGAATAATGTAGGATACGCTCAAATTAAACTAAGAAATTATGTTAATGATGATGTAACAAAAAGAGATATTGAATACAATATCACTACATTAAAAGATTTTTATGATATAAATGGTAATAAAATAAATGCAACATCTTATGATACAACAGAAAACTTCTACGTTTTAGATGTTTGGGGAACTCCTCAACCTATCGGTAAGGATTCATACAAGTATGATTTTTCCATTGACCAAAATGATGGTGAAAAATCGGGTGATAATTATTTATTTACCGCAGAAGAAGTAGAAGATAAATATATTGGTAAGACTCATAACTTAGTTGTAAAAATTGAAAGAAAAAATAACTACTCTGATCTTGGAGCAAGTGTTGATAAAATATCAGTAGTAGTTCAACTTATTAAACCTTACAAACAAGTATTTATAATTAATATGACAGTGTCAAATCGCTTAATCGTATTTTCTGACCTTGATACTAAAAAGATGGATATTGAATATAAAGAACTACAAATTCAAACCGCTTCAATCTTTTCTTATGCATTAGGAAATCCAAGATATGATGACATTAATCAACAATATGATGCGAAAGGAATGCTTGTTACTTTAAGTTGGGATAATCTTATCTTAAATAAAAATAGTGTATTAGAACTTCATAATGGTACAAAACTTGATGATTTTGGAGAAATCATTACTGGTAATCCTAGTAATTTAGATATCAGTAAACCTTATGTTGTAAGTTTAAACCTAAATAGTAAATCATCAGGTACTTTAGTACTTTATATTCCTCAAGGTTCTGATTTTAAACTTGGATTCTTGAAAGTACAAAATGCGGAAACTTTCCATGTCAAAGTAAATGTACAGGTAAGTATCAATGATAAATACTATGATTATGATACTGCTCATGGTGGATATGATTTAGATAGTGATAGAAACATAACCGTAATTCATCACGATCCATCCCAAGTTACTGCGTAAGAAGGGGGGATAAAATGAAAAAATTAACAAAGAAATTTTATTTAATTGGTTCATTAATCCTAGTAATAGGAATATGTTTAATGACAACCTTAATCTTAATTAACTCAAATAAAGGCCATCACCATAATACGGATGCTGCAACAACTACATATCGAATTAAAATTCCTAAGATTTCCGTTGTATCAATCTATGTCAGTGGAAATGGTGTTGAAAAATTATCTAGTACAAATTATGAAGATACATATCTTGTTGAAGAAGGAACAGATGTTGATTTAAAGGCAATAAATGAATCAAAAATCTTTACAGGCTGGCAAATTATTGATGACTCAAATAATGTTGTAAGTAATGCGACAACCGATAAAATAACCCTTAACGTTACAAGTAATTTAACGGTTAGTGTCTCAAGAAGAGACCCTCTAGTAAGTGATTATGGTAAGTATATTGGCAATCCTTTTATTATTTCTCAAGCATCTGATTTGCTAAAATTAGATAAGATGTTTAGAGTTGGAACTGATCAAACAAAAATCAATAGTGTAAAAGAATACTATGATTACTTCTTTGTTGAAAACCTAGAATATTTAGCAGAACCTGACAAAGAAACAGCAATAGCTAATAAATATTTTAGTTTTTTACAAAGCGGATATTTCCTAGTATCTAATAGTTTTTCACTACTTGATTCAACCTTTAAAGGAATTGGAAATGCTACATATCCTTTTAAAGGTGTTATGTGTGGTTTCTCAGAAGACAACGTTTCTAGTATCTTTCTTACCACAACTGACTCAAGTGGTCAAAATGAAAAAGAAGAATATCGTGGTTTATTCGGTTATCTTGATGATGACTCCTTAGTTAGAAACCTAACAGTTAAAACTTCAATTGGTGTAATTGATGAAGTTGGTACAGCTGAAAACATCTATGCTGGAGGACTTGCAGGGTATAACAATGGAGCGATAGTTTATAACGTTAAAGTTTCATCTCATAACTCAATCATAACAAAATCAGCCAATATCTATGCTGGAGGCTTATTTGGATATGACAAAGGTGGAGGTATTGAACACTCTTCTAACGTTATACTTGATCAAAATAATTTTGCATGGATTCTTGAAACAGCTGATACCGGTAAAACAATTAATGCGGGTATCGTTGCAGGGGTTGGCAATAACACCTACATTAAAGAAGCAACTCTTTTAACTTCTGACTTTACAGTAAGTGCTAAAATACAAGCTAATTCTAATTCTTATGTAAAAGAAACTTCCATCAATTTAGGTAATCTATTTGGAATGTACATTGGTGATCAATCAACAACCTTTGAAGATATCTCAATTACTGGTGATAGTGGTGAATTTATCCGTGCTAACACAACTAATGGTTTCGCAAGAGTTGGTGGTTTAATCGGATATGTAAATGCTACAGGAAACATCACTTTAGGTAAAGTAAGTTTCATGAAAGCTGGTAGTGAATCAAAATATACCGCAATGACATCTGATGCTTCAAGCCGTGGTAATCTATTCATTGGTGGCTTGTTTGGACAAGTAGAAGGATCAAATGTATCTACAAATAATGAGTTCAAAAAGATGATTGTCGTAAATCAAAGCAATGAAACTAACCAATACACATATAACTATTTATTTAGAGGAGCCTACTCCTTTGAAGCAATTAATAATGGTATTACATACTATAAAAATGAAACAAGATATGGTAGAGCAATAGCTGGAGGATTAGTTGGAAGAGGTTATATCAATATTAATGGTACAAACAATAATGATCGTACAGACATTATTCTTACCGGACTTCAAGATTCAATGAAAGTACTAGCAACCCAAACTACGCTTACAACAAGTGAAGAACCTAACCAAATAGAATCAGACATTGAACATTGTAGTGCTGCTATGGTCTTTGGTATCATAAGTAGTAGTCAAGCAACTTATGATATTCAAAATATTAATATTATTGCGAATAATGTAACCGTTAAAGCTACAAGAGACCTTGACTCAAAAGCAGTCGGTGATGTTAGAGCTGCTGGTTTTACTGGGTATATCTTGGGTGAAACTATTCAAAATATAAATGTTTTAATGAATAAATGTGATATCATTGGTGAGAGTTTATCATATGCTCAACCTTTTGGTAAAGAAGGTAATAATACTTTCTCTGCTGGGTTTGTTGGTGAAGCAAAATCAAATGATTCCACTCCAAATGAAATCAACAATGTACAAATCGCAGGTTATGACTTTAAATTAAATAAAATAGTTGGTACAACTGCTCGTATTTCTTCCATTCAAAATTCCCAATCAAGTAATGTAGGAAAAAACTACATTTCAGAAAACTATGCAGCTGGATTTATTGGAAGAATAAAAAATATAGCAATTAGTAATTCTACATATTTTGGTTCCCAAACTGAAAGTAACTATATTTTCATGCAAGGTCACCAAAACCCCGACTCAGCATTCGCAGGAGGATTTGTCGGACTAATGCAAGAAAGTCCAACTGTGACTTTTGAAAACAATCGTGTTATGAATGTTAAAATCTATGCAACCGCAACAAATGTTGCTAATTATGAAAATCCTGACATATATGTAGGTGGTTTAATTGGTGCAATTTATCTTGCTAGTTCATCTGATAAAAATAATAATTTTAAAAAATGTTTAGTTTACAATTGTGATATCAGTGCAACCGGTAATGAACGTATCGATGTTTACGCTGGTGGCTTAGTTGGAGGTATTACATGGTCGTTAACTGGAAAAGCAACTAACTATTTTGAAAACTGTTTTGTTTATGGCACAAAAGTAAATGCGACATGTAATGGTAATAAAAATGGTAATAAAGGAAGAGCAAGTGCTGCTGGTATTTGTGCATATGTTTATAGCAATTGCAAAGCTACTATTAATAATTCAGCTGTAATTGATTCATATATTACATCAAATAGTGAAAGTAGCACAGCTTATTCTCATGGCATAGCAGGACAATATCAAAATCAAAGTGGCTTTGATGATAAACCTTCTCTTGTCTCTATGTCTGGCTGCTACACTAATTCAGTCGTAAAAGCATCAGGCAAAAGTGGAACTAAAGTTTATCCAATTATAAATTCCTCATGTAGTACTTTTACAAATAACTATTATGTAAGTGGTAAAGCTGAAAATATGGTCTCATCAAGTATAGGCACTGCTCTTGATTTTACTACTAAATTAATAACCAATAATAATCCATTTGATTTATTTACCAATATGAGTAGTGCTTTTAAAGATTCTACTAAATATTATTTAAAACCACACAGTGAAGGTAAATTTGAAATTGGAGTTTTTGATACTACCAATATTGTAAAGGTAAAAAGAAAAAGTGCTAATGCATCTGACTATGTTCAAGTATGGGTTAACATTTTTGGAGATGGATCAAATAGTGCTCCGGATTTAGAAAACTATAAAGACGCTGAATACATGCATAACAATGGTTGGTTTATGCTTGGTGAAGTATTACTTGTTGCGGGGAGTGCAACCGATGATACAATTGTAACTGACCTTCAATATAGTTATGTCATGTTAATTGAAAATTCAGAATTTAAATACAACAAAGAAAAAAACAAATTTATTAATATTAACAATCCATTAATTTCATATGATAGTATTGGGTATCATGAATATGATGAAAATCTTGGTACATTTGATAATAAATTAGTTGATCGTGAAATTTTAGTAAAATTATTCGACAATATTCCTACTTTGAAAATCCAATTTACGACATTCAATAAAGAAGGAGTCGATGTATCAAGTTCTATTTATGCTGTTGAATTTTATACTGAAGCTAATACTTTAATTAACGATTTCAGTGAAACTGGTTTTGGTACATATGAGTTTACTTCTAAAACTGAGGGAAATAAAACTACATATACCCTTCTATTTAGAGGTAACAATAACTTAACCGAAGATGAATCTGGCTATATTAAGTTTAAACTAAGTAATACTGATACTTATATGGATAAGGTTATCCACATTAAACTTCAAGCTAACGCCCTTCGTCTTGTTGGTGCGACATACGCAAATTATACAAAACCATTAAATTACTTTGATGAAACAATTGGAACTGTTACTAATCCATATCTAATTAGAAAAGGAAGTATAACTAAATTCCTTCCAATTATTGTTCGTAAGAATGACCCAAATCAAATAGAATTAATTGATGAGATGTACATTGATTCCGTTAGTTATTATGCATCTGGTGGTGGTACAATTAATGAAAATGGTGAATTTAAAGCCAATACAACCACTAGTAACAATCTTTATTATGTAACAATTACTCTTCGTTCTACAACATCTGAAGAAAAACAAGCAACAATCTATTATCAAATTGTTGAAGAAATCAATGTAAGTTATTCAGCAATTGGTTCATCCATTGATGCCTTAACTTATACAACTACTGTATCTCCTTATTATGTTTTAAAGAGTACAAACTTTGAACATTATGGTGGACTTCCTAAGAAATTTAATGTAACAATTGGAACTACTACTTATGACTTAAATGAGGTAATTAATAATGGATGGATTTATGATGAATCAGGTAATAGAATCAATGCATGGAATATTGATAATTCATTCTATCAACTAAAAATTCCGACAATTATTATTGATGGTAGCCTTAACATTGATATTGAATTTAACGTTATCTATGAAGTATCGTTCAATATTAACTGTGGTGTATTTAATCCAAATTTTGAAGGATCTAAAGTTTTATCTTTTAAAGTAACATCAGGAGAAAAATTTAAAGATGTCTTTACAGAAGATAAGAAAAATGCACTACAAACTTTAATTGACAAAGCTAGAATCTTTGGTTATGTATTCAATGGTTTCTACCTCGTTGATTTCGCAAACTCTGTGGAATCATATGGTGAAAGTTTTGATAGTCTTGACCAAAATCTAGAAATTTACACTTCATATACTTTCTATGCTCGTTGGAGTTTCTTAATTGAAGTAGTTGAAGCCCCAGGTACTCATGTTGTTACAAGTTTCCCTAAGAGTTTCTTGTACAAATATGGTAAAGAAATTACATCAGAAATGACTGAAGAAGAAATTGCTGCAATCAAAAAATACAATGAAGATTTAAAATTAAATCGTGCAATCACTATTCCTATTAATAACAATCGTGGTTACATCTTTACTATTCAAAAAGATGATGGCTTCATTGGTGAGGCTGATGTTAAAGCCTACATCGTATCGGAAGAAGGCCAAGCACATAGAACTGTCAAAGAGATTAAAATTGAAAAATATCATGAAAATATGTATTTATACTATATTTCTCCCGAAAGTATTAATGGATATTTAGTAATTGTAACCTCTGTAAGTAACTCAGAGTTAATCGTTGGTGAGAATACCGCGACCGTAACGGAAGAGGTACTTCCTGAAGATGGTATTTACACCTTCAAGTATATCGTTAACCATCGTAATAGTGAAAACTTAAAGAGTTTCATCTATGATAGTGGCCTAACTGATAAATCAAGCAATCTACTATTAAAACGTGATTTACTAATTCAATTTTATCAACAACTATATGATACTAATACCAATAAAACAACCATTAATGACCGTTACCTTCCTAAAGGTACTATCATTTCGGTATACTATAATCAGTACATTAATGGAGTTCTTCAAACCACTAAATCAGTAGTCGGAAACTACATTGTAACTGATGTTAACGGCATTACAGAACTAAAACTTAGTGAATTCAAAGACTTAAGTATGGTAGGTAATGCTTTCGAAGAAATAACCTTCAAAGATTTACTAAGTGATTATGAAAGTTTATCGGAGGCTTATTACTTTGTTGTTACGCCACCAAACGGCTATATGATGAGTGATGAAGAATATGGATATTATAAAAATGATATCGTCTATGTTGGTTATCTAGATGAATCAAGAGAAAATCGCTTTGTTCAAGGCGTAAGATCAAAAGATCAACTAGCTAACATCCCTCTTGAAGAAGATAACTTATCAGAAATCCAAAAAGTATTTTCTCAAGAATCATCACTACAAGAAAAAATTTATACGATTACACCATCTAGAAATACTAAATTAACTAAAGATAGTGATACTTCATATACATTTGAAGATAACAAACAAATGAAACTTGTATCATTTAATATTAGAAATGCTGAATTTTCCGCAATTGATAAATACTTAAGATTATTGTGTGATCTCGATAAAACTACCATTACCTCCAGCAATATAAAAGAAGGTATCTTAGATATAAGACTTACCTTTGGAGGCGCTATGGGTAGCGTTATGATTTATGGTAGTACCGATGGGGTAACTTATGAAGAAATTAAACTTCTTGAAATTGATACCTATGAAGATAAAGAGTACATTGTTAGTTTCCCAATTGAAAAAGCCTACACCTACTTTATAATTGATCATGTAGGAGAAGAAATATTAATTCTTAAGAAAATGGCATACACGGTAATTACCACAGGTATAACTTACAACTTTACACCATCAGAGTTTACCCCTGATGCATCAGATAGTCAAATTTATCATATCTATCGTGATATCATTGGTGATGAACGTCATGATGGTAAATCATTCATCCTTGCTATGCAGTTTAAGAAAAATGGAAAAATCGTAACTAACTTAAACGATTATGTTGATGATTTATACATTACGGTTAATGGTAAGACATATAAAGCTCATAATAACCAACTACCTGGTATGAATGTTGCTTACTTCGATTTAACAAGTATCTTAAATGAAGTAGGAAATAAAAAGATTAATCTTACAATAAATGTCCCAGATGGTCTCGAATTATCAACGGTACAATTACTTGAAGCTTTATCTATCCAAAAACCCGCAATGAGTGAAGTAAGATACATGTATACATACAACTAATCTTAATTTGCACCTATTATTTAATAGTAGGTGCTTTTTTTTGACACATTTGTATTTAAACTGACAAAAGTAAAAAAAAATTAAAAAATTTTACAAAAAGAAAGAAATTTTAAAAGAAATATCAAAAGAAAAAGAAAACTAAAAAGTCAAATTTTCTTAGATATTCTGTTATTTTGTAAAAATAAATAAAAAAAAAGAAGAAAATGTCATCTTCTTATAAACACAAAATATTTACAAATATACATATTTTTGTTACATTAATTGTGATATCAATTTTTTATTAAACAATTTGTCAAAAAATAAGGAGGGCTATAAATGACAAATCCAGTTACATTTCTAAAAAAAGTGACAAACCAAAATGATTTATCACAATTCTTAAAAAGAAAGCGCCTTGAACTAGGCTTAAAACTAGAAGACTTAAGTGAAGGAGTATGTAGTAGTAGTTATTTAAGTAGGATTGAAAACAATGTAGTTGAAGCAAGTGAGACATATTATAAAGCATTATTTGAAAAAATGAACATTAATTATGAAACCCTAACCAAAGAAAGAAGTCGAAATCTTTATCATGAATTACTTGAAGCATATCTTTCATCAAACTATGAAGAGATGGATAATCTTGTTAATCACGCCTTATCCTCTAATAGTTATGCTGAAACTGAAATAGAACTAATGGTTTTATTTTACAATATTATCACCAAAAGATATCTAGAAGTCCGTGATGCAATCGTAAAACTAGATGAGATATCGGAAAATCTAAATAATACCGAATTATTGTTTTATCTTTATGCTTGTGCCTTATATTCTTACGCTACCAATCAAAATGTCAAGGCCTATAAACAAATCTTAGTACTTACTTCAATTCAATTTGATGACATCTTTTTTGAAGCATGTATTTATGATCTAGGAATAAAAATAATGTTTAATGTAGGTATGAATACTTTAGCACTAAAATACTACCTTCACTTTGAAAAAATCTCACGAACTCCTGTTTTTAATAATAGCTTATGCATGAATAAAATGATGCTTTTAACCATTGATGCGGATGTTGATTATGATTTAACACTAAGTAATTATCTTGCTTGTTCTAAGTACCTAAAACTTGAAAACGAAGAAGTCAAAGAATTCTATCTTTACCATTTGGGCTTAATTTATTATTATAATAAAGACTATGAAAAATTATACGAATTATTGATAAATGAAAGCTTAAATGCGAAAACATGTATGTTATTAGCATGTAGTGCCTACAATATCCATAATTACGACATTGTTAATAAGGTAATGAATAAAATAAAGAATTATGTTTTTACTAAATATGAAAAGATGTATAAAGACTTTGTTGTATACATTCAAATGTACTTTAATAATGATTCAGACTATATTTTAATTAATTACCTTAGAAATGTCTTAATTGTAAAGTCAAATTACTATGATTTCTTTTTGGAAAAAACCTTAGAAATTGAATATGTAAAAAAAGCACTTGCTACTTCAAAATATAAAGAAGGCTTAAAATTTATTAATAAATATTTAACTGAATCAATCCATGAAAAACTTAAATAACATATTTCCCCATAAATTTACTATTTTGTGTTAAAATAGTAAAGAAAGGATTTGATATTTATGACACTATTTGACGAATTAAATAAAAAACATTTCCCAGCAATAGCTTCAAAACTAGAAGACTACGCAAAAGAAAATCATGTTCCAATTATAATCAAGGATTCCCTAATGGTAATTTTTTCTTTACTAGATACGATAAACGCTAAAAATATCTTAGAGATTGGTACAGCCATTGGTTATTCAAGTATTTGTATGGCTAACTATACTCATGCTCACGTTGATACGATTGAACGAAATGATGAAATGTATAGTCTTGCGGTTGAAAATATTAAAGAAGCAAATCTTGAAGATTTAATCACTGTTCATCACGCTGATGCTTTAGAAATTGATCTAAATAATCTTGGCCACTATGACTTAATCTTCATTGATGCCGCAAAAGCTCAAAATATCAAATTTTTTGAAAAGTTTTCACCACTTTTAAATAAAAAAGGAATAATTATAACAGATAATCTCTTTTTTCATGGTGCCGTTGAAGGTGGTATTGAACTTACTAAGAATGTTACAAAACTTGCGGAAAAAATAAAAAAATACAACGATTACCTTTCTTCTTTAGAAAACTATCATACAGTATTCATCCCCATTGGTGATGGAATAAGTGTTACTTGGAGGAATGAATAATGAAGTTAATCTGTGAAGTAACATCTGTTGCAGAAGCAAAAAAGCTCTTAAAGTATGAAGGCGTTGAAGGATTAATAGTTGGTATTGACTTTTTAAGCCTTGACATAAATGAATTAGTAATATCTGATATTGAAAAAATTGTCAATCTTTGTAAAAAGAGTCAAAAATTATTATTTATCAATGCTACAAGAATCTTTCATGAAGATGATCTTGCTTATATTAAAATAATCTTAAGAAATAGTGTCTTTAAATATATTGATTATTATCTATATTCTGATCTAGGATTTTATCAAATCTTAGTGGAAAAAGGAATGTCGGATAAAGCCGTCTACATCGCTCCAACTTATCTAACTAATACCTCAGATATTAACATCTTTAATAAACTAAATGGATATGTAGTAGTGTCTAACCAAATAAGTAGTGAAGAATTAAAAGAAATTTTAAATCATGTAACTAAACAAGTAATTGTTCAAGCCTTTGGAATGGCATGTTGCTTTTACTCAAGGAGAGAACTTGTCACTAACTACTTTAAGTTCAAAAACAAAAAGCCTCTAAATTTTAGAGGAAAACTAGGTAACTTACAAGAAGAAACTAGAGAGTCAGAATATCATTTAGTTGAAGATATCAATGGAGTAAGAATATTTGAGGAAAAACATTATTATTTAGCAGAAGAACTAGATGATATGATTAATATTTCATCTTTGTTGATTAGTCACTTTGATATTAAAAACAAAGACTACCTAAAAATAGTTTCACTATATAGCGATTATGTAACCAAACATCTTGATAGCAGTATATTAAATGATGAACTAAATAAATTAGGTATTCCTTTATATAAAGGAGCATACCAAAATAAAACCGTTCTATTAAAGGCAGGTGTTAAAAATGAATAAACCTGAATTACTCGCACCAGCGGGAAACCTTGAAAAAGCAAAAACCGCTCTAAGATATGGTAGTGATGCTGTTTATGTAGGTGGTAAAGAATTTAGCCTAAGAGCTCGTGCTTCTAATTTTACAAAAGAAGACCTAAAAGAACTTAGTGAGTTTGCACATAACTTAAATAAAAAAGTTTATGTTACATGTAATATTATTCCTCATGATGAAGATTTAAAAGGATTAGATGAATACCTATCTTACCTTGGTTCAATCAAAATTGATGCCATCATTACTTCTAGTCTTATCATCATGTTAACAGCGAAAAAAGTTTGTCCAAATGTTGAAATCCATGTTTCAACCCAAACTTCGATAACTAATAGCTCTGCCATTGCCTTTTATCAATCAATCGGTGCAACCCGTGTGGTCCTTGCACGAGAGGTAACCTTAAAGGAAATGAAACAAATAAGAAAAAATACCCAACTTGAATTAGAAGTATTCATACATGGCGGTATGTGTGCTAGTTATTCGGGTCGTTGTACGCTTAGTAACTATATGACATGTCGTGATGCTAACCGTGGAGGGTGTGCACACTCATGTCGTTGGAACTATAATCTAACCTTCCAAAAACGAAGAGTCACCCCTAAAGGTGAATACTTCAACATGGGGTCAAAAGACTTAATGGCCATTGATCAAATTCCAGAACTTCTTGATATAGGCGTTCAATCCCTAAAAATAGAAGGGAGAATGAAATCTAATTATTATATTGCAACCGTTGTTAGAAGTTATCGTATGGTCATTGATGAATACTTAAATAACGGTGGTAACGTTTCTAAGGAAACCTTAAGACAAGCAAAAATCGAAATAAATAAAGCAGAAAATCGCCTAACTAGTTGTGGCTTTTTGAATGGGCTTGTAACATATAATGAACAACTTTACAATGTCCGCACCGAAGAACCAACGAAAGAATATGTTGGGTACGTACTTTCATTTAATGAAGAAAATATGGAAGCCTTAATAGAACAACGTAATTACTTTACCGTTGGTGATACTCTAGAATTCTTTGGTCCAACTTTAAAGAATACTTTATTTAAAGTAACAAAAATGATTGATGCTCAAACTAAAGAAGAACTAGAAGTCGCAAGACATCCACTTCAACAATTTATTATTAAACTTCCATTTGTAGTTCATGAACATGATATGGCAAGACTTGTAAAAACTAAATAGGAAAATTTTATCAAGCAAAAAAGGGGAAAAATCATGACAAGAAAAGAAGTAAAAAAAGAATACAAAAAAAATAGGAAAATTTTAAAAAAGGGATATCGTTTAGATAAGAAAGCATTAAAACTCGAAAAAAGAATGCTCTCACTTTCTAAAGAAAATTATAAAGAGAAAAAAAGAAATCTAAAAATTAATTGTCGTAACAATTTACAATCACTAATGAATAAATATGTAAGCACTGTTAATGAGGTTGCAAAAGTAACCAAAACTAAAGATGCACCATATCGAAGAACTATTGAAGAAATCGGTAATGCGGTATCACATGGAGTTGGCTCAATCTTTTCGATTGTAGTTTTCATCTTAATGCTTGTGCACTCGAAGTCACCATACCAAGTTCTTGCTTCAATCGTTTATTTTATTGGTTTATTTATGATGTTTACTATGAGTTGTTTATACCACTCATTCTCTTATGCCTCAACAGTAAAAAGAGTATTTAGAAGATTTGATTACACATCAATCTATCTTCTTATAGGTGCAACCTATGCTCCAATTCTCCTCTTATATTTAGGAGGAACTTATGGCATAATTTTTGTTACCATTCAGTGGGTAATAATCGCTGTAGGTATTACCTTCGTTGCGGTATTTGGTCCAGGTAAAATGAAATGGCTCCACATGATCTTATACATTGCACTTGGCTGGAGTGCTGTCTTGTTTATACCTAAGATGGTTATGAACAATTTAACTTTCTTCCTTTGGATTCTAGGCGGTGGCCTTCTTTATATGGCAGGTCTTATTCCTTTTACCATTGATAAGAAAGTATCTCATTTCTTATGGCATATCTTGGTCTTTTTAGGGGCCTTAGTACAATGGATTGGAATTTATACTTTCTTGTACATTCACTAACATTTACTATTTTATTCTCTTGCAAAAAAAATAAATATTTGATATAATAGATTAAACATATAATATCGTATTATCGAAAGGAATGAACAAAATGAGTCAAAAACTATACTTAACTGCGTTAGGTTATGAAGAATTAAAAAGAAAGCTAGAACTTCTAAAAGAAGAACAAAAAGCCAACATAATCGCTTTACAAGATGCCCGTGCTCAAGGTGACTTGTCAGAAAATGCTGACTATGATGCCGCAAGAGATAACCAAGCTCGTATTGCTGCAGCTATCAAAGAAACTGAACAAGCTTTAAAGCAAGCTGTTATCATCACCGGTGAGGAAGGAAATAACTTAGGTAAATATATTGATGTAAATTTTTTAGATGAAGGTGTAACAGAAACTTACCAAATCGTTGGTACAATTGAAGCTGACCCTCTTCAACAAAAAATATCTGATGAATCTCCACTTGGAAAAGCTATCATCCACTCTAAAGTTGGTGATATTGTCTTAGTAAAAACTGAAGATGGTGAACAATTTGAAGTTCGTATTGAACGTATCTTTGTTCCTGAAGAAAAACCAACTAAAAAAGGTTCAAGAAAGAAATAATGAGTTGTATATTAATTGTTGTAGCAATGGATAAAGAATTTGCTGCATTCAAAGAACAATTGACAAATTTAGACATTTCATCCATTAAAGGAAAACTCGTATATACTGGAACTATTAACAATCATCAAATAGTTCTTGCAAAATCAGGTATCGGTAAAGTTTCTGCCGCGTCAATGCTTTCAGTTCTAATTGAAAAATTCCATCCAAGTCTAATAATCAATATGGGAATTGCGGGTGGATACAAAAAGACTCTCCACACTCTAGATACAGTCCTTGCTACTTCATGCATTTACTCTGATGTTGATATGACAACTGATGCTATGACTGATCTTGATTATGGACAATTAGAAGGATATCCTAAATATTTTGAAATAGATGAAGAATTACTAAAAGTAATTAAGAGTTTAAATATTGATGATTTACAATATGGAATGATTTGTACTGGTGATCAATTCGTAACTAATTATGAAAAATGTCAAAACATAGTTGATACATACTTTTCATCATATGATGTATTAGCTTTTGATATGGAAAGTGCCGCATACTTCCAAGTATGTTATGATTACAATATACCATGCCTAATAATTAGAACAATATCTGATTTAATTGGTTCAACTGACCCTCTTGATTATGAAAAGTTTTCTACAATTGCTAGTAATAAATCAGGAGAAATTTGTCATCAAATTCTATTAAACATTAAAGAGTGACATTTTCTAAATAAGAGTGTCACTCTTTTTTTAAAAAGAAAGGAGAAAAAGGTCATAAAATGATTAAAATTGAAAATCTTTCAAAGTACTATCATACCAAAAACAATGTAACCTGTGCTCTAAAGAAGATTAACCTCGAATTCAAAAAAGGTGAATTCGTGGCGATTACAGGAGAATCAGGATCTGGTAAAACCACTCTCTTAAACGTAATTTCAGGTTTTGACACCTATGAAGATGGTGAAATTTACTATAAAGGAAAGCCAACCTCCTACTATAGTGAAGAGGATTTTGAAAAGTTAAGAAAAGAAGAAATTGCTTTTATCTTTCAAAACTACAATTTAATTGACTCTTTTACTACTTTAGAAAATGTCATGAGTGCCTTTATCATTGATGGTAAATCAAAGAAAGTCGCAAAAAAGGAAGCCATTAAACTCTTAAAACTTGTTGATTTAGAATCCCACATGAATAAAAAAGCCGTAAAGTTATCAGGAGGTCAAAAACAAAGATTAGCGATTGCGAGAGCCCTTGCTAAATCGACCGATGTAATTGTTGCGGATGAACCTACCGGTAACTTAGATGTTGAAAATGGGAAAGCCATCATAGAACTCCTTAAAAAAATATCAAAAGATAAACTTGTTATTGTGGTAACCCACAATCAAGAAGAAATTGAACCATACATTACTAGAAAAATCCGTCTTCATGATGGTATGGTTGTAAGTGATGAAATAAAACAAGAAGTTAAAGAAGAAGAAATAATTGAAAAACCTAAAGATCAAACTAAGACCTTTAAAAAAGCCTTTAGTTTCTTTGGATTAGAATTTAAGTCAGAACCACATCGTACTATCTTTACTTTACTTCTTACTTTTATTTTAACAATTGCATCATTTGTATTTATTGGAACTTTTATTCAAAACTTAGATGATTCCAACACTAAAATAATCAGTGATGATGTTTTTATTAATCATGATCAATCAAAACTTCTCATTACAACCCAAGATCAAAAAACTATCACTGATGAAATGATAGAATCTGCGAAAGTAAAAAGAGTAAAAAGTGTTGAAAAATATGAATATATTACCGACATTAACTACTTTAGACCAAATAACTATGAAGAAGTAGAACGTGGCGGCTTCGTTGAAGATCCATCAGGATCACCAACCCCAGTAATTACAAAAAGTATTAAATTTAAAGATTATTCATACTTTATGCGTTCTAGTACATCGTTAACTGAAGATGACTTAGTCCTAGGTCGACTTCCTGAAAATCCCCGTGAAGTAGTATTATATAGTGATGATCCAGAAGTACTAAATCAAACCGAAAAAATCTTATTTACTAATCGCCGTAACATGGCTAAAGATAAGTATATATCATATGATGTTAAAATTGTTGGTCTCTTAAAAGAAAATACTAAGTATGCTTTTTTCTCGGAAGACTTATGTAAAATTATGGATTTAATGAAATATGATATTAGTTTTTCCACTGTCTACTCTTATCGTGATTCCCTAGGAATTAGAAAAGATGAAAGATTAACTTTTGACAAAATCATTGTTGATTATAACCAAACAGGATTAAAAGTATCTTTTAATGAAAGTATCTATCAAGCCCTAAGTACTCTTAATAAAAATGGTTTACTTTTCTTAAATAAAGGGGAAGCAGTTTTCCCAATGTATACAGTGTACTATGAAAATAGAAAAGCAGTAGTTGATGATGTAAGTTATGTAACTTATAACTTAGAATATAGTTACACTAACGATCCTCAAATCCTTGGAGTATCAACGATGATTTTTTCTAAGATTTATGATTACTTTAAAGCTAAAACGCAGTTTGCAGTATTCCTAGAAGATTATGCCTACACCGATGATACCATTGCAGCATTAGGTAGTAAAGACTTTGTTAGTGTATCATGTTATAGAGTTAGTACTACTAGTTATGATGTAAAAAAAGTTGCAGAAAGATTCATCACCCTTGGCGTTTCAATCTTTAGCTTAGTTATTATTTGTTTAGTAGAATATGCATTATGCTATGCTTTAATGAAAATGAAAAAGAAAGACCAAATCATCTTTAGAATGATTGGAATGGAAAGTAAAACTAGTAATATGGTTACCTACTTTACAACCATGGCTTATGGTATCATCTCCTTCATTTTAGTTTTAATTCTGGCGTTAATTATAAACAAAACGATAACTAACACCTATATTGTTGAATTCTTCAAGTATGTTAGATATTATGATTATCTTGCTTTATTAATAATAACTCTTGTTACAATGGCGGTTGTCGCAACCTCTTTCAACAAGTATATGAAGAAAAATAATAAGATAATCTATACAAAGGAGGATTAAGATGATTAAGATTAATAATTTAAATAAATATTTTTATCGTCATAAGAATAATGAAATTCATGTTATTAATGATACATCACTTACTTTTCCGGAAACTGGTCTTGTTGCCATCCTTGGTGAATCAGGATCAGGTAAAACAACTTTAATGAATGTTGTTGGTGGACTTGATTCTTTTGAAAGTGGAACTATTAGTTATGATGATGAAGTAGTAACTAAATACTCATCAAAGGTAATTGATAAAATAAGAAATGAAAAAATTGGTTATATCTTTCAAAACTATCTACTACTTACTAATAGAACGGTCAAATATAATCTTG
The DNA here is from genome assembly GCA_934140285.1 of uncultured Bacilli bacterium. Lineage (GTDB taxonomy): Bacteria > Bacillota_I > Bacilli_A > ML615J-28 > CAG-313 > UMGS75. The sequence goes on from CAKPBI010000004.1 coordinate 55,268, forward strand.
AACTTGCTCTTGAAATGTATAGTCTTGATAAAGAAACCCAAGATGAGAGAATTAACTATGTTCTAACGGCAGTTGGAATGTTAAAGTACAAAAACAAAAAAGTTTCTGAATTATCTGGTGGGCAACAACAACGTGTTGCCATCGCTAGAGCCTTAATTAAGTCACCATCATTAATTCTTGCGGATGAACCAACGGGAAATCTAGATGAAAAAAATACCATTCAAATCATGAACATCATAAAAAAGATTAGCCAAAAAACATTGGTAATCTTAGTATCTCATGAAAAAAGAATGGCCACTGCCTATGCAGACACCATTGTTGAAGTAAGTGATGGTAAGGTCGTTAGAGTAACTAACCTCAATGGTAATGGTACTTACAAGATGGTAGATGATCAAACAATTTATCTACAAGAATATAACAAAACTACTCTTACAAGTGATGACTCATCAATTGAACTTTATACAAACGAAGAAACTAACCTTGATTTAAAGATAATCTATGAAAATGGTCGTTTCTATCTATCAAGTACTAATCCTTTAGTTATCGTTGATAAAGATAGTGAAATCATCATAAAAGATGAAAAACGTAAAGACTTAGACGTTGATAACACTGTAAATTTAAATGATTATGAATTAGAGTCACTCACCTATAAAAGAACCCCAAAACTTCCATTTAAAGAAAGAATTAATCTTGCAAGAACCAACCTTAAACAAAACAAGAAAAGAAGAGTATTCTTAAGTATTGTTTTATTTATGATATCTGCTTTAACCTTACTTTGTGTAGAAAGCATTGTCATGGCTAAAAAGATTGACTATGAAGGAATTGGCGTAAATGATTCAAGAATTTATGATATTACCTTCAGTAAGAAAGATCCACTAATGGATAATGCAAGTTTTGAAGAAATTATTAAAGAATTTATAACGGACTTTAAAAAAGAAATCAAAGAACCTTTTACTCTTGATTATTCATATGATCTAATTTATACCTTTAATATGTTCACACAAATTGAAGATGTCGACTATGTCCTTAATGGCTTAAGTTATATGCCAATAGAATATCTTGATACAAGTAAAATTAAATATGGTAGAGCTCCTCAAAATGCTACGGAGATCGTTGTTGATGAATGGGTAGTAAAAAAAGCTTTAAAGAATTCTACCTTATCTAATATTATGAGTGTCGCAAACTTTGTTGGTCAAACGGTAAAAGTAAAAGATACCAACATATATCTAAAAATAGTTGGGATAAGTTCCGAAAATACCCACACAGTTTATATCAATAAATGGCAAATGCTTGGTATTTATCCATCAAACATCAAACGAAACGATGTAACAATTTGTTCGGTAAGTACCTACAATGAATATTCAAATGCTACAAAAATTACGGATTTAAAAGAAGATGAGGTTGTTGTAAACACTGAATCATCAGTAGGACAATCAGCAATGTATTTTAAACAACTTGTAATAAATGATGATCATAGTTTAGTATTTACCCCTAAAGATGGATATGATTTTACAAACATTCCTTTTAAAGTAGTCGTAAGTGATAGCATGTATGATAAAATCCTAGCATCAGTTATTGCTGGAAGCCATGAAGAAGCTAAGGTAATTGTTAAAAATGAACAAGAAAAACAAGAAGTTAAAAACTATTTAGATAGTGTTAGTGAAAAATATAATATGAAGATTCACCATGAATCAAAATATGATAATTTATTTGCACCATACATTGAAAATTCTAAAAAACTTGTTGCTTCAAGAACATTAATCGTTACAACCATTATTTTTGTATCAATCGCCATTGTCTTCTTTACAATGCGTTCATATGCTATTAAGAATATCTATGATTTAGGTGTATATCGAGCAATCGGCATCAGTAAAGGTAGTTTAGTTGAAGTATATGCAATGGAAATCTTTATGATGAGTTTAAAATCAACGCTTATTGGTGGCTTACTAACTTACATTATTGTTAATATCCTATCAAGCCTACCAATTCTTTATTTAAACTTTAGTATTCCATTTAGTCACTTTGTAATTTCAACATTATCACTTCTTGTCATAAATGTTGTAGTTGGTATTATTCCAATTATTCTTTATATGCGTTTAACACCATCACAACTTTTAAGTAAATATGATATTTAAACACAACGAAAAAAGATTTGTAACATCAATACAAATCTTTTTTCTTTTTAAAATTCTATTTTAATAAATCCTTAATAACCTCACTTACAATAAGTAAACCCCCACTACTAGGTACAAAACTAACGGAAGCAACAGTATGAACAGTTGGATCATCAGTAATTACTTCATGAGGCATCTCTAAAGATGATAAAACCTTTAGATGGGTAATCCCAATTTTTCTTAATTCATAACGCATCTTTTTAGCAAGCGGACAATATGAAGTTTGATTCAAATCCATAATTTTAAGTTTAGTCGGATCTAGTTTATTACCAGTACCCATAGAACTAATAATTGGAATATTAAGTTCTTTAGCCTTTTTAATTAAAGCAATCTTCCCCTTTACATCATCGATTGCGTCAATGATGTAGTCATAATTTTCTCCAACAATTTCATCAATAGTTTCTTCACTAATGATTAAATCTAATGCTTTTATCCTTACTTCCTTATTTATATCTAAGACTCTTGCCTTTGCGACTTCAACTTTCTTTTTACCGATTGTTGAATGAAGAGCAATCAACTGACGATTAATGTTTGTGATGTCAACAACATCAAAATCAACGATGGTAAATGATTCAATTCCCATTCTCGCAAGTCCCTCGAGAACGTAAGATCCAACTCCACCAACACCACATAATAAAATATTTTTACCACTTAATTTTTTAATATTTTCTTCACCTAATAATAATGATGTTCTTGCAAATTCTTTCATCTTATCACCACCAGCAATTATTATACATAAAAAGCCTAAGAAATTAAAGAAATTTGTTTAAAAATTTATACCAATTATTGACAGAATTTTTATACTATGGTATAATTATGTTAAGGTTTGGGCCACCCATAATTAATAAAAGATTAACTGGAGAAAGGCATTAATCAATTATTAATTATACAATTGAATATTAGTTAATCAAAATGATTAAATATTTGTATGCTAGGTAGAATACGCTTTTGCCTCTGACGTAAGGGTAAAAGTCGTAGACTGCCAATAATAGGATGCAGGTTTTTAGTCATTTTTTTAAAAAATAGGCCAACCACATAATTAAAGTAAAAAGGAGAAATGAATAAAAATGAAAAAAATAGCTATTATTATTTTAAATATAGTGTTTGCTTTATGTTTAATAGGATGTTCTTGTAAAATTAATAAATATAAAGCTGAAATCTTAAATTGTAAAAATGAAATATTTAATGAGGACTTTTTAAATAACAATAGAGTAAAAGGTTATTATCCTAACCCTGATTATATAGAAGGTGAATATAATACAAATAAAAACATCAAAGATAATGATTCACCTAAATCAAGAACCTTTGTTATTGATACTGAAAGTAAATATAATGATATTTTTACTACTAAACCATTTGATATTGATTTTAACAAACAAATGATTATATTATATATTTTTTCAAGTGATACTACTACAAACTATATTTTAAAAAACATCGAAATTAAAGATAAGATTCTAAAAATAAAGATAAAACTAGAAAATACAAATGTTGATGCAGGTTGTATTCTTCATCAAAGATGTATCGTAATTAAGATGAATAAAGTTGAAATAAATAGTGTAGAATTTAACTAATAGCATCAATCAACTAGATTTAAGAAAAATAAAGGAGAAGTGAATAAAAATGAAAAAAATAATTGTATTATTTATGATGCTTATATTAAGTGTTACTCTTGTTGGATGTAATAAAAACCTTGGAAAACTTTATACATTAGAAGATGCTTATAATTTAAATTTAATAACCCAAGATGATTTAAAAAGTATTGCTTATTATTTTAATAAATTAGAAGATACTGATTTTGTTCCTAAGCCTAAAAATCCTGAATCCATAGATAAAAAAACTGAAAGACTAATCAAAAAAACTTATCTAAGAGATATACTTAAAAAACCGAAACTTAGTATAAAAAAAGTTCATATATATGGATATTATGGTACTTATAACGGCTATATTGCACTAAGAATTACCGATAGTTATAACTGTTATGACTATAATATTCATGAAGAATACATAATTGGTGGAGTTAGTTTTTATCATTTTCATAAAACTAGTATAAGGATATATGCACCAAATAAGGAGTAAAAAATGAAGAAAATCATAATTTTATTAATAACACTTATATTAAGTATTACCATTGTTGGATGTTCAAATAAAAGTAATAATTTTAATATTGCATATGAAGGAAAAAGTGCATTTGGATTTGATGATGAAAAATTGACATATTGCTTGTCAGAATATGTTTCCACAAGAGAAAAATTAGAAACACTTTCAAAAAAATTAAATAATGGATATTTTGATGAATTAAGCCTTAGTTACAATAGTGAAATGGGCTTAATGATCAGAAAATATGATGATGAATTTTTTAAAGATAATAGTTTAGTAATATGTGTAATAGATGCAGGAAATTACTATAATTATAGTGTTAATAAATTAGAAGTTAGCAATAGTGAATTAACTATTAATATTAAAAAGACTCAAAAAAAAGGAATTTTTACTGATGAAGCATTCGCATATTCATTTATAATTGAAGTTGAAAAAACCGAGTTTTCAAATATAAAATCTGTAAATACAATAGTTAAATAAAGGAGATATTTTGAATGAAAAAAATATTAATGATATGTTTGATGTTAGTTATTACATTTGTGATGGTTGGATGTAGTAGTGAAAATAATAATGAATATTATAAATGGAATAATTACGAAGCAGTCTATGTTACAATTGATGATAATCAATCGAATGATGTTTTTCTAAATATCAACAAGAGTTTTGAAAAATATCAGTATAAAAAAGCATACATTGTAAATAAAAAAATAGATAATAATTGTGTTATAAGTTTAACAATACTTTTTGTAATAGATGATAATTTGGATAAATTTATTGCGAATTTAAAAGAAGACCCAAATATTAAGTCTTATGAAATTTGTAAGGATTTACCTTATGAATCAATTGATAATAGATATTTTGAATATGAAAACAATACTATTAAAGTAGGAGATGAATTAAAAATATCATTGCGTGGAGGCGAAGATAGTGATATTTATCAGCCAAAATTTGTCTATGATTCTTTTTATATAACACCTATTGATTATGATGAAAACAAAGATTATAGCGTAGATTATTTCGGTGAAGTTGATAATATTTCTTGTATGGAAAAGTATAAAGACAAATTATTAGTGATTTTAAATACTTTAAACTATTATGAATTAATCAATACAATGGACATACTAGCTAGAACTGATTATATTCAACAAATATATTTCAATTATATATGTGTTATACCACCTATATGGGAAATAAGTGATGAAGAAATTGTTGATGTAACAATAAATGATGATAATAGTATAACTATTAAAGCTTTAAAGTCGGGTGCAGTTAATATAAAATATGATGGTATTGAATGTAACATAACTATAAATAATAAATAAGCGTAGAAAGGGTTGAACCTACCCAAAAAACTTACTCAAATCCATATATTTAGTGTTAATGTGGATAATTAAAGAGTAATAAGGTCATAGTATACGGCCAAAAGTATACTAATCAAAATCTGAAATGAAAGGAGATGAAAAAGAAAATGAAAAAAATAATTGTATTATTAATGATGCTTATATTAAGTGTTACCCTTGTTGGATGTAATAAAAACCTTGGAAAAATTTATAGATTAGAAGATGCTTATAATTTAAATTTAATAACTCAAGATGATTTAAAAAGTATTGCTTATTATTTTAATAAATTAGAAGATACTGATTTTGTTCCTAAACCTAAAAATCCTGAATCCATAGATAAAAAAACTGAAAGACTAATCAAAAAAACATATTTAAGAGATATACTTAAAGAACCAAAATTTAGTATAAAGAAAGTTCATATATATGGATACTATGGCACTTATAACGGCTGTATTGCACTAAGAATTACCGATAGTTATGCTCGTTATGACTATTATTTTTATGAAGAATACATAATTGGTGGAGTTAGTTTTTATGATTTTCATGTGGCTAGTATAAGGATATATGCACCAAATAAGGAGTAAAAAAATGAAGAAAATAATTAGATTATTTGTTTTAATATTAGTTTTTATAAACTTAATTAATTTACAATTTTTTCAAAACACTAAAAAAATTTTTAATAGTTCCAATATTAATAATCAAAATTATAATATTGAAGAAATAATTCAACAGAATGAAAAATATCAACAAAATGAAAATTATACGTTAATTTCAACTTTTCATGATATTGCAGATGGATACATAGGAAATTGTTATAATAATGAAGAATAGTCTCAATCTTCGCTAGTAGAGTATTCGTTAGATAGTAATAAAAAATGTAATGACAATTGTATATCCCATGGCCCAGGGCGTGAAAATGGAGGTACTGGTCTTCTAGATAGTGGCTGTAGAAATTATAAGGGGGATTCATATGGTAATTATGGATCATTAAGCATTCCTTTTTGGATAAATATGAATTCAATGAATACAATTGAAAATATAGCTGATAGAAATGAATTAATTAACGATATCAGATATCAAGCTTCATTATGGAACTCTATTCAAATGCATGATGGATCTGGAACTTTGATTTATTTTTATGAAGTTGGTATAGGAGAAAATTCAAGACCTGGTAAGATTAATGGTAAAAAGGTTATTGAAATATTGAGAAAAGATGGAGATTATTCTGGCGAATTTTCTTCTTGGGATTTACAAATCCGAATTGATTATCCAGGTAGACATGTTGATACTCCACTACATGAAATGGGGCATGTATTGGGCTTAGATGATTTAGATGATGAAGATAATGGAATTCCTAAGGGTACCCATAAATCCATTATGGGCTATTTAAGAGGAACAACTAGAAATACTATTGATGATGCGATAAAGTATCAAGACATACAAGGTGTTGCGGTACTAAATAATATTCATACTGAGCATCAATATAATAGATATGTAATTAAAAATAATAAATATTTAAATATATGTTTCTATTGTGATAAAATAGATTCAACAAGTTCTGCCAAAAGTGGTGCACAGATGATGCAAAATGAAGAAAATTGTGTTCATGATTATCAACAGCTGGTTTCATGTGGTCAAAATCATTGGTTAAAGTGTACAAAATGTTATAAAGTAGTTAAAAGTGAATTTAGAATTGGCTGTGAAAATCAAAATGGTTCGCGCGTTATAAAAATTCTAGAGCCATTAAATAGTAATACAACTTATATAATAATACCTGATCAAATTGGTGGATTAAGTGTGACTAGTATTGGTGCTGAAGCATTTAAGGGGTGTGCAAGTTTACAAAGCATTTATATATCTGACAGTGTAAAAAACATAGATGCTAGTGCTTTTGAAAATTGTTATTCTTTACAAAGCATAACTCTATTTTATAATTTGACCTCAATAGGTAATTCTGCTTTCAAGGGGTGTGCAAGTTTACAAGATGTTTATATATCTAATAATGTAAAATATATAGATACAAGTGCATTTGAAGGTTGTTCATATTTACAGTCAATTAGACTGTCAAATAGTTTAATTGCTATAGGTAGTTCCGCATTCAAAGGTTGCGCAAGTTTACAAACCATTTATATGTTTGATAGTGTAACAAACATAGATACAAGCGCCTTTGAAGGCTGTTCATATTTGAAGTCAGTAACGTTATCAAATAATTTAATCGCTATAGGAAGTTCTGCATTCAAAGGATGTGCTAGCTTAGCTAGGATCACTATACCAAATAGTGTAACAAACATTGATCCAAATACCTTTGAGAATTGCACATCATTAGAAAGTGCAACTTTATCTAATTCATTAACAAGTATAGGTACCTCTGTTTTTAAAGACTGTCACAAATTAACAAGCATCACTATTCCGGATACTGTAACAAACTTTGATCCAAATGCCTTTGAGAATTGTACATCATTAGAAAGCGTAACTTTATCTAATTCATTAACAAGTATAGGAACTTCAGTCTTTAAAGGCTGTACTAGTTTAAAAGGAATCACTATTCCAAATACTGTAACAAATATTGATTCAAATGCTTTTGAATGCTGTACAAGATTGAAAGAAGTAATCCTATCTAATACTTTACATGCTATAGGAACTCAAGCCTTTAAAGATTGTACTAGATTATCATCTATAGTATTCCCAAGTAGTGTTCAATATATTGACGATGAAGCATTTAAAAATTGTTCAGCTTTATCTTTAGTTACTGTAAATAGAGAAATATCAGATATTACTAATCTTGGTGAAAATGTATTTGAAGGTACTCGTACTAACCTCCAAATAGTTGTACCAACCAACAGAATAGCTGAATATAAAAACAAAGTATACTGGTCAAGTTATCGTAATAAAATAATACCATCAGGTCAATACTCTGAACTAACACTAAATTGTGAAAGTAATTTAAGTAACATAGTTAACTTAAATCAATCTTATAATAAACTATATAAATTAAATGTCAATTGTTCAAAAGCATACAAATTTAATGTAACTTCAACAATAGATGTTATTATAATTGTTTATGATATCAATATGAATGTGCTAAGTAATAGTTGTAATATCGCAACCCCATTCTTATCATGTGGTACATACTACATATCACTTGAATTTGTTGATCCAAATGGAGCAGGAAGCTTTGAAATGTTAACATCCTTAAGATGGACTAGTGCTGACATTCAATTATTAAGTGGAGTAAATGAAATAAAAAATAGTATGCATTTAAATAATGAAAATGTATATCATTGTAAATATTATTACAATAATAACCAAGGAGCAGGCTTTTATAAGATTAGTTTAAATACTGGAAGTAATATAGCTTATCCTGAAGGAACAATGAAAATATATTCTGATTCTAGTAGAACAACTATTCTTAATCGATATGGAACAACCGGAATCAATAAACAAGCTATAACAGATAGTAATGAAAATGAACTATACTTATATCTACCTGAAGGAAGAAGTTATATCGATATTGTTCTTCCACTTACAACTTATTCATCAATTAGTTTAACCATTGAACAAGTAGAATCAAATAATCTAAATTATTTAAATACCCTTTCAAGTACTTGCTTAGATGAAATATTTGCGAATAAAACATTACCAATCTATTTTGAAGAAGTAATTATCAGTCATCGTTCTACCATCCAACTAGATATAATGACAAATGGAACTATTACCGATAATATTCCTGTTTATATTATGAGTAAAGAAAAAGAAAATGGTTATGATATTGGAGTAGAAATTTATAGATTACAACTAAAGTTAAGAAATTACATTACTAAATCTGATAGATGTCCAGTATTTACAACTATCTTAGATCCTGGAACATACTATATTGGATACATCGGAAACGACAATAATGTAAGTATTAATTTAGTTGTAAAAAGACTTGTAAATCAAGAACTAAACATAAATGGAACCTTGGTTGCAGACCCAGCTAATGATTTAGGTTTTATCGCAGGAAGCGAAGTAACCTTAAATGGTGGAAGCTTTAGAGGTAATACAATAACTGAAGGCTTTACAAGACATCTATATTTAATGGTTGAAAATGTTTTAGAAGAACCAATGTCAAGATTAGAATATGACTGGTATTCAAGTAATGAAAATGCGGCTAAAGTAACAGCTTATGGTACAGTACTTGCATTGAACGTAAATGCTGATATTGATGTTACTATCTACGCCGTACAAAAAGATGAACCATCAAGAGTATACCGAACAACATTCACCATCAAGAAAGAAACAGAAACTGATCCAATCTTTATATCTTGTGAAATGTCATACTCCTATGCACAAGAAAATGGAAATTACACCTTAGAACTAGATTTTAGTAATAGTCCATATCCAATGATTCAATACTATAATTGGAGTATAGATGTACCAAATCAAGAAAATAATATTTCAGTATCAATGAATTATTTTGGTGTTATTACTTCTTCAGGAATAGGATATGTTGTATTAACAGGAGTATATACAATTAATCCTAGAGTTACAATTACCATTACTTTAACAATAACTGAATAGAATATTGTTTGTAAAAAACGTAAGCACAAAAAAATGTGTTTACGTTTTTTGTTATGAATTAAAAGAATAAGTTTTAATTAATTTATTAATTATTCCTTTAGATATAAGTAGAGCTTAGTTAAAGCTCTTTTTTCAATTCTTGAAACATAACTCCTGCTAATACCTAGGCTTTTCGCAATCTCTCTTTGGGTTTCAACAAAATGATTATTTAAGCCAAATCTTCGTGATATTATTTCAAGTTCTCGTTCATTTAAGGTTTTTAAGGCATTATGGATAGAGTTAACTTTTTCTTCATCAACGATTTTGGTTAAAATATTAGGTGTGGTATCTTCAATGATATCACATAAGTGAATTTCATTTCCTTCTTTATCTTCTCCGATTGGTGCATATAAAGATAAGTTATCTTTGTATTTTTTATTGCTTCTTAAATGCATTAAGATTTCATTTTCAATGCATCTGGCTGCGTAGGTTGCAAGTTTTGTATTACTGTCAAAGTTATAAGTATCAACGGCTTTAATTAAACCAAAAGCCCCAATTGATAGAAGGTCATCTTTATCTTCTCGACAATTTTCAAATTTCTTAACGATATGAGCAACAAGTCTTAGATTGTGTTCAATCAGTTTGTTTCTTGCTTCCATATCTTTGTTTTTCCATCTTTTCAAGTATTCACTTTCTTCTTCACTGCTTAAGACTTCCGGAAAGCTTTGAGAATTGATTGCTCCAAGTAAAGGTAAAAATAAAATAGATAAAAGATTAAACATTTTTCACCTCCTTATTATTAGACAAAATAATCAAAATTTGATATAATATATAAGAGGTATTTTTATGAGTAAATATTTACCAACTTATGTTTATCAATCAATTTATGATATTGACTTTAGTAAATTATATGCAACTGGTAAAAGAATTATCATTGCAGATTTAGATAACACTTTAATGCCATATACAACTGATGTCGCAAGTCCATTATTAGTTAAGTGGCAAGAAACCTTAAAAAATAATGGTTTTAAACTATATTTAGTAAGCAATAATAATGATCACCGAATCAAAAAAGTGATGAAAACCCTAAAGATTGATGGTTATCTTGCGAAGGCGGGGAAACCAAAAAAAGACAAAGTTAAAGCCTTTCTTGAAGATCTTGGCTATAATCTAGATGAAGTAATACTCCTTGGAGATCAACTTGTAACCGATATTGCTTGTGCTGGGAACTTAGGAATTGCTAGTATTTTAGTTAAAACAATTGATTACAAAACGCAAAAGTGGTATACTAAAATCAATCGTTTACGTGAAAAACGCATCATAAAAAAATTAAAACAAGAAAATTTAGAAATAGCGGTAGCAATCGAAAAATTATCAAAGGAGAATTAATCAATGAAGTGTATTGGATGTGGAGTCAAACTTCAAACCCTTGATCCGGAAAAAGAAGGATATGTCAGTGAAATCCATATGATTGAAAATGGAGAAGAAGTGTACTGTAAAAGATGTTATGATATTATCCATTATAATAAAAGATATATTCCAAATACTGATAATGAATTATTCTATAAAAAAATGATTGATGTAAAAAATAAACATCCTGAGGATGTAATCTGCTTAATGCTTGATGTCTTAGATATTTATGGAGGATTTGTAGAAATTCTTCCAAAGTTAATTGGTGATATGAAAGTCATCCTCCTAATTAATAAAATTGACATTATGCCGAAGAGCTTAAAGTTAATCCATATTGAAGATACCACGAGAGAACTTGGTAAAAAAATGGGATTAAATGTTGTTGCAGTTTACTCAATTTCCGCTAAATCAAAGAGTAACATTGAAAGTGTTATCCGTAAAATTGACAAACTAAGATATAGTAGATATCACAAGAAACCACTATTTAGTAACTGTTATGTTGTAGGAGTTGCGAGTGTTGGTAAATCTACTTTTATTAACGCGGTTAAAGATTTATGTGGTGTAGATACTCCGCCAATTACCACATCTGATCAATTTCAAACAACTCTTGATATTATTAAGGTAGAACTAGGAAATAAATTATATATTCATGATACTCCAGGTATTGTTAATACTCATTCGTTTACTCATTATTTAAGTTATGATTCCGTAAAAATCCTAACTCCTAAGAAATTCTTAAGAGTTAGAACTTATCAACTAACTTCTTTACAAACCTTATTTTTAGGTGGTCTTGTTGAACTTGATTTTGAAGAAGGGAAGAACATTAATGTAAGTTTATTTGTATCAAATGAACTATATGTGCACCGAACTAAACTAGAAAATGCTTTAAAAATCAAAGAACAACAAAAATTCAAACTTCTTGTTCCTCCTCTAACAACGGAAGAAGTAGAAAATCTAGGTAAAGAACATGAGATAACATTAGAGTTAGATGATGATAAGTTTTATGATTTAATTATTCCAGGAATTGGTTTTATCCACATGAAAGGAAACAATGTTAAATTTACTTTAAAGATGTCATCTAAAGTAACATTTAAACTTGTAGAAAGTATTTTATCATGACAACCTTTGAAGAATTTAAAGAAATAATGAAAGATAACCCTCGCTACAAACATAGTATGGGAGTTGTAAAGATGGCACTTAAACTAAATGAATATTATCACTTAGGTGTGGATGAAGAAAAAATAAAACTTGCGGGGATCAGCCATGACATTACTAAGAATATAAGTAATGAAGAAAGCCTTGAACTTTTAAAAAAAGAATATCATGAAAAACTAGATCCTGAATTGTTAAATGCCCCTCAAATATGGCATGCAATAACAGGGATGATTACGGTAAGAGATAAATACCACATCAATGATTTAGAAATTCTTAATGCTATTTTTTATCATACTACCGGTAAACCAAACATGACAAACCTTGAAAAGTTAATTTTCTTAAGTGATTTCATTGAAGAAACTAGAGTAGGCACTCAATTTGAAATGGTAAGAGAAATAGCTTTTAAGAATATGGATGAAGCAATCGTTGCTATGTATGAAAATGAATTTAGCTATATCCAAAGTAAAAATCAAACTATTTATCATTTAAGTTTAGAGGCTTATAATTATTATAAAAAGGAAGTAGAAAATGATTGAAGACATTTTAAAAATATTAGATAAGGCCGTTGTTAAAGATATTCGTATCTATGATACAACAACATTTACACCATATTTTGATAATGTAATAATTTGTTCAGTTAATAGTTCTAGACAAGGAAATGCTGCAACCAATTATTTAAGAAAAGAAGCTCCCCAATATGGATATGAGGTTAGAAACACCTCACGTGGAAGCGATACTTCATGGTTTTTGATTGACCTTGGAGTAGTAGTTGTTCACCTTTTTGTTGGTGAAGAAAGAACAAGATATAATTTAGATGGTATTTATGAACATTTAAGCCATCGAATTTATCAATAATAATTAATCAACCTCATATACTTTAGTGAATGTGAGGTGATAATATGAAATTATCCGAATTAACAGCGAAAGATGTAATTTGTGATATTGATGGTTCAAGACTAGGTAAAGTTTCCGATTTAGAAATCAATGAATCTGATGGAAAAATTAAAAGTATTTTTGTGATGAAAGGTCCAAGAATCCTTTCTAGTTTCCAAAAAGAAAGAATTGAAATTCCCTGGTCGAAAATCAACAAAGTAGGTAGTGATGTCATAATTGTCAATGAAAACTACCTAAAGACAAAGACAAAAGAACAAAAATCATAAAGGAATTTTAGGAGGTAAGAAAATGAAGTATGTTCCAAGCTTAGAACCATGTTTTAGTCCAATGGCTCTTAAATTAAAAGAATTTAAAGAAAAAGGTACTGTACCATTCGCAATCTGTGTAGAAAGAAATAAAGGCTATCGTTATCGTTATGATATCTTAGTTATGCCTGGAAAAAATGCTGAAAATGAAGAAATGATCGAAAGATTAATCAAGAGTATTTTATGGGTTGTTGGTGGATACAAAATCTACTTAGGTGGAAATGATGAACTTGTAAAAGCTATGCAAGAAGTTTTCTCAACAAATGGCAGTCGTAAATTTGATGTAGACTTTATGGCTAACGTTTATGACAAACCTTTTGAAGTTATTGGTTGTGCTTATGAAGAAGTTCCAACAAGTGTTGAAGCAAGTCTTCCAGCTGGTGGCAACCTAGATGGATGTCGTATTGGCTTTGATGCTGGTGGTTCTGACCGTAAAGTTAGTGCAGTAATTGATGGTAAAGTTGTATACAGCGAAGAAGTAGTATGGTTCCCTAAGGTTAATAGTGATCCTGAATATCATTATGCAGGAATCCTTGATAGCTTCAAACGTGCCGCAAGCAAAATGCCAAGAGTTGATGCAATTGGTGTAAGTAGTGCTGGTATCTACATTGACAATGAAGTTCGTGTTGCTTCCTTATTTATTAAAGTAAATCCTGATGACTTCAACCGTGTAGTACGTAAGATGTATATCAACTGTGCAAAAGAAATTGGTGATGTTCCCCTTGAAGTCGCAAACGATGGTGACGTTACCGCTCTTGCTGGTGCAATGGAATTAAACGATGGTTGTGTACTTGGTATTGCGATGGGTACAAGTGAAGCTGCTGGTTACATTAATAAAGATGGTAACCTAAATGGTTGGTTAAGTGAACTTGCTTTCGTTCCTGTTGACTATAACAAAGGTGCAATGGTTGATGAATGGAGTGGCGACTATGGCTGTGGTGTTAAATACTTCAGTCAAGATGGTGTAATTAAACTTGCTGGTTTCGCTGGTATTGAACTTGATGAAGCTTTATCTCCAGCTGAAAAATTAAAAGTTGTTCAAGGCTTAATGAAGAAGAACGACCCTAAGGCTCGTGAAATCTATGAAAACATTGGTATCTACCTTGGATATTCTCTTGCTTACTATAGTGAATTTTATGATATCAAATACCTATTATTACTTGGCCGTGTAACAAGTGGTGATGGTGGACTAATCGTTGTTGAAAAAGCCAACGAAGTATTAAAGAACGAATTCCCTCATCTTGCTCATATCAACATTATGATGCCTGATGAAAACTCTCGTCGTGTTGGACAATCTATCGCAGCCGCAAGTCTTCCAAAGGTAAAATAAGCAAATGTCCTACGATATTGAAGTCTTTAATGATAATGACTTAAATGCTAATACTTATTTAATTTCAAATGAGACTTCATGTATTATTATTGATCCAGCTAATAACTTAAAAATATTAGAAAAATACATCAATAATAAAAAAGTATTAGGAATTCTCATTACACATGGACATTACGATCACTTCAAATGTCTAAAAGAATTATTAAAGAAACATCCAACTACTGTCTACATGCATGAGGAGGCTCACAAAAAGATGTTAAATACAGCCTTAAGTTATGCAAAAATGTTTGGATGTGCTACCCCTACCATAATTGATGAAGATAAAATAAAGTATGTTAAAGATGGTACCATCCTTAACCTTGGTGAATTTGTAATCAAATGTTGGTACACTCCTGGTCATACTAACTGTATGATGAGCTACATCTTAGATGATAACCTATTTTCAGGAGATTTCATCTTTAGAGGAAGTATCGGAAGAACAGATCTTGAAACCTCAGATAAATCAAAAATGTTTATCTCTGTTACGGAACTAAAAAGAAGAAAAACCAACTATCACATCTACCCAGGTCATGACCAAGATACTACCTTATCTCGTGAACTAAATGAAAACATCTACCTACTTGAACATTCTAAAGGTTTAATATGGGGTAATGAATAATAAACAAACAAATGGTTATATAGTAGAAATACTATATAGCCTTTTTTATTTAATTAAATTAAGAGGTATAAAATAACAATTTTGGAAAAAAATAATAAAAAAATTAAAAAAATTAGCACTAAACCCTTGACAGTGCTAAAAGTTTGTGATATAATATTAGCAGTAAATGGAAATGAGTGCTAAGGAGGCATTAAAGAATGTTAACTGAGAGACAAAAACTTATTCTAATCGCTATCGTTGAAGAGTATGTAAAAACAAGTGAACCTGTTGGATCACTAGTACTTTCTCAACGACCAGAGTTAAACTTCTCAACAGCTACCCTTCGTAATGATATGGCAGCACTTGAAGAAATGGAATATTTAGAGAAAACTCATACCTCAAGTGGTAGAGTTCCATCAGAAAAAGGTTATCGTTTATATGTTGAAGAAATCATGAGAAGAAATGAAAATAAACATGATGAATTTCCAATGATTGATGAAATATTTGAACGACCTAATATAACTGGTGAAGAAGCTCTTTATGAATCTATGGACCTTGTATCACAACTTACTAACTATGCATCAATAGCTCTTGGCAAGACAGCTTATAGTTCACGTATTAAGAAACTTGAATTTATCTCTTTAAAAGGTAATCAAGCTGTAATCTTAATGGTTACTGACTTAGGTCATGTTGAAAGTAAAAAGATCTTAATACCTGAAAGCATCAGTAGCTCAGAGTTAGAAAAAGTTGTAAACGTCTTAAATGAAGTTTTACATAATGTATTAGTAAGCGATATTAAGAATGTCATTAATGATCAAAACTTAAGTGAAGGTGTTCGTGAATACTTGAATTATCATGAAAGACTTGTGAATACTTTCGTTCAAGCTTTCTCGGAAATGGCTACTGATAAATTCCATTTAACTGGCCGATATAACATGCTATCTCAACCTGAGTTTAGAGATATTGATAAAGTACAAGCTTTATTTAAAGCTATGGAACAAAAAAATCTAATGCGTGTAATTAATACCGATATATCTGGACTAAGCATTAAGATTGGTACAGACAATGATATTAAGATCATGCAAGATTGTTCGGTAATTACTGTTCCATTCGAAACAAGTGAAGGAACTGTTGGATCAATAAGTATCCTAGGACCTACAAGAATGGAATATGTAAAGGTAATTCCATTACTTGAATATATCGCCAAAAACATGAAAAAGATCGTATAGGAGGAAGTATGGAAAACAATCGTTATCGTGAAGAAGAACTAGAAGAAACATGTGAAACGGAATCAGAAGAAGCAAAAAATGATGAAAATCACGAACCTGAAGGAAGTAATGTAGGGGAAAATACAAATACTTCAACTGAACATGATTCCAAACGCATAAAGAAACAAAATAAAAAAATTAAAAAACTTGAAGAAGAAAATCAACAATTAAAAGAAGAAATTGACCATTTAAAAGATCAACTTCTAAGAGAAAGAGCTGAACTAGAAAATTTCAAAAAACGTATGAATGAAGAAAAAATACGCGAAAGAAAGTATGCATTAAGTGATTTTCTAATGCAACTAATTGATGTTGTTGATATCTTCGACAAAGCCGTAAATATCAAAACAGATGATGAAAAACTACAAAAATTCTTAAGTGGGTTTGTAATGGTAAATAAAACATTCAAGCAAATTCTTGAACGTAATGGGGTAGAACAAATTGATGCCCTTAACAAACCATTTAATCCAACTTATCATTCTGCAATCGAAACTGTAAAAGTAGAAGGTGTAGAACCTAATACAGTTGTCGAAGTGATTATGACAGGGTACACTTATAAAGACCGTGTTCTAAGACCAAGTATGGTCAAAGTTAGTGAATAATTTATATTTTTAGGAGGAAATTTTTTATGAGCAAAATTATAGGTATCGACTTAGGTACAACAAATTCATGTGTCGCTGTTATGGAAGGTGGCGAACCAAAAGTTATCGTTAACGCAGAAGGTGCTAGAACTACTCCATCTGTTGTTGCATTCAGAAATGGTGAAATTATCGTAGGTGAAAATGCTCGTCGTCAAGCTGCTACAAACCTTGATACAGTATTCTCTATTAAGAGACATATGGGTACTCCATATCAAGTAAGCATTAAATCTACTGGTAGAACATATAAACCAGAAGAAATCTCTGCAATGATTCTTCAAAACTTAAAAGCTACTGCTGAAGCTTATCTTGGTGAAAAAGTAACAGAAGCCGTAATTACTGTTCCTGCTTACTTCAATGATGCTGAACGTCAAGCAACTAAAGATGCTGGTAAGATCGCTGGTCTTGAAGTTAAACGTATCATCAATGAACCTACTGCCGCAGCTCTTGCTTATGGTATTGATAAACAAGGTAAAGAACAAACTGTTCTAGTATATGACCTTGGTGGTGGTACATTCGATGTATCTATCCTACAACTTGCTGATGGTACATATGAAGTATTATCAACAGCTGGTAACAACCGTCTTGGTGGTGATGACTTTGATAACGCAGTTGTTAAATACTTAGTTGAAGAATTTAAGAAGACAAGTGGTGTTGATCTAAGCACTAACAAGTCTGCAATGTTCAGATTAAAGATGGAAGCTGAAAAAGCTAAGAAACAATTAAGTGGTATGACTCAAGCCGACATTAATATTCCATTCATTAGTGTTGACAAAGATGGCAACCCTGTACACTTTGATATGACTTTAACAAGAGCTAAATTTGAAGAATTAATTAGACCTCTAATTGAATCTACAACTACAGCTGTACGTCAAGCTTTAAGAGATGCTAAACTTGAAGCTAAAGACCTTGACCAAGTATTATTAGTTGGTGGTTCAACAAGAATCCCTGCTGTTCAAGAATTAGTACGTCGTGAACTTGGTAAAGAACCTAACCGTAGCATTAACCCAGATGAAGTAGTCGCAATGGGTGCTGCTATTCAAGGTGGTGTTTTAGCTGGTGATGTTAAAGATGTATTATTACTAGATGTTACACCTCTATCACTTGGTATTGAAACATTAGGTGGTGTTTGCACTGTCTTAATTCCACGTAATACAACAATTCCAACAACTAAATCCCAAATCTTCTCAACTGCTGCTGATAACCAACCTGGTGTAGAAATTCATGTTCTACAAGGTGAAAGAAGTATGGCTGCAGATAACAAGACTTTAGGTCGTTTCCAATTAACTGGTATTCCTCTAGCACCTCGTGGTATCCCTCAAATTGAAGTTAAATTTGACATCGATGCTAACGGTATCGTTCATGTAAGTGCTAAAGATTTAGGTACAGGTAAATCTCAAACTATTACTATCAATGGTGGTAGTGGATTATCTGAAGAAGAAATCGATCGTATGGTTAAAGAAGCTGAAGAAAATGCTTCAACAGATAAGACTAAGAAAGAAGAAGCTGAACTTCGTAACGAATGTGAACAAATGATTTTCGCTGTTGACAAGTCAGTAGCTGATCTTGGTGCTGATGTAACTGAAGAAGAAAAAACAGCAATTGAAACTGCAAAAGCTGAATTAACTAAAGCTCTTGAAGGTAATGATACTGCTTTAATCAAAGAAAAGAAAGAAGCCTTAGAAAAAGCTGCACAAAGTGTTGCGGTAAAGGCTTATGAGAAAGTTCAAAAAGAACAACAAGCTAACAATAATGGTAACAATAACAATGGTTCATCAAACACAAATGATGATGGATCAGTAAACGCTGAATACGAAGATATCGATAAGTAATATTGTTACTGACAAATGAAAGAGGTCAGTTATGGCAACAAAAAGAGATTATTATGAAGTACTAGGAGTCAGTAAGGATGCGACTCCCGAAGAAATAAAAAAAGCATATCGTACACTAGCTAAGAAGTACCATCCTGATGTTTGTACCGACCCTGATGCGACGGAAAAATTCGCTGAAATACAAGTTGCGTATGACTGTCTAAGTGATCCTGAAAAAAAATCTAATTATGATAATTATGGCACTGAAGACCCTATGAACGGGGGCTTCGGTGGCGGTTCAGGATTTAGTTCTTCCGCATCTGGCTTTGGAGGATTTGAAGATATCTTTAGCGCCTTCTTTGGTGGAGGCGGTAGAGGACGTTCTCAATCTGCAGAGTCTAGAGGCAATGACATTATTGTTGAAACAACTTTAACATTTGAGGAAGCATGCTTTGGTGTAAAAAAACCAATATCAATAACTCGTTATGAAGAATGTCCTAGTTGTCATGGCACTGGTGCCGAAACTCCAAGTGATGTTTGTACATGTCAACGTTGCCGTGGTACTGGTCGTGTGACTGTTGAACAACAAACTATTCTTGGCCGTATGCGCACAGAAACTGTATGCCCTGATTGTAATGGTCGTGGTAAGAAGATTACTAAGACTTGTCATGAATGTGGCGGTTCAGGTCGTGTTAGAAAATCAAGAACAATCAATGTTAATATCCTAGCTGGTATTAACGATGAACAATCAATTCGTTTATCTGGTGAAGGTGAAGCGGGAACTAATGGCGGTAGTAAAGGTGATTTAATCATCAGAGTAAGAGTTAAACCACATGACGTCTTCGTTCGTGATGGTAATGATATCTTATTGGATTTACCAATTACATTTAGTCAAGCCGCTTTAGGGGCTACCCTTGAAGTTAAAACAATCCAAGGTATGGTTAACTTAAAGATACCTGCAGGAACCCAAACAGGAACTAAGTTCAAGCTTGCGGGAAAAGGTATTCAAAATAAAATTACTAATCGTACTGGTAATCAATTTGTTACTGTTAAAGTTGTTACGCCTACTAACCTTTCAAGTAAACAAAAAGAGATTTTCCAAGAATTATCAACAACCGATGAAACCGCAAATAGTAGTTTCTTCGATCGTATCAAGAAATTCTTTGGTAAAAAATAATCATCCTTTTAAAAAGTCACCTTTGGGTGGCTTTTTTTTAAAAAAAGCAAGCAAGATTAAAAACTCTTGCTTGCTATATATTCTATATATTTAACTTAATACCTTTAATTCTTCAATACTTGTAATTACAAACGTATACTCATTATTGTAAACATTATAAGAAATAACACTAAGTTTAACTTTTTTGCCATTTAAGGATTCTAAATTTTTATAGTTATAAGCATAATATTTAGAATTTGCATAGTAATACATCGTTGCTTCATATTCCCCATCAGTAATATAAACTTTACTTTCGGAAACATAAATGGTTACAATAATATCTTTCCAACCTACAGCACCTAGTTTTGCGGCTTCACCTGCAGTATTAGCATCGGCTAGATCTTTTATAGTTGCATTTTCTTTAAAGGCTCCATCAGGAAGCGGATTATCGTTTGAGATAATTTCAATAGTTGCGCCTTTTGCAATTTGTGGCATACCATAGTATAAATCAAGAGACCCAGTAACTTTTACTTTATCACCAACTACAACAGTAGATGGCTCTTTAACGAAGATAATTCCACTTTCATCAGCAAGGTAGAATCCCCAAGTATTAGCACCTTCACTTCTTGTGATTCCCACAACAACACCTTCAAGAGATACGGTTTCACCATTTTTCTTTGCTTTATCGCGGGCATCAGCAACTGTCATACTTTCAAGTTTAGTTACTTTAAAAGTAACATTAATAATTGTTTCTGATTTATCTGTTTTATAAGAAAGGGTTAGAGTTACATTCATCGATACAATAGGTTCAGGAATTGAAACTGTAAATGTATGAGCTTCTTTACTGATAGTAACACCATCTAAAGTTGATGACTTAATTTCTACATCACCTTGTTCTAGCTCAAAAGTTACCTTACTTGCTTTAGTGTATTCTTTACTGAAAGCCGAAGTAATAACGTTCTTAGCTTGATAGTTTAATACACTATATGGAGTATCAATAACTCTTAATACTTCTAATACAGCAGATTTCCAAACAAACTTTTTACTAGATACGGCTCCAATACGTAAAGTAACATAAGCTTCAACACATTTATTATCATATTCATCTAACCAACTATATTCAGGTACTCCATTTGAACCAGAATTTTGTGAATAAACAATCATAGATAGAGATGGATCATCAAGATCATGGATGTAGTAGTTCTTGTATGAACCATTAGATTTTTCTAAATAAAGTTTTGTTTTATAAACAATATTAGTAATATTGTTATCTGATGGATTTTGAATTAAATCTTTTAAATCTTTACTTTCAATATATGAACTTGGAATTTCATGTTCTTGATAATCATGATATAATACTTCAGCGTTGTTTAATCTAATGGAACCATTATGATTATTATCAAGACGTGGTTGATATAAATCATAACTACCAGTTACATAAACAAACTCTCCCTTAGAAAGTTTTGTAATGTCAGTAACACGATCGACAGCAGTAGAAATAAATACGGCGATTGAACCAGTTTCATCAATAAGTTCAAATCCTGCGGGAGTTTTAGATCCTGATAAATATAAGAAACCAACAATAATTCCTTTAATAGTAACAACATCACCTTTTTGTTTCTCTCTCGCATCACAAATATCAATTGTTTCAATTTCTGGTATTTCTTCAACACAATCAAATTCAACAACTTCACTTAACACTACATCATTGTATGTAATAGTAACTTTTATGGAAGCCTTTTGTAAAGTTGAAGTACAAGTAATATTAAGAGTATTACCATCAAGAGTAATCGGACCAGATATTACTTCATAAGTAACGGAAGAAGTAGTAAGAATTTCATCTTTGGTAAGTAGTTCTAAACTACAGCTTGCTGAATACTTAGAACTAAATTCTCTTAATACACGTTTTAAAGCATAAGCAGTCAATTCTTGATCAGTAATGGTAACTTCCTCATGTATTTCAAGAGGAACAATTCTCCAAAATGAACCACTAGCACTAATTTTACAATTTTGGACGGCAATCATACATTTTCTTGTTTGCCCATCGTATTTTTCAAGCCAACTTAAATCCTTACCATTTGCTGTAGTATAAGCATAGAAAGAATTAATACCATTTAAATCATTAAAGTAATAGTTAACAAAACCATTTCCAGGCACTTTTTTAATAGTTGCTGTGACTTCATAAACATTAGATGTGATGTTTTCTGATACACTAGTTAAAGCTAACTCTTCAATTGATGATTGCTTAACTCCACTTGTAGGTAGAGCATTACCGCTTGTGATAACTTCAACACTACTTGCGACAATTTGACGAGCGCCGGTATATCCAACCATTTCTGCCGCTGTCATTGATTTTTCATCAATATACATAGTGTAAGTACCTTTTACGATTACTTCTTCACCAAACATCACAGTTTCAGCAATACTACTTGAATAAATGTAGATAGCATCAGTTTTATCAAATACATAAAAACCAACGGGAACATTCTTTTCTGTACCATTGATAATTCTTGAAACAATACCACGAATTGTAACTTCGGTATCTTTTTCAAGGGTTTTTACTTTTGAAATACTCATATATGAAGGAGTAGGTAAAGAAGCAATGGTAATTGTATATTCTTTATTCTTTTTATAACCATCTAACTCAAAGGTAACTTCTAAAGTAACAGTTTTACTAGATTCGCTAAGTGTTACCTTTCCTTCATTTGTTAAGACATCTTCATCAGATGATTGGTAAGTAAGCTTAACGCCACTTATAGTTGTAACAAAATTTAAGTCAGTTGAAACATTGCTAAGATCGGTATCTTGAAATAGTTGATTCATTACTTCATCAATTTGTTTAATCTTAGCATCATCTGGATTCTTACAAGATACAAAGGCAAAACATGTAACTAGTAAGAAAAGAAATGTTAAAATTTTTTTCATGTTTTTTTCTCCTATTTTTAAATTTTATGTTGCTAAAAGACTTAGCAATATAATTATACCTTATATATGATTTTATTTCTTTACTTTTATACTAGAAAACGTTTTATCAAAAAATGTTTGTTGGTGCAATTTCTTGAAAAATATTTATGAAAACGTTATAATATTGTTGATAAGGAAGGTAAGATAATGAAAAACATCAAAACTTTTACAAAATACTTAAGTTTATTCTTGTTTATTATGACTCTTTGTTTATTAACTAGTTGTAAGAAACCTGAAAAAGAAAACCCGATTGACCCAGATGATGAAATCGAAGAAATTACATTTGTACTTCCATCAACCTTAAAAGTACATGAAACTCACAAGATTGTTGGAATTGAATCAGACTATGAAGTAAAATCAACAAATGATGAAATTATCAAAGTTCATGATGATTATACTTTAGAAGCCCTAAGCGTAGGTAAGGTTATTATCACTATTACATATGTAAAGAATCAAGAAGTATCAAAAAAATATACTATTGAAGTTCTTGATGAATTAAGTGTTGAACTCCCTGATAAAATTAATCAATATGCTTTATTTGAACCGCTTGTAACCTCACTTTCTGAGGGCGCAGTTAAAGACTATACACTTAAATCAAGTGATGAAAGCATCTTAAAAGTAGTAAATGGAAAACTAGATGCTCTTAAACCTGGTAAATCAACCATTACAGTTACTCGTGGTGATTTTACATATTCAAAAGAAATTGAAGTAGAATATGATGAAAACGTCATGAAGGTAGCACTACCAGAAACACTTGCATGTTATAATATGGTCGAAGTTCTTGTTTATATTGAAAATAGAGGCTATGTAAAAGACTTTACCGTAACCTCATCTAATACAAGATCAATCAAATATAATGCCGGCTACTTAAACAGCTACCGTGTAGGTGAATCTACTATTGAAATTACTTATGGTACAATTACTAAAAAATATACTATCAATGTTATAAATGAATTATATTTAGAAGTGCCTGAAGAAATCCGTGTCTTTGATAAAGTTGATATTAAATATAGTAATGCAATGAAGAAGAATATGAGTGAGGCAATAATTACATCAAGTAATCCTGAAATCTTAAATATCATTGAAAAAAACCAAATTGAAGGACTTGCTCCAGGAACTGTTACTATAACTTTAGAGTTTGATGGCATGAAAATATCAAAAGAAGTAAAAGTTACAATAGGATATAAGTATGAATACAAAAATGCTTTACTTCCAACCCAAGAAACTATCATGAAAATAGTAGATTACTTAAATAATGAAGTTACCAACTTTACTTTATCAACAACAAACAATGATATTATCAAAATAGCAAACAATAAAATCACTGCCTTAAAAGAAGGCACTGCTACTCTAACTATTGAAATTGGCAAATTTAAAGATGAACTTGAAATCATGGTTATCGGTATGGAAGTATCAGCCGCATCAACAATGAAGCGTGGTGGAATCCAAGATTTAAGTATTAACTTTACACCTAATACTTATAGCGAAGGATATACTTTAGAAAGTAGTAATCCTGAAATCATTGAAGTAGTAGAAAAAAATCGTATTCGTGCCTTAAAACCAGGTAGTGCTGATATCGTTGTTGTATCAGTAAGTGGTTTAAGAGAAACCTTAACAATCACTGTAGAAGATGTTTACTACTCAATTACATTCAACATTACTGATGAAGAAAAAGCCTTACTTCCAGAAGGTTATCTTGATACTCATCAAAAATTCTCTGTTGATGATCTTCCAATTGCTCTTCCTAATATGGAAAAAGATATGAGTTCTTTCTTAGGTTGGAAAATCAACAACAATAGTCAAGACTATGATTTAGAAGATTTAACTTTTGAAATCCCTGTTGGTACTAACTACAATGTAACTTTAACATCTGTATGGGGTAACTCTCATATTGAGTTATATCATGAAAATGTTCAAGTAATTGAACCAGAACAAAACTTAAAACTTCTTGTTAAAACATTCATGATTCCAAAAGGCATTGATGTAAATAACCTTGTTTGGGAATCAGCTAATGAAAAGATTGCAACCGTAAAAGATGGTATTGTAACTGGTGTTGGCGATGGTACCGTTTTAATTAAAGTAAGTCTAAAAGAAAAACCAAATATTAACACAACAATAGGAGTAACAATTATGAGTAATATGAAGGAAATGGATGAATTATTAAATTACTTTGTTGAAAATGCTATTGATGAAGTAATCGCAAAGAACATTACAGTAACAGGATATCAATTTATCTATCAACATCGTTTACTTGGTAGTGTTACAAAATACTTATTTACTCCATTTGTGGTAAATAATGATTTCTATCCAATTCCATCATCTAATGCCAACCGTCCAGGAGTTGTTTATCCTAAGTATTACATTACTGTTCATGATACAGCCTCAGCTGCTGAAACTGCTGATGGAAAAGCTCATGCAAGATACGTCACAGAAGGTGGTGGCGGAACTTCATGGCATTATTCAGTTGGTAATGATGGTATTTATCACCAAATTCCTGATAATGAAAATGCATATCATGCAGGTGATGGTGGAAGACCATATATCCTATATGAAACTGGTGTAAAAGCAGAAAATACTACTAAACTTCCGGTAGTTACTATCAGCGAAGATGGCTACTATGAAATCAATGGAAGCAAGACCAAAGTATTAGCTCCAACTAATGATGGTAAAATCCTAACAACTAAAGATATAAATGATGTTGGTATTCGTACAGTTGTTCAAAATGGTTATTACTATATTGGTAATACTTATTACAACGCAACATATCATAAAATATCTAATGCTGGTGGTAACAATAACTCAATCGGTATGGAAACCATGGTAAATAAAGGTTCTGACTTATATTTAACTTGGCATAATACTGCAAAACTTGTAGCTAACTTAATGTATCAAAACAATCTAGGTATTAATGATGTTCGTCCTCACCATTTCTTTAGTGGTAAGAACTGCCCTCAAACAATGCGTGATAATGGTTTATGGGGTAACTTTATTACCATGGTTCAATTTGAGTATGATATTTTAACTAAATATAAAGATTATAAAATCACTTTTGAATCTCATGATTTAGAATACTTAAATAATGTTGGACGTGTAATTAAACAAGATAAATACACAAAAACAGTTACTTACACCATTACTGTAACTAAGAATGGAGTATCAAAATCAGTAACATTATCATCTAATATTCCAGGTAGTTTAGACCTAAAAGACATCATTTAAAATAAGAAGATAGACTTTTTCAAAGCCTTAGGTATTTGAGAAAGTCTTTTTTTTAAAAAAAGTATGAAAACGCTTGCTAAAAAATATTAAAAATGTTATAATTAGGTGTAAAAATAATGAAAGGAAAAGGAGAAAAATATGCTAAACTTTAGAAAAAGAATTTTCTTATTTTTAACACTTATTATGACTGTTTTATGTTTAGTAAGTTGTACAGATGTAAAGAATACAGTTCGTATTAACCTTGAAGAAAATGAATACACTGTAAGAATGCAATCTACTCTAACTGTTAAACCAGTCATTAAAGCTTCTGCCGATTTCGACATGAATGGATTTGAAGTTGTTTATGAATCTTCAAACGAAGAAGTCGTACGTTACGTTAATGGTATTTTATACCCTATTAGCGAAGGCGAAGCACAAATCAAAGTTTATTGGAAGGATAAAGACGTAATCTTTGATAAAGCAACGGTTAAAGTTATTAAACCTGCTTTACCAGAATTATTAGTTGAAGATCCTGTCAATGTATTGAAAAACGATGAGGTTCTACTACCTTACACTTTATATAAAAACTACACTGATGCTAAAGCAACATTCAAAACTTTAACACCTGAAATCGCAACAATCGATGAAACAGGTAGAGTTAAAGCTCTTAAAGTTGGTACAGCTCTATTTGAAGCAGTCGTTAGTGACTACGCTGAAACAAGTGAAGTTTATACAATAAAAGTTAACGTTGTTGAATCTGACTTCTCTATCAAGTATGTTCTTGATGGTGGTGTAAATGCTGAAACTAACCCTGTTGGTTACAACACTTTAAATTGCCCAATTGAACTTGCTCCTGCAACAAAAGAAGGTTATGACTTTGTTGGTTGGAAATTAGATGGTCAAATCGTTAATGAAATTCCTGCAAATACTACAGGTGATCTTGAACTTGTAGCTGTATGGAAAGCTGTTGAATACAAACTTGAATTAGATGTTGATGGTGGAACATTCGAAGGTGAATTACCTACTTCTTATACTGCTGATTTGCTACCTCTTGCTCTTCCAACTCTAACAAAAGAAGGATATGAATTCCAAGGTTGGAAACTTGACAAAGCTGTAGTTAAAGAAATCAAAGAAGGCACAACTGGTGATTTAACACTTAAAGCTGTATGGAAAGCTCTTGAATGGAATGTTTCATTTGATCTTGATGGTGGTGAATTCCCTGGTACATATGCAACAAGAGAAGAAATGGTAAATGACTTTATGAAAGACTTTGGCGCTTTCGCAAAGATTGACATGACTACTCCTGCTCAATACTGGGCTCAAGATCCCGCAAGAACAACTTTCTGGAAAGATGCAAAGATGCATGCTAAATGGTCTTGGATCTTTAAAGCGTTAATTCCTTTTGCAAAAGCTCAAGGTATTGATACTAAATATCTAGTTGGTATGAATGCAGATCCAATTTCAATTTCAGGATATGCAACTCAAAACGTTGCTATCTACTTATTAGGTATTAACAATGCTCAATGGAATGAAACTTATGCTGCAACTTACAAAGGCTTATCTAGTAAATGGACTACAGTTAATTGTACAAGTGAAGCTGTAATGAATAGTTGGGTTCAATATGTTGGTGTTAAGACAACTCGTAACACTGATGAAGAATTCGTTCTTCCTACACCTGTTAAACCTGGTTATGATTTCGCTGGTTGGTTCGATGCTGAAGATAATAAAGTTGAAAAAGTTGAAGCTGGTACATTAAGAGATGTTGCTGTAAAAGCTAAATGGACTCTTGCAAATTACAACATCAATTTTGATTATGCTGGTGGTACACTTGTTGGTAAATATGCAACAAGAGAAGACATGGTAAATGACTTTATGAAAGACTTTGGCGCTTTTGCAAAGATTGACATGACTACTCCTGCTCAATACTGGGCTCAAGATCCTGCTAGAACAACTTTCTGGAAAGATGCAAAGATGTATGCTAAATGGTCATGGATCTTTAAAGCATTAGTTCCACTTGCAAAATCTCAATATCAAGAAACAACATATCTAGATAATATGCTTGCAGATCCTATCTCAATTTCTG
The DNA here is from genome assembly GCA_934140285.1 of uncultured Bacilli bacterium. Lineage (GTDB taxonomy): Bacteria > Bacillota_I > Bacilli_A > ML615J-28 > CAG-313 > UMGS75. The sequence goes on from CAKPBI010000004.1 coordinate 84,267, forward strand.
GATATGCAACTCAAAACGTAGCTGTTTATCTATTAGGTATTAACAATGCTAAATGGAATGAAACTTATGCTGCAACTTACAATGGCTTAGCAAGTAGATATACTACAGTTGATTCTACAAGTGAAAAAGCATTAAATAGCTGGATTGAATATGTTGGTATGAAAACTACTTACACAATCTTTGATGAAGTTACACTTCCAACTCTAACAAAAGAAGGTTACACATTTGTTGGTTGGTTCAATGGCGAACAAAAGGTTGAAACAATTGCTGCTGGTACATATGGAGACTTAAATTTAGTTGCTAAATTTGAAGGCAATAAATATGAAATTGAATATGTATTAGAAGAAGGTGCAACACTTCCTGAAGGTGCTGCAAAAGAATATTTATTCGGTACTGGACTTGCTACACTTCCTGTTCCAACAAAAGAAGGTTATGATTTCTTAGGTTGGTATGAAGGTGAAACTAAAGTTGAAGCTATCGCAGCTGATAGAACTGGTAAAGTTACTTTAACTGCAAAATTTGAAAAGCAAGCTGAAGTTACTGAATTTGAAATTACTTATAATCTAGATGGTGGAACACTTCCTGAAGATGCTCCTACTAAATATACTAAAGGTGTTGGTCTTGCATCACTTGTAACTCCAACAAAAGAAGGTTACACATTCTTAGGATGGTACTTAAATGGTGAATTAGTAACTGCTATTAGTGCTTCTCAAGAAGGTAATGTTACTCTTGAAGCTAGATGGGAAGAAATCGTTCAAGAAGAAGAATATGAAATTACTTATGACTTAGATGGTGGTTCATGGGCAGTAACTAAGATTGAATCTTATGAAGCATTTGCTGCTGCATTCGCTGCTGCATACTCTGAATATGTTGGTAAAGAAGTTACTCCTGAAACTTTCATGGATGTATCTTTCAACTATGGTAATTTAGATGATTTCTTCGACAATGCTAAATACTCTGCTGATTGGGCATGGGTTAGAACATTTGTTGTTGAATATTGTAACAAAACTGATAACCAATATAAATCAAATATTGCTGATAAGACTGCTGATTATCATAACACAATCTTAAGAGCAAACGTTCACGGATTTATTAACCATGCACAATGGTCAAAATGGCCTGCAAGTGCAAACTATGCAAGTGTTAAATTTGAAGACTTCCAAGATAAAGTTCCTGGTGGAAAAACTATCGCTGGTCCTGATAAATATGTAAATACTAAAGGTGCTACATTAGTTGCTCCTGTTAAAGAAGGATTCGACTTTGCTGGATGGATTTGTGGTGATGAAGTCATTACTGAAATCGCTGCTGGTACAAATGGTAACTTAACACTTAAAGCTAAATGGCGTGCTGCATCAGGTGAACAAGGTGTTATCCTTGTAGGTCCTGAAAGAGCATACAAGACAATTGATGAAGCTATGGCAGTCGCAATGCCTGGTGATGTAATCAAACTAGATGCCGGAACTTATGAAGGCGGAACAATCTCTGTTGCTAATGTTAAATTAGTTGGTCCTAATGCTGGTATCAACCCTGTTAACACTACAAGAAGTGCAGAAGCTATCTTTACTGGTGATATCAATGTTGCTGCTAACTATGTAACAATCGATGGTATTAGATTAACTGGTAAGGCTCGTATCGTTGGTTCAGCTAATGGTATTGAAGATTTAACAATTACTAATGTTCACATTTTTGAATGTGCTATTAATGAAGGCTCTGCAGATTCAGCAAATGCTCCTTTCTATTTCTATACTTCACAAGAAAATGCCGAATTTAAGAATATTGTTATCACAAACTGCTTAAATTCTGAAACTAAAGAAGGAAGAGGCATGATCCTTTATGGTGCTCACATCAATGGCTTAACTATGAAAGATAATAAATTCGTAGGTAAGAGAATTAACTATAACGATGGTATTAAAATTGATAGTAATGCTGGTTGGGGTATTAAAGGTAAAGTTGAAATCGTAAGTAACCACTTCGAAAACTATGCTCAATATGTAATTTGGGTACGTCTATATGGCGATGGTGAATATGATATTCAAAATAACGTATTTATTAATAATGGCCAAACTGCTGGAAGCCATGCTGCAATATCATTTATTAAATATGGAGGCAATGGCGGAAATGTTAGTATTAACTTTATGTACAATACAGTTGACAACTCTTACATGGCTGCAAGAATTGACAAGACTGATCGTACAGCTGAAAATTTAATCGTACATATTAACTATAATAAGATTAAAAATTGTAAAGCTTCATACTACGTAAAGAATGGTAATGATTTTAACGTAGATGCTGCAAATAACTATTATGAAAAAACTCCAGTTGCTCAAATGTTTAGTGGTGCTGTTTGGGAACCTTACTACACTGATGAAACTAAAGTTCCTCTATATGGACAACCTTTAACTTTCAAAGCAATTAATTATGAACTTGATGGTGGAGAATTAGATGAAGCTGCTCCTAAATCATTTGATTCTACAACAGGTCTTGCTGTTCTTCCAACTCCAACAAAACGTAATCGTATTTTCGTTGGTTGGTTAATGAATGGTGAATTCGTAACTAGCATTCCTGCTGGTACTGATACTGCTGTTACATTGACAGCTGTATGGCGTGAAGACGCTATCTATGTAAGTAAGAATGGTGAAAGCTATGCCGTTGCAACTTTAGCTGAAGCTATCGCAAAAGCAAAAGCTGGCGACAAGATTATCGTTCTTGCTGGTGAATATGAAGAAAATATCACAATTAGTGTTGCTAACTTAACTCTTGTTGGTGTTAACCAAGGTATCAATCCTAACACTGGAACAAGAGGTGCAGAAGCAATCATTAAAGGTGTTATTACAATTACTGCAAGTGCTACTGACCTTACAATTGATGGTTTAGCATTTACTGGTAATGCAAAAGTTAAAAACGCTTCTAACAATGATACAATTAGTGGATTAACTTTCCAAAATAACGTTGTATATGATATGGAAGCTACAACAGCTTGGATTTTAAATAGATATCAAATGGATGCCTTCTTAGAAATCAAAGTTTCTAGTGGAGCTTCTAATAATATCGGTGTTTATAACAACAAGTTTACAAACGTTGGTAATGTTAACGTTCTAGTAAACAGAGTTGAAAACTTAAGTGTTGATGGTAACGTATTTAAAGACTTCGGTCGTGATGCCGTTCGTTCTGAAGGTGGTTATTCTTATGGAATCTTAGCATTCACAAACAACCATTTCGAACAAACAACTGCTGGTCATGGCTATGCTGGTATCTTCACATACTCAATTTCTGGTGGAGCTGGCACTAACGCAAAAGCTGTAGTTAAAGGCAATACATTTATTAAAGTTGGTTCAAATGATACTTCAATTGCTCCATACAATGGTGCATTAATATCACACGTATACCAAGAAAACAAATTAGCTTGGATTGTTGAAGATAACGTATTTGATCATTGTTCAAATATTATGTGGCTTCGTAACAATGGTGCTAAAGAATCTACATGGTCATGTACAGTTCAAAATAACCAATTCTTAGGTATTCCTCAAACTTATTACTTTGGAACATATCGTGGTGCTGATACTGAATCTACAAATCCACATCTTGCTGTATTCGGTGCTAACTACTATGAAGATAATGATGGTAATGTAATTACTGATTTAACTCAATACGCTGATATGTTTAAACACTTAAATACTTATGGAACAACTCTAGCTGCAAAACCTGGTGAAGCAACAGTTGAAGCATATGAGTTCTGGAGAATTTCATATGATCTAGATGGTGGTACTGCAAAAGGTCTTGTAACTCATTACAATAGAGAAACTGGCGCTATTAAACTTCCTACACCTACATGGAATATTTACCATGAATTCAAAGGATGGACATTAGATGGCGTTACAATCACAGAAATTCCTGAAGGAACAAAAGGAGACTTACACATTGTGGCTGTTTGGGAAGAAATCGAAGGAAACCCTGTTACACTTGAATTTGAATTAAATGGTGGTAACTGGAATTATGCATCATTTGATGAAATTAGTTTAGATTTATTAAATGACTATAACACTTATGGTGGAACTAACTATACACAAGACAATGTACCATCAGGTGCATGGGAAAACATCAATGTTCATACATTCTTCTATAGTGAAGGTATGTCTGAAAAATGGGGATGGCTTGCTGCATGGCTTGGTCAAGTAGGTGGAACCCCTAATAGAGCTGCATGTACAGCCCTTACAACAAAAGAAAGTGTTGAAACTTTCAATGCTGCTAACGGAAACTACAAATATGCTGTATCCTATGAATTTAGAGCAATTATGAAGGGTAGTTCAGTTACATCTAATGGTAACTATAAAACTAGTGATTATAGTGATCCACAATTAAGAGAACAAGTTTGGGAACCATATAATGCAACTGTAAAAACAACTCTTGATACTACAGAAGGTAAGATCCTTACTCTTCCAACTCCTAAGAAACCTTTCTTAACATTTATGGGATGGTATGACAATGCTGAATTTACAGGCGATCCTGTTACAACTATTACTGTAGGTGCAACAAATCCTAAATATTATGCTAAGTTTATTGACCCTAATCCTGTAACTGGTATTAACATTCTTAATGGTATAACTGAAACTAAACGTTTCACAAAATTACAATTACAATGGGAAGTATTACCTGGTAATGCAACAAATAAAGATGTTAAATTTGTTGTTAGTGATCCTAAAATTGCAACCGTATCATCTGAAGGTTTAATTAATTTCTTAGTTGCAGGTACAGTTACAATTAAAGTTGTTTCTAGTTCAAATCCAAGTATTTATGCAGAAATGACAGTTAATGTATATGTTCCTCAACATATCGAAGGTTCATTCAAGACTAACTCATATGTAGTTTTAGGTCAAACTATTGAACTACTAGCTGAAGTTAAGAATGGTGAAGGTCAAATCGAATGGTCAAGTAAAGATGAATCAATCGCAACAGTAAATAATGGTATCGTAACTCCAGTTAAAGCTGGTACAGTAACTATCGTTGCTTCACTTGTTGGCGCTCCAGAAGTTAAACTTGAATATGTAGTTGTTGTTCTTGAAGAAATGCCTGAAGGTGTTGTTGAATACTTATTAAGACAAAATAATAGTAATATCTTCTTAAGATCTGAACTTGGTATCGGTGCTGGTAACTATGCTTACTATTCAGACATCTTAAGTAGTGTATCTAAATTATTATTCGTTGAGTATAAAGTTGATAAAACATATTATACTGATAAACCAACGCTTAACAATCATTCTGGTGAAAGAACTGGTGCCTTAGAATTTATCACAGTTCACTATACTGGTAATATGGCTGCAGGTTCATATGCATCAAGTAATGCTAACTACTTTACTAAGCAATCAACCAACTCTTCAATTCATTATGTAACTGGTAACGAAGGCATCTATGCTTGTTATGATGAAAAATACGTAACATGGCATGCTGGCGATGGTACTGGTACACCATTTGAATGGTATCCAACAGGCGTATTAGTAAAAGCAGATGATCCAACTCGTCCAGTTGTAACTATTACAGCTAACTCTAAGTTTGCAATCAATGGTACTGAATCAACTATTTCATGTCCTACTGGTTATTCACGTGTTTGGGATCCAGTTAAAAAAGAAATGGTAGATGACAAATTGATTACTCCAACTGATAGTAAATATCTTACTGATTTAGGTCCAGCTGTTAAAGTTGTTGATGGTCAATACTACATTGGTAGAACATGGTGGTGTAATAACCAAGTTGCAGAAGGACGCGTATGTTCTTTAGGTGGTAACTTAAATAGTATTGGTATTGAAACTGCATGTAATGAAGGTTCTGACCTATGGTTAACATGGCAAAAGACTGCACAACTAGTTGCTGACTTAATGATTAGATATAACCTTGACATCGAAAGAGTTAAAGGTCATAACTTCTACTCAGCAAAAGATTGTCCTCAACCAATGCTTGAAAATGAAGATGAAATTTGGTGGGAATTTATTGAACTTTGTAAGGCAGAACATGAAGCAATGTCTACTTATAAAGATTGGAAGTTCACAATGGAATCAAATAATCCTGATATCGTTGATAACACTGGTCGTGTAATCAATCAACCTGAATATGACACATGTGTTACATACACTGTAACTTGTGTTAAAGGTGAAGAAACTAAGACTATCACACTTTCTTCAATGGTTCCTGGTTATTACAGAAATCTTGCCCGTGGTGAAAGATAGAAATTAACAAAAAAGACGGTTATGGCGTATAGCTATAATCGTCTTTTCTTATTTAAAGAATTGAAAAAATTTTCAAAATGTGATATATTAATAATTGAAGTGTGGGGGCCTCTACTATCGTTTTACTACTAAAATAATAGAAGAGGAGTGTTTTATGAATATTAAAATAGAACTAGATGATTCGTTAAAAATGTATAATTCATTTTGCATACTTAATGATCAATTAATTGAAATCAACGAATTAGAAGAATTAGATATCGAAAAAAAATGTAAATTAACACTTAAATTTACAATCAAAGAAAATAAACGAAAAGATAAATTAGTAAAACAAATTAGTAAAGCTATCATCTTATTATCATCTTTTCTTAAAAAAAATGATTACCTAACAACTAAAGCTACAGAATATACTAATACTTTAGAACTTGATAACATTCAAGAAAATGCAACTTTAAAATATACATTAGATAATGAGAATACTTTAAATTTAAGTAGTGAACACTTAAATGTAATATTAAATGACACAGTAAAAACGACTAATCTTTTATATCTTGAAAAAAATAAGAAGTTAGTACTTAAGACTTTTTCAATTATATTTGCGGTTTTAACTCTTATTATTATTAGCATTCTTGGTGCAGCTATCTTTAATGGCAGTATTTTACTCTTTCTACTTGGTGCTATTATTAGTATTTTCTTAGTAATAATCTCCGTGATATTTACAAGAAAACTTGACAAAGAATAAAAATATTAAGTATGTTTAAGGTTTAAGTACTATAATACTTACTAGGAGCTGATGAATATCTTACAAAGCCATTTGTAACCGAAGAACTTCTTGCTCGTTTAAGAGCCATAACTCGTCGTCAAAAAGACATTCAAGATAATTCACTTAAATATTGTGATTTAAAACTTGATAGAGTAAGTTTTGAATTAATATCAACAAAAGGTAAATTCTTACTTACCCAAAAAGAATTTCAAATTATGGAAATGTTCTTAAAGAATTTTACGATGATCATTTCAGAAGATATCTTTATGGATAAAGTTTGGGGATTTGATAGTGAAACTGATATGTCAGTTGTTTGGACTTATATATCCTACCTTAGAAAAAAACTAAAACTTATTGGATGGTGATACAACTAACCCAAGTGGGGAAGAAACTCCACCAACTCCTCCAGATGGAAGCTTTAATCATGGAGATAACAATGGTCAAATGAATAATTTTACCGAAACAAAAGTTACAATTACAGTCGACTTTGCGGGGGCAAGTATTACAAGAAATAATGAAACAACCAATTTAGATGAAATCAAAGAAAATGATATTATTCAAATTGTATTTGATGAATCATCAAATCCGAAATTAGTAAGTATAATAACTAACAATTTTGGTGAAAAACCAGAACAAGAAGTACAATCTAATTAACAAATGAGAGAATAACTTAAATTTTTCGAATAGTGAAAATAAAATTATTTGAAAAGTTTAAGTTTTTTTATATTAAGTTAGAATTAATAATTAAATAATTGAAAAAAATATAAAAATTTGGTAAAATAAAATTATTAAAATTTTATAAAGGAGAAAATTATGAATTACAATAAAAATAAAATAATTAAAGAATTATTAAAAGATACAAATAAGGAATTAACAGATGAAGAATTTATTAATGAGTTATTAAGTACTAGTATAACAGAAGAAACTAGCAAAAAAACAAAAGAAACATTTGGACAAAAAGCAGCTGATGCTGTCGCAAAATTTGCTGGAAGTTGGGCCTTTATTTTTAGTTTCATTTTTGTTATGATCATTTGGATGGTTACAAATGTAATCCTCGCAACAAACGCATTTGATGCATATCCATTTATTCTACTAAACTTAGTCTTGTCATGCATTGCGGCTGTACAAGCTCCATTAATTATGATGAGTCAAAATCGACAAGAAGCAAAGGATAGAGCAAGAGCAGAAAATGATTATCGTGTAAATCTAAAAAGTGAAATCTTAATTGATGAATTATATAAAAAAATAAATCAATTAACAGAAAATCAAAAGAAAATATTAAAAATTTTAGAAGAAATTAAAAAAGAAGATAACAAATAAAGTAAAAAAGTTGTAAAGAATGTAAATAAACCTCAATTATTATTGTTATATAATAATTAATATGTTAAAATATACATATGAAAAGAGGAAAGAAAATGAAAAAAACAAAAATAGGACTTGGATTAATTATTCTTGGAAATCTTCTATATTGTTTAAATGAAGTACTTACGTTAAGTTCATCAAACTTTGGTGATTTTATAAATGGATTATTACTAGGAATATCAGTTGGAATCAATATAGTAGGTATTGTCTTAATCATTTTATCATTTAAAAAAGAGGAAGACCATGAAAAATAAAGATAATTATATGACAATTGGAATGTGTATAGGATTAATATTAGGTTCTTTAATTGGTATTATAGTGGGAACCATTCAAAAAGATTTAACCTTTTGGTTATGCATTGGTATTTCGGTAGGCTTATGTTTAGGCATGTTTGTAGGATTACTAATTCATAAAAAACCTAACAAAAAATAAAGGAAACTAGTAAATGAACTTATACCTACTAGTTTCCCTTTTTAATGTTATTTAATTGACTTTAACTTAAAAAAGAGTATAATTAGTATGAAAAGTATGAAAAGTATAACTAGGAGGTATAATATGATAGAAAGCCCAAATAAAGATGGAAAATACATATTTGGTGTATGTAAGGTTGGCGAAAAAGGTCAAGTTGTAATTCCCAAAGAGGCAAGAGAAGTGTTTAATATTAAACCAGGTGATATGTTAGTAATGCTTGGTGATATTAACTCAGGAATTGCAATTGTAAAGACAGATGTATTTTCAGCCGTTACTGATCAAGTATTTAAAAAATAAGGAAATAAGAAAAGAGGAGTACTATGGAAAATATAATTGAAATTAAGCATTTACATAAATCTTTTAAAGATGTACATGCGGTCAATGATTTATCTCTTCATGTTAAAAAAGGTGAATTTTTTGCCTTTTTAGGTATCAATGGAGCAGGTAAATCTACCACCATCTCAATCATGTGTGGTAAACTAAAAAAAGATGAAGGTGAAGTATTAATAAATGGCTATAATATTGATACTGATCTTGATAAAATTAAATCAACCATTGGGGTTGTCTTTCAATCTTCAATTTTAGATAAAAACTTATCAGTTAAAGATAATCTTGAAGTAAGAGCCTCCCTTTATGGAATTACTGGTGAAGACTTTAAAATGCGCTTAAATGAATTATCGCAACTACTTGAATTTAAAGATATCATAAATCGTCCATTTGGTAAATTATCTGGTGGTCAAAAAAGAAGAATTGATATTGCGAGAGCACTGATTAATCATCCAAGCATCTTGATTCTCGATGAACCAACAACTGGACTTGACCCTCAAACGAGAAAACTTGTTTGGAATGTCATTAATACTTTAAGAGAAAAAGAAGGTATAACGGTCTTTTTAACTACTCACTATATGGAAGAAACTGTTGATGCAGACTATGTTGTAATTCTTGATAGTGGCGTAATCGTTGGTGAAGGTAGTCCCGTTGAATTAAAAAATAAATATACAGGTGACTTTATTACCCTTTATAATGTAACTGATGATGTTAAAGATTTATTAACATCTCTTGGTAAAACTTTTGAAAATGTTCCAAGCGGAATTAGAGTAAGCGTAAAAAACACAGAAGAAGCAACTAGCTTAATTATTGAACATCCAGAAATCTTTAAAGACTATGAAATAATAAAAGGTAAGATGGATGATGTATTCTTAAATATTACAGGAAAGAAACTAACAGAAGGTGATCTAAAATGAAAACATTAGGTACTTTAATCAAAAGAAATATTAAACTATTCTTTAAAGATAAAGGATTGTTCTTTACATCTTTAATCACCCCATTTATTTTACTAATTTTATACTCAACATTCTTAGGTAAAGTATATCGTGATTCCTTTACTTCAAATCTTCCTGATGGCTTTAATTTAAGTGATAAAGTCATTAACGGAATTGTTGGTGGCGAATTATTCTCATCATTGCTTGCGGTAAGCTGTGTTACAGTAGCCTTTTGTTCTAACATGTTGATGGTACAAGATAAAATAACAAACGCAATAGATGATTTCCATGTAACTCCAGTTAAAGCATCTACGCTTGCGGTAAGTTACTATATTGCGACATTTGTTTCAACTTTGATTGTTTGTTTAGCCGCCTTCATAGGTTCACTCATTTATGTTGCAGCTATCGGTGGTTGGTGTTTTTCGGCTCTAGATATTATATTGATAATTCTTGATATTATTATTCTTGTAATGTTTGGTACGGCCCTTTCTTCAATCATTAATTACTTCTTAACATCACAAGGTCAAGTATCGGCTGTAGGCACAATCGTAAGTTCATGCTATGGTTTCATTTGTGGTGCATACATGCCAATAAGTTCATTCAATGTTGGACTTCAAAAAGTAATTATGTTTTTACCAGGAACATATGGAACAAGCTTATTAAGAAACCATGCTTTAAATGGTAGTTTTAAACTAATGGAAAAAGAAGGAGTACCTACGGAAATAATAACACCAATCAAAAAATCAATTGACTGTAACCTTGATTTTTTCGGACATAATGTTTCAATGTTAGCTTTATATCTAGTAATTGGTTTAACTGTTGTAGGTTTACTTGCAATATACATTTTAGTTAACAAATTTGTTAAAAGGAACAAATAAAACTTTAGGATAACACCTAAAGTTTTTTAATTTTTAAAACTTCTTCACTCTTTACTTTTGCATTTTTGTTTACTTTTTGGTATAATATTGTGACAAGAGAGGATGAAGTTTATGCAACGTTATATGATTAATAAGAATAACTCATATGTTGATTTGGATAACCATATTATCAAAATAATGTCTGAAGATGCTCATCATATGAAGAATGTTATGAGAATGAACATAAATGATAAAGTAATCGTTGTGTATGAAGAAAAGAGTTACCAATGTATAATTTTAGCCTTAACAAACAGTGAAGTAACTCTTGAAATAGAACATTCTCTTGAAGAAAATAAAGAACTAGATTGTGAAGTTTGTATTGCACAAGGATTAGTTAGAAAAGAAAAAATGGAAGAAGTTATTGATCATATCTCAGAACTTGGAGCAACCCTTTATCAACCAGTTATTTTAAGAAGATGTAATGTAAAGGTAAGTAATGAAAATATTGATAAAAAACTTATCCGTTTAAATAAGATTGCTAAAGAAGCCTCTGAGCAAGCTCATCGCTTAAAGGTTTTAGGAGTAAAAGCCCCTATAAGCTTTAAACAATTTTTAAATTTTTCAAAAGACTTTGATTTATGCTTAGTTGCTCATGTAGATTTAGATAATCCCCTTTATATAGGTGATGCCATAAAAAATGAAAAACGCATTCTAGTACTCGTAGGACCTGAAGGTGGATTTGATCAAGAAGAATTAGAAGAGTTAAAAAATAATAATTTTAAAATGATATCACTTGGAAAAAGAGTCTTAAGAACCGAAGTTGCACCAAGTTATATTATGAGTATAGTTGATTACTTAAGAGGTGAAAATAAGTGAAATTTAGCGTAATATCGTTAGGATGTAAAGTTAATAGTTATGAAACCGAAGTCCTAATTAATGATTTAAATAATAAAGGATGGGAATACTGCCTAAAAGATGATGATATTGATGTCATCATTATTAATACTTGTACGGTAACATCAACTAGTGATCAAAAATCAAGACAAATAATTAGAAGTACTAAAAGAAAACACCCAAATGCGATAATCGTTGCGATGGGATGCTTCGTTCAACTTAATCCTGATGTCGCATCAAGCATTGCTGATATCATCATTGGAACAAATAATCGTTTAAAAGTATATGATCTTGTTAACTCATATCTTAATACTAGAAATGAAATTGATAGTTTAATTAAGCCACTATCAATCGTTGAAGACATTAAAAATGTTAAAACATATGAAGAAATGAAACTAAATAGTGTGACTACGCATACCAGAGGTTTTGTTAAAATCCAAGATGGCTGTGAAAACTTTTGTAGCTATTGTGCCATCCCCTACTCAAGAGGAGGTATCAGAAGTAGACTACCAAATGATGTCATAAATGAAATCAAAAGTTTAGTTAAAAATGGTACCAAAGAAGTAATTATTGCGGGGATAAATACCGGTACTTATGGTCAAGACTTAGGAAATATTTCTTTAGCAAATCTCATAGAAAGAATCATGAATGAGACCACTTTATACCGTTTACGTCTTTCTTCTATTGAATTAATGGAAGTAACTGATGAACTTCTTAATACAATCAAGAAGTATGAATCACGCATTGCTCATCATCTTCATATCCCTCTTCAAGGTGGATGTGATACAGTCTTAAAGAGAATGCACCGTAAATACCTAACGAAAGACTATGAAGAATTAATCAAAAAGATTCGTTCAATGTTTCCTAGTATTGCGATTACCACTGACCTTTTAGCAGGATTTGTAGGTGAAACAGAGGATGAATTTAATCAAACATGTGAATTCATTAAGAGAATTAACTTCTCATCAATGCATATTTTCCCATATTCTCGTCGTAAAGGAACTGAAGCAGATAAAATGGAAGGCCATTTAGACCCTAAAGTAATAAATGAAAGAACGCATATTTTACTAGGTATTGCTGAAGAAATGAAATATAATTACGAAAAAAGCTTTGAAGGAACCATTCAAAATGTTATTACCGAAACCATCAAAAATGGTTATATGACATCTCATAGTAGTAACTATTTGGAAATTGATGTTATCTTAGAAGAAGATATTATTCCAAATATGATAATAGATGTTGAGATTCTTGAAGTACAAAAAAATAAAATTATTGGAAGGAGAGTAAAACATGAGTAGTTTTAAAGATTATCATCTAAAAAAAGAATTACTAGAAAGTATTAAAGCTATTGGCTTTGAATCACCTACAGAAGTACAAAAACAAGTAATCCCCCGAGCTATGAAAAAAGAAAGCTTGATTGTTCAAAGTGCAACCGGAAGTGGTAAAACGCATGCTTTCTTAATTCCGATTATTCAAAACTTAGATCCTACCTTACAAGAAGTACAAAATGTAATTATCTCACCTACAAGAGAACTTGCAATGCAATTATATGATGTCTTTATGGAATTAATCTCTCATCTAGGCTATGAGGTAAACGTCCAAAAAGTAATCGGAGGTGGAAACCGTGAAGCCGAGATTAAACGCTTTGAAAAATCCCAACCTCAAATTGTAATTGGCACCTTAGGTAGACTTAATGATTTAGTTGTAAACACTAATGTTTTAAAAATACATAATGCTAAAACCGTTGTAATCGATGAAGCTGATATGATATTTGAAGAGAAAGAGTTAGTGGAAGTAGATAAGATAATTGGTAAAGTTCAAGGAAATCCCCAATTTTTAATTTTTAGTGCCACCCTTCCTAAAGGCCTAAGATCCTTCTTAAAGAAATACCTTGAAAATGCTCAAACCATAGCTCTTGAAGAAAAAAATCTTACAGCCGCAACCATTGAACATATCATGCTTCAATGTAAAGCTAAAGATAAGAGAAATGTCCTATTAGATTTACTTAAGATAATTAATCCATATCTTGCTTTAATATTTGTAAATACAAAAGAAGGCGTAGATGAATTATCGATGTATCTCGCAAAAGAAGGATACCGCGTAGGTAAACTTCATGGAGCAATGGATGACAGATTTCGTAAACAAATGATTAAACGTATTCAAAACTTAGAGTTTCAATATGTTGTAGCTAGTGATATTGCGGCCCGTGGTATTGACATTGAAGGAGTAAGTCATGTTATCAACTTTGACCTTCCCAAAGATGTAGAATTCTTCATCCATAGAACTGGACGTACAGCGAGAAACTCCCAAACGGGTATTTCATATAGCCTTTATGCTTATGAAGATGATGAATATATCAAAGCCCTTCAAAAGAAAGGTTTAATTTGTAAGTTCTATCAAATTAAAGATGGTACATTGATAGAATCTACCTTCAAAAAAAGAGTAAGAAAACTTTCTAAAAATGAAGAGATTGAACAACATATACATCAAAAAACGCCAATGCCAAAAAAGGTAAAACCAGGTTACAAGAAAAAACGAAATGAAAAAATCAAAAAAGAAATCAAAAAAGCCAAAAAAGAACGTATAAGTGAAATCTATCGCCGCCGTGCTAAAGAACGAAAAGAAGAACAAGATAACTAGAAAGGAACATACCATGAAAATAGGAAGTCACGTAAGTAATAATGGATTTAAAATGCTTCAAGGAAGTGTTGAAGAAGCTTTAAGCTATGGAGCTAATGCCTTAATGGTATATTTAGGAGCTCCTCAAAATACAATACGTAAACCATATACGGAAATGCATATTGAAGAGGCTTTGACATTATGTGATTTAAATGATATAGATCCTGATGATATCATTGTTCATGCTCCATATATTGTAAATCTTGCTCAAAGTGATGATCAAAAATGGGATTATGCGATTACCTTCTTAGGTAATGAATTAATGGGTACTGCGATGATAGGAGCTAAATATATGGTCTTACACCCAGGTGCTCACGTTGGCATGGGTAAAGACTATGGCATTGAAAGAATCGCTACAGGAATTAACTATATTTTATCCGATACCATCAACTACAACTCAGTAATCTTACTAGAAACTATGGCCGGCAAAGGAACAGAATGTGGAAGAACCTTTGAAGAAATTGCTGAAATCATCAGTAAAGTTCATAACAAAAGTAGAATTGGGGTATGTTTAGATACTTGCCATATTAATGATGCTGGTTATGATATAGTTGATCACTATGAAGAGGTAATTAAAGAATTTGATCGAATCATCGGCCTTGAATACTTGAAAGTAATTCACTTAAATGATTCAAAAAATCCATGTGGGTCACATAAAGACCGTCATGAAAATATTGGGTTTGGAACTATTGGTTTTGATACATTAATGAAATTTGTAAATGATGAAAGGTTTAAGGATATTCCAAAAATCCTTGAAACTCCATATATTCCATATTCAAAACTAGTTAGTTTTGCACCATACAAAGAAGAAATTGAAATGATTAAGAAAGGAGAGTTCAATCCTTCTTTAAAAGAAGAAGTATTGAAGAATAATTCAGTTGAATAAGATTAATAAAAATTATATAAAAGAAAGATTAAATGAACAATCAGAAAATAAAATTAAAGAAGCATATCGCTTATTGCAGACTTATGCATCAGATAATGAAGAAATTATTGAGGCAATTGAAGACATCTACTATGGATACTTAGGATATTGTGAAAGTAATAACGTTCCTTATGTAGAAGAAGAATTTCTTGATGAATTAATTACAACTATAAATGAAATGAATGAAAGATACGCTCAACTTGAAAAAGACTTAGAAAATCCAAGTGATGCGAAAGTACTAAGAGTGAAAGTTTGGTTAGAGGGTTTAAAATCAAAGTTTAATCGTATAATTGATATTCCAGTATGTTATCGTCTTTGTGATCTTGCTTATACAGCCTTTTATTCATTTAAAATGATTGGCTTTAAACCATTCTCTATTGAAATTGGTAATGTAACATCCTACTCTAGAAATGCGGTGGAACCTGAAGATATAGAAAGAGTACCACTCACTGACGAGGTTCACCTTGTTCATATAGGCTTCGAAGAACATGAAATATTTACCATCTATTATGACATAAATCATCAAGAGCCATGGGTAATAAAAGGTGAAGTTCTTGGCATTCTAGATAATGAACATCAAATCGACTGTCCTCAAGTAGTAAAAGGAAAAGGTAATGGGGTATTTGAAGATCATCGTGATTTCTTTAATTTACTAGTTACTAAATCTAAAGAAGAAATCATTGCAGAAAATAACCTCGATAAAAAAACAGCTAAATTACTTAATAAAATCAATATGGAAGGGTTCCAAAGAAGAGATTGTAACGAAACTTTAGATGAAGTTTTAACATATTATATAGATCATTATGAAAATGATGTCGATGAAGATGAAGAAACTATCGATGAACCTGATATGGATATCGATTTTTAAAACAAAAAAGAAGTTGTGTTTTACGGAACATAACTTCTTTTTAGGTTAATTAAATCTATAAAGTCAAACAAAATGCTAATGTAAATATTTCTTAAATTTTCATTAGCAAATATAGAACAAATTATTTCAAATTATGTTATAATTCACTTAAATAAAAAATAGAAATGAAATAGAAAAAATAGAGGTTTTAACCTTTGTTTTTTATTGTTGATGGAGGAAAGAAATATGTTACAAGTAAAAAAACGTGATGGTAAAGTTGTTGAATTCAACATTACAAAAATTGAAAATGCAATAAAGAAAGCTTTTGAAGCCGTTAATAAAGCTTACTCTCAAGATATAATTGAACTTCTGGCTTTAAGAGTTACTGCGAACTTTAATGATAAGGTTGAAAATGGCGTAATCTCTGTTGAAGATATTCAAGACAGTGTAGAAGTTATCCTAATTCAAGCAAGTTATGTAGATGTTGCTAAAGCATACATTTTATATCGTAAACAACATGAAAATATGCGAAATATCAAATCTACAATTCTTGACTATAAAGATGCGGTAAATAACTATTTAAAGATAAATGACTGGCGTGTAAAAGAAAACTCTACAGTTACATACTCGGTAGGTGGTTTAATCCTTTCTAACTCTGGTGCTATTACAGCTAACTACTGGCTATCAGAAATTTATGATTCAGAAATTGAAGCAGCTCATAGAAATGCAGATATCCATATTCATGATTTATCAATGTTAACAGGATATTGTGCTGGTTGGTCTATTAAACAATTAATCCAAGAAGGATTAGGTGGTGTACCTGGTAAAATTACTTCAGCTCCTGCAGCTCACCTTTCAACTTTATGTAATCAAATGACTAACTTTTTAGGTATCATGCAAAATGAATGGGCTGGTGCACAAGCTTTCTCTTCATTTGATACTTACCTTGCACCATTTGTAAAAGTTGACAATCTATCATATAAAGAAGTTAAACAATGCATCCAATCTTTCATTTATGGTGTTAATACTCCAAGCCGTTGGGGTACCCAAGCTCCATTTACTAATATTACATTAGACTGGACAGTACCAAACGACCTTGCTGAATTAAATGTTATTGTTGGTGGCAAAGAACAAAACTTCAAATATAAAGATTGTGTTAATGAAATGGCAATGGTTAATAAAGCATTCATCGAAATAATGATTGAAGGTGATGCTAATGGCCGTGGATTCCAATACCCAATTCCTACATATTCAATTACTCGTGATTTCGACTGGTCTCCAACTGAAAACAATAAACTATTATTTGAAATGACTGCTAAATATGGTACTCCATATTTCTCAAATTACATTAATAGTGATATGGAACCTAGTGATGTACGTAGTATGTGCTGTCGTTTACGTCTTGACTTAAGAGAATTAAGAAAGAAATCTGGTGGATTCTTTGGTAGTGGTGAAAGCACTGGCTCAGTTGGTGTTGTTACTATCAATATGCCACGTATAGCTTATCTTTCTAAGAACGAAGATGAATTTTTTGAAAGACTAACTAAGATGATGGACATTGCTGCAAGATCATTAAAGATTAAACGTAATGTAATTACTAAACTTCTTGAAGAAGGTCTATATCCATATACCAAGAGATACCTTGGCACTTTCAACAATCACTTCTCAACAATTGGTCTTGTTGGTATGAATGAAGCTTGTTTAAATGCTAACTGGATTCATGAAGATTTAACTCATAAGAATGCTCAAGAATTCACCAAGAAAGTACTAAACTTCATGCGTGAAAAACTATCTGATTATCAAGAAGAATATGGAGACTTATACAACCTAGAAGCAACTCCAGCGGAATCTACTTCATATCGTCTTGCTAAACACGATGTAAAACGTTACCCTGATATTATTACAGCATCTAAAGATGGTGGAACTCCATACTATACAAATAGTTCTCACCTACCTGTTGGATATACAGAAGATGTTTTCACTGCTCTTGATATCCAAGATGAATTACAAGTTCTATACACATCAGGAACGGTATTCCATACTTTCCTTGGTCAAAAACTTCCATCTTGGGAAGCTACAGCTAAACTTGTAAGAAAGATTGCTGAAAACTATCGTCTTCCTTATTATACAATTTCACCAACTTACTCTGTATGTCCTGTTCATGGATATATCACAGGTGAAGTTTATAAATGTCCTGAATGTGGAAGAAAAACAGAAGTATACAGCCGTATAACTGGATACTACCGTCCTGTTCAAAACTGGAACGATGGTAAGGCAGAAGAATTCAAACAAAGAAAGACTTATGACATTGATCATTCTAGTATTGTTGGTAAAGGTATTCATAAAGAAGAAACTAAACATGAAGAAGTACAACCTCTAAATGAAATCTTACTATTTACAACTAAGACTTGTCCAAACTGTAAGATGGCTAAGATGCTTCTTGATAAAGCTCAAGTAAAATATGTAGCAGTAGATGCTGAAGATAACGCAGAAGCAACAAAACACTACGGCATCAAAAAAGCTCCAACTCTACTTGTTCCAACACCAAATGGTGTAGAAGTATATGACAATGTAAGTTTAATCAAAGGATATATTGAAAAAAATGTCAAATAGTATTTATGATATTATCATCGTCGGAGCAGGACCTGCCGGAATGACTGCTGCCTTATATGCAAGACGCAGTGATAAGACAGTCTTAATCCTTGAAAAAGAAAACTTTGGTGGTCAAATAGCTCTAGCCCCAAAAGTAGAAAACTTCCCTACTCTTGAATCTACAACAGGACAAGAACTAGCGGATAAATTACTTAACCAAATCATGGAGCTAGGTACAGAATTTGAACTTGAAGAAGTCTTAAAAATTGAAAAAGAAAATGATATATTTACAGTTACAACAAACTATAATGAATATCAATCAAGAACTGTAATTATCGCAACCGGTGCAAAACATAAAAAAATGGGACTTGAAAAAGAAGAAAAATTCCTTGGAAAAGGCCTATCTTACTGTGCCGTATGTGATGGAGCTTTCTTCAAAAATGAAGAAGTCGCAGTAGTAGGTGATGCTAACTCAGCCTTACAGTATGCCCTTGATTTAAGCACATACTGCCCTAAAGTTTATGTATGTACACTATTTGATTGTTTCTTTGGTGATCAAATCTTAGTTGACCGCCTACTTCAAAAAGACAACATTGAAATTATTCACAATATTTCATTAATTGATTTAAAAGGAACCAACTCACTAGAAGGTTTAGTATTTGAAAATACAAAAACTAAAGAACATTTAACAATTCCTGTAAAAGGAGTATTCATTGCTATTGGTCAAGTACCAAACAATGATATAGTTAAAAACCTTGTTGATATCGACAACCAAGGCTATGTAATTACTGATGAAAACCTTCTAACTAAAACCAAAGGATTATTTGTTGCGGGGGATTGCCGTACAAAAAATGTACGTCAAGCAACCACAGCTGTAAGTGATGGTGCAATAGCTGCTATCCAGGCGATAAAATTACTATAAAAACAAACCCCTAAGCAAATTAGAAACGATACTTTGCTTAGGGATTTTTTAAAAATGAGAAAAAATAAAAAGAATAAATTTATGATTAAGGAGAAAATATTTTATGATTATTGAAAAAGTAGTTGATAAAGATGAAATGATAAGAGATTTAAAATTATTTAAAAGATATTGGCTTTTACCATTTAAAAGGGGATTATTAGCATTTCCAGTTATTTTTGTTGGATTATTTATTCTTCTTCTTTTTGCATATATCATTGATGGTAGTTTAACTATAGTATATATTGCTATTGGAATAGTATCACTATATTTTGTTCTTGTGGTAGCTCGTGTTCTAATAAAATCCAATAAAAATATTAAGATACTAATAAATGATAGAACGAAAATCTACAATACCAGAGATTATATTATTAGAAAATTTACTTTTAATAATAATCAATTAGTTATTGAAAGAAATGATGGAACTAATCAAGTAACTGAGACATTTTCATTGGATGATCTTTATGTAGCATGGATTGATAAAAAAAGAACAGCCTTTATTCTTCAATTTAAAGCAGGAAAAAACAAAAAGATAGTTGCAGTTCATTCAGATAAAATAGATGAATTAGAAAAATATTTCATAAATAATAATATAAAATACTATGTGGTAAAAAAATAATAATATTTATAATATAATAACCATAAAGTTTAATACAAAAAGGAGAAAACATTTTATGATTATTGAAAAAGTAGTTGATAAAGATGAAATGATAAGAGATTTAAAATTATTTAAAAAATATTATTTTTTACCATTTAAAAGAGTATCATTAATATTTATAATTCTTTTGATATATGGTTTTATTAGTTTCCTTTTTGAATGTTTATTTTCAAATGAATCGACTTTTAAAAATATATATATGTTTTTTCTTATATTTCTAGTATAATATTATTTAATTATAGCAGCTCGTACATTGATAAAAACCAATAAAGATATTAAGATGCTAATAAATGATAGAACGAAAATCTACGATACTAGAGATTATATTATTAGAAAATTTACCTTTACTGCTGATGAATTAATTATTGAAAAAGATGATGGAACTAATCAAGTAACTGATAAGTTTTTATTAGATGATCTTTATATAGTATGGATTGATAAAAAGAAAAGCTTTTATCATGCAATTTAAAACTGGTAAAAATAGAAGGATACTAGCAGTTCATTCAGATAAAATAGATGAATTAGAAACATATTTCATAAAAAATAATATTAGGTATCATATAGTAAAAAGATAATGATACTTAAATATAATCACTAATAAAATAAAAAGCCCTTAAGTTAACGGTTCTATAAAATCTTTTGTGATTTTGTGATAAATTTTTGTATTTAATCACAAAAGATTTTTGGAATTATCACAAAAAATTTATTAAAAGAGGTGCCAATTTTAGGCACCTCTACCCGTTTATAGGCGTGTGTTTAATCTTTCTTGTGTAATTGAAATTATTAGTAATTGAACAACCACCACATTTATTACAAGGCAAATTAACATCTTTTATTTGATCAATATAGACATAGTAAACATCGTTTACAAGTTCAACTTTTTTAATAACTATATTTTTTTCTTGAAAATTTAGTAATTTTAATGTATAATCTTTTATGTTCATTTTAAGCCTTTCTTATAGTAATACTGCAATATTATTATAGAAAAAAATGAATTATAAAAAAAGTGTTTAGTATTTTTAGTTACTAAGCACTTTTTTAGTCACAAAAGAATTTTAATTTTATCACAAAATCACAAAATCACAAAAGAATTTATAGAACCAAGTTAACAAGTTCATGACTTGAAAACTTAAGGGTTTTCTTAATAGCCTCTTAGATATACATTTGTTATAAATTGTTCTAAGTATTCTTTATATTCGATAGCAGTTTCTTTTTTTATTTCATGAAAGCCTTTAGAAAGAGATGAATCTCTTTCAACAAAATGTTGTAGATAGTAAGTTTTGGTTCCGTTAATTAAATCTTTGATTTCTTTAATACTATCGAAATCATGAAATTCTTTAACAAGAGTTGTTCTAAATTCATGATGAATATTAGATGTTTCTAAGATGTTAATGGTTTCTTTGATTTTTTCTAGCGGAACTTTATTTATTCCTGCTACCATACTATAGTTAGAAGTACCACTCTTGATGTCCATCGCAATGTAATCAACTAAATGGTTGTCGATTAATTCTTTGACCATTTTAGGGTTGGTACCATTGGTATCAAGTTTTATGACAAAACCTAAATCTTTGATTTTCTTTATATAATAAGGAAGTGATACCATTAGGGTTGGTTCTCCACCGGTGATGCAGACGGCTTCAATTATTTTTTTTCTACTTGTAAGGTAATCAATGATTTCGTTAAAATCAAGGGGTTTTTCAACATCATTATTTACAAGAGGGCCATTGTGACACCATGGACATCTGAAGTTGCAACCACTAGTAAATAGTGTACACGTAACATATCCTTCAAAGTCTACAAGCGATATTTTTTCAATTCCAACAAATCCATCAATCATTTTGTATTTATCATTTTCAAGATTTCTTCCTTTAAACAGTCGACAATCTTATCTTCAGGAATCTTCTTAATGATTTCTCCTTTCTTGAATAATACGCCACATCCATTTCCCCCCGCAATCCCAAGGTCAGCTTCTCTTGCTTCTCCAGGACCATTGACTACACATCCCATAATGGCGATGGTTAAGTCTTTGTTAATTGATTCACAAAAACTTTCAATTTCTTTTACGACGGGTTCCATATTATAGTTGGTTCTACCACATGTAGGACAAACAGTCAACCTTGGTTTTTGGTAAAGATGACACATAGAAAGAATTTCTTTACATACAGGAATTTCATTTAATGGGGATCCATGTAAAGATACTCTAATCGTGTTACCAATACCTTCAAAAAGAAGTGTACCAAGAACATAACTAGAAGCAATGGTTCCACTAAATTTAGTTCCAGACTCGGTAAGTCCAATATGAATAGGATATGGATAACGAGCTGCTAAAGCTCTATTTACTTCAATAGTAGATTCAATATCAGTAGCTTTTATGGATAAAACTAAATCCTTAAAATCAAAACTTTCCATAAGTTTTACTGCTCGGTCCATACTTTCTAAAAGTGCAAGTGGGGTAACATGATGATATTTTTCAAGTAAATCTTTTTCTAGTGATCCACTATTAATCCCAATACGAATTGGAACATGATACTCTTTACACTTATCTACTATTTGTTTAACCTTATCGTTTGAACCGATGTTTCCGGGATTAATCCTAATTTTATCAGCTCCACTAGTTATCGCAAGAATTGCGAGTTTATAATCAAAGTGGATGTCCGCAACAATTGGTATTCTAATTTGCTTTTTAATTTCTTTGATCGCGAGAGCATCTTCCTCATCAAGAACTGCTACTCTAACGATTTCACATCCTAGAAGTGTTAAATCATTAATTTGTTTAACGGTCTTTTCAATGTCTTTTGTTTTGGTATTAGTCATTGACTGAATGACAACTTTATTAGATCCGCCAATTACGACATTTCCTACTTTTACTTTTATGGTATTAGATCTCATAATATCACATCCTTAAGTATAGTAATTATAACATAAAATAAAAAAAAGAGCCCTTTGAAGGCTCTATTTATTACTTGAAGTAGTCTTTTTAGTAGTAGTTTTCTTAGTAGTTTTTTTCTCATCAGGATTTGGTAAAACTGATGTAGTTGCATTTTCAACTACCACTTTTTTCTTTTTAGTCTTTCTTTGTGGAGAACGAATATGACCACGTCTTAAAAAGTTATAGATGGTGCTACGACTTGCTTGTACACCATATTGAGCTTGGACGATACGTGCAAACTCTGAAAAGTTAGTGCCACGATATTCACGACGATAAAGCTTACAAACAAATGTTGAAATTTCTGTATCATAGGTGTTATATGGCTTATAGTTTTTATTTTTATGGATTACTCCCTCACGGCCTTCTTCAATTACTTGACGTTTTAAGTTACGAACTTGACGAGTCGTGATACCTAGTTTTTTAGCAGCTTGAGTACCATTAATCTCACCTTCTAGTAATTTGGTGATAACTCTTAGTTTTTTACGTTCCGTTTTAGAAAGTTTTTTCTTCGGTTTTTCTTCGACTAAAGTGACAGTCCCATCAGGGTTTACTACTTCAACCATCTTCGGTTTTACTATTGGCATAATATCAGTCCCTTTCTAACTATAATTATTATACCAAATTTAGACAATCATTTCAAGTATTTTGATAGGAAATATTTGTGTGAATACGTTTTTAAAATAAAAACAAAAGACAAAGTTAAATTAAAAATAATGAAAAAAATTATTAAAAAATTAAAAAAACATTGTAAAAATAAATCTATTATTTGTTATAAAGGTGAACAGATAAAAAATAATGATTCTAATGTTTTCTATTTAATATTTTATAAATATCAAAATTGACTACCTAACTTTTTAGGAAAAACGTAATGTAGTCCTCCTCTATTTCCTTTCGACTCTAAAAAATAGAAAATAGCAAAATTTAAACATTTTTAATCACACGTTTTAATGTTTAATAAAATCCTCTCACTAACCACAAAACTCACTTTCTTTTAGGAATCATTAAATTTTATCGTTTATATACATTCACTCACAGTAAAAGGCATTATTCTAATTGAATAATGCTTTTTATTTTATAAATAAACCTTTTAATGATATAATAAGTAAGTAGTATGGGAGGTGCGTACATTGACCTACCAAGATTTAGAAGTCGTTTATGAAACTAATCATCTAATCGTCGTTGTAAAGCCAGCAGGGATTTTATCCCAAAAAGATGTAACTAACGATCTTGATATGATGACATTAGTTAAAGAATATTTAAAGAATAAATATAATAAGCCAGGCGAGGCTTTTTTAGGTTTAGTTCATCGTCTTGACCGAATGACATCAGGATTAATGGTGTTTGGTAAAACCTCAAAAGGAGCTAGCCGCCTTAGTGAACAAATCAGAAATCATGAGTTTATTAAAAAGTATTTTACGGTTGTAGAAAACAAAATAACTAAAGATGGTACGTTAACTAACAAGATGTCATATGATGAAAAGACTAAAAAAGCTTACCTTGATGAAAATGGTAAACTCGCAGTACTACATTATAAAGTCATAAAAAATGAATTTGGGGCCTTAGGCTTAAAAAACAATACCCTACTTGAAGTATTACTTGAAACAGGAAGACATCATCAAATTAGATTACAAATGTCAGCTTTTTCTCACCCTCTATTAGGTGATACTTTATATGGAAGTAAAGTTAAATGTAAAATCTTTTTACACGCTTACTATTTAAGTTTTAAAGATCCAGTAACTAAAGAAAAACTAGAATTTATTAAATACCCTACATGGTACGAAAGGAGAGACTAAAATGAAAGAATTTAAAGAAAGAAGAATATTTACCTCAGAATCAGTAACTGAAGGTCATCCTGATAAAGTATGTGACCAAATCGCTGATGCCATTCTTGATGATTTACTATCAAAAGATCAACATGCGAAAGTAGCATGTGAAGTTATCGCAACCACTGGTTTAGTCCTTGTTATGGGTGAAGTAACAACTAATAGTTATGTTGATGTTCAAAAAATTGTTCGTGAAACAGTTGATAGAATTGGTTATAATCGTGGTAAGTTTGGCTTTGATGCGGAAAACTTAAGTGTACTTGTGGCCTTAGATGAACAATCACCAGACATTGCGATGGGAGTAAGAGATGGTGAAGGTGCTGGCGACCAAGGCATTATGTTTGGTTATGCTTGTGATGAAACAGAAGAACTAATGCCCCTTCCAATTATGCTTGCACATAAACTTGCGAAGAGATTAAGTGATGTAAGAAAGAATAACCATCCAAAAGAACTTCGTCCTGATGGTAAAACTCAAGTATCTGTAGAATATGATGAAGAAGGAAATCCTGCAAGAATTGATGCCATCCTAGTTTCTACTCAACATGATGAAGATGTAACCATTGATTGGTTAAGAAAAGTAATTACCGAAGAAGTAATCAAACCAATTGTACCTGCACATTTAATGGATGAAAATACTAAGATTTATGTAAATCCAACTGGTCGTTTTGTAATTGGTGGTCCAAAAGGAGATTCTGGTTTAACTGGTCGTAAGATTATTGTTGATACTTATGGGGGTTACGCTCCTCATGGTGGTGGTTCCTTTAGTGGTAAAGACCCAACTAAAGTTGACAGAAGTGCAAGTTATGCCTTAAGATGGATTGCTAAAAACATGGTTGCAGCAGGATTTGCTAAAAAACTTCAAATCCAAGTTTCTTACGGAATTGGTATGGCTGAGCCTATCTCCATCTGTGTTGACACATTTGGAACTAGTGATTACTCTGAACATGAATTAATTAAAATAATTCGTAAACATTTTGATTTAACCCCAAAAGGTATAATTGAAACTCTTGACCTACGTCGTCCTATCTACGAACAAACAGCCGCATATGGTCATTTTGGACGTAACGACTTAGATTTACCTTGGGAAAGACTAAATAAAGTAGAAGAATTAAAAAAGGAGATTAAATAAATGAAGATTTGTATTATTGGATCAGGAAGTACTTATACCCCTGAACTTATTGAAGGTTTAATTAATAAAAGAGATTCCCTACCTGTTACGGAATTATATTTAATGGATATCGATGAAAGAAAACTAAGAATCGTTGGTGGTTTATGTCAAAGAATGATTGAAGCCGCAAACCTTCCATGTAAAGTTGTAATGACGATGGATTATGAAGAAGCCTTACTAAATGCTGACTTTGTACTTGCACAAATCCGCGTTGGTAAACTTCCTGCCCGTGTTAAAGATGAAAAGATTCCTCTTAAGTATAACTTGATTGGTCAAGAAACATGTGGTATTGGTGGTATGTTTAAAGGCTTAAGAACCATCCCTGCTTTAATTAAAATTGTTCACTTAATGGAAAAATGTTGTCCTAATGCATGGCTAATCAACTTCTCTAACCCATCAGGTATGATTGCTGAAGCTCTACTTAACTACACTAACGTTAAGATGATGGGATTATGTAATGTTCCAATTAACATGATTGATGGAATCAAACGTCAAATGAATCTACCTAATGCGGAAGTTGAATATCTAGGTCTTAACCATTTCACTTATGTAACTAAGATTATTGACAATGGACATGACTACTTAGATGAAGCCATCAAAAAAGGTGTAAACTCTGAAACAATGAAGAATATCCCTGCTAGTGGTTTCACTCCTGAAGATATTGCCGCAATCGGTGCGATTCCTTCTTGCTATCTTGAATACTACTACTTTAAAAATAGTAAACTTGAAAAACTAAAAGCAGCTCCTAAAACAAGAGGCGAAGTTTGTATGGAACTAGAAGAACAACTTCTTGCTTTATATGAAAATAGTGCATTACACACTAAACCAGAACAACTATCTAAACGTGGTGGTGCTAGATATTCAGAAGTTGCCATCTCTTTAGTAGATTCTATTTGGAATGATAAAAATGATATCCAAGTAGTTAATATCTTAAACCATGGTGCGCTTGATTTCTTAGCTGATGATGATGCCATTGAAATTAGAGCATACATCGGTAAGAATGGTGCAACCCCAATCCCTGCTCATTTTGATAATGATCATATTAAAGAATACATTAAACAAGTAAAAGCTTATGAAAAACATGCGGTTAAAGCTGCTATCTATGGAGATCGTAATGAAGCATTACGTGCCCTTGTAATGAACCCTCTTGTTGGCGACTTAAAAACGGCTGAAGCTTGCTTTGATGAATTACTAGAGGCTCATAAAGAATATTTACCACAATTCTTTGGTGAAAAGGTTGAGGTAAATAAGTAAATGAAGCTGTATATCTTAGGAGTTGATGGTGGAAACACCAAAACTGATTACCTATTATATGATACTTTAGGAAACTTCATTGATGGTATTAGAAGTGGAACTTGTAGTCATGAGGCCAAAGGTTTAGGTTTTAATGGTGCTTACCTCGTGATGAAAGAAAATATCGAAACTCTTCTAAAAAGAAATGATGTAAACATTGAAGATGTCAAAGGGGCATGCTTTGGACTTGCGGGAGTAGATGTTCCTTTTCAAAAGAAAGCATTAGAAGAAATTGTTGAAAAAATTGGCTTTAAAAATTATATTGTTGTTAATGATGGCTTCTTAGGAATTAAAGCAGCCTCCCCTAATGGAACTGGCGTATGTTCAATCAATGGTACTGGTACCGTTAATGTTGGTATCGACCATCATGGTAATGGTACCCAAGTAGGTGGCATTGGCTATCTATCAGGTGATGAAGCCGGGGGATCATTCCTTGCGAGAAGAACTATCCAAGCCGCTTTTGACGCAAGCTATCGTTTTGGTGAAGAAACATCTCTTGTTGATGATGTTTTCAAAATGTATGAAATAAATCATAAATCAGAACTTGCGGATGCGTTATTACAAAAACCAATTGATTCAACTTACCTTATTAAATGTCTATGCAATAGAGCTAACGAAGGTGATAGTGTTGCTATCTCCATCTTAGAAACCGCTGGACATAATATGGCACGTTCAACAGCTGGTGTTATCAGTCATCTAGATTTTGAAGAACCCGTCCATGTCATTCAAGCAGGCTCTGTATGGTCAAAAGCTACAGCTAATCATATGAATGATAAATTTAAAGATACCGTTTTAAAACTGTCAAAACGTAAATGTAACTTTATCATTCTCAATGAACCTCCTGTTATGGGTGCTATCTTTTGGGCCTATGAACTCGCAAACAATACGCTTCCAACTAAAGAAGTAAAAGAAAAAATCTTAAATAGTATAAAACAATATCAAGAAAGCATAAAATAAAGCCTATAGAAATATAGGCTTTTTAAAAAAAAAGAAAAAATTAAAAAAATTTTTTAAAAAATAAAATAAAATTACATTTTTTTGGGTTATGTATAGTGAAGAAAGGTAAATAGCTATGAAAATCACCAAATCTTTAATTGAAAAACTAAAACAAAAAGACGAAGAAGCATTTGAAATAGTTTATAATGAATATGAAAAACTAATATACTACATTGCTTTTTCAATTACAAGAAACAAAGAAAACGCGGAAGAGGTAGTCCAAGATACTTTCCTTAGGATGTTTAATTCTATTGATAATTATACAGACAAAGGAAAATTCAAGGAATGGCTTACGGAAATTGCTAGAAACATCAGTAAGAATAAAATCACTAGAGATAAAGAAAAAAATACTATCTATGATGATGAAATCATTGGTAGTGCTAAATCAGAAAAATCCAACATTGATATTATCCTTACCATTGAAGGAATTTTAGAACCTCTTGAAGCTGATATTGTAATTCTAAGAATTGTTTATGATTTTTCATTTAAAGAAATTGCCAAGTATGAGAATATGACAATTGGAAAAATCCAAAGTCTATATTACTCATCATTAAAAAAATTAAAGAAGGGATTTATGTATGAGTAAACTAAAGAAAAGCCTAACTAAATATCTTAATGATAAACTTTCACATAATGAGTGTTATAGTGAAGTCGTAGAAAAAGCCAATCTTCAAAAAAAATATAAGGAGAATGTATTTTATATGAAAAAATCTTTTTTAAAAATTGCGTTACCATGTATTCTTGGTCTATGCTTAATCGTTGGTGTTGTTTTAGGTATTACTCTAAGTAAGAAAAATGTAGAAAAGAGTGAGCCTACTGCTGTTGTTCAAATGGATGTTAACCCAAGTGTTTCCTTTGTTGTTGATAACAACGGTAAAGTTGTTTCAATCTATGGGGAAAACGATGAAGGTAAGATGATTCTTACAGGAGAAACTTTCACAGGATTAAAACTTGAAGTTGCAATTGAAAAAATCTTAAATGAAGAAAGTAAAACCGGATATATTGTTAATATCTCTGGAACTGACTCTCAAAAGATTTCTTTCAACATTGAATGTGAAACAGTTGCTATCTCTGATGAATTAGAAGCAAAAATTAGAGATTCTGTCGAAAAAACTTGTGAAAAGTTAAAAATTAAAGAAAAAATTGAAATTGCTAAAACGCAAACTAAAGAAGCTTTAGTTAAACGTGCAATGGAACTTGATCCAACTCTAACTGAAGAAGCCGCAAACGCTAAGTCAATTCAAGAACTTGTTTCTTACATTATGGGCTGCCAAATTGAAAAGATCAACATCCCTACAAAAGAACTTGAAAATTTATATAACCAAGTAAAGATGGAAAAAATCAACATCGTTGAAAGAGAAGAAACAAAGAAAGTAATTGATACTCTTGATTCAACTTACCAAAAGATTATCGCTAAATATGATGATTTATATAAAAAGCTTGGTGAAACTAATAAAACTCTAGATGAACTTTACTATGAATATTTCATTAAAGAAACATCTGATTATCAAAAAGCTTTAAAATACTTACAAGAACAAAAGGCTGCTTTATTAAAATTTAAAAATGAACTTGCAGAAATGGATGATAGTAACTTATTAAAACCTGCTAAACAAGCGCAACTTACAGTCTATGTTAATGCAGTTGCATACGCAGAAGAAGGTCTTGAAAGTGCTAAAAAACTTGCCCTTTCAATCTTAGAAACTACTAAAAATACTATTAATTCAATCATGGAAGAAATGGATAAAGTAAAAGCTGAACTTCCAGAAGAAATCAAAACTTCTCTAACTGCTCATTTAACAGATGTTGAGACAAAAGTTAACGAAGCTAAAGATAATGCATTCAAAACATTCGAAGAAGAATATAAAGAAGACTTAACAAAAGCTTTAGCTGCAGTAGAAGCATACAAAGATCAATTAGTAAAAAACTTAAAAAAGTAAAGATATAAAATCTGTTAGGTAAGGGTGTAAACCATAAAGGGAAAACAATAGTTTAATAAAAGAGAAGGCATATTAAGTCGTGATGATTTGATATGTTTTTTCTCAAGTTACAATGCAAATATTTAGAATAAATTACTAAAATATGGTAGTATATAAAAAAAGGAGAATTTGAATGAAAAAAATTGGGATTTTTTTATTAATGTTTATTTTTATGCTTACAGCAACAGGATGTAAAAAAAGGGATGAAAGCACACATAAAATAATCCTAAGAGATCCTGAAGGTCTTGTGATAAACGCCTTAGATGGATTATATAAAGCCGGAACTGTCATAGAAGTAAAATACAATAGAAAACTAAATTATCAGTGTGGAGTTACTGTTGATGGAAAAAATATCAAGTCTAAAAATTATATTTTAACAGGAGAATCAGTAGCAAAATTTATTATGCCAAATCATGATTGTGTAGTAGAAATCTACACAAATGATGAAGAAGTAAATCAATTAATCTATTAGAGAGGAAATAAAAATGAAAAACGCATTATCAAAATTAATTATCTTAATAACAATAATTTGTTGTGTATTCTTAGTATCTTGTAAAGAAGAAGGAGGCATAACTCCAAGTAAAGATCCCATACACAATAATAAAGAATGGTTTACAGAGACTGAACTTGAAAAAGTAGGTTTATCAGGGTTAAATGCACCTATGGATTTAAATGGTGAAATCACATCATCAACAACATGGTTTAATGGAGGTTATTCTTTTTCTCAAGTATGTCCTAGTGAAGAAATATTCTTTAATAATGCTAATAAATATTTTGAATATTTAAAAGAAAAAAGAGTAGATAATCCTAGTTTTATTTATGGAACTGTAAGAATAGAAAAATCATCACTTAGTACCAATGAAACATGGTATCGTTTTAACCAAACTACAGATTTAGATAGTTACTATGATGATAATCCAAGTAAACTATACAAATTTTATTATGTAGCTAAAAATGAAGTAGTAGATGGCTACTATAAACCTGATGCTGTTTACATTCTTGAAATTAGATATGAGTATGATACAGAAAGAGAAGCATATTGTTTTAAACTATTCATTGAAAATGCTAGTAAATCACATAATGGAATATACACTTACCATTACAAAATGATTGATATAAAATAAGAAAAAAGGGATAAAGTTGAAATACATACTATTTCAATTTTAACCCTTTTTATATTTATTCCATTTCTTTTGTAAAGTGTTTTTTAATTGCTTCAAATGTTTCCACACTTAAATCATGTTCAACCTTACATGCATCAGCATAAGCAATATCATAAGGCACCCCTAATTTCATAAAACATTTTGCGAGAATATTATGTCTTTCATATATTGAACTTGCAATCTTATATCCCTTTTCGGTAAGTGTTATTCCCCCATTTGCGTCAATTTCAATATAGCCATCATTCTTCAAGTTTTTCATAGCTCTTGAAATACTTGGCTTTGAATAATTCATTGATTTAGCAATATCTAATGAAATGACACGACCTTGTTCATTATGAAGAACTAAGATTCTTTCTAAATAGTCTTCAGCGGATTCATGAATTTTCAACTCAATCACTTCCTTCTTTTAGTCATTTTACCACATTTATCAAAAAAAAACAAGCATTTTAGTTTTATCAGATAAAAAAAGACTTTATTGCTTTATTTTTTTTCATATTTTTGGTATAATAAGTTGAATTTTATACAAAAGGAAGTACTAATTATGCTTAATGAATTATTACAAAATATTAAGAATGAACTATATAAGGCTGTAGAAAAACTAGGATATTTAGATGAAACAATTATTCCTAATGCTGATGCTATCCTTCTTGAACTACCAAAAGATAAAGATCATGGTGATTATGCAACTAACCTTGCGATGAAACTTGCGAGAGTAGCAAGAAAGAAACCTCAAGATATTGCACAAGAAATCATTGAAAATAGTGATTTATCAAAAATGCATTTAACTAAAATGGAGGTTGCGGGCCCTGGCTTTATTAACCTATTTTTAGATTTAACTTATCTTCATGAAGTAATCTTCAAAATAAATGAGGAAAATACATCATATGGTAACCTTACTATTGGGGAAGGAGAAAACATCGACTTAGAGTATGTAAGTGCTAACCCAACTGGCTATCTTCATGTAGGTCATGGCCGTGGTGCCGCTTATGGTGATTCTCTATCTCGTATTATGAAAAAAGCTGGCTTTAAAGTTAATCGTGAACACTATGTTAATGATGCTGGTAATCAAATTACTAATATGGCTTTAAGTGTTTATGAACGTTATAAAGAATTATTTGGACTACCTATTGAAATGAAAGATGATTACTATCATGGTAAAGAAATCATCAGTGTTGCTGAAGAACTAAAAGAAAAATATGGTGACAAGTTCATTGAAAACTTTGACCTTGAATTCTTTAAAGAATATGGAACTAAACGTTTGCTTGGTAATTTACAACATGACCTTGAACGTTTTAATGTAACTTTCGACACTTGGTTTAGTGAAAAAACATTATACAAAACAGGTGCTGTCGAAAAAGTCTTAAAGAAACTAACAGAAGATGGAAATACTTATGTTCTTGATGGTGCTACATGGTTAAAAACAACGAAATACAACGATGAAAAAGATCGTGTAATCGTTAAGAGTGATGGTAGTTATACTTATCTTTTACCAGATATTGCTTATCATGCGAACAAATTATCTCGTGGATATACTCATCTAATCGATGTTTTAGGTGCTGACCATCATGGTTACATCGAAAGACTTAAAGCTGCTGTTTCCATGGTTGGTGGTAACTCGAATTTAATCGATATTGAAATTCTTCAAATGGTTAGAGTAATGGAAAATGGTGAAGAAGTAAAGATGAGTAAACGTAGTGGTAAAGCTATTACTCTTGCAGATTTAATCGATGAAGTAGGTAGCGATGCTCTTCGTTATTTCTATGTCGCAAAATCACTAAGTACACATATGGACTTAGACCTTGACTTAATGAAACAAAAATCAAATGATAATCCCGTATTCTATGCTCAATATGCTCATGCGAGAATTTGTAGTGTCTTAAAGAACTTTGCATCTCTTGGTCATGAGTTTAAACCAGTAACCAAGTTTAAACACCTTGATCTAAATGTTACAAAAAGCATTTGTTTATTACTTCTTCAATATCCAAGTGTAATCGAAGAAGTAGCAACTAAACGTATAGTGCATAAGATTACTCATTTCATCAATGAATTATCATACTTACTTCATAGTTACTATAACGATGAAAAGATTTTAACCGAAAATATTGATGAAACTATGGAAAAACTAACAATCATTAATGCGATTAAGATTGTTCTTGGAGATGCTCTAAACTTAATCGGCGTAAGTGCACCTGAAAAAATGTAAAATCATCATATAAATAAAAATACACATTAGATTGGAAATTACTTTCGTCTCTAATGTGTTTTTGTTTAAAATTAAGATAATGGAAACTCTTTAATTTTTCTATTCAAGAAACAATAAAGGAAATAAAGCCCCACACAGACTCCTAAAGTTAAAGCTGTCATTATGACAAATACTCCAATTGGAATCAAATTACTTCCTCTAAATAAAGAATAATAATCAGGCCATTTTTTAACCCAAACGACCATAATTAAATAAACAAGGGAGTACAAACTGTTAAAAATAACACTGAACCATGTTGTTTTAAAATCAATATAGTTTGTATTTTCAAAAAATAGAAAATTGTAAATACCAAGTAGTGGACAAATTAAATTAAGTGTTAATCGATATCCACTAAAAGTACGAGAGAATCCTTCTTTGGGAACAATAATACATAAAGCAAATATTAAAGTCATTACGCTAGCAGTTACCCCTAGAAGTCTTAAAGAAAGACACCAACTAAAGGTAGTGGCATTCGTATCAAGCAAGTTTCTAAACTCCATTATGACCATTACACATGATGTTAAAGCAAGAAAGATTGCTGTTGTGACATTTAGATAACGAAATACATAATAACTTAATGTGCCATTAAGGCTATAATACTTTGTAATCATACCTCCCGTTGCATAAACCGCGCCAACAATAATTAAAAAGTTTAAAATTAGTGCAAAAGCGTTATTAATAATTCTTTTCATATTCAATGCCCCTTTTACAATATAATTATACCACAATTTTAAAATAAGTCATAACTTTCACATTTTTTTATCAAAAAAAGTAATAAATGTAATTTTTTTAGAAAAAGTGCTATAATAGATATACTTTTTGTAAAAAATGGAGGAAATATGGAAACCATATTAATGTATCTTTTATTCATTGTTGGGATTATTCTAATCGTTAAAGGAGGAGACTGGTTTGTTGATGGTGCGGTCTGGGTCGCAGAAATAACCAAAATTCCAAAGTTTATTATTGGGGCTACCATCATTAGTTTAGCTACCACCCTTCCAGAAATCATCGTCTCCACGATTGCGGCAATCGATGGCCATCAAATTTTAATCTCTGGTGTTGGTGATTATATTGCAGCTTCTCAAGATAAAGTTGGTATGGCAATTGGTAATGGAATAGGTTCAGTAATCTGTAATACCGCAATGATTCTTGCGATTAGTATCATCTTTATGCCAATTGGGGTAAATCGCAAAGACTTTATGCCGAAAGCTCTTTTACTACTTATTGCGGTAATTGTTTTATTTCTATTTTCTTTCAATGGTTTATTCTCTATATGGGGAGCCTTTGCTTTATTAGTTGTATTTGGTATCTACATATTTGAAAATATCTGTTCAGCGAAACAAAGTGAAAATGAAGAAACAGCAGAACTTCCAGATAAATCGAAAAAAAGCATAATTCTAAATATTTCTCGTGTTATCGTTGGTGCTGCAGCAATCATAATTGGATCACAACTCCTTGTTAATAATGGTAGTAAGATTGCTACCTCTTGGGGGGTATCTGAGGCCATCATTGGCGTTACCATTGTTGCGATTGGAACCTCACTTCCTGAGTTTGTAACCGCGATAGCATCAATCATTAAAAAACAATCATCAATGTCAGTAGGTAATGTCATAGGAGCCAACGTAATTGATACAACCTTAATCCTTGCTTTATGTTCATTCATTTATGGTGGTAAACTACCAGTATCTGCTCAAAACATTTACTTAGATTTCCCAGTCGCAATCCTTGTAACTTTGATTGCGGTTGTACCTACCATCATCCAAAAGAAATTCTCCAGATGGCAAGGTATCGTAATGCTTGTATTCTATATTGCATACTTAGTAATTGTTACCACTAATCTTTCATGGTATCTATCACTATTCAAATAAAAAATAGGAACAACTTTGTTCCTGTTTTTCATTATATAACATAATTTTTATTTAACATTTCTTTTAATTTTACAACTTTCCAGATGATAATAGAACCAAGACATAGTCCTAAAACATAAGCAAGCACACTAACATACCAGGTAGTATTATTCCAAATTATCGCATATCCAATAATATGGCATTCATAGTAGGGACTAATAAAAAACATATTAAAGGTATTAGTTAAATGATATTTTTGTTTAAAAAACTCAAAAGTAGAGTTCATCAAAATAGCCATTGTCACCACAATTAAGAAAACGTAAACCCCAGGTTTTAGTTCAATTAATGATTTACCATAATCCATATTATAGATTAAATAACAAGCAAGACAGACCATACTGCTATGCCAAATCATTGATTGAAAAGTAATTGATATTTCAGATACAATTACACTACTTGGAAAGATTAAAACGGAAAGTCCACCAAGCATACAAAATGATGATAAATAAACATAAAAAGCATTACGAATTTTACCCTCCGTAAAAGGAGCAATCAAGCAAACATAAAGAGGAGTAGAACAAAGTTGAAAAGGAAAGATATTCCAGTGATAGCCATTTCTTTCACTAAATACATTATAAAACAATTGTTTATATAGTTCTAAAACAAAGAAAATAAGTCCAAATATAAAGACTGTTCGATCAATATTGAAACTCTTTTTTCTAGTAAAAAATTGTGAAATAATAATTGTTAAAAGAATAACAACTACTTGAAATGTAATATTTCCTTTAAAATATTCGGTCTTAAAAGAAAAAATGTTTTCAAAAAATAACATTTTTTAACCATTTATTGATTTGTCTTTTTTTGAATAATGCTTGCATAAAAACTCCTAATTTAGTAATGTTTAAAGATGGTGTGCTTAGAGAGAATCGAACTCTCATCATCAGGATCGGAACCTGTTGCCTTATCCGTTAGGCTATAAGCACATATGATAATTGTACCATATTTTAAAGAAAATATCAATCCAAATACATAAGTATGACTAGGAAATAATTATTTATTAAAAAAGTAAGGTAAAAAACTAATTAACTAAAAACCTTGTAAAATTCTGTAAGTTGTGGTATAATAAGTTCACAAATGAGAAACGTAGAAAGAGGTGGATTATGAGTATAAAACAACAAGTTGAAATTGTTAAAGAAAGCTTAAAGGAGTATCCAAACGTAAAAGTGGTTGCGGCGGTAAAATATTTTGATATTGACAAAACCAAAGAAATAGTTGAAGCCGGCATCACTGACATTGGTGAAAATCGTAAGGACAGTTTTCTCGCAAAATATGAAGCCTTAAAAGACTACAACATTACATGGCATTACTTTGGAGTAATAAAGATTCCTCCAAAACTTAATTCTAGTTTTATCGATGCTATCGACTATCTACACTCTCTTGACTCAATTGACCTTGCAAATGCGATAAACAAAACTAGAAAAAGAAAAGAGCCTTTAAAATGCTTTGTTCAAGTAAACGTTTCTGACAATAGTAATAAATCAGGACTTGATGAAAGTAAAGTAATACCATTTATAAAAAGTTTAGAAAAATATAAAAAGATTGAAGTTGTAGGTTTAATGACTGTTGCTAAATATACTTACGATGATGATCTATTAATAAGTTATTATGAAATAATGCAAGAATTACAAAAAGAAATTCAAAGTCTTAATTTAAGTTATGCTCCATGTACAGAACTATCAATGGGAATGAGTAGTGACTACAAACTTGCGGTTCAACATGGTGCAACCATCGTTAGACTTGGAACTATCTTTACTAAATAGGAGGACATTATGTTTAGTAAAAAGAAAAAAGAAGAAAAACTTGGAACTTCTTTTGATCGCCTTTTGAATTATTGTTTTGTTGTAACAAAATCAATAGATGAACAATTCATTGAATTAGGTGATGTAATAATTCAAAATCGTCCTGTCGCTGTAAATTTTGAAGATATCACTTCAAATTCAGAAATTGATCGTGCCGTTGCCTTCTTATCAGGGGTAACTTATGCTCTTAATGGTGAAACTTTCCGTCTTGGAAATAAAACCTTCTTATTTGCGAGCGAAGTAGCCTTAAAAGATGGTACCATTCACTACTATGTTAGTGACGTTGGAAAATAAACAATGACTACTATTAATGACTTTGTTAAACGTGCAGAAAAATCAGGTTTTGTTTTAACAAGATTTTTAGATACTACTGAATCATCTAACCTTAGAAAGATTAAACATCCCAATTTAAACTTTTATTTTTTTGGTGGATTAGATGAAACTGAAAGAGTACGTGCAATAATTCTAAATAAAGAAGAAGATGCTCCAACTAAAGTTGAGTATGAAATAGATATAATTAAAATAACTCCAAGAACAATCAATCGTCCGATTACGCATCGTCATGTACTTGGTACGATTCTTGCTTTAGGATTAAAAAGAGATGGTATTGGTGATATTATAATAAATGATCAAGGAATCTTTGTGATGGTTGATCAAAAACTAAGTACCTTCATTAAAAATAATTTAACAACAATTAACAATGTTTTAGTTGATACTGTCATTTGTGAATTAGATGAAGTAATGATTGAAGAAAAAAAAGAAGAAAGACTAATCAATGTACAAAGCTTAAGGTTAGATGCAACCTTGGCTCATGCCTTAAATATTAGTCGCACTAAAGCATGTGAAATGATTGAAAAAGGTTTAGTTCAAGTAAATCATCTTGAATGTTTAAACCTAAGCTATAATTTAAAAGATAACGATTTAATTAGTGTCCGCCATTTTGGAAGAATTGAAATTGTAAGTATTGTCAATACCACTAAGAAAAATCGTTTAGTTGTAAAAATAATTATTAAACATTAGGAGAAAGACAAAATGAGTGAAAATAGAGATTATAAAGACACCTTATTGATGATGCAAACAGCATTTCCAATGCGTGGAAACCTAGGTGTTAATGAACTTCCAATTGAAAAAAAATGGGAAGACTTACATATTTATGAAAAAGTATTAAAAAAGAATGAAGGACATGAAACTTTCTTTTTACATGATGGCCCTCCATATGCTAAT
The DNA here is from genome assembly GCA_934140285.1 of uncultured Bacilli bacterium. GTDB lineage: Bacteria > Bacillota_I > Bacilli_A > ML615J-28 > CAG-313 > UMGS75. Next base: position 123,270 of record CAKPBI010000004.1, read on the forward strand.
GGAAGTATCCATGTTGGACATGCTTTAAACAAAATATTAAAAGACTTTTTAATTAGATATAAGACAATGTCAGGATTTTACGCTCCATACATGCCAGGTTGGGACACTCATGGACTTCCAATTGAAACTGCTCTTACTAAAAACAAAAAAGTAAACCGTAAAGAAATGAGCGTTAGTGCTTTTAGAACTTTATGTGAAAAGTATGCTCTTGAACAAGTTGAAATGCAAAAGACAGGCTTTAAACGTCTTGGTGTACTTGGTGAATGGGATCATCCATACATCACTTTAGACCATCACTATGAAGCTGCCCAAATCCGTGCTTTTGGTATCATGGCATCAAAAGGCTTAATCTTTAAAGGATTAAAACCAGTATATTGGTCTCCATCTAGTGAAACTGCTCTAGCTGAGGCTGAAATTGAATATAAGGATGTTCAAAGTTCATCAATTTACGTTGCTTTCAATGTTGTAGATGGTAAAAATGTTTTATCACCTGATTGTGAACTTGTAATTTGGACAACTACACCTTGGACTATTCCAGCAAACCTTGCTATTTGTGCAGGCCCTGATATTGAATATGTTGTAGTATCTGCTGATAATAGATACTTTGTAGTTGCTAAAGAACTTCTTGAAAACTTCATCAAGACTGTTGGTTATGAATCATATGAAGTAATTAAAGAAGTAAAAGGAACTGACCTTGAAGGTATTACATATAAACATCCATTATTTAATCGTATTTCCCCAGTAATTCTAGGTGATCATGTTACCCTAGATTCTGGTACTGGCTTAGTACATACTGCTCCTGGACATGGTGAAGATGACTTTATTGTTGGTAAAAAGTATGGTCTTGACATTTTATGTCCAGTAGATAGTCGTGGCTACATGACCCTTGAAGCAGGAGAATTCGCAGGAATGTTTTATGAAGATGCTAATAAAGCCATCTTAAAACGTTTAGATGAAGAAAATAAACTATTAAAAGAAACTACAATTACTCATAGTTATCCTCATGACTGGCGTACTCGTAAACCAATTATCTTTAGAGCTACTCCACAATGGTTTGCTTCTATCAATAACTTTAAAGAAGATATCTTAAAAGCGATTAAAACCGTAAATTGGGTACCTACTTGGGGTGAAGTACGTCTATCTAATATGATTAAAGACCGTGATGATTGGTGTATTTCTCGTCAAAGAGTTTGGGGTGTACCTATCCCAGTATTCTACGCTGAAAATGGTAGTGCCATCCTTGATGAAGATGTAATCAATCATGTTGCCGATTTATTTGAACAATATGGTTCTAACATTTGGTTTGAAGCAGATGCTAGTGAACTTCTACCTAAAGGATTTACACATAAAGGAAGTCCAAATGGTAAATTCACTAAAGAAACTGACATTATGGATGTTTGGTTTGACTCAGGTACAAGCCACATTGCGGCATTAAAAGCTCGCTATGGAGTTAGCCAAGCAGATGTTTACCTAGAAGGTTCTGACCAATATCGTGGTTGGTTCAACTCAAGTCTATCTACTAGTGTTGCGATTAATGGCTTTGCTCCATACAAGACTGTAATCTCTCATGGTTTCGCTCTTGATGGTGAAGGAAGAAAGATGAGTAAATCTTTAGGTAATACAATTGATCCGCTACAAGTATGTAAAGAATTTGGTGCCGACATCTTAAGACTTTGGGTTGCAAGTGTTGACTACCAAGCAGACTTCAAAATCTCTAAAGATTTAATCAAACAAATCAGCGATTCATATCGTAAGATTAGAAATACTTACCGTTTCTTACTTGGTAACTTATTTGATTTTGATCCCGAAACTGACAGTGTTGCTTATGAAGACTTATCAGAAATCGATCAATACATTTTAATCCGTCTAAATGAAGTTACTCAACAAGTATTAAACTCATATGAAACATATAACTTTGCTGACGTATATCGTAATGTTCTAAACTTTATGAGTAATGAACTTTCTTCATTCTACTTAGACTTTACAAAAGATGTTTTATATATTGAAGAAAAAGACTCAAGAGCAAGAAGAAGCATTCAAACTGTATTCTATGAAACATTAAAATCTTTAGTATGCTTACTTACTCCAATTATTCCTCATACAGCTGAAGAAGTATATAGCTATATGCCAGGCAAAAAAGAAGAAAGTGTATACTTACTTGATATGCCAAAAGTAAAACACTTTGATAATGAAGTTGCATTAGTTGCTAAATACAATCAATTTATGCTTCTTCGTGATGATGTCTTAAAAGCATTAGAAATTGCAAGAAATGAAAAAGTAATTGGAAAGAGTTTAAATGCGAAAGTATTAATCAACCCTACTCCAAATGTCGCAAAACTAATGTTCTCACTAAAAGTAAACTTTGCACAAGTATTCATTGTTTCTTCATTTGAAATCGTTGGTAACGAACTAAATGGTGAAACTTATGAATCAGGCCAAATCGAAGTACAACCTGCAACAGGCGTAACTTGTGAAAGATGTTGGCAAGTAGTTGACCATGTTGATGAAGATGGTCTATGTGAACGTTGTGCAAAAATCATTAAAAAATAAGAAATAATAAAAGAATTAAAACAATTAGTAGTGTTAATAATACTATAGAAAGAGGTACATATGGTTATTCATTTTTTTAAAAATCGTAATGAGAGAATCGATTTTGAAGACCTAATTGACAACTATTTTAATACTCTTGATAACGTTACAATCACAAGTGATGACTCGGAATGTCGCATTACCATTAATATGGTTGACTTCAATTTTGCTTATCACTATTTAATAACTAAACGTTCTCATGTATCAAGTATTTATAAACTAAGTTATGATTACGTAAATGTAAACATGTTAATTGATATACCTCTCAATATTCCTCAATTTTTAATTAAAGCCATCCTTCAACAAGTTGATGAAATGTGTAAACGATTTGGTTTTTCAATCTATTATGAACAACTTGATAATATCCGTGAATTTAGATTCTTTGAAGTCTTTCAATCAATCTTAAAAGAAAGAAAGAAATACTTTGAAGATAATCCTGATCTTGAATATTACAAAATACCAGAAGAAAAACTCAACAAAATTTGTATTTATCAAAAGATAATGAAAGATTTACCACATATCGTTAACGCTGATGTGATGAGTAATCCTTACATTGTAATGGTAAACAAAGAAACTGGAAAAGTTGAACTTAGTATTAACTGGCGTGTAGGTGAAGCTACAGTCTTCCCACCTGAACTATCTTATGTTCATGTTGAAGAAGAAGAAAACTTAATAAATTTAATTCCTATGGATATCTTTATGAAATATGTGGCACACTATATGTATGAGATTAAAGATAGTGCATCAGAAATTAAAATGCTTTTCTTAAATCAAAAGTATAGTACCAAAGCTAGAAAATACTTAAAGAAGATGAAAAAATATCTTGTTTCAAGTTCAAGATTTGAAATTATTAAATTTATTAATTTAATTGAAGAATAGGAGTAACTTATGCAAATAAATAAATTTATCGACCATACCTTATTAAAGGCTTTCGCAACAGAAGCTGACATCTTAACTCTTTGTGAAGAAGCTAAGAAATATGATTTTAAGAGTGTTTGTGTTAATCCTGTAAATGTAAAACTAGCAAAACAAGCTTTAGAAGGCAGTGATGTTTTAGTATGTACAGTTATCGGTTTTCCTCTTGGAGCTAACACTCCTGAAGTAAAAGCCATTGAAGCAATGACAGCGATTAGAGATGGTGCTGATGAAGTTGATATGGTAATCAACATTGGTAAAGCTAAAGAACATAACTTTGAATATATCAAAAATGAAATAGCTTTAGTTGTTGCAGCATCAACTACTAAATGTGTAAAAGTAATTATTGAAACTTGCTATTTAACTGATGAAGAAAAAGTTGAATGTTGTAAGGCCGCAAAAGCTGCTGGTGCAACCTTTGTAAAGACATCTACGGGATTTGGTACTGGTGGTGCCACTAAAGAAGATGTTAAACTAATGCGTGAAACCGTTGGTAATGAAATGGGAGTAAAAGCTAGTGGTGGTATTAAAAACCTTCATGACCTTGAAACCATGGTTGAAAATGGAGCTACAAGAATTGGAGCATCAAGTGGCGTTGCGATTATGCAAAACCTTGAAAGTGAAAATAACTATTAAAAGGAGAAAAGAAGATGATTATTAAACCAACACCACATATTGAAATAACAGATACAAACGTTCTCGCAAAAACAATCCTAATGCCAGGAGATCCTTTACGTGCTGAATTTATCGCTAAAACCTTTTTAACTGATGTAGTTCAAATCAATAGTGTACGTGGTATGCTTGGCTTTACAGGATACTATAAAGGAAGAAGAATATCCGTAATGGGTAGTGGTATGGGAATGCCTAGTATTGGTATTTACTCATATGAACTATTCAAATTCTATGGCGTTGAACAAATCGTTAGAATTGGATCTGCGGGTTCTTACACTCCATCATTAAATGTATATGATGTTGCTCTTGTTACAGATGCTTATAGTGAATCATCATTTGCTTATGTTCAATCTGGTGATGATACTCATATCATTAATAGTAATGAAGAATTAAATGAAAAACTAATCAAAATCGCTAAAGAGTTAAACATCCCACTTCATCCATGTCGTGCTCACTCTTCTGATGTTTTCTACCATGAAAGTGAAAATTACTGGAAGGAAGTACGTGATAACTACCATTGTGATTGTGTGGAAATGGAGTCGTTCGCACTATTCCATAACGCAAAAGTACTTGGAAAGAAAGCTACATGTCTACTAACCATTTCTGATTCTTTCATTACTCATGAGGTAACTACCTCTGAAGAAAGAGCTAAAAACTTTAAACAAATGGTTCAAATAGCTTTAGAACTTGCTGAATAAAAAAATAGAGTAGGTCCAAATGAGGAACTACTCTTTATTTAAACCTATAAGGATGAGAAAATATGAAACTAAAAATTAATAATGAAACCATCTATTATGAAAAAACAACCAAATTCAAAAGCATTGCCTTTGGAGTTGACTTTATCTGTCCTTTTTCCCTTGAAAAAAGAATGGACTTCGCAATCCTTACTTCATTAATTACGGAAACTAATGAAGTATTTAAAACTCCCAAAGAACTAGATGACTACTACTATGATAACTATAACCTCGGAATCAGTGTTGGTGTTCATTTTGAAGGAGAAAACCAAATTATATCTTTTGGTTCAAGTTTTGTTAATCCCAACTTTCTCCCCGAAAAAATAGACTTAGTCACAAAAGCTTTTGAACTTTTAAACATAACTTTAACCAAACCTTTCTTTACCGAAGAACAAGTAGAAATAAAAAAGAATGCTTTAAAGAATCAACTATTAAATCTAAAAAGCAATAAAGGAAAATACTCCTACTTTCAATTTGTTAAATACTTTTTAGATGGTACCATTACAGCTGATCGCATCAACCAAACAATTGAAGATATCGATAAAGTAACAATTACCTCCCTTTATGCTTGTGCGAAAGAATATCTAACTTATCCTAGAACCTTTTATATCGCGGGGGACATTAATGAAGAAATGGTAGAAGAAGGAATTAAAAAACTTCAATTACCAAAAGCTAATGAATCAATTAAACTTGGTTCATTTGTTGAAAAATTTCCTCAAAAAGATAATCATGAAACCATCCAAATTGAAGATAGTGCTAGTAAAACCTCATTCCTTTATATGGGCTATGAAAGTGATATTGATATCTATTCATCAGATATTAAAGCCTTAACAATTCTTTGTTATCTTCTTGGTGGTGGTACCTTATCAGAGTCATTTAGAAGAATTAGAACGGAAAAGAGTCTATGCTACTATGTTGATTGTATCAAACTACCTAAGAATGACGCTATATATTTAGAACTTGAAACATCAAGAGAAAACTATGAAGAAGTAGTTAAGACCATTAAAGATATTATTGATGATGCTAAAAAAGGCCTAATCAATGAAGAATACTTAGAAATCTTAAAAAATGAAATAATCGCTAACATTGATCGTGATAACGACTATCTTGATCGTATCCGTGATGACATCAAATGTGAAATCATTGGATTACCAGTTTATTCATTAGAAGAAAGAAAAGAAATAATCAAAAATATCACGAAAGATGATTTAACAAGGGTTGCTAAAAAACTTCGTCTTGATACGATTTATTTTTTAAGGGGTGAATAAGATGGAAAAATTTACTCATGAACGCCTAAAAGAAACCTACTTTAAAGAAATATTAAAAAATGGTTTAACTGTTTATTTGTACCCAAAACGAGATTTTTCGACCACTTGTGGTTACATGATTACCAAATTTGGTTCTGATGATATTACATTTATTCCAAATGGTGAAAAAGAATATTATAAAGCCCCACTTGGAATTGCTCATTTTCTTGAACATAAACTATTTGAATCATCGACAGGAGTTGATGCTTCAACAATGTTTGATAGCCTTTGTGCTAGCTGCAATGCTTATACCACAAACGATCGTACAGTCTTTTACTTTTCAACCACTAAAAACGAATATAAATGTGTGGAAACCTTAATTGATCTTGTTCAAATGCCATATTTTACTGATGAATCAGTAGAAAAAGAAAAAGGCATTATCATCCAAGAAATCAACATGCATAAAAATAGAGCGGGAAACCATCTTTATATGAATCTCTTAAACAACCTTTACTTCAATCTCCCTTGTAAAAATGATATTGGGGGAACTGAAAAATCGGTAAATGCCATTACCAAAGAAGATTTATATAAAACTTACAATACCTTTTATCAACCATCAAACATAGCCCTTGTGGTAGTTGGAAACTTTGAATTAGATAAAATGATTGATGTAATCACCCAAAAAGAAGAATCATTAGGTGATATTACCCCCAAGAAGATAGAAAGAAAAATCTATGATGAACCTGAAAAAATCGTAAATGAAGATACAACCTCTCATTTTGATGTTACCATCCCTAAGGTTGGTTGTGCCATCAAGATTGACATGCATAACTTTGATAAAATCAGACATTTCAATGATAACATGTACATCGACTACATCCTAGATTATTATTTTGATAATTCATCTGATTTTGTCCAACGCCTAAAGAAAAAAGGAATAATTAATGGATCTTTAAGCTATGATGTAGATTATACAAATGAATATTACGTAATCACCTTAACTGCTGATGTTAATCTAGAAAACATTGATACTTTTAAAAAGGAATTAAATGAAGAATTAGAAAAACTAAGAAACACCAAATTTGATGAACTTGCTTTCACAAGATTCAAAAAATCAACGATTGCATATAATATTGAAAAATATAATTCATTAGTTTATATTGCGGAAACGATATGTAACTTATACATGCGTGACATTGAATTATTTGAAGGTAGTAATCTAAAAGAACAACTAACATATGAAGAATGTGATGAAAGAAGACAAAAATTCAAAAAAGAAATGACAGCATTTCATACTGTCTTACCACTAAAGTAAGGAGAAAACCATGGAAACACTAAAAAATTATCTAAAAAACTTAACCATTGTAATAATTATTGATGTTATCGGAATCATCACTGGTCTTTTATGTATAATCTTTTCCATTGGATGTTTAATAAACATTAAACAAGATGCTATAGAAGCATCCCTTGTCTTATTTTTCATTGGCTTAATTTGTCTTATTGGTAGCTTAATCTACTTTATACCATCAGTTAAAATGAAACAAATGATTTATAAAAGTAAATACTCAAAAATAGTTCAAGATAAATTTCTTTGTTTTATGGCTAAACCAATATTAATCCATGACTATATGAATATAGTTAGTACTAGACCAGACATTATTGGAGTTAAACTATACACCAAAAATGAACAAAACAAAGTACTAACTTATTACTACATCTTTGATAATCCAATTACCTATAAACAAAGAAATAAATTTAGTCCATTACTTTTTACAGGTATTGTTTATTGTAATCTTTATGAAGATACAAAACTAATAAATTCACTTCATATTGAATAAACTAAAAACTTATAAATTATGAAATCAATCAGAACTGTTAGTGTTATACTAGCAGTTTTTTATTTTTTAAAAAATTTTCTTTATTCTTATTTTTTCTACAAGATTCGACAAATTTTCATAATCTTTTATGTTATAATTAAGGCATCACTAAAAAATAGTGAAATAAAATTAAGGAGAAAGAAAAATGACAGAAAACTATGAAATTGTTAATTTAAAGATGAAAACAATAGAAACATCAACATTAACAGTCCTTCCAACAAATGATTATGTTGTAACAAATCAAACTCATTATGTTCACTTAACAGTGCCTTTTACTAATTTTTCTTACAAAACGTATTATAAGGTAGTATTAAAGATTAAACAAGTAACATCATTCTAAATTAGGATAAAACCTCAAAAAATAATTTATTTCTTGGCCAATTTGAGATGATGAAAAATTTAAATAGTTATTAATATCTAAATAATTAACTTTCTCTCTTCGTTTATAAATAATGCCATCATATTTTTTCTTTAATTCAACAAAAACTAAATTATCATCTTTAAATTTCCCATATGTTCTAAGACGTAGTTTCTCTTTATAAAAAGGTTTCTCTAAAGATTTTCTAATTAAACTAAAATTAGATGTATCATAATAAATATTAGAAATCAAACTTTCAAAGTATTCATCTTTAAAAAGTAAGTCTTTAAATATAGTCAACATCTCTTCATAAGTCTTTCGAGAAATTAAATATTTAAATTCATAACGTTTAAAGTATTTATCCATCATCTCACCATCTTCCATCAAAAATTATATAATAGATACTTTAAATGAACTTAAAAAATATAAATAAAATCTAATTTTATCAAAAAACTTGAAAAAATATTAATAGTGTGTTAGAATTATTATTGTTGTGTTGTAAAAGATAACTTTTATAACAAATTCTTAACAACAATAGTAATGAACATACTTTTTGATAATATGTATGGCATATGACATCATGAAATTATTACTACTAAAGACTGTTACTATTCTTATTATTAAAGAACATTATTAATATTTTAAGAAAGAAGGTGAGTGGTTATTATCTCTAAAGTTTAGAACTAAAGGGATAATAGCCACTTTTTTTAAATTTTTTAAGAAAGGAGAATTAAATGCATACTAAACGAAACTGGTTAATTTGGTTGATCGTTTTTATTACAGGATTAGTATCAATATTACTTGTGACTTTAGTCATTTCAGCTTATTACAAAAATCAACAACCAACAACTTATCGTGTTAAGTTCTATGAACAAAATAAGAAGATTGTAGAAATTGTAAAAGATAAGAATGATCGCATAAGTGATAAAGAAATTAGTGAAATTAATCGCTTAGTATCTAATGTGGACAACAAATACTATTTATCTTGGTCCACAACAAAAGATGAGTATCAAGAAGCTAAATTTAGTGAAATAAACAAAAATCAAAATGTTTATTTATTTAGATTTAAGAATACTCTTGATATCAATGTTGTTGAAACTAATCTATTCAAATATGAATTATCACTTGAAGGTCCATTAAAAAGAGGAGATTCATTTACCATGAAAGTTACTCCTATTAATGAAGCAAAAGATCTTCAACCATATCTTCTTGTAAATGGTGAAAGAGTAAATGCAAGTGAAGATGGATTATTCCATATTGAAGATGTAAAAAAAGACCTAACAATCGAAGTTGACTTCCTACATACAGCCAAAATTATTGTTGAAGAACAAGAATTTACTTATACAGGTTATGATCAAAAAATCAGCTTTAATCTAATTGATGATTTAGGTAATATTTTACCTAAATACTCATGCAAAGTAACTTACCTTTATGATGGTAAAGCATATAAGGAATTGGTTGATGCTGGAGTATACACTGTTACAATCGAATATCAAGAAGATAGTTACTATGTAAAACCTGTAACCTTCCAAGTAGAAGTGAAGAAAGCTGAACCAAAGCTTGCGATCTTCAACAAAGAATTTGAATTTAACGGTAAAACCCAATCACTAACCAAAGAAGACATTGTAACTGAGAGTGATGGTGAAATTGAATTTACTAACAATCAGTTTAAAGAACGTGGATTACACTACATTGAAGTAACGGTAAAAGAGTCTAAAAACTATCTATCAAAGACAATTACAGCGGAAATATTGGTTAAGAAAGGAATGCCAGAAATTAACGAAAATCCTGAAGCTTCCCTTGGATTTAGTGGATCAACCCTTGCTTCCATTAAACTAAATGGTGGTAAAACTTCAGTACCTGGAAATTTTGAGTTTGTTCATCCAAACAAAAACTTAATTGATGGTATCAATCAATATGAAGTAATATTTGTTCCAACTGATGCACGTAATTATGTAAAAGTTAAATTTAACATTTCTGTTAATACACTTTCAAACGAAGAAATGCTAAGACGTGTACAAGCTGATAGAGTTAGTGCTCAAAATGAAATTCAAAAACTAAAAGATAAAACCATCAACCTAAATGATCCCGAGTTTAAAGATTTCCATCTATTAACAGAAGGAAAAGAATATGGAAGTGAAATCACTTGGATTTCTACATCATCTGTTCTTCAAATCACAAGTGATGGTACAATCCAACTAAATGGTCCTGCTGGTACTTACCAAGTAGAAGTAGTAGGATACTTCATCTTAGGTAACGCTGTAGAATACTTAACATTTAGTATTACTGTTGTTATTAGTGAGTAACAACAAAAAAACTAGATAACAAATGAGTGAATGTATCTAGTATCAAATTTGCAAATTCTAAATAGGGTAAAGATAAAAAATAGAGAAAGGGAAAGGCAAAAAATAATGAAGAAAAAATTATCTTTAATCTTCGTTTTCATGTTCATGCTACTTGGCCTAGTTGCTTTAAATACTAAACCAGTCATGGCTGCAAGCGAAACTGAAGTCGAAGCTGAACTAAACAACATCGTAGTTCCCGACAAAGTAATTATCGATTTCCCAGTTGTAAGCGTAAGTGTTTATGGCTCAACAATTGAATGGAAATCCGATAGAACTGATGTAATCAGTGTTCCTACAAATGGTGGTTGGACTACAGTTAAAAGACAAAACGTTGATGTAACTGTTACTTTAACTGTAACCTTAACTAATGGAGAAATCGTTAAAACAAAATATTTTGAAGTAAAAGTACCTAAAGGAACAACTCTAACTAATACATACAAAATCGAATATGTATTAAACGGAGGAACAAACAACGACCAAAACCCAACTGAATATAAAGTTGGTGAAACTAAAGAACTTCTTGCTCCAACAAAAGGAGAAGTAGAATTCCTTGGTTGGTTTAACAATGAAAAGTTTGAAGGTGAAGCTATCACATCACTTCCAAAAGGCTTAAGTGGTGACTATAAGCTTTATGCTAAATGGGCACCCGCAACAGTTACAGGAATTGAAGTTACAACTCTTCCTACAACAGTTAACTATAAAGCATTAGAAACTTTTGATAAAACTGGTCTTGTTGTAAGTAAACTTTTAAATGATGGTACAAAAGAAGTAGTTGCTGTAGATGAATTAACATTTGATAAAGATGTTCTTCACTTTGGTGATGACAAAGTAGTAGTTAAATGGAATGAATTCACAACTGAATTTGCTATTACAGTTGTTAAAAAAGATTATGATCTATCAGGAATCAAGTTTGAAAATGCAGCGTTAACTTATAATGGTCAAGCACAATCAATCAACTATACGGGTAAACTTCTTGATGGTTTAACTGCAACAGTTGAAGGTAGTGCAACTAATGTTACTACAACTCCTGTTACAATCACATTAGTTTTCACAAACACAAATGCTGATTACAATACACCTGAAAATATGACTGCAGAACTTACAATAACTAAAGCTCCATTAAAAGTTATCGCAAGTAGTGAAAGCATTAAAGTTGGTGAAGATGTTCCTACATTTACAGTTTCATATGATGGCTTTGTAAATGGCGAAACTGAAGCAGTATTAGGTGGAGAATTAACAATCACTTGTTCTGCAACTAAGATATCTCCAGCTGGTTCATATGATGTTGTTCCATCAGGACGAACTGCAGAAAACTATGAAATTGAATTTGTTAATGGTACATTAACAATTACATCTGGTACTTACACAATTGTAGCATCTAATACTACAGTTACATACAATGAGAAAAACCAAATGTTCACAGTTGTACTTAAAGATGGTGAAACTGTAATTGAAGGTATTACTTTCACATATACTCTTAATGATGCAGCTTTCACAGGTGCAACAAATGCTGGAACTTATGAAGTAACAGTATCATATGATAGTGAAACATATGGTAAAGGTAGTACAGTTGTTACATTTGTAATTGAAAAAGCAAACTATAATTTAGAAGGTATTTCACTAGATGAAACTGCTCTAACTTACAATGGTAAAGAACAAAACTTAAAACTTGTAGGTACACTTCCAGAAGGTGTTAGTGCTATATTTAGTGAATGTTTAACAAATGTTGGTACAAAACATATAACAGTTACATTTACTCATGAAAATGCTAACTACAATGAAATTACAACAACATTAACAGGTACTTTAACAATCAATGCTAAAGCTCTTGAAAAAGATATGTTTGATGTAATTCCAGAACAAGCATACACTGGTTCTGCAATTACACCAGAAGTAACTGGTAAATTCAATGGTACTGCACTTGTATTAGGCACTGACTTTGATGTTGAATATACTAGTAATACTGATAAAGGTACTGCAACAGTAACAGTTGCTGGTAAAGGTAACTTCACTGGTGAAGTTGAATTAACATTCGTTATTGGTGACAGTGCTCCTGAAAAAGCAAAAGCTGCAAGAGAAGCATTAGAAACTAAATATGCATCAGTATTAACTGGTACACTTGCATCAACTGTTACAAAACTTGATGTAGTAGCTGAAAATGGTTCAGTAATCACTTGGGCATCTAATAATACAGTAATTAAAGTTGAAAAAGATGGTACAGTAACAATTCTTGCTGCTGAAACTGATCAAGAAGTAACTCTTACTGCAACTATTACTTATGGTGATGTTTCTCCTGAATATGCAACATTTACATTTGTTGTTAAAGCAGCAGAAAAGATTGAAGAAAAAACAATTCAAGAAATGATAGATGCAGAAGTTAGCGAAACATACTTCACTGTTACTGGTATAGTTAGAAATATTCAAAATACGACTGATGGTAGATTTGATTTAGTTGATATAAATGATTCTAGCATTTCAATTTATGTATTTAAACTTTTAACTAGCAAAGATGGTGAGCCTAATAAATTTGATACTCTTGGGATTGTTGAAGGTGATACATTAACATTAGTAGGAAAACGTGGAGTATATAAAGATACAATCGAAATAGTTGATGCTTATTATGTAAGTCACAAAAAGAATGAAGTAACACTTACTGTTACATCTGAAGATGAAACTAAAGGTACAGTTACTCCTGCAACAAGTGTTGTTGAAAATGGTACTGAAATTACTATAACTATTACTCCTGCTGAAGGATATAAAGTTTCTAAAATAGTAATTAATGGTCAAGAAAAAGATTTAAGTGAAAACACTATTAAAATAACTGTATCATTCAATACTACAGTTGTGATTAGATTTGTTGATGAATCTGCAGAGACACCTAGTATAATTACATCAATTACATTCCCTGATGAAAACAATGCAAGTAATGGCATAGGCGCTTATACAGAAACATGGACTGCAACGCAAGGAATTTATAGTTGGAAAATTTCTAATTTTAATAACAACAAATGGGGTAATGAGTGGACATATATAAAATGTGGTTCTAAAAAAGCTGCATCAGTTGCAACAATTACTACAGATGAAGCATTAAGTAAAAATAAAATTACTAGCGTTATAGTAACAGTTGATAAAGCAAATGCATCATTAGTTAATTCATTTAAGTTAATTGTTTACTCTGATGCTAGTTGCAGCAAAGAAGTTACTTCTATAACTAAAACAATTGCGACCGGTGATATTGAATTTGTAATTGATCCACAATATCAAGCTACAGGATTATACTATAAACTTGAAATAAATTGTAAAAAGGGATCTGGTAATGGTTTTGTACAAATTTCAAAATTAGTATATAAAGGATTTGCTGCTTAATAGTTAATTAACAATCAAAATCCCCTCAAGTTATTTGAGGGGGTTCTTTTATAATATCTTGATGTTATATTCAATGTTTGTTGTTAGGTAGGAATCTTTGATTCCTGAAAGATAATCAATGTTGAATACATCAATATGATATTCATCCATGGTTTGTTTTAGTTGGTTTAGGTCAGTTGTTATTTTTTTTATTAGTTCATTTGTATAGTCTTTTGTACTATCTTGTTTGTTAACAAAGGTTCCTGATGCTGTAATGTTGATTTTTAAGGTTTTGTTGGTTAGTTTCTTTTTTAGTTTGTATTCAAAAACTAAAAAGTCAAATTCTTTATAGCTGATGACGTTTTTGGATAGTTTGTTTAGATGTTTTAGTCCATTTAGGTTGTTAAAGGTAAATGAAGATAAGAGATAGTCATCAGTCATATAACTATATCCCGTAATATCTATTGATGTTATGGGATTATCTTTTTCATAGAAGATGTCTTCAGATACGGTTAGTATGGGGTATGATGTTGTGTATGTTGATATTAGGATATCGTTAATATAATCAAGGTAGGTTATTTCTTTGGCTTTGTTGATGGTATCGTTATTGATGAGGATGGTGTAGTAAGCACTGGTTTCAGAGAAGTTATTGACATTGTAGATTTTTAGTAAGTCATCAGATGTGGTGTAGACATAGAATGTTGGGTAAAACTCAGTACTTAGTTTGATATGTTTATATAGATGTAGGATACTTCGTCTGGTAAAGAAAGTGTCTTTTAGAACTAAGGTTCTAATGTGACTATATTGTAGTCTGATGTTTGAATATCTATTGATATTAGATAGTGCTTCTGCAATACTTTTTCCTTCCCCTTTACAGATGTAACCAAGAGAATCAGGAGAAGCTGTACCATACTCACTTCTTGAGATGTTAAAGTTATTTAAGATGTATAAATAGACAGTGTAGGTTTCTTTTTCTTCACTGTAGTCTAATCCCATGCTTGCGACATAAGCATTCGCGGTAACTTCTGTGTAATCATTTTTCTTAGATAAAACAATGATGGTAAATATAGATACAATTAAAGTAATAATAATGGTAAAAATAACTTTAGCTTTATTCATAGTTTACCCTCCTTTTGGGGAAAGAAGAAGTTTTTAATCCCCTGTAGTTTGAGCGGACTAAATGGCGAGAAGAGTGATACCCCTACTGACTTTTGATGACCAAAGTAAAGAAG
Source organism: uncultured Bacilli bacterium (assembly GCA_934140285.1). Classification (GTDB taxonomy): domain Bacteria; phylum Bacillota_I; class Bacilli_A; order ML615J-28; family CAG-313; genus UMGS75. Next base: position 138,584 of record CAKPBI010000004.1, read on the forward strand.
GGTGGTAATAATCCCAATGGAAAACCCTAGTAAACCAAAGGTATAAGATAGAATTAGATTATATAATCTAAACAAATCAATTGAGGTAACTAAATGGGGATTGTTTGTTATCGCAAAGCTACTAACGTAAGATATTGAAGTAAGTAGTAAGACACTTTCGCCAACAATCCCTGATGAAATCGCATTTTGACCAATGAAAAGCCCACTAAAGATAATAATGATGTTTTGAACATAGTTATTAGGACTTCTACTAGATATTAATCTAAAGAACTCAAAGAGGAATAAGACAATAATACTTTCAATGAATAAAGGAAAAGTAGTACCACGCTCCGTGATTTGAATATTTGCCATAAAAAGATTAGAGAACAATGTTGGATGAAAGTTAGTTAAAGCAATAATTAAACCAATGGAAAATACCGAAAGAAAGAAAAACAAAATTGTAAATGCTCTTGCGAAAAAGGTGTAATACTTAGGTTCATTAGCTTCGTTTTTAATGGTGGTAAACATCGTAAGTGTAGTAGGAAGAACCGATACCACTGGTGAGTTATCAATTAAGATGACAGCTTTTCCATCAGTTAAGGAAGTAACTACATAATCAGGAGAACTTGTATTAAAGACATTTGGTAAAAGGGATGCCCCTTTAAAGGCTTTGTTTAAATCATTGATGTTAGTGAGGGATTCTTTATTATAAGAACTTAAGGTTTCTTTGGTTTTCTTAATATAAGGCAAATCCTTAAATTCTTCTAAATAAATAAGGATGGTATCCGTTTTAGATGTTGTACCTAAGATGTATTTTTCAACAATCAAGTTTTCACTTTTGATTCTTTTTCTAATTAATGCTAGATTATCATGGATATTTTCAATAAAGCCATCATGACCATCTAATAAATTAACCGGATCAAGCTCACTGGGAGTGGGAGCTCTTTTAGGTATTTTAGAAATATTAACAAGGTAAAATTCTTCATCATCAATGTTAAGAATTAAACTTCCTTTATTTAAAACATAAGAAAAATGACTTTTGGTAAATTCACTTAAGCGAAGAAAGATTCCGGGAAATGTTGTATCAAGATGAGTAAAGTTAGTTTCATCAATTTTATCTAGATAAAATTTATTAAATTCTTCAAGATTAAACATTGATGAGAAGAAGTATGAAGTAAGATTTAATTTATTTTGCTTGGTTTTGATAATCTCTAAATCTTCTTGTTTTTGTTTGATTTCTTGTAATAGACTATCAACTAGTAGTTCTTTCATGATGTTTGTACCTCCAAAGTGAAACAATAATCAAAATAATTAAAACACTTAAAAATAAAATTATGGGATAAAAGTATAAAAACTTAAAATTAATATTATACATCATAAAGATGCAAATAACACCGATACTTAATGAGATAAAGAAGCGATAAAAGATATTGTTTTTGGCTTTTAAGTAGATTCTAAATAACTCAAGATTAAATAAAGCCTTTAAAAGCATATAAGAACAAATAGAAAGACATAAGAAATTATCTAAATGCTCTATATACTTAGGTCCATAGTATAATTTATAACGATATAAAGCGGGAAAGTCTAATCCTTCATAATATTGAAAATTAACAAAAGTATAACTATCAAGAACATACCAAGAAGAAAAAATTACGGCGATGATGGTTCCTAAAATTAAACTATATTTAGCTGTTGGTTTAGTCTCTGTGGGAATGAATATTAAAAGGATATTATCAAGCATTAAACCTAAAAGTCCAAGTAGAAGATAAGGCTTCTCAAATTTAAAGGTAATAGGAAGTAGTAATCTAAAATCTTTATTATAGACATTTGCGATTACAAAGATTGTTAAAGCAAATAATGTAATATAACATATTAAAGTAATACTTTCTAAGTTTTTCATTGTAATAAAGCCAAAAAGCATCACAAAAAATAAAGTAATGGTAATAAGTAAATAACATGGAGTAATGAAATAAAAATGATAAGAAAGAATTCTAAAAGTAATATAGATAAGAATAACTGTACTAACTAAAAGATAAATTAAAAGAAGAATTCTTGTTAAAAATCCTTTTAAGATGGCTGATTGATAGTTATCAATTAACTTTGGTACTAACAAATAAATTAAACAGGTAATAATACCAAGAATTAAAGGTACAAAGTATGCTGATTCAGGGTATAACTTCATGGCAATATTTGATGTAACCATACAATTTAAGAATAATAAATTACAACAAGATAGAAAGACAACTTTTAAATTTAACTTCATATATTTACCTCCACTTATTTAATATTTTTTGTAAAAAAAATAAAAAAATAACTAATTTTCCATATTTTCCATTATTTGTTATAAAAGAGAAAAAAAGAAATAAAAAATAATTAAATAAATAGTAAAAAAATTAAAATTTTCTAAAAACCATCAATATCCTAAAAATTACTTAATTTTAGGAATTTGATAAAGGATTCCTTTTTAAGTATACTTTACTATATCAGGAAGGAGGAAAACTATGTTAAATATTGTTACCCTAGTTGGGGTCTTACAAGAAAATCCCGAATTAAAAGAATTTGAATCAGGCGTAAAAGGAACCTTTATTACTTTACGTGTGGTTAAACCTTTTAAATCAATGGATGGAAACTATGAATCGGAGTTTATTAAATGTGCCTTATGGGAAGGGATTGCGAGCAGCACCTGTGACTTTTGTACCAAAGGGGATATAATTGGTATCAGAGGTCGTTTAACCGTAAGAAGTGAGGATGTAACCTTTGAGGTTGATAATCAAGTCTATCATAAAAAGATTAACTCTCTCCAAGTAATCGCAGAAAGAGTGGCTTTTATCGCTGTAAGTAAAAGAAAACAAAATGACCAAGAATTTGCTTATCAAGATGCAGAGTAGCTAAATTTTTTATTTTTTGTGTCTTATCTTGTGTCAAGTAGATAATCCTTAACTATTTATTTTGACGTTTGCTAAAAGAATTCTCCGATATAGTTTAGCAGGAAAACACCTCTTTGATTAGAGGTGTTTTTTCTTTGTTCTTTTTTCTAGATTTATTTTTTTTAATATGATATAATATCAAAAAAAATAGATGGAGGTAAGATATGAAACAATATTTAGAGTTATGTGAACATGTATTAAAAGATGGACATTTTAAAGGAGATCGTACAGGAACTGGTACTTACTCAATCTTTGGTGCCCAAATGAGATTTCCTTTATCGGAAGGCTTTCCTCTTTTAACAACTAAAAAAGTATATTTAAAAGCTATTATTTATGAACTATTATGGTTTATCAAAGGTGACACCAACATTAAGTATTTAGTAGATCATGGTGTAAGAATATGGAATGAATGGCCATATGAAAAATATAAAAATAGTAGTGACTATCAAGGGGAAACGATTGAAGAGTTTGTTGAAAAAATCAAAAATGATGATGTTTTCGCGAAACTTCATGGTGATTTAGGTCCCGTGTATGGAAAACAATGGCGTGCTTTTGGCATTGGTGATTATAAAGTTGACCAACTAATGAAAGTAATCAATGAAATAAAAACTAACCCTAACTCAAGACGTCTAATTGTTTGTGCTTGGAACCCTCTTCAAGTTGATGAGATGGCTCTACCTCCATGTCATAGTCTATTTCAATTCTATGTTAATGATGGTAAACTATCATGTCAACTATATCAACGTTCAGCCGATTTATTTTTAGGTGTACCATTTAACATTGCTTCATACTCCCTACTTACCATGATGGTCGCAAAAGTTTGTGGTCTTGGTCTTGGTGATTTTGTGCATACGATTGGTGATGCTCATATTTACACTAATCATATTGACCAAATCAAAGAGCAATTATCACGTACTCCAAGAGCTCTACCTCAAATGAAGATTAATCGTGATACAACTAATATTGAAGATTTTGTATATGAAGACTTTGAACTTGAGGGATATAATCCATATCCGCCAATTAAAGGTAAGGTGGCTGTCTGATGTTTGCTTTGATTGTCGCAATGGATGAAAAAAACCTCATTGGAAATGGTAATGATCTACCTTGGTACTATCCTGATGATTTAAAGTACTTTAAAAAAGTAACCAACTTTAAAGCTGTTTTAATGGGATATAACACTTATATGTCAATAATTAATCGTAATGGTAAACCACTTCCTAATCGTGCTAACTATGTTTTAACAAGTAAAGAAGAAATCCCTTCAACGGGGGTTATCGTAACTAACCTTGATGAATTAATCGACGCCTACAAGGATCAAGAACTATACTGTATTGGTGGAAGAATGGTATATCAAGAAATGTTACCATTAGTTGATAGATTGTATATCACAAGAATCCCCGGAACTCATGAAGGTGATGTTTTCTTCCCTGAAATTAATTATAATGAATTTAATTTACTTGGTAAAAGTAGAGAAAAAGACTTAGTATTTGAAGTCTATGAAAGGATTAAAAAATGATATTTCCTTTATCGTTAATTATTGTCTTTGGGGGGACTGCTCTTAGTTTATACCTTACAATATCAAATAACGTTGCTTGGTATTTTTGTATATTTATTGCTTTAGGGACTTTCCTATTAACGGTTGGCATCTTTTGTTTAATCATTATGTTCTTACTAGTGACTCTTGGTCACAAACTTTCTAAAACTTACAACCCTAAGGGTAAATTTAGATGGTTCTTTATGACTGATGTCGCAAGATTTAGTTGTTTCTGGCTTGGGGTTAGAATTAAAGCCCATGGCCTTGAAAAACTACCAAAAGATACTAACTTTGTTATTTACTCTAATCATCAAAGTTATCTTGACATGTTTATTCTTTATTTAGTCTTTAAAGATTACCCTCATGCGACAATGTACAAAAAGATTATTGATACTTACCCTCTTGCATCAGGAATGGCTAAGGCCTTAGGTGGTATTCCCATTGATCGTGATGATGACAAGGAAGCCCTAAAAGTAATCTTAAAGATTATTAGTGAAGTCAAAAAAGGTTTAAACTTTCTTGTATTTCCCGAAGGCACTAGATCAAAAGGGCTTTATATGCATAAATATAAAGCTGGATCATTCAAAATATCTGAAAAAGCGATGGTTCCAACCGTTCTTGTTGCCATCGATGGTTCCTACCAAAAGAAGATGACAATTCCTTTTATTAGAACCCCTATCTATGTCAATATTGTTGAGGTTATTGATCCATCAAGATATCAAGAGATGAATACTCAAGAACTCGCAAGTCTTGCTCATGATTTAGTCGAAGCAGATATTAATAAAGCAAGAACAACATACCATTATTTAAAACCAGCTAAGAAATACCTAAATAAGAATAAATGGGACGACTAAAAAGCTTTACCAATCAGGTAAAGCTTATTTCTTTAATATTTCCTTCTTTTAAATCATTAAGATTAAAAGGTCCAATCGCAATTCTTTTTAATTCTTCAACTCTATTTCCAGCATTTATTACTGCCCGTCTAATTTGGTGGTATTTACCATCACTAAGAGTGAGCTTAATTTGATAATCATCAATTATCTCTACTTTCATTTCATTAGTTAGTTTTCCTTTAATCGTGATTGGTTTTGATAACTCTTTTATAAAAGAAGAAGTAAGAGGATTTTTAAGTTTTACAAGATAAACTTTTTCAAAACTATCTTTACACTTCTTAATTAATGCTCCATCATTAGTAAGAAGAACTAACCCCATAGAGTCAACATCTAATCTGCCAGCTGGGACTACCTTGTAGGGAAGACTAAGGTGATTAATGTAACTTTTAGCTTCGTTTGTAATATCACATCTTATCCCACGTGGTTTATTGTATAAATAGTATACATGAGGAACTTCTTCAATAACAATGTTATTAACCGTAACAACATCACCAGGTTTTACCATCCATGTTAAGGGATAAACCTCATTATTAATCAAGATTTTATTTTCTTTAAAAAGTAAATTAATCTCTGATTTAGTGTAAAAAGTATTATGTTTTAAATATTGATAAAGTCTCATAAAATTTACCTCAAGGATATTTTATCATAAAAGTGAAATAGATGGGTAAAATAAGAATTGATAAAACAAATAAAAAGGTTTGCAAAAAGAACATAGTTATGGTATAATCATTTTATATTATATAATAAGGAGAACAAGCAATGAGAGTTGTTGATATTATTACTAAAAAAAGAGATGGTTTTAAACTATCTAAAGAAGAAATTGAATTTATTATTGATGGTTATGTAAAAGGTAATATTCCCGACTATCAAGTAAGTGCCTTCCTTATGGCAGTATACTTTAAAGGAATGGACAAAGAAGAAAGCTATCAATTAACAAATGCTATGCTTCATAGTGGTGAAGAAATTGATTTATCCCGTATTAATGGAGTTAAAGTTGATAAACATTCAACTGGTGGGGTAGGAGATAAAACCAGCTTAGTTGTAGCACCACTTGCGGCATCATTTGGTGTAAAAATGGCTAAAATGTCAGGAAGAGGTTTAGGACATACGGGAGGAACTCTAGATAAGCTTGAATCAATTCCAGGTTTTAGAATTGAAATCACTGCTGATGATTTCTTTAAACAAGTAAATGAAATCGGTCTTGCGATAATCGGACAAAGTGCCAACATTACTCCAGCTGATAAAAAACTATATGCTTTACGTGATGTTACCGGAACTATTGAATCAGTACCGCTAATTGCATCTTCAATTATGTCTAAAAAGTTAGCAAGTGGAGCTGACCATATTGTATTAGATGTAAAGGTTGGTAAAGGTGCCTTCATGAAAAACTTAGATGATGCGACTGTTCTCGCAAAAGCAATGGTTGAAATCGGATCATTAGCTCATCGTGATACCGTAGCAACTCTAACTGACATGTCACAACCACTTGGATGTGCTGTTGGTAATAGTCTTGAAGTAATTGAAGCCATTGAAACCCTAAAAGGAAAAGGACCAAAGGATTTTACTGAACTTTGTGTAGCCTTAACAGCAGAAATCCTTTTAATTGCAAAAATGGCAAAAGACCCAGATGAAGCAAGACAACTTGTACTTGATGCTATTCATGATGGAAGAGGCCTTGAAAAATTACGTCTAATGATTAAATACCAAGGCGGAAACCCTGATGTCATTGATGACTATACACTATTCAAACAAGCAGGCCAAATCATTAATTTAGAATACCTCGATGATTTAGATGCTTATGTTGATGAAATAGATGCTCTAAAAATTGGTGAGGCCGCAATGCTTCTTGGTGCCGGTCGTGCAACCAAAGAAGACATCATTGATCCAAGTGTTGGTATTGTTCTTCACAAAAAAGTTGGTGACAAAGTTACTAAAGGTGATGTTATCGCAAGCATTTATACTAATGGCTTAAATACAGATGAAGCTATGCAAATGATTTTTGATGCTTACGTTTTAACAAACGAAGAAGTAAAACCTCATGATATCATTTTAAAGATTGTTAGATAACAAGAAAACAAGGGAATGCATATGCATTCCCATTTTTTTACATAAAAAGCACATATTCAACTAATCGTTGAGTTAAGTCCATTTTTTATTTTTTTAAAAAAAATCAACTCAACGAAGAGTATACTACTATTTTATTGTCTTTTAAATCAACTTATGGTAGAATGGAAGGGCCTTTAGGAGGAATTGATTATGATGACAATTGGTGATAGAATAAAATTAAAAAGAAAAGAATTAGGATTAACTCAATTAGAACTTGGAAAAAAATTAAATGTAACCGATAGAGCTGTCAGCAAATGGGAACAGAATGAAGGGAATCCAGATATGTCTATTATAGCTCCCCTCGCTAATGCTTTAGGAGTTAGTTTGGATTATCTTATTATGGGTAAAGACAAAGAAGAAAAAGTAGTAGTTAAAACGCCAAAGGAAATGCTAATTGAAACTGATGATCCTAAGTATCTTGAAAAAGTAAATGATCTTACCTTTTTAGATATTTATAATAATAAACTTATTAATGTATTTTCTTATTTAGTAAATAATAATATGATTATACGTTACTATAATACAATGAAAGTGGAAAAGGAATATGTTTCATCAATTCTTTATATGTATTTAATTTCTAATCAAATTGAAAAAATTAAATTTTTTAATGTTAAGGATATTGGAAATATAAATAATGAATATTGGTCTGAAGAAATGTTAAATGCCTTTGTTGATGAAAAACTAGTAACTGACCAAACTAGAATTTATGTTTTAAGCACCCATAAGAGAAAATTGAATGATGGAGATACAAATACGGAAAATTATCATCGACATGGTAAATGGCAAAATATGTATCCAATGTTTCTAGATAAATTCTCCGAATTAAAAAAATGGAAATGGGTAAAGTACATTTTTGATATAGCTGATGATATTAACATGTCTGCGATAGAACAATACAATAAGGCAACAAAAGAATATGGTTATAATTGTTGTTTTCTACGTTCAACAACTCCAAGTTCAAACTCAAATAATATGATATTCCAAGTATTAGCAATTAATAAGCTTACTTTAAATAACTTACTTCAAGATAGTCAATATGAATTACTAGAACATGCAAATAAGATTAATTCACTTAGTGGAAATGAAATAATTGATGAAAGAACTATTAAACTAAAACAAATGAAGGAATCTCCAGATGTAAGCCTTAAAGATAGATTAATATTTGAATTTTGTGACGAGTACATCCTAGATTATAATCATTTATTGGAATCTAAAACAGTTGAAGTAGATGGTCCAAGTATTAATGAAAATGAAGAAAAATATTATGAATGTTTACTAGAACAATATAAATCACTTTATGAAGAGATTATTATGGAAAAAAACATCAGTTACATTGAATTAGCATACAAATGTGCAAAAGAAAGAAACTTTAAATTATTATTTAAGTTTAGTATAGATAATAAAATAGCTCCTTTAAGAGAAGCTTTAATGTTTGGTGGTATAGAAGAAATATTAAATGTAGCTAAAAAAACATTAATATATACTGATGAAGATAATAATAATATTGGGTATCCCAAAAGAAGTAAAATTTTAATTAATCATAATTGGGTTGAAAAACAAGATATCAAATATATAAATGGTTTATTAAAACTAGATGATATTAACGAAATACCAGAAGATGTTGATTTAGCAATTAACTTTCTTAATCAATTAAAAGAAAAGACCTTTAATAATTGGGTTGATAGTATCGAGAAAAAGATAACACATATCCAAGTAAAAAGAAATAATGAAATAGAATATAATAGATGTAAAACAGAAATCACCAAGGAGTATCTTCTTGATCAAATTAATAAAGAAAATTATGATTCAGTCATAATTAAGTTATGTGTTAAGTTAGAATCCATATTAAAATATAAGTATGAGTATTCAGGTGATTTACATACAATGTTAGATTTATATTTAAAGAAATTGTTAGATCAAAATTTATCATTTAATGATAATAAGAAATATAATGAATGGGCTAATTATCTTAATAAACTAAGAATGAAAAGAAATAATATTGTTCATTCGGAAAATAATACAATTGATTTTACCGAAGATGATTTAACTAAATGCATAAACATCATTGAAGAAATAGATAAGTAGGGAGAAATTTATGAATGAATATGAACAAGCAGTTTTCGTAACTAAAGGATTTAGTTATCAAATAAATGTAGTAGGCTGTAACAAACATTATTATGGTGAAATAAATTATCATACAAAAGAATTATTACTATGTCAAGAAGAAAATATCCATTTAACAAAATATCAATTAGTAATACTTAATAATCCTAAAAAGACCTCACTAGAAAAAATCGAAGTATTAAGTGGCAATAATAAACAAGATGCAATTTTATTTTCTGACATCAATAAAGATATTCTAGAAAATGTAGATTATTATTATCCATATTATGAAAAAGGTTTTAATTTATATATCATAAATTTGGATTTTGAAAACAAACAAGATAAAATTAAATTTTATTATAGGAATGGAATAGTAGATCCAATTGAAATAAAGATTAATTATATTGAGTCAGATAAGAATAAATATTATGAAAAGATTGCTGCTAAAAACAGAGAAGAACTATTATCTAAAATATCAGTAAATTATAGAACTGGTGATTCATTAATAAATGTTTATTGGCAAAATGCTAGTGCTAGTGTTAAAAAAATAATATTTGAATTATTTTTAGATAATGACCAACGTATAATGAAAGATGAAATTAACGCAAATATTTCCTTTAAAATAGTTCAAGGACTAGCTTATGGGAAGTATTACTTTAAAGTGACACAACTTGATGAAAATAATAACATTATTGTTGCAACCGATTTAATTCCATTTAGTTTAGTTCCTCCATATTATGGAAATGGAAAAAATATAGTATGTAATTAAATAATTTGAATTTTTTTATCAAATAATATATAATATTATTGCAGATAGAAATCTATGCTGTATACCTATGTTACCGATCTTAATGTTTAAGTGATATGTACTATCACCGGCCATAGGGAGCCACTTGGTGGCTTTTTTGATAGTTTATTAATGAATATCAATGTTACTATAGATACAAGGGAATGCGCATACATTCCCATTTTTAAATTTATTTAAAAATTCTATTTGCCAAAAACGAAAAAATTTGATTTTTGGAAAATAGTATGGTATAATATTAACGAGGTGATAATAATGAAACTTATCAAGCGTGATTTTTATCTTGAAAAAATGAAAAATGTTATGGGTACTCCTGATATAAAAGTAATTACAGGTGTACGTCGTAGTGGAAAATCTAAATTGTTAGAAGCATTTAAACAATATGTTATCGATAATATTCCTAATGCTAATATCATTCATATAAATTTTAATCTTGAAGAGTTTGAAAAACTTAAAGATTATCATGCTCTTAATACGTATATCAAAAATTCTTATGTAGAAGGTGCTGATAATTTTGTTTTAATTGATGAAGTTCAATTATGCCCAAATTTTGAACTTACAATTAACAGTCTTCATGCTCAAGAAAAATATGATATTTATCTAACTGGTTCAAATGCTTTTTTATTAAGTTCTGATTTAGCTACTCTTTTTACAGGAAGAACATTTGAGATAAAGGTATATCCATTTTCCTTTAAAGAATATCTAGAATATTTTCAACCATCAAATATTTATGAGGCATTTGATAACTATATTAAAGAAGGTGGAATGTCAGGTTCTTATTTATACCATGATCTTGAACTAAAGTATGACTATATTAAAGAAGTTTTTAATACGCTTATTCTACGAGATATAAGACAAAAATATAAAATTAGAAATACAATGTTAATGGATAGACTTGTAGATTATTTAATGGATAATGTGTCTAACCTTACTTCAGTAAGGAATATCGCTGATACTTTTACTTCTAATAAAGATAAAATCAATCATATGACAATAAGTAGTTACATTCAATACCTCTGTAATGCTTTCGCATTTTACAAAATTCGTCGTTATGATATTCATGGAAAAAAATATCTTTCATCAAATGACAAATATTATTTAAGTGATCATGCTTTTCGTTATGCTAAACTTGGAACTAAAAATCTAGATTATGGTAGAGTTGTTGAAAACATTGTTGCAGTTGAGTTACTACGTCGTGGATATGAAGTTTATGTTGGTGTTTTATATAAAAAAGAAATTGATTTTGTAGCAATAAAACGTAATGAAAAAATCTATATTCAAGTTTCTGATAATATCTCAGATTCTGAAACTTTTAAGCGTGAAGTTTCTCCACTTTTACAGATTAAAGATGCCTATCCTAAGATGGTAATCGCAAGAACCCATCATGAGCAATATGATTATGAGGGTATTACAATTATCGATATTGCTGATTGGCTAAGAAAGTAATGATAATTTTAATAAAAATTAATTTAACTAATTGATAAGGGAATGCATAAGCATTCCCATTTTTAAATTAATCTTTTCTAATATTTTGAATTTTTTATAAAAATGGAGTATAATAATAAAAAATCAGGAGGATTACCTATGAAATATTTAAAAGACATTGAGAACTACACTCCTAAACTTAACTTACTAGAAACTGAGATTGCGATAAAGTTTGTTAAAGATACATTTGAAAGAAGACTTGCTGAAAGTATGGCCTTAACGAGAGTTTCGGCTCCCCTTTTTGTTAGTTCAACCTCAGGGATTAACGACTACCTAAATGGATGGGAAAAGGTAATTAAATTTAAACCGCTTGCTTTAGATAAGGAACTTGAGATTGTCCAATCACTTGCTAAGTGGAAACGTGTATCTTTAAAGAAATATAACTTTCAAGAAGAAACTGGTCTTTATACCGATATGAATGCAATAAGAAAAGATGAAGATTTAGATGCGATTCACTCTTTATATGTTGACCAATGGGACTGGGAGAAAGTAATCAAAAAAGAAGAAAGAAATCTTAACTATTTAAAAGAAATAGTTGAAGTTATCTATAAAGTAATCGTTGATACCCTAAATGATGTTAAAGAGAAATTTCCAAGTATCACTACTACTTTACCTAATAAGATTCATTTTATTACTAGTGAAGAACTTCTAAAGATGTATCCAAATGCAACTAAAGATGAAAGAGAAAATGCTATATGTAAAAAGTATCAAGCTGTCTTTATTATCGGAATTGGTAAATCCTTAAGTAATGGTCTTCCTCATGACTCAAGAGCCGCTGACTATGATGATTGGAATTTAAATGGAGATATAGTCGTATGGAACCATGTAATCAATCATGCCTTTGAACTTTCCTCAATGGGAATAAGAGTAGATGACCAAAGTTTAATTGAACAATTAACAATTAAAAATGAATTAGATAAGTTAAATAACGAATATTGTCAAAAAATAATCAACCATGAGCTTCCTTTAACAATAGGAGGAGGCATTGGTCAATCAAGATTATGTATGTTAATGCTTGAGAAAGCCCACATTGGTGAGGTTCAAGTATCAACTTGGAGTGATAATTACTTACATGAACTTGAAAAAAAGAATATCCATTTATTATAGGAGGATTATATGCGTGGATGTGGAATACTACTACCTGTAAGTAGCTTACCTGGTAAATACGGAATAGGAACTTTTGGTAAGGAAGCTTATGATTTCATTGATTTATTAAAGAAGATGAACCAAACATACTGGCAAATCTTACCACTTGGACCTACAACTTTTGGAGACTCTCCATATCAAACTTATAGTACGTTTGCAGGAAGCGAAAACTACCTAAATTTAGAAGAATTATATCAAGATAAACTAATTACTAAGAAAGAACTAGACAGTATGGTTACTCCTCTTAGTAATGTTGATTATGTCAAACTAAAAGAAACTAGATTGCCTCTTTATAAAAAAGCCAGTAAGAAGTTCTTTCAAAAACTTCCTCAAGATTTTGAAGAATTTCAAAAGAATAATGAAAACTGGCTAGAAGCCTATGTAACCTTTAGAGCTTTAAAAGAATACTATCATGGTAAATGCTTTAATGAGTGGGATGAAGATGTAATACAAGGCCATTTGAGTGAAGAAATCAAAGAAAAAATAACAGAAGATAAAAACATGCATTTGTTTATTCAATACTATTTCTTCAAAGAATGGTTAAACTTAAAAGAATATGCGAACAAAGAAGGAATAAAAATCATTGGGGATCTTCCTATCTATGTATCATACGATAGTAGTGATGTTTGGCAAAATCCTAAAAATTTTGAATTAGATGAAGATTTACGACCAACAAGAGTTGCTGGATGTCCACCTGATGCTTTCTCAAGTGATGGTCAACTATGGGGTAATCCTTTATATGATTATAATGAAATGAAGAAAAACTCTTATAAATGGTGGGTAGAACGAATCATTCATTCTCTTAAGATGTTTGATGTTTTAAGAATTGATCACTTTAGAGGGTTTGCTGGCTTTTTCGCAATCCCCGCAACCGATAAAACCGCGAAAAATGGTGTGTGGGAAAAAGGACCAGGTTTTGACATCTTTGAAGAATTATTCAAAAAAGTAACTAACCCTAAGATGATCATGGAAGACTTAGGTTACCTTACTCCTGATGTTTACCAATTACTTAAGAAAACTAAATTTCCGGGTATGCGAGTACTAGAGTTTGCTTTTGATGGAAGAAAAGAAAATGACTATCTTCCTCATAACTACCTTCAAAATACGGTTGTTTATACTGGTACTCATGATAACATGCCACTTGTTGGTTGGGTTAAAACTTTATCCAAAGATCAAGTTAATCAAATCTTTAATTATTTTAATATTACTAAAGTTAATGAAATCCCTGATACTTTAATTAAGGCTGCTCTTGCTTCAATTGCTGATACAGCGATTATTCCGCTTCAAGACTATCTTCATTTAGATGAAAACTCAAGGATTAACACTCCATCAACTGTAGGTAACAACTGGAGTTTCCGTATTGACTTAAAACTAGTAACCGAAGAAACAATTGAAACGGTAAAAGAATATGTTAAAAAGTATTATAGGTAAAACTAAATGACAATATTAAAGATCATTGGAATTATCCTAATAACTTTAGTAATCTTAATAATAATTATTAAATTTGTGCTTTCTTACATAATGTTTAACTATTGCTTTAAAGGAATAACTCAAAAAAAGAATAAGAAGTATGATGATATTTATGAAAAGAAACTACCAAGTTTAAAAGAATACAAAGAAGAATTATTAAAAAAACCTTTTGAAAGATTAGAAATGACCTCAAGTAGAAATCATAAATTATATGCTTACTATTTTAAACAACAACCTAATAATAAAAAGCTTATAATTATGAGCCATGGTTGGCTTGGTGATGCTTTTCGTGATTCCTTTTACTTTGGACCTTTTTACTTTAATCATCAAGACTTTGACATTTTACTAGTATCTCATGAAGGACACTATCCAAGTGAAGGAAAGTACATTGGATTTAGTATCTATGATGGTGAAAACCTCAAAAAATGGATTGACTACATCAATAAAATCACTGATAACAACTATCAAATCTACCTTCATGGTGTATCGATGGGAGCATCAAGTGTCCTAAGGGCCTTAAACTATGATTTACCAAATGTAAAAGGTGTAATCGCTGATTGTGGTTTTAGTAGTGGCTATGAGGAACTTTGTTTTGTTTCTAAATATAAATACCATACTCCATATTTTTATATGGTACCATACATTCGAAGAATTATTCTTCATCGCATGCATTATGATATCAAAGAACAAACAATTGACATAAATAAAAAACATAATATTCCTGTTTTATTTATTCATGGAGCCTTAGATGACTTTGTTCCTTGTAAAATGAGTGAAAAAAACTATGAAAGATATAATGGACCTAAAAAAATCATCATCTTCCCTAATGCTAAGCATGCTTCAAGTTATCGAAAAAATAAAGAAGAATACGAAAAATTAGTAATGGATTTTATTGAAAATTGTCAAAACTAAGTATTAAATTGTAATTTAATCGTTTGCAATGTATATGTAATTAATGTATACTATTATTAATATTTTTAAAGAAATAAAGGAGTAAAATATGGAAAGTTTTAAAGAATTATCCTCAAAAATTGCAAATTTTTTCGCAAATAATGGTCTAAATATTCTAGCATCAATTCTAATTTTTATTATAGGCTTTATTTTAATTAAGCTAATATGCAAGTTATTACTTAAAATAGTTTATGCTACAAAAATAGATAATGCAATTGGCGGCTTTATTGTTGGTTTATTACAAGTGTTCTTATGGTTACTACTTGCCTTTGCTATTGTGTCGATGTTAGGGTTATCAGGAAATTCCTTTCTAATTGCCTTTTCATCAGTAGCTTTAGCTGTTGGTATGGCCTTGAAAGATTCACTAGCTAATATTGCAAATGGTATTGTTATTATTATTACTAAACCATTTAAAAAAGGCGATCATATTGAAATTGCTGGTACAGAGGGAATTGTAAGGAGTGTAAAAATTCTTACAACGGAGATTTTTACTTTTGACAATAAAAGAATCGTGTTACCTAATAGTGCAATTGTTAATGGTACTTTAACTAATTATACTGCCAACCCTACAAGAAGAGTTGATATTGTAATTGGTGTATCTTACGATTCCGATATTAAGCTAGTTAAAAAAGTTTTAACTAATTTATTAGATGATCACAAATTAGTATTGGATGTTCCATCTCCAACCATAATTTTAAAAGCATTTAGCGATAGTTCCCTTGATTTTCAATTAAAATTCTGGGTTAAAACCGATGATTATTATTCAGCTTTATTTGATATAAATGAAAAAATAGTTGAAGAATTTAGAAAAAATAATATAGAAATACCTTATAATAAATTAGATGTTAAGTTATTAAACCAAAAAGGTGATAAATAATGAAAAAGAGTATTAAAATTATAATAAGTGTATTTCTTCTTGTCTTTGCTTTATCGTTATCTTGTTTGTTTAAATTAAGGGCTGCACCATCCAATCTTCCTTCGATTGATCCTAATGAAATTAATCCAGGAATGTCTGGAGGGCTTTCTGCTCAAGTAACAAAGTTTGATGTATATGATGTTAATGATCCTAATGGTACAAATTACGCGACAACAAAATTTGTAAATGTTAAATTGAATGAAACAAAAGAGTTCTCATTAGATTTTTTCACCATTAACTGGTATGGCGATTATCCTGATCAAACAGTATCATTAATTGTAAATGATAATGATATTGTTGATGTAAATTATTATAAAAATGCAGTTATTTCTAATAGTATTACTCTTGATGGAAAAAAGAAAACAATTAGCGAAACTCTAGTAAATCGATTAGTAGATAATAAACTAAACCCAGATTTTCCTAAACAAACCTTTAAATTGGAAGGAAAAACAGAAGGTACCACGATATTAGACATTGTGGTTAACTCAGCCGTTAAATATGGCACTACAAAAACTGAAAAAATCCGTTTGGTTGTTACTGTTGGTGAAAAAGATGTTATCGATATTCCAAACTATTTAAATGTTTCCCTTGATGTAATCCATAGTGGTTTGCAACAAGTAGCATATCAAGAGAATGCACATATTGGAGTATTGACAGAACTAGTAAAAACAATTAGAATTATTATTCCAAAAGAAATTACTGATTATAATTCACAAACCCCAACCGGAAATGAAATTAAATATCGAATTGTAACTGACAATTTAATTAATGTGACAGAAAACGATTTAAGTTTTAATATAGAAAGTGGCATCGCAAGTTTTTTTATTCAATATTATGTAATATCATCAACAGGTGATGAAGTTGTAATTAAACTACAAAAATATAATGTAGTACTATATAGCTTTGATAATATTTATCTATCGTATGGTAATAGTGAGTTTCCTAGTGATTCAATATATATGGAAAATACTCCAATTGTAATTTCTACAAATGAAACATGGTTAGAGCCATTTTTAAAAGAACTTGTTGTAGCCTATTATAATGAAACACCAATTACTATTATTCCATATGTAGGAGATTATGTTTACATTTTTGAAAAACAAACTGATAGTAAATTATTATGTATTGGTGATAAATTTCTAGCTGAAGTTGGAATGTCTAACTATGATTCAAAAAGTTGTATAATGCAAATTCAATTAAAAAATGAGAATATCATTGATGAAATATATCCTACAGAAATTCAAATGGAGTCTGAATATAATTACGAAGTATATAATTCATTAGAGGAAAGACTTGAAATTGCCAACTATCAAGATTTTAATGCAACAACAAAGTTTACAGTCATATCAGAGGGTATTTTAAGTGCTAACTATGAAGATGGTGTAGTGTTAATTCAGTATACAAGTGCTACGCCACTTGAAAAAACGATAAGTGAAGTTATCACAGTAAGAGCTGAATTAAATAATGGTACATTTCTTGAAAAACAAATTACGATAAGAGTTGCTCCACATGTTGATAAAGAATATGGATTTGATTGTGAAAATGTAATTGTTATTGAAGGTGAATCAAAAACAATTACATTTGGTTATGTTAATGATGGCTTTAGTCCTTTAGAAACACCGATAGATTTATCTTATAAAATATCAAGAGGAAATATTATAGTTGATTTGTCATCAGCATCTGAAAATAAATACATAATATGTGGTTATAAACCTGGCAAAGATATGATATATTTCTCATTTGGAGATATTATAGTTTCGGTTGAAGTGGAAGTAATTGGAAAATACGAACAAAAGATTAAACAATTAAATTTTGAACAAGGTACGGATATTTCAATTATTTGTCCTGCGAGTACAGATGGTTCGATAATTCACGATGAAATTGAAAGCATTTTATCAATTCCACAAGCTTATTCTGAACTTCCTTTTCAATTTATTGTTGTTGATGATTCAATTATAAGAATTAGAAATACTTATGAAAATATAGCCTATTTGAAATGTTTAAGAGGAGGGACTACTCAAGTTTACGCCCTTGCACGTATTGAGGATACTTTATATACCGCTATTATTAATATAACAGTAATTACAGAGGTCCCTGAAGTATATATCATATATGAAAAAGATGATCAATCAACCGCTTTAACTAAATACGATGATGTTCACGTGTCATTTAATGTAGGAAACTTTGAATTTTCGCTTTCTACAAGATTTGAATGGTACGTAAATGATACCAAAATTGAACTTGAAGAAAATGTCCGTGAGTTTACACACAAGTTTGATGAAGGCATCAATACGGTTAAACTAGTAATTGAAGACCAAGCAATTGGATATTTTAAAGAAGTAACGCAACAAATAAATGTCTTAAGTGCTGAAAATACTAATAAAGATCGAACAATTAGTATAGCTGGAAAAGACCTCATCTATGTTGATCTACATCAAGGAAGTTTTAATCTTAGTGCCTTATTAGATGGAGTCGTAAATCCTAACTATAGTTATATTTGGAGTATTGATAATTCCGCTATTTGTAAAATTAGCATTAACGGCAACCAAACTCTTGTTTTAGATCCAGTGTCACTTGGTGAGACTACACTAACAGTAATGGTAAATATCGCAAAAGCAACTGAAACTTTTATTAAAGCAGAAATAAAAATAGTTGTGTTAGAGCCAAAATATACAATTGAGTCTGATAAATTCATTAAACCAAATAGTAATCCCAAATTTAGAATTGTTGGTAATGGTAAAACAATAGAAAATTTAAAAGCAATTATTGATATAAAATGTAATGATGAATCATTTACAGACTATGCAAATGAAAACAATGAAATAAAAATAGAAAATATCACCAAAGGAAAATATGTTATATCAGCAAACATAGGTGGAAACATTATTTCTCAAACATATGATGTAACAAATTTTAACATTAAAGAAATTGCATATGTATTGCTACCATATTTAGTAATAGCAGCAGTTATTACACTTGGGGTATATCTCATTGTCATTAATAGAAGAAGTAAATTGGAAAGAACCAGTAAGAAAATTGAGAAACTAGATAACATTACAACAACAATTCTTGCTGGTGAAGAATATACCGTAAAAGAATTAAAGAAGATTTTAAAAGCTTCCATTTCACTTAAAAAGATGTTTTTATACTGTGTTGATGAAGGTATTGATGAAGTTAGTTTACTTGTGAAAATGACTGATGATATTAACAAAATCCTAGAAGCAGCAATCCATGTAGAGCCACCAAAAGAAAAGATTTTTACAATAATTAATTCAATTAAAAAGAAAAAAATTGATCGCATTATAAGTGTTTTCGCAGTCATTAAGGAAGAAAGAATTGACTTTGAAACAAAGAAAAAAGAACAAGAAGAAAGAACAACACCTACTAAAAAGCACAAAATGACACGCGAAGACTTTGAAACATATCTTAATCAATCAAAAATTGCTGAGGAAGATAGCGATAACTAATAAAAAGCAGTAGAACCACTTGGTTTTACTGCTTATTTACTAAAATTAGTCATATTTGGATATTTAATTATTAATAAATTACTTACATTAGAAAAAATGTATTTTGAAATGTTTTTCTAGCATAGTTAATTGATAAAATTTAGATTTTTTTAGTTAGAGTAGCAAGATAATGAGATACTAACTTACCATTTGGTTGATTAAGTTCTTTAAAAGTACCTTTCTTAATTTTTCTAGAAATTGTACTTTTATTTACACCTATTATTTTAGCTATATAATTCAATGTAATTTTTTCACCGACATAATCAGGATTATTTTTTAATAGTAATAATTGTTCAATATTGATTCTATCAGTGTAGGTAAGATGATTAAAATGATTTTTTCTAAATGATTGATTATTGGCTTTGTTTGTAGTATAATTAAATTGTTCCATGTTATTTGTCCTTTCTGTGTTTTGGTCGACTCAAGAATAACACATAACATGGACATTTTCAACTAATTAATCTTAAACCAGGCTAAAAAACCTGGTTTTTATTCTGCTCTATTTGATATTACAATTTGCCTAACAAACTTAAGTAACTATAACAAAGTTAATTACTTTAAAAAAATGACATTTTGTGATAAAATAATAAAGTAAAAATTGGGGGTTTTCCTATGAAACACTACTTTATTATAAATCCGATTGCGGGAAGACATGATTCATCTGAAACATTAGAAGAACGCATCGATAAGATCTTTAGCGAAAGATCAGATACATATCTTATTTATATTACCAAAGGACCAAATGATGCGACTTTCTTTATCAAGAAAACAAGCATTGAAAATGAACAAAGTAAAAACCCTGAAGATATCACTTTTTATATCTGTGGTGGGGATGGTACTTGCTTTGAGGCGGTAAATGGAATTGTTGGTTATCCTCATTCTCGTATGACCATTGTTCCGGTTGGTTCATGTAATGACTTTTTAAAAGTCTTAAAAGGTTATGACTTTATGAATATTGAAGCCCTAGTAAATGGTGAAGAGCAAAACATTGACGTCTTAAAAGTAAATGATCGCTACTCACTAAATGTTGCTAACATCGGCTTTGATGCGAAAGTAAACTATGACTGTGTAAGATTTAGATATAAATACAAAACTGTAAAACAATCATATACTCATGCCATTGTTAGAAATCTATTTAAAAAACTTGGTGATAAAGTTAAAATCACTGTTGATGATAATGAAGT
Source organism: uncultured Bacilli bacterium (assembly GCA_934140285.1). Classification (GTDB taxonomy): domain Bacteria; phylum Bacillota_I; class Bacilli_A; order ML615J-28; family CAG-313; genus UMGS75. Next base: position 159,589 of record CAKPBI010000004.1, read on the forward strand.
AATTGATAAAACTACTCTCCTTATGGCTTTTGCTAATGGTGGCTTTTATGGAGGTGGATACAACTGTGCTCCTCTAGCTGATGTCACTGATGGCTTATTAGACATGGTCCTAGTTAAAAAAATTAGTGTTCTTACTTTCGCAAAACTAGTTAAATACTACAAAGCAGGAAAACATGTCAATAACAAAAGATTTGAAAAAATTGTAACCTACAAGAAATGTCATAAAGTAACTGTAGAAAGTGATGACCTTCTTTGTCTTTGTTTAGATGGAGAAACCTTCCACATGAATAAAGTTGACATTGAGATTGTCCCTCAAGCAGTACGCTTTGTTTTTCCTAAGAAATAATATGAGTTCTTCTTTAGAAGAACTCATTTCTTCTTTAGAAGAACTCATTTTTATTAATATTTTTTATTTCTTTTTCATATACTTATATAGGTGAAAGAATGAAAAGAATAAGAATTTTAATTATATGTTTAGTAACAATATTATTTATGGGACTTAGTAAAACTAAAAGCTATGCGGCCCCTAATGATTCTTTGGTTAAGTATGCGAAGAGTGCCATCTTGATTGAGGCAGAAAGTGGAGAAGTATTATACGAATATAATGCTCACACTAAGCTTGAACCCGCAAGTATGACGAAGATTATGACTATGAAATTAGTGCTTGATGCGATTGCTAAAAAACGTCTAAATTTTGAAGATGAGCTTACAACAAGCGAACATGCTTCCCAAATGGGAGGTTCACAGATCTTTTTAGCCCCATCAGAAAAGATGAAGGTAAGAGATTTATTCAAATCCATGGTCATCGCTTCTGCTAATGATGCGGCGGTTGTCTTAAGTGAAGGTATTAGTGGAAATGAAGAATTCTTTGTCAATCAAATGAATGATGAGGTTAAAAAACTAGGATTAAAAGATACTAACTTTAAGAATGTTACAGGACTTCCTATTGAAAACCACTATTCAACCGCTTATGATATGGCTTTTATTGCGAGAAATCTTTTAATAAATTATGAAGATGAGATTATTCCCTATACCTCTAAATATGAAGATTATGTAAGAAATGATACCACAAAACCATTTTGGCTAGTCAATACTAACAAATTAATTAAATATGAAGATGGTGTCGATGGTCTAAAGACTGGATGGACAGAAAGTGCAGGATATTGTCTTACATGTACTAAAAAGAAAGATGGTATGCGTTTAATATCGGTAGTCATGAATGCTGATACGGTTCCTCATCGCTCTGTTGATACAATGAGTTTATTAAATTATGGCTTTTCTAATTTTGAAAAAACAATCATCTTAAAAAAAGGAACTATCATAAAAGCTCAAAATGATATTTTACTAGAACCATCAAAATATAATATTTTAACGAGTGAAAATATTGTTAAAGTAACTAAGAAAGGTGAAAAGCTAGGAAATCCTAGGATTGTCCCTAAAATTGATGAGGCTCGCTTAAAAAATTTATCAAGTATTTATGTAGGTAGTGTAGAAGTTTATATTGATGATGAACTAATAGGAACTAGTAACATTGAGGTTGAAGTAAAACCTGTAAAAAAGAGTTTTCTTGAGTTATTGGTTGAACTAATTAGACAAATCTTTTAAAAATAATAAATTATGACAAACTAATGTTTTTTATTAGTTTGTTTTTTATTTATAGTCAAATTACCAAATAAAATTTAAAACCTTAAGAGTCAAATCATTAGACTATTTGTCAGGTACATTGAATATTTAAAACTAATTTGATAGAATAGTTTGGGGGTGAAATAATGGGTTTAAATATCCAAATGGCAATCAGAAAAAATCGACTATTTATCCGCTTAAGTGGAGAATTAGATCAAGCCGTAACAGAAAACTTAAAAATAAAGGTTAGTGAAATTATCAATAAATACATGATTAAACATGTTATAATTAATTTTTCAAAGCTATCATTTATGGATAGCAGTGGAATTGGGTTTATTATTGGAAGGTATACCCAAGTAAAAAGAAGAGATGGAAAGGTTGTAATTTGTTCAATGAATGAGATAATTGAAAGAATAGTTAAACTATCAGGTTTAAAAAGAATATGTTTAATCGCAAGTTCAGAAGAAGAAGCTGAACAAATGTTGGAGGTAGCCTAATGTATAATGAATTAAGAACATCTTTTTTAGCATGTAATGAGAATGTTGCCTTATCTAGATGCATTGTTGTAAGTTTTCTAGTTGAACTAGATCTTGAAGTAAGTGTAATCAATGAACTAAAGACGGTAGTATCAGAGGCTGTCACTAATGCTATCGTTCATGGATACTTAAATGATAAATCAAAGATGGTAGAATTTAACTTAAAATATGATAATGAATTTATCTATATTGAAGTAATTGACTATGGAGTAGGTATCGCCGATGTAGAAAAAGCCAAAGAACCACTCTTTAGTACTAAAGTAGATGAAGAACGTGCAGGACTAGGATTTACCATCATGGAAGTCTTTACCGATAAATTATGTATTACTTCCAACATCAATGAAGGAACTAAAATCTTAATGGTAAAAAAGTATCATGAACAAGGTGAATACTAATGAAGAAGATATTGTAAGAGAATATCAAGGCTTGGTATATAAGATTGCAAGAAGATTTAAATCTCCCTACCTTGAATTTGATGATTTAGTTCAAGTAGGTTTTATGGGACTATTAAAATCATATCATCGGTTTGATAAAACTAAAAACACCAAGTTTTCAACTTTCGCAGTATACTACATTATGGGAGCCATAAAAGATGAACTAAAGAAAGTAACCAAAGAATATGCTTTAAAAGCCAATCAGAAAACCATCTTTAAAGAAAACTTTGATGATATTCCTGGTCAATACTTAAATCTCTTAATCTATAACTTTACACCACTAGAAGAACAAATTGTAAGACTAAGGCTCGTAAAGAAATTAAGTCAAACTGAAATTGGTAGTGTCTTAGCCATTAGCCAAAGTAGTGTATCTCGACATTTAAATAATATTAAAGAAAAAATTGCTGAATTAAAGAAATAATTAAGACTTAAAGATTTAGAATGCATATCATTTTAAATTTTTAAGTCGTTTTTTGTTATTTAAAGCATTATACTTGCATATAATATAAAAAAGAGTATAATATATGCGTATATAAGCATATGTTATAAATATGCAATTATTAATGAGGTGAATGTATGGAAAAACAATTAAACGAAAATGATGTATACGAGTTATCTGAGTTCTTTAAGAACCTTTCAGATTTCTCTCGTGTAAAGATCATTACATCCCTACTTAAAGGAGAAAAGTGTGTTCAAGATATTGCTGATGATGTTGATATGACGCAAACGGCGGTATCTTACCAATTACGAATTTTAAGACATGCAAGACTAGTAAAAACTAGAAGAGAAGGCAAAATGGTTTTTTATGAAATCGTTGATGACCATGTCTTAAAGATACTAAAGATTGCGATTGAGCATACTAATCACCAATAGGAGGTAGAAGATGACAAAAACATTTGAATTAAAGGAATTGAAATGTCCTGCCTGCTCAAAAGCTTTAGCCGAAAATCTTGCTAAAATTGAGTATATCAAAGAAATAAATATTAACTATGACCGTAAAGAAATAACGATTGAAGGACGTCGTGATTTAACAGAAAATGAAATTAAGATGATTCTTGATACCGTTATTGACTTAAGTCATTGTCCGGAACATAATCACATACGTCGTAAATTAAGACGAAATAAAATTGAACCTAATAGCCGTTGTATCTTTATAAATCATGTAGATGATGATAATAGTGATAATGTAACTGATGAATACATGTTTGATAACATCGATTGTCCTAACTGTGCCTTAAAAGTAGAACGTGCTTTAAATAAAATTGAAGGTGTAGTTGAGGCTAAAGTTAACTTTGTAAATAAAAAGATCATCATTACTCACCATAGTAATGTATCAGTATATGAAACAGTATGCCGAGAAACTAAAAAAATTGAAAGTGAAGCTATTGTTTATAAAGAAAGAAAGAAAGCAAAAAAAGGAAATAAACTTTCTTTAATTGTTTTCATTGTTTCTGTATTACTATTTATTCCAACTGTTATTTACTGGCATGTAAGTGACAATCACAGTTGGTACATGCTTGTAATCTTTGGGGTTTTATACCTTGCGATTGGATATAAAGTTTTAATCAATTCATTCAAAAACTTCATTCATGGAGAAATCTTTGATGAAAATCTCCTAATGCTTGTCGCAAGTATTGGTGCCTTTTGTATCAATGAACCTGCAGAGGCTATTTTAGTAATCTTACTATATCGTATTGGAGAAAAACTTCAAGCAAGTGCCATTGACCGTTCAACTAAAGAAATTGAAGGTTTGATGAAACTAAAAGTAGAACATGCAACCTTACGTGATGGTACCGAAAAAGAATTAAGTGAAATTAAAGTTGGTGATGAAATCGTCGTCAAAGTTGGGGAAATCATCCCTCTCGATGGTGAAATCATTGAAGGTGAATCATCACTTGATACAAAGAGCTTAACAGGAGAATCACTTCCTGTTGATGTTGGGGTTGGTAGTGAAGTATTATCTGGTTGTGTTAACTTAACTAAAGTAATCTATGTTAAGGTAACTAAAGTTCAAGTTGATTCAATGTTAAATAAAGTAGTTAAATTAATTGATGAAGCAAGCAACAAAAAATCAAAGACGGAAGAATTTATAACTAAATTTGCGAGAATTTACACTCCTGTTGTTTTAGGACTTGCGGTTATAACTGGACTATTACTATTCTTTGCTTTTGATTACTCAATAAGTGAAACTATGCGTAGAGTTCTAGTATTCCTTGTTGTATCTTGCCCTTGTGCTTTAGTAATTTCCGTTCCTCTTGGTTTCTTTTGTGGTATCGGTAAAGCCTCATCTAAAGGAATCTTAGTTAAAGGTGGTAACTACTTAGAATTATTATCAAAAGTTAATACCTTTGTATTTGATAAAACAGGAACTCTAACTGAAGGAAACTTCGCAGTTGATGAAATTGATTGTTTCAATGGTGAAACAGTAGATACCTTAATGAAAGCCGTAGCACATGTTGAATCATTATCTAACCATCCAATTGCTAAATCAATTGTTAAAGCCTATGGTAAACCAATTCAAAAAGAATTAACCACTAATGTTAAAGAATTATCAGGATATGGCCTTGAAGCAGACTTTGATGGACATCACATTCTTGTTGGTAACTCTAAATTAATGAAAGAAAACAACATTGAATATGTTCATAAAGATACTGTTGGTTCTGTTGTTTATGTTGGTATTGATGGTGTCTTCAAAGGCTCAATTGTCGTTGTTGATGAATTAAAACCACGTTCAAAAGAAACTATCCGCTACATGAGAAATCAAAAAATCAAAACTGTCATGTTGAGTGGTGATAATGTTAGTGTAGTTAACGATGTAAAGAGTAAGTTAAACATCGATGTTGCTTATGGTAAACTTTTACCAACTGATAAAATCAAAAAACTTGAAGCTGAACTTGCAACAGGAAATAAAGTAGCGTACGTTGGTGATGGTATTAACGATACTCCAAGTTTGAAACTTGCTAATGTAGGTATCGCAATGGGAGCTAAAGGTAGTGACATTGCTAAATCAGCTGCTGACATCGTTATCATGAATGATGATATTGGTAAAGTTATTGATGCTATTCACATCTCTAAGAAGACTATGAAAATAATCTATGAAAATATTTTCTTATCTCTTGGCATTAAAGTCTTAGTGTTAGTACTTAGTACTTTAAATCTTCTTGGATCTTACGGAATGCTATTTGGTGTATTATCAGATGTTGGTCTATGTATGCTCGCAATCCTTAATACCCTACGTATAATCTATGATAAAAAATAATGTAAATCACAAAATAAAATAAATTAAATGTGATAAAATTAAATAAATAAAAGAAAAGTGAATAAATGATAATAGTGAATAAATAAAAATATTTATTCACTTTTCACTTTTAATTACTTTAAATGGAGAATATTTATGACAAAAGTATATTTTTCAAAAAACATTAATTCAAAAGAAATCGTAAAATTATTTAATTTACTAGGCGTTGAGTTAAAAGGAAATGTTGCTGTAAAAGTACACTCAGGAGAACCTGGTAATCAAAACTTCCTTGGCCCTGATTTGTTTAGAGATATCATCGAAAGAGTAAATGGAACCATCGTTGAATGTAATACGGCTTACGATGGTGGCCGTAATACTAGTGAACGCCATCGAGAAACTTTAAAAAAACATGGTTGGAGTACCAACTTCAAGGTTGACCTTTTAGATGGAGAAGGAGATGACTTAGTACTTGATATTCCAAACGGTCATGTAATTAAGAAGAATTATGTAGGTCATGATACAACAAAATATGATTCAGTATTAGTTTTATCACACTTTAAAGGTCACCCAATGGGCGGATACGGAGGTGCTTTAAAACAATTATCTATTGGTTTTGCATCATCATATGGTAAAGCCTACATCCATGGAGCTGGTGATCCTTCAAAACTATGGACTGCTGACCATGATTCATTTCTAGAAAGTATGGCTGATGCCGCATCAAGTGTTGTTGAACACTTCAAAGGTCAAATTGTCTATATCAATGTTATGAAAAATATGTCAGTTGACTGTGACTGCTGTATCGTTGCGGAAGACCCATGTATGAATGATATTGGTATTCTTGCATCTACTGATCCAATTGCTATTGATCAAGCTTGCCTTGACCTTGTTTATAGATCAAATGATCCTGGAAAGAATCATTTAATTGAAAGAATTGAATCAAGACATGGTGTTCACACCATCGAAGCTGCAGCTGATCTTGGCTTTGGGTCACGTGAATATGAGCTTGTGGAGGTGACAAATGACTAATCGCCACCAAATAATCAAAAAAATGTGTATTGCGATGAGCCTTGTTGCCATCGGATTTATCCTTCCTTTTATTACTGGTAATATCAAAGAAATAGGTAATATGTTATGTCCTATGCATTTACCAGTCTTAATTGGTGGTTTCATCTTAGGCCCTTACTATGGAGCGGTAATTGGTTTTATTCTTCCAATCTTTAGAAGTTTAACCATCGGAATGCCACCATTTTTTCCAACAGCAATTTCAATGAGTATTGAATTACTCGCCTATGGTGCAGTAAGCGGACTTATGTTTAAAGTATTTATACAAAAACTAAAACTAAATTTACTAGTTTCCCTTTATGTATCACTAATTATTGCGATGATTGTTGGTAGAGCTCTATGGGGACTTACAAGAGTATTCTTAGTAGTATTTGATCATAATCCATTTACTTTTAAAATGTTTTTAGTTGGTGCTTTCATTAATGCATGGCCAGGAATAATAGCTCAACTAATCTTAGTACCTCTCATTGTCTTTGCTTTAATAAAGACAAAATTAATAAGTGATATATGGAATCCTCAAAATGAAATTAGAACAAATAATCAAGAATCTCCTTCAAACTAAGGACTATGTCGTAATTGTCTTTGATGGAATGAGTGCAAGCCTTAAAACAACCTATAGTACTTATCTTCAAAATAAATATCAAGCAAGAGTAATTCATATGGATGACTTCTATTTACCGCTTGATAAAAGAGAGAAAGATTGGGAAGAAAAGATGGCTGGAAACATCGATTTTGTACGATTTCAAGAAGAAGTAGTAGATCATATTAATGAAGATATTAATTTAAGAAAATATAGTTGTAAAAATAAATCATATAGTGATATCATTTGTTTAAGAAAAACAAGATTAACCATTATTGAAGGAGCTTATGCTCTTCATCCTATCATACCTAAGTATTTTGATGAAGGTTTTATCTTTTTGGTTGATGATGAAACCCAAAAGGCAAGAATCATTAAACGTGAAGGAATCAATAATGCCCAAAATTTTATTGATAAATGGGTATCAAGGGAAAATTATTATCTAAGTTACTTTCACCTAAAAAGAAAATACTTAAATATCACTATTAATGATGATGACTTAGGTGAAGAAAATGAATAATAAATATGTAATTATTACGGGATGTACAAGTGGTATTGGACTTAGCACCACAAAGTTATTTTATAACAAAGGTTATTCTTTATTACTACTATCAAAAGATCAACAAAAACTTGATACTTTAGCCTTAGACTTAAAGAATAAAGATGATAAAATTTTAACCTACGCTATTGATTTAACCAAAGAAAATGAAATTATTAATTTTATTATTTACTTAAAAACCAACAACATTAAAGTTATTGGTTTAATCAATAATGCGGGAAGAGGAAACTTTAGTGAATTCTTAAATAGTGATAATGAAGTAAATAATGACATTATAGATTTAAATATTAAAGCTTTAATTCTCTTATGTCATGAGATTATCCCATTAATGGGTAAGGGTGGTACTATTGTTAATATTGCTTCAACCGGAGGGTTTGCACCTGGTCCTTATACGGCTGTATATTATGCTTCTAAATCTTTTGTCCTTTCTTTTTCGGAGGCTCTCCATGAAGAACTAAAAGATAAGGGCATTAATGTATGTGTGCTATCTCCAGGTACTACTAATACTCCATTCTTTGAAAAAGCTCAAGTAGAAGAGGAAAAAATTAAAAAACTCAAAATGACAAACCCTGATTTTGTCGCAAGTTCTATTTTAAAAGTTTATGAAAAAAAGATTCCATTTTATGTTGTAGGATTAAAAAATCGTCTTGCGGTATTTTCCCTAAGATTCTTATCACATAAGTTAACAAGAAAAATAATGACAAAAATTGGAAAAAATCGAGTAAACTAGACAATTGCTACTTATAGACTGTTGAAAATTCTCCTAACTTAGTATAAACTAATTAATAGTACAAATTATAATACTAAGGATAAGGAGGATGAGACATTTATGATAGAACAATATGGTTCTAGACCTTCACTACCAATCTTGTTTGGTCAACGAATTAGACAACTTAGACTAGAAAAGAAAATGTCTCAAGAAGACTTTGCTGAACTAATTGGTGTTCACAGAACTTATCTTGGTCAAATTGAAAGAGCAGAGAAAAACATTACTATCAAGAATATTGAAAAGATTTGTACAGCGTTAAAGATAGATCCAAAAGAACTTTTCGATTTTTCTAATTTAGATTAATGGCCCTTTAAATTAGTTTAGGGTTCAACCAATTTGCTCTATAAAAAAGTTTAGGGTTTTAATCCCTTTAAAGAAGTA
>CAKPBI010000005.1 GCA_934140285.1 uncultured Bacilli bacterium
GCAGTTAAGCACTTTCGCGCCGACGATAGTTAGAAATAGCAAAAATAGGTCGTTGCCAGCTCCTTTCTATATTCATTTATGGAGGATTAGCTCAGCTGGGAGAGCATCTGCCTTACAAGCAGAGGGTCGGCGGTTCGATCCCGTCATCCTCCACCATCTGCCGACTTAGCTCAATAGGTAGAGCAACTGACTTGTAATCAGTAGGTTGTGGGTTCAATTCCTATAGTCGGCACCAGTTAAAGTCCTCGTAGCTCAGTTGGTAGAGCAACTGACTTTTAATCAGTGGGTCGGACGTTCGAATCGTCTCGGGGACACCATTTCCTAAATATATTAATCTTTCGGGCATAAGCCTGAGTGGCGGAATAGGTAGACGCGCAGGACTTAAAATCCTGTGGTAGCAATACCGTGCCGGTTCGATTCCGGCCTTAGGCACCAATTTACGTGGGTCCATAGCTCAGCTGGGAGAGCACCTGTTTTGCACGCAGGGGGTCGAGGGTTCGAGCCCCTTTGGATCCACCATTTTTTTAGTATGGCGGTGTAGCTTAGTTGGCTATAGCGTCCGGTTCATACCCGGAAGGTCGGGGGTTCAAATCCCTCCGCCGCTACCATTTTTAAATATTATGGACCTTTAGCTCAGTTGGTCAGAGCTCCCGGCTCATAACCGGTTGGTCCGGGGTTCGAGTCCCTGAAGGTCCACCATTTATTACTTTTAATTTAGATTACGGAGAAATACCCAAGTCTGGCTGAAGGGATCGGTCTTGAAAACCGACAGGGTGTAACAGCCGCGGGGGTTCGAATCCCTCTTTCTCCGCCATCTTTTATCGCGGAGTAGAGCAGTCTGGTAGCTCGTCGGGCTCATAACCCGGAGGTCGAAGGTTCAAATCCTTCCCCCGCAACCAAAAAAAGGTCCTGTGGTGTAGCGGTTTATCACGCCTGCCTGTCACGCAGGAGATCGCGGGTTCGATTCCCGTCAGGACCGCCATTAGGTGGCTAGGTAGCTCAGTTGGTAGAGCAATGGACTGAAAATCCATGTGTCGCTGGTTCGATCCCGGCCCCAGCCACCATTTTATTTTGCTTTTCCTTTATATTATATATAAAAGCTTTATCAATATGATAAAGCTTTTTTTAATTTTGAATCTAAAAACACATGTGTATTTTTAAAACAAAAAATGTAGTTGCATTTAACACACACATGTATTTTTAAAAAATAAATATTGTTAATTATAAAACAATTAAATCTATTTCATTTTAAAGCAAAAAAATAAAGTCTATAAGACTTTATTTTTCATCATTGGTTAATAATTCAATACCATCACTTATAGCTTGTCGTAAATTGTTAACTTCAATATTATATGCTTGTTTAATACAATTATAAATTGCTGAAGCCTTGCTGCTTCCATGTCCTTTAATAATAGTTTTTGAAACCCCAAGCATTACAGCTCCCCCATAATTATTATAATCCATCATATTTTTAATTTTGTAGATTTGCTTTTTTAATAGCAGTGCACCGAGTTTACTCTTCAAATTTGCTGTAAATGAAGATTTTAATAATTTTAATAATTCTAAGCATGCTCCTTCTGTAGATTTTAAAAGGACATTTCCACTAAATCCATCACATACTATTAAATCGTAGTTTCCACTAAGTAAATCTCTGCTTTCCATATTTCCAACAAAGTTTATATTAGTTTCTTTTAAAAGTTTATAGGATTCTTTTCTTAATATATCTCCTTTTTCTTCTTCGGTACCAATATTTAGAAGAGCAACTTTTGGATTTGAAATATTAAAAGTTTTTTCTAAATATAAACTTCCCATAATCGCAAATTGTTGTAAATAATATGGATCACAATCAGCATTTGCACCACTATCACAAATTGCTACAATTCCATTTGACATTGTTGGAAGAATTGGACAAAACGCTGGTCTTTTAACCCCTTTTATTCTACCTATTTTTAAAACTGCTCCCGTTAAGACAGCACCAGTTGAACCTACGCTTATAAAAGCATTAATATCATCATTTGCTTTTAACAAATCAAAAGCTTTAATCATGGAACTTTCTTTCTTCTTTTTTATTGCTTCCGTTGGCTTTTCGTTACAAGAAATTTCTTCTGTTGCATCAACTATTTCAATTTGTTGATTATCAAATTTATATTTTAATAATTCTTGTTCCAATATATTTTTAGGTCCTACTAAAATTACTTTTATATCTTTATTTTCATTAATTGCGGAAACTGTTCCTTCAACTACAGCACTTGGTCCTCTATCTCCACCAAGTGTATCAATTACAATTTTAACCATTATAAATACCTCTTTCTATATATATGCTATTTTATCATTAAATAGTATACCACGTCAACTAAGTTGACAAAAAAGATGTAAAATGTTATTATATATAAGTAAAAATCAAAATATGTCGAAAGGAAAAAAATATATGTTAATACTATTTACAGATACGGATACAGATCTTACCCCTGTTGAATCAAATAAATATGGATATCATTTGATTAGTATGCCGTATACAATTGGAGAAAAAGAAATTTATCCATATGTTGATTTTGAAGAATTTGATTACCACAAATTTTATGATACATTGAGAAAAGGTACTCTACCAAAAACTTCAGCAATAAGTGTTGAGTCATATAAAAAATATTTTGAACCATACTTTATTAACGGGGATGACATTTTATATGTTCACTTTTCTCAGGCTATGTCAGGAACATTTAATGCTATGAATTTAGCTATTGAAGAGTTAAAAGAAATTTATCCAGAAAGAAGATTTTATACAATTGATACTAAAGGTATTACAATTTGTAGTCTAAATATAGTTAAATCCATTGGTGATTTGTACTTACAAAATAAAACAATAGATGAAATTTTAGAGTGGGCTTCTACAGAAGTTGATAAATATGCTACATATTTTTATGCTGATTCACTTAAATTTTTTAAACGTAGTGGAAGAGTTAGTAATATATCAGCTACTATGGGTGATATACTAGGAATTCATCCAATCATTTATATGAATTCAGAAGGAAAAATGATAAATATCAGTAAATGTCGAGGAAAAAGAAAGTCATTAACTAAACTTGTTGAATATGTGGTTGAACTAGGTGATGATGTAAAAAACCATAGAATAATAATTGGCCATGCGGATGCGCTAGAAATAGCAGAGGAGTTAGCCAAAATGTTAAAGGAAAGACTAGGAGAAGATTTACAGATAGAATTTGCAGTTGTTAATCCAACAGCAGGAAGCCATTGTGGACCAGATACCATAGGTATTTCGTTTCATGCCAAACATAGGTGATATATGATAGAAATTAGAAAAGTTAAAACTAAAAAAGAACAAAGAGATTTTGTAAACTTTCCACTAAAATTATATAAAAATTGTGAGTTTTTCGCTCCACCACTTTATGCAGATGAAATGAAAATGTTTAAGAAAAACTATGTTTATTATGATCAATCAATTTCAGTATTCTTTAATGCATATGAGAATGGAAAAATTGTTGGACGAATTCAAGGAATACTACAAAAAGCTAGTAATGAAAAATGGGGACAAAAGAGAGTAAGATTTACTCGTTTTGATTCAATAGATAATCAGGAAGTTGCAAATAAATTATTTAAAGCAGTCGAAGATTGGGCAAAAGAAAATAATATGACTGAAATTGTTGGTCCGTTAGGTTTCTCAGATTTAGAAAGAGAAGGATTGCTTATCGAAGGATTTGATGAACTTTCAACTTTTGAAGAACAATATAATTATGATTATTATCAAAAATTAATTGAAAACTTAGGATATCAGAAAGAAGTTGATTGGGTTGAGAGAAAACTATATTACCCTGATGAAGTTGATGAAAGACTACTTCGCATTAGTGATACAATTCTAAAAAAATACAATCTTAAACTTGCAAAAACTAAAAACACTAGAGAATTTATTAAAAAATATGGAAATCAATTCTTTGAAATTTTAGATGAAACGTATGATAAAATATATGGAACGGTGCCTTTTACAGCTAATATGAAAAAAATGATGATTTCTAATTTTAAATTAATTATTAATATAAAAAATGTTGCTGTAGTAGTAGACGAAAATGATAAAGTTGTTTGTTTTGGATTATGCTTCCCTTCAATAGCTAAAGCCTTGCAAAAGTCTGGCGGCCATTTGACGATACCTGCTTTATTTAGGTTAATAAAAGCTATTAAACATCCTAAAATTATTGACTTGGGATTAATAGGTGTTGTTGATGAATATAAAATGAAGGGTGTAAGCAGTGTAATGGTGGCAGGTATATTGAATATGTTGAAGGACGATTCAGTAGAATATGCGGAAACTAATTTAAATTTAGAAGATAATTATAGTGTCCAAAATCAATGGAAACATTTTAAAAACATTTTACATAAACGAAGAAGATGCTATATAAAAAAAATATAACGAGTTATTCAATAACTCGTTTTTTCTTTAGGAACATGCATTTATTCAATGCTATATCACAGTTTCCATTATAAAAGCAATCTCCACACTTTTCTCTATATTTTGGTTTCTTCTTTTTTAATTGAACATTGTCCATAATCTTTATCCCCCTTTAGTAATATTATTTCCAATAAATTTTTATATATACATATAAAAGAAAGCATCTTTATTTTTGCAATATTTATGTTAATATGATACAATTAAATATGTAGAGGTGATCATACAATGGAACATGAAAATCTAAGTTTTATAGAAGAAGTATCAAAAATCATAGATGATAATACAGTTCAAAGAATTATTATTGTTAACCAACAAATATATACCAAGTATCAAAAAGATAATATCGTAAGTATTGCTCATAATCATAAAATGTTGGTTATTGATGAAACAATAGCTTATGGAATTAAAGTAATAGAAAGTTGTAAAGAATTAATTGACAGACAAATCAAAAAAATAGATAATTTGGAATCAAGACTTCCATTAATTGTAACCAACAAAGACATATATAATTTTATTTATGAAAGAGAATTAACTGGTATTCAGTCCACAACTAACATAATAAAAAAACTTGTTTCGTTATTATCAACAAAGAATAATAAGAAAAACATATATTTTTATATTTCAGATGTAGAAAAGATAGATAATGATGATATATATATATCAATTGAGACATTGCAAAACATTTGCACGACAGAGGAACAAATTTCTTATGAACTAGAGGAAATACTAAATATTAATGATGAAGATATTTCTTTTGCACACATAATGCCTACATACTTGGATATAATGTCTAGCCAAATTCCTTTTGAAGTCATAAGAGAAGATTCACAAGTTTATATTATAAAAAGCAAAAAATATGAATTTAAAGTACTATTTATATTAAACTATAAGGAATTAGAAAATGATAATATTGATATTTCAAAATATGAAATAATAATAGAAACAAATGACTTCTCTCTTTATGATAAAAGTGTGTTAAAAAACAAAAAGATAAACAATATTTATATGTTTCTAAAAGATGTCGGAAAGTGCTTTAACAAGTGATCATGAAAATATCAAAGACACTATTTAAGAATTTGACAAGATGTAAAAACTTTTCGGGTTATTATGATATATATATAAATAGGACATTTAGTAATGTTAAAGTAGTTGATAATAACATAAATATGAATGATTTAGATAACATAGACATTACATCATTAGATGAAAACACAGAAATACTTGATTCGATGTTTGATGAAGAAACTGGAGAAGACTTACTTCACGTAAGTAATGCACAACTTGAAGCCTTCCAAAGTATCTATGTAGAAGTAGAAAAATTAGCAATAGAATATGCCAGAAGTTTATTTGGAGACAGTATTAAATCATCTGAAGAAACAAAAAATCAACAGTACTTTGAATGCATTACCGAAGAAAATAACTATTATTGCTATTTAGATGGATATCAAGAAGAAAATGATGAAGTTAATATCTTTGAAGTAAAATCAACTACTAGCAGAAAATTTGATGATTTGCATTTAACACTTAGAGCTACTAAAAATTATTTAGGTGATAAAAAATCTTTATTTATCAAAAACAAAAAAGGAATTTATGACTTTGTTGCCTATGATTACTTAGGATTAGAATATAATAATAAAATTATCACAATAAATGATGTAGAAAAAGCAATGGAGAAATTACTTGATCCATATAGTGATGTTGGTAAATATATATATGATGTAGCAATAGAAAAATATATTATAGAAAATAGTTCTCAAATTATCAATAAAAAGGTAAATTATTATCTAATTGTATTAAACCATGAGTATACTTTAGAAAATGAAAATTGCAAATATGTAATTGACAAAAATGGTCAATCACTTTTTAAAGTATATAATATATCAATTATAGTCGAAAAATTACAAACTGAGATAGCAAAAAAGAAAGAAGAATTAGAGTATAATCTACGTTCACTGTTAATAAGTAGAAACCAAATAGGGAAGTGTTGTGAGTATAAAAAAACTACACAATGCGTTTTCTCCCCAATATGTTGGAAAAAACTAAGAGAAGATGGTTCTATATTAGAGTTTTTAAATAAAAGATTTATGAATAAATCTGATAAAACAAAATCGTTTAATGTATTTGAGTTAGCAAATCAAAATATATATAAAATTAAAGATGCATATGAATATATATATGAAAACAATAATTATTATCAATATAAATGCATAATTGAAAACTCTGAATTTATTGATAAAGAAAGAACAAGATGGGCTTTAAGTCAAATTAAATATCCCATATACTATTTAGATTTTGAGAGTTATAATTCACCATTGCCAAGGTTTTATGGTGAACATCCTTATTCACAATCATTATTTCAATATTCACTACATATAGAAAAAGAAGAAAATGTATGTAATATTGAAAAGAATCATAAAGAATATTTAGCGCCAGATCATTTAGATCATAGGATAGATTTAATTAAATCACTCATAAAAGATATTGATTTAACAAATGGTGGAACAGTAATTGTATATAATGAGAACTTTGAAAAAACAAGATTAAAGGAATTGGCAGAGATATTTCCAGAATATTCAAGGGAATTATTGAATATACGTAGTCATATATTTGACTTATGCCAAGTACTAAACGGAAAAGGAAAAATGTATATGGGTGACTTATTGTATCAAAAAAACAAAAAAGAACTTCCTACGTTTGCATTTTACAACAATAATTTACATGGTTCATTTTCAATAAAGAAGGTTTTACCAGTATTTTCTAATTTAACATATAGTACTTTAGATGTAAAAAATGGAACTGAAGCTATTCTAACATATGGTATTTTACCGACTTTAACCGAAAAAGAATATCAAGAAAAGTATCTTGCTCTTAGAAAATATTGTCGTCAAGATACTTGGGCAATGGTTGAAATATTCTGGAAGCTAAAGAAAAAAGCAGACTTTTAATTAGGTCTGCTTTATTTTTATTCTGTTAATTCACCAATTAAATCGTAAACTTTTGCTTCTTTTATGACAACATTATATATTTCTCCAAGGATTAAAGGCGCATTTGTATCAATATAAATATAGCCATCTACATCATCTGGAGCGTATGCATAGCTTCGCGATTTATACATTTGTTTATCAAAATCAAAGTCATCAACTATAACTTTTACGATTTTGCCAATTTGTTGTTTGCTGTTATTTTCAACAATTTTAGCCTGTAAAGACATGATTTTATCGTATCTTTGCTTAGCAATAATTTCCGAAACTTGAGGTTCCATATCATATGCTTTTGTGTCTTCCTCTGGTGAATATGTGAAAACTCCGAGTCTATCAAACTTAATTTCTTCAACAAAATCATATAACTCTTGAAAGTCTTCATCTGTCTCAGTAGGAAATCCTACAATCAATGTGCTTCTTATTATTACGTTTGGAATATAAGAACGTAGCTTTGTAATTATCGATCTTATCATTTCTTTGCTTCCACGTCTATTCATTAACTTTAAAATTCTATTTGACGCATGTTGAATTGGAATATCAAAGTAAGACATCAATTTAGGATTGTCTCTAAATTCACATAATAGTTCTTCAGTAATTTCATCTGGATATAAATATAGAACACGAATTATTTTTACACTATCATTTTTTGAAATTTCTCTGATCAAAGAAACAAGTGATGTTCCATCATTTAAATCTGTTCCGTATCTCGTTGTATCTTGAGCAATTAATGTTATTTCCTTTACTCCTGAAGATGTAAGTACATTAATTTCATCAATTATTGATGAGATACTTCTACTTGAAAATGGTCCTCGTATTAATGGAATAGCACAGTAAGCACATTTGTTATTGCAACCATCACCAATTCTTACATATGCACTATGAGGAAGGGTAGATAATGCTCTAGCCTTATAGTCAAATTTGTATACTTTTGTTGAATTGGTTAGTTGTTGAAATAGTTTATCAATGTTTTCATAATCTCTAATTGGAAAAAAGATATCTACCTCGGGGATACTTTGTTTTAATTCATCTAGGTATCTTTCAACTAGACATCCCATTGCTATAATTTTAACTCCTTTTTTTCCATAATCGGTTAATTCTAGTATTGTGTCAATGGCCTCTTTTTTTGCTGATTGAATAAAACCACAGGTATTAACAACTAAAATATCCGCTTCATCAATATTTGTAGTAATTTCTATTCCGTACTTGGTCGCAACCCCCAAAAACATTTCTGAGTCAATTAAGTTTTTGGCACAACCTAATGATATCATTCCTAACTTCATTTTTATCCTCCAAACTTAAATATATATTATTATATAATATTAAAAAAATTTTTTAAACACAAACGATAAACTTTTGCTTTATTGTGGAAATTAAACGTTTAATATGATATAATCGAAACAAGAGAAAGAAGGGAATAGTTATGAAACAATTTATTGTTGAAACATCTGCACGTCACATTCATTTAACTGAAGAACATTTCAAAGTTTTATTTGGTGAAGATGCTCAGTTAACTGTAAAAAAACAATTATCACAACCTGGTCAATTCGCTTGTGAAGAAAGAGTAACAATTGTAGGACCTAAAAAAGAACTAGCTGGAGTTTCTATTCTTGGCCCATTTAGAGCAGAAAGCCAAGTTGAATTATCTGCTACCGATGCTCGTAGTATAGGACTTCCTATTGTTATTAGAGAATCAGGCGATTTAAAAGGTACACCTGCGTGTGTAGTAAAAGGACCAAAAGGAGAACTATCATTAGAATATGGTGTAATCGTTGCTAAAAGACATATCCATGCAACACCAGAAGATGCTAAAGAATTAGGAGTAGAAGATAAACAAATTGTTAGCGTAAAAATTAATACTCCTGAAAGATCATTAATATTTGGTGATGTTGTAGTTAGAGTAAGTTCTAAATATGCTCTTGCTATGCATATTGATACAGATGAAAGCAATGCTGGAAATGTTGCTCCTGGAACCATAGGAGAAATAGTTAAATAAGGTGATATTATGATGAAACAAATAAGAAAAGCATTATTATTAGTTACAATGGCAATAGCTTTAGTTGTAATGACAAGTTGTACAAAAACAGGATATGAAGGTAAATATAATTTAGTTTCAATTTCTGGTATTCCAGGTGTAAGTGCAAGCACATATGAGTATAATTATATTGAATTACGCCCTGGAAAAAAATACGTCATTGAAAATAAAGTAAATTCTATTGTTACTTCTCAAAAAGGAACATATTCAATTAACAAAGCAAAAAATGAAATTACTTTTATCACAACTTCATCTGGAACAAAGGTAAAAGAAATTGATAAACTTGATGGAAATAAAATAATTATTGAACAAACACTTGCTACTTCTACAGGTAGTTATACAGTAAAAATGGTATTTGAAAAAGAATAGTAAAAAAGGCCCACAGATGTGAGCCTTTTAAATTTATATATGTTTTAATAAACAAAAAAAATAAAATATGGTATAATAGTAAAAAAAGAAAATGAGGTAAATAGTATGCGCTGTCCAAAATGTCATAATGAAAATAAAATAGATGCATTAACATGTGATTTTTGCATGACTGAACTCCCAATGACAGAAGAAAGAAAAAAACAAATATCTGAATTAAGAAAAAAGGAACGTCAAAGCAAGTTGCATAATTCGATGGTAAAGTTATTTGGATTATTATTAGGTCTTGTGGTTATTGTGGGAATTGTCGTAGCAGCGTTTATATTAAAAAAGTAGTATGGGAAGAATAGAACTAGAAAATATTATTAACAAAACATATGATGTAATTGTTGTTGGTGGAGGCCATGCAGGTATTGAAGCAAGTCTAGCTCCATCAAGACTTGGATTACATACATTAATGGTTTGTGGAAACATAAAGAAAATAGGTAATATGCCATGTAACCCTTCTATAGGTGGACCAGCTAAGGGAATAATTGTTAGAGAAATAGATGCATTAGGCGGACAAATGGCAATTTCTGCTGACCATACTTGTCTTCAAATTAAAATGTTAAACTTATCAAAAGGACCTGCCGTTAGAGCAATGAGAGTTCAATCTGATAAAGTTGCCTACTCAAAGTATATGCAAAACGTTTGTTTGTCGCAAGAAAATCTTGATATATATGAAGGCCTTGTTGATGAAATAATTGTAGAGAATGAAACGATTAAAGGAATAATATTGGAAGATGGAACCATTGTTTACTCAAAAAAAGTAATAATTACAACTGGTACATATTTGTCATCAAGAGTTTTATGTGGAATGAATACAACGCCAACTGGACCTGATGGCGAAAAAACAAACTATGGTTTGTCAAAATCACTAAAAAATCATGGATTTAAATTATTAAGACTAAAAACAGGTACCCCTCCAAGAATATGGACAAACTCCATTGACTTTTCAAATATGCAACTAGAACTAGGAACGGAGTTACCACTAACATTTAGTTACACTACTGACCCCAAAACTATGATACCATTTGACAAACAGGTACCATGTTATCTAATTTGGACAACTCCTGAAACACACAAGATTATTAAAGAACATCTTCATGAATCAAGTATGTACTCAGGAATTGTTGAGGGAATTGGACCACGATATTGTCCATCAATAGAGGATAAGATAGTAAGATTCGCAGATAAAGAACGCCATCAAATTTTTCTAGAACCAGAAAGTCTAGAACTTGGACAAACATACATTCAAGGATTCTCGACAAGTATGCCTCATAATGTTCAAGAACTTATGGTTAGATCATTACCAGGATTCAAAAATGCTGAATTTGCAAAATACGCTTATGCAATTGAGTATGATGCAATAGACCCACTAGAACTTAAACCTAACTTAGAAACAAAAAAAGTTCATGGTCTATATTTTGGTGGCCAGGTAAACGGAACAAGTGGATATGAAGAAGCTGCATGTCAAGGTTTAATAGCCGGAATTAATGCAAGTTGTTCAATCTTAAATAAAAATCAACTAGTACTTAGAAGAGATGAAGCTTATATAGGTGTTTTAATAGATGACTTAGTTACAAAAGGAGTAACAGATCCATATCGTATGTTAACATCTAGAGCTGAATTTAGACTATTGTTAAGACATGACAATGCAGACCAAAGATTAATACAATATGGTCATTATGTTGGTTTAATAAGTGATGAAAGATACGAAGAATATTTAAACAAAATGAATTTAATTGAAAACGAAAAGCAAATGTTAGCTTCACTCCGTATAACTCCTAAACAAAATATTAATGAATATCTAAGGAGTATTAATTCTCCAGAACTAAAGGATGGTATTAGTGCAATTGAACTAATGAAACGTCCAGAGATTTCTTATTTTGATATTGTTAAAATGTTAAACCTAGAAAATCATTTAAATTATGAATATGGTGAACAATTAAACATTGAAGTAAAATATGATGGATACATCCAAAAGGCATATCGAGATGCAAGTAGAATGCATAAATTAGAAAGTATGAAAATTCCAGAAGATATTAATTATTATGATATTCATAATTTAGCCAGTGAAGCAAAAGAAAAGTTGACTAAAATTAGACCAATTAATTTGTCTCAAGCATCACGTATTAGTGGGGTAAATCCAAGTGATATTGCTATACTACTTGTTTATTTAGAATCAAGAGGCCGTAAGCAATGAATACATATGACTATATAATTAAATCAATTATTAATGATGTAACAGATGATATATTACAAAAACTATATATATATTATCAAATATTAGTTGAAGAATCTAAGAAGATGAATTTAACAACAATAACCGAAGAAAAAGAAGTATATATTAAACATTTTTATGATAGTTTACTTTTATCTAAAGTTACAAACGTTACTAATAAAACAATAATTGATGTTGGTACTGGCGCAGGATTTCCAGGCTTAGTTTTAGCTGTTTGTTTTCCAAGCACAAATGTAACCCTTGTTGAGCCAACTCTTAAAAGATGTAATTTTCTTAACCATATCGTAAATGAGCTAAAATTAACTAATGTAAAAATAATTAATGAAAGAGCTGAAAAACTAGATAAGGGCTATCGTGAAAAATTTGATATTTCTACTGCTAGAGCTGTTTCCAACATTTCTATTTTAACAGAACTTTTAACTCCCTTTACAAGAGTAAATGGTGAAGTTGTTATTATGAAGGGTAGTAATTACCAAGATGAATTAAATTCTGCCTTCTCAGCTATTGAAAAATTAAAACTCGAATTAAAGAACATATATGATTTTGATTTAATTGATAATATGGGAAGTAGACATATATTGACATTTAGTAAAAAAGTAATAACCCCTAATATATATCCACGTGAATATTCAAAAATCAAAAATAAACCGCTATAGGAGGAATTATGAGTAAAATAATATCTATAGTAAATCAAAAGGGTGGTGTAGGTAAAACTACAACAACAATTAATCTTGGTGCGGCCTTAGCAATGGAAAATCAAAAAGTATTAATTGTTGACTTTGATCAACAGGCTAATGCTACTATTGGTCTTGGTATTAATAGAGAGGAAATTCTTTTTGACATAGCAGATTTTTTTACACATGTAGCTCTGCTTAGAAGAGCAATTATCCATACATCAATTGACAATCTTGACTTAATTCCTGCTACAATTAAACTTGCGAATGTAGAAGAATCTTTATATCAAGTTAATGACAAAGAATATTTGTTATCACATAAGTTGGAAATGATTAGATCAGAATATGATTATATATTAATAGATTGTCCACCTTCTTTAGGATTAATTGTTGATAATGCTCTATTTGCAAGTGATTCAGTGATTATTCCAGTTGAATGTTCTTTCTATGCATATGAAGCTTTAACCCAAATGATTAAAAAAATAGATAAGGTTCAGAAAACAAAACATTTAGAAATAGAAGGCATTTTATTAACAAAACTTGATAATAGAAATACTGCAGGGTATAATGTAGTAGAAAAAGTTAATTTCTTACTTCCAAACAAAACATTTAAAACAATAATCACTCATTCTAGTCATATTCAAGAAGCTCCAAATTATGGAAAAAGTGTTATACAATTTTCTTATAACTCTAGAGGTTCAAAGGAATATAGAGAGCTAGCGAAAGAATTATTAGAAAGGAAAAAATAAATGGAAAAAACTTTATATTGTATTATTACAATAGTTATATATTTTGTATTAATATTTATCAAAAGAAAAGTAATGAATAAATACCATTCACCAGTAGCAGCATTTTTAGGAGTTTTCTTAGAAATATTAATCTTTTTAGGATTTGTTATAATTCTTGCGGTTATAAGCGGATTTAGATTTAACTATACAGAAGAAGATTTATTTAAATTCTTTAAGGAAAGAGGAAGTGACTTAGTATGGAGTATTGTTGTAGTAATTATTGCTTCTACTTGGCTTGGAATTGCTAAGACGTTATTATTTAGAAAAAGAAAATTAGCAAAGTTACCAAAAGAAGAAGCAGAAGTAATTGAAAAAAGATCAACTACTGTTGCTAAAGTTTTAATGAGCTTAAATAGATATCTTACATATATAATTTGTATAATTGTTGTCTTAGGTATATGGGGTGTTAATGTAATGCCTGCCCTAGCAGGACTTGGAATAGTAGGACTTGTTATTGGCCTTGGTGCTCAAAAGTTAATAGGAGATTTTGTAAGTGGTATATTCATTGTTTTTGAACATCATTTTGACGTTGGTGATATTATTGAGGTCGATGATTTTAAAGGTGAAGTTATTGACATTGGCTTAAAAACTACTAAAATAAAAAATTGGGAAGGCCGTGTAATGATAATGTCAAATAGTGAATTATCAGTAATAATTAATGATTCAGTATTTGATACAACATTTGGTATTAATATTCCGGTATCATATGATTTAGATCCTAAATTAGTAATGGAAAAATTGAATCAAGGTTTAGAAAAAAGGTTCAAAGGACAACCTAACATTATTAGTGTTCCAACATGTGCAGGTGTTAACGCACTTGACTCTAGTAGTGTTAATATATTGATTCTCGCAACAGTTAAAGCAGAAACTCAATATAGTATAATTCGTCAACTAAAGCAAGCAGTAAAAGAAATATGTGAAGAAAACAACTTCGAAATACCTTATCAACAAATTGTTTTACACAAGGGTGATAAGTAATGATTGATCCAACAACAATTAAAGTGGGGGACATATTGACATTTAAAAAGTCTCACCCCTGTGGATGCTATGATTGGAAGGTACTAAGAATTGGAATTGATTACAAACTTGAGTGTGTTAAATGTCATAGAATAATTACAATACTTAGAATTGAAGCTTTAAAAAAAATAAAAGAAATAAAAGAGAAAACAAATTAAGGGTTTTCTCTTTTTTTCGCGTTTTTTTTCAAATTTGGTTATGTATAATATATTACACGCACTTGGAGGTATATATGTTAAAAAAAATAAATATAGTTATTGTAAGTTTAATTATTCCTTTTTCATTGAATTTAAAATTAGGATTTATGATATTAATTCCTGTATTACTCTTTTATTTGTTTAAAGATATTAAAAATGTGTTGTATACGTATTTACCAGTAGTGATAACTTCATTCTTGTTTATGCGACAATACTTCTTGTTAATATTAATCGTAGAATTAGCAATGTTGGTATTCTATTATTTTTTAACACGTCTAAAAAAAGTAAATAATAAATTATTAACAGTTATTACATGCAGCTTTATAATGGTATTAAATTTAGTTACATTACTTGTTGTAAAAGAAAATAATATACTTAATATATTTTTGTCTTCAATTATTGCGACTATGTTGTATATATATTTAGAGTACTTTTTATATAAGTCATTATTTGAAAAACCTAAAGTTTCAAATCTCTTTATTTCCTCCTCTGCATATTTAGAAATAATGTTAGGGTTAGTAACAATATTAAGCGGAGCAGAAACTTCCATTTTTGGGGCTAATTTAGGCTTCATATGCGCAATTTACTTCGCAATGCTATTTGGTAGGAACTATAAAAATATTTACTCTTTATTATATGGCATTTCAGCTATGGCAATATTATATCTTGGATTTAAAGTCCAAATTAGTATATTAGTTCCTTTTGTCAGTTCTATATATATGATTTCTAATATGTTATTAATACTATTATTTAATGCATTTATTACATTATTAATTTTTACTAATAGTTCTTACTCAACTAGCATGCTTCTTAGTATGATGATAGTAAGTATAGTTTTTGAAATTATATCGCTTTTTACTAGTAATGATGAAAAGTTAACTAATGAAGATATTTGTGATAATATATATGAACAAGTACAAAAAAGTACAAATGAAGAAATATTAAACTTTGCTTTATTTTTGGATAAACTTTCAAGTAATTTTAAAAATCCTAAGGAATACAATGAAAGAATAAGTAATGGTATAAAAATACTAGTACAAAAGAATTGTTTAAACTGTCAAAAGAAAAAAGAGTGTTTCAGTAAATATAAAATCGATTTATATCAAATCTTTAAATCATTGTTAATGGATGAAAATAAACACAATGACAATTTAAAAGAGTTTTATGATTATTGCACAAGCGTAAAAGAATTAGAAAATACTATAAAGTTAATCCAAAAAAATATAAATATACCATATAGTAATGAAGAAAAATCTCAAAATAACATTATGCTTGCTCAAATTAGTGGATTGTCAAACACAATAAAAAAATATGTTGTTGATTTATCATCACAACAAGAATTAAATTTTTATCAACTAATGTTATTGAAAAAAAGAATAAGAGAATATGGATATAATGTTACATATTATGAAGTAAAAAAATTATTTAAAGAAGACTTTAATGTCTTTGTAGGAATTGAAAACGAAAGCTTAGATGCAATAAAAAATACAATTAAACTATTAGCATATACCACACTTGGAATTAATACATCAATTATTTTTGATCATTTAGATAACAAGACAACCTATTTTAGTATAATTCCTAAAATTGAAATTGATGTTACATATGGTTATGGTGCATTGTCATGTGATGGTGAAGAGATTTGTGGAGATAATTATTTAATAAAAGAAATAAACAATGGCCATTTTATTTCCGCAATATCTGATGGTATGGGAAAAGGATATCGGGCATTTTATGAATCAGATTTAACATTAAAATTAGTAGAGGATATTATTAAATTAAACCTTAGTACGCAAACTGCACTTGAAATACTTAATAGTTTCTATTTAGTTCAAGAGTATTTGGAAGAATATGCTACACTAGATTTGTTAGAAATAAATAGATATAATAAATCAGCTAACTTTTTTAAAATGGGTGCTACAACTACATATATATTTAGAATGGATGGAACAATTGATAAAATCATAAACAAAGCACTTCCATTTGGGTTAGATGAAGAAATTATGAATGTATCTGTTGAACTAAAACATGGTGATTTAATTTTAATGAGTAGTGATGGAATATTTGAAAATATAATAGATGAAGAAAAACTCAAAAAATTTATTATGTCTATAAAAAATGAAGCTCCGCAAAAAATAGTTTATGAATTATTAAATTACACGTTAAACAATAAGATTAAAACAAAGGATGATATGTCATTAATTGCTTTAAAAATAGAAGATGTTGCATAAAAAAAACTTGTACTAATTCTCAAAACACATCTGTATTTTAAGGAGAATTAATACAAGTTCTTTTAATAATTAGTTTTTAAGTGATATGAACCAACCCAACAATCAAGACCGCCTATAACATTAACCACATTATAACCATGGCTATCAAGAAAAGCAGTGACTTTTTTACTTATTTCACCATTCTTACATATTATGTAATATATATTCCTTTTATTTAAAAATAAATAATGTTTATCATAAAGAAGACTAGCGGGAACATTATAGGAATAAATTAAATGATATTGCTCATAATCATAGGGCTCACGTACATCAATAATTCTAAGGTTGCTAGTTTTTTGATATAACTTAAAAAACAAAATTGGTGATATTTCTTTCATACTGGTTCCTCCTTTAACAAAATCATTATATAATAATTGTAATGAATCTTTTTGTCGAAATTAGAAACAAAAAAATAATTATTAAATTACTAAACAAACAAAAAATATGATATAATAAAATAAAGGGATATTATGTAATAAAATGAATTTTGATGGAGGGATGTATGAATAAGAAAGAAAACGCCTTAGCAACATATATATTTGATAATGGCCCATATCCATTTACAAAAGAAAAAATGTTTATTGTATACAAGGTGAATAAAGAAGATTTTGAAACTATCAATACAATTATTAATGATATATATGATAATGTGGAATTTATTGATTATAACGATTTTATGATGGCATTCTCTACAAGTTTTTCAAATATACGAGAGTTGTTTCAAACATTTACAATTGATCTTGAATATGAAACTATTGTAAATGAGGGATTTAAAATAAGCAAAAATACATCTGGAAAACAATTTGTTGAATATATCAATTATGTTTTAACTGCTTTTCCAAAAGAGTCATATTCTAATGTAATAGATATATGCATGAAGGCTAATAACAATAATAATAGTATTATTAACATTTTAAAAGAGAATGTTTTAAATCCAATTATAGATCGATCGGATATTATAGATATAATTAATATGTTTTTTAAGAACAATCTTAATGTTTCACTTACTTCAAAACACGTTTATATGCATAGAAATAGTTTAATAAATAAATTAGACAAAATTCAGAAATTAACTAACCTTAATATCCAAAACTTCCACGATGCATATACTATGAAAATTTTATTGGATGCGATTAAAAATGATGAAAAGAAATAATGATGTAAATTTAGATGAGATATTAAATACTACACACACAATAATAATATTTTTTGGCGCAGAATTTTGCGATGGATGTAAGATGGTTAAACCAATAATAGAGGAACTATCTATCAAAAATAAGAATATTGATACTTATTATATTGATACAAGTTTAAATAGTGATTTAACTTATCTGTTAAATGTAACAAGTATCCCCACAACTATCATAGTAAAAGATAAAAATATAATTGATAAAGCTATAGGGTATCGTCCACTAAAATATTTTGAAAAAATTATTAATGGTTAATAATTATTGTGCAAATTGCACATTTTAAATTAATAATTTTTTTGATATAATATTAACGAATAAAACAATTTGTCAAAAACAAGGAGGAATTTAATAATGGCAACTGTAGAATTAAAAAATATAAATAAAATTTATAGTAACAATGTTCAAGCAGTATTTGACTTTAATCTAAAAATTAAGGATCGTGAATTTATTGTATTCGTTGGTCCATCAGGATGTGGTAAGTCAACTACATTAAGAATGATTGCGGGTCTTGAAGAAATAACAAGTGGACAATTATTAATTGATAATGAAGTAATGAATGATGTTGCTCCAAAAGATCGTAATATCGCCATGGTTTTCCAATCATATGCATTGTATCCACATATGACAGTATATGATAATATGGCATTCGGATTAAAATTACGTAAGTTCTCACGTGATGAAATTGATCGACGTGTACAACATGCAGCAGAAGTATTAGGCTTAAAACCTTACTTAGATCGTAAACCAACTGCATTATCAGGTGGTCAAAAACAACGTGTTGCATTAGGCCGTGCTATTGTTCGTGATGCAAAAGTATTCTTAATGGACGAACCTTTGTCAAACCTAGATGCTAAACTACGTGTACAAATGAGATCAGAATTAATTAAATTACATGAAAGTTTAGGAACAACAACTATTTATGTAACACATGACCAAATTGAAGCCATGACTATGGCATCAAGAATCGTTGTAATGAAAGATGGTTATGTTCAACAAATAGGTGCACCAAAAGAAATTTATGATTATCCTACAAATATGTTCGTAGGTGGATTTATCGGTACTCCTCCAATGAACTTTATCGAAGGAACAGTAGGTAAAGATGGCGTATTTGAATGTGGAAATCATCGTTATGGTGTAGTTCGTTTCAGAGTTCCAGAAGAAAAACTAGAAGTATTAAAGGAAAAGAATTTTATCGAAAAACCTATTATTATGGGTATTCGTCCTGAAGATATCTATGATAAAGAAGAAGTAATTGAAAAATTATCTGAATGGGCATTTGAACTTAAAGTTGATGTATCAGAACTTTTAGGTGCTGAATCTCAAATTACTGTTAAACTTCCAGGAACAGACAGAGTTGGCCAAAGTGTAACTGCTAAAGTTCCTGCACGTGCTGATGTTCATATGGGAGATATGTTAAAACTTGCATTTGATATGAATAAATGTCATTTCTTTGATCCAGAAACTACAAATAGAATTAGAAGAGATTAGTTATGGATGATAGCATTCTTTTCATTGAAAAACAAGGATGTTCTGGTAGAATTCATCGTCTTAATAAAGAGGTTGAATTTCTAGATATTTCTCCTATGAAATATTTAAATAGATTATGTTTAGAAAAAATAACAACATTAGAAGGAAGAATTCAAGCAATTAAACAAACTTGTAATATAGTAAAGAATGTACCAATATATATAGATGATAATTTAATACTATTCAGTATAAATAGTTTTAAATCAGTTGATAATATATTCATTAATTCAGTTTATATTAAATATATAGAAAAACAAGGAATAAAAACTAAAATAGTATTTTATGATAATGAATGTATTGTTATAAAAAAACCAAGTCATTTAATGAAATCAAAATACGAGAAATGCATGAAAATTAAAAAACAAATAAATCAGTATTGCTAGAAAGGAAGAATAATTATGGCAAAAATGAGTATTAGAGATTTAGACTTAAAAAATAAAAAAGTCTTAATGCGTGTAGATTTTAACGTTCCTATGAAGAACGGTGTTATCACCGATGATAATCGTATAGTTCAAGCATTACCAACAATTAAATATGCAATAGAACAAGGCGGAAAGGTAATTTTATTTTCTCACCTTGGTCGTATTAAAACTGCTGAAGATTTAGCAAAAAATAGTTTAGCTCCTGTTGCTAAAAGATTAGAAGAATTACTAGGCCAACCTGTAAAATTTGTTCCAGTAACACGTGGACAAGAACTAGAAGATGCAATTAATGCTTTACAAGCTGGTGAAGTATTAATGTTTGAAAATACTAGATATGAAGATTTAGATGGAAAGAAAGAATCTAAAAATGATCCTGAACTTGGTGCATATTGGGCAAGCCTAGGAGATGTATTTGTAAATGATGCATTTGGCACAGCACATCGTGCACATGCTTCTAACCAAGGTATAGCAAGCCATCATCAAAATGAAAGTGCTGCAGGTTTCTTACTAGAAAAAGAAATAAAATTTATTGGTGGAGCTGTTGACAATCCAGTACATCCATTTGTTGCAATTTTAGGTGGTGCTAAAGTAAGTGATAAAATTTCAGTTATTGAAAATTTACTTACAAAAGCTGACAAAGTTATGATTTGTGGTGCAATGGCTTATACATTCTTCAAAGCACAAGGCCTAGAAGTTGGAAAATCAAAATGTGAACCAGACTTTGTAGAATTTGCAAAAGGATTATTAGAAAAAGCAAATGGTAAAATTATTTTACCTGTAGATGTAGCAACAGTTACAGTATCTGATGAAGAATGTGCAGCAGACTTCTTTGGTGCAATTTCAAAGGCTGAAGTAAAAGTAGTTCCAGTTACAAATATAGCTCCAGAAGCACAAGGCTTAGACTGTGGACCTGAAACAATTAAATTATTTGCAAAAGAACTTCAAGGTGCTAAGACAGTTGTATGGAATGGCCCTGCTGGAGTATTTGAAGTGGAAAAATTTGCAAAGGGTACAAAAGCAATTTGCGAAACACTTGCTAATCTAAAGGGGGCTACAACAATTATTGGCGGTGGAGACTCAGCTGCAGCAGCAATATCTATGGGATATGAAAGTAAATTTACTCATATTTCAACAGGCGGTGGAGCTAGCTTAGAATATTTAGAAGGTAAAGCATTACCTGGTGTAACTTGCTTAACTGACTTAAAATAGAGGTATATATATGAGAAAACCTATAATTGCTGGAAATTGGAAAATGTTTAAGACTCGTGATGAAGCCCTAGCATTTATATATAAAGTAAATGAAGCTGTACCTGCTCAAGAAATTGTAGATAGCGTTATATGTGCTCCATTTACAGTATTACGTTGTCTAGTAAAACGTCAAGGAGAAAACCTAAGAATTGGTGCACAAAATATGCATTATGAAGAACAAGGTGCATACACAGGAGAAATAGCTCCTAACATGCTTACTTCATTAGGCGTTGAGTATGTTATTATCGGCCATAGTGAAAGAAGAGCAATGTTCAATGAAACAGATGAATCAATTAATAAAAAACTTCATGCTGCTTTTGAACATGGATTAACTCCAATTCTATGTGTTGGTGAACACTTAGAAGAACGTGAAACTGGAAAAACTGAAACACTATTACATGAACAATTAGAAAAAGATCTTGCAGGATTAACGGAAGAGCAAGTAGAAAAATTAGTTATAGCATACGAACCTATCTGGGCAATTGGAACAGGACGTACTGCAACTAATGAAGTTGCTGATGAGACTTGTGGTTATATTAGAAGTGTCGTTAAAGAACTTTATGGTGAAAATGCTGCAGAAGCTATAAGAATTCAATATGGAGGCAGTGTTAAAGTTAATAATATAGAAGGCTTAATGGCTATGCCTAACATAGATGGTGCTCTAATTGGTGGAGCAAGCTTGAACCCTGATGACTTTATTTACTTTACAAACGTCGCTGTAAGAAAATAAATAGAATATAAAGTCTATATGATGTATATTTACATCATATAGATTTTTTTATATTTGATTTAATTATTATTAAAGTATTATTTTCTTGCAATGAGTTGTTTTTTTTGATAGAATAGACATATATTAAGAGGTGAGATACATTGAGGGATTTACGTTATAAAAATCTAAAAGAAGAAAATGATAAAATTTTATTGCATCTTACAGGAAAATATCAACACCTTGCAAATATATACATAAAAAAAGCAAGAGGATATGCAGTAAAAAATATAGATACTGAAATGAAAATTAATGATACTCTACTTGAATTAGATGATTATGATTCAAGAAATGTTTCATATGAAAATGCAATTACTAATGATAATTTATTTATTAAAAATCATATAGAACTTTTATCCAAAGAATTGAAAGACCCAAATCGTTGGAAGACTATTTTAGGACTTACATTAATTGCTTTATTTATTATTTTGTGGGGAATAATTAGCATTTGGATGAGACAAGAAACTCCCGGCAAATCACCACAAAATCTTTCAGTAGAAAAAATATCCAATACGCAAGTAAAAGTTAAATGGGATGAAGTCGACTTTGCAACAGAGGGATACTTTGTTTGGAAAGTAGATTCTCAAGGTCATCTAGAAGGTAAATATCATACATTAATGTTAGAATATATTTTTGATGTTGAACCTAATAATAATTATACATTTTATGTCCAAACTAAAAAAACACAATATCTTGGTGAATCAAAAGCAGTATCAATAGAATACAAAAATTAGGCGCATGATTAATGCGCCTAATTATTATTATTTTTATTATATAATTCGATTAGTTCTTGAGCTATTTCAATATGTTGGAAGTATTTATTATATACAAGAAATCCTTGTTTTTTAATGTTTGCTCCTTTAATAGGAAGAATAGCTATTTTCTTTTTACTCAATTCATCCATACAAGCACTTTTTGAAAGAATTGATATGCCAAAATCTTTTCTAATCAAATCTTTTATTGTTGCGATGTTATCTACTTCTAAAACCACATTGTAATTTTCAATTGAATCATTGATTGATCCTAAAAAAGTATCAAATAATTCACGGGTAGTAGAAGACTTTGGTGTAAGGATTAGTCTTTCTTTTTTTAATTCTTTTAAGGAAATATTATTATTTTTTGCAAGAGGATGATTAACATTTAATACACAAACTAAATAGTCATCCTCAAGTGGCAAAGCAAGAAGCTTTGTATTTGTTGGAAGACCAGAAACCCAAGCTAAATCAAGTTCATAGTTTTCAACCATTTTGCATAATTCATATGTTGAATCAGTTATAATTTTAATAGCAATGTTTTTATCACGATTTAAATAACTGTATTTACTAATTATTTCAATGATATTATTACTTTCTGCAGTATGAGTTATTCCAATTCGCAATTTAGTAATCAAACTATCATAGTTTTGAATATCTTCTATTAAATGTTCTTCCATAGCTTTAGCTCTACGTGCGTATGCAACTAATAATTCTCCTTTTTTAGTTAGTGTAATACCTTTCTTATCACGATCAAAAATTTTTAAGCCATACTCTTTTTCAAGAGCATGTATTTGTTGAGTTATTGCTGGTTGAGTAAAAGATAATTTTTTTGCAGCCTTTGTAAAATTTTTTTCTTCAATTACAGTTAGTAATGTAATTAATTTAATATCTAACATTGTTGCCTCCATAAGAAAAATTTATGATACCATAAAAAACTATAAATTGACTTTATGGAAAAAATAAGTATAATAATTGTATCACAATAATAACTTTAAATCAAGAAAAGAGTAAGTAGGAGGTGAATAAAATGAATATATATGAAACTTTACATATTGATTCCCCAGTTGCAAAGATTATTATCTCATTAGCTTTAATGCTATTTTTTGGATTTCTTGCAACCCGTGTAACAAAATTACTTAAGCTTCCCAATGTAACAGCATATATTGTGGTTGGTATATTGTTAGGACCAAATGTATTAAAGTTAATACCACAAGATATCATAGATGGTATGGAATTTTTACCAGATATAGCCCTAGCATTTATTGCTTTTAGCACTGGTGAGTTTTTTAAATTTTCAACTTTAAAGAAAAATGGAGGAAAAGTCGTTGTAATAACAGTTTTTGAGTCATTACTTGCTTCCATTTTAGTATTTGTTGTATTGTATTTTATAATGGGCTTAAATCTAGCATTCGCAATTGTTCTTGCGGCACTTGCGGCAGCTACTGCTCCAGCATCAACAATGATGACAATAAGACAAACAGGATCAAAAGGCGATTTTGTTGAAACACTTCTACAAGTCGTAGCATTAGATGATATAGTTGGTTTAGTAGCATTTAGTATAGCGATATCTGTAGCTACAGTATCTCAAAGTGGTTCATCAGTAGATGTGATTAGTATAATTGTTCCATTAATAACAAATATTTTAATTTTATTACTTGGAGCTTTCTTTGGATTATTGTTAAAATTTTTAATGCCAAAAAAGAGATCTACAGATAATAGATTAATTATCTCAATTTCTATGATCTTGTTATTCTGTGGAATTTGTTCATTGTTTGAGGTTTCTCCATTGCTTGGATGCATGTCAATGGGAACTATATATATGAATATTACAAATGATGAAAAACTTTTCAATCAATTGAATTACTTTACACCACCGATATTATTATTGTTCTTTGTAAGATCTGGATTAAACTTTAGAATTGGAACATTATTTAGTGATTCAAGTTTAATTGGTGGAGTCCCACTAGTATTAATAGGGGTAATTTACTTTATAGTTCGAATTATAGGTAAGTACATTGGTTCTTTTGCGGGATGTGCAATAGTAAAAAAGAAGAAAGAAGTCAGAAATTATTTAGGGTTAGCGTTAATACCACAAGCTGGTGTTGCAATTGGACTAGCAGCAATAGGAGCTAGAACCTTAAGTAATTATTTAGGAGCAGAAGTAGGAAATGCATTAAATACAATAATTCTTGCATCAAGTGTCTTGTATGAATTAATTGGACCAGCATGTGCTAAATTATCATTATACTTGTCAAAATCATATTCTAATAATTTAGATGATATAACAACAGTAGAAACGGTTGATGAAAATGGACAACCAAAAACTGAAGTTGAGATGTTGATAGAAAGAATTAAAAATATACAAGAAAATTTACCACAAAATACAGAGTCAGTAGAGGAGCAAGCATTTGATGAGGCTGCTGAGGAATATATGACTTATAGAAAAGGATTTATAAGAAATCAAATGAGGAGGAGATAAATATGAATAATAGTGATGACTTAATTGTAAAATTATTGGGAAGTTGGGCTGGAGAACTAAATATATGGAGTTCACTAATTAGAATTTTACTAGCTTTGTTTTTATCAGCTATAATAGGATATGAACGTTCAAGCAAAAGACATGCGGCAGGGCTAAGAACCTTTATGATTGTTACACTTGCAGCAACAGTAGCTATGCTAATAGATTTGTTACTTTTTAAAGAAAGTAAATTATCAATATTAATAGTTTCTGCAGCAACAGTTATATCAATCGCTATAATTAGTTCAAATACTATATTATATAGTTCAAAAAACCAAATTAAAGGTTTAACTACTTCAGTTGCCTTATGGGCTTGTGCAATATTAGGATTATTGATTGGAACCGGATTATATACATTTGCTTTAATTTGTTTTATTGCTTATATTCTTGTTTTATCAATTTTCCCTAAATTGGAAATTTACTTTAAAAATAGATCTAACCATTTTGAAATTCATTTAGAATTATTGAATAGTGGTAATCTAAAAAACTTTATAGCTACAATTAGAGAATTAGGATTAAGAATAGATGATATAGAAAATAATCCAGCTTATATTAATTCTGGTTTAAGTGTTTATACAATTTCTTTATCTATAATGAGTCCTGAGTTAAAAAAATATAAAACTCATACAGAAATAATCAATGCTCTTAAAACAATAGATTATATATATCATGTAGAAGAAATGTAGAAATAATATATATCATTTGACTAATTTTAAAAAAAATGGTATAATAACTAATGGTGCGATAAAGGCAGCGTTCATTAGTTTATAAACTCTAGATTATCACGTATATGGATGTAAGTAATCTTGCTGCTTAGGTGAAAACAATTGGATAATCTACTTTAGAAATGATGATGAATTTTTATCCCCAAAAATTTAATCTATTAGGAGGAAAAAAGAATGGCACGTTATACAGGCCCAGCTTGGAAGCAAGCAAGAAGATTAAAATATTCAGTATTAGAAACAGGAAAAGAATTAGTTAAACGTCCTTATGCTCCTGGACAACATGGACAACGTCGTACTAAACTTTCTGAATATGGTCTTCAATTACAAGAAAAACAAAAAGTTCGTTTCACTTATGGAATGACAGAAAAACAATTTAAGAATTTATTCTTAAAAGCAAGTAAACTTGAAGGTAAAGCAGGTGAAAATTTCATCTTCTTACTAGAATCTAGATTAGATAATCTAGTTTATCGTTTAGGTTTTGCTACAACACGTCGTCAAGCTCGTCAATTAGTAGCTCATGGACATATTACAGTTGATGGTAAAAAAGTTGATATTCCTTCATACTTATGTAAACCTGGTCAAACAATTGCATTAAAAGAAGCATCTCGCAATTTAGTTATTGTTAAAGAAGCTTTAGAAAATACAGTTGCAAGACTTGCATTCTTAAGTTATGATGAAAACACTGGTGTTGGTACATTTGTACGTTACCCAGAAAGATCAGAAGTTCTACCTGAAATTCGTGAAAATCTTATTGTTGAATTCTATAACAAATAAGAATAAAAATAAGCAGTATAAAGTACCAAGCAATTGGTACTTTTCTTATTTAAAAATGACACATCAATTGATGTGTCATTTAATTTTAATTTTTATGATAATTGTGCCGGTATTGTTATAGACCTTTCAAAAATTGTTTTTTCATTTTTATCTACAGCATGAATTGAAATTACATTTTCTACTGTTAAATCAAGATTATTTAAAATATAGGAAGTAATTGCAACATAGTTATTTAAATATGCAACCATTTCTACCTTTTGTCCATTTAAGTAAATTACATAATATTTAATCTTATTAGAAATGTTATTATTTGCTTCATCGAATTTCAAAATTACAGAATGATCTAAAACATTAAGAGAGTCAATTCTAATATTTATATCAACACTACGTTTAATCTCAATTTCTTTAGTTGAGGTTGTTCCATCTTTAAAATAGAATGTTACTAAGAATTTGTAGTCCATTTGTGGGAATACTGAACTTAAAGTGGTATATGTATAAGCAGGACTTATAACATAGAATTCACGGCTAATTTCGTTTCTATATATTTCGTTAAACATTATTTTTTCAACATTGCCATAAGCATTAGCTGTCCAGTTAAAGTTAACTATATTGTTATCAGCATCTAATGAATAATTTAATGAATTAATAATATCTTCTTTAGATGCATTTTTAGCTTCATCAGTCATTTCTTCATATTTTATACTATTAAATGTATTAGTATCAATAATTTTGCCGTTAGCATCAATTTGAGTAACAATAATTGAGTTTCCTTTAACATCAACTATGTATCCTTTTGCAAATTCTTTTAAGTCTTGTCCGTTAGCACCTTTTGCACCAGCAGGGCTACCCATCATATAGTTAACACCTAAAAGTGGATTATTACTTCTAACCCCATTGTAATAGTTTCTAACTACATTATGCCAATGGTAATGTCCTGTTAATACTAAATCAACACCATACTTATCAAATAATCCCATAATCTTCATATCACGGTCATTTTTTGAGTTAGATGGATCTTCTGATTGAATAGGTGCATGCATACTAGCAATAACTAGTCTTGCTTTCTTTTCTTCTCTAGCCTCACGTAGTAAGTTTTCCATCCATTCAAATTGTTCAGTATAACTTGATGCAGCAACGTCTTCAATTAAAATAAATAATACATCATTATAATAAAAATAACAACTTGTTCCAATTTTACCTTCAACACCATTTTTAGGTAGTGCATTATATGCAGCATGGAAGCGATTATCCCATTGTCCAGTACCATTAACATATAACTCGTGATTACCAGTTGTTGAAATCATTGGAAGTTCAAGTAAAGTTTTTCTTTGAGTGAACATTAAATCCCAAATAGCAGAATTTCCCCCAGTATCAATCATATCGCCAGTGTCAAGAACGAAGCCGATTTGATCTCTCATTTCCATAGCTTTATGGATAGTATATTCACTAGTTTCAGCGCCAGCATAAATTGTATTGTAATGATTGTCAGTAAGCCAAACGAAACTGAAATCTTCATTTGTTCCTTTAGCGGTTGTAAAGTGATATGTATCACTATAAGTATTATCTCCACAATTAATTCTAAATATATATGGAGTGTTAGGTGCTAATCCTGTAATTTCACTACTAAATATATTTCTAGCAGGGAATGGATTAGCAAGGACTGGATCAGTTTCTTCAAAATAAACACCATTTGGAATAACAGAAGTAGCATTACTAAAATCATTATCACTAGCAACTGTGTACTCAATAAATGTTTTTGTATTCATAGCGTGATAGTTAATAGAAATCATAGTTGAAGCATCAGTACCAGGAGCACTAATTATATATTTTACATCAGCATTTTCTTCTTGAAGAAGAGGATGTAAACACTTAATTTTAATTTGATCAAATACATCAGATGTAAGTTCTGACATGGCAGTAATAGTAACTTCACCACGATTTAAAACTTTCACAAAGCCAGTTTCATCAATTGTAGCAATACTAGGATCGCTAATACGCCAAATAATTGATTGAGAAACTTCTAATGGATATACTTTAGCGGTTAGTTGAATAGTCTCATCAATGTATAGAGAAGTTTTTTCAGGGGTAGCAATTTCAACTTTTGTTGCAGGTTGTAATACTTCAAGTGTAAATTCTGCATAAACATCACTAAATGCAGTAGAAGTAGCACGAACAGTTGCGGTTCCCACTCCTACAGTAGTAACGGTTCCATTATCACTAATAGTTAAAACGTCTGTATCATTTGTTGTCCAAATTACATTAGCATAACTCTTAGCAGGATTCGCATTAACACGAAGTTGAAGTTTACGTCCTAAAAATACAGATGTTACATTATTCTTTAAAGTGAACGATTCAGGTTTTCCATAAACAAATATATTAATTGAATCAGTTGTTTCAGGGTTATTAACGGAAGTGACTGTTACAGTAGCTCTACCACTTGATACACCAGTAATTAATCCATTATTATCAACAGTTAATATTGAATCATCAGAAGATTCATAAGTGTATTCTCCGATTTTAACATCTTCATGAATGGTAAGTTGGTAAGTTTTTCCAACCCACATATCTTCTTTAAGATCTTCAATGTAAAGATTTGTTGGATACTTGGAATATTTTGCAGTTAATCTTAATATTCCAGAGTGAGATGTTGAAATCTTATCAACTATTTGGCCATTTAAATCCCAACCAATAAATTTATATCCTTCTTTAGTTGGACTAGGAAGTGTACTTAATCCTTTAAATATATTGTAACTGGTTGGAATATTTCCACTATAGGTTCCACCAACAAAATCAAAAGTAATAGGGTATTCACCAATTTTAGTGTTATATGAATATACAACTATTGTTTTAGAGATTGTTTTATCAAGCGAATATGTTAAAGTTATTGTAGTAATGCCAACTCCTTTTGGTTCAACAAGTCCATCAGCACTTACGCTAACAATACTTTCATCACCTGATTGCCATATAATAACGCCATCTTCATTGTTTTCTAAACGAGCACCAATTTTTTGCTTCTCGTCTACGTTGATTTCAATTTCATCAACGTTGCATATCAATGAAACCTTTGGTGTTTCAATTGGTGGTTCATCTTCATTAGATGGATTAGAAGGTTTTTTACATCCTGCTAATATTGTGCAGGCAAAGATTAAAACCAAAGAAAATATACTAAATTTCTTTAGCCATTTAAATAATTTTTTCTTATTCATATTTTTGTTCCTTTCTTTATAAATTGTTTACTATATTATACTATAAAAAAAATAAAAAAGCCATAGTTATATAAAAATATCTAAATAAAAAAGCTAGTTTTCTAGCTTTTATTAAGTAAATAGAAAAAATGTTTCTCTCTTTTAATAATATTTTTTTGTTCCATCACTTTTAAACTTCTAGAGACAGATGGTCTTGGAAGGGCTAACTTTTTGGAAAAGTCAGTTATAGAAGATATATATACTGGATTTTCTTTAGTAATAGTAAAATAATAAATTATTCTATCTTCAATATTTTTATGAGATAATAATTTTGTTTGTAGCTTTAGTTGAATCGCTTTTAAAGAAGTATAACTCAGATATGCACATAAGATATCCTTATCCTCTATAAAAATATTTAAAATACTTTCTCTCTTTATAAATGCTATTGTTGTTTTTTTATTTGTAATTCCAATTCCTAGATAAACTGGATTTGGTGAAAAAACCAAAAAATCGCCAAATAATTCTCCTTCTTTAATTATATTTATTGTTTCCTCTTTTTCAGCATAGGTAATTGTTGAAATTGAGATTTCACCTTTTATAACAATCCCTATTTCTCTACATATATCTCCCTCATTAAAAACAATGGCATTTGAATTATAATCAACATACTTTATTAAATGTTTATATTGTAACAACTTATTAATTAGTTCGTTCATATTTCCTCCAATTGTAACAAATGTTACATAATTTTATACTATCATATGTTATAATATAATACAAATGAAATACAATTTTAAAAGAGGTTAATATGAAAAAAGTATACACACTTATAGTTTTAATTATGTTTATGTTTTGTTTAAGTTCATGCGTTAATGATTCTAGCATGGATAAAGTAAAAGTCATTACTCCAAGTGGAGCTCCAACTCTAGGTATTAGTTATGCGATAAAAGATGACAAAATATTTGATACAACAATAGTAGCAGGACCTGATGCATTAGCTGCTGCATTTTCAAATAAAGAATATGATATAATTGTTGCACCTGTAAATTTAGGGGTTAAATTTTATAATTCACTTAATAAATTTGATTATGTATATTATAAGACAATTATAGGCGGATGTTTTTACTTAGCTTCAATAGAAAAAATTGAAACATTTCAAGAATTAAATAATACAGAAATTACAGTTTTTGGAAAAAATTCCACTCCTGATGTGGTAGTAAGAAGTTTAATAAACTATTATGGATTAAATGTGAAAATTAATTATGTAAATGATGTGAGTGAAGCAAATGCAATGCTGATTGGAAATAAAGCAAATATTATTGTATCTGCAGAACCAGCAATTTCAAAAATTAATCAGAATAATAAATACCATACATTTGATCTAACTGAAGAATGGAAAAAAATTTCAAATACAAAATTTAATATTCCTCAAGCAGGCATCTTTGTTAAAAAGAATAAAATTAAAGAAACCAATGTTAAAAGGGCATTAAAACAAATTGATGAATCATTAAATTTAGCAAGTGAAAATCCTAAATTATTAGCTGAGGTAAGCATACAAATTGATGAATCACTTAATAAAATAGGAGTAGATATATTAACACATGCGATACCAAGATGTCATTATATATATAATGAATATGATTCATCCGAAATTACTTTTTATTTAACACAAATAATTTCACTAAATCTTGGTCAGTTAATAGGAGAAAAAATACCAAATGAAGACTTTTTCGCTTAAAAAATATTTGTACCCTCTAATAACTATATTTATTCTTTTAATAAGTTGGAGTGTTTTCTCTGCTATAAAAAACGAGACTTTCTTATATCCATCAATTATAACAGTACTTAAATCATTTATTTCATTGTTTAATCAAAATAATATAATCATTATGTTAAGTACATTTGTTAGAATAGTACTAAGTGCTTGTATAACATTCATAATATCTTTAATTATTGGATATATATATTCATGGAGAAAAGAATCATATTATTTTATAAAACCGGTAATGAATTTGATGAAGTCAACACCAGTTATCATAATATCTATTTTCTTGTTTCTCCTATTTAATAGTAGTGTTTCTCCATTTATAATTACAATGTTAGTAACTATGCCTATCACAACACAATCCATCCTTACTTCTATAGATAGTATTGATCCATCTATTCAAGATGATATTAAAATGAATAACGTTCATCAACTAAAAGCATGGTTTATTGTTTATATGCCGCTAATCAAAAAACACCTTTTAATGTCTTTTTTCCAAACATTTGGATTAGGACTTAAAGTAATGATAATGGGAGAATATATATGTTATACTAAAAATAGTATTGGTCAAGAACTATCACAAATCAAATCATCGTTTGAAATAGGAAATTTACTAGCGTGGGGAATATTAATAGTCCTAATAGTAACAATATCAGAAAAATTAATTAACTATATAGTTAAAGAAAAATAAAATTATTAGTATGATAATTATGTTTTCTTTTTCCTTTTATAAAATAAAAAAATATGATACAATATACATGATTAGAATTTAATCAAATTGGAGGTAACAATGAGAGAACTATTATATAAAATGTTAGAAACACCATCACCATCTGGCTCCGAATTAAGATTACAAAAATTAATTATTAATGAAATGAAACAAATTAGTGATAAAGTAATTACACACCATAATTACAATGTGATAAATGTTATAAATTCTGAATCACCAACTAAAATCTTACTATGTGGTCACATTGATGAGATAGGACTATATGTAGAAAAAATAGAAAATAATGGTACATGTAAGGTAACGAATGCTGGTGGAGTAAGACCATATATGTATGCTGGTCAACATGTTAGAGTAATCAATCAACGCAATGAAGAAATAATAGGTGTATTTGGATATACTCCTAAGATGGAAGATTTAAAAGTTACCGATTTAGTGCTTGATCTTGGTACAT
Organism: uncultured Bacilli bacterium; assembly: GCA_934140285.1. Lineage (GTDB taxonomy): Bacteria > Bacillota_I > Bacilli_A > ML615J-28 > CAG-313 > UMGS75. The sequence continues at coordinate 33,125 of CAKPBI010000005.1, forward strand.
CATCAAAAGAAGAAACAGAAAAATTAATTAGTATTGGTGATCCTATTGTTCATATTACAAATTATTCTCTTCTTCAAAATGATTTTCTTGCGGGAAGAGCATTAGATGATAAACTAGGTGCATATATAGTTTTAGAAACTCTTAGAAAAGTCAAAGAAAAAAATACACAAATTGGTGTATATGCTTCAACTACAGTTGGGGAAGAAACTACAGGAAGAGGCGCCAAAATGGCCGCAACATTAGTAAATCCAACTTGTGCAATTGCTATTGATGTATCATATGCAACGGATATTAATTATAGAGAAAATCTTACTGGAGATACTTCACTAGGAAAAGGGCCAATCCTAACAAGAGGTTCATTAATGAATCCGATAATCCATGAGAAGTTAATGAGCTGTGCCAAGAAATTAGGAATTAATATTCAACTTGATATTGCAACATCAAGAAGTTACACTGATGCAGATGATATGTATGATAAATGTTTAGGTATTCCTACATATTTAATAAGTATTCCACTTAGATATATGCACTCATCAGTTGAAGTATGTTCAATGAAAGATGTAGAAGAAATTATTGATTTATTAGTTGAATTTATAATGACTTTTGATCCTAAGACAAACTTTGATCCATTTAATAGGGAATGATTATGAAAAAGATATTTAATATATTAATTATAACATTGATAGTTACATTGCTTATAGGTTGTCAACAAAAAATTGAAGTGGTAACTCCTGATGATTTTTATTTGGGAAAATACCCACAAACATTGATTGTTGATGAAGAAATAATTTTATCTTTAAAAAAAATAACTGACAAAAATGAATATGGATATTATGTTTATAATGGAGAAGAATATCATTTATATAAAGATAAATATTATAAAGTTGAACCAATTAAATGGGTAAAGTACGAAACAAATAATAAAACATTTTATTTAGCAGAAAAAGTTTTAGATGCTCAAGTTTTTATGAGTGATGAATATTTTAAAGTTGATATATATTCTTACGTTACAAAAGAAGGAGTACCGGAAAATACTCATGCTAATAACTATTATTATTCAGATTTAAGAAAATGGTTAAATACAAACTTTTTTGCAACAGCTTTTACAAGTGAAGAAATGAAAAAAATAGCATTAACAGTTAATGATAATTCTCCTGAAACAACAATGGAATCGCCTAACAAATATGCTTGTGAAACTACTGAAGATTATGTATTTGCTCTTTCTGTTTCTGAAATGAGAGGATACAAACAAGAACCAGTAAAACCAACAGACTATGCAATTGCATGTGGAGCAGTTCCACATAATAGTTTAAAAATTGATTCTGAATATAATGGATATATAGCATATTGGTTAAGATCACCAAATAATTATTATAGTTACAATGTTTCAGGTGTTAACTATAACGGAATTACTTATAACTATATCAATTGTTATTATAAGGAAATAGGTGTTAGACCTACAATATGTTTAAAATAGAATCAAATAATTAATTACAAAAGAGATAATGTAAAACCTAGCATTATCTTTTTTATTATTTAAGAAATTGAAAATATATAAAACATAATGTATAATAATATAAAAAGAGGTGCATATAAATGATAAATGATTTACCAATTGGTGTATTTGATTCTGGAGTTGGTGGATTGACAGTACTTGAGGAATTAAAAAAAATGATGCCAAATGAAGACTATATATATGTTGCAGATCAAGGTAATTGTCCATATGGAACAAAGAGTGATGAAGAAATTAAAAAGTGTGTTATAAATGTAGTAAAATTTTTATGCGAACAAAACGTCAAAGCAATTGTTATAGCTTGTAATACGGCTTCTAACTTCATAAATGATATAAAGAAAGAGATTACTATCCCGATTTTTAGCGTAATAGAGGTAACAGCAGATTGTGCTATTAAAACAACAAAAAATAAAAGAGTTGGAGTAATAGCTACTAATACCACTATAAAAAAAGGAAAGTACAAAGAAATTTTAGAAAAAAATAAGATAACATCTTTTAATATACCATGTTCAAATTTTGTTGAAATAGTGGAAGAAAACAGAATAGATAGCCCATCAACTCAACAAATCATTAATGAAAAATTAATAGAATTAAAAAATGAAGATATAGATACATTGATATATGGTTGTACTCATTTTAGTTTGTTGGAAAACCCCATTAAAAAGGTTCTTGGAAATATTAATTATATATCTTCTGGATTACCAATGGGGATTGAACTATCAAGATATCTAACAGAAAATAATATGTTAACAATTAAAAATAAAAATGGTGTTATTAAAATATATACAACTGGAGATAAAGGACAAGCAATTAAAACAATGCAATGGTTTAAAACTGAACATAACCCTGTTGAAAAAATTAATATATAATGGAGGTAATTAAATGCGTGTTATCGAAACTTCTGAATTAACAAACAAGATAAAAGAAATGTTACTAGAAGCATGTACAACTTTACCAAAATGTAATTTATCATTTTTAAAAAAAGCTCAAAAAAATGAAACCAGTGAATATGGTAAATATATTTTAGAAAAAATCATAGAAAATGATGAATTAGCAATAGAAACCAAAGATCCTATATGTCAAGACACAGGTATTGTAACATGCTTTTTAGAAATTGGCTTAGATGTCCATTTTACAGGAGATATATATGAAGCAGTTAACGAAGGAGTAAGGCAAGCATATAAAGATGGATATTTTAGAAAATCTGTAGTTAGCAATCCTTTAATTAGAAAAAATTCTAATGACAATACCCCAGCAATTGTTCATATAAAACTTATTCCTGGTGATCAAGTAAAAATAGAAGTAGCACCTAAAGGAGCAGGTAGTGAGAATATGAGCTTTCTGAAAATGATGATTCCATCTGATGGAGTTGAAAACATAAAAAAGCTTGTACTAGATGCAATAAAAAACTTCGGTGGAAAGCCATGCCCACCAATTATAGTTGGAATAGGAATAGGTGGAAATTTTGAGAAATGCGCAATAATGGCTAAAGAGGCGTTATTAAGAGAAATAGATGATCATAGTAACGATCCTACTATTGCGAGATTAGAATCAGAATTACTAGAAGAAATAAATAAATTGGGTATTGGTCCTATGGGATTTGGTGGAAAAACAACATGCCTTGGAGTAAAAATAAATACATTTCCATGTCACATAGCTTCACTCCCTATCGCTGTAAACATTCAGTGTCATGCTGCAAGACATGTCAAATCGTATTTATGATAAATGGTGAATATAATGAAAATAATAAGATTAAAATTACCACTAACAGATGATGAAATAAAGAAATTAAAAGCTGGAGACATTGTAGAATTAACAGGAACAATATATACAGGAAGAGATGCAGCACATAAAAGACTTGTAGAATTAATTGAAAAAGAAGAATCATTACCTTTTGATATTGATCATAGTACAATATATTATGTTGGTCCTACTCCTAAAAAGCCAAATCGAGTAATAGGGGTTGCTGGTCCGACTTCTAGTTATAGAATGGATAAATATACTTTACCATTATTAAAAAAAGGATTAAAAGTAATGATTGGTAAAGGACCAAGAAGTAATGAATACAAAAAATTACTAGAAGAATATAATGCTATATATATATCAACTATAGGAGGAGCAGCCGCGTTAATTTCAAAAACCATAAAAAAATGTGAGTTAGTGTGCTACGAGGATTTAAAATCAGAAGCCATCTATAGATTAGAAGTTGAAAATTTTTTTGGCATAGTAACATATGATTCACATGGAAATGATATAATTGAAGAAGAAATTAAAAAATATTCAAAATAGAAATAACTTGCAAAAACAATTAATTAGTGGTATAATAAAGACACTTGGGCCTGTATTGGTTTCGACGGGCTATGTGAAGTGATGTAAGCATACCGTGGGTAGGCACGTTAAAACCTGAGGTTTATTAAATTAAACGCAAACACAAATTATGCTTTCGCTTGCTAGCATAAGCAAGTAATCAATTAATTTTGATTTATCTCTTATAATGCTTGCCTACGTGTGTTATAAGGGAAAGAGAGTAGGCTGTGGTGATTATACTCACTCGGTGTATGAACCAAGATTCATGAGTTAGTGTATAACTAGTTTTGTTTATCCTCTAGTTGTGCATAAAAACTAAATAGATAAACTAAGTATGTAGAAAACAAAATGGAACGTTTCTCGGACAGGGTTTCGACTACCCTCAGGTCCACCAAATTTTGTTAAATATACGCTTGATAGGATTACATAATGCTGTCAAGCTTTTTATATAATAAAAAGGAGTTTCCCCATGAATTTAAAAGAATTAAAAATAGGAAAAACAGGAATAATAACTAAAGTAGGTGGTAGCGGAGCACTAAGACAACATTTCTTAGACATGGGTGTAATTCCCGGAGCTAAAGTAACTTTGATAAAATATGCTCCTATGGGAGATCCTATGGAGTTACTAATACATAGTTATACATTAACTCTTAGACTTGCTGATGCAGAAAAGATTGAAATTACTGAATGTACTGAAACCTCAACGAAAGAAGTTGAAAAACCCTTGGAAAAAGCAAAAATAGTTGTTCATCCAGGGCTAGGAGAAGGTGGAATATATCATGATAAAGAATCGGAAAATCCGCTTCCAAAAGGTACAATACTATCATTTGCTTTAGCTGGCAATCAAAATAGTGGCAAAACTACATTGTTTAATCAACTTACGGGGTCTAATCAACATGTTGGTAATTTTCCAGGAGTTACAGTAGATAGAAAAAGTGGTATGATAAAAGAAAATTCTGAAACACAAGTTACGGATTTACCTGGAATATATAGTTTATCTCCATATACTTCAGAAGAAATAGTATCAAGACAATTTATACTTGATGAAAAACCTAAGGGAATAATTAATATTGTTGATGCTACGAACATTGAAAGAAATCTATATTTAACATTACAACTAATGGAACTTGATGTTCCAATGGTAATTGCCTTAAATATGATGGATGAAGTAAGAGGAAATGGTGGCACTATCTTAATAAATAAAATGGAAGAAATTTTAGGAGTTCCAGTAGTTCCGATTTCAGCAGCTAAAAATGAAGGTGTAACTGAACTAGTTGAACATGCCATACATGTTGCTAGATATCAAGAAAAACCACAACAACAAGATTTTTGTGATGAAAATCAAAATGGTGGAGCAGTACATAGATGTATTCATGGAATAATGCATTTAATAGAAGATCATGCAAAAGAAGCAAATATTCCTTTACGATTTGCTGCTACAAAGTTAATTGAAGGTGACAAATTAATATTAGATGCTTTAAAATTATCAGAAAATGAAAAAGAAATGTTAGAACATATAATTCTTCAAATGGAAGAAGAAAGAGGACTTGATCGTTCAGCAGCAATAGCTGATATGCGTTTTTCATTTATTATGTCCCTTTGTGATAAAACGGTAATAAAACCTAGAGAAAGTAAAGAACATAAAAGAAGTAGAAAAATTGATAAAATTTTAACAGGTAAATATACAGCTATTCCAGCATTTATATTAATTATGGCACTTGTCTTCTTTTTAACATTTGGAGTAATAGGTGCTGGTCTTCAAAAACTTTTGGAAATGGGTATAGATGCATTAACGACTGTTGTTGATAATGCCTTAACAAAAGGAAACGCAAATGCTGTACTACATTCATTAATTATAGATGGAATTTTTAAGGGAGTAGGAAGTGTATTAAGTTTTTTACCAATTATAGTTGTTTTATTCTTTTTTCTTTCCCTTCTAGAAGATTCAGGGTATATGGCTCGTGTGGCCTTTGTTATGGATAAATTATTAAGAAAGATAGGATTATCGGGAAGAAGTATAGTGCCGATGCTCATAGGATTTGGATGTACAGTTCCAGGTGTAATGGCCAGTAGAACAATGCCGTCTGAAAGAGATAGAAAAATGACAATAATGCTTACACCTTTTATGAGCTGTTCAGCCAAAATACCTATCTATGCTTTTTTCACTAGTGCTTTTTTCCCAAGTAAATATAGTTGGTTAATAATGGTTGCTCTTTATTTTATAGGAATAATAGTCGGTGTAGTCGTAGCACTAATTAGTAAAAATACTATATTTAAAGGCGAAGCAGTTCCCTTTGTAATGGAATTGCCAAACTATCGTATACCAGGAATAAAAAATGTAACTCAATTATTATGGGATAAAGCAAAAGACTTTTTGAAAAGAGCATTTACAGTAATTTTTATTGCGACAATAGTTGTTTGGTTTTTACAATCATTTGATTTTACTTTTTCATACCTTTCTAAAGAACAAACAGATAGTAGTATTCTTGCGACTTGTGCAAAAGTTATTTCTCCAATATTTACTTTACAAGGTTTTTCGGATTGGCGTATTACAACAAGTTTAATTGCGGGATTTATGGCAAAAGAAAGTGTAGTATCAACTTTAACTTTACTACTTGGCACAGCTGAAATTACAACCATTATTTCTCCGTTAGCTGCATTTTCATTGTTAGTATTTTGTCTACTATATACACCATGTATTGCAGCGATAGCTTCAATAAGAAGAGAACTGGGGAAAAAATGGTCATTAATAGTAGTTGCTTTTCAATGTGCAATAGCTTGGGTATGCTCACTTTTAGTTACTGGCATTGGAATGTTGATAGGGTTGATAATATGATTTATTTAATTAATTTATTAGATATAACAATTATTGTCTCGCTAGTGATAATTGTTACTTTAATAGTAATATATTTAATAAAACACCATGGTAAAAATTGTAGTTGTTGTTCTGGAAAATGTGATTGTTGCAAAAAAAATAAAAAAATAAAGTATTAAAAAATGAAATGAATACAAAATATAAATAAAGGAAGGGTATTATGAAAATTGCAGTAATAGGATCATTAAATATTGATTATGTAGGTACAACATCATATAATCTAATAAAAGGAGAATCACACCCTGGCTATATATATATTCAAGCTGGAGGTGTAGCAAGAAATATTGTAGAAAATTTAGCAAGAATGGAAGTAGATGTTACTTTTTTTACAGCTGTTGGAAAAGATTATTATGGTCAAACATTTAAACAAGATTTAGAAAATATTGGCGTAAAATTTGTAATGCCAATTGAATCAAAAAACTACCATACTTCAATTTATTTTGCTATTAACAATAACCATGCAAATATGGAATATGCAATAGTGAACACCGATATCTTAAAACTAATTAATGTTGAGTTTTTATCAAACAATATTGATGAATTGAACAAGTATGAATATGTTTTACTGGACACAAACATTTCACAAGATGCAATTGATTATATATTTTCAAATGTAAAATCAAAGATAATAGTAGATGCAGTAAGCTTGATTAAGTCAGAAAAATTAATTTCTCATCTAGATAAGATCTATCTATTAAAGGTTAATAATTCAGAATATAAGCATTTAGAAAATTATTTAATAAAAAAACACCCTCAAAACATAATTGCTACAAATGGTTCAAAATCAATTGATTATATGATAAATAATAAAGTTGATCATAAATATACTCCTATTAAAAAAGAGCATATAGTAAGTACAACTGGAGCAGGAGACTCACTTCTAGCAGGAACGATATATAATATTTTAAGTGGAAAAACTATTAGAGATAGTATTAAAGAGGGATTAAAATTTTCATACTATACATTAGATGTAATTGAGACAGTAAATAAAAATATTAAACAATTAATAGAGGAAAATAAATGATATTATTGAAGATAAAATATTTAATTGAACAAATAAAAAATACAAGTCCCATTTTAATTGCTATATTATTTCTTTTAGCATTTGCAGTTACATTAATTATTTTATATTGTGGAACATACTTAGGAAAATTAAATGAACATCCTATAAAAAAGTGGATTATTAGAATATTATGCATATTAAGCTTGGTAATGGGAATTTTATATTTATCATCTAAATGTAATTGTTCACATATTTCTAGTGAAACACTTTCGATATTTTCAATATTGATTTTAATAACAATCATTCTTTTCTTTTTAAAATTGTATTATGAATTTGCGATTGACAGCATACCAACCTATAAGTTTCAAACATGGATTTATGGGCTATTGGTTGTAGCTAGTTTTATTCTTGCGACATCAAGTATCGTTTTAATATTTATAGGAGGATTAATGTTAATTGCACAAGTGGAATTCCCAACTAGTTTAATTTTATTTGTAATAGGATTGGTTATATTAATTCCTCATCTCATCATTTGTATTTACTTAAATCATAAAAATAAACAAGATGCTTCGATATAGCATAGTAAAAAAGATGATAAAACAAAGTTATCATCTTTCTTTTTTTTATAAATAAATAATGTATAATAATAATGGTGATATTATGAAAATGTTAATTACAGCTTTTGAACCATTTAATGGATATGAAAAAAATGTAAGTGAAGAAGTATTAAAAAGAATAAGCAAAAAGTATGATAAAACAATTTTACCGGTATCATATACTAGAGTAAAAACTGTTTTATCAAATGTTATTAATAGCAATAACTATGATTTTGTCATATGTTTAGGCCAAGCATCTTCTATAAAAACGGTCAATGTAGAAAAGTTTGCAATAAACTACACAAGATCATTGATTGAAGATAATGATCATGAAATAAGAAAAAACGGTAAAGTTTTAGAAGAAGACAATACAATCAATACAACTAGTTTAAATATTGAAAGAATGGTAGAAAAATTGGATACCAAAATACCAATTAATTTAAGTGTTTCTGCAGGAAGCTACATTTGCAATAGCGCATATTATGTATCCCTACATTTAATGAAAGGCAGAGCTCTATTTATTCATCTTCCTCTTTATAAGGGTCAAGCAAAAAAAGACAATGAGTATGAAATTGATAGTATAGTTGATACAGTTAATAATATAATTAGATATATAGAAAGGAATAATTAAATGAAACTAAGAACATTATTTCTCACTTTGTTAAGTGTTATATTTGTAGGACTATTAAGTATATTAATATTTCGCTTTAGTTATAATACTTCTACATCATCAAATACATATGTTTTGCCTAAGGTTAAAAATCCAAAAGTAATTCTCTTTATAGGCGATGGAATGGGGCAAAATCATGTCTTAAATACAGAAATGTACTATGATAAAAAAATGTCTTTTTCGTCATTTGATTTAACCGGCGAGGTTAAAACTAATTCACGTGCGTTATTCGTACCAACTGACAGTGCAGCAGCCGCAACAGCTCTTGCTACAGGAACAAAGGTAAATAATAAAGAAATTGCATGGCATAATGATAAAAATATCAAAAACATAATGGAAATCGCAAAAGAACTTGGTCTTGGGACAGGAATAGTAACCACTGACAATCTTTATGGGGCAACTCCTGCATCGTTTTCCTCTCATACCTCATCACGTAATAATACAGAAGAAATAATTAAGGGACAAGCAAATTCAAATGTTGATATCTTACTTGGAGCTGGAAAAAAAGAATATAGCAAACATGAAAGGCTCTTTCTTGATAATGATTATAAAGTATATAATGATATGTATATCAACACAAATAATAAAAAAATTATAGCCACATTTGATTCTGTAGGTTATCAAAATAAAGGATTTGAAAATCCGAATTTAAGTGAACTAGTAAAATTAGCAGTAGATAATCTTGAAAAGAACCATCCCAATGGATATGTTCTAATGGTTGAAGGTGCTCACATTGATAAAAAAAGTCATGCCAACGACATAAGTGAAATGATGAAATATTTAGAAGATTTTAGTGCTACTATTGATTATGTTGATAAACATTTTAAAAACGATGAAAATGTGACACTAATAGTTACTGCCGATCATGAAACTGGAGGTTTAAAGAAGGCAGAGATTAAATCTCAAATTAATGATAATCTTTATACAAGAACTGGACATTCATCTAAAAACGTTAATTATTATATAAGAGACAATTCAAATAGGTTAAATGAATTGGTGAATAAGAAAATAGATAATACTGATATTTTCAAAATATGTAGAGCTCTAATTGAACCATAAATAAAAACGCATTTTAGTAATGCGTTTTCATTTTTTTAAACTTGACATTATAAATTAAAGTAGGTATAATTAATATAGTTGTTAAGAACTTAACAAAAAAAGAAGGTGACGTCATGAATGATTTTAAAGAAAATGTCTTTATTGACTTATTAACGACTTGTCAACTAGTAAAAAAAATGTATAGTGAGTTAGAGAAAAAATACTGTATAAATTTTATACAACTAGCAATTATCTTTTTATCGGGGACAAGAAATATGACAGTATCTAATCTTGCTGAAGAATTGAATGTATCAAAGTCTGCAATTTCACAAGCATTAGTTAAATTATTTATTATGAAGTATGTAACAAAAGTAGCTGCCGATGAAAATAAAAAAAGTTTTTACATACTTCCAGTTAAAAAAGGAATAACCATAAAAGAAGAAATGATGGCCCTTATTAAGAAAAGAAATGGTGAAATAGAAAAACTAATGGGAACAGAAAATGCAAATCAATTTGGACTATTGTTAGAAACATTAAATGAAACGCTAGAAAGTATTAATAATGAAGGAGGGAAATAAATGTTAAAATTAAAAGATGTTAAAAAAACATATATAATGGGGGATACAAAAGTTGAAGCATTAAAGGGGATTTCACTTAATTTTAGAAATAATGAATTTGTCTCAATTTTAGGGCCATCAGGATGTGGAAAAACTACATTGCTTAATATTATTGGCGGCCTTGATAAATATACAAGTGGAGATTTATTAATTAATGGTATTTCAACGAAACAATTTAAAGATTATGATTGGGATATATATAGAAATCATCGCATTGGTTTTATATTTCAAAGTTATAATTTAATTCCTCATCAAACAATTTTAGAGAATGTTGAATTAGCTTTAACAATTGGTGGGATAGAGAAAAAAGAAAGAATTGAAAGAGCCAAGAATGCTCTTGATAAAGTAGGATTAAAAGATCAATATAATAAAAAACCCAATCAATTATCTGGTGGTCAGTGTCAAAGAGTTGCGATTGCAAGAGCCCTTGTAAATGAACCTGAAATACTATTAGCAGATGAACCTACGGGTGCATTAGATACTGCAACATCTATCCAAATAATGGAGTTGATTAAAGAAATTGCAAAAGAAAAACTTGTAATAATGGTAACTCATAATCCAGAGTTAGCCGAAAAATATTCAACTCGTATTGTAAGATTATTAGACGGAGAAATTAACAGTGATTCTAATCCTTGTAGTGATGAAGAAGAAGTAAATACAACTATATCTGATGAAGAAATTAATAAAAAAGCAAAGACAAAAATGTCTTTTTGGACAGCTTTCAAACTATCAGGACGAAACTTATTAAGCAAGTTAAAACGTTCATTAATGGTAGGACTTGCAGGTTCAATAGGCATTATTGGCATATCACTAGTCCTTGCGTTATCAAACGGAATTAGAACATACATTGATGATATGCAGGAAGATATGCTTTCTGGTAACCCCATAACAATTACTGAATCCGCACTTGACCTAAATGCGATAACAAACTCAATGGCTTACTTTGAAAAAACGGAAATAGTCGTTAAGCAAGGAATAGTAAGTGTAAGTTCAATTTTGGAATTTTTAGCTAAAAGAGCAAGTCTTATGGACTCAATAATGGTAAATAATAATATAACTCAAGAGTACATAGATTATATATCAGCAATGCCAAAGGAATATGTTGAGGAAATATCTTATGGATATGGCGTAAATATGTTAAATAATATTTATACAGACTTTTATACAAGTGCTGGTGGAGAGAAGAAAACAACATCATTAAGTGTTATTAAACAAGTGTATGCAGCAATTCTTGGAGAAACCGAATTTAAAGATGCAGCTGCTTATATTTCTACACTTTCTTCTTCAATGTTAAAATCAATAAATAATGAAGAATACATTAATTCTCAATATGATATTCTATCAGGAAAACTAGCAACAAAGAAGAATGAAATAATGATTGTTGTTGATAAAAATCAACAATTATCAGACTTATTACTTGCACAGCTTGGTTACTATTCTCAAGAAGAATTCTTAGATATGGCAAGAAAAGCTTTTGATCCAGATAATCATAAATCAACTGAAGTTAAAACTGAATTTGATTTTGACCAATTATTAAATAAAACATTTGTTTGGTATCCAAATGACGCATTATTTAAAAGAATATTTGGCTCTGATACTACTCCATTCATATATAATGCTGAACGTGATCCAAAACTAAATCATGAAGGAATTGAATTAAATGTTGTTGGAATACTAAGACCTAAAGAAGGCATCAATTATGGTACTTTAACTAGTGGATTTTATTACACTTCTGAATTGTTAGAAGAAGTTCTTAAATCTAATAAGACAAGTAAGGTAGTTAAATATTTGGTAGATAACAATATGACTGGATATCAAGTTAATACAACAGACCCATCAAAATCTTGTATAATCCCATATACAATTGATTATGTATATGAAGGCGAAACAAAAACTTTAAAATCGATTGTTACAGGAAAAATAGATATGATGTCAGCAATGATGGGAACTGCAACTGGAGCATTAACTATTCGTGACCTAGGGGGAAACGATATGCCAAATTCTGTATCAGTATATCCGGTAGACTTTAATCTAAAAGAAAAAGTACTAGAGTATTTAGATGCATGGAATGGCGAAGATAATATAACAGTAAATGGAATAACTTATACAAAAGATCAACGTTCAAAAATAACATATACAGATAACTTATCACTAGTAATTTCAATGATTAACACAATGATAAATATTGTAACTATAGCACTTGTTTCCTTTACCGCAATCTCTTTAATTGTTTCAACGGTAATGATTGGAATTATAACCTATGTATCTGTGGTGGAAAGAGTAAAAGAAATTGGAGTTATAAGATCTCTTGGTGGAAGAAAACGCGATGTAGCTAACTTATTTAATGCGGAAACATTTATCATTGGACTTCTTGCTGGAACAATAGGTATTGTTATAACATATATAATCTCATTAATTGCAAATCTAATTATAGGTTCATTAACGAATATTTATACACTTGTATCACTACCAATTGTTAGTGCACTAATAATGATAACAATAAGTATACTATTAACATTGATATCTGGATTATTCCCTGCTAAGGCTGCAGCAAATATGGATCCTGTAAATGCTTTAAGAAGTGAATAAATAGCAAAAAAACTCATAATTTAACATTATGAGTTTTTTAACATATTACTTGCAAAACAAACATATTATATGATATTATATACCTAATCAGATTAGATATTAAGCAGGAGGACGTATGAATAATACAATAATACCTATTTTTTTTGCATGTGATGATAATTATGCTCCATTTCTAATGGTAACTATAAAATCAATTATTGAAAATTCTAATAATCATGATATATATAAAATTTATGTATTAAATACAGGAATTGCTACAGATCATATAGAATTGATAAAAAAATACGAAAAAGAAAACTTAACAATAAATTTTGTTGATGTAACGTCAAAGATACAAGAAATATCTAAAGAGTTAGATGATGTAAGAGATTACTATACTAAAGCTATATTCTACCGTTTATTTATTGCTTCTCTTTTCCCACAATATGATAAAGCAATATATCTTGATTGTGATATTGTTGTTTTAAATGATATTGCCAATTTTTTCAAAATAGAATTAGACAACAATATATTAGGAGTAGTTGTTGATGATGTGGTAGCCAATAATGATGATTTTAAAGTATATACCAAAGAAACTGTGGGAGTTGAAGCAAACAAATACTTTAATTCTGGTGTACTATTAATGAACTTAGAACAATACAGAAAACATAACATAGAAAATATATTTGTTGAAATAACTAAACAATATAATTTTCCAAGTGTTGCACCAGACCAAGATTTTTTAAACTTTATGTGCTATGGAAAAGTTAAATATTTAAGTAAATCATGGAATAGAATGCCAATAGAAGATGGATATGATGGAGAACTAAATCTAATACACTATAACATGTTTATGAAACCATGGCGATATAATATTATGTATGAAGAATATTTTTGGAAATATGCTGAAATGACAGAGTTTTTCGAGTTACTAAAGGATATGAAAAATAACTATTCAGATGATAATCGTCAATCAGATTTGAAGGGTGTAGAAAGAATGGTAAAACAAGCTTATCAAATTATAGATTCAAAGTATAATTTAAATTCAAAATTAAATCGAGATGAACTTTATGGAAAAAGAAGTTAAATTAAGTCAAGACAGAATAGATGTACTAACTAAAATAGCTATGTACGAAAAAGAAGGAGGGGAGTCTTTCTTTAAAGATGTTGAAAATGATCCTCCAACAAAAGTATTAAATCCAGAAGATGTTGATTATCTAGATAAAAAAATAATTAACCGATTTAAACATTTTTTCGCATGCATCCTAGGAAATATGATAAGGAAAAAAACTAGAAAGCATAATGAAGTTGAAGTGATAGGAATGGAAAATTTAGAGGGATTAAAAACAGGAGCCATTATAACAAGTAACCATTTTGCTCATTTTGAAAGTGCATGTGTAAGTAAAGTAGTAAATTTGTTAAACAAGAAGAAAAAACTCTATATTGTAATTAGAGAAGGAAATTATACAATGCCTGGAATTTTTGGTTTCTTATTTAGACATTGTGATACACTTCCTTTGAGTAGTAATATTCATACAATGAAGAACTTTCATAAAGCTATGACAGAAGTATTGAAAAAGAACAATTATGTCTTAGTTTATCCAGAACAATCAATGTGGTGGAATTACAAGAAACCTCGTCCACAAAGAAATGGAGCAGCACACTTTGCTTGTAAAAACAATGTTCCCATTATACCTTGTTTTGTAACAATGACAGATTTAGACAAAACAGATGTAGATGGTTCGATTGTTCAAAAGTATACTATTCATGTTATGAAGCCAATATATCCAAATGAGAACTTAAGTTTAAAAGGAAATGTTGAACAAATGGTTAAAACGAATTATGAGTTATGTATAAAAAAATATGAAGAAGTATATAGAAAAAAATTAACATATACTTGTGATGAAGAATAATGAAAAAGTTTTTAAAAGCAATTTACATAATGAGATATTACATACTTGTAATTTTAATAGTTACTTTAATGCTGATAGGCATTAACATATGGTTAATTCCCAAAAAATATGATTTATCTTGGATTTATATTACATTATATGTTTTATTAAGCGTTATAATGGTAATTGTTGTTGATGGAGTCACTGCAGCAATAATTCATCATTTACCTAAAAAACTATTTGACCCATATCGTAAAGAATACCGTGTTAGTAAGTTTGAAAATAACTTTTTTAAATTTATTAGAATTAGAAAGTGGAAAGATAAAATACCCGAGATTGGTGCACTTACATGTGATTTTGGAAAAGGTAAAATCGAAAATCCTAATGACCCACAATACATATATGAATTCTTAATCGAAATGGGATATGCTGAAAGTATTCATATAATATCCTGTCTAACAGGGTTTTTAATTATTCTTATTTTGCCGATTAAATATTTTTTATATATAGGGTTACCAATAGCAATAATTAATATAGGTTTCAATATTTTATCTGCTTGGATTCAACGATATAATCGTCCAAAGTTATTACTATTGTATGAAAGAAAAATGAAAAATAAAAAAATTTAAAAAAAGGAATTAGTGTTACAGAACTAATTCCCTTTTATTTTATCATAAAAATAATATCTTTCTTGACAAAAAAATTCTTCATATGGTATAATAAGACTAATATAGATACTATTATTGGCATGAATATTTTAGACAATTCATAAAGTATAATATGACATATAAAACTTAGTATATATATTAAAATTTTCTTTTACTGATTAATCTAGGAAACGACAGTAAAAAAACAAAAATGATTTTTTCAAAATAGTAAATTAAGGAGGTAATTAATAATGGCTATAGCTGAAATTATTAAATTTGAAGGGCCAAAAGATGCTCTTGTTTGGAAAAATCCTGGAAAAGATTATGTGATAAGCGGAGATGAAAAGTTTAATGTTTTATCACAATTAATTGTAGATGAATTTTATGAAGCAATTTTATTCATTAATGGAAATGCTCTTGATTTATTTAAACCAGGTCGTCATACATTAAATACACAAAATATCCCTCTATTAACTGAATTTTATAATAAGATGACAGGGGGAACACCTTTCCCATGTAAAGTATATTTTATTAATAAAACTAATCAACTTGAATTAAAGTGGGGCACTAAAGGCGGAATTACTTTAAATGACCCAATTTATGATATCTTCCTACATGTTGGTTGCTGCGGTACTATGGCTGTTCATATCAGCGATTCAAGAAGATTTTTATTAAAGTTTGTTGGAAATAAAGATACATTTAGTAATGATGATTTATTAGCAAATTTAAGAGGTATCGTTTCATCTCATGTTAAAAACTTCATTTCTAAATTAATGATTCAAGGACATGTTAGTTTCTTTGATATGAATGCTCATATTTATGATGTTGGACTACTTGTTCAAAAAGTATTAAATAACATAGTTGAAGAATTCGGTATTACAATTGATTTGTTTAATATCGAAGCAATAGATGTTCCAAAAGAAGATTATGAAGCAATCACACAAGCAAAATCTGCTGCTACATCTCGTAAGATTCAAGGCTTCACTTGGCAAGAAGAACAAATGTATGCAATCCTTGATGATGCTGCAAAGAATGAAGGTACTTCATCAAATATGATGGGTGCTGGAATGGGCCTAGGAATGGGCGTAGGCGTTGGTGCAGGCATGGGAAGAGCTTTTGGTGATATGAGTTCTAATGTCTTCGGAGGACAACAAGGTGCTAACAATATGAATGCCCCTAAACCAAATGTTGCTCCATCTTCATCTAATGGTAATGAAGGTATTGATGTAAATAATTTCTTTAATCCTCAACAATCAGCTCAACAACCTGCTCAACCAGGAACTAAGTTCTGTTCAAACTGTGGAGCTCAAGCACCACAAACAGCAATGTTCTGTTCTCAATGTGGAACTAAATTCCCAGCTGAAGCAGTTTGCCCAACTTGTGGAGCAAAACTAGCACCTAATGCAATGTTCTGTTCTCAATGTGGAACAAAGGTTAAATAGGAGGATAAAAAGCGATGAATAAAAATAAAAAAATTAATGTTGTATTAATAGCAGCAATATATGCAGTTATTTTTGCTGTATTAAATGTTTTAGTATTTGTAATTTTCAAACCTGGTAAAATTACAAATGAAGTTGCAAAAACGAATTTCTGGACAACTTATGCATTCCTTGTAATTTCGTTTGTACTTCAAGTTTGTTCAATTTTCTTGTTTGATAAAAAGAGTGGACTTGACGCAGTCTTCATGGGACTTCCTGTCTTCTTTGTATCAATGATTTTCTTAGGAGTAGAAGTTGTCGTTGCAGTTATTTTCTTTATTCTTTCAGCAACCAATGTCGCTATTCCAACTGCCGTAGTAGTAATTGTACAATTATTGATTTTAGCAGCATACTTAGTGATTGCACTACTTGCCCTTCTTGCTAAAAATCATATAGCTGGACTTGATCAAAAAATTAAAACCAATGTTGCAAATATTCGTAATTTAGAAGCAGATGTAAGAATTGCTATGGAAGCATGTACTGATCCTGCTGTTAAAGAACTATTAAGAAAATTTGCTGATGATATTAGATTTTCTGATCCAATGACTGTTCCAGCAGTAGAAGTGTTAGATGTACAAATCCAAACAACTGTTATGGACATTAAAGCAGCTGCTTACGAAGGGAAAAATGAATTAATTGAAGCATTAGTTAGAAAAGGAACATTACAACTAAAAGAAAGAAATATGAAAATTATTAATAGTAAGTAGGTGAAAATATGTCTTCTACATTTACAGGTTTACGTTGCAGTGACTGCATGGGTAATCTTGAATATGATAAAGCACGAAAAATTTGGGTTTGTCCATATTGCGGAAAAGAATATGAACGTGACCTACATGTAGATAAAGTACAAATAGATGGTGTTGCAGGTACTAATGATGTAGTGCGTGCAACACTATCTGATATTTCTAAATATGATTTTGTTTCTGCTGGTAAAAATTTATCAGAGTGTGAAAAAATTAATCCAAATCATGTTGGAACCATTATTTCTAATATTTGTTACTATTTATTTAGTGCAGCACAAAAACCAAAAAATTTGCAACAACAAGAAGTTGCAAAAGTAACATACTATGCCAAAAAATTAAATGAAGAATATGCTGAAGTTTATCAAGATGAAACTAAACTATACGATTACTTAAACAATCCTGATTTATATGCAGTATTATATATTACGTTTAATTCAATTGGTAATAAACAAAGAGAAGAAATAATTTATAAGTATTTAACAATCTCTTCAATTGTTGATCCTAAACTCAACAAAAGTTTATTAACAATTTCTATCAAGAAAAACCTTCTTGAAGATGTTGACATAATTGTTAATAAGCTTGATTTCATAGATAAAAAATCTACATTATATGAAATCTTGAAAAGATATCCAGATGGTTCAAAAAAGAAAGAATATATTAAATTACTTTTACATGCTAATGCATTTACAAGTAAAGATGAACCATTGATTCAAAACTATATTAAAACAACAACAGATAGTGTTGATACAAGATTCACCGTATTATCAATAGCATATACCTTGGGTATCCCGCTTAATTTAACTCAAATTCTAACAGAGATATTTAACAATTGCACTACTGAAGATTCAGCTAAGTCAATTTTTGAATCATTAGAAGAAATAAAATTAAAACGAGATGATGTTCAAATAGTACTTGACTACTGCTTATCTAAAAATTGCCCAAATGATGAAGTTGCAATTATAGGATTAAATTATCTAAAAGATAGCAATAGTTTATTTGAAGTTGATGATAATGATATTGTTACATTTTTAGCAGGAGAGGCTTTTACAAATGAAGAAAAAATACATATTGTAGAAGTTATGCTTGAAAAATTTAATGTATCTTCAAAATCATTAGATGCAATAACTACATATTTATTGTTAAACTGTAAATTTCCATTAAATGAAAGATTGGAAATAATCAAATTAGTATTTACACATGTAAAATCAATTACAATAAAGACTTTAGAAGATTATATTTTAACAACAAATATTGACAAAGAAAACAAACCAGAAATAGTGAAATTGATACTAGAACTTGGAATGAATAAAGCATATTTCAGTAATCTTTTGTCACGATATATGAACAGTAATGTTGACGAACCAAAAGTTAAAACTGAAATTACTTTTATTTTAATGGATAATGGATTAAGATGTGAATCTAGTGATTTAACTAATATGCTATTAGGATACAAAGACAACAATGTTACAAGTACATTGCTAGAAAGATTGAAAAACTATCCAGTTAAACCAGAACCAGAAACCCTAATGAGATATTTTAAGTCTAAAAATTCATTAGCTAATTATGATCAACAATTAGTAAGTTACTTACTTAGATTTAAAGTTGTCTCTGATGGAATGTGTATTGAAAAATACCTTTTAACAAGCAATGATGTAATCCAACAAAAAGTAAATATTACTATGACATTACTAAACAATTGCATTAATAAGAATTTTTCATCACAAATAGCATTTATTCATAACAATGCAAATATAAAAGGTAACCTAGCTCAAGCATATTTATTATCATCTACTGATGATACTGGAAGTAAATTAACAATAATTAAACAATTGCTTAGTTATATGAAGTTATCCGAACCAATGACAGTTAATGGAAAACAAATTAAATTTAAAAAATATATCACGGAAAACAAAAATAATTTGGATAAAGAAATTGACAAGTTATGCGAAGAACTAGGGGTTTATAAATTATTCTTTTAGAAAGGAAGTGATTCTTCATGTCTACAGATGATTATAATCAAGAGATGGAAGAACGAGCAAGGTTGATAGCTGAAATTAATGCAGCAAAAGCTGAACTCGCAATGCAAATTGAATTAAATCGTCAACTAAGAGTTGACTTACAAGTTTCACAAGCTGCTGCTATTGAATCAATTAAATATTCAAAAGCTTTAGCTGCTAGTTTTATTCCTTTAATGAATGGAGTTGCTGAAGAAGTAGATGACGTTAAAAACATCTTGGATGAAGTAAAGGTTGCAGTACAAGATTTATCAAAACGTTATACTTCAATTAAAAATGTCAGCACAGCAACAAAAAATTTAACTCAATGTGATGATATATACCAACGTAAATTTAGATTATATGAAAAGTTCAGAAAGGTATGTCTAGGTTATGTAATTGGTATAGATTCAAATATTATAAACAGTGAAACACTAAGAACAACATTAGAAAAAAATTATTTAGCCAATAGTGATTATTGGATAGCTCATTGTATAATGGCAACAATGCTATGGGTAAATGATGAAAAAGATGCTTCGGATAGAGCACTAAATAAGGCTATGGAGATTGATCCAAAAAGAAGTACAATATTTTTTCTATTGGTAAATCTTCGATTTGGAAGAACTGAAGCAGCTAAAAAATGGTATAACCTTTATATGTCTAATATTGATGTTAATGATATAGGTGAAGAATGGCAATATTTATTACAAGCATACCTATACAAGGCTTTTGGGCATGATAAAGAATTTGAACAAAGAATTAACGAAGAATATAAAAACCTTCTTGCAGAAGTTAAAAAATATTCATTAAATTATGAAAAAGAAGTTGTAACAAAAGTATTTAATTTTGCTGATGCATATCCACATCGTACAAATAGTGAATATGAATTATTAAAAAAATATTGTGAAGATTATAATTCATTACTTCAAACTAAAACAGATGCAGAAAAATGTATAGAACTTGCTAAATTTTACAATGAAGTATTTGAGACAAATCCGGAATCCCAACTTACTTTATCAAGAAGAATTGAAGATATATTACATAATTTGATTAGTTCATATGATGATGAAGAATATGAAATAATTAAGAAAATTAAGTATAACGAATACATAATTAAAGCACGTGGAGATATTCAAGCTGCTTCAAAAATGTATAAGCAAGAAATAGAACAAAATGGCAAGCTATCATTAATAGATTTAATATATAAATTTGCCTTTTCTGATTTAAAATCTAATGTAGATAATTTAGTTAGAAAATTCGCAATATCTTTCTTATTGGATATTATTGAAAAAGGATATATGCAATATCGTGATAGCTATAAAGCCAAAGAAATTGATAAACCTACATTTAGTATTGATGGCTGTAAATTTAAAGCCAACGAAAATGCAATTGATGATGCTAGAAATGCAATAAATACATATTATGATAAATCTAAATCTAAATATATAGCTAGAGATAAAAAACATAAAGCATTCTTAATATGTTGGATAATTGGTCTTGTTGGAATTGTTGGAACTATGATGACAATGATTATCCCCGCTGTAAAGAAAGGAAGCTTTGTACCTCATACTATTCAATGGATTTTGTTAATTGTGTTTATGCTTATGTTTGGCTTATTCTTGACATTATCAATATTGAGACGAAAGAAGGTTCTAGAAAAATTAGAACAACGTCGCTATGAAACAATGAAAAAGATGACTGAAGTTCTAGATGAACTTGCGGAATATCACGAGGATTACAAATTAATTGCCGAACAATATTGTGTTTTACAGGAAACACTAGAAAAATTTAGAAAGTAGTGGTGAAAATAATGAGTAATACACAACAAATAATTAATGAATTAAATGCTACCATTGGTGGATTTACTGGTAAAGTAAATGTAAAAATACAACAAGTAAATCAATCAAGCGAAAAAATTAGAGCTACTGCTGATACTACTCTTGCTGAAATCAAAAAGTTTAAAACTGATATGATTGAAAATGAGCAAATGCAAAGTGCTCAAGAAAGTATCTTAAGAATTAATCAGATTATTAGAGAAAGATTCTATGACTATGACACTATAAGAAAAACAGTTATGGGTGTAGTTAAAGATTTTGACTTAAATCTTGTTCGTAACAAAACAATAGAAGAATTATCAGAAGAATTATGGATTACAAGTTCAAGATATTGGCTTTCATATACTCTAATTGCTTTAAGTGCTTGGGTAAATGACAACAAAGCTTTAGCCGACAATGCTGTTTCTGAATCATATAGAGCAGACAATGTAAAAACTTCACTTTTCTTCTGCCTTGCTAATCTTCGCTTTGGCCGTATAGATGTCGCAAGAGCTTGGCTTTCAGAATACTTCAATTCAGTTGTGCCAGATGATTTACAAGACGAAGCAGCAATTATTTTGCAATCTTACGTAAATGGATTATTTGGTGCTGATGATCAACTTCAATATGAAGTTCAAAAAGTATTAGATGGTTGGATTAATCAAATTAGCAATGATGAAAATTTATCAGCCGAACTATTAAATATGTATAAAACATATCTTAAAAATTTAAATCCTAATAATAAACTTTCAACTTCATTCTTACAATCTTATTGTACAAATTATAATGAACTTCCTACATCATATAATGAAGCATTAAAATTTGATTTATTGATTAATAAGATAAAAGAAGTTGATGTACCAAGCATTATTCAAAATGCTGCTAACTACAAAAAGAGAGTTGATTTAATTTTAAAAGATTTAATTACAAATTATGATCAAGAAGAAAAAGAATTAAAAGAACAACAAGAATATTTCCAATTAGTAATTGATAATCAGGGAAAAGAAGAAGTCGCTAATGAACAATTCGATCAATTAATGAAGGTAAGATATCAAAAACATAACTTCGGAAAGAAATGTATTGAATGGGCATTATATGCGAAGAGCGATGATATTAATGTTCAAGTTCGTAAGTTTGGTTTCCAAAACACTAAGTCATGGCTCCTAAAAGCAATCCTAGAATGGTCTAATGAATTTGAAGCAAAATTCCCACAAAATTATCATATTAAATTTAAAATTAATGAGGATAAAACTTGGGAATGTGATAGTAATGGAGAAGACCAAGATGAACAAATAACCGATGTTAGACAAACAGTTGAAGAAATGAAAAAGTCTATCATATGGGATAAGAAAGTTAAATCAAGATTAAAGACATGGGTAGTAGCATTAGTTGTAGCCCTTATGAGTTTAATCTTTGTTGGATTTAACGTATTAGATATTGATGTTATAGAAACTATGAAAAAACCTGGATTTGTTATAGCAATAGTATTAGGAATTGTCGCAATAATCTTCTTTATTTTATGGATAGTAAGATGGAGAAATGGTGACAAACGTTATAAAGCAACTCTTAATGCAGCCTTACAAAAGATAAAGGGATGCATGTCAGAATTAACTGAATATCGTCGTGTATATTATTCTAATGTAAATAAAAAAGGTGAACTCTTTAGTTTAATTGAACATCTATAGGAGGAATAAAAATGGAAAATAATAACAATATACAATTTGATAATCTTGTAGATACTGATGCTGCTGAGTTAGAAACTACGGAATCTACAATAACATCTACTGAGGAATCTACTGTACTAAGTAACTTTGGTGATGTTGAAAATGAAATGGATTTAACAAGTGAAAAATTAAATGAATTAAATAAAAAACTCCCATCATGGAGTCTTGAGCCACCTCATAATTTTGTTAAATAATGAATGAAAATCATGAGACTGTAGGACCTAAGTATTATCAAGATTGGCTTGTCCTATTTTCAAATATAACAAAAAGTGGAATTACAGATAAATTGTATGAACAATGTATAAATGGAAAACTAGAAGATAGGAAATATTCTTTAAACAACTTTAAAAATGAATTGATTAAAACAATTAATATTTGTTTAAATAATGTTATTAATTCATATGTTAAAGAGATTGGACTATTGTTTGAGTTTAATGACATCAATACAATTATCTTGAGAACACAAAATCTTAAATTAAAATTTAAAAAAATTGCTTTTTTCAATTATCTTTCATTTCTCGATAATTCATTTTTAGATGAATTAAATAAATCATTTAATGAAAACATTAATGATTTTTATGAAATGTACCTTGAAAAACTAAAAAAGCAATCAATAGAAAATGATAATATTTTTGAATTATATTACATACTAAAAAAATATAGATACTAAATTAAATGAGGTGCTAGTATGTCAAATTATAAAACACTCAAAAAAGAAGTTCTTACATACTTAAAAGCTCGTATACCACTAATTGTTATTCAAACAACTGAACGTATACGCATAGAAAGAATGCTTACTGAGATATCTGTTGAAAACAAAATTGACATGAATTTTTATTCTGATTCGAAACAAGTATATAAACCAACTTCTCTTTCATCAACTGACGATGCCTCTGGTGATCCAATCCAATATGCATTAAATTGTTTTAAAAAGAAAAAATATGAAACATTTGTAATTTTTGATATAAATCATATTTCAAATGATAATACATTTAGTAGAGATGTTTTAAACACATTGTATATTGCGACTGAAAACAATGGTACTTTGATAGCTGTTACAGGTGATACTGTATGGTCTAGATTAATTAATTTAGGTTTAGTTACTACGCTTGATTATCCTGATAATAGTGAGATAAAAGAACAACTAATTGCGTTTATAAATAAATATAAAAATCGATATCCAATTGATTGGAGTAGTGATGACTTACAATTTGCTGCTACAATTCTTAAAGGATTTTCAGAAATGCAAATAGATAACATTTTATCTGCAGAGTTAGCAATAAGAGGTGGACTTTATAAAACCAATATTCCAAAACTAACTGAACAAAAAAATAGATTATTTGGAAATATACCAAACGTTGAATACATAGAAGTGGATGATAATATCACAGTTAGTGGACTTGATAACTTGAAAGAATGGTTAAACAATAAAAAACAAATATTTTTTGCACCAACAGATATATTAAAAAAATATGATTTGACATCTCCAAAAGGAATATTACTAGCTGGAGTTCCTGGTTGTGGTAAGTCATTATCTGCAAAAATGATTAGCAACAATTGGCAACTTCCACTATTTAAATTTAATTTAGATACCATTTATGATAAATGGCTAGGAGAAAGTGAAAGAAAAATGCAAGATGCTTTACGTTTTATTGATAACATTGCACCTTGTGTACTATGGGTTGATGAAATAGAAAAGGCGTTATCTTCTACAGACGGAAGCAGTGATACTGGAAAAAGAATAATATCTCAATTCTTGTTTTGGTTACAAGAATCAAAGTCAAAAGTCTTCTTAGTTGCTACAGCAAATGATATAAGTATCCTTCCCCCTGAGTTATTTAGAAAAGGTCGTTTTTCTGAAATTTTCTTCATTGATTTACCAAATAGAGAAGAAAGAGCTTCAACAATAACATATTACTTAAATAAATCACTTCATTGTCAGGTAGACAATGATAGTTTAAATAAACTAGTAGATGTATCATATGGTTTTAGTTTTGCGGATATAGAAACAGCAATTAAAGAAACCACTGAAATGCACTTACTACATCCAAAAATGAAAATTACACTTCAGGATATTATAAGTAAATTTAATAGTATTGTACCAATATCAAAAAGTAATCCTGAAATAATAGAAAAATGTCGTGAATGGGGCTATAAAAGAGCTTGCTTAGCATCGACAGAAAGTGAGAAATAAGTTATGTCTAATTATGATTTAGAATCTCAATTAAGTAGTTTAAGAAGTCAAATAAGTCAAGTTAGATCAGAAAATGCAGCTATTGAGAGTGAACTTATGGCACTTGCTAATTCCGCACGTTCTGGTAGTATTAATTTGTTAAATACTTCAAATAACGCTCACGCAGCTATGGAAAATAGCTCAACAACAATTGATTATTCTCATAACCAATTAAAAAGAACGTTTAATGTTCAACTTCAAATTAAAGAAATGTATTTTATCTTTAAGGATGTTGAAACAGCAAATAAAAAGATTAGACTTTTAACCAATAAATTATATTTTGATTATCGCAATCAATCTACTGTAAGAAAAATTATGCGTGGATTTATTGATAATTTAGATTTAAATATGGTTAGTGATGAAGTAATATATAAATCATTAGAAAAAGAATTTTTACAATCACCAAATTATTGGCTTGGATATGTTCTTTTATCAATAATGAATTGGAAAAATAATAATCAAGAAAAAGCTGAACAATGCTTACAAAGTGCATTAGAAAAAAACAACAAATCAACTTCCATTTTCTTCATGTTATTTTATTTAAAATTACAACGTATTGATACCGCAATCAAATGGTTTAAATATTATCAACAATTCGAACAAACAGGTAGTGATAATAGTACATTCTTAATGTTAGTATCTTCACTTCCTGCGAGAATTAGCGATGAAGAAACTAAAGATCAAATTTCTCAAGTATTTTTAGAACACATTAAAAAAGAATTTGAAACTGATAAAGCTGAAATAAATGATGAAGATATAATTAAAGTAATATTTAATTACTTTAACCATTTAGACAAAGTTGAACCACTAAAATATAATAATTTACAATCATATGTTAAAGAGGCATCAACACTTGCTAATGTTTTATCTAAAGCTAAAAACAATGCAGAAATACTAAAATTTATTGAAGACTTAAATAAAGTACATGTAAATGAAAAAAATATTTACTTGATTAAATATTTTGATGAATTGATTTCCGTACCTAGTGAAGAAGAACAAGTTGTTTTAGATGAAATCAAGTTAAACGAAGAAATAATAGCAACAATGGAACCACTTAAAAAGATGGATGAAGATACTATTATGAAAAGTTCTGACTTTAAGAAATTAGCTAAAGAAAATCACGAAAAGAAAATTAAACATGATTTAGGAAAACTTAATGTAGTTAATGAAATAATTAATTGGGTATACATAAACAAAAATGAAGATATAAATAGTTTAACAAAATGGAATTTATTTTCTTTAACTAAAGATTATACCGAAAAGGCATATGAACTATATAGTAATGTTTATCATAACACTATGCCAAGAGACTATCATATAGTAATTGGTGATTATACATCAGTAACAAAACTTGATAGCATTGATAGTGAACTTGCTTATAAAGATAACTTTATAAAAACTAAAACAGAAAGATTACTAAAAACAGTTAAAGATACAAAAGCTAAAGTTAGTATTGGATTTGGAATAGCATTACTTCTTGGATTCATTACTTTACTAATTTTAGGTTTTGTGTTTAACTCGAAGAAACCTCAATTAGCTGTATTATTCTTTATCCTTTGTGCGGTATGTTGTTTATTTGGAACAATATTATTGGTTAAAGGATTAATCACAAAACTAGTTAAAAATCCTAAGAAACGTTCACAAATTAAAGAATCGATGCAGAAAGAATCTGAAAAGCTTGATGAGATACTTAGAAAGATATATGAAGAAATACACATATATTTTACTGAATATCAAGAGGCTGATAAAATATCAGAATACGTTAAAGAACGTATTGGTCAAATGTAAAATAAAGAGAACTAAAAGAGTTCTCTTTTTACATTAAAAAACATAGGTGGAAAAATGAGTATTAAAAAAGATTATCTTCCCAAACATCCTAACATTCCAATATATCAAGATGATGAAATGTTTTGTATTAATACTGATACAATGGTGTTAGGAGAATTTTTAAATATATATAAAAATGATGTAGTCTTAGATATGGGAACAAACAATGGTGCACTCCTAATATATGCTAGTTTATTTAATCCTAAGAAGTTAATCGGTTTAGAAATAAACGAAAAAGCATTAGAACTAGCCGAAAGAAACCTTAAGGAAAATAATATATCAAATTATGAGTTAATAAATGATAATATTATTACATATCGTGGTGAAGAAGTAGATGTAATAATTTGTAATCCTCCATACTTTAAGACTAAAAAAGAAGATTTGTGCTTGAATAAATATAAAGCACTAGCTAAGCATGAGGCAGAACTTACATTAGATAAATTAATATTATCGATAAGAAGAAACTTAAAAAATTATGGTACATTGTATTTTTTATATTTATCATCAAGGCTAGATGAAGTATTAGATGAATTGAGAAAAAATTGTTTTAGAGTTAAGATTATAAAATTTGTATTTGATGAAAACAAAGAATACTCCAATGTAGTTTTAATAAAAGCAGTTAAAGGTGGTAAATATGGAATGGTGGTAGAAAAGCCAATAATTATAAATAGACAATAACAAAATACTTGTAAAATCAATTTTAAAGCGAAAAAACAAGTAAAATTTAAAAGTTTGTCAAAAAAGTGCATAAAAACTAACAAAAGTAAAAATAATGATATTTATGTTTTGCTAAAAAAAATAAATTATGTTATAATCTTTAAGATTAAAATTTAAATAAGGTGGTGAAAAAAGTGATTGCATTTGATAATAATTTATATTTAAAGTTACAGGCAGAAAAGATACAAACAAGAATTACAAAATTTAATAATAAGTTATACCTTGAATTTGGTGGAAAAATATTTGATGATTACCATGCATCAAGAGTTCTTCCAGGATTTGAAATTGACTCCAAAGTTCAGATGCTATTTGGAATGAGAGATAAAGTAGAAATAGTAATAGCTATTTCAGCACAAGATATTCAAATGTCTAAGATAAGAGGAGATTATGGAATCACTTATGTTGATGAAGTATTTAGAATGATTGAATCATTTAAAAAGATGGATTTATATGTTGGTTCAGTTGTTGTAACTAAATACAACAAACAACCTCTTGTTGAAGTATTTAAACGCAAATTAAAATATTTAGGCATTCCAGTATTCTTCCACTACCCAATAAAAGGGTATCCATATGATACTAACTATATAGTAAGTGAAGAAGGATTTGGAAAAAATGATTATGTTAAAACAACACGTTCTTTAATAGTTGTAACTGCACCTGGCCCAGGTAGCGGTAAAATGGCAACTTGTTTATCTCAACTTTATCATGAATCAATTCGTGGTATACATGCAGGATATGCGAAATATGAAACATTCCCCGTTTGGAATTTACCTTTAAAACATCCAGTAAACCTTGCTTATGAAGCTGCTACTGCTGATCTAAACGATGTAAATATGATTGATCCATACCATTTAAATGCATATGGAACTCTTGCAGTAAATTATAACCGTGATGTTGAAGTTTTTCCTGTTTTGGAAGCTTTATTTAAAAAAATATATGGCTCATGCCCGTACTGCTCTCCAACTGATATGGGAGTTAATATGGCTGGATTTTGTATAACCAATGAGGATGCTGTAACAGAAGCATGTAAACAAGAGGTAATAAGAAGATATTTAAATGCTCGTTGTGATGTAAGATTAGGAAAATGTAGTGAACAAGTAGTAGAAAAAATTGAATTAATAATGCGTCAAATTGGAACTAATGTTAGGGATCGTAAGATTGTAGAAGTTGCATTAGAAAAGGAAAAAGAAAAGAAGACTCCTGTGGTGGCTATAGAATTACATGATGGAGTCATCATTACTGGAAAACAAACAGATTTACTAACTGCTACTTCATCTATGATTTTAAATACAATCAAATATATGGCCGGTATTACTGATAAATTAAAACTTGTATCGCCAAATATAATTAAACCAATTCAAAACTTAAAACGTAATGTGTTAAACTTGGAAAATGTAAGACTTAATGCTCAAGATTTACTAACCGCTCTATCAATTAATGCAACTACAAACTCTATAGTTGAAGATGCTTTGAGTATGATAAGTGGATTAGAAAAAGCTGAGGTTCATTCAACTACAATGTTGCCATATGAAGATCTTCAAGTTTTAAAAGAACTAAAAATTAATGTGACAACTGAACCAGTAATAAAGAATAATTAAGTAGGATAATTAATGATTAAAGAAGATAATTTGAATAATATTGAGGGAAATGTTCCAATATTTAAAGCATTGCCATTTGGTCTTCAACATGTTCTAGCAATATTTATAGCAAATATTGCACCAATTCTTTTGTTATTAAATAACAAGGAAATTAATACTGACCAAAATTTAACAAGAACAATTGTACAAAACTCTTTATTTATTGCTGGTATAGGAACCTTAATTCAACTTTTTCCAATTTGGAAAGTTGGATCGAAACTTCCTATTTATGTAGGAATTAGTTTTACGTACTTATCTGTTTTGATATATATAGGTACAAGATATGGTTACAATGTAATCATTTCATCAGTTTTAATTGGTTCAATCTTTATGATTGTGTTATCTTTTTTTACAAAAGCAATAAGAAAGATTGTTCCTAGTATTACTAGTTCAATTGTTGTATTTATGCTTGGATTTTCCCTTGCTTTATCACAAGTAAAAGAACTAAATATTTTTAACAAATCATTTTATACCTATAAAAATATAATTGTTTTACTTACAACAATTGTTACATATATTATATGTACATACTGCTTTAATAAAAAAATAAAAAATTTCGCACTATTAATATCTTTGATAATTGGTTATGTTTTCTCGCTTATTTTAGGAATGATTGATTATTCAGTATTTAATCAATTGCCAATCTTTACATATCCTAGAATATATAATTTTAAAAATATAGAATTTAATATAGAAGCAATTATTAGTGTTTGTCTAATTTTCTTAGTTTCTACGACAGATGTATTTGGTGCAATATTTGCTCTTGACATACCTGATAAAGATGAAGAAAAGTCAATACCAAATGGCATATGTGGTATTGGTGTTGGATCGTTAATATCAGGAATCTTTGGTGCGACTCCAATTACACCATTTATTGGTAATATTGGAATCGTCAATAATACTAAGGTAGTGAATAGAAGGGCCTTAGGCCTTGGTGCCATTATATTAATAATCGCTTCATTTTTCCCAATCTTTGGGGCTTTTGCTCAATCAATACCGAGCACAGTTGTATATGTATCAATGATAATTTTATTTGTTGGTATAGCTATATCTGGAATTAAAATGATTTATGCTTGTGGAATTAATAAAAAAAATATTTTAGTAATAGCTATTACAGGAATAATATGTATTGCTTTATATTTATTAGGTACATATGTTTCTAGTATTCCTAATATTTTAAAAATAATATTCACTAATGTTATCGCAACATCATTTCTTTTTAGTACAATAATTTATTATCTTATTCCCGGTGAAAAGATTTTACTTGAAAAAAATGATAAATAGTGATAAAATATACAAAAAGGCAAAGGTGAAGAAATGAAAAAAATTAAGTATTTAATAGTTTGTTTAGTATTAACATTAACTCTTATAACATTTGCTGGATGCAATAAAAATGAAAACCCTACAGAAGAAGTAAAAATAACAAATATTTCTCTAAATAAGGATTCAGTAACAACATCTAATACTGGTAGCATTAATGTTAATGATTTGAAAATTGATGTATTTTATAGTGATAATACAAAAGAACCACTTGTTGTAACATCTGATATGATTACTAAAGGATTAGAAAACCTCAACAAAGAAGGTACACATACAATAGAAATTTCATATAAGGGAAAAACTATTGAGGTAACTATAACAATAAGTTTACCGATAACAGTAACAAAAGTATCACTTAATGAAGACTCTATTTTATCTTGTGTTGATGTGACTTTTCCATTAGATAATTTACAATTGGATGTTTTATATAGCGATGGTAAAGTTAAAGTTGTTGATGTAACAGAAGAAATGATAGTTGAAGGAATGGAAAACTTAAGTATTGAAGGTACTCATATTATAAAAATTAAATATGATACTCAAACAATTGAAGTTACAATTCAACTAACAAAACCAATAATAGTTACAAGTATTGAAGTTAATAAAATTTCACAATTGACATTTGAACAAGGATTATTTGACTCTAGTAATATTTTTATAGTTGCTCATTATAGCGATGGTTCAAGCTTTACATATACAGTTAAGGATTCAATGTTAAGTGATATTGAAAAATTAAGTGAAGTTGGCACTCATGAATTAACAATTACATATGAAGGATGTACAACAGAAGTTACAATAGTTATTACCAAACCATTTGATTATAGTGCTTATGATTTAGTAAAAAATGTAAATGGTGATGGATATGAAATCGCTAGTTATAATGGTGATGAAACAGAAATATATCTTCCATCAACATATCAAGGACTTCCTATTGTAGGTATTAATGAAAGAGCATTCTATGGAAATACAACATTAAAAAAGATTGTTATTTCTGAATCAATTAAATACATTAAAAATGGTGCTTTTTATCAAGTCCCAACTCTAAGTTCTATTGCTATTCCTCTTACAGTTGAAACAATAGAAGCATATGCTTTTGGTACTGTTCAAAATGATAAAAAAGTAATATACTATGAAGGAAATACAATTCCTAGTGCGTGGGCTTCAAATTGGTATGATGAACAACATGCATATATACATTTTAATATTGCTCCATCCGAAATAATAAGAAGTGGAGATTACGAGTACTATATTAAAAATAATCAATTAGTTTTAGGTGATTATTTTGGAAATGAAACTAGTTTAACTGTTCCTGAAAAAATAGATCAAATAGATGTAACTATAATTGGTGGTGCATGCTTTAAAGGAAATGCTACCGTTCAATCTTTAGTTATTCCTAATACAGTAATTGAGATTCAAAAATATGGAATTTCTGAATGCACTAATCTAACCCAATTAACATTGTCAAACACATTAGTTGACTTAGGCCCTTATGCTTTAAGAGGTTGTGAAGAAATTAAAAAAATTATTCTTCCAGCATCTTTAAGAACAATAGGAGCTAATGCATTTAATATGTGCTCAGGTTTAGAAGAAATAATTATTCCAGATGGCGTTGTATCAATTGGTGCATATGCATTTGCTTGGTGCACTTCAGCAACTAAAATTTATTTACCAAACACATTAGTTGAAGTAAAAGGCGGCGCATGCTATGCATGTTCAAAAGCAACTATTTATACTTCATATTCTTCAATTCCTTCAACTTGGGAATCTGGTTGGAATATGAGTGGAAGACCAATTGTTTATGATTATAAACTAGCTTAAATAAATAAAAAGGTGATATAAGAATTCTTATATCACCTACTTACTATAAGGAGCAAAAAAATGAAATATATATATCTTGCAGAAAAATACAATCTTGTTGTTGGGGATAAATTTGAATTATTTTATCGAGGGGTTATAAAATTATATAACCCATATCAATATTACATCTTAATAAAGTGTAATAAAGGTAATCCATACCCACGTTATTTTACATATACACCAACGATAAATGATTTAGGATCATATGAATTAACTATGCAATTAATTGATAACGATGGAACAATTATTGATGAAGGTAAGACAACATTAATAGTAAATAATTTTGAAAAGCCTAGTAAAAAGATAAATGTTTTATGTATAGGTGATAGTTTAACAGTTAATGGGGTTTGGGTAGCTGAGGCATACCGACGTATATGTCATATTGGTGGAGAACCAGAAGGTTTAAATGCTGGAAATATTTTAAACTTTATTGGAACATGCAAAAAAGAAGTTGAAAATGATGTGGTAGGTTTTGAAGGATATGGTGGTTGGACATGGAAATCATATACAACAAATGATCATATAGGTTTATACTCTAGTGTATGGGTAAAAACAAAACACCAAAAAACAGAAGCTGACCAACATAGTGTGTGGGAAAGTAATGGCCATTTATGGATATTAGAAACAATAGAAAAAGATTCACTAAAGTTTAAACGTGGACCGGGCAATGTTAGTATGGTATCTAATTTAGGAGATAAATTTATCCATAAAGAAAATGCTAAAAACACGGATGATGTAGTAATTGAAAGTTTTTCTTTTGAAAAGACAAATCCTTTTTGGAATTCAACAATAAACGATATTGATTTTAAAGAGTATATAAAACAAAATAATTTTGAACAACCGGATTTAATATATATATTGCTTACTTGGAATGGTTTATATATACCTTATAATCATGATTTTTCTCATCATCTAGATCCTGCTCATAAGATGATTAGACATATTCATTTAGTTTTCCCTAAAGCTAAAGTTAGAATTATGGGTATTCAAATTTGTTCGGTAAATGGTGGCATAGCATCTAACTATGGAGCAAGTGGACCATATAGTGATACTTTTGGAACAATTTCTACGGCCTTCTTTTATAATGAAGCTCTAGAAAAAATGACAAAAGAAGAAGAGTTTAAAGACTATGTATCATATATAGACACAAAAGCTCAATTTGATACTGAATATAATATGCCTGGAACAATGACAAAGGTAAACGCAAGATCAGAAATTAAAGAAATGATAGGCAATAATGGTGTCCACCCAACTAATGCTGGATACCTTCAAATAGGTGATTGCTTCTATCGTAATTTAGTTAGTGATTTAAAAGAGTTGTAAAAAAAATTAATTTGGTGTACAATATATACACAAGAAGGAGGGAAATCAAATGTTTGATGTAATAGGTATTATATGTTTAGTTATTTGTGCTGTATTTATTATAATAGGTTTTATTAATGGTTTCTTATCCTTATTTTTAGGACTTGCAAAAGGTCTAGTCGCAGTAATATTAGCCGCTCTTTTATGTAAACCAATTGGTGTTGCATTGTGTAATACTGGAATTGGAACAGGTATATCTAACAAAATTGAAACATCACTAGTAAATATGGATCCTGCTTTTAACGAAGTTATTACTAATGAAAACAAAGATGAGTTTATTGAAACACAACTTACTGAAAAACTAGCAAAATTAAATTTGCCAAATACAATAGCAAAATATATTAGTAATTTAATGAAGAATAAAGTAAATATATCCTCAACTGATGGAATTACATGTGGACAATATATTGGTAAAGGTGTTGCAATGTTCGTTAGTATTATTATTGCTTTTATAATTATTTCTATATTATTAGTTATAATTTTCTGGATTTTGCAGAAATTCGCAAAGAAAATAAATTTAGTTCCATTTGTTGGTTTAGCTAATAGATTATGTGGGGCAGCACTTGGCTTAGGAATTGCATTAATAATTACATCTATGCTATCATATGTAGTATCTTTATTGATGGTTATACCATGGAATTTTGCTGAAACCATAAAAGAATCACTAAAACTAGGACAAGAAGAATTTACAATTGGAAAGTTCTTTTATGAACATAATGCCTTAAAATGGATTATTAATTTGATATTTAGTTAAAAGGTCACTTAATGAAGTGACCTATTTTATATAAATTACATAATTTTGAAAAAATAAAAATATATGTTATAATAGAGATAAATTAAGAGGTTTGAAATATGAGAAAATTACTATTAAAGATATTTATAAAAGATTATAAAAATACATCTAATCAAACAGTCAGAACGAAATATGGAACATTATCGGGAATTGTTGGAATTGTAGCAAACCTGTTTCTATGTATATTTAAGATTGTAGCTGGCTTTTTAAGTGGGAGTCTTTCAATAATGGCTGATGGAATTAATAACTTGTCTGATGCAGGCTCTTCAATAATTACATTAATCGGCTTTAAACTATCTAATAAACCAGCGGACGAAGATCATCCATTTGGTCATGAGAGAATTGAATATTTGACAGGTGTTATTGTTTCATTTATTATACTTGCAATTGGGGGAATACTTGGATATGAATCAATTCTAAAAATTATTGCTTCAATAAAAGATCCAGAAAGTATTAGTATTGAAGTAACCCCTGTATTATATATAATAATGGGAGTATCAATCCTTGTAAAATGTTGGTTGGCCTTGTTTAATCATAAAAATGGAAAAGAAATAGAATCTACAACACTCCAAGCTACTGCACAAGATAGCTTAAATGATTGCATTTCTACTGCTGCCGTAATAGGAGGAATGATAGTCTTTAATATTTGGCATCTTCCATTAGATGGATATATTGGTGTAATTGTTTCAATTTTTATTTTAATTTCTGGAATTAAAATGTTAAAGGAAACAATGAATCCATTAATAGGAGAAGATATTTCTGCTGATTTAAAAAATAAAATAAAAGAAAGAGTAATGTCATATGAGGGAATACTAGGTGTACATGACTTGGTTGTTCATACATATGGTCCAAATAAGATTTTCGCAACTATTCATGCTGAGGTATCCTCAACTGCTAATATACTAGAAAGTCATGATATAATAGATAACATTGAAAAAGACTTTAAAGATAATTTAAATATTAATTTGGTAATTCATATGGATCCTATTGATATTACTGATCCCAAAACTGCAGCTTTAAAAGAAACTGTTTTAGAAATTTTATATGATTTTGATCCTAAATTATCTTTTCATGATTTTAGGGTAGTACATGGAATTACTCATACAAACATTCTTTTTGATGTAAGTATTCCTATTAAATATAATAAAACTCCACAAGAGGTTAGAGAATACCTAGTAACAAAAATAAAGGAATATGATTTAAAGTTAAATCCAATAATTCAAATTGATCAACATTATGAAAGAAATTAAAAAAAACTTGTAAAAAATAACATTTAGTTTGTTATATATATGAATCTTTTTAAAAAAAGGTGGTGAGAGAATGACAAATAAGGAATTAGATAGTTATGTATTAGATTATATTGAAGGTAATAAAGATGCATTTGATGTAATATATCAAGAAACAAAGAAAAATGTATACCTATCGATTTACACTATAATAAAAAATCAAACAACGATTGAAGATTTAATGCAAGATACTTATATGAAGATTATAGAGTCACTTAATAAGTATGAGTTAGGTACCAACTTTAAAGCATGGTCTTCAAGAATAGCAAGAAACACAGCCATTAATTACTATAATCATTATAAGAAACAAGTAATTGTTGATGTAAGTGAAAATGAAACCTTATTTGGCACTACCGAAAGAAAAGATTATTTGATAGATGATGTGATTAAAATACTAGATGATGAAATTGAAAGAGAAGTATTTATCCATCGAATTGTCTTAAATTATACTTTAAAAGAAAGTAGTGGAATACTTGACATTCCACTGACAACAATTGCTTTTAAGTATAAGAAGGCATTAAAGAAAATAAAAAAATATTTAGGGGGAGAACAAAAATGAAATTAAAAGATTATCAAAAACGTCTTCAAAATGAAGAATATGATATTCCAAATGTTTTACCTAAAATAAAACCAATTGCTAATAACAAACGTTATGTTACTACTAAACAACTGTCACAAAGAAAAACGTTTAATCTAAGGTGGGCGTTTGCCTTTGGATGTTTAATCTTTTTAGCAATTCCATTTATTTTAATCGGAACAAGAGGTAAAGTTGATAGTGTTCTAACAGAAGAATATAGCTTATCAGCAGTTCAATCAGAAGAAAAGTTAAAAGGAATTGTTAATTCTGCTAATACATTTAGACAAAACTCATATAGTAATTTTTCATTAAGCTGTGCCGCTAAAAATGATTATAAGACTCAACCACCAAAGGACATTCAAAACATTGAAAGTCAAAAAATGATTAGTACAAATAATCAAGTAGAAAATATTGATGAAGATGATATTGTAAAAATAGATAATACACACATATATAGTCTATATAAAAATAAAATAAATATCTATGATTACATAAATCAAGAAATTACGTTTAATGAATCAATTGATTTAAATGTAGATATTATGTATTCAACAGGAACACTACAATTGACGGATAAATATGTAATAGCAATGTATCTTACAACGAATCATGAATCAGAGGTAGCTATATATAATATAAATGACTCATTCAAAAAAGAATACGTTTATAATATTCCTGGTGAAATTAAAGAGACAAGACTTACCAATAATAAGTTATATGTAGTAACATCAGAAATTTTAGAAAAAGATAATTTACATAAACCATTCTCTCATGTAAATAATAAGAAAGAAGAAAGAAAATATTCAGATGTAATCTATGTAGGCAATATTCATAATAGTTGTTACATTAATATCACAACTATTACATTAGAAGATGATATTGAGATAAGTACAAAAACCCAACTTGGAACAAGAAACATAACGACATATATGAGTGAGAATAATTTATACATAGCTTCATATGATGTCTATACTATGCTTACCACTTTATATGTATATGGTTTAGTTGATGCAAAAACTGAATTAAAAGGGATAATGCAAGAAAAAGGTTACCTTAATGATCAATATTCATTAGATGAATATGATAATAACTTAAGAATGTTTTTAACAAATAATTTAGACTTCAAAAATAAAAATTATTTATACACATATGATTTAAATTCAAAATTATCAGAAGATTTAAAATATAAAGCAATTGGAACACTCAATGAAGGAATTGGTGAAGAAAATCAAACCATTCGTTCAGCATACTTTGATAAAGAATATGGATATGTTGTAACATATGAACAAAAAGATCCATTGTATAAAATTAATATATCAGATCCAACAAATCCTATTATTATAAGTAAAGTTAAAGCAGAAGGATACAGTGGATACTTACATAAATTTAATGATTACTATATGATAGGAATTGGATATACTGACATAGAAAATCCTAAATTATCACTTTATAAAATTGATGGAAATCCAATTCAAATTGGTTTAGATTATGTATTTAAAGAAGATACGTCAATTAAAGATACAGTTGTTTCTTATAACTTTAAAGAGCAAAAAGAATTATTTGTAATGGATGATAATTATACAATTGGGATACCTGTATATACTATTTCAGTTAATACTGGAAAATATAATGCGGAAGTCTTAACTTATAAACTTAATATGGATAAGGTAAAAGCATATGAAGAATTTATAAACGACAATCAATTTAATGAAGGGGATTTATATTTAAATTATTGTCGAAACAATGAATCTTATAGTTTGTATAAAAAAACTGAAGGTAGTTGGGTTGAAGAATTTAAATTAGGACAACTATCATCAAGCCAACTTGAAAAATATAAAAAATACGCAGTTGATGATTATGATCTAACTACAAACGTATTTGATCTAGTTATTGTAGCAAACACATATGAGATACCTGGATATAATGGTAGTCAAAGTTACTCATACAATGTGTCTTCAAGAAATGCCTATGCAATGGATAATGAATTGTATGAAACATGTTTTAGTGGATATGAAGTAAATCGAATGATTTATGTTAATGGTCAATACATTGGAGTATCTGCTGCTGGATTATGTGTTTTTAATGAAAATTATGAATCAACAAACTTTGTTTATTCAAAAACAAAAAAATAATAGACCATAAAAAAAGTAGTAACTAAGTTACTACTTTTTATTTTCATAATCGTCTAAGAAATTATATTTTCTTGTATCATCATGATATCCAATTAAGGTATTAAGATTTACATCTTCAACACTTCTAAAAATATTAATATCAACATTTGGATATACTTTTCTAAGAGATTCGATTAATTCTTTAATTTCTTTTCTTTTTGAATTATGGTTAATTTCTATATTTTCTGTAAATCGACATGCACATTGTAAAAAATGCAAATCATTACTTCTTGCCCAACTGAGTATACTTTTTTCTTTAACCAAGTAAAGAGGCCTAATTAATTCCATACCTTCAAAGTTAGTGCTATGTAGTTTTGGCATCATTGTTTGTATTTGTGAACCATACAACATACCCATTAAAATGGTTTCTATTACATCATCAAAATGATGACCTAATGCTATTTTATTACAACCAAGCTTTTTTGCTTCAGCATATAAATTTCCTCTTCGCATTCTTGCACATAAATAGCAAGGAGATTCTTTCATGTTATTAACAACATTAAAAATGTTTGTTTCAAAGAAATGAATGGGAATATTTAATGTTTCTGCGTTTTTCTCAATTAACTCTCTATTCGCAGTAGCATATCCAGGATCCATACAAATAAAACAAAGTTCAAATTTGATATCTCCATGAAGTTGTAATTCCTGCATGCATTTAGCGAGTAACATAGAATCTTTTCCACCAGATATACAAACAGCTATTTTGTCATTTTCTTGTATTAACTTATACTCTTCAACGCCCCTTAAAAAAAGTCTCCAAATAGTAGGTCTAAATTTAGTTATTATGCTTCTTTCAATTTCTTTATATCTTTTCATCTTAATCACCTGCTTAAAATTATAACATAATTTGTTTATAAACACCATTAAATTGGAATAATAATATTTGATTTTTAAGATTAAAAAAGCAAAAATAATATACAAATTTTTTCATTCATTTTCATTAGAAAAACACTTGCGTTATAGCTATAAATATGTTATAATATTTTTGACCTGGGGAGTTCGCTTTTTCACAAAATTGGCGACCCGAACAAAAAAACATAGGGAACGATGATTGTATGGTGTCGAATGCCTGCCACGAGTAGGAATCCTAAAATACTGTCTTAGTTTACCACACTAGAGTAACATGCGGTGGCGCATGGGTGATAACGGCTCATCTGGGTTTTTTGCAAGCATTAGCTTGCTTTTTTTTGATATTTTTAAATGTATTAAACACATATTAATTTAACATAATAAATTAAAGGAGAAATAAAAATGTCAAAAAAGAAAATAATCATACTATCTTCAATTTTTATAATTTATTTGTCTGTGTTAATTGCTACAATTAAATCAGATAATATTAATAAAAGGGAGATTCCACCTATTGAAAAGGGAGCTATTACAATCAATAATACAAATTACGAAACATTACAAGCAGCATTAGACAATGTTAAGAAAAATGAAATAATAAATATTAATAAAAATATAAAAGAAAAAATATATGCTTATAATAAAATTTGTACAATAAATGGTAATAATAATGAAATTAGTTCTATTGACTATGAATCAGAATCATATATTACAAACTCAATATTAGAATTTGAAAATTGCAATATAAAATTAGAAAATACAATTATTAATGGTAACTCCAATAATACATCAAAAAAAGCTAATATTGGATTAATAATAAAGAATTCAAATATTGTATTAGATAATATACAAATTTTGAATGTGACTAATAAATTAGAAAACATAAATGAGTATCCTAATTTTTATAGTTTGTATATTATAAATGATGAAGAAGAGAATTATTCTATAAGTATTAATAATTTAGTTGTCAGCAATTTTCATAAAAAGGCAATTTATATAAATAATAAAACCCACAACTCTTGCCACATAAATATGACAGATTGTAAATTTAATGGGATAGGATTAGACAATGAATTTGATCAAATAGCGATAGATATCAGTGGACTAATTAAAGGAAACATTAACACAAATACTTTCAATAATGTTAATAATTGTATATATATTCCAATTAATAATGAATTAATTATTCAAGACAATAATTACAATAATGTTAAAGAAAAAACAAAATTAAAAGCAATTAATAAATAAAAATATCAATATATATGATAAAATATGTAACATACGGAGGTAAGATTTATGAAATGGGATTTAACATATCATTATAAAAATAAAGAAGACTATCAAAAAGAATTCAATGAAGCACAAGCAATGATTGCGGAATTTGAAAAATATCAAGGTAAATTAAATACTTATGAAGGATTTTTAAATTTCTGCTTGTTAGAGAAAAAGTTTATTGAAAAAGCATATCGCTTATATCAATACTCTTCATTAAAAAGTGACTTAAATAAAAAGAATGTTGAAAATGCATCTGAAATTTCTAAATGCAGAATGTTATTATATGCTTTTTCCGAAGCAACATCATTTGAACTACCTGAAGTAATATCCATAGGTAGTGATAAAATAATGGGATTTATTGGAAGAAATCCAAGACTTGCAGAATTTAAATTTGAATTTGAGAAAATCTTTAGAAATGCTGATCATATTTTAGATGAAAAGAGTGAAAAACTATTAACATTATTTGGTCCACTTGAAAGCAGTGGAAGTGAATTGTATAGTGCTCTTGCTGTTGGTGATGGAAAGAGTGTGGAAGTAGAACTTTCAAATTCAAAAAAGGTTGTAGTTACTCAAAGTAATTACCGTTCATTAATTGCAGATAGTCAAGATGCAGAAGATCGTAGAAAAATATTTGAAGCAATATTTAATAATTATGAAGAACACAAAAATATATTTGCTACAATATATAATACAGTTTTACTAGCAGATAAAGCAGAAGCAAAATCACGTGGTTATAAAAATAGTTTAGAAGCACATCTTTATGGAAATAATATTCCTCTTGAAGTATATTATAATTTGGTTGAAGTTGCAGGAACATACAATGAATCATTGAAAAAATATTTAAAAATAAGACAAGAATATTTAAAACTTCCAGTAATTCATACGTATGATCGCTTTATTGAACTAGCTTCATCAAATAAAAAATATACATATGAAGAAGCTAAGGAATTGTTCTTTTCATCTTTAAAAGAATTTCCTGCAGACTTCCAAGCAAAGGCTCATGAAGTTTTAAAAGAAGGCTTTGTTGATGTATATGAAGGAGAAGGAAAAAGAACTGGTGCTTACTCATCTAGTATGCCAAATATGCATCCATTCATTCTTTTAAATTATGATGGAACTCTTGATAGTGTATTTACGGTTGCTCATGAATCTGGACATTCTATGCACTCTATGTATGCTGCCGAATCACAACCTACAATGTTACAAGATTATACAATATTTGTTGCAGAAATTGCATCAACATTTAATGAACATGCATTACTTGATTACTTTTTGAAATTACCAGGTGTAACTAAAGATGAAAAAATAATGGTGATTCAAAAAGCCATTGATAATATTGTTGGTACTTTCTATCGTCAAACATTATTTGCTGAATATGAATTAAAAGCTCATGAATTAATTGAAAATGACCAACCAATTACTCATGAAGTATTATCGAATATTATGATCGAGTTATATAAAAAATATTATGATATTGACATAACTGCAGAAAAAGTAAAACAATACGTATGGGCATATATACCACATTTATTCTATACTCCATTCTATGTATATCAATATGCAACAAGTTTTGCTGCAAGTTTTAAATTATACAAAGATGTTAATGAACATAAAGAAGGAGCAATGGAAAGATATACAAATCTATTGCGCTCTGGTGGATCTAAATATCCTGTTGAACAAGCCAAAGAAGCAGGTGTGGATTTCATGAAGAAAGAAACATTTATGGCAGTAGTAGAACGCATGAATGAACTTGTGGATAAATTAGAAGAATTATTAAAATAAAAAAAAGAGTATATTCATCACTTGATGAATATACTTTTTAAGTTATATTTATTCTGTCATAAAG
This sequence comes from uncultured Bacilli bacterium, assembly GCA_934140285.1. Taxonomy (GTDB): domain Bacteria; phylum Bacillota_I; class Bacilli_A; order ML615J-28; family CAG-313; genus UMGS75. The sequence goes on from CAKPBI010000005.1 coordinate 76,348, forward strand.
TTATTCTTATAAAGGGTATTTTCAAGAATAATGGTTACAATTAAAGAAGCAACACAACTAATTAATGTAAATGTTCCATTATAAACAAGTGAACCCCCAAAAGGAGTACTCCAGTATAACATGCCAGAAGCAACAAGGCTTGCTAATCTTAAAACACTAACTATAATGACAGATACACAAATATAGATATTTTTCTTTAAAGGTGAAGAAGTAAGAACTTGTTTGGAAACAATACCTACTAATCCTAAAACAACATTAGGAATAATATAATCTAATAATACTTGTGCAAAATTAATTAGATATGATGACCATATTAATTGAATTGTTCCAATAAGCAATCCAGTTAGTAGACCTCCTTTTAATCCATGTTTATAACCCATAATAAATATAGGCACAAAAGCAAGTGTCATGGAACCACCATTTGGCCATAATAATCCACTGTAAACTCCCGCAAGTAAATCTAATACTAAACCTAAGGCAGTAAAGATACTTACTTCAGCAATAAATAAAATTGTTTTTTTCCTCATATTTACTCTCCTTAAAAATAAAAAAATCTTTGGATATGCCAAAGAGAGTAAGAAATATAAAATCACCTATGATATAATATTTCCCTCCGCTAGCATTATCTAGTTCAGGTAAAGCGTCGTTAACTTAATAACCTCTCAGCTTTCGCTCCGCTAATATCCGTAAGTATTATAGCTTAAGTTAATGATAAAGTCAAAATTAATACAATAAAAAAAGCAATCATTACGATTGCCTCTTTTATTTCATTATATCATCTCTTGTTTTTCTGGAACATTATTCCACCAATATGTTCCATCTTCTTTTTGTTCTTTTATCCAACTAAAGTCACTCTTTTCACCATTATATTCAGGATAATGTGGAGTTCCATAACCTGTTATTCTTGCATCATTTCTAGACCAACGCCATACATCAACACGATTAGAAGCATTTCCTTCAATTGTATATACGTAGTTATCATCAGAATATATAACAATACCAGTGTGGGAAGCACCTGAACTTAGGAAGAAAATAATATCTCCTGAATTTGGTTTATATCCCTTTTTATAACTAAAAATGCCATTGCTTTCACACCAAGTTCTACCGGCAGTACAACTACAATATTTAAGTAATAAATCATTGCTCAATCCTGCATGATACCAACACCATGAAACAAACATTGCGCACCATGCTCCATCCATATTGTACCAATGATTATATTTAGTATCATTTACATATTGATTGGTTACAGGATCATATCTCTCAACATATCCTTTTTCGCCAATTGCAAGATTCAATATCCTTGCGACATAGTCAACATTAGGAGTACCTTGAATATTGAAAGAGAATGTTGCACGAGTTGTTGGATCGCCTGTTTTATAAGCTGTTACAGAAGCATAGCCTACATTTGTAGCAATAATTTTTCCATCATAGGAATCTTCATTTGTTTTAATAACTCTTATTATTTCATCATCAGATGCAATAAAAGTAAAGTCATTAATATCATATTTTTGTCCAGATACATCAAAAAGTTTTAAAGTAAATTCACTGCCTGGTGTAGCAACACCATTGTATTCATTTTCAACACCAATTAAAAGCTTTATACTTGAAATCGAATTATCCCATACATTTAAAGAAATTTGGGAAGATACGTAAGGATTTGTCTTGCTGGTTACAGTAATAACAACATTACCAATAGAATGTCCAACAATTACGCCATTTTCAATAGTCGCAATACCTTCATCACTTGATGCCCAAGTAAAGTCATCAAGATTTTTTTCTGCTGTTTTATCAATATTTGAAATAGTTAAATATGCTTTTTCATTTACTAATATTTGATTGGTAGAAATAAACAAGGTTGGATTGTAAGAAGTAATAATTATATTCATCTTGCCAACAATTGAATGATTTGTTTTCAATCTAACATATATTTCTTTTTCACAGGGTTTAATTCCAACTATTCTACTATTGTTATCAATTGAAATTGCCTCTTCATTTTCATCATCATATATATTTGTTATTATATCAAAATCTTTTATACTCTTATAATTTTTAAAACGAATGCTAATTCTTCCATTAATTTCAGTATAGTTTTTACTAACATTAAAAATTGGAAGTTCGTCATTGCCTTGTTTAAATTCATTAATAGTTATTTCTTTTGAAAAAGAAACATTAGAATCTTTATTAACAAATGTTATAATAGCTTTTCCAACTTTTTCACATAATATATGATTTTCAATTATTTTGATTGTATCACTTGATGTAGATAGGTTATAATCTGTTAGATCAGTAAACCCATCAATTGTGATATCATAAAGACCTCCTACCATCATATTTTCTTCAAATGTTACATCAGGTAAGTTTTCTTCTACAGTCAAAGTTTGAGTTTTAACCTTAGATGTATCATTTTTGTTAGATATAGTTACATCTGTTTTTCCACTCTTAATGCCAGTAATAATGTTATCATTAATACTTGCAATTTCAGTATTTTCTATTACTACTAATAGTTCGGAAAAATCTTCATAATTTTCTAAAATAATTTTTGTTGTACTTCCTAATTCAATAGTTGAAGACTCAAAATGCCATTCAGGTGTTGAATACTTCTCTTTTCTTTGACAGCCCACTGTAAATAGGAAAATGGAAATAAAAAATAATATAAAAATGTTCTTTTTCATAATTCACCTCGTTTACATAATTATAACATTTTTTAATTTGATAGTCAATATTATATGTCAAACTATGATGAAAAAAGAATAATATAATTGAAAAATAAATAGATAAAAGGTATAATAATATTGGTGATAATGAATATGAAAAAAATAATTACTTTAATTTTTAGTTTATTAATGATAATAAGCTTTTCCTCATTTGCGGGTTGTGTAACTAATGAAAATGAAACAAAAACAATAATTCTTCCAGATTTAACTAATAAGTCAAGAGAAGAAATTAAAGAAATATTTGATGATTTGAAAGTTAAATATATTTTTCAATTTGCTAGTAAAATATGTTTAACAGAAGATGACTATGATAAATTTGTTTCATATGGTTCGGAATTAAACGTTGGTGATGAAGTATCAACTGATACAACTATAAGAATTAAAACAACACCTTTACATTTAAATATTAATCATTTAGATGAAGCAAAACTTGAAGTAGATTATAAAGGTAAGAGTTTTATAGATGATGGAATTGGTATTGTTAAATTATCACGTTGCGTTGATGGTGACACTGCAAGATTTATTGATCCAAATTCCAAAACTGAAACATCAGATTTTCCGGTGAGATTTTTAGGTGTTGATACTCCAGAGTCTACATTTAGAACTGACCCATGGGGAAAGAAAGCCTCAAAATTTACAAAAGAAAAACTAGAAAATGCTAAAGAAATAGTATTAGAAGCAGAAGGAGCACGTCAAGAAACTTATGGAAGATATCTTGCTTTTGTTTGGGTTGATGGTGTCTTACTAAATCTTTGGTTAGTTCAGGAAGCATATTGTACCTCAACTTTATCTAGTTCCTCCAAATACTTTAGTATAATGGTAAAAACAGCTCAAGAAGCAAGAGCAACTGGTCGAAGATTTTATGGGGAAATAGACCCGTCGTATACTTATAATTAGGAAGTGCAACTATTTGCACTTTTTATTTTATATCTTTCTTGCAAAAAAAATAAATATGTGCTAGAATAATAATGTTGCTGGGATAGCTCAGTTGGTAGAGCAACTGACTCGTAATCAGTAGGTCGTAGGTTCAATTCCCATTCTCAGCACCATTTAAAAAATATGGGTTTGACAATTTATTGTCAACCCTTTTTTAGAAAAAAGGTGTGAAAACGATGAAAGATAATTTTACAAAAGAAGAAATTAAGGAAAGTGTAGAATACAAGTGGAGAAAAAATCAAATTAAGACAAGCTTAGTTAGTTGGGGAGTCTTTTTTATATTATCTTTAATTGTTTCATTTTTTATGGTTCTACCTGGAGATATTGATTATATAAGCATAGCTTTAAAAACTTGGATAATTTGGAATGTAATAACAGCAGTTATTATTTCACCATTTATAATATATTTACGATGCAAGATGAGTTACTTATTAAAAAACTATACTTCATTTCAAACCTATGAAGTAGTATTAGATAAATTCAATATGTCGTATCTATATAAGAGAGCTATTTATTATTCTGTTAAAATTAATATTGATGGTGACTGTAAGATTGTAGATACCAATCCTTGCTTCTCAAATTCATTATTTTCTGGAATCTCATTGCAAGATTTTAATAACCAAAAAGTAATAGGATTATACGATGATAAGTTATATAAATTTTATGTAATAAAAAAAATAGATTAATTGTCTTAAATATGCTTAAAGAAAAAAGGCCTATAGAAAGGCCTTTTTAATTTTATACATCAAATTCAATATGAAAAAATTAATTTTATATATTGATATATGAAAAAATTAATAAGTAATAAATATTAATTTATTATAATTTTCAAAGTAATATGATAAAAACACAAATGTGTTTTTCAAAAAAGCCAAAAATAAAAAATTTTAAAAATTATGATATAAGCGTTTTCATGAATAAAAGTAAAGACATCTGAGTATTAAAGTTGTATAATAAGTAACATAAGATAGAAATAAGTCGTAATAACATATTTAAAAATTAAGGAGGTTATATGTATGAAACGAATCAGATTAATATCAATTCCGATATTACTCTTATTTTTATGTCTAATGTATGGATGTAAAAAAGAACAAACTGATCATTCAAACGATGCAAAAGTTATTTTTGAACTTGAGGGTGGTACATATCAATCAAGCAAATATCCTGTAGTGCATTACTATCAAATGAAAGAAGATACAATTTTAATTAAACAATTAAAAGAATTAACTAATGCTGATATAGAATATCCAGGATATGAATTTATGGGTTGGTATAAAGATAAAACCGAAGTTGATGGTAAGGCCGTATATGAAAATGAATGGGATTTTACTAAAGACCGTGTAGGAAAAGAAGGTGTAACTCTTTATGCTAAATGGCGTCAAAAACTACAATACTCATATGGAATATACGCATTAAATGATGATGGTACTGAAACATACCTATGTGATTATGAAGTAAATGCAGGTGGAACTCTGCCATACGACATTAAAGGCGTAAGTGATAGAGATGGCTATACATTCATTCGATATCTTGATGAAAGCAAAAATTTATGGAATGATGCATTTACACATCCTGGAGGAGATGTAAAAGAACCTATCAAAGTTTATGCACAATACATTGAAGGCTTTTACAAAGTAGTTCGCAATAGCAAAGAACTTTTAGATGCTGTAAAAGGAGCGGGCAGTAATATTTATTTATCTGCTGACATTGATATGGAAGGCCAAGCATTATACTTTAAAAATTATCGCCGTACTTTCTTGGGCAACAATCATACTATTTCAAATTTCGCAATGACGTTACCAGCAGGCAATTTAAAAGATAGCCTTTATAATAATAATTTGTACATTAGTCTTTTTGGTAATATTACTAGTGCGACAATAAAAGATGTAAAATTTACGAATGCAAAATTAGAAGTAGATTGTGGGCTATCACAAATTAGTGAGATTTATATAGCAGCAATTGCTTCAACAGTAACTAAGTCAACTATCGAAAATGTACAGTTTGATGGTACATATAAAATTACTGTATGGCCTGATTCTCCTAATTTCAATAAAGAAGAAAATTTCTATTTAATGAATGAGGGCTATGTAGAAAAAGATGAAAAATCAATAATAAAAAATACAACAATTAAATTTATAGAGGAAAATAATTAAGGAGGTAAAATTATGAATTTAAAGAGTATAGTTAAAAAAATAAGTATATTAGTTGTAATGTTTGTTTGTGTATTTACATTAACAAGCTGCCGTAAAGATAAAAATCCAAATGGTGGAGGTGATACTCCAAAACCAGCGTATTATTATGACAATGAAAAAGACGCTTTAGTATTCTCATCTCAAGCTGTTGATAAGGTATTTAATCCTTTCTTCTCAACATCTGGAGCTGATAGTAATGTAATTGGATTAACTCAATTAGGAATGTTAAGCAATGACTCTAAAGGCAATTGGACATATGGAGATGATGAGGCAGCAGTAACAAAAGACCTTCAAATAGTAACTGAAGGAGAAGAAAACGTAAACCAAACAACAACATATTATTTTGTATTAAAGAATAATGTAAGATTCTCAAATGGTTCATACCTTACAATTAAAGATGTATTGTTTAATTTATATGTATATCTTGATCCAGTTTATACTGGTTCTAGTACAATTTATTCAACTGACATTGTTGGTTTAAAAGAATATCGTACACAAGAAGTTGACGAAAATGAACAAGATAGTTTTAAAGATAGATTTGAAGTTAGTGCAAGAACACGTATTAATTCTTTAATTTCAGCAAGTAAAGAAATTTTAAAAGATTCAAACTATGATGGTGATTTTGAAAGTAGTCTTCTTGAGTATGCATCACCAGAAGGAAGCAAGTACTCAGAAACATACAAAAACGTTGTTAATGACTATAAAAAAGCAGTTGAATTATTTAAAGAAGAGTTAGAAAGCGATTATACAAGTGCTACAGATATTCCTGAAGAAGTTAAGTTTAAAGATAAAGATGGAAATGAATATAGTAACTTACTATCAACACAAGTAGAAGTCTTCTTATTAAATGAAGGCTACCTAAAATGGGTAAAGAAAGATGGCAAATTAGAATCATCACTTGTTACTGATCCTGCGGAATTAAAAACATGGACTAAAGAACAAGCAATTAATACAATCATTATGGATAAAATTCCTGATAAGATTGTTGAAATTGTTTCATATTGGGCAACCTCAACTGAATTATTTAATTATATTGTAAATGAAGAAATGGGAAACTATTTTAATAACAATAGTAATAGAAAGTTTAATAATATCTCAGGTATTAAATTTGCTAACCATACTGAACCAGTAGTTGTAAATGGTGTTACATATGATGTACCTGAATATGATGCTGATGGAAACATTAAGAAAGACAGCTATGAAGTATTAAGTATTAAAATTAAAAACGTTGACCCTAAAGCAATTTGGAACTTCTCTTTTGGTGTTGCACCTATGTATTACTATTCTGATGAAGAACATATTAAAGCATTTGACTTTGAATCTAATTTTGGAGTTGAATATGCTTCAGGAAAGTTTATGAATGAAGTAGTTAAAAATCCAGATCGCATTGGTGTTCCCGTTGGTGCTGGTGCTTATGCAGCAAGTAAATCAAGCGGTGGTATTGAAAACATTAAATCTGGTGATTTCTACGATTTAGGTATTATCTATTATGAAAGAAATCCTTACTTCGTTTTAGGCCCTGCTACAATTAAGAAAGTACGTTATAAAGTTGTTGCTGAAAACCAAATGTTAAATAGTTTATACAGCAACGAAATCGACTTTATTGAACCAAATGCAAAACCTGAAACAATTACAGAAATTTCAAACAAAATTAAAAAAGGCGAAGGCCTAGGATTCCAAAGTATAAGAACATCTGGTTATGGATACATTGGAATTAATGCAAGCAAAGTAAAAGATCTTGAAGTAAGACAAGCAATTATGCATTCAATAAACACTATGGAATGCGTAAACTATTATAAGAGTGCAGCGCTTCCAGTTTATCGTTCAATGTCAAGAGCAAGTTGGGCTTATCCAAAAGATGCAACTGCATATTATCCATATCTTGATGATGAAATTCCAGAAAATCTAAATGTAGTAAATCCTTTCTATAAGGAATTTGTACAAAGCTTAGGTAAGAAAGCAAAACAAAAATTAACTGAAGAAGAACAAATTCAATTTATTCAAGAACTTGTTGAATCAGCAGGTTATCAAAAGAATGCAAATGATGTTTATCAAAAGGGTAATACAGTACTTAAATTTACATTTACAATAGTAGGTCAAGAAACTGACCACCCTGCTTATGCAGCAATGCTTCATGCAAAAGAAATGTTAAATAAAGCAGGATTCCAAATTGAAGTTAAGACAGATGCTAATGGTCTTAAGAAACTTTCAGAAGGCTCCCTAACTGTATGGGCAGCCGCATGGGGTTCAACAATTGACCCAGATATGTATCAAGTTTATCATAAAGATTCTAAAGCTACTTCAGTTAAAAACTGGGGATATGCAGCAATTCAACAAAATGTTGGAAATGAATATGATGAAGAAAATGAATATCTAGATGAATTATCTGATTATATTGAGAAGGCACGTAGAACAAACAATCAAGCTGACAGAGCTAGATATTACGAACAAGCATTAACATTAGTTATGAAATTAGCAATTGAATTACCTACTTATCAAAGAGATGATTTATTTGCATATAATTCAAACAAATTAGATGCAACCTCATTAACACCAAAAGATTTACTTTCTCCATATAAAGGTTTAACAAGTGATATATGGAATGTATCTTTAATAGTTGAAAAATAAAGTCTATTGGAAGCACTATTTATTAGTGTTTCCAATTTCTCAAAAAAGGAGATTAAATAAAAATGTTTAAGTATATTATAAAACGGTTGTTAATTTCCGTTGTAATCCTGTTAGGTGTATCAGTAATTATTTATTCATTAGTAAGAATGATGCCAGATGATTATGTTGATAAAAAATACGCTGAACAGTTAAATCAAGGAAGTATAACTCAGGAAGATATAGATCGCTTTAAAGAATTATATGGTTTATCAGATAATTCATTTAAAGGAATTATAAAAGGATATTTTAAATGGTTAGGAAAATTATGCAAAGGTGATTTAGGTCAATCTTTTAAATACGAAAAACCTGTTGCGACAGTTATTTCGGAAAATATGTGGATATCGTTTGCGATAGCAATAATAGCGACGATCCTGCAGTTCTTAATAGCAATCCCGCTGGGAATATCCAGTGCGACACACCAATATTCGGTAAGAGATTATGCAGTCACCGTCTTTACAATGATTGGTATTTCTTTACCTACATATTTCTTTGCTGCTATAGTTATTAAAATCTTTTCAGTAGATTTAGGCTGGCTACCATCAGGTGGTTTAATCTCAGCCACAAAGGACTACGGAACTGATTTTGTGGGCCAAATGTCAAAATTTGGTGATATATTAAAACACTTAATTCTACCAATCTTTGTTAGTGTTATTCTTTCAATTGGTGGATTAATGCGTTACACAAGAACAAACACACTTGAAGTGCTTAATGCAGATTACATTCGTACTGCAAGAGCAAAAGGTTTATCAGAAAATAAAGTAATTTATAAACACGCTTTTAGAAATACAATGATACCACTTGTAACATTACTTGCAGGAATTCTTCCTTCATTGTTTGGTGGTATGATGATAACAGAAGAAGTATTTTCCATCGATGGTATAGGTCGATTAGCGTATAGTGCATTGATGGAAGGAGATATTCCATTTGTAATGGGATACAATATGTTTTTAGCGGTTCTAACAGTAATTGGTACACTACTTTCAGATATTATGTATTCAGTAGTTGACCCAAGAGTAAAACTAGGAAAGTAGGTGAGACAATGAAAGAAAATGATTTTGAAAAAAATGAAATTGCTACACCAGAAATTCTAGATGATGAACAAGAAGAAATGGAAGTTGTTGAAGAAGCAACTTATAAAGAAATGAGCCCAACAAGATTAATTTTTAGAAGATTCTTTCGTTCTAAATTATCTATTGTTGGCTTAGTAATGATTATATTCTTATTTATTTTTTCTTTTTTAGGCCCTGTGATTTACCAAAAATGGGGTGAAGAAACTGTTGACAGATCAACAGTAATTGAAGAAATTAAAAAGACATTTACATACAAAGATGAAAATGGCAATGATGTATATGTTGAAGAAGTAGTTACAATTGAATCAAAAGTAAATGCTTATGCAGATCCTAGTAAAGAACATTTGTTAGGAACTGATGATAAAGGAATGGATGTATTTGTAAGATTAATGTATGGAGGAAGAATTTCTCTTACCATTGGTTTTATAGTAGTTATCCTTGAAACTTTAATAGGAGTTATCCTTGGTGGTATCTCAGGATACTTTGGGGGATGGGTAGATCAAGTAATAATGAGAATAGTTGATATTTTCAACTGTATTCCAACACTACCTATTCTATTAATTGCCTCAGCCGTAATTGATGCTAACTTTAATGCGGAAACTGGAAGAGAGATAACATCAGATCAACGAATATACATATTGATGATGATTATTACAATATTTAGTTGGAGTGGAGTTGCAAGACTCGTTCGTGGTCAAATTCTTTCTTTAAGAGAACAAGAATTCATTACAGCAACTGAAGTAATGGGCCTTCCAACATGGAGAAAAATATTTGTTCATTTAATTCCTAATGTTATGCCACAATTAATAGTTTCAATGACTCTTGGCCTTGGTAGTGTAATCTTGTATGAATCAACGCTTAGTTATTTAGGCCTCGGTGTCCAAGTACCAAAAGCTGCATGGGGAACAATGATTGCAACAGCAAAATTACGTGAAGTATTACAATATCATACAAATGTATGGCTTCCAGCTGGTGTCATGATTGTAATCGCCGTATTAGGATTTAACTTTGTAGGTGATGGATTACGTGATGCTATGGATCCAAAAGCAAAGAAATAAGGAGGATTTTTATGGATAATAAAAACAATAATTCAAAGATTAAAAAACCTTCTAACTATATTTCTTTAAAAGAAAGTAGACAAATAATAAAAGATAATATTAAAAAAATGAAGTATTATGAAAGTCTAAAGAAACGTAAGTTATCAATCGACAAATATACTTCATTGATGAAAGATGAAAACAATTTAATAGAAATTGAAAACTTAAAAACTTGCTTTTTTACAGACAATGGTACAGTAATGTCAGTTAATGGTGTATCATTTAATGTTCCAAAAAACAAAATAATTGGTATTGTTGGTGAATCTGGATGTGGAAAGAGTGTAACTTCTCTTTCTATAATGCAATTAGTACAAGCCCCACAAGGACAAGTTGTAGATGGCGAAATTAGATTTAATTCTGATGAATTAGGTTATGATTCAGAAGGAAGAAAAATAGCTTATGATATAACAAAAATGCCTACTAAAGAAATGTATAAGATTAGAGGCAAGGATATAACAATGATATTCCAAGAACCAATGACAAGTTTAAACCCTGTATTTACTATTGGATATCAACTAGATGAAGTATCATTTATACATACTTCAAAAATTACAAAAGAAGAAGCAAAAGAACATAGTATTGAAATGCTAAGAAAAGTTGGTATTTCAATGCCTGAACAAGTTTATAAATCATATCCTCATGAGCTATCTGGAGGTATGAGACAAAGAGTTATGATAGCAATGGCTCTTGCAGGAAATCCTAAATTAATTATTGCGGATGAACCTACAACAGCTTTAGATGTAACAATTCAAGCTCAAATTCTTGAACTATTAAAAGACTTACAAAAACGTGAAGGATGCTCAATAATGCTTATCACACATGACTTAGGTGTTATTGCAGAAATGGCAGATGAAGTTGTTGTAATGTATGCTGGAAGAGTAATAGAAAAAGGAACAGCACGTGAAATTTTCCATAATCCTCTTCATCCATATACAATCGGTCTACAAAAGAGTAAACCTTTAATTACATCAGATTCAAATGAACCATTGTATTCTATTCCGGGACAAGTTCCCAATCCGATTAATTTACCAAATAGCTGTTACTTCAAAAATAGATGTAACAGATGCAATAGAAAATGTAATGGCGAGTATCCAAATGAAATAAAAGTATCAGAAACACACTATGTGTCATGTTACTTGTATGAAGAAAGTGGTGAAAATTAAGATGAATGAAAATCATGATAGCTTTTATACAGATGATAAAACATGTATGTTAGAAGTAAAAAACTTAAAAAAATATTTTCCTCTTAATACCAATTTCTTTGGTAAACCATCAGCTTACTTAAAAGCAGTTGATGATATTAGTTTTTCTATTGAAAAAGGAAAAACAATAGGTGTTGTAGGAGAATCAGGCTGTGGTAAAACAACTCTTGGTCGTACAATACTTAAGTTATACGAATCTGATGGTGGCGAAATTTATTTTAATGGATTAGATATAACAAAATATAAAAAATCACAAATGAGAAAGTTGAGAACGGATATTCAATTAATATTCCAAGATCCATATTCAAGTCTTCCTCCAAGAATGACTGTAGGAAGCATCATTTCTGAAGCCGTAAGAGTTCATAGAATTGTTCCGAAAGAATCAATTCGTGAATATGTATATGACATTATGGCTAAATGTGGGTTACAACCTCAATATTATGATCGTTATCCACATGAGTTCTCAGGTGGTCAACGTCAAAGAATTTGTATAGCAAGAGCTCTTGCTGTACAACCAAAATTAGTAATTTGTGATGAACCAGTTAGTGCACTTGATGTATCAATTCAAGCCCAAATTATTAATCTTTTAAAAGAATTACAAAACACTATGGGATTAACTTATGTATTTATTTCCCATGATTTATCAGTTGTAAAATATATAACAGATAAAATTTTAGTAATGTATTTAGGCAATACAATGGAGCTTGGTGAAACTAATGAGATATTCCAAAATCCATTACACCCTTATACACAAGCTTTATTCTCAGCTGTTCCAGTACCTGATCCAGATACAAAAATGAAACGTATAATTCTAGAAGGTGATATTCCATCACCTGCCAATCCACCTAAAGGATGTAAATTTCATACAAGATGTAGTAGATGCATGAATGTTTGCAAATTTGTAGATCCAATCAATGTGGAAGCTAGTCCAAATCATTTTGTATCATGCCATTTATATAATAGCGATGTAATGAGCAATCTTGCATTCTATGATCAACAATGGGATGAAATGCAAAAGGAAGAACAAGAAAAAAATGAAACAAAAGAAAATTAAACGTGAATATGTAGATGATGGACACACAATTTACAATATGGATGTAGATGGAATGCCACATCGTCGTATACAATCAAAAGACGGTTTAAATGTCACAAAAGAAGAAAAAAGAGCAATGATAAAAGCTGAACTTATTCATTATTTGCCGATTCTTGGCGGAGTAATTCTTTGCTTTTTGGTTGCCATGTTAATAATTCTTTGGTGGCTACATTAAAGATTTAAGGAAGGAGATATTATGCAGAAGAAAATATTTGCTGCCTTAATGTTAGGTTTAACAATTTTTACTTGCACATCATGTAAAACAAAGAATAATGCAACTGAAGTTGTACCTAATGATAATTCTCAACAACTTCAACTTTTGAGAACTGACATGAAGCTTACACAAGAACAGCTATTGTCACGCATTAAGGCAGATCATATTAAAGAAAATAAAGGGTATTTAGATAATGATGAGGTAATATCAATAATTACATTACCTGGAGATTCATTGATAGATACTTACTTAGAAAGTGAATATATTTCATATAGTTCTGTTGCAGAATATGCATGTTCTAAAAAAGGACAAAAACAAGCAGCAGAATTAAAAAACGCACAAAAACAATTAGTTGAAAAATTAGAAGCTAGTGGTTTAGATGTTGATGTTGAATACAATTATGCAACCATTTTAAATGGAGTTGCAGTTAAATCAACATATGGCACATTTAAATTACTTGGTGAAATGGATGGAAGATTTAATATTGAATCAACTATATTATCTGATACATATAATTTACCTCAAACAACTACAAGTGATAAGTATCAAGCAGTAACTAATTTAGTAAAAGTATATGAAACTGGTATTTTTGATTCAAGTAGTGTTCCTTATACTGGAAATGGTACATCTGTAGCAGTACTTGACTCAGGTTTTGATTGCAGTCACACTGTTTTTGCAAAACAACCTGATGTTCCACTATTTTCAAAAGACTATATAAATAACTTAGTTGTATCTGATGAAGTAGTTTTAAATGCTAAAAAATTTACTCCAAGTTTACGCATTTCAGATGTTTATTATAGTAGTAAAATTCCATATACATATGATTATGCAGATAAAGATACAGAAGTTAATCCATATGATTCAGAACATGGAACTCACGTAGCTGGTATAATAGGTGGTTATGACCAAGTAATTACGGGCATAGCTATTAATACACAATTAGTTCTAATGAAGGTATTCCCTGATTTAGATGAAGGTGGTAAAACAGAAGATATTATTGCAGCATTAGAAGATGCAGTAGTTATTGGTGTAGATGCTATTAATATGTCACTTGGATCTTCTTGTGGATTCTCTAGAGAGGTAGACAAAGAAGCAGTAAATCAAATATATGACAAGATTAATAAAAGTGGTATTAGTTTAATTACTGCAGCAAGTAATAGTTATAGTTCTGGTTATGGTGGTGAACAAGGTAATACAAGTTTTGTTACAAACCCTGATTCTGGTACAGTTGGTTCTCCATCTACTTATCCAGCAGCACTATCCGTTGCTTCAATTAGTGGTGTTAAAAGTAAATACTTAGTAGCTAATGATTCTCAAATTTTATTCTTCAATGAATCAAATGCTATAACAGGTAAACCTAATGATTTCTTTAAAGAATTAGGTGTTAACGAAGGCGAAACAAAAGAATTTGAATATGTAACAATACCTGGATCTGGATTAAGAGTTAATTATGCTGGCGTTGATGTTAAAGGTAAAATTGCACTTGTTAGACGTGGCGATAATACATTTGAAGAAAAAGCTCGTTATGCAAAACAAGCTGGTGCAGTTGGATGTATTATATACAATAACATTGATGGTGACATATTAATGTCTATGGGAAAGAGCGACCATATTCCAACAATTTCAATCTCTAAAGATGATGGAACAATTCTTGCAAGCAAGAAAACAGGAAAGATGGTAATTAGTTATAACAACCAAGCTGGTCCATTTATTTCTGACTTCTCAAGTTGGGGTCCTACTCCATCACTTGGATTAAAACCAGAAATTACTGCTCATGGTGGTAGCATTAAATCAGCAATTCCTGGTGGTGGTTATGATGAACTTAGTGGTACATCAATGGCTACACCAAATTTATGTGGTATCGTTGTTTTAATTAGACAATACTTAAAAGAAAAATATCCAGAAAAAACAGTTAAAGAAATATCTGTTTTAACTAATGAATTATTAATGTCTACAGCGACAATTGCTTTAAATGAAGATGGTAATCCTTACTCTCCACGTAAGCAAGGGGCAGGACTAGCAAGTCTTGATAATGCTGTAACAACCAAAGCATACATTACAGTCGATGATAGTGATAGAACTAAGTTAGAACTTGGCGATGATCCAAAACGTACTGGAATTTATGAAATGAAATTTAACGTAGAAAACTTATCAGATACAACTTTAGAATATGATTTATCAGTTATTGGAATGACTGAAAGTGTATCAACATCTGATTCTAAACACATAGCTGAAAAAGATCAATTGTTAAATGGAAGTACTAAAATTGAGCTATTATCAGAAGGAACTCTTAATGGAACAACCTTGACATTAGCTGCAAATCAAAAAGTAAAATTAAAAGTTACATATACATTATCTTCAACTGACAAGAGCTTAATTGAAAATCTATTCCCTTATGGAATGTATGTTGAAGGATTTGTAACTTTAAAAGCTCAAGAAAATGAAGTAGATTTAAATATTCCATTCCTTGCCTTCTATGGCGATTGGACAGAAGCACCAATGTTTGACAAAACATATTATGAAGTTGAATCAGAAGCTCATAATGGTGCAATTGATGATGAAGATAAATTAAAAGCAGATTATTATGCTACAACACCATATGGTTCATATTTCTACAATTATATTATTCCACTTGGAACATATCTATATGATATGGATGAAAATCTTTATGAAGCAATCCCTGCTACTGAAGATCACATTGCAATATCAAATGTTTTTGGAACAATAGATGGTATATCAGCTATATATGCAGGTATGCTTCGTAATGCTAAAACAATGAGATATACAATAGTTGATAAACTTACAGGTGATGTAGTTTATGAATATATTGATTACAACAAGAGTAAGGCTTATTCAGTAGGTGGTACACCAATCCCTGCTTATGATAGTCTTAGAATAAAATCGAGTCAATTAGGTTTAATAAATAATCGCCAATATGAATTTAAAATGTCTGGTTTACTAGACTATGGAGATGGTGGCGCATCAACAAATGTAAGAAATTCATTTAATTTTGATTTTTATATGGATGATGAAGCTCCGATAATTAAAGATGTTTCATATGAAAAGAAATATGATAAAACACTTAAAAAAGATCGTTATTATATTACAATGACTGTTTATGATAACCAATATGTTCAATCAATATCTCCAATTATTTTTACTTCAAATTCTAGCTATGCTTTATTAACAGATAATCCAATTCCAGTTTATTCAGAAAGGGGAAAAGAAGCAACAGTTAAATTTGAAATAACAGATTATTTAGATGATATTTATAATGATGCTATTACAACTAATTGTTTAGCATTCTCTATTGATGATTACGCATTAAATTCAAATATTTATTTATGTCAATTACCTGGAACAAGTGGAAATTTTAAATTCACTAAAGATGGAACTCCTGATGGTATTGATTTAATAATTTTATCAATGTATGAAGATGAAGTAATCGATCTTACAAAATATCTTTCTACAACAGATAAAACAGTAGATGATGATAAATCATATTTAAATCATTTAGTATGGACTTCATCTAATGAAGAAGTTGCAGAAGTACAAGAAGGCCTTGTAAAATGTTTGAAAAAAGGCCGTGCAACAATTACAGCTAAAGAAACATTAAATGGCAAACAAGCTGTTTTAATAATTAATGTTAAAGAAAAAACACAAAGAAAAAACGCAAATCATAAAGTAACAGACATTGATGATGCCAAACTATCTTTACTTCGTTTCTCTTATTTTGATACATTATTTGCTTATTCAAGAGCTGCTCAAACAAGCAAAATAGGATCTACTGGTGATAGAGTATTTGTTAACTCATTAAGTGATCTTTCTTTCTATCCTGGAGAACAAATCCAATTACACTATGATATGAATCCATGGTATGTTGAAGATAAGTATGAACTAACATATACATCATCTGATCCAAACATTGCTGAAGTTGATCAAAATGGTGTAGTAAAAGGACTTAAAGAAGGAACTACAATTATTACATTATCTGCTAGTGGTTCAAATATTAACGCTAGTATAACAGTTACAATTAACAATCCGTTTATTATAGAAAATAGAACATTAGTTGCCTATAAAGGATTAGGTGGCGAAGTAGTTATCCCAGATGATGAAGGTATTTTATATATTGGTGCTTATGCATTCTGTTTATATGAGACAGATCGTACAATAGAAGTTACTGAAGAAGATTATGACAAGAATAAAATTCCTGCAAGTAATACTTCAATAACATCAATAGTAGTCCCTTATGGGGTTGAAGAAATTCAAAAATATGCATTCTACAATTGTTCAGGCTTACGTACAGTAGTATTACCGGAAACCGTTAAGACAATTAGAGAATATGCATTTTGTAAAAATGTAAAACTAGAATCGATTAACTTAGATAAAATAAGTGTTATCGGTAAAGAAGCATTTAAAGAATGCAAAAAGCTAAATAATGTAGATCTTAGTAAGATTTATGCTGTTGGTGATGATGCATTTAGTGGATGTAGTTCACTAGAAAAAGTAGATTTAACTACTTTAAGAAATACTGGTAAACAAGCATTTAAAGATTGTACTGCTTTAAAGGAAGTTGTATTATCAGAAAATACAAAGTTATCTTATGCAATGTTTGTAAATACAGGACTTGTAAATGTAGATATTTATGAAAAAGTTGAAATTCCTGAATTTTGCTTTGCATTATGTAATAACTTAGAAACAATAACAATTAACAATGATCTTGTAAATATTGGTAAAGGTGCATTCAGCGATTGTCCAAAATTAACAACTGTAGTATTTAATGCAAAAGTAGATGCACTAGGAGAACAATTATTTTATAACTCAACAGGACTTGTAAGAATAGTTCTTCCAAATAATAAAGTTACTATGGGAAATTATTGTTTCTACAAATGTACAAACTTAACAGAAATAGTATTCCAAGAGAATACAGTTGTCGAAAAAATTGAAGGTTCAGTTTTCCAAGATACAAATGTAACAACCTTTGTTGTTGAATCGGGAAATCAAAACTATCAAGCATTTGGTGAATTATTACTAGATGCTCAAGGCACAACAATAATATTTGCTGCCCCTTATAAAGATTATGGTGAATATATATTAGACAGTAAATATGTTGCTATCAGTGATGGTGCATTTACTGGCACAAATATTAAAACACTAACATTAACAAATCCAAATCTAACAATTGGCAATTTTGCATTTGCTAATTGCGATAATTTAAAAAAGGTAATTTTTCCACTTGATGGAATAAAATCAATTGGAAAACATGCATTTAATTATGCAACAAACTTAGCAACACTTGAAAACTTAGAAAGTGTAAAAGATGTAAATGATTATGCATTTGCTAATACAGGGTTACAATCAGTTACAATTGGAGCAAATGCTGTATATGGTGAAGGTACATTCTTTAGTTCAAAACTAACTGAAGTAACAATTGGTGAAAACACTAAATTTGGACTAGGTGCTTTCCAAAAATGTAGTTATCTAGTTACTGTCAATATGCCAGAAAACGGTGGTGTTCATTTTGGTGCTGCTTGTTTCTCAAATGACATTTTATTGGAAAAAATAGATCTATCAAAAATAGATGAAGAAATAGAAAGAGAAACTTTCTATAATTGCATCAGTTTAAAAGCTGCTGAACTTACAACTGTTAAAAGGGTTGGAGATTATGCTTTTGCTGCATGTAGTGCTTTAATATATTTAAATATGCCTATAATAGAAGAAGTTGGTGAAGGTGCATTTGGAAAATATGAAAAATCATCAACATCTCCACAAATTAGTGAGGTTGTATTACCTACATCATTAAAAGTATTAGGCGATGCTGCATTCTTTGGATGTGGCAGGTTAAAAGAAATTACAATTCCATCATCACTTACAAAAGTTAGTGATTATGCTTTTGCAAATTGTAACAATTTAGGAAGAGTAAATCTTCCAAATGAAGTAATTGAAATAGGTAAATATGCATTTATAAATTGTGAATCGTTAGAGGTTATCAATTTAAATAATGTAAGATTAATTGGTGAAGGTGCATTCTCTACTTGTAAAGTTTTAACAACTATTGAACTAAATAGTGTTGAAGAAGTTGGTGAAGGTGCATTCGCAAATTCATATTACTTAAAATCTGTTGGTTCAGAAATGCCATCATTAAAAATTATTCATAATTATGCATTCTTGGCAACTTCTCTTCAATCATTTGTAGCTCCAAATTTAGAAGAAATTGGCGAAGGTGCATTTCAACAAAACAAAACTCTTACAGAATTTGGTTTCTCTAAGAACCTAAAAAAGATTGGTGCAATTGCCTTTTATGAATGTACAAATCTTGCAAATTATTATTATCAAGATGGAAATAAAAAAATTAATAACATCGTCTTAAATGATTATGCTCGTTTAGTTAATGGTATCCTTTATACAACATTAACTAATAAAGATTTAGAACTTACATCTATTCCTGCAGCTCTTAATATTGATACATTAGAAATAATTGAAGGAACAGTAAGAGTAGATGTTTATGCTGGTAATGCAAATAAAAATATTGAAATGATTGTTTTCCCTGATTCAATGAAATCAATTGGAAATTATGCATTCTATGATTGTACTAACTTAAAGATTGTTGAATTTAAATCATATACTGCTCCAATTCTTGAAAACTCATATAATAGTAAGTTAAAATTATCAGAAAATGATCCAGGATATGAATTATTACATAAGTACTTTGATTTATTCTCATATGAATTATGTTATGTAAACTTCATAAACCTTGTAGGAAAGAATGCTCCAATTGGTTTAGTTCTTCCTTCAAATGAAGATATAGAAGGATATGATTCAGTAATTTATGAAGCATATTTTGGAAAAGTTTCTAGCGCTGAAAGAAGTGACTATGAAGCTAAAAATAAAAATATAATTATTTTTGTTGAAAACGCAAAAAAAGTTGAAAAAATTAAGAAGGTAACTTTAACTGATGAAAATTTAATTAATAAAGCAATAACAGCTTATAACGCTATTAAACAAGATTATACAAAATATGGTTATACTCAAGAAGAGTGGGATCATCTTGTTAAAGTTGTTAAAGAAGCTAAAGAAGAATTACGTAAATTACAATTTGAAAATGCAAGTCAAATTGTTAAAAATCTTCAACAAGAAATTAATAATCTTGATACAACATTTACAATTACAAGATTAGCTGAATTACAAGCGTTAAAGAAAAGACTTGATAGTATTACATTAGTAGAATTATCGTTACTTGATTTAACAAACTATGATGCTTTAATGGATTCTTACAATTCATATATTGCAAGTATAGAAGAAGAAGTATTACCAACAACAAATGTGGTAAATAATACACTTCTTGTAGTAGCAACATTAGCTACAGCAAGTAGTGCATTATGTGTCGTTTACTTTTTCAAAAAACGTTGGTTTTAATAGGAGGTAAACGTGATGAAGAAAAATAAAATATTTATACTAATGATTTTATTTGTTGCAACATTAATTCCTATGTTTACAGCATGTACAAAAAATTCAAAAGACGAATTAAAGAATTATGAAAAAGCAATAAAAGAATCAATTAAAAATGCAACAAGCATGGAAACAACGCTAACTACTACTGATCAAGATGTTGTTGTTTATAAGTATGTAAAATCAATAACATTCTTAGAAAATAATTCAGCGTATGTTAGTACAGATGTTTCAAGCCTTGATAAAAGTTTTGAGTTATCTACTAAAACTACATCAGAAACTATTGATAATGTAAATAAAAATGAAATTCAAAAAATTTCACTCTCTAAAAAATATTTTAATAACTACACGTTAAAAAACCAAAATTTTGTTGGAGAAGTTAATAAAGAAAATATGAAAAATATCTTTAATTATGATATTAAAATTAAAGATGTAGCTAAACTAATAATTACTTTTGAAGAAGAAAAAGTAATAAAAATAGAATGTACGTATGAAACAGAATCTGGAAAACAAGCTGTTCTTACTACAAACTATGAATATTAGGAGGAATGAATATGCGAAAGACAAAAATCGTACTAGGTTTATTTATCCTTCTATTAATGGTTACTTTTGTATCATGCAATAAAAAATGTAACCATAATGGGCCAACCCCCGACCCCAATCCTGGAATAGTTACACCTCCAAAGCCACAACCTCAAGAAGTAAGTATTGGTATTAAAGGTTCATCTGAAGTAAAATCTGGGGCTGAATCACAATATCGTGCTTATGTTGATGGTGAACCAAGTAATGAAGTGACTTGGGAAATTAAAGAAGGTAGTGACTTTGTAACAATCTCTGACAAAGGGTTGTTAACAGCAAAAGAAGTTACAGGCGACAAAATAGTAGAAATTATTGCAAAAAGCAAAAAGAATGATAAATGCTATGGTAGTAAAGTTATAACAGTTGTCGCTAAACCAACCTTAACTCAAGATATGCTAGATGCTTTAAAGGTTGACAAAATTGGATTTGAAGGATATTTAAATATAAGTGTTTACGAGTTTGGTGTTGCAAAGAAATTATATAATACATACACAACAGTAGTAAAAACAGCAATGGATGGAACTGATTGGTATGCAGAATATGAAAATGGTGACACTGGAACTAAAATGGGTTTATATTATAAAAATCATGATGGTTATGCTTCTCAAATTGGAGTAAGTTTCATGAATGATGAACAATATGAGCCAATGACTGATGATGATGGAAAGAAAGTTAAATGGGAAGATTCAGGTTTATACAATGTTCTTCAAAACTTAACAATTAGTGATTTTAAGTTTAATGAAGACACATGGCGCTATGAGTATAGAGCAAAAGATAAAAATGATACCCTTACTAAAAAACTAATTGCTTCAGCTAATCCATATGATTTTGAACAAGATCCAAATCATCAATTTCAATTAATAATTGAAGAAAATGAAATTTTAGGTTTTTATATGAAAAGTAAACCAGATTACACTATTGTTAAACAATACGAATCAATTAAAGAATTATTTGTTGCAGTAGGATATGGTGATACAGTTAAAGTACCTAAAATAACAAAATATCCTCATCGTGATTTCCATGATGATTTAGAAAAAGCAATATTAAACATGAGAAATTTAAATAGTTATACATTAGATTTCTACGGAATAATAGCTTCAAATCTTACATCTGGATATACACAAGAAGGATATAAGGAAACTGTTACTAATAATGATTGCTACTTTGAACCATATGTAATGAGATATGATGAATATGGAGATGAAGTAAGAAACTTCACTGAAAACTCAAGTTATGGTTTCCACAAAATAAGTAATACTCTATATAATTCATTTACAACAAATGCTACTACTAATAAATTTGAACCAAGTAGAGCATATAATGCTTCATTTGATAATGCCAAGCCATCTTTTGGTTTTGCATCAGAGATATTTACATCATATGCTGTAAATGAAGATGGATCCATTTCCTATTATGTTGATGAATTAATGACTCCGGTTGCTTCTACTTTCTATTATGGAGTAGGAAATGATATCAATTTATATGGTATTTTTGCAACCAAAGGTTATTTATCAAATACATCATTTACTCCATTTGTAACAGTAAAGGATGGAATGATTGTAAATTCTACTTTCTATTTCTACCTCGGTTCAATTTATGGAATTATTCAAATTAACTATGATGATTTCAATACAGCTGCTGTACCTGAAGATATTTCAATTGAATTTGAACCACGCCAAGTTCCTACGTCTTGGAGTCAACTTACAATCATTAAATCAGATGATTCCACAACAATGGATGAGGATGAAGAAGTAAATGCGTTAGAATTCTTCAAGACTTTCTTTAAAGAAAAATCAAATATTGAAGAAGATCAATTAGAAAGTTTATTGCCATTCTTTGGTAGTGTATTAGGTGATACATACGGATTTGGTATGACCTCTATGAGAATTCCTTCAGGCGAGTCAACAAGTCATGCTTGTGTAACTTTGTACTACGATGTTCCACTTGGAACCGATTATACAATTAAACAACCTCTTGCTGCCATTGAAGAATATTTGTTATCTCTTGGCTTTACTAAAAATAAAGCTGGAGAATTTAGTAAAGATGGAATCTACATTGCTCCAGTAGATTCAAGTCTTGACTTATTAATATATGTATGGGGCGAAAATTTTTAAGGAGGAATAATACAATATGAGAAAAATCAAAAATTTAACAATTAAGTGCTTTATATTCCTTCTAGTTGCAATATGCCTTGTTTCAGTTACCTCTTGTAAAAAGAGAGTTGAGGATAAAGATCCAATTAGACCTACTGAACAAGTTACAATCAAATTAGAAGCTGATAAAGATAGATTTAATTATAATGAAACAGTTAATCTAAAAGTTACTGTTACTGGTTCTGAAGATAAAACTTATGATACAGAAGTAAGTAATCCTAAGATTGCTAAGGTAGAAGATAATGTTTTATCTGCTGTTGGAAACATTGTTGTTGATAAGACAGTTACAGTTACTGTTACTTCGCACGCTGATCCAAACGCAAAAGATTCAAAAACTTTTATCATTAAAGGTAAAACAATTGAAGGCCAAGTTGGTGAATTAACATCAGCAATGTTACAAGAAATTGGTAATGAAAGTATTACAGTTAAAGGTTCACTAACTGACTATTATGTTAATTTTCATGATGCTGATCAAAACACGGAACATGCTTATGGCATGACAGTTGAAATGGCTGCAGATATTTGGAAAGGTAGTTGGTATAGCGAAGAAGATGATACAAATGTTATTACTGATACGTATCGTAAGAGTGCTCAAGATGGCTTAAGGGACCAAAATGGTAATAAAGGTCATGGCCTTGAAAAATTGTATATCGATAAAGATAACAAAGTTTCATCTACTTTAGTAAAAGACTATGTAAGTGTTCCAACTTTATGGGAAAGTCAACATTTATGGAATCATTTAGGTCAATTAAATGTTAACAAGTTTAAATATGATTTAGAAAATGATTTATATGAATATTCTGTAGATTACACAAATGAAGATGATTTATATTTAATGACTTATTTATCATTTTCATTAACACCTATGCTATCTGATACTCTTGATAAGATTTACTTAAAGATAGAAGATGGAAGAATTACAAAATTACTTGCTCAAACGGAAATCTTATATTATGGCGCTGATAAACAAGAAGATGCAGATGCTATGAGTTATACATCACTTGAAATAACATTCTCTAAGATTGGTACAACTGAAGTATCTGAACCTGATGTTTATGAAGCTCCTGAACAAGCTGAATTATTAGTTAAAGCCTTAAATGAAATGAAATCATTAAGAAACTATACTTTCAATCTTGTAAATACACAAACTTATGCTCCATCTGGAGATTCTGGGGATTATGAACTTACTTCAGCAACAACTTCAAATGAACCTTTATTTGCAAGACTTGCTAAGAAGAATAAAAAACCTGTAAACTACACTTCATCAACTGGAACAGTAGGTCTAGTTGGAAAAGTTACAGAAGATGCAGTTTTATTTGCAGAAACTGGACTATATTCTTATACAATGGATGGAAAACCTTATCATACTGAATACTCAGGATATAAGAAAATTGATGAAAATACATATGATTACTTTGAATATGATTATAAAAATAAAGCATTAACAGGACAAAGACAATACCAAGGTACATTCTTTGATTCACTTCCTAACTTTGAATTTTCACCTAATATATTTACGCTTGATGGTGCAATAACAAAACAAGGTAAAACTCAATATACTTTCAAAATCAATGACTCTGCTATTACAAGAGAAGTTGCATTACAACTTGCAGTTTATGACTATGCAAAAGATGGTGCTGCATCAACTTATTCAACTTTAAGAGTAACAGTAGATGAAGATGGTCACTTAGTAAAAGTTGTATTCCCTTACTCTATTAATAGTGCAACATACCTAGGCTATTATACAGTTACTTATTCTAAGTTTAATACTACAACATTGGATGATGATACATTTGAAGGTTATGTTCCACGTGTATTAAGAACTTCATGGTCTCAATTTACTACAAAATATTATAGTGAAACTCCAGGAACTGCAACACATGAGGAAAATACAGATGTAGTTCTAAAAACAATTTATGGAGATAATTTAACTGATTTTGTATCTCCTACAATATTTAGTAATGTATTTGGTGATTGCTTATATGGTCCTTTCTTTGATTGGAAAGAAAAAGGAACAGACGCTGATGGAAATAAAATTTATACTGGATATATGAACATCAATACAAGAAGTGATAAATTTGATGAAAATAGTCAAGTTACAAATTATGATGAAATAATTTCTGCTCTTAGAGAAGCACTTGAAAAAGAAGGATTTAAGTACTCAGTTGAAAACTCAGATACTACAGGTGGAGATACTGGTAGATCTGACAGATATGTTTGTTTCATTAAAGGCGATGTACAAATCGTTGTATGGAATAACTTTACAAAGAATTTCTCTATTTACTTCTATAAAACAGGTGATTGGAAATTAAGAAAATAAGTTCCAATCAGATGGAGGTAAAATGAGTAAAATTAAAAAAATATTAATTATTGTTTTCGCAGTATTACTCACATTTACTGGATGTAAAAAGGGACCCGATAATAAGGATCCCAACCATCCAGAAAATCAAATTGAAGTATCATCAATTATTTCAAGTGTTGAAATAAAAGATACTGAAGTTGATACATATGATTTTAAAAATTGCTTTAAAATAACTGTTAATAAAGAAAGCATTGATGTAAAAGATGAATATATTGATAAAACAAATGTAAAAAAAGAACCTGGTGAATATGAAGTAATTTGTACTTATGAAAATAAAAAAGCATCAATTTTTGTAAAAGTAACAACTGATGTGTATGAAATTACTTTATTAAAGGATGAAATAACAATTTATACTGATGAAGTTGAAAACTATGATTTCCTTACTTTATTTACAATCACTTTAAATGGTAAAGAAAATATTATCACAAAAAGTATGATTGACAACCAAGTTAAACCAGAGGTTGGACAATATACATTTACAGTATCTTACAAAGATATTTCAAAAACACTGGTAGTACATGTTGAACAACGAAAAGAAACGTATACATTAGAAGTAATACCTTCTTATGAAATTTTTGAGTTATCAATTGATAATGCTACAACATTTGACTACACAAGATTATTTTCTCTTTATGTTAATGGCCAAGCTGTACGCGTAACTCTTGACATGATTGACATAAGCGAAGCAAAAGAAGTTGAAGTAGGAAAAATTTGTAAAGTAAGTTTTAAATATGAAATTGAAGGAGAAGTAGCAACTGCTTCAACAATGGTAAAAATTGTTGAAAAAGATGCTCTTCAAATTAATGCTAAAAATGTAATCACATATCCTAATGGTGGACATGTTGATTTGACAAGTCTTTTTGAAATAATTTATGGTGATAAAT
This sequence comes from uncultured Bacilli bacterium, assembly GCA_934140285.1. Taxonomy (GTDB): domain Bacteria; phylum Bacillota_I; class Bacilli_A; order ML615J-28; family CAG-313; genus UMGS75. Next base: position 102,963 of record CAKPBI010000005.1, read on the forward strand.
TCATCCCTGTTACCCTAGATATGATTGAAGGAAGTATTGATTATACGAAAGAAGGAATTAATACAATAACTCTTAAATATCAAGGCGTAACAAAGACTGCTACAGTCGAAGTTAAACGTGGAGTAATAATTGATTATGCTTATGGTGATACAATTGTTATTACTAAAGGTACTAATCAAGCAACTTACCCATTCTTTAAAGATTTTATTTTAAGAATTAATGGTATTAAGTTTACAACAATAGATGATGAATATTTAGATGTCTCAAATGTAGATTTTAATACAGTTGGTCAATATAGTGTAACTTTAAAAATACCATATAACGATTCAAAACTAGGATTATCATCTGTTAAATTTAAATACTATGAAAAAACAATTACTTATGTTGTTGTTGAAAATAATTACAAAATTAATATCTTAGATACTCTTGTGACTCTTCCTGAAGGTACTAAAAAATATGATGTATTTGATAATTTAGATGTTTTAATTAATAATAGATTTCAAACATTAACTAGAGTAAAAGAAAACGTTGATTTAATTACTTGTTATGCTGAAGAATTATCAGATCCAATTGATTTCAATAAAGTTGGAATGCAAGATGTAAGAATTGCACTATATGTTAATGGTGTGGATGCAGACCCTGTAATTGTTACTTACCAAGTAATGATGGATTCAAACGTTGAGGTTTCTTCCATAAATAAAATTACTATAGAGGGTTCAACAATATTTACAAAAGATTTATTCACAATTGTTGATAATGGTGAAAACATTCAAGTAACCAATGAAATGATTAGTGGTAAAGTTGATACTTTCGTTCCTGGTACCTATGAAGTATCAATCAGCTATAAAGGTATAATTAAAAAATCAAAAGTAATAGTACTTAATAAAAAATTTGTTGGAACTTACCATACTAAATTAAAAACAGTTGCTGTAGTAGAAGAAGATGAAGATTATGGTACAACAGTAATCACTCCATCTAAGCGCTATGGTGATATTGTTATTAATGAAGATCTTGGTATTACAATGGGATCAAATACAATTACTGTAGTAGATGCTGTTGATGAAAATACAATTATTGTAAAGTTTGGTTCTTCCACTTATACAATGACTTTAGATAATGGAATTTTGATATTAAATCCAGATAATTCAATTAAACTTGGATTTACTAGTGAAAGAAGACCATTTGTATATTTCCATGAGGATATGTATACAATTGGTACATACTTAATGATTAATTCAACAAGTAGCTATATAATTGAAAGTACTATAACAGGCTATTCAATTGATGCATTTAATATTACTTCTAAAATTGATGGCAGTGAAAGTTGGTACGCTTTAAAAGTTAGATTAACTGATAAAACTAGCGCTGACTCAGTTTATTCTGTAGCATGGGGTGCTGCGGAAGTAACTGGCCCAGTTGATGAGAATGAACAAAAAGTAGGTTATATCTCATTTAATGATGAAAACATACGATTTGTGATGGAATCTGGTCAAGTAGGTAAAGTTTCATCAGCCCCAGTTGAAAAGAAATTTGCAGGAATTACTTTTGAAGGAACAGTAGATGGAAAACCTGCTAGATTAGTTGCTAATCAATATGAAGCATTTACTTTAGTTATTGATGGCAAAACAATTTATTCATTTAACACTAGCGAACAATCCGCTCTAAAAAATGGTGGTATTGATTATGCTTCAAATACACTATTTTTGTATAATTTAGATGAAGCATTCTCAGATAAATTCATTCTAGATAAAGAGAATAAAACATTTGAGTACATATCAAAAGACTTATATTTTGGAAAATACGTTTACGAAAAAATATGTATTTTCCTAGATGGATATGGAACTGGAATTATAAACTTTAATACTTCTAGTTATTATCAAACACAGATTAAATATACCACTCAAAATAGTGATATTAAAATAACATATGTAAATACATCACCTACATTTGAATATGGTGAAAATGCACATTTCTACATAGATGATTTTAAAAACACTTTAATTTCAAGATCATTTATGAATGATACATGCAATGACATACAATTTGTTAATGAGAATATAGTAGATGGTGCGATTGTTCGTATTAACTCATATCAAGTTGGTTGTGATGCAGATGCGGTCGCAAAAGTTAATATGCTTGAAAATATTGAAATAATCACCAAAGATGGTGTATTAACATATGAGCAAAAAACTAAGGTTATTGATACATCTAAAATTAAATTTAGTAAACCAGGATTCTATTTGTTTACAATCACTTTACAAGTTGGTGAAGAAACAACAGTTGGTTACTATGCAATGGAAGTTATATCTGATAAATACAAAGATAATCCAGTTGTTGGAGAATATGGCAATGGAATAATTAATTCCGGTAATTATTTATCAATTGATAAATATGGTCAAGTAATTATTCAATCAGCAGGAATATTATTTAGAGGAAACATTAGTATTTCTGAAGATTTATCGTTTGTAATTAAAGCAAGTAATGCTGATGCAGGTTTACTTACTGCAACTGGTAGTATTTTAGTTGATGGAACTATCGTATTAAGATGTACTGGTGCAATCACATTTAGTGAGTATTTCACAAAAGGAACAAGTAAAGTTACAGGAACAGATAAAGTAATTTTATATGAAATAAAATATCAAAACCAAACAACTTACATATTAGCTCAAACAACATCTAGTATGGGGGAAATTGTTTCTATAGAAGAACTTGAAAATTCTATAATTAAAATTAATGCTTCAGATAGAAGTTATATAGTAAAAATCCTAAATTGGGGTAATACAAAAAATGGCATACAACTTGCTGATAATTATCGAGGAACATACACTCTTGATACAAAACCATCAATTATTGTAGATGGATTTGGTAATGTAAGAGTTGGCGAAAATGCTGGAACATATATTTTAAATAATAATGTTTTAGTTGTAACAATCGGCAAAGACATTAAAACTTATAAGTTAAATACTAATGATTTTACTTATGAAATTGTTGATATCACATTTGATGAAAGTATGGTTAGTGGAAAAACATATGAAGCAACATATACATTTGTTTGTAGTGGATATTATTACACTGCTATAACTAAATTTAAATTTAGTAAAAATGGGGTTGTAACAATTTATTCAACTTCAGATGATCATGATTCTGGAGAAGAATCATGTAGTGAAGACTTATATGATCCAATTTTTGGAAGTAAAAAAGGAAAAACTGGTAGTTACACTATTCAAGGTAATCGTGTAACAATCAGCGTAAATGGTGTAACATTTGAATTAGAAATAACAAATGTTTTAACTGTTAACGAATTAAACGTGACCCAAACATCCTTATCAAAGGATGAACAAGGTTTCTTTAGTGTGGATACATTATTCACACTTCAATAATGATTATTTCATACTATTAGTATGTGATAATAAATGTATAATAGAAAGGAAATAAAGGAAACAATTATGAAACGTAATAAAATATTTTTATTTGTAATTGCTACTCTATTACTTGTGTTAACCACTGCATGTGGTGACACAACTCATACTCACACTTATGGTGCATGGACAATCACAAAAGAACCAACCATTGAGGTTGGTGGCTCTGCATCAAAGACTTGTGAATGCGGTGATGTGGTAGAAGTAGTAATTCCAAAATTATCAGACACTGAAACTTGGACAGTTTCTAATAGTGTTGAAGCAACTTGTACTACTACTGGAAGTAAAACATTTACTTCTGAATATGGTACAGTTGTTGTTACAATCGCAAAAGCTGAACATGAATATGGTGCATGGACTTTTGTAGTTGAACCTACAAAAACAGAAGCTGGTAAAGCAACTCATACATGCAAATATGGTGAAACAGAAGAAGTAGATGTTCCAGTATTAACAGATACAACAGTATGGACTCTTGCTGAAGAAGTTCCTGCTACTTGTACTGAAGTTGGAACTGAAAAATATACATCTGTATATGGCGAAATTGTAGTAGTAGTTAGTGAAGCAACGGGACATACATATGGTGCATGGACAATCACAAAAGCGCCTACTTTAGAAGCAACAGGTTCAGCAGAAAAAGTTTGTCATTGTGGTGATAAAGAAACAGTTGAACTTCCAGTATTAACAGATACAACAGTATGGACTGTAAAAGAATCTATTAATGCAACTTGTACAGTTGATGGTAAAACAGTTTATGAATCAGTATATGGTGAAGTAACAGTAGTTAGTGAAGCAACAGGGCATACATATGGTGCATGGACAATCACAAAAGAACCTACTTTAGAAGCAACAGGAAATGCTGAAAGAGTTTGCCATTGTGGTGATAAAGAAACAGTAGAAATCCCTGCATTAGCAGCTGATACTGTATGGTCGGTTAAAGAAAAAGTTGAGCCTACTTATAATGAAGCTGGTTCTACAACTTATACATCAGTATATGGTGAAGTAAAAGTTACAGTTGCAAAATTAGTTGCTCCATATGATGGTAAAACTTATGGTAACTTTGCTTATGATGCAGATGATGATAACAATGGTTATGTAAATGGTGTTTTAAATTTAGAAAATGCATGGGGTAAAGCAACTCTTACATTAAATGAACTTGGTAAAGGTGAGGGTGGTGCGTTCCCATTCCGTGGATTAAACATTCTTAGTATGGTTAATCCGGCAACAGGTGAAATTGAAATTAAACAAGTTCCTTATGCATCTGATGAAGATGGTAACACTTACTTAGATTATGATAGTGCTACTACATATTCTGGTTATGTTGATTTTATAACAGGAATAATCGTTAGAACATATCGTAGTTCATATAATAGCATTTTAGTTCTTACTCCATTCGAAACAAATACTACAACTGCAACTTCTGTTGCATCTTCTTGGGACAATGCAATAGCAATTGAATATACTGTAAATGAAACTACATATCGTATTTTTGTTTATAAATCAGTTGTATATTTTGGTGTATCATTTGTTGATGGTGCTGGAAATAATGTTCCTGCAAATGAATGTTATCATGCTCCTCTTGTTTATGTAAAAGACGCAAGTGGTAACGTAATTGAAGGTTTTGCTTTTAATGGTGAAAAAGAAGTAGTAGTCGATGGCTATGAAGGAACATATACACTTGGTTCTGAAACATTAGTACTTAGTGGTTATGGAAAATTAACATTAAATGGTCAAGAAGGTACTTATAAAGTAATCTCTGAAAATAATCTTGCTGTAGTTGTAAATAATACATACTATGAAGTAGAGTTAAATAAAACTGAAAAGACTTATACAATTGAAAAACCAATGGTAGAAATTACATTTGTTGCTGGTGAATATGCAACCGTACCTACTGTTGTAACTAATAAGAATATTGAAATAAAACTTCCTGTTCCTACATCTTCAACAATGTTATTTGGTGGTTGGTTCTATGATGAAGAATTAACAAGACCTGTTGAAGAGACATTTATTCCAACAGAAAATGTAACTCTATATGCAAAATGGTTAGTTAAATTATCAATTAATCTTGTTGGTGTATTAGATGGTGATGCTAGTGTTATTTACCTAGGTGTTGGTGAAAAAATTGGTACAGCTCTTCCAAACTATACAGTTGATCCTGTTACTAAAAAAGTATTTAAAGGTTGGTATTTAGATGCTGAATTTACTGAAGCTCTTCCTGAAGAAGCAGAAGTTTCTGAAGAAGATGATGGTATTACTATCTATGCAAAATGGGTAGAAGTACCTGCATATGTTGGTACATATAGTGGTACTGAAATTTGGGCTAAAAGCTCAGGTAATAGTAGCTATACTTCATTAACAATTAGTGAAGATGGAAAATTATCTGGTAAATATACTGGTATCGTTGTAAGTTATGATAAAGAAACTCAAATGATAACTTGGAAAGAAAGTGCAACAGCAACTAAATCATATGGATTATGGTTTGATGAAGAAAGTGGTTTACTTGCAACTCATTATAGTTCAAAGACTGAAATTGGAGCTGACTACTTCTTATTCTTAAAAGATGGCTCAGCTAAGTATATTAAGCTACATTATGGTATTAAATGTGATAAACCAGGAACAACTTTAAATGGTTATTACTCACGTTTAGTTGATATTGAAACTACTGCTGGTGTTAAGACAGTATTCATTTATGGTGATAGAATTTATTCTAACGTTACAATTTCTTCAACAACAGGTGCTGCATTAACTACTGCGACTGTTGGTGATTCTAAATCACTTGTTGTTCGTGATGCTGAAACTTCAGATATTATTTATGCAGTAGCATCTCAAGGCGAAACATTCAATAAAGAAAGTAAAACAAATGTTCTTGATAAATATTTCGGAACATACAATGTTCAAGGAAAAGAATTAGTTCTTGATGGAACTGGTGTTGTTGTATTTGATGGTAAAACTGGTACATATGCAGTTGCTGCTACAGGTTCATCATATGGATTTGATGTATACCTTGTAGACAATACTGAATACTATCAATTAACATTAAATGGTAGTGAAGCTACACTTGTTAAACCTGAAGTAACAATTGAATTTGTTGTTGGTGATGGTCATGTAGCTATTGACTCAGTATCTTACAACATTAATGTAAAAGCAAATCTTCCAACTCCAAGTGAAGAAAATTATGTATTTAATGGTTGGTTCTTTGATGCTGAATTCACAAAAGCAGTACCTGCTTCATTTGTTCCAACTGAAGCAACAACATTATATGCTAAGTTCTCTACACCTGCTGATTTAACAATTGTTTATAACAATGGTGAAGATAATAAAGTAATTAGATACTCTGTACATGACATAGTAACAGTTGACAACCCTCTTTATAAGAGACATAAATTTGAAGGTTGGTACACAACTGCAGAATTTACTGAAGGAACTGAATGGACTTCAGGAACTGCAATTGAAGAAGATTTAACAATTTATGCTAAATGGAGCGTTGCACCTGCGTACAACAATACTTATGAACCAATTGAAATTTATGGTACTAATGCAAATGGTAGTACATCTTCAGTTTATGAAAGAAGTGTTGCAATCATTGAAATTAACCCTGATGGCTTTGCTAAAGGTTCAGGATATCCATTTAGAAATGATACTAAAGTAACTAAATATGACAAAGAAACTGGTGTAATTCAATTAACTTGTGGAACTTCAGTTTATAATGGATACATTGATCCTGTAACTGGTATTATTGTTATGACTTATAAATCTGGTGATGATGCAGTTTTAGGTGAAGTATATTTCTTAACTCCATTTACAACAAGTGCTAAGAGAGATGATTTCTCAACATCTTATTGGAATAGTGGATTAACAAGATGTATTGAATATACATATGATGGTACAACTTATACTGTATTTGTAATGAACGGAAAAGTATATTTCAACGTATCATTCAAAAACGCAGAAGGTGTAGCTGTTAAAGGTGCTGATTGTTACAAAACACAAACATTATATGTTTATGATTCTAATGAAACTTTAATTGCTAAATTTGGTTATGATGGTACAACTATGAATCAACTAGATGGTTATGAAGGTACATATACAAATGGTACTGAAACAATCGTTTTAGATGGTGTTAAAGTTATTAAATTAAATGATGAAACAGGTACATATAGTGTTGCTAAAAATGCTACTTATACATTAGATGCATATATTAACAATCAATATTTTGAAGTAACATTAGATACAACAAATGGTACATACACTATTAATAAACCAATGGTAACAATCACATTTACTAGTGAACATACTTCAGTTGATAGTCAAACTTTAAATAAAAATATTAAAGTTACACTTCCAACTCCAACTAATGAAAATTACAAATTTAGAGGTTGGTATTTAGAAACTACACATGAAACAAAAGTAGATGATGACTATGTACCAACAGCTGATATTACTCTATATGCTAAATGGGATGCAATAGTAGTACTTACAGTAGTCTATGGTAACACACTTGAAAATGTTGAAGAAAGATATGGTATTGGTGATATTCCAGAACCTAAAGAACCAGCATTTACAAATGGTAAAGTATTTAATGGTTGGTATTTAGATGCTGAATTTCAAAACGCTTATAAACCAGTTGCTATAACTGAATCATTGACAATTTACTGTAATTGGATTGATGCAGTTCCACAATTTGGTTCATATAATGGATTTGAAACTTGGGGCACTGGTTCAATAGTTTATCTAAGAAATGACAAAAAATTAAATGTTGACGCATTAGGTTCAGTAACTGGTGAATTGACTGGTAAAATTGTTGAATATAATTCTGAAACAGGAAATTTCTATATTGAAAAAACAGGTGGCAATCAATATTTTGGTCATTTTGATCAAGAAAATAAAATCCTTGTTATAGCATATAATTCCAAAACAGCTTCTAATCCAGCATCACTTGGCACAGACCTTTATGTCTTTGTTAAAGCGGATTCAGTAACTGGAGATGCATCAGCAACAGTTAATTTAAATGCTGGTAAATGCCGTGTAGTTAAAATTACTGTAAATGGTGAATCAGTTTATGCTTATGTAAGTACAGATAATATTTATTATGATGTAACATTCACAGCTGGTGGAAATGAAGTTGAAGTAACAAAACTTTCAAGCGAATCAGATGTTAAGATTATGGCTAAAGACGGAACTGTAATCGCATCATATGAAAAAGGTACTTTAAAATAAAAAATCAAACGCATTAGGAATTCCTAATGCGTTTTTTTTCCAAAAATTAATAAAGTTATCTATTAGCAAAATTTTATAATTTTTGTTATAATCTAAAAAAATGGGAGGTATAAATGTAAAATGAATCAAATTAATCATATATATTTTTGCATTGATTTAAAGACATTTTATGCTTCTGTAGAATGCGTGGAAAGAGGATTAGATCCATTCACCACAAACTTAGTCGTAGCTGATCCTTCAAGAGGTAATGGTGCCATATGTCTTGCCATCTCTCCTGCTTTAAAGAATTTAGGAATTAGAAATAGGTGCAGAATTTTTGAAATTCCCAAAGATGTAAATTATTTAGTTGCCATGCCAAGAATGAAATTATATATGGAATACTCAGCTAAGATATATAATATATATTTAAAATATATCGCACCTGAAGACATTCATCCATATTCAATTGATGAAATGTTTTTAGATGTTACCCATTATCTAGATTTATACCAAAAGACTAAAGAAGAATTCGCAGTCTTTTTAATGAATAAGATTTTTGAAGAACTAGGTATTACTGCAACCTGTGGTATAGGTACAAATCTATATCTGTGTAAGATAGCACTTGACATAACGGCTAAACATATAAAAAGCAACATCGCATATCTTGATGAAACAACATATCGAAATACTTTAGGTGATCATATGCCTCTATCTGATTTTTGGCAAATTTCCACTGGAATTCAAAATAGATTGAATGGAATTGGTATATATACAATGAATGATATAATTAATACAGATGAAGAAGTACTATATAAGTTGTTAGGAATTAATGCTGAAATATTAATAGATCATGCAAAAGGAATTGAACCAGTTACAATCAAAGATATTAAATCATATAAACCAAAAGCTAATTCACTATCTCAATCCCAAATCTTACCTGAAGATTATTCATATGAAAAAGTAAGACTAATTGTTAAAGAAATGATAGATATATTATCACTACGACTTGTAGATGAACATTTAGTATCAGATTGTATTGGATTAAGTGTTGGGTATTCTAAAGATATCCACAAAGCAACTGGTGGCTCTTTAAAACTACCAATTCGAACTAACACTTACAATATGTTAATACCATATTTTTTAGAAATCTTCGACAAAACGACAATCAAGGATTTACCAATAAGAAGAATAAGTATTGGATTTAACAATGTCTTAGATGAAGACTATGAACAACTTGATTTATTTACTAATTATGAAGAAATAAAAAAACAACGAACCATTGAACAAACGGTCCTAGAAATTAAAAAGAAATATGGTAAAAATTCAATCTTAAAAGGCATGAATTATTTAGATGGAGCAACAACAAGAAAACGTAATAAATTAATAGGAGGTCATAATGCGGGGGAAAATGACTAATAAAGAAAGAGCTAAAATATTTATGCCATTTGATGCTTTAAAAGGCTTTCGTGAAATGTTACAAAATCAAGAAATAATAAAAGTAGAAAAAAAAGAACTATCAGAAGACAAAATTAAAGAAATTGATCTAATATTATCAAAACTAAAAAAAGGAATGTTAGTAAAAATTACATATTATAACAATAACTTATCTTCATACCAAACTATTGAAGGAGTATTAACTAATATTGATATTATATACAAAACCATTACCATGGTAAAAAATAAAATTAATATTGTTGACTTATATAACATAGAAATTGTCGAAGAAGAAGCAATATAGAAAGGACAATAATGAAAAATAGAATATCAAAAATTAAAAAAATCTTTGCATTATCTTTTTGTGGAATAGCATTATTTTTATCCATAGTTGCTTTAGTAATTTTTATTAGTAACAATAATATCAAAAAAAGATATCTAAAAGTTGAGGCAGAAGTAGTTAGACTTTCTTACTCATATGATAGCGATACAACTGACCAAGTATTTGTAAAATTTGAATGTGAAATTAATGGTGAGGCGTATAAGGCCGACTTTACAAATGTAGAAAATGCACCAAGCTCTTGTTATGAGGGGGAAATAATTACAATTTATGTTAATCCAAAAACTAAAAAAGCAGTGTATGTAAGTCCTATGGGACCATTCATATGTTTAGGAATAGGATTAATCTTCTTGATTATTGGTTTAGTATTTGCAATTTCCCTTATAAAATCAAGTAGAAAAAGAAAATTCTACATGCGTTATGGTGATCAAATATGGGCCAAAATAGTAAGCTATGAAGAAATTTATTCAACTACTTATAATAACCGTCATCCTCAAAAATTAATATGTGAATATACAGGAGATTTTTGTGATGAAATACATAAATTTATAAGCGATCCTGTTTTATTATCTGATCCAAATGAAGTGGTAGGAAGCTTAGTTTTAGTATATGTTATAAAACAAACAAATATGCAAAATTATTATGTCGATTGTGACAATATTAAAAAGACACTTGACTCTTTCTAATTTTAGAAAGAGTTTTTTTCTTTCAAATAAAAAATGATTGTGATATAATCATTACAATTGGAGGCTGAGAGTATGAATTATCAAGAGGAAATAAAAAATATTTGTAACAAATATAAATACGTAGGAGTTAACACCTTACTAGTGAATGAAAAAGGTGAATTTACATCAACTGAAGGAGTAGAAGATTTAGTTACTAATAAACCCATATCACTTAACACTATTTTTAGAATTGCATCAGTATCAAAAGTAATTGTTGCTTTAGGTATTATGAAATTATATGAAAAAGATTTATTAAAAATAACTGATGATATAAGTTTATATTTAGGATATGAAGTCAGAAATCCAAACTTTAAAGATGTTCCAATTACAATTGAAATGGTGATGACCCAAACATCAAGTATCAGTGATGGGAATGATTCTAAGAAGGGCTATGATGGAGTAAATGGACCAAAAATAGATATTCCGCTAGAAGATTTATTAACTAAACCAACTTCAAAATATTATCTTGAAACAACATTTAGTTCCCATAAACCTGGAACACACTGGGAATACTCCAACTTTGGATGTGGTATCCTTGCATGTATAATCGAAAAAGTAAGTGGAGAATACTTTAGTGATTTTATTAGAAAAGAAGTATTACTTCCTTTAGAAATTGATGGAAGCTTTAGAATATCAGATATTATTCATAAAGAAAATGTTGCTTCTTTGTATGACTACCAAAATGATGAATTTGTATTAGAAAGAAACCTCGAGATGTTTTTAAACTATGAATATCCAAGATATGAATTAGGTAATAACTATAGAATGCCAGCTGGAGGCTTATTTATTTCAATTTTGGATTTAGCGAAAATAATGAAAATGTTAATGAATAAAGGTGTATATGAAAACATTCAAGTATTTAAAAAATCAACAATTGATTATATGATGAACGTTCATTGGCAAGGAACTAGTGATGATCCAAGTTATCGTAAAAAAGGATTACAATTACTAATCCTTGAATCTTATGGAGAAACATTATATGGACATTTTGGCAGTGCATATGGATTGAAGAGTTATATGCTGTTTAATGAACAAAAAGGAATGATATTCCTTTGTAATGGTGCAAACTTCCGCTATAATGATAAAATAGGCATTACTTATTTTCAAGATGAATTAATTAAATTTATGCTAAAATATTAAAAAAGAGGCGAAGTATATGAAGAAAATATTCAGCGAATTTGGCAAATTATTTCTTCTTGCTTGTTACTTTATAATTGGATTAGTGTTAATAATTGAAGCTTGTACTCCAGGAAATGTATCAGCTGATAAGTCTACAGGACTTGGAGATAAGATATCCGATAGGTTTGACATTGACTTTGGTGATAAAAATGAATATGTTAAGCCAGAAAATGTCATTATTGAGTATGATGAGAATAAAGAATATTATATTGGTGATAAGGTTGAATTAAATGGAATTGTATCTCCAGAAAACGCAACTAACAAAACAATTATATGGAGTAGTGATAATCAAAGTATTGCGACGGTATCTTCTGATGGTAAGGTTAGTCTACTAAAAGAAGGAGATGTGACAATTACTGCGACAATTAAAGATACTGATATTACATCATCAATAAAAATCAACGTTTTACCGATATTAGAACAAGATATTGAATTTTATGATTATGAAAATAAAATTGTTGTTGGTACATCAATCGGGCTTCAAGTTAGATTTTCTCCTTTAAATACTACATATAAAGATATCGTATGGGAATCAAGTGATCCAACTATAGCAACTGTTGTATCTTCCCCATCTGCTGGCTCAAATATTGTAGGTATTGTTAAAGCAATAAAATCAGGAATTGTAACAATTACTGCTACTTCTAAAACCGGCTTAAAGAAATCTGCGACAATTGAGATTATCGATAAAATTGAAGTTCCTGTTACATCACTTGATATTATCTCACCTGCAGATATGGCAACTTTATACGTTGGAAGAAGCGTAGCTATTAAAACTAAAGTTTTTCCAGAAAATGCAACCAACAAAAATGTAAGATTTGAAATAGATTCCCAATATAATGATTTTGTTACAGTATCAAAAGCGGGAACTGTAACTGGAAAAAAAGCAGGAACTGTAGAAATAAAAATAATAAGCAGTCAAAATGAAAATATATATAAAATATTAAAACTAAAAATTATTGATTATCCTATTCTTCAAAGTTTTAATCTTTCATATAGTGATAAAATGAAAGTAGGATATCAACAAAACATTGTGGTAAAAGATTTAACCCCATCTAACGCAAAGGTTACAAAAAAAATCTTTGAAAGTAGTAACCAAGAAATTGCGAAAGTCAACAATTCCGGTCTTATAGAAGCCTTGGGTACAGGTAAGGTAGATATTACATGTAATATAACAACCACAAATGATGTAATAATTTCTAAAACAATAACTATTGAAATCGTGCCAAATGATGATATCATTGCGGCAGACTTAGAAATAACTGGATTAGATGAAACTATCGAAATGTATTCATATTACTCATCAATAAACTTGAGTAAGTATTGTACAATATTGCCTTCTAATACAACAAATAAAAATCTAATCATAGCTTCTTCAAATGCAAATATAGTAAAAGTATCAGGAACTACAATTTCTCCTCAAGAGAAAGGAACTGCAATAATTACTATTACCTCAGCATCAAATAAAAGTCTTTCTAAGACTATTAAAGTTATCGTTAAATACAATGAAGTAAAAAGTGCAGAATGTATGATAGATGAACAAGTTGTAACAGAATATGAAATGAAAATTCTAGATACTGTAAAACTTACATACAAATATCAAGTAGTAAATGAAAATATTCCACTATCTCCTTGTACAACTTTCAATTGGAAGAGCACTGATGAAAATATCATAGGGGTAGATGCATATGGACAACTTGTTGCGTATAATGAAGGAACAGCATATGTTGAACTTTATTCAAATCATCAAGCAAAGGCTGTAACAAAGATAAAAATTATTGTAAAAAGAATTAAAGTAGAGAGTGTTGAGATAATCTTTAACGATGAGAAAATCGAATATTTAGAAATTATAGAAGGAGAAAATTTAAATTTATCATATAATGTGCTACCAATAAATGCAACAAATAAGGGAATTCGTTTTGCTAGTACAAACACCAACATTGTTGAAATAAATCAAGAAGGAAATGTTACATGTAAAACTAATGGTAAAGCAATAATTAGATTATATTCATTAGATAATTCAGAAATAATTCAAGAATTAACAATAGTAATTAAAAGCAAAAAAGCAAATTATAGTATAGGTAATGAAGAAATTAAAGATAATAAGTTAGAGTTATCAGTTAATAAAAGTCTTCTATTAAAAATAAATTTAATAGAAATGCCATCACAATATAAATTACAGTTTACCTCCTCAAATCCATCGGTTGCAGAAGTAGGAAGCAACGGCAGTATAACTGGTAAATCCCAAGGAACAGCTACAATTAAAGTAATATGCATAAGTGGTGATGGGGTTAAAGAAGTAAAAGAATTTACAGTAAAGGTTATAAATGAATATGAAACTAAACGTTCTTCATTTTATATGTTAGTACGTAAAGGAATAGGTCATTTCGGAGCATTTTTAATTTTTGCTGTATTCGGAGCATTGTTTATGATATTTAGTTACAAGAAAAAATATATATTTATGATTCTTTCATTGGTAGTAGGATTCCTAATTGCCTCTTGTACAGAAATAATTCAAATATATATACCAGGCCGTGTAGGAGCTTTTAAAGATGTATTAATTGACTTTACAGGTTATGTTGTTGGAACTATATTTATTTTTGTATTTTATTATTTTATAAAATTAATAAAGTACCTTAAAGAAAGGAGAAAAAAGAATGATGAAAAACAAACTGATGTTAGTTGTTAACATCTTATATTCCTTATTTGCAGTTTTATTTACCATAGTTTCTATTTTAATTAATTTTAATGGAAATGTCGTACCTTGTATTATAGCTATTTTATTAATGATTATTACAATAATAGGATTATGGTATTTGTACTTAAGTAAACTTCCAAAACAAGGAATTACAATTTTACAAGTTAAATCAATATTGAAATATATTGCACTTACGATAGCGTTATTTGTGATATTAATTTTCTTGGTAGCCATTCAAGATTGTGCAAATAATATTTTTGTGCCAGGTGATCAAAAAACAGATGTAAGTCCTGCAGAAAGAATGAGAGTGGTACTTCCAATAGTAGGATTAATGGTATTTACAACTATATATTTTGTGTTCTACCAAATTTTTATGGTTATGTTTAGAAAAGAAAAATTTAAAAAAGGATTGGTATTAATATTTACCATTCTTCATGTTTTATTAACAGTAATGATACTTGCGGATTTCGTTATGTCAATAACAGGTATAAGTGGTTTTATTACTCAAGTCTTCACAAACAATAGTGAGAATGTAAATATGATAGCAAAAGTACTTGCATATATATGTGAATTAGCATATGTGTCAGTGTATGGTATTACTTCATATATGCTAATAAATAAGTACATTCAAATTTCTAAAGAAAATAAGATAAATGGGTAGGTTAAAAAATGGAAAACAATGAAATATATTTACAAAACAAAAAAATATTTGGAGGAACCTATTTCCTTTTACTCACAATATTTTTTACGATTTTTACAGCAATTGATGGATTAAGTGGCTTTATAACCTTTTCAATCCAAACATCTAAAGAAAATATTGTTGTAACAACCTTAACATGGTTATTACTAGTAATAGTTAGATTTGTACCAAACGTATTAATTACAATTGGCTTATGGCTAATGCATTTTAAAAGTATAAGTAAGGGTTTAATATCTCAATCAGGAAAATGGTTAATACAAATTGGTTTAATTATTAATTTAGTATTTATGATATTTACTCTTGTTTATGGTTCATATGTATTAATTAATAGTTATTATTCCTACAATTCAACAACAATATATGGACTTGATTCATATAGTTCACTAATTGTATCACTAGTATATTTATATTTTTGGGTAATATTTAAATTTGTAACACAACTATTCATGTTAATAATGATTTCCAGCATTAAATACAATACTAAAACTATTGTTCTTAGAAAAACTACTTCAATTCTTGCGATTGTCTTTGGTTCATTAATTATTGTAAACTTTGTTTCTGTAATTAAATTTACAAATGCAATTGTAAAATGTTTTGAATATGGATTCACTTCTTTCACAAGAACTTTTGAATACATTTACACTAATGTATTTACGGTTGGATGTGCTGGCGTATTAATGATATTGATTGGTATTTTCTGTTTAGTTAATTTTAAAAAGAAAGATTAAAGATTAATGTTTTTGACAAAAATACACAAATAGTGTATAATTATCAAGGTTTAAAAAAGCTAGTAGGAAAGGACTATTAACTAGGTTCTTAAACTATTAGCTTTTTATCTTTATGAGGTGAAATTTATGAATATAAAAAATATAGCAATTATAGCCCATGTTGACCATGGTAAAACTACACTAGTAGATACGTTATTATCTTCTTCCTCAACATTTAGAAATAATGAAGTTGCTCCAGAAAGAGCGATGGATTCAAATGATATTGAAAGAGAAAGGGGAATAACAATTCTTGCTAAAACCACTGCTATTCATTATAAAGATTATAAAATTAACATTCTTGATACTCCAGGACATGCTGACTTTAGTGGTGAAGTAGAAAGAATAATGGGAATGGTTGATGGTGTGCTTCTTGTTGTTGATGCTTATGAGGGAACTATGCCTCAAACAAGATTTGTACTACAAAAAGCCTTGGAACATCATCTTAAACCAATCGTAGTAATTAATAAAATTGACCGTGAAGCCGCAAGACCTTTAGAAGTAGTAGATGAAGTTATTGACTTATTTATCGAACTAGGTGCCGATGATGATCAACTAGAATTCCCTGTAGTTTATGTTTCAGCATTAAATGATACTTCAAGTCTTTCACCTGATTTATCAACTCAACAACCAGGTATGCAAGTATTACTAGATATGATTTTAAAAGAAATCCCTGATCCAGAAATTGATGTAAATGCTAAACTTCAATTTCAGCCAGCTCTACTTGATTATAATGAATATGTAGGACGTATCGGAATTGGTCGTATTGTTTCCGGCAAAATACATCTAAATGAAAATGTTTCATGTATTCGTATTGATGGTTCGATTAAAAACTTCCGTATTCAAAAACTTTATTCTTTCCTAGGATTAAAACGAATTGAAGTAGAAGAAGCAGAGGCTGGAGATATAATCGCGATAGCTGGACTTCCTGATATATATGTAGGTGAAACGGTATGTGAGGTTGGTGAGACTACACCACTTCCTTTAATCAAAGTTGGTGAACCAACGGTACAAATGAATTTTGGTACTAACACATCACCAATGAGTGGTCAAGAAGGCGAATTTGTAACAGCTAGAAAAATAGAAGAAAGATTATATCGTGAAACTCAACGAGATGTAAGTTTAAGAGTTGAACGTATTGGAAACAAAGAAGAATGGATTGTCTCAGGCCGTGGAGAATTACATCTATCTATTTTAATTGAAAATATGCGTCGTGAAGGATATGAGTTCCAAGTATCAAAACCACGTGTAATTCTAAAAGAAATAGATGGTGACATTTGTGAACCATATGAATTTGTTCAAGTAGATGTTCCTGATGAATATATTGGTCCAGCAATTGAAATGCTTGGAGGTCGTCGTGGTATTCTTGATAATATGTCAAGCCATGAAGGTCAAACAAGATTAATTTACCATATGCCATCAAAAGGATTGATTGGCTTTATGAATGATTTCTTAAGTGCTACTCATGGATATGGAATCATTAATCACTATTTCTTAGACTATCGTAAAACTACTCCTGATGCTTTTGTTGGTAGAAAACTTGGTGTACTTGTATCATTTAATTCAGGAATGGCTACTGCTTATGCTTGTGGTGGCATCGAGGATCGAGGAGAATTGTTTATTGAACCTGGTACAATTGTTTATGAAGGTATGATAGTTGGTGAATGTAATCGTGAAGAAGATTTAGCTGTAAATATTACTCGTGAAAAACAACAAACAAACCAACGTAGTTCAACAAAAGATACTACAGTAGTATTGAAAAAACCACGTGTTTTAACCCTAGAAAATTACTTAGATTTTATTGATGATGATGAACTAGTAGAAATTACTCCAAAAAGTATTCGTCTTAGAAAAAGAATTCTTGATACAGTTGAAAGAAAGAAATTTGATAGTACAAAGCCAAGCAAACATTAGGTGATAGAATGATATATGATCAACATTGTCATAGTATGTTTTCAAAAGATTCTGAAGAATTTTTAACAAATTACTTTAAAATATGTAATGAGTACCATATTAAATATTTAGTGACAACTGAACATATTGAATTCAATAGTGTTTGTGATAATACTGATTGGACAGTTGATTATGACCAACTAAAAAAAGAACTAGAAACAAATCATAAAATATTTCCAAACGTGATACCACTACTTGGTATAGAAATAGGATATCGTAAAGAATACATTAACAATATGCTAGAGGTAATTAATTCCCAAAAGTTTGATGTAGTAAATATGAGTATTCATGATAATGGAATATATGATTACTATATGAAAGAGCCTTTCAAACAAATAGGTATTGATAAAATGTTAAATATATACTTTGATAATATATTAGATGGCTTAAGTAACTTTAATAATTTTGATGTTTTATCACATTTTGACTATGGATTTAAAACTGCAAAATTAATAGATAATTCATTAAGCATAAACAAATATGAAACGAAAGTTCGTGAAATATTTAAAAATGTTATTTCGTTGAATAAAGCACTAGAAATTAATATTAAAGTACAATCTACCATCAATGATTTAAAACATTTAAAAACGATACTAAAATGGTATGTTGAAGAAGGTGGAAAGAAATTAACATTATCATCTGATGCCCATACTAAAGAAGCATATAAAAAGTATTTTGAAGTACAAAATCAATATATAGAAATAATTAAAGAATTCGGATTTAAATATCTTTGTTATTTTATTGAAAGAAAAGAATTACATTATGATATTATTTAATATCAGTACATATAATATATTGCGTTTGCAAAGAAAAGAATTAAATGCCCAACCTAAATTGAGCATTTTTTCTTTATAATCTTTTAAAATGACTTTTTAAAATAAATATGATATAATTACAATAGAAAAAATAACGGAGGGGTAAATATGACAGAAAAAGAATTTAGAAAACTAGTAAGTGATGTAGAAGTATCAAAAAAAGAAAAAGAAGAAATCTTACAGTTATTAGAAACAATAAAGAATAAAATGATAAAATATCATTATACTTTTGAAATAGTAGATATGTATCGTGGGGGAGCTTTACAAAAAGGAACAATGTTGAATTATTCAAAAGAATATGATTTTATACTTGTTGTTAAGCCTTGTTTAAATAAGATATTTCAATTAACAAACAAAGTAATTCTAACAGAAATTGTTAATAGTTTGATTGTTAATTTGGATGAGATAACAAAAATTAGTGACATAAATGTATCTGCAGAAAAAAATGAAATAACAATAATGTTAGATGATAAAGTTATTAATCTATACATTTATTATACTGAAAATAGCATTGCAGATTTTCCTCAACATTTACTTGAAAATGTTGAACAAAAAAGAACAAAGTTTGTGGAAATTGCTAACAAAGAATATTCATATTTTAGAAATACCATTCAAATTATTAAATACTATCGTGATGAACAAAAGATATCAATCATTTCTGGACTTACTTTAGAAGTAATTTTATACTATGCATTGCGTGAGTATTGTTTTGATACAAGATATGAAGATTATCTAAATGCCTTCCTAAAAGGATTAGATGATTTCATCAATGGTAAGAAAATAGAAGTATATCCCCCAATGTATGAAGAATTAGATGTTGAAACTAAAGAAACTGTAAAAAAGCAATATATGGTTATTGATCCTGGTACAGGATACTTAAACCTAACTGATGATGTAAATGATATCAAAATAGGTGAGTATAGAAAACTAAGAAAAGCTATCGCCAAATTAGTAGATACTAAATCACTAAAAGATTTAGGCACAGGAGTAGTAAAACTAAACGTTACTCCACAAAAAAATAATGATGGAACGTATAGTTGGTGTTACAAGATAGAAAAAACTAACCTTACAGCAAGTGGTGGAACTTACACATCTAGTGATGATGATACTTATACAGCAATTTTCAAAGCATTATTAAAAGGAATGAAATCAATCATAGACAATAATTTAAACCGTAAACAAGTTGAAATTATCTGTCCTAAGAAAAACATTTTAACTAATGAATCAGGACTTTCAACAGAAAATAATGCAAGAAGAAAAAATGTTTTAGCATATATGGATAACAATCAAATAAAAGTAATTTAAAAAGTTACAATAAAAATAAAAACAAATTACTTTATATATATGTAAAAATGTGATATAATAAGTTGAAAAAATTAATGTCAGGAGAGTGAAATTATGGGAAGAGCACATGAAGTTCGTGCTGCATCAATGGCAAAAACTGCCGCTGCAAAGTCAAAACTTAATAACAAGTGGAGCCGTATCATATATATGGCAGCTAAGAGTGGCGTGCCTGATCCTGATCTAAACCAAACCTTAAAAAAAGAAATTGAAAAGGCAAAGAAAGAACAAGTTACAGCTGACGTTATTAAACGTGCAATAGATAAAGCTAAAGGCGCCAATATGGAATCTTATTCTGAATTACAATTAGAAGGTTTTGGACCAGGTAATTCAATGGTTGTTGTTGAATGTTTATCAGATAATTCAAATCGTACTCAAACTGCTGTTAAAGTTGCCCTTCAAAGAACTGGTGGAAAAATAGCAAGTAGTGGAAATGTAACTCACAGCTTTACACACAATGCTGTATTTAGTACAAGTGAACTTACAGAAGATCAATTACTAGAAGCCTTATTAATGGCTGATTGTGATGTTACTGATTCAAAAGTTGAAGATGGTGTTGTTACAGTGTATGCTCCAAGTACTGAATATGCAAAAATGAGAACAGCTATTTTTGAAGCATATCCAGATGTAAATCTTATTGAAGATACAATTGCATGGGTACCAATGAACTGGGTTCAACTAGAAAGTGAAAAACAATTAGAACAATTTAAACGTCTTCTAGAATTATTAGCTGAAGAAGAAGATGTACAAGAAGTTTTCCACAACGTTGAAGGAATCGATGACGAAGAAGAATAATAGTAAAAGTCCTCATAAGAGGACTTTTATTTTACATTTTTTAAGCAATTTAGTTGAATGTATCTGAATAATTTGGTATAATACTAATGCAATTTGAAATGCAGGTATAGTATAACGGCTATTATACCGCCTTGCCATGGCGAAGATGCCGGTTCGATTCCGGTTACCTGCTCCAATAATTAAGTTAGGTTATGTGAAAACATAGTCTTTTTTTAACTTTGGAGGTAGTAATGGATAAAGATATTATTAAAACAATTGATAAAAGTTATGAGCATAATGCCTATGTAACTTCACAAATAGTGGCATACATTGATTTATATAATGTTGAACTTCAAAAAATAATTCAAACAAATCTCAATAAAGCAAGTGATATAGAAACTAGATATGCTATATTTTTAAATCATCTACTATTTGATGGTAATGAGTATTATTTAAATAATTATCTTCTAAATAATATTAAGTTGCTAAATACTCAAACTTTTAAGAATAATCCATATTATAAAAATATTACTTTTTCATCATTTTGTTATGGAGATGTCGAATTAAAAAAAATTACATATAAACCATTTATGCTATTTCCTTATGGAGAAATTAATGTAGACGGTTATAAGGAAGCAAACCCAATGGGATTTTTTACACAACCCTTTTCTTTTCCTGCCATATTTCAAGATAAAAGAGAATGGATGATGATAAATCCTAATGAAATTATTACAATGCAAGAATCCATTGATCAAGCATATGGTAATGTCTTAACCTTTGGTCTTGGACTTGGTTATTTTGCTTATATGGTTTCGCTTAAAGATAATGTCAATACTATTACAATAGTTGAAAAAGATCCTAAAATAATATCAATATTTAAAAAAGTAATTTTACCTCAATTTGAATATAAACAAAAAATTATCATAATCAATGATGATGCTATCGAATATATGAAAAAAACTAAAAAGCCATATGACTTTACCTTTGGTGATATATGGCATGACGCAATAGATGGAGTTACACTCTACATTAAGATGAAACAAAATGAGAAGAAAATGCAATGTTCAAAATTTAACTATTGGATTGAGAAAACTATCTTATATAGGATAAGATATTATATATATATTGTAATCTTTGATTTAATGGATGGATTGAATAAAACATATCATGAAAGTATATTAAATATTATAAAATCTTACTTTTTAAAACTTCCAAAATTAGATTATGAACAATACTTATCAATAGACTATATCAAAAATATATTTATTAATAATCTTGAAATCAATTAGTAGAATCAATGCTAATTGATTTTTCTTTTCATTTTAATCGCATTTATTTATTAGATAAGGTATAATGTTTATATATGTTAAATATAACAAGAGGATATAACAATGATTAGAACTCAAAATTTAGAACTTCCGGAAAATGCAAGGATTATTGTAATATCAGATATTCATGGTCGTATTGATGTTTTAAAAAAGTTATTAACAAAAGTACAATATCAAAAGAATGAAGACTATTTAATACTACTTGGTGACTTTGCACAAAAAGGTCCATACCCTCTTATTACATTACGCTATATAATGGAACTTTCAAAATATAAAAATGTATACCCGGTTATTGGGAACTGTGATAGAGGAAATTACAAAGTGTTTTTTAAAGAATGGAAAGACACTTATTTTAAAGAATTATTAAATATTCAAGGAAGTGTTCTTTATGACATGCGTAGGGAATACTTGGAAAAAGAAAACACCATAGAATTTGATAATTTAGATTTAGATAAAAAACAAGAAATACTTCATGATTATTTTAAAAAAGAAATAACATTCTTAGAAGACTTACCCCTCATGATTGAAACCAATGATTTTATATTTGTACATGCGGGAATTGATAAAATTAGAGATTATCGCTTAAGTTACTATAAAACTATATACATGAAGCGTTATTTCTATTTTCAAGGCCATTTAGCGGATAAAATTGTAGTTTGTGGGCATATGCCAGTAACTATATATAACCAAACCGAATTTAACGATAATATTATTATGGATTTTAACAAAAAGATAATATCTATAGATGGTGGTATGACAGTTAAAGAGGGCGGTCAATTAAATGCTTTGATTATTAATAAAAAAGCTAATACATATACATATAGCCAAGAAAGTGAAGATGGATTATCGTTAAAACGATTGATCAAAGATTCAAAAGAAATATATCGTGGGAAAGGGACTTGCTGGCCTAATTATGAAGTAGAAGTATTAGAAAAAGATGAATATTTTACAAAGGTATTACTAAAAGGGACAAATGAAATTACATATGTAAAAAATGAATATTTAGTTGATAACGATACAAAAACATATGATGATTGTCCTGCATCAATATTAGGGATTAAAAAACATGAATTAGTGGGAATAATTAATGATTCATGTGCGGGTTATGTGTTAGTGAAATACAAAGGAAAACAAGGATGGATAGAAAAAGGAGTATTAGAAAATGAAATTTAAACACGTATTATTAGCATTTATTTTTGTTTTTTGTTTGTCATTTGTAGGATGTAACAAAAAAGAACCAAAACCTTCAGATGAACAAAAAGAACCAACTGAACATGTACATTCATTTGGAGATTGGATTACGGTAATTGAACCAAGTTGTGAAACTAAAGGAATGAGAAAACATGAATGTAGTGAATGTGGAGAAATTGAAAATGAATCAATTGAAGCTTTAGGCCATGATTTATCTGAAGCAACTTGTTCATCAAAAGCAAAATGCAGTATTTGTGGTGAAAAGATTGGTGAATTTGCAGATCACAAATATAGTGAATGGGAAGTAATAAATGAAGCAACTTGTATGACTACAGGACTTCGCACTCATAAATGTGTATGGTGTGGTAAAGTAGAAAACGACATTATCCCTTCTCCTGAACATATATATTCAAATTGGAAAATATTACAAAGTGCAACATGTATTGAAACTGGATTAAGAGAGCATACTTGTAGTGTAGGTGGTGAAACCGTTCGTGAGGTTATCCCTGTTATCGATCATACCTTTAATGATTGGGTTATTGAAGATCCAGCAACATGCATAAAAGAAGGTAGTAGAAAACATCAATGTTCTTATTGTGAATTAAGTGAAGTAGAAACAATTAAGATGATTGATCACAATTATAAAGACCCTGTTAACGTTGTAGAAGCAACATGTTTAGAAGTTGGTGTGAAAAAATATATATGCTCAATATGTAATCATGAAAAGGAAGAAGTTACTGAAACGCTAGAACACAACTTTGTTGATGAAGTGTGTACAAAATGCAAAACAAGAACAGCAGATTATGAACATATATTGTCAATAATAGATAAAGTTCAAATTGAAGTAAATGAAAATGATGGTGTTGTCTTACCACAAAACATTGATGGTGTTGAAATTACATGGATAAGTCATAGCCAAGACATTGTATTAGATGATGGTACATTGTTTGCAGCAAAATTTGTAAGAAACGCAAACATGGAAGCAACTTTTAATTACAATGGTAAAGTATATCATCACAATTTTGAAATAGAAATTCCTGTAGTTGATGTTAGAGGAATTGACTTCTGTTGGAGTATTTTTTATTCTAAGAAAGTTATAGATAACACATATTCAGATTTAGCTTTTATAACTAAAAACTATGGAGAATGTACAGTATATAAATATACTACTTCAAATCCTAACATAATTAGTGAAACAGGTAATGTACATTTAAAACTTTATGATCAAAAAGCTACAGTAAGTTGTTACTTACAACTTGGCAAAGTAATCAATAAATATGAAAAAGTTGTAACAGTAAAAGGATTTAATGAAAAACAACGTGTAGATCTTGTTCTTGAATGGTTACCTTCAGTTATTGAAGAATTAAAGAACGGAACAAGAACAACATTACCAATTACTCATGATGAATATGGAACAACAATCAATTGGTTCTGCATGGAACCTGGTATTATAGCAGGAAACGGTGTATTTGTTAAACCATTAACTAAAAAGGATTTAACTCTTGAATGTTCAGTAGTATTAAACGGATCAAGTGGTCAAACAATATTTAATCTTGAACAAGTTGGTGGAGATACATCAGAATTAGATCAACTAAGAGAATGGATTAAAGGTCAAATTCCATCAAGAATTATGGGAACTAAAAACTTTGTTTTAGACAATGATGCATTAGATTATCAAATTAGAACCAACAGCGGTGGTGTATTAAATCTAATTGATGGCTCAACTCCTTCAGTAGATCGTTCAATGCTAATAGATATTAACAGAAATGATTGGAAAAATCGTTTCTGGGGTTCTGGATATCTTGGAACAAATTATCATCCATTTGTTTCCCAAGAAATCCTCAATGAAATGATGTATAATGGTTACCTACTACCTAATGAACAAAATATTGTTTGGATTACTGTTCATGAAAGTGGAATGCCAAGAGCGAACAATGATGCTAAATTACTAGCTGATGTACAAATGGATACCGCAACAGGAAAAAGATCACGCGAAGCATCTTGGAATTATCAAGTTGATGAAAACATGATTTACCAAAGTTTTGAAGATGAAGTCATTTGTTGGCATGCAGGTGATGGAACTGCAACAATCGGTAATGGAAATAATAATAGTATTGGAATTGAAATGTGTATTAATGAAGATGGCAGTTATGAAGGTGCAATGAGACATGATGCAAAACTTATCGCCATGCTTTTACACAAATATAATTTATCACTAGCTAATGTAAAACGTCATTATGATTGGAGTGGAAAGATTTGTCCTAACTATATGATAACTCAAGGAAGATGGCTTGAATTCTTAGGATTAGTAGATAAAGAATATACTGCGATGAAACTATTAAAAGGTAAAAAGGTAACATGGACAGTTACTACAGATACTTGTGATAACACAGAGGAAGTATTAGACACATACTTTACTCATGCTGCAAGTACAATTTATATTGCTAAAAACGTAAATCAAAAAACAGTTCTTCATATAACTATGCAAGTAGAATATGAAGGGCAAATCTTATCACATACAAGTGATTTAACTTTATATCCAGAAAAATAAAAGGGGGAATTTATTTTGTTAAACAAATATTTAAAAATTAATCCAGAAATTGCAGAAGCTCTAGAGAAAGGTGAACCAGTGGTTGCTCTTGAATCAACAATCATATCTCATGGTATGCCATATCCAAAAAACGTTGAAACTGCATTAAATTGTGAAAAAATTATTCGTGAGAACGGAGCTCATCCTGCAACAATAGCAATAATTGATGGTCAAATGATTGTCGGCTTAACTAAAGAAGAAATTGAATTTATTGGGAAAAATGGAAAAGATGTAATAAAAACTTCTCGCCGTGATTTACCAATTATCTTATCTAAAGGACTTAATGGTGCAACAACTGTCGCAACAACTATGTATATTGCAAGTCTTGCTGGTATTGAGGTTTTCGCAACCGGTGGTATTGGTGGAGTTCATCGTGGAGTAGAAGAAACAATGGATGTCTCAGCGGATTTAGAAGAACTTGCTGTAACACCTGTTTGTGTTGTATGTGCAGGAGCAAAAGCAATCCTTGATTTACCACGTACTTTGGAATATCTTGAAACCAAAGGAGTACCAGTAATTGGATATCAAACTGAATACTTACCAGCTTTCTATACAAGAAGAAGTCCATATAAAGTAAGTTATAAGATGGATAATCCACAAGAAATTGCAGAAATGTTAAAAGCTAAATGGGCTATTGGATTAATTGGTGGAGTACTTGTTACAAATCCTATCCCTGAGGAGTATTCTCTTGATGAACATGAAATGAATGAAGCAATTGATAAAGCTTTAGTACTTATGAAAGAACAAGGTATTAAAGGAAAAGATACTACTCCATTCTTGTTAAAGACAATAGTTGAACTAACTCATGGTGACAGTTTAGAATCAAATATTCAATTAGTATATAATAACTGTAAACTTGCAGCACATATTGCTGAAGAATATGTTAAATGAAAAAAATAGTTCTATCACTAAAACACCTAATTGTTTTAATATGGTTATTCTTAGTTTTACTAATATTCAAAATAACAACAAACTTTAAGTTTAAAAATGGATCATCATTAGTTTTTGTGGGATTATTAATTATTGTTCCATTGTTTGTATATATTTACTCATATATATGGTCAAAGAAAATAAGAAAACAAAATAAAAGTTTAAGCCTTGGTTACTATACCCAAATTGAAAAAGATGTAAAAACCCAAAAATTTCAAAATAACTTCTTAACTAAAGTAAAGGAACTAGGCCTTGAATATAAATTTAATGATCAAAAAGATAGACTATTGATAAATATTTATAACAATGATTTTGAAATAATGAATATAGATTTTACAGGAACATCATCTAATGTTCAAATTGTCAATACTAATATTGTTTATCATTTCTATTATTCCAACCAAATTGATGAATTTACAAAATATGATTTAAGAAATTTTGAATATAAAGAAACAACCGTTTTATATACTAAAATATTAGAACTTTTAGAAAAACTAATTAATCAAGAGTATACATACACGCAATCAAAAAAACAAAAAACCTTGGTTAATTCAACAACCAAAGAAATAATTTATGATGTTAAGTTAAATAAAAAACTCTATAAGTATTATAAAAAGGAAATAAAACAAATAACATTATAAAAAAAGTCCCATAGGAACCTTGTTACCTATGGGATTTTAATTTGGTTTATATTCTTCCAAACCAACTGTATATATATAATCTAATTGCATATCACTTAATAATAGGGCTCCAACAGGATCATTAATATTATATGTTCCACATTTGATTCTATTGTCATGACATAGTCCTATAAAGTCGGTAGAAAGTTTGTTTACAGGAAGAGATATATCAATGTGATATTTAATAGCATCGAAGAATAATTGATCACTATATTCTTTAGCACGTATTTCTAGTTTTATGTGTAAATTCAATTTACGAATTTGTTTTAAATACTTCATATCATTAGATATAATTTTTGTAAGGTTAATCATATTTAGAGATTCAATTTCATTTATTAATTGCTCGATTTCTAATCTTCCAATTGGTGGATGTAGTTCTAAACAAGCAAATTTATGATATCTATTACAAAGAGACATAAAAGTCTTTAAACTAACTACTGATGATAAATCATTTTCACCAAATCTAATTTTCTTAAGATCTTCATATTTACTTAAACTAATATGAATCTTTTCATTTGCCATCTTTCTTAAATCACGATATCGTGAAGTAACAATCACACGATCAATAGTGAAACGAATATCACACTTTATACCATAATACATTCTATTACAACTTGCTAGAAAAGCTGCATAACTATTATCAGGTTCTAAGTATCCACATCCACCATCACTAATTAGTCGTGTACGTTTACTATCAATCTTAATTATATCCATAAACATACCTCTAAATATTTGTCTATTGTTATTATAACATAATTTATTTGATTAAAACTGGAGATTGCTTTTTGTTTTCTTTTAATATTAATAAATGTTATAATTTATCAAAGAGGTTAAAACTATGGTTAAAAAATATAAACATGATAGTAAAGTTAGTTATGCATTAGGAACAACACTAACATTTGAACTATTAAAATATAAATCAAACTTAGTCACTAAGATATATATACATCCTAATTTAAACAAGGATGAAACTTATACTAAATTAATTAATGAATGTAATAAATATAACATACCCTATGAAGAAAGTGCAAAGGTATTTAATATTTTGTCAGATAAAGAAAATTGCTATGTAATAGGTGAATTTACAAAATATAATAGTGAATTAGAAAATGATAATCACATTGTTTTAGTAAATCCATCTGATGCTGGAAACATGGGAACAATTATGCGTAGTTCCTTAGGATTTGGTATAAAAAATATCGCAATCATAAAGCCAGCTGTAGATATATTTAATCCTAAGGTAGTAAGAAGTTCAATGGGGGCCTTATTTGGTATTAATGTTAAATATTATGATTCATTTGAAGATTACCAAAATGAATTTAAAGATCATAATATATATACTTTAATGCTTCAAGCAAAAGTAAATTTAAGTGAAGTTGAAAATACAAATCAAAAATATTCATTAGTTTTTGGAAACGAAGCAACAGGACTTCCTAAAAAGTTCTTAAATATAGGTACACCAGTTATTATTAAACATACTAGTAACATTGATAGTTTAAATCTTCCTATCGCTGTCAGCATTACTTTGTATGAATTTACTAAACATAATTTTAAGTAGGTTTTTATGCGTTTAGATAAATATATATCAGACATGGTAACTTCTTCACGAAAGGAAGCCAAGAAATTAATCAATAAAAAAAGAGTTAAAGTAAATGGAGAAATAATTTTAGACGAAGGGTATAAAGTAAATGAACATAATGATATAATTATGATAGATGAAAAACAAATTATATATCAACAATTTCATTACTATATTTTGAATAAACCTAAAGGTCTAGTTACATCAACAATTGATGAAAATCCCACAGTAATGTCTTTAATACATGAATATCCTAAGTATAATTTAGCCCCTGTTGGAAGACTTGATAAAGACACTGAAGGTTTGTTATTAATAACTGATGATGGAATATTATCACATTTATTAACATCACCAAAGCATCATGTTGATAAGACTTACTATGTAGAGTTATTAAAGGATATATCAATTTCTGATATTCAAAAATTAGAAGAAGGCATAATTCTAGATGATGGATATAAAACAAAAGAAGCAAGGGTAAAAATGATTTCCCCAAAAACTATTGAGTTAACAATTCATGAGGGGAAGTACCATCAAGTAAAAAGAATGTTAGAAAGTGTTAATAATAAGGTAACTTATTTAAAAAGAATATCCTTTGGCCCCTTAAATTTAGGTAACTTAGAGTTAGGTACTTACCGAGAATTAACGGAAAAAGAAGTAGAAATATTAAATAAAATAAAAAATAAGTCAAACTAATTAGTTTGACTTTTTGTTACAAAATAATTGATACTGTAATTTTCTTTATATTTTTCAGAATGTCCAACATATCTAATACCACCAATTAAGTAGTTTTCAATATATTCAAAAACTTCTTTATAATTTAAATTAATATCTTTTTTCTTTACCATTTGTTTAAATAAGTAAAGTTTTTCATGAAACATTTGCATTTGTAAATCTGTCATAGTCGAAGAAGTGATTTCTTCAAATATGAAATGATAATCATCATCAGTTAAAGTTGTTGGATAAATTCTAACATACCTAGAATCAATTGAATCTTCTTTGTATTTAGGATTAAATTGTAAATATTGCTTTAAATCATCAATACTTGTAATTTTATCTTTTAAATAATATGGTCCGAAAGAACTCTCATAAATTAAAGTGATGTAATCATCAATCTCCATAAGTGGATGATTTAAATAGTTCTTCTTAAGGTATGTCATAAAAACAATAAGTTCTTTACGTCGCTTTTTTAGTTCTTTCTTTTCTTTACTATTTAAGGGAACGGGGTCATAAACTTTCTTAGTTAGGGGATTACATCGAATAATTCTAAATAGAGTTAAAAACGAAGCTTTGAAAAAATTAAATTTCTCATAACAACCGATTGCGTAATTTGAACAAGTTGGATAATGTTTACATCTACCACTACCGATTAATTCTTTATTTTGTTGATACTTTTTAATGCATTTAATTGCAAAACTATTTAACGACATATTATCACCCTTAAATATTATACTAAAAAATTGTTTTTTTTGCAAGGTATTAAATCATTTGAATTGGTAAAAATAATAGTATGAAAATAGTGATTTTACTTTTATTAACATTTATAATTATATTATTTGTTTTGTTATTTACAAAAATAAAAATTAATATATATAAACGTCATAGTTACGAAGCATATATTGAAATTATTTTATTTAAAATTTTTAAAAAAAGAATAAACATTAATAAAATAATTCAAGATTATATGGTTGGACATAGTAATATCAGTAACATAAGAAATACTTTAACTAACATCACCATAGTACTAAATCGAAAAGCAACTATAAAAAAATTGTTAAACAAAATAAATATTGATAAAGTTACCTTTATATCTAGGTTTACCTCAACAAATGAACTAATATTTCCATATGAGGGATCAGTTAATTGGTTATTAATTAGTTTTTTAAAAAGATTTTTAAATACAACATTTGGACATGTAAAAAATGAATATTATCAAATATATATGTTAGCTGATAATAGTAATGGATTTGACATAGATATAACATTTGGAATTTTTCTATACAAACTCATTCCCATAATTTTATCTAATTATAAAAAAATAAAAAATCTCTATCAAAATTTAAAGAAAGAAGAAAAGATTTATGGAAAACTCAAGTCAACCAGTTAACAATTTATTAGAAACTGTAATGCATCAGTTACAAGAACTTACTGATGTAAATATTATTATAGGAAATCGTATTGAATACAATAATATTTGTGT
This sequence comes from uncultured Bacilli bacterium, assembly GCA_934140285.1. Lineage (GTDB taxonomy): Bacteria > Bacillota_I > Bacilli_A > ML615J-28 > CAG-313 > UMGS75. The sequence goes on from CAKPBI010000005.1 coordinate 134,790, forward strand.
AATCCCCGTATCAAAAGTAAAATGTGGATTCATAAGTGGTGGTGTTGATCAGAAAAAAGAAAGAAGAGGAGATTTAGTAAATCCATTTGGAGGTGGAGCAGGAGGTAGTTTAAATATTATTCCTGTTGCCTTTTTAGCCTTTGTTGATAATGATGTCAAAATACTTCATTTAGATGATAGTACCCACACCCTAGAAAAAATAATTGACTTCATACCTTCAACAATTTCAACAATTATAAAATCCGTAAAAAAAGAAAAAAAGGAATATACAATAGAAAAATAGGCACATATAATGTGCCTATTCTATTTTTCTAGGATCAAAGACAATTCCCGAACCACTTTGATCGTAAAGTTTATATTTAGTATAACAATAACTATTAAGATTTTCAAAATGGTTAAATGTAACTTTAACTGACTTAGATAAGTCTAATTCTTTCGCTGTATTTAAAAACTCTATAACACGACTTTTAGGAAGGAGAGTTCCTGCACCATGACCTAGTAGAATATAATCAAAATCCAATTTAAGAGTCCGCTCTAACATTTTTATATATATATCTACAGTTGTTGATTCTTCTAGAAAAAGCCAGACAAAAGGACAAGTAGCATCAGTTACAACTAGTATTTTATCTTCAATATCTAAACAGCCAATACTACCTTTTGTATGTCCTTCCATAGGAATAATCTTAATGTGTATTTCTCCTAAATCAAATATGGTGTTAGTTTCTAAAGGAATTAAATTTCCTTCATTATGTGTTATATATATTTTTTCGTTAAAATCATCTGGTAATATATTTAAATTTTTGGCAGTTTCAATATTGTTTTTTCGCCAATCTAAAGAATTATGTTTCTTACATAGTTTGATATCTAAAGAACTAATATATACCTCATTAAATTGATAATTACCACCAGTATGATCCATATGTCCATGACTATCTATGACGATTAGAGGTAGTTTAGTAATTTCTTCAATTTGTTTTTTTAAATTACCAATTCCATAAGAAGTATCAATTAGCATAGCTTTGTTTTTGCCAATGATTAAAGTTGTCAAAACTCCCATAGGATCTTTAAATTGAAAAATATGATCATTAATTTTAAACGTTTTAAAGTATGACATTATATCACCTCTAGCACAATTATATCAAAAATTTAAAAAATAATCAGTAATATAATTAAAAAAATAAAAAAATGTGATATAATATGTTTTGGGTAAGGAGTGATATCGATGAAGAGAATCGTTATAATTGGTGGAGGTACTGCTGGACTATTTTCAGCAATCTTATTAAAAAAGAATTGTCCTGACTATGAGGTTATGGTTTTAGAAAGATTAGAAAGAGTTGGTAAGAAAATTTTAGCAACAGGAAATGGACGTTGTAATTTTTCAAATGTTAATGTAGAACCAACTAAATATAATAATCCTATGTTTGTTACACCATTTATTAAAAATGTAGATAGTAAAAATATAATTTCTATAATGGAAGAATTGGGACTTGTTACAACAATTGACTCAGAAGGTAGGATATATCCATATTCAGAATCTGCTAATTCATTTTTAGATATATTAAGAATAAATCTGAAAACTTATGGTGTAATTGAAAAATGTAATTTTGAAGTTTCAAAAATATCAAAAACATCAGGTAAAGTTCCAACATATATTATTGAAGATACAAGAAAACAAGTAGTTGAAGCAAATTATGTAATTTTAGCTGCAGGAGGAAAAGCATCTCCAGTGCTTGGTTCAAATGGAACTGGATACAATCTATTAAAGCCATGGCATGTAAAAGTTACCCCAATTGAACCTGGTCTAGTAGGAGTCAAGGTTGATGCAGCTTCAATTAAAGGATTATCAGGCTTAAGAGTAAAAGCAAAAGTATCACTATTTGATAAAAAAGCTAAACAAAAAGTATGGTCAGAATGTGGTGAAGTATTATTTAAAGATGATGGATTAAGTGGAATTGTTATTATGCAAATGGCGTCAGTCATTGCGAGAAGTAATATATCTAAAGCAAACAATAACTATTACTTTGAATTAGATTTAATGCCACAATACGATGATAACCAATTAATAGAGTTGTTACTAAAAAGAAAAGATTCAATGAAAACACTAGAAAATAGTGAATTCTTAAATGGAATGCTTATGAAAGTACTAGGATTTAATATAATTAAAAGAAGTAAATTAGACTTATCACAATATATTGGCGATTTAAGTAATCGTGACATAATACGTTTGTCAAGCATTATTAAGAATTATAGTTTAGAATATAAGGGATTGTATAATTTTGATCGCGCTCAAGTTACGGTTGGAGGCATTGATTTATCGGAAGTAGATAAAAAAACACTAGAACTTTTAAAATTACCAAATGTATATGCTTGTGGTGAAATCCTTGATGTTGATGGTGAATGTGGAGGCTACAATATGCATTTTGCTCTTGCGAGTGCATATGCTGTCGCAAATGCTATTAAGGAAAAGTGTGAACAAAATGAATAGAGTTAATGATAAGATGATTCTAAAAATATCTGATACCTTTCATGAGGCTGCAATGTTATATTATCATGGCTCCATAAATGAGGAAGTAGATAATACAAGAGTAACAAACTACAACCTTGAAAAAGGAAGACTCAACTACTACGAATCATTATTACAAGTTATTAATTATTTTCTAGATATTGACGATATTAATAGTAGCTATTTAGAAGAAGAAACTATTGAAAAGATTACAACATTATTTAAAGAATTAGATCAAGCTATTGAAGAAAATGGTTTAAATAGTGAAGAAGTAAGAAGAGCTCTTCTTTTATTAGATATTAAAGGATTTAAAAATTTAAATTATCCGTTAGATTTAATTACTCCAGATAATGTTGGCTATATCATCAGTAAAATAGTTGAAGCATTATATAAAAATAAAAAGATTAATTTATTAGATTTTAATGTTGGAGTAGGTAACTTACTATTCACGATTGTCAACAATATAGATAATGAAGTTGAAATGGTAGGAATAGATAATCATGCCTTAATGGCTAGAGTTGTAACTTCAAAGGCTAATTTATTACAAGAACCGATGGTAATATATCATCAAGATGCTCTTGAAATAATGCCAAGTGGCATAAACCTAGTAGTATCCGATATTGCAACATATGAATATGAGAATCCAGACTATAGCTCAGAATTATATGATGCAGGTGTTAGATATTTTCCATATCTTGCGATTGAACATTATTTAGGCATTAAAAATCCTTGTACATACATATATATAATGGATAGTGATTTCTTTTCAAAATTTGGCAGTGATAAATTAAAAGAGATTCTAGATAAAAAAGCTACAATAAAAGCTTTTGTAGCATTACCTCAAGATATGTTTCAAAAAGAATCTGAGTCCAAATCATTACTAATATTAAATAATACTCCAACACAAGATAAACACATTCCAATATATATGTTACCTTCATTAAAAGAAAAAAATGCCTTTTTAAATACAATGTCAGATTTATTAAATGAATTAATAAAATAGAAGTGAATTTGTTCCAACATTTTCACTTTTTTTGTTCATCACTAATCGTATTATTAAGCGAAGAGGTGAAACAATGAAAAAATTAATATGGATATTGTGTTTTATGATAAGTAGTTTCTTTTTTCTTAACTTTGTTAAGTTTACTTCTTTTGCTGCAACATCAGATGAAGAAGTCGCAAAAACCCAAGTAGTAATGACAAATAATAAAAATTCAAAAATTCAAGAATATTTAGGATATAAAATTCTTTCATCAAATGTAGATTTTGAAAAAAGTGGGACTTATGAAATATACTATCAAAATTTAAGTTCATTAAAAACAATAAAAAAGCAAATCTTTGTCATTAACGAAAAACAACTAAGCAATAATAGTTTTACAATTAATCAAGAATTATTTTACTATAATGTTGGTGAAGAAGTTAAATTAATTAAAAAAGTAAAAGATAATCATTATATCTTAATAACTAAAAGTTATGATCCTGAAGTTTCTCAAGATGAACCAACGTCAAATCTAAATATGTATTCTATCATAAATGACGAAATTACTTGGGAAACAACCATTATAGATCATTCATATACCGATGTATGTGATGTAGTGATAGAAGATAATAAAATAATAATACTTGGAACAAAAGTTTTTATGTATTCTGGTCAAGATTTGTTTTTAGGAAAATACGATCTAGATGGAAATATGGAAAGAATGGTATTTTATTCAGGTACAAACTATGATATAGGTAAGAAAATAATACCAATGGATAGTGGCTATCTATTAATTGGAGAAACAAAATCAACCAATGGTGAGTTTACTGGTACAAGAAAAGATACAGATGTATTTATTTTAAAAATAGATAAAAATACATTTAAAAAGATCAATTGTTATGACTATGGTCTTGATAAAAACGACTTTATGGTTGATGCTACAAAAGTTGAGGAGAAAATCTTTTTAATACAACAATATTATGGTGAAAATAATACGCCAACAACTAAACTTTTAATAATTGATGAAGATGGTAAAATTACTAAAGATTTATATATTAATGCTGGATATACCAAACATGTAAAAAAATTAATTACTTCAAATAATAATATATATATTGAAACAATGGAAAATAATCAATGTATTATCTACCATTTAAATCAAGAATTAAAACTTGAAAAGAAATATGGACAAACGCATGCTGATACGTATAGACTAATTGATGTATCAATAAATAACAATTTATTAACCATCTTGTATAATAACTTTAAATCAAGTGGAATATGGTATGAAATATATGATTTATTGTCAAATAAAGTTATTTCCTTTACAAAGGTTGTAATAGAACAAGCCGAAGAAATAGAGATTAATTCTAACTTTGAGATAGTTTTATACTTTGATAGCGATGTAAGAATAAAAAAACTAGATATACTAACAATTAATAATCTAGGAACCCAAATAGTAGTTGATAAAGATACGGATATTTATGACTATGATATATATCTAAATGGTGAATCTTTAAAGGTAGGAAATAAGTCAAAAATAGAATATGATACATTAATATTTGGAGAGTACCCATGTCAATTTTATTATGAAGGAAAAACCCTTGATTTTATTCATAATAAATCTCTTAATGTGTTATCTAATTCACCAGTAAAGGATAACCAAACATACGATAATTATTTAACATTAGAATACAATGGTTTCGGTAAACTAGATGGAAAGGAAATTACCACTCCGTATGTTATACAAGAAGAAGGGGTTCATGTATTAGAAATAAGAGGCAAAAATAATGTTTTAGAGACTTATACTTTTACAATTAAAAAAATATCTTCACGAATCGATATTCCCCATCAAAGTGATGATGTGTTAGACAAAAATCTACAAGGTGACATTCAAAAACAAGAAAGTACCTCGTCAATAGCAGAATTAAATTTTGAAAAAAATAGTGAGGAATCGAAATCAGTTCCTATATTATGGCCACTTGCAATTCCTTTTAGTATTTTAACTCTATGCATATTTTTCTTTTTTAAGGGAGTAAGAAGATGAAATTAGTATTTAAGTTTATATATATATTTATAGTTGCAAGTTTTATCGGAACAGTGTTTTGTATTGTAAGTCATGCGGAAAGCAATATAACAATTGATGAATGGGAAATATATAAAAATGAATTACTAACATATGATAAACTAGACGGATGTGCATTAATACAAAAAACAGATAATGTATATTATCTGGTTGAAAATGGCCGTGAAACTAAATTGTCAATGAACATAAAAAATTATATTCAAATAGCTAATTTTATTTATATTATTGATAACAATCATATATACAAATTAAGTGTAATAACTAAAGAAATTATAACTTTAAATCTCAAATGTGATTCAGCAAATTCAATAATTCAATATCAAGATAAAATTATCATAGGGGGAACAAAAGATAATAATGTTTATTTAGAGTGCTATAACCTGAGTTTGACAGTGATATGCTAAAAACCATCTCTACACATGTAGAGATGATTTTTAATATTTAATT
>CAKPBI010000006.1 GCA_934140285.1 uncultured Bacilli bacterium
AGGCTGATCTCCCCCAAGAGTCCACATCGACGGGGAGGTTTGGCACCTCGATGTCGGCTCGTCGCATCCTGGGGCTGGAGAAGGTCCCAAGGGTTGGGCTGTTCGCCCATTAAAGCGTCACGCGAGCTGGGTTCAGAACGTCGTGAGACAGTTCGGTCCCTATCTGTCGTGGGCGTAGGAAATTTGCAAGGAGTTGTCCCTAGTACGAGAGGACCAGGATGAACGCACCGCTGGTGTACCAGTTGGCTTGCCAGGGCCATGGCTGGGTAGCTACGTGCGGCCGGGATAAACGCTGAAAGCATCTAAGCGTGAAGCCCCCCTTAAGATGAGATTTCCCATTAGAAATAAGTAAGGCCCCTTAAAGATGATGAGGTTGATAGGTCAGGTATGTAAGCACTGTGAGGTGTTGAGTTGACTGATACTAATAAGGCCGAGGACTTAACCTTAAGAAATTTTGTGAACAAGTATATTCAATTTTGAAAGAGAGTTTGGTGATAATTGCAAAGTGGACACACCTGTTCCCATGCCGAACACAGCAGTTAAGCACTTTCGCGCCGACGATAGTTAGAAATAGCAAAAATAGGTCGTTGCCAGCTCCTTTCTATATTCATTAAATTATGCGCCTCTTTAGCTCAGTTGGTTAGAGCACATGACTGTTAATCATGGGGTCCGGGGTTCAAGTCCCTGAAGGGGCGCCATTTTTTATGATTATGGTCTGTTGGAGAAGCGGCTTAACTCACATGCCTTTCACGCATGCACTCACGGGTTCGAATCCCGTACAGATCACCATTTTGTAATTTATGAGTCATCTTTGATGGCTTATTTTTTTTGCTTATATATGACATACAATCAAAAATACAATTTTGAAAGTATAGCAGTATAAATCTTATTTTTTATTATTAATTGAATATTCTCACTTTAGTTAATAGATAGCTTATCATTTGGTTTATGGTAATATAAAAATATTATGATATAATATTAGTGTAAGCTTACTAAAAAACTAAATAAGAGGAGAAAATAATTATGAATATTGGTCAAAAGATTAAAGAATTAAGACAAGAAAATAATCTTACTCAAGAAGAACTTGCTGAAGAATTAGGTGTTAGTCCCCAAGCAATATCTCGTTGGTAAAATAGTACTACATATCCGGACATTACAATACTTCCAATTATAGCTAATATGTTTGATGTGACAATAGATTATTTACTTGATAGGGAATCTTATAAAAAAGATGAAGAATTAAAAAAAATAATTGAACAAGATGATGAATTGTCTAAATATGGTAAAATTAAGGAAAGAGAAAAATTATTATTAGAATCATTAAAGAAGTACCCTAATAACTGGGATTTAAAGTCAAGATTGTTAAGTGTTTATCATGTTCAAACAGCTAACGATGAAGAATCTGATAAATATTATCAACAAAAAGCAATTGAACTAGGTCACAATATTTTAGATAAATGCAACATTGATGAATATAGATATTCTGCTATTCAAATATTATGCTTTGTATATGACTGGATTAATCAACCTGATAAAGCTAAACAAATGATTGAAAATTTACCTAATTCATTTGTTACTAAAGATTTTTTATCGTTAGAACTAATTAAAGGTAGTGAAAGAAATATTAAATGCGCAGAATATATTACAACATTATTAGATCTATTACACTTTACAATTGGTACTATGAGATTATCAACTGAAGACACCATTAAAGCAAGAGAAAAAGAAATTGAAATTATAAATACGATTTTTGATAGTAATGACTTATACTGGTATAATACTTTAGTTTCTGATGCATATGAAGAAATTGCAAAAATGTTTGCGGAACTTAACAACAAAGAAGAAATGATTACTAATTTAGAAAAAGCTTTTGAATATGGTAAAAAGAAAGACGCGATTGCAAAAGAAGAAAAAATACTGACCCACAAAAGCATTCTTGTTAAAGGCTATGAATGTGATCCATCAAAATGGACAACTAGTAATGACTTAAGTCATGTTGAATTAATAAAAGAAAGAATAAATGAATATGCTGCATTTAAGAAATACTTTAATGATAAAGATTTTACCAAATTAATTAATAAATATTAATATTAAATATGTTATTTTTTACTTGAATTATAAACAAAATTAAAGAATAAAATTAATCTAAATTATTGACAAATAAAAAATTTTTTGATAGAATATTATTGTAAAAAATGCATATGATATTATTGTCATATGACTTGGACTGGCGTATGCCTTGGTCCACCAACGGCAGGAAATAGTCCTGCCATTTTTTATATGAGGGAGTGGCTATGAAAAAAATTCTTAGTATCTTTATTGATGAGTCAGGTGATGTTGGATTTATTAAAGCTGCATCAAAGTATTATATTATTACCTTTGTAATGCATAATCAAAGTAACGAAATAAAGAGTAATATTGAAAAAATTAAAGATTTTCCTATATTTCATGCTGGCCCTATAATTAGAAGGGAATATCCATTTGATTATATGAAAATGAAAGATAGAAAAAAAATATTTCAATCTATTTTCATTTTTACATTATCATTACCAATAAAAATTTTTTCCTTTTGTTATGAAAAAAAAGACTTCGATAGTAACTTATTAAAAATGCAAGCCAAAATAACTAAAGATGTTTATAATTTTCTACAAGATAATTCTAATTATTTTAATTCATTTAATGAAATAATAATATATTATGATAACGGCCAAAATTTAATAACTAAAATATTAAATGGAGCTTTCGCAATTTCAGGTTTGAATTATGAATTTAAAAAAGAAGTTGTTCCAGGATCATATAGATTATTTCAAGTTGCTGACTTTGTATCAACAGTAAAACTTATGGAAATAAAAATGTATAAAAATGAACTATCTAATTCAGAATTAAAATTTATTGATATTTACCATTTAAAGAAAAATTACATTAAAGGAATAAACAAGAAAATTCTAAAATAACAAAGTTTAATAATGTTCTTAACTTAAAAGCAAATAATTAGATAATTAAAAAATTATAAATACTAAATTTGAAAACTTACCAAGCTTAATGTATAATTATTTTGTTAATTGAATCCTTTCTTGTAGTAATGCGGCAATACTACTATAGGAAAAAAGCGCTTTTTATCAAAAACGATACTAAGCGCTTTTAATTTATCTAAAAGAATTTACAAAAAAGAAGTAATATATGAAAGCTTATTTTTGAAAACGTGTTCTCTATTTATTTGCTTTACAAGATAACTAAAAATGAGTAAAATATATTGTCTTATAAAGGTGATATTATGAATGCATTGAAAAAACTTTTTGAACCTATGGATTTGACTAAAGGTAAAATATGGAAAGTAATCATTTTGTTTTCACTTCCAATCTTTTTTAGTTATTTCTTTCAACAAATATATACGATTGCTGATGCCGCTATATGTGGTAAATATCTAGATGCAAACCAAGTTGCAGGAATTAATAATACGGGTAATATTATATTTATTGTCCTACAATTTGCATTTGGCTGTACTGCTGGTTTTTCGGTTGTAACCGCCAATAAAATAGGTGAACATGACTTAGATGGTGTAAAAAAATCATTAGCCGTACAGATAAGGTTATCAGTTATTATCAGTATCATTTTAACCATTCTTGCTTGTCTTCTCGCAAGTCCTCTTCTAAATTTCATTGGTTTATCAAAATCCACAAATCCCATTCAAAATGAAATTTATGAAGCAGCTTACTATTATATAATAATTATCTTTTTAGGTACATCAGCTCAAATATTTTATAATTTAATTTGTTCATTCCTAAGAAGTATAGGTGACTCCCTTGTTCCTTTAATCTTCTTATTCATTTCCACAATTCTTAATATAGGACTTGACTTATTATTTATTGCGGTATTCAACTGGGGAGTAATGGGAGCGGCGATTGCTACGATCATAGCTCAATTTATATCAGCTATTGGTTGTTTTATTTATACATTTAAGAAATATCCTATCTATAAACTAAGTAAAAAAGACTTTAAATTCGATTTTTCGTTTGATTTACATCATTTAAAATTAGGACTACCTCTTGCCTTTCAATTTTCAGTCCTTGCGATTGGTTTAATTGTAGTACAGGCGGTAATTGTTAAATTTGATACTTCCATAGATGGCGAAGTTATAAGTGCCTGTGCCCAAAATGGGTTTGGTGCCGCAACCAAACTTAATAACTTTTTAATGTGTCCTTTTAATGCCCTTGGTACAGCAATGCTTTCTTATTGTGGTCAAAACTATGGAGCTAACGAGACTACAAGAATCAAAAAAGGTGTAAATGAAGCTTTAATTATAGCTTTTGTTGAATATATTATATTTGGTGGTACTGGTTTATTACTAACAATTAATGGAGCATACCTACATATTTTTTATTCAACTGATAAAATCAATGAAATGACAATGTATTTTGGTAATCACTACTTATATTGTGATATGTCATTATACTTTATTTTGGGAGCTCTTTTTGTTTTCCGTAATTCATTACAAGGAATTGGTAAACCCTTATATCCATTTCTTGCGGGGATCGGTGAATTAATTGGAAGAACTTTAATATGCTTAACACTACCTAACATAATTAATAATGGTCCAATTAATATCAATGCTAATCTAAATGCAGTATATGGATTAACTTTTGCGGATCCACTCGCATGGAGTATTGCAGTAATCATAATGCTGTATGGAATCATTAAATATGTTTATTTACCAAAAAAACAAAAAGTCATCCAAAACTAGGTTTTTGCAAACCCCTTTATCTTTTCGACATTTTATGATATAATATTCAATTGTGTGAGAACATGAGATAAAGAAAAGAGGAAGAATTATGTATCAACTTCGTTCAAGGTGGTTAAGGATTGCTTTTTTAAGTATTTTAATTTCAAATCTCGTTATGTTAGTATCTTGTACAAAAAAAGATAACGAAATTAAAGATCCTAATGAATTACCTATAGAAAACTCTATTTTAGATAAATACAGTGACTATGAAATAATCTCAAAAGCTATGCAAAAAAACTATGAACGTGATAATTATTTAATTACCACTGAAGGTGTAACAGATGCTAAATTTGGCTTTATTTCATATACTCAAAAAACTACAACATCTCTTTACTTCATGCAAGATAAGTTTTATAATGATATTTCATCTACTTCATCAATTGTTAATCATTACCACCGCTTAATACTTACATCAAATGATGTTAAATACTATGATAGTGATAATGATAATATAACAACTACAACATTAGATGAATACAAAAACATCTATGGTAAAGTACCTAGCCATACTACTTTCTTTAATTATAATATTGATGAAAGTACAATTATTTCTTCTAAAAGAAATTTTACAAATAAAAGGTTTGAAATAACTTATAATTTGGAACCTGAAAAAGCTATGGGAGATATCGCAAAACAAATGATGATGTTTGGCGGATTATCTGAAGAACCTAAGTTCAAATCAATTACTTTGACAATTCGTGTTGATGAAGATTTAAATATTTTATCTTTTAAAAACGTTGAAGTTTATACCATCGTTAAGGATATTCCTGTTGTTGGAACTAGTAAGTTAAACTGTGTTCAAACGCTAAATTCAAAGGTTTATTATAACGATTATTCAGAACCTGATTTAAATGAATTTGAATAAAAAAAATCAAAAGATTTTCTTTTTTACTTGACATCCATAATATTTAATGATATACTATTGATATAAAGTATCAATAGGTGAATTAATGGAACGAAGGCTTACTAAACAAAGACAACTGATATATGACATTACTATGACAATGTACCACCCAAACGCTGAAGAAGTGTTTAAAAAAGTACACGAAAAGTATCCGGAAATTGGAAGAGCAACCGTATACCGTAATCTTACAGTATTACTTGAACAAGGTTTACTTACAAAACTTGTAATTACTGGTGAATCGATTAGATATGATACTAATATAAAGCATCACAATCATTTCGTATGTACTAAGTGTGGTAAAATAATTGATCTTCCTGAGGTTGAAATAGTAAAAGTCCCTGATAATCTGGATGTAGAATATCAATCAGTTACCTTCTATGGAGTCTGCCCCGAATGTAAACAAAAAATTGATACTAAATAAATGGAGGAAATTATGGAATTAAAAGGATCAAAAACTGAAAGAAACTTAAGAGAAGCATTTGCTGGGGAAAGCCAAGCACGTAACAAATATACTTATTTTGCGAGTGTTGCTAGAAAAGAAGGCTATGAACAAATAGCTGCTATCTTTGAAGAAACTGCTAACAATGAAAAAGAACACGCTAAAATGTGGTTTAAAGCTTTAGGTGAACTAGGAGATACTCCTGCAAATTTATCTGCTGCTGCCGCTGGTGAAAACTATGAATGGACTGACATGTATGAAAGATTTGCAATTGAAGCTGAAGAAGAAGGTTTCACAAAACTTGCTTATCAATTTAGAGCAGTAGGTGCAATCGAAAGAGCTCATGAACAAAGATATCTTGCTTTATTGAATAATATAGATTTACAACAAGTATTTGAAAAATCAGAAGAAACTATGTGGGAATGCCGTAATTGTGGCCATTTAGTAATTGGTAAAAAGGCTCCAGAAGTTTGTCCTGTTTGTGCTCATCCAAAGAGTTATTTTGAAGTAAGAAAAGAAAACTACTAAAATTAAAATGAATAAATGAAGAAATGTAATAATGTTACATTTCTTTTTATTTGGCTTGAAAAGAATTTGTTAATGTGGTATAATTATAGACGCAATTATTGTAAAAAAAATAGTAAAAGGAGATTTTTATCGTGATTTACAAGACAATTACAAATTACAAAGAAGCTACACGTGACTTCTTAGAAAATGAAACACAATTTCATCTAGGAGTTATTCCTACAGAACAATCTAACCCAATTACTAAAAATCTTAGTGCTACAATCGCAAAAGATACTGCAAAAGGTGTTAAGACAATTCTAAATGCTGATAAGTACATTGCTGAAGTTGCTCGTGGACAATTCCACACTCCAGAATTTGAAGCATTTGTTGATGATATTAAGAGATGTATGGACCAAAGAAAGAAAGTTGTTTTCTCAAGTGTTGGTGCATCAGGAAGAATGGCAATTCAAATGGATGGTGCATGGAGAAGTTTTTGGCAAGGCTTAGTTGACAAAATTCCTGCTCATCGTTTTGAATTCCTAGAAATGGCAGAAGTAGTAAGCAGTTTTACAACTGGTGGCGATAGAGCCTTAGTACGTTCTGTTGAAAACTTTGAAGACTATATGACATTTGGCGCTCGTCAAGTTGATGAAGCTGAAGTAGGCCCTGGTGATGTATTAGTTGCATTATCTGAATGTGGTCTTTCTGCAAGTATCAATGGTTCAGCTGTTCGTGGATATGAACTAGGTGTTAGAACATACTATTTATTCTGTAACCCAGAAAACATCTTAAGAACACACTTAGATCGTGCACGTGCTGTATTTGAATGCTTAGATGAATATGCAGCAAATAAAGCAAAAGGCATTGACAATGGTAAATATATTGTTAAAATTCCTCTATTTGTTGGTAACATGGCTGTATCTGGTTCAACTCGTATGCAAGTTACTACAGTTGAATTATTAGCTGCTGGTGCTGCACTAGAAGTAGCCGCAAACCGTTGGTTAAAAGAAAATCTAACTGAACAAGAATTAGCAGTAGTTGGTGGTGAAATGCTTTCACTAGATGAATACGCTGATGCCTTTGTTTCATTAAATAAACAATTATCAAGTGGTAAAGCTCTAAAAGGTTTAGCTCAAGCTGTTGAATTTGAAGTTAATACATATAATCAAAAAGGATTAGTAACATACATTACTCATGACTACCTACTTGATATTATGACTGATACAACTGAACGTCAACCTACATTTACCCTTCCTCCATTTAGAAAATTTGCTGATCATGATAGTGAAGTATCTTGGGCATACATTAAAGACCCTCTATATCCAAACGAAGTTGCTTGGCAACAAGTATTCCGTCGTCCTATTAAAGGTCTTGAATGGACTAAAGAAGATTACATTGAAATGAAAGCAAGTCAAGACATTATCAATAACCCTCCAAAAGTTAGTGGTAGTGAAGTATTAGAATATGTTATTGGTAACGAAGATGACCCTTCTAGATACTCTCGTCCATGTTCTCAACTTGTATTAATCGATGTAAATGGTAGTGCTACTCCAGAAGTTGTTGCTTGGTATAAGAAAGAACTTGTTAAATATAGTGGTGGAATTGTTCTTCGCTTAGGTCAAATCCCAGCTACTAAGATTGACAAAAATGAAATCAGAATTCCAGTTGAACTTCCTAGAACTTGTACAGATATTCTTTATCACTTACTAGTTAAGGTTGCATTCAATGCTTTAAGTACTGGAACAATGGCTAAGATGGGTCGTGTTTATGGTAACTGGATGGTTCAAGTTCTTCCAACAAATAAGAAATTAATTGACCGTTCTTCTAGAATTATAGCAAGTCTTGCAAAAATTCCTTATGAAAAAGCCGTAGAAGAATTCTTCTATTCATACTATAATCGTAAACCTGAAGATGAATATCGTGAATCATATGTAATTGAAACACTTCGTCGTTTAGGATTCGATCCAAGCAAAGACATTAAATAGTAATTAAATACAAAGACCTTCATTCAAAATATGAAGGCCTTTTGTTTTATAATATTATCTTATACGCTTTTATAAATGACAATTTAATAAAAATATGGTATACTATTTAATAGGTGATATTATGGAAAAAGACTTAGTATTAATAATTGGCTTATGTGGAGAATCAGTATTTTTACAAACTGATCATTTTCATCAAGATGGAGAAACCATAACTATTGATTCAATGTACAAAGAACCAGGGGGAAAAGGATACAACCAAGCTATAGCCACAAAACTGATGGAAACAAACGTCGCATTTATTGGAGCCATTGGTAATGATGACTATGGAAAAATATGTGAAGATACCTTAAAAAAACTAGGAATTGAAGCCTACTTAATAAAAAAAGAAGAAGGAACTGCTTTCGCAACCATTCTTACCGATAAAAAGGGAAATAACCAAGTATCAGTATATCCAGGTGCTAGCTCGCTATTAACTAAAGACGACATAGATAATTATATACATCTATTTGAAAGAGCAAACTTCCTTCTTTTAACATATGAACTTGAAGAAGCGGTACTAACACATATTTATGAACTTGCTGAAAAATACCAAATAAAAATAATCTTAAATCCTGCTCCATATAAAAATTATAATCAAAACTTTTTACATAAAGCTTTTCTTATAACCCCTAATTTAATTGAAGCCAAAGAAATGTTAAACACTGATGTTTCCTCATATTTTGAATTAGGTGAAAAACTAGAAAAATCAAATTTTAAAAATACAATTGTTACTCTTGGAAAAGATGGTGTTCTTTTGGTAAATGACGATAGTAATGTTGTCATACCTACAATAAAAGAAAAAACCAATGTAGTTGATACCACAGGTGCAGGAGATACCCTCAATGGATGTTTAGTAGCAATGCTTAATAAAGGTAAAGATCTCATCGAAGCAATCGCTTATAGTATTTTTGCTGCCTCCTTAAGTACAGAGATAAAATATGTACTTCCAAGTATACCATCTATTAAGGATATTTCAAACCTAAGAGTTTCACTCGATAAATACAATGAATATAAAGGATACTTAAACACAAGAAAAACAGTTCGTGCCTTTTTAGTAAATGAAAATAAACAATATGGAATGTTAAAAATTGAAGGAAAAGATGAATTTGGTCAAAGATGTCATCTCGAAACTACAGGTGGTGGCATCGAAAATGGTGAATTAGAAATTGAAGCACTAAATCGTGAAATATTAGAAGAAACTGGCTATAATGGTAAAATCATTTCCCATCTAGGATACCTAGTTCATGAATATAACCTAATTAAACGTGTCTCAATTGCTAGTTACTACTTAGTTTTGGTAAACACTAAAAATCAAGATAATACAAAATATACTAATGAGGAATCATCACTTATTAAAGGCATTAAATGGATGAACTATGATGAACTAAAAACAAACTTAAATCAAAATAAATATCCTTGTGATTACTTAGTCCAAATGCGAGAACTAGAAGCTCTAAAATTACTTGATAGATATTTACAGGAGGAAAACAATGACTAAGCTTGAATTATTACAAAAATTAATTGATGTATCAGATAATATTGTCATTCTTACAGGAGCAGGATTTTCAACCGCGTCTAACATTCCCGACTTTAGAAGTGATAATGGACTATATAAAATAAAAGGAACAAGCATTCCTCCAGAAGAAATTTTATCCCATCATTTCTTTATTAGTCATCCAGATGAGTTCTTTAAATATTATTTTTCTAAAATGGTATATATGGATGCTTTACCTAATGCAGGGCACAAAAAACTAGCTGAACTTGAAAGTAATGGTAAAAACATCACTATTATAACTCAAAACATTGATGGCTTACACCAAAAAGCAGGAAGCAAACATGTCTTAGAACTTCATGGTTCTGTTCGTAGAAATCATTGTATGAAATGTCATAAATATTATGCATTAGAAGAAATTCCCCATGATGGTTCAATTCCCTATTGTACATGTGGGGGAATTATAAAACCTGATGTTGTGTTATATGAAGAAGGATTAGATGAAAAAGTAATCGATGAATCACTTAGAAAAATAGTTAACGCGGACTTACTAATTATTAGTGGTTCTTCTATGGTTGTAAATCCTGCTGCTAGTCTTCCTTATTATTATAGAGGAAACAAAATGGTAATAATTAACCTAAGTGAAACTCCACTTGATAGTTTTGCAAGCCTAATTATTCGTGAAAAGTCAGAAGAAGTATTTTCAAAAATTGTCGTAAAAGGAGAAACAAAATGAATATAGTTGGAAAATTTGAAAAAGTATCACTTGAAGAATGGCAAAAAGAAACAAATATCGAATTATACAATGAAATAAAACTACCCCAAAGAGCAACAAAAGGCTCTGCTGGTTATGATTTTTATTCACCAATTGATTTTACACTTAATCCCCAAGAAACCATCAAAGTACCAACTGGGGTTAGAGTAAAAATTGAAGATGGCTGGTTTTTAAGTATTTTCCCTCGTAGTAGTCTAGGTTTTAAATATCGCTTAAGACTTAATAATACAGTAGGAATAATAGATAGTGATTACTATCACGCGTTAAATGAAGGTCATATCTTTATTAAAATAACTAATGAATCAACAGATAAAGTTGTAACTATTAAGAAAGGTGAAGCTTTCGCCCAGGGCATTTTTATTCCTTTTGGCATAACTGAAGATGACGATGTAGAAACAGTAAGAACAGGTGGTATGGGTAGTACCAACCAAAAAAATTAGAGGATAACATGAGACCAACAAACTTAAAAGTAATAAACGATGAACTATATTTAAACAACGTTTCCTTAACTTCTCTCGCAAACCAATATAAAACTCCCCTTTACGTCTTTGATGAATTTGAACTAGAAGAAAAAATGGATGAATTTAAAGATTACTTTTGTAGCGAAAAATTTATGACAGAAATAGTTTACGCTTCCAAAGCTTTCCTAGTGCCAGAAATTTGTAAAATGGCATCAAAAAAAGGCTTAATGATTGATGCTGTTAGCCTTGGTGATTTATATGTAATTAACTATTCAGGTTTTCCATTAACAAGAGTAGTCTTTCATGGCAATAATAAATCGGATGAAGAACTAGAATATGCGGTAAAAAATAATGTTGGAATAATTGTAGTAGATAATTTAGATGAATTACAAAGACTAAATAAAGTAGCTAAACATTATCAAAAATCAATAAACACCTTGTTTAGAGTTAATCCAGGCATTGATGCTCATACGCACAAATACATTCAAACTGCTTTGTTTGTATCTAAATTTGGCGAAAGTATTTATGATGAAGTATTGATTGACAAAATCATTAAAGAGTATCTTGAAAGTAAATATGTTAAACTTTTAGGATTCCACTCCCATATTGGATCACAAATTAAAGCCTTTAAACCATTTATATTAAACATTGACAAAATGATTGACTTTAGTAAAAATATAGAAGAAAAATATCAAATTAAATTACCATACCTTAATTTAGGAGGTGGTTTTGGTATCCAATATTATGAAAATGATACATCATTTGATACCCCTAAATTATTAAATAGAATGATAAAACATCTTGAAAAACTATCCAAAGAAAAGAATTATCATCTTGAAAAAGTCTTCATAGAACCTGGAAGAAGTATCGTTGGTAATGCGGGAATCAGCCTTTATACATGTGGAATAACGAAACATACATATGGTGGTAAGAACTATTTATTCATAGATGGTGGCATGACTGACAATATTAGACCAGCTTTATATCAAGCAATTTATCAATGTGAAGTCATAAACAAAGTCACAAAGAAAAAAGAAATAGTTGTAGATGTAGCTGGAAAGTGTTGTGAATCAGGGGATATAATTGCTAAAGATGTTTTACTTCCTCAAACAAAACCTGGAGATATCCTAGTTGTATATGCAACCGGTGCTTACACTTATTCAATGGCATCATCATACAATAATCACCTAAAACCAAAAGTATTATTTATTGGTGATACGATCAAAGAAGTATCAAAAGAAGAACCGATAGAGGATCTAATTAAACTATTTTAATAGGAAATAATCACAAAGTAAATATAAATTAAAAAATCTAAAATACGGATAATTTTATCCTTGAGTTGACTTTATATTCAAAAAATGCTATAATATTTATAGTCGGAGGTACACAATGAGAAAAGAAGAAGCTTTATTGATTTGGACACGAGAATTTGGTGATGTAGATTATGCTCATGATTTTACAGGCCGTAAAATTAAGAGAGATGATTATGGACTAGAAAATCAAGTAGGTTGGGTAGTATCATATATGAAACCCTTATCTTTAGGTGGTCTCCAAAACGAAGATAACGAAATGATTGTTCATCATATAACTGCGTATGAAAAAGGCGATAATTACCCTTCTTTTGAAGTCGTTGGGGTAAAGTATCATGTAGGACATGATGAAAAGCAAGATTTCTATTATATTGAAAAAGAAGACTAAAAAAAACAAGCAATATAACGGATAAGGTGTTATATTGCTTATTATTTAGTAATTAAAACATGAGGAATATTAAATATGAGGATAATTGGCGGAAAATTTAGAAGTAGAAAATTAGTAACACTTGAAGGCCTAAAAACAAGACCAACACTTGATGGAACCAAAGAAGCCATCTTTAATAGCTTAGGAAACTATATTCCTGATTTTGTTGTTCTTGATGTTTTCGGTGGAAGCGGAGCTTTAAGCTTAGAATCAATAAGTCGTGGTGCTAAACATGCATATATCATTGATAATAATGTTGAAGCTATCAAAATCATAAAAACAAACATTGCGACCTTAAAAGTTGAAAATCAAGTTACAATTCTTCAAGGTTCATATGATCAAATGTTAAAAAAACTAACAAACAAAAAATTTGATTTAATATTTTTAGATCCTCCATTTAGAATGAAAGTCATTGATGAATTAATTACTTTTATTCTTGACAATGACATGCTTGAAGATGGTGGATACATTATGGCTGAATATCCTAAGGAAGATGTGGTAAGAAAAGACTACCCAAACTTAAAAATAAAATTATGTCGTACTTACTCAAGTAGTGAAGTAATGATTTTAGAAAAGGAGTAATTATGCGTATTGGAGTATATCCTGGAAGCTTTGACCCAGTAACTAATGGTCATTTAGATATTATCAAAAGAGGAGCAATATTATTTGATAAATTATATGTAGTTGTTCCTAAAAACATTCAAAAACATACTTTATTCTCCACAGAAGAAAGAGTAGAACTTTTAAAAGAAGTAGTAAAAGATCTCCCAAATGTAATTGTCACCTCAACTGACCAACTTACCGTTAATTTTGCAAAATCAGTAAATGCTAACGCAATGCTTAGAGGTCTACGTATGGTAAGTGATTTTGAGTATGAACTTCAACTAGCAACGCTTAATCACCATTTAAATGAAGAAATTGAAACCATCTTTATTATGAGTTCACATGAATTTTCTTTTCTTTCTTCAAGTAGTGTTAAAGAGATTGCTCAATTTGGTGGTGACATTACAAGCTTTGTACCCAAAGTAGTTAAAGATGCCTTACTAAAAAAATATCATCAAGAAAAACATAATTAAACTAGAGATTAGCCCATGAATAAATCTAGATAACACAAGACTAGTTTTTGATAAATTAGTCTTTTTTAATTCGCTTAAGATCTGAACAATAATAGAAAGCCCTCCAAATGATAAAAAAAATGTCTGAAGGAGTACTTTTAAAGTATCCTCAATGTTATATCCAATAATACAATTTAATCCTGTAGTTAACTCCATTGAATCAATTAAAAAAGTTACAAAAACACTATTGTTTAATTTAAATAATTCTTGAAGTTTGTAAAGAGGAATTTTAAACATACAAACAAATATCATTGATGATAAGATTGTAAGCATAACCATAGGACAATCATCAATTAGTTTAATAATATCCTTCTTATTATAACCATGAATATTCTCTTTTGTATTTTTGCGTTTAAAGATAAGAAAAAGCAAATTAGAAACAAAAATTTGAACCAAATAAATAAATAATCCCCACTTACTAATCATTAAAATGGTAAATAAAGGACTACTAAGAACCGTTCCTCTTAGTAGTCTATTTCCCTCTTCAATCGATATTGTGTTGTTCTTAACCTCAGATATTACCAAATAACTTGATGTTGGATTACCCGTAATAAAACTTAATAAAAACAAAGAACAAGATGTAGTATTTTCAAATCTAAAAATACGATTAAATAAATGATAGAATATCTTACTAATAAACGGATAATTAATTAAAATATTACTCAAAAAATAAAAAGGAATTAAAGCAACTAAAACATTATTTAACCATAATGATAAAGTATTATAAATATTAACTCTTGCTACATCTTTGTATATTAAAAAGATAACCCCAGTAAATAGGAGAAAACTGACAACTAAGAAATATTTAATTTTTTTCATTAATTATAAGTTCCATTCTTGGATATATCGTATTATTAGTTAAATTATTATCTTTTTTAATTTTATCAATGCTTGTATTATATTCTTTACTAATTGAATATAAAGACTCATTAGGTCTAACGACATGAATTTGGTATGTTGGGGGAGTATATGGAACTTTGTAATATGAAGCAAGACTCTTAACTACCGCCTCAGCTAAATTTTGCCAGTTATAAACTAACATATCCGTATCTTTCTTGTTGTCAGCGAACCCATATTCAATAATCATCGCTTTATTTGGAGTAGTACCACGAAGAATAAAGTAATAATCTTTGCCGGTTTTCCCTACGCGTTGATAAACATTACGGATTGAAAGTCCAGCCTCTTTTAAGTTTTCACTAATAATCATTGGAAGTTCGTTATCCCCTCGTAAGGAATAAATAATCTCGCCGCCACTAGATCCTCCCGTATTAATATGGTTACTAATAAGAATGTCTGACTCACTTGCACCTAGTTTACTTATTCTATTTAAACGATCATTGGGAGCTAAGGTTTCATCACTAGATCTTACTAACACATTAGGAATACCTATCTCATTTAAACGGTTGTGTTCATAATTACTAATCTTTAAAGCTAAGTCTTTTTCTTTAAAGTAATTATTACTACCACCACCGGGATCCCAACCTCCATGACCTGGATCAATAATAATCACAAAAATCACCTCAATAAAGTATATGAGGAAAATAAAAAAAAAGACATCCAAAACGAAATGTCTGTCAAGATTATAAAAAAAATGGCGTCCCAGACACGATTCGAACGTGCGACACACGGCTTAGAAGGCCGTTGCTCTATCCAACTGAGCTACTGGGACATTTGCGTTAATATTATACAATAAAAACCACTAAATGTAAAGTAAAATGAACTATATTTTATTGATTGATAATGTCAAAAAAATATCTATAATCGTTATATTTTTATTTCAATTAAACTTAATTACTTGTAAATAAAAGTTAATTGTTATATAATAATATAAAAAAGGGGTGAAATTAATGAATATAATTAAAAAAATAAAATTATTTATTTGTAGTTTAGTTATTTTAATTTCTAGTGTTATAATGTCTGGATGTGTTGTCGAACAACCTAAAGAGAATTTTGAAAATTTCACTAATTCAATTTTCAAAACATTAATGGGGAACAATGAACTAACATCTAATTATTTATTTAATAATCCTGAAAACTTTGGCCTAGAACGCTATGAACCAAGCCTACCAACACCAGGTAAAACTCAAGCGTTAGGTTTATTAATTATTAACCTATATTTTGGTCAAATTAAAGGATTCAAATATGAAGAATTAAATGAAGATCAACAAATTACCTATGATATTATTGTTGATTTATTAGATGGTATTAATCAACAAAATGCATGTACGGGATATGCTTATTTAAGTAGTGATTATTTGGGATCATATCTAGGATACCAAGCTCAATTACCATTACTTCTTGTAGAATACAAATTTAAAGATAAGATTGATGTTGAAAACTACTTTAAATACCTTGACTTAGTTCCAGAAACCTTCAAAAAATATGTTGACTTTGAAATTGAAAAAGCTGACAATGGTTATGGTATGCCTGACTTTGTTATTGATAAGGTAGTAGGTCAATGTGAAAACTTCATAAATCAAGTAAAAAATAGTGATGGAACAACAGACAATCACTTTATGATTACCGTTGTAAATAACAAAATAGATAATCTTAGTTTCTTAACAGAAGAAGAAAAAGAAACATACAAAAAGAAAAACATCGAGAAAGTTAATGGTCCGCTTCTTGAAGGATATCGTTATGTAAAAAATAATCTTCCTTCATTAAAGGGTCGTGCAACAAACAATATGGGTCTTGCACATTATGTTGGTGCTGATGGTGAGATGATTGGCCAAAAGTATTATGAAGTTGCCTTCAAAAAAGCCGTTGGCTACGATATCAGTGTTCCTGAAGCCAAAGCATATATTGAAAATAAATTACAACAACTAGAAAGTAAGAAAGAATATTTTGCAGAAATTGTAAAGTCTGATCCAACATTCTTAGAAAAAGTTGAAAATGCTAAGTTTATGGATAATACACCAGAAGAACAAATTAGTTTATTCGAAAAATTAATTAATGGTCACTTTCCAAAATTAATTCTTCAAAATCCACTAAATATTCAAGTTAAATATGTTGATAAATCAATGGAAGATAACTTTAGCCCTGCTGCTTACATGGTTTCTCCAATTGATGAATTTAATAATGAATATATCTATTTAAATAAAAAATCAATTATGAAATCATATTTAGATAGTGAGGGTAACTTAGTTAGTGATTATGATTATAATTACTTATACAATACCATTGCTCATGAAGGTATTCCAGGTCACTTATATCAAAATGTTTATTTCAAAAATAAAGAAACCAACATTATCAGAAAAGTCCTAAAGAATTCTGGCTATATGGAAGGCTGGGCAACTTATGCTGAACATTATGTATATGACTTTTTAGAAGGATATGATCAAAATATAATTGATTATTATAAATGGCAAGATGACTATCAAGGTGCAATCTACTCAAGACTTGATATGGGTATTCACTATGATGGTTGGACACTCGAAGAAACTTATAATTTTTTAACTAAATATTATAAGATTAATATGGAACAAGCTCAATCAATCTATGAAAGATTAATTGAAGTTCCTAATAATTGCCAACAATACTATTTCACATATTTCAAACTTTGTGATTTACGTGACAAAGTAATGAACAAGATGCAAACTGAATTTGATCCAGTTAAGTTCCATGAACTAATTCTTAATTGTGGTCCTATTCCTCTAAAATATGTCGAAGCAAGAGTCTTAAAAGCTTATGGCATTGAATAAAAGCAAATTATAAGAAAAAATAACAAAAATTTGGTATAATTACAAAAGTAAAAATAAGAAGGAGATTAATTCGTATGAGTGAATTAAAAGTAAATGTAGAAAAACTATCAGAGAGTCAAGTTAAATTAACAATTGACGTAACAGCTGAACAATTTGATGAAGCTTTAGACAGAGCTTTTGAAAAAGTAATTAAAAATGTAAAAATTGATGGTTTTAGACAAGGTAAAGCTCCAAAGAGTGTATTTATTAACCACTATGGTTGGGAAAGTCTATACCAAGATGGTATTGAATTTGCTTTACAAGCTACTTACTATCTAGCTTTACAACAAGCAGAAGTAATGCCTGTATCTGATCCCAAAATTGATTTAAATGTTGCTGAAATCAAAAAAGGACAAGGTTTCACATATACAGCTGTTGTTGATGTATGGCCAGATGCTGTAATCGGTGAATACAAAGGATTAAGTATTAAACCTAAATCAACAAGAGTAACAAAGAAAATGGTTGATGAATATATTGCTCAACAATTAAAAGGCAAAGCTGAAATCATGGTTAAAGAAGGCCCTGCCGCTTTAGGTGATACAGTTGTAATCGATTTTGAAGGATTTGTTGATGGTGTTGCCTTTGAAGGTGGCAAAGCTGAAAACTACCCTCTAGAACTTGGTTCAAATTCATTTATCCCTGGTTTTGAAGATCAACTAGTTGGAACTAAATCAGGTGATGAACTAGATGTTAACGTAGTATTCCCTGAAAACTATCATGCAGAACTTGCTTCTAAAGCTGCTGTATTTAAAGTTAAAGTTCATGAAGTAAAAGAAAAAGTACAACCTGAACTAACTGATGATGTAGTTCTTGAAATGGAACTTCCAGAAGTAAAGACAGTAAGTGAATATACAACATATGTTAAAAATCTATTAAAACAAGAAAAAGAACAAGAAGCAGAAAACTACTTTATGGATACTTTAATGAAGAAAATTGAAAAGAATTCAAAAATTGTAATTCCTCAAACTGTTATTGATAATGAAGTTGAAAAACAAGTTAAGAGACTTGAACAACAAGCACAACAATATAAAGTACCTACTGAAGTATTAGTTCAATACAGCGGATTTGAAAGCTTAGAAGCATATCGTCAAGCTGGTGCTGAATATGTTAAACGTCAAATTACCGAAGAAATTATTATTGAAGAAATCATTAAAAAAGAACAATTTGAAGTTTCTAAAGAAGAAGTAGAAAATGAATACAAGAAACTTGCTAATGTTTTAGATACAGACACTGAAGAAGAAGCAACTAAAAAAGTTAATGATGTTAAGAAAAAATATGATGCAAGTCAAGTTGAACATCATTTAATGATGGTTAAAGCTATTGATTTAATTAAATCAAGTGCTGTAATTACTAAATAAAGCTAATAAAAAATGAATTTCGCTCCATAATAATTATGGAGCGTGATTATTATGGATAAACATTATTGTTCGTTTTGTAACCGAGAAATAACAATTGAAAATTTTGGAGTTGAAGGAAACCATGCATGGATGTGTATGGACTGCCTTGAACTCTATTATGAATTATTAAACTTTGACAAAAAAGAAGTTCTAAATAGCGACTTTTTAAAAGAAACTGCTAAAGAAAACATTTCCCCAAGATATATCTATGATAAACTAAGTGAAATGGTCATTAGCCAAGATAATGCTAAAAAGGTTTTAGCTGTTGCTTTATATGAACACTATAAAAGAATAACTTGTCCAGAGTTAGATGATTTAGAAAAACCTAACATCTTAATGATTGGTCCAACTGGGGTAGGTAAAACTTTACTTGCAAAATCAATGGCATCAATCCTCAATCTTCCCCTTGCTATCTGTGACGCAACAGTGTATACCCAAGCTGGCTATGTAGGAGAAGATGTAGAAAATATTCTCTTAAAATTGTTACAAAATGCAGACTATGATTTAGAACTTGCTCAAAAAGGCATCGTCTTTATTGATGAATTTGATAAACTCGCAAGAAAAGGGGAAAATCCATCAATAACAAGAGATGTATCAGGAGAGGGAGTTCAAAACTCATTACTAAAAATCATTGAGGGAAATATTGTTAATGTACCGCCTCAAGGTGGTCGTAAACACCCATATCAAGAGTACTTAAAATTTGATACATCAAAAGTTCTATTTATTTGTGCAGGAAGTTTTGAAGGACTAGACAAAGTAAAAAATAATGTTGTTGGATTTGAAAATACAACGCAAAAAGATCAAAACTTAATAGATACTAGAAAACTTCAAAAGTTTGGCATTATTCCCGAAATCCTAGGTCGTCTTCCTGTTATCACAAGACTTGAACCACTAACCTTAGAAGATTTAGAAAAGATCCTAACCTTACCAAAAAAGGCTATCACCAAGGAATATGAAAGATTATTTAAAAGTGATAATATCCATCTGATATTTTCTGAAAGTGCAATCAAAGAAATCGCAAAAAAAGCCTTTGATGAAGGTACTGGTGCTAGAGCTCTTAGAAAAATCATTGAAGAAAGAATGCTTGATGTAATGTTTGAATTACCTTATAACAATGAAATAAACCAAATAATAATCGAAAAAGAAAATATAGAATATAATTTATGCAAGGAGGCTATCCCTTCCGCATAAAGAAAGGAGACAAAATGTTTGACAAAAATATAGAAGAAAGAGAACAACTTCCAGCTATATCCCTTTCTGATATCGTTCCACTTCCAGGTAATGAAATTAGAATTGATGTAAATAATGATAGTGACATCAAAGCATTAAAAGTAGCAGAGCAATATCGTAACTATTTAGTTGTTCTATTCACATTAAAAGGTAAAGATGATTTTGATACTCCTAAAATTGATAGATATTATCAAATGGGGATTCTATCAAAAGTTGTTCTACATATGACTAATCCAAATGGTTCTCATCGCATAAAAATCCAACCAATCGTTCGTTGCCATGTAAATGAATTTACCCTAACTAACCCTAACTTAATGGTTGATTTTACAACTTGTCCATCTTATACTGAAGATGAAAACAAAGAACTTGCGACATTAGAACTAATAAAACAAGAATTGGTATCAGACAATAAAATGATATCAGTAATTGAAAATCGTGATTCAATCCTAAAAGCACTAAGAAAAGAAACAACTAGTGATGAATTTAGTGATTTAATTGCCTTTAATTTAGTAGGAGATTATAAAACACATTTACGTTACGTTTTTGAAACTAACATTAACACACGTTTAATATACATTCTTGAAGACCTAAGAAAGCAAAAAGTTTTCCGCTCTTTAGAAATGAAAATAGATGAAGAAGTAAAACGAAGCATCAATGAAAGTCAAAAAGAATATTACCTACGTGAAAAAATGAGAGCAATCCAAGATGAACTTGGTGATAAAGCTAAGAAAGAAACAGATATTGATTTGTTAAGAGAACAAATCAAAAAATCAGGTATGCCAAAAACTGTTGAAGAAAAGGCCTTAAACGAATTAAATCGTTATGCATCTACGCCTAGCACATCACCTGAATCAGGAATTATCCGTTCATACATTGACTTCTTAATAGCTTTACCATGGAATAAACAATCTGTTGATTCTAATGATATTATGCTTGCTAAAAAGATTCTTGATCAAGATCACTATGGTCTTGATAAAGTAAAAGAAAGAATTCTTGAATATTTAGCAGTCAAAATTATGACTGGTAAAAATCCTCTAACCATTCTTTGTCTTGTTGGTCCTCCAGGAGTTGGTAAAACATCTCTCGCAAGATCAATTGCTAAAGCCTTAAACAAAGAATTTGTATCGCTTCGTTTAGGTGGTGTAAAAGATGAAGCAGAAATAAGAGGTCACCGTCGTACTTACCTTGGTGCTCTTCCAGGTAGAATTCTTCAAAATCTAAAACGTGCAGGAACAAATAATCCCGTTTTCTTACTTGATGAAATCGACAAAATGAGTAGTGATTACAAGGGTGACCCCGCAAGTGCAATGCTTGAAGTACTAGATCCTGAACAAAATAAATTCTTTAGTGATAACTATCTTGAAGAACCATTCGATCTATCTCAAGTATTCTTCATTGCGACAGCTAACTACCTAGATAATATTCCCGAAACTTTACGTGATCGTATTGAAATTGTTGAATTATCAAGTTACACTGAGTATGAAAAGTTTGAAATAGCTAAAAACTATTTAATTAAAAAACAACTTTCTTCCAATGGCCTTGATGAATCAAAATTTTCAATTAGTGATCAAGCAATCTACACAATAATTCAAAACTATACTCGTGAAGCCGGTGTTCGTGAACTGGAAAGATTAATCGGAACAATTGTTAGAAAATCAGTAAAGATTGTATTAATGGATGGAAAAGAAAGAGTCGATGTAACAGTTGATAATCTTGAAGAATTCCTCGGCAAGCAACGCTTTGTCAATAATAAAACTGAAGAATCAGATTTAGTAGGTGTTGTAACAGGTCTTGCTTACACCCAATTTGGTGGTGACACTTTATCAATCGAAGCAACCCACTATAAAGGTGAGGGTAGAGTACTTCTAACAGGTAAACTTGGTGATGTAATGAAAGAATCAGCTCAAGCTGCATTCTCATATGTTAAAACTAATGCGGAAAGATTTGGTATTGATCTTAAAGAAATTAAAGAATCAGACTTACACATCCATGTTCCTGAAGGTGCAATCCCTAAGGATGGTCCATCAGCTGGTGTTACCATTACAATGGCGATAATTTCAACTTTCACAAATCGTCCTGTTCGTCATGATATTGGAATGACTGGTGAAGTAACCCTAAGAGGCCAAGTTCTTCCAATTGGTGGTTTAAGAGAAAAATCAATAGCTGCTCATCGTAGCGGATTAAAGAAAATAATAATACCTTATGATAATCTAAGAGACATTGATGAAATACCTGAAAGCGTTAGAAATAGCCTTGAAATCATCCCTGTAAAACAAGTAGATGAAATAATTGAAATTATTCTAAAATAACAAAAAAGTAAAACGATTGCATTATTTGTTATCTTATGATATAATAACAAAGAATTGTATAAAAAAATAGATAAATGGAGGCCTTTTATGAGTGCTTTAAAATGGTATGACTATATTTTACTAGTAGTATCTGTATTAATGATTTTATTAGTTGTTGTTCAATCATCTAAAGAAGATGGTATGTCAGCTTTCACTGGTGAAAAATCAGATTTATTTGCTAATCAAAAACAAAGAGGATTAGAAAAAGCTATCAATACAACAACTACAGTATTATCAGTTATCTTCTTTATTTTAACAATCGTTGTTAGATTAATTGAAAGATACTAAAAAAAGAAACATAGGGCTTAGGTTTAAGCCCTTTTTTCACGAAAATTTAAAGGAGGTGAAACAATGAAAGAAAGAATAATTAATTTATTAAAAACCCCAAAACATCAACTAAGAACTTTAGATGAAATTTATAAAGATTTAAATTTAACGCAAGAAGATGAATTTGATGAAGTAGGTAGTGCCCTAGAAGAACTTGAAAATGATTTTATTATTACTCATAATAAACAAAATCAATTTGCGTTACTAGAATACTTTAACCTTGTAAAAGGAGTTATAAACATTAAAGATGCTGGCTTTGGTTTTGTTGATGGCGAAACCTTTAGTGTTCATATTAGTGAAAACAACCTTCATACCGCAATGTCAGGCGATACTATTTTAGTTCGCTTTAAACAAGAAAGAAATAAAAGCTTTGAAGGTGAAGTTGTAAGAATCATTACAAGAGCTACAACTTTCATTGTTGGACCACTAAAGAAACATAAAAATCGCTTCTTTGTAAAAGGATTAATCAATAAAATTAATGTTTGGGCAAGTATTAAAGATGTTGATCAAAAAATACTTAATAAAGTAGTAAAAGTTGAAATTACTAAATATTATAAGTATGATCAAGTAGAAGCCAAAATTAAAGAAGTATATGGTGATGAATTTGAAATAGGCATGGATATTACAATGCAAGTTCTTGCGAGCGGGGTTAAATATCAATTTGATGATGAAACCATCAAAGAAGCAAAATCCATCCCTCAAGAAGTTGATATAAATAAATACAAAAATCGCCATGACCTAACAAAAGAAACAATAATTACCATTGATGGTGATGATGCAAGGGATTATGATGACGCGGTAACTTTAAAAGTTTTAGATAATGGGAACTACCTTCTAAAAGTATGCATCGCAGATGTCAGTGAATATGTCAAAGAAGGATCTTTCTTAGATATGGAAGCATATGAAAGAGGTACAAGTATTTATTTGCCAGATAGGGTAATCCCGATGTTACCACTAGAACTTTCTAATGGCATTTGTTCACTAAATGAAGGGGTAAACCGCTTGGTTGAAGTTGCTGAGATTGAACTTGACAAAGAAGCCAAAATCATTAATACATCATTTTATGAAGGTATTATGAAAAGTAGTCATCGTATGACATATAGTTCTGTAAATAAAATAATTGAAGATGAAGATAAAGAAATGATTGAAAAATATCAAGATATTTATGAAATGCTTATTTTGATGAACAATCTATCAAAAAAACTATACGAAAAACGAATCAAACGTGGATCATTTGATTTTGAAACTACCGAAGTAAAAGTAAATCTTGATAAAAATGGTAACGTCATTGACTTATCTTACCGCGAAAGAAGAAGTGCTGAAAAATTAATTGAAGAATTCATGTTAGTCGCAAACGAAAGTGTGGCTGAACAAATGACATGGCTGGATGTCCCTTTTATCTACCGTGTTCATGATGAACCAGATGATGAAAGATTAAATCTTTTTTTGACTAGACTGAAGAGTTTAAAACAAGAATTCTCATATAAAAATAAGGCAGCTCTACCAAAAGCTCTTCAACAATTCTTGATAAACACAAATGATGAAAGCAACCCACTAGAAAAAACTTTAAAAGTTGTTTTAAGTAATACTTTACTTAGAACAATGTCAAAGGCTAAATACCAAGAAGAAAATATTGGTCACTATGGCCTTGCGAGTAAGTGTTATACCCATTTTACATCACCAATAAGAAGATACCCTGATCTTCTCGTTCATCGCCTAATGAAACAATTCTTATTCAATGAAAGTGAAACTAACAATGATCCTATTCTATACTTTACAAAAAAAGTTCATGACACCGGCATTCAAGCGTCACTTAAAGAAAAAACGGCAGAACGCTTAGAAAGAGATACTACTGACATGAAAAAATGTGAATATATGGAACAATTTATGGGAAAAGTATTCACAGGTATGATTTCATCAGTCGTTAACTGGGGACTTTACATAACTTTAGAAAATACCGTTGAAGGTCTTGCGAGATTTGAAAATCTTCCCTATGACTATTATGAAGTAGATGAGAAAAAAGGAATTATCTATGGAAAGAAAAAAGATCATATCTATAGACTTGGCGATGTAGTTAAGGTAAAATTAATAGATATAAATATAGAAAAGCATCAAATAACATTTAAAATGTTAGGAAAGTTGGAAAATGAAGACAAATAATGAAAAAATAATATGCCAAAATAAAAGAGCATATCATGACTATTTCATCGAAGAAGAAATTGAAGCAGGTCTTGTTCTAAAAGGAACGGAAATCAAATCAATTAGAAATGGTAAAGTAAGCATTCAAGAAAGCTATTGTGAAATAAAAAACAATGAAATGTTTATTGTAGGTATGACTATTTCTCCATATGAAATGGGGAATATCTTTAATCACATTCCGGATGCGAAAAGAAAATTACTACTTCACCATCGTGAAATCATAAAGCTAGGTCAAAAAATTCAAAAAGAAGGTTATACCATAATCCCATTAAGGATTGTAATTAGAAATGGTATTGCTAAAATCGATATTGGCATTGCAAAAGGTAAAAAACTTTATGATAAGCGTGAAGACCTAAAAAAAGCTAGTGACCTAATGTATGTAAAAAAGGCAACCAAGGAGGAAACATATGGATAAACAAACACTTGAAAAAATGTCACAATTTATAAACGATGGTAACTATGAAAAAGCAATTGAAGTACTTGATGAAGTAATACAAAATGAGCCAAAAAACTATCAAGCGATATTTAATCGAGCATTTATGGAATTTGTTTGTTTAAATAAAGTTGATGAAGACGTTATAAATGACTTTGACAAGGTCGCACAATCAAAAAGTGAACTAAAAGGAAAAGCCATTGCATGTTTAGTCATTGCATACAGTCACTTAGAAAACTATCGTGCTGCCTATTTATGTGGTAAAGCCAAAGATTGTGACTATAGTGATTTTGCACTTGACTATAATTTCGCAATGTCAAGAGCTTGTTTTTTCCTAGGTAATGAATACCTTGAAGAAGCCTTAGATTATATAAACAAATGTTTAGAAGATGAAAATGCTGATGAGTTTAATCACTACTACTGTAAAGTTGACATCTTACTTGAACTTGGTCGCTTTGATGAAGCATCACAATTACTTGATGATATGTATAGTCGTTTTGGTGCAAGCTTTAATTACTATTATGATCGTGCAAGAATAAACTTAGAATTATACAATCGCGATGAAAATAAGGATCCTCACTACCTTGAGGAAGCTGAAGCCTCAATCTTAGTCGCAAAAAAATATGAAGACAAAAATATCTCCATTGAACTATTACATATCGAAGTTCTTATGAACATGAAAAAGGCTAAAGAATCATTAGAAATTTTAGAAACAATTAAGAATGAACTAAAAGAAGAAGAATATATAATAAATAAATTAAAGATATATCAAGCAATAGATGATATAGATAGTATCATCACAACTGCTAAAGAATATTTAAAAACCAATGATTCTCCATTTATAAATAGCTACGTAGGTGCAACCTATCAAGATAATGCTAAAAGTAATGAAGATTTAAAGGAAGCCCTTCCTTATTATAAACATGCATATGAACTTTCTCCAAATTACACTACTTTTATCCGCTTATATAACATAAACTATCTACTTCATTTAAATTCAGATAATCTTGAATTAATTAGAGATTATAATAAAAAAGCTGAGGATAGAAACGATACCCTAAATTGTCTTGCGACAACAAAATATCGCCTAAACCGTCCATATGATGAAATTGAAAGCGCGTATATGAAAAATGGCACTAAAAATGGTGTTGATTATTTAAAATTTATATCTATAATCTCAATGATTGATGTTAATCCTAAAAGATTCTATCGCTACTTTAAAAAATATAAAAAGATTCCTCTAGAAAAAATAGAAACTTGGAATTACAAAAAGTTAGGCTTTATGTTCTTATTTGGAGAAAATGGCTTAAGTGTAAACTATGATCGTGCTAAAGAATTTTTACTTGCATCATATAATGATGATCCTGATGAATCATGTAATATTTCGGCTTTAGCTCGTTTTTATGAAGTTACTGGTAACAATGAAGAAGCCTTTAAATTATATAAAGAAGCATATCTTAAACGTATCAACTACTTTGCGGCTCAATGTGTATGCTCAGATGGCTATATGGCTCATGCATACTTAAACGGAATTGGAACTAAAGTAGATGAAGAAAAAGCCAAAGAAATAACGCTTAATGCTTTCAACTTCTTAAAAAAGACATGTAATAATACCATTATTTATCTATATACTTTTTTCGCATTACAAGGTGATGAAAGATTTAACCTTGAAACGGCAGAAGAATATCTCCAACTTACTTTCCCTTTTGAACGATACGAAATAACAAGATACATGATGTTAAAAAGAGTAAAAGAAGCGCTAAATAAACCTACTGTGGACGTAGAAAGAGAAATAAAAAAATGTCTACCTTTTACAACAAAAATTGCTAAAGACTTTTATAATGAACACAAAGATGATAAAATAATCTATATTTCTCCCGATTGCCTATGATTTAATATTAAATCTTCGCATGATTAAATCAATTTTCCTTTTTAGTTCATTGTATTCATCACAACTTATATTACATTGATTTGCTGATGCTTGGGCATTATAGGTCAAAAGTAATTGTCCAACAAACTCTAACCAGTTACCTAGTGAGTTTTGTTGATCAACAGTAAGATTTTCAGCTAAAATATAACCAGTGATAGTACCAATCGTTGTAAATTGAAAAGGGGTTAAAGTCATTATCCAGTCAATAAATGACCGAATTTCATGAATATTTGAATTATTATTATTCATAACATTTCCCCCTTATATAATAATACGAATAAATTATCAAAAAAATACGTGAGGCAAGAATGAAAGTAATAAAAAAGCAAGTTAATAGTAAAATGTGTATTATCTGCGGAATTAATAATGAAGCAGGTCTAAAAGCTCCATTCTATGAAATGGAAGATAAAAGTGTAGTATCGATCTTCAAATATTCACAAATTCATCAAAGTTATCCCGAAAGAACTCATGGTGGCCTAATTTCAACAATGCTTGATGAAATAATAGGTAGGGCCATCTGGATAGATGAACCAGATGTATGGGGAGTAACAATGGATCTACATGTAAAATTTAGAAAACCTACCCCATTAGATACGCCACTTTATGCGGTGGGAAAAATAACCAAAAGTAGTAAAAAGTTTTTCTCAGGAACTGGTTACATCAAAGATATGAATGGTAACATTCTAGCAGAAGCAGAAGCCAACTATATTAAACTTCCTGTTTCAAAACTTGCATCTACGGATGTACATGAAGATGTAAACATTTTAATACCTGATGATGTAAAAGAAATTAATATATAATGGATACTACAAAGTATCCTAAATGCAGCAGTGGCGGAACGGTAGACGCGCTACTTTGAGGGGGTAGTATACGCATGTATGTGTGAGTTCAAATCTCATCTGCTGCACCATAAGAAGCAATAAGCTTGATATAAATTGTATCAAGCTTTTTTTCTTTTATATATTGCATTAATTATTGATTATACATAAGTTTTTTGGATGACAGTAAAAATTTATTCATTTACGAAACAAAAATGTTGCAAATATCTAAATAATATTGTACAATAGCATTGAGGTATAGTTATGAAAAAATTAAGTAAAATAGCAGAAATATATAATAACAAAGAATTAAAAGAAATGTCAATCGAACAACAAGAAAAATGGTTAAGAGCAAAAATAGTAATGCAATTTGTATATTTAAGAGAAAAACTAGGGTACACTCAACAAGAGATTGCGGATAAAATGGGAGTAATGCGTCAACAAATAACTAGATTTGAAAATATGAGTAATTCCCCAACTATTTTCTTTTTAGTAAAATATGCAAATGCATTGGATACCGAGTTAGATGTCGTTTTAAAAGGAATTGAATTAATAGGGGTGACAAATAATGAACAAATATGAAATTGTTAAGTTTGCTGATGATGAAGTAAAATTAGATGTCAATATTTCTCCGTTAGAAAAAACAATATGGATTAATATCGAGCAAATGTCTGTCTTATTTGAAAGGGATAGATCGGTAATAAGCAAACATATTAAAAATATTTTTTTGGAAGGAGAACTTTTGGAAAATTCAGTTTGTGCATTTTTTGCACATACTGCAAATGATGGGAAGACATATAATGTTAAATATTATAATTTAGATGTAGTAATTTCAGTAGGATATAGAGTTAAGTCAAGAAGAGGTGTTCTATTTAGACAATGGGCAAACAATATAATACAGGAATATTTAATAAAAGGATATGCAATCAATGAAGAAAGAACCCTTGTTACTAATGAAAACTATGTAAGATTAATTAATAAAGTTGAGTCACTTGATGAAAGAGTTAGTAATATTGAAAAAGAATATAAACCAAAAGAATTTAAAAACACGCAACTTTTCTTTGATGGAGAGTTTTATGATGCATATACATTAATACAATCATTATTTGAATCAGCAAACAAAGAAATAATTATAATTGATAATTATGTTGATAGAACAATACTTGATAGATTAGTAGTAAAAAAAAGTGGTGTTCAAATATTAATTTATACAAGTATTAATTCAAGACTATTATCTAGAGATATAGATGCATTTAATAATCAGTATGGAGGTTTAGATGTTAGATATACTGCTAATGTCCATGATAGATATATTATAATTGATCAAAATAAGTTATATCATTTAGGACACTCAATTAAAGACTTAGGTAAGAAGATATTTTCTATCAGTGAATCAGATAATAGCTTAATATCCGTTTTATTGAGTAATATTTAGGATTGACCTATAGCTCTACTTGTTTATAACTTCTTATGATTCTATTTTTTAAAAAATCAAAATAGAAACTTACAACAAATGTATTGACAATGTAATGACACTTTGATATAATTACATTGTGAGGTGATAATATGAGTTTTGTTCAAGTAAGAATTGAAGAAGAACTAAAAGAAGAAGCGATAAAATTATTTAATGAATTAGGTTTAGATTTATCTACAGCAATTCGTTTATTTTTAAAGAAATGTGTGGAAGATAAAAAATTGCCTTTTAAATTAAAAGTGAGAGAACATGATAATTCTAAAGATGTTGAATACAGAATAAAAGCTGATGTACTAGTACCACCTAGCACCAATCCGTTTGAATTGATGGATGAACTTATAAGAGTATGTAAAGAAAATGGATGGCACTGTCTTGGTGGTGGTGTTAAGTATCCAAATAAAGTATTAACACTATCTAAAAAAGATGAAGGTATTTATTATTATGGATCTCCATATAGAATTGAAAAATTAGCAGAAAACTCTGATTTTACTCCATTTAAAGAACTTGCAATTGCATTTGGAAGCAAGCCTTCGCATATATCTATTAATGAAGGAAAAGTAATTCATGATGGTATTAAATATCCAGTATATTTATATCAAATAGATGAAAAAATAGAAATTGATAAAGACTTTACGAATCATCCTAATTCAGCATTTGGAGTAGGCATGGAATTTCGTACAAAAAGAGAATTAAAACTAAAATTAATTGATGTAATTAATGAATAAAAGAGAAAGTATATGTTTGTGAAATTATTTGTACCTTGTATTTCAATTATATTAGCACTGATTAATCTAATAAGACCAATGCAATGTGATGGTCCAATAGTTATTCGATTTGCTAAGAGAAATCCTAAATTATGGAATTTATCTCAAAGAATATATGCTGCACAATCATTATTATTAAATTTTGTGTTTTGTCTAATTGTAATTACTTTTAAAGATAATCATTACTTAAAAAATGAATTTTTAATTGTCACCATTATACTTTTAATTCAATTGATGCCGATAGCTTTTACATACTTAATTCTAAAAATAAAATGTAAAGATTTAAAATAATAAATTGTAATTTGAAATGCAACAAAAATTAAATTTAAATAATCGCTTGACTTTTAATGGTATTATTCCGTTAATTTAAAAATATTATTCCGTAAACACTTGATATTATTCCGCTAATGTTGTATAATAAATAAAAAGAGAGGTATAATCAATGTATATAACTGTAAAACAAGCTGCAGAAAAATGGAAAATTTCTGAAAGAAGAATCCGTACTCTATGTGCAGAAGGAAAAATAAATGGAGCATATCAAGAAGGACGTGGATGGAAAATACCAATTGACGCTGAAAAACCAGCCGATGGAAGATACAAGTCAAAAGAAAGTCTTTTATTAGTTATAGATAAAAAGAAACAAGAACTTGATAATAGAAGACCTCTAACTGAAGGTGAAGTCGCAAGACTTAATGAAGAATTTATAGTTGAATATACCTATAATTCTAATGCTATTGAGGGAAATACGTTAACGTTAAGAGAAACCGATCTAGTACTTAGAGGTATTACGATTGATAAAAAGCCATTAAAAGATCATATTGAAGCAGCTGGACATAAAGAAGCATTTGAATATGTTAGTGAGTTAGTTAAAAATAATGTTCCATTAAGTGAAAGCATTATTAAACAAATTCATTTCTTAGTTTTAGCTGATAAAAAGTATGATAGGGGTGTATATCGTAAAATTCCTGTACGTATAATGGGAGCTTACCATGAACCTGTACAACCTTATCTAATTGAACCTAAAATGGTACAACTTTTAATAGATTATAAAGAAAGTAAAGAACATATAATAACTAAGTTAGCTCGCTTTCATATTGAGTTTGAAGCTATTCATCCATTTATTGATGGAAATGGTAGAACAGGTAGATTATTAGTTAATTTAGAACTAATGAAAGCCGGATATCCACCAATTGATATTAAATATATTGATCGTTTTGCATATTATAAAGCATTTGATGAGTATCATACTAATCATAATTTATCAGCAATGGAAAATTTATTTGCAAAATATATTAATGAAAGACTTGACATGTATTTAAAAATCTTATAATAAACCAATAGTAATTCAACAAAACTTAGCATTTGAATAACCATTAATTTAAAAACTCCCTATAAAAAAGTGTATAATTTAATTTGAAACAATAATTATCTTTAAAAAAAATTGAATAATAAAAATAAATATAATATTAGTAGTAACTTCAAACTTGCAGATAGTAATGTTGGTACCACAAACGGGATTAACACCATTCCATTATATATGGCATTTTTAATAAAATAAAATTTATGAAAAGGAACTAGTATATATGAACTGAACACCATTGTTCATTGGTGTATTTCAATATTTAGTTCCTTTTTGATATTTATAAGTTATTAATAATTATTATAGTAATATATAAAGTAGTGGGAACCTTTTTTAATCTTTTACAACTATATAAGTGAAGAGGTAAATATTTCATGAATGAAACTATGAACAAAAAGGAATTAAAAGAAAAAGTCGTAGATTATGCTAGTAAAGTATTTTTCTATTGTATCAAAAGATGCAATAACAGAATGGATGCTGAAGACTTATCACAAACAATTCTCCTAGAAATAATTCAAAATATTGATAAAGGTGCACAGATCAATAATATGGATTACTACATCTGGGGAGTTTGTAAGAATCAATACAACATGTATTTACGAAAGACCATTAAAGAAAGAAATAAAATAGAATACAAAGATGTAATTGATGATGTAGATAATTCAAAAACGGTAATTGAAGAAATGCTTGAAGATGAAAAAATCAGAAGAATGAATCAAGCCATTAAATTACTAAGTAAAGATTATGCAGAAATACTTTACGCTTATTATGTAGAAGATAAAACCTTAAAGTTCATAGCTGAAGAATTAAACTTACCTCTTGGAACTGTTAAAAAAAGACTGTTCACGCTTAGAAAAAAGTTAAAGGAGTACTTAGATATGGAAAAGCTAAATGGCAAAAAAGCCTATGTACCAAAAGATTTTTCGGGTATAATGAGTAATGAAGGAGAAATTGATTTTTATCCTGACTATGAAACCTCCCCCTTATTAATTAAAAACTTACTATATCATTCATACAATAACCCTTGTTCAATTGAAGATTACTCAATTGAGCTAGGCATATCTGTTGCGTATGTCGAGGACTATGTTAAACAACTCGTCAAAAAAGAATTTTTAATAAAACAAGATAATGGTAAATACCTAACAAATATTGCGTTCGCAGATAAAAAAACAAGAATCAAAATTCTTAAACTTGTAAAAGAGAATATTCATATTATTCAAAAGCCAATCGTTGAATTTTGTAAGAAAAACATTGAATATTATCGTTCTTTATTATTAAATAAAATTAATAATGATGAATTATTGATGTGGTCACTAATTTTTATTGTAGAATTAGCAATAACAGAAAAAAAACCTTACAAGGGAACTAAAAAATGTAAAAATGGATCATGGGATTATTGTATGGCAGAAAACATAAATACATGTAAAAGTAATGAATATTTCATTTCTTTTAATACAACATCAGTTGATGAATGTAATGTAGCCTTAATTGCATGGCCATCCTCAGTATGTAATCCCAACTTTAAAGTAGGATATAGAACATCCTGGAATAATGCTG
Source organism: uncultured Bacilli bacterium (assembly GCA_934140285.1). Lineage (GTDB taxonomy): Bacteria > Bacillota_I > Bacilli_A > ML615J-28 > CAG-313 > UMGS75. The sequence continues at coordinate 33,812 of CAKPBI010000006.1, forward strand.
CAAATGGAAGAGAAGATTATCAATTATTCTCACATGTTTTGGAAAACGAATTAAAATATGATGAATTAGATACAGATACAAAAACATTAGTTGATAAGTATATAAGTAATAATTACTTAAAAGTTGAAAATAATATAATTAAAGTTATTCCTCCTGTAATTTCTAAAAATAATTTATTAAAACTTTATAATTTCATTAAAAATGATACTACTCTTCAAAATGCATTCAATGAATATTCTAAAAATGTTTATAAAGAGGTTGAAAAATTATTTCCTTCATACTTACATAATCAATTAGAATTCATTGTATCTTCATTCACCGTTACTCAACGTTCATTAATAATTAATTATGCTTACAATGAGGGGCTATTGTCATTAGATGATGAACAAAAACATTTTGTTTATAATATGATGGTTGTAAAAAAATAAATTTAACAGACTATTGTAATTTCTTATCTATTATGATAAAATGTAAGCATAAATAAAAATTAAGGAAAAATAGATAATGTTTAAATTTGTATTTGACTTAGGAACTATACTTAATATTTTCTTAACAATCTTATATTTAATTATTATAATTAGTTTCCAGTTTGTAAAGATTTAGTTCTTGGGGTATAAAAAGAAATATATGTATGACCTCAGAAGAACTATGGCATAAAGTACATGTAAATGCAAGTTTTGCGACCATTCCATTTTTACTAATAAGTACCTTGTTAATCTTTCTAAATAACCTTTGGGTTAAGATTGTCGTAGGTTTACTATTATTGTTAATACTTCCAATGATATGGAATATCGTAGTAAAACTAACCCCAAAAAATAAATCACTTGAATTAAGAAAACAAGAACAACAAGAATCAGAATCACAAATAAAAAAAGAATCATATTAGAATTAATAAAACACCTAATTTCTACCACCAACGCAACTAACTGGTGCAGTAAATTAAGCATAAAAAGTTGATAAATTATTTATAATGTTATATAATATTAGTGTAAAAGACCTCAAACAACGAAAGGAGTTGATTACTATGAAAATCATGTTTTATAATAAATTAGAAGTAATCAAATCCTTTATAGGTACAGATATTTAATATTTTGTAGCAAGCATATAGAAACTATAGGCACTTCTAGTTTATTAGAGGTGCTTTTTTGTTGCTACAAGAAAGGAGTGATAACATATGAAACAAATAACTTTAAAACGAAAAGAGGTATCTTACTATTAGCTTTGGCATGAATTTAAGAAAATTAAGAGAAAAGAAAAACTTATCTCAAGAAGCTCTTTCAAAAAAACTAAAGATTTCTAGACATTCAATATCCAAGTGGGAACAAGATATAAGTTATCCTAGTATTTTGTATCTTATTCCCATCACTAAAATACTTGAATGTACACTAGATGAATTATTGAAAGATCTAAATTAGAAAGAAGGAGTTAAGAATGAATGAATTTAAAGTATATAAGACAATCCATTCTTTAAACAAAGCAAAGAAAATCATGATATTCAATTCATTAAAGTTGTATTAAATAAATGGAATATTATTATGAAAAACTATAATTTCTATAAAAGATGTTTATTGGAATTAGGATTTAAACAAAAAGATAATGAACTATTCACACTAGATGTTGAATAAAGATAATTAAAAAAAGTTAGTATACAATAAATTAATTGTAAAATTTAAAAGATAATGAGACAAACATATAATATAATTTGACTTTAGGTAATACTTATCTTTTAATGAATTCAAATAATAATAAATGATTGCTACCGGGCAAATGAATGTAAAGCATTCATATACTTATCGTTAGGTCCTTGAAGATAAGTATGTGAATGCTTATTTTTTTGGAGGATTATATGAAAATACTTAAAGCAATTGTAAAATACTTTTCAATAGGAGAAATTCTATTGTGGAGTTTCTCAACTATTTTAATTATTGCTTCATTTTGCCTTTTTGGTAAATCAAACTATCTAACTCTTGTAGCATCACTTATTGGTGTAACTTCTTTAATTTTTAATGAAAAAGGAAATCCTATAGGTCAAATTTTGATGATTATATTTAGTTTAGTTCATGGATACATTTCATTTATCTTCAAATAATATGGTGAAATGTTAACATATGTATGTATGACAATGCCGATGGCAGTATTTGCTTTGGTATCTTGGTTAGCCCCCCTTTTAAAGGAGATAAAGCTGAAGTAGAAGTTAACAAACTAAAAAAGAATGAACCAATAATCATGTGGTTTTTAACAATTATTATAACAGTAATCTTCTATGTTATTTTAAGAGCCTTTAACACAAAAAACATTATTCCTAGTACAATCTCAGTAACCACAAGTTTTATTGCGGTATACCTTACTTTTAGAAGAAGTTCTTTTTATGCAATAGGTTATGCAACAAATGATATAGTACTAATTATACTATGGACTTTACCAACCATTGAAAACATATTTTACCTTTTTTGTAATTGTTTGTTTTATAACTTTTCTCGCAAACGATGTATATGGATTTATAAATTGGCAAAAGATGACTCAAAGGCAATCAGATATAACAAAAGCATAAATAAAGAATGCCGTTATCGGCAATTTAACTTTTAAAATCAACAATTAATTACTTGATAATTTGCCGATAATGTGATATAATAATCCTATATGGAGGTGTTTTATGAATTATCTAAGCGTATTAGAAATTTCTAAACTTTGGAATTTGTCAGAACGCAGTGTTAGAAATTATTGTGCTAATGGTAGAATCCCGGGAGCAATTCTTCTAGGTAAGACATGGATGATCCCAAGTAATGCTAAAAAACCAGAAAGAAAGAATAGAGAAAATTTTACTAAAAATACTTTACTTAATATTTTGAAACTTGAAAAAGCAACTAAGCTAAAAGGTGGAATATATCATAAAATTCAAATTGAACTTACATACAATTCTAATCATATGGAAGGAAGTAAACTTACTAGTGATCAAACTAGATATATTTATGAAACTAATACTATTGGTCAATCTAATGAAATAATAAATGTAGATGATATAATTGAAACAGTTAACCATTTTAGATGTATTGATTTAATAATAGATAAAGCCAAACTTAATATTACAGAAAATCTCATAAAACAGCTTCATCTTATTTTAAAAAGTGAAACGAGTGATAGTAGAAATAAATGGTTTGTTGTTGGTGATTATAAAAAATTACCAAGTGAAGTTGGCGGTCTTCCTACAACAAAACCAGAAAACGTCAAGGATGAAATTAAAACTTTAATTGATTGGTATAACAATATTGAAACTAAAACATTAAATGACATAATTGAATTTTATTATCGTTTTGAATCTATTCATCCGTTCCAAGATGGTAATGGTAGAGTAGGAAGACTTTTAATGTTTAAAGAATGTTTAAAATACAATATTGTACCTTTTATAATAGATGATAATTTAAAAATGTTTTATTATAGGGGATTAAAAGAATGGCCAGTGGAAAAAGGGTATTTAATAGATATATGTAAGTCAGCTCAAGATCACTTCAAAAAATACTTAGATTACTTTAGAATTAAATATGATAAATAGATAATTATTATAAAATTACTTCACTTTTTTAAAACTTTGTTACTATATTAGTGAAAGGAGGTATCATTATGCAAAATAAAGAGCAATTAAAAGAATTAATAGCAAGTGAATATTTAAATAGATTCTTAACATTTTATATAAGCAGAACCTCTTCAATACAAGATGCGGAAGACTTATCACAAAAGGCGGCCTGTGAGTGTTTAGATGCTTTAAGTCGTGTTGAAGAAATAAAGAATGTAAATGCTTATTTTTGGAGTATTGCTCATAATGTATATAAAAACTACATTAATAGAAAAAATAATTATATTTTAGATGATGATTATTGTAAAATACAAATTATTGACACTTGCGATGATGAAAATAATGAAGAACAAACATTACATAATGATATTAGAAAATCACTAAGTATCCTTTCAGGGTTATATCGTAAGATAATAGTACTTTACTATTATCATGAATTAAAAATCAAAGATATAGCCGAAAAACTTAATATTAGCCAAGACATGGTTAAGTATTATTTGTCAAATGGAAAGAAAAAGTTAAAGGAGATTTATGATATGAATAAGACAATCGGTGAAGTAAGCTTTAATCCTAAAGATTTTTCAATATACTATTCAGGAATTGATTTTACAAGCATAAACGTGTGGGAACTATTTAAAAGAAAATTACCATGTCAAATTGCCTTAATATGTTATGCTAAACCTAAATCAGTAACTGAAATTTCTAATGAAGTAGGTTGTAGTAGTTGTTACATTGAAGATGAAATTGCAATACTATTAAAAGCCGGAGTATTAATTGAAAAAGTAAAGAATAAATATCAAACAAATTTTTGCATTATCAGTAAAGAAGAACTTGATGTTATTGATACAATGTATAAAAAAATGTATGACGAATATGTAAAAGAAGTTGAAAAAGTTTTTAATGAACATTTTGAACAATTTAAACAAACAAATATTTATAATTATAAAGCTGAAATAGATCAATACAAATGGATTTTTGTAGATAGAATCGCAGATATAGATAAAAGAAAGTTAGTTACTAAAGATTCAGATTATCCCAAAATTTTATCGTGTGGTGCAAGAGGATTAGTTTTTGGATTAGAAGCCAAAACTCCAAAAGGAGTATGTGGTCAAACCCCAACTTCATTAAATGATTATACCCTATGGGCAAGAGATTTATGGTTATCTAAAAACCATAGTTCCAATCAAGTAATCTTAAGAGATAAAGTAATAGCACAAACCGTCATTGATGTGTATAATGGTATAGTTGATAATAGTAAAGAAGAATTATATGCCTATTTAATTAAAAACAATATTTTAATTAAAGATAATGGAGTATTAAAAACGACTATTGCCTACTTAAATGAGGATTTTCAAAAACTAATGGAAAACATCAATAATGATTTATACGTTAAATTAGAATCATCAACAAACAAAATTAAAGAATATTTAACAAAAATAATAACCAAATCAATTCCAAGTAATCTAAAAGAATATGTTAATGGATATGTTGTTATTTTAATGGAATTCTTTGCTGGTAACAAAATAATTCAAACTTTAATTGAAAATAATTTTTTAAATGATAAAATAAAAAACATCCAAATTAGTTATTTTATCAATAAATAATAACTTATAAAGTTACAAAAAACTAAATATAGTATATAATATTAAAGAAAACAAATAAACTTAAGATAAGGTGATATCATGAAAACATATAGTACTCCCCATTATATTTTTACATATGAAGAAGGAAGTCTTGCGGAAAAAGACATCAAAATGATTGCTGATGTCCAAGAAAATAGTTTCAACAAAATATGTGAAACATTAAAAGTAGATTTTCCTGAAAAAATAAAATACTATTTATTAGATTCAAAAGAAGAAGTTGGAAAACTATATGGTGATAACACTCCTATTAATGGTTTTGCTGTATGGGGAGAAAACAAAGTTTATGTAGTTTATAACAATGATACAAAATGCATTGGCCCACATGAAGATGCTCATCTTATCTCATTTATTATTAATGCTCCCATATCTGACTTTATTGTTGAAGGCCTCGCAATGTACTTTGACAAAGAATGGTGGAGACAATCAAATGATAGCTGGGCAGCATATTATAAAAAGAATGATGATACTCTATCTATTTTGAAATTACTAGATAACAATGAATTCTTCAAATATAATTGTGAACTAACATATCCCATAGCAGGTTCATTTACTAAATTTTTAATTGAAACTTTTGGTATTTCAAAATACCTCGAACTATACAAAATAAAAACGGAAATAAAAAAAGAAGATTTTGAAAATATATTTAACCTTACTCCTTTTGAAATAGAAACAATGTATTGGAATAAAATTAAAGAAATTCCGTTTAATTCAAAAATTTTCAAAAAACTATTAAATGATAACAAGTAAAATAAAGAGGTATCATCCATGATTAATTTAGTTAAATTAAATTACACAAGCGATAAAGTAGATGAAATATTAAAGGAAATGGCCATAATTACGATTGATAATTTATCATACATTTATGGCGATGATATGAAGTCAAATGAAAACATCAAAAGTTATGTAGAATACAAAAAACAAGCTAAACCCATAACATACTTAATGCATGATGAAACATCAATATTTGGATACTTAACTTTAAGTTTAAGTTCAAAGATATTATATATTGAAGATATCCAAATTAAAAATAGCTATCGTAATAATCCAGGAGTCATGTCAATGATTCTAAAAACTATTACTATAGAGTATCTAGAAAATAAAAATCAAATTGATAAAGTTGTATACTACATTAATAAAAAGAATAAACTTTCACAACATAACTTTTCAAAATTTGCTGAAAAGACCGAAGAAACCAAAAACAGCTATATGTATGCACTTAATTTAGAACATCCATTTATTGTAAAGATGATTGATAAAGTAAAAAAGCAATAAAATAAGTCTAGTAGGAATAAAACTACTAGACTATTTTTATTGACAAAACTAATGTGATTAGTTATAATATAACTACAATTAGTTTGGAGGCCAATATGTCTAAAAATAATATTAACGAACAACTTATTATTGAAACAGCAGCATCCCTAGTTAATAAAGTAGGTTTAACTAATTTATCATTAAAACTAGTGGCAGAAGAATTAAATATTAAATCACCATCTTTATATAATCATATTTCTAGTTTGGAAGAACTAAAATCCAAACTTATGATCTATGGATGGAGATGCCTTGAAGAAAAGATAATTGATGCTGCAGTAGGAGTAACTGGATATGATGCTATAAAAAATATGTGTTATGCCTTTTATGATTATGCTACAACTAATAAAGGTATATTTACAACAATGCTTTGGTACAACAAATTTGAAAGTGTGGAAAAAGCTACAACAAAACTATTTAATATTGTATTTAAAATAATGAAACCACTAAATATTAGTGAAGATAATATAAATCATATAATAAGAACACTAAGAGGATTCTTAGATGGCTTTGCTTTGCTTGTAAATAACGATGCATTTGGCAATCCGCTTCCTATAAAGGAAAGTTTTGATTTATCCCTTGAAATAATTATTAATGGCATAAAAACCCTAGAAGGAGTGAACTAAAATGAATGATTATATCAATTTAACGCATGATAACATTGAAAAAGAACATATTTGTTGTGCCATTGGAGACAAAAAACATCAAAAAGGTGTTGAAAAGAAAAAACAATGGATTGAAAGAAAACTTGATGATGGTCATATTTTTCGAAAACTAAATGCTAGAGGCAAAGTATTTATAGAATATGAACCAATTGAAACCGCATGGGTACCAATCAATGGACATAATTATGAATATATTTATTGCTTGTGGGTAGCTGGTAGTTTCAAAGGAAAAGGAATTGCAAAAGAACTTTTAGAATATGCCATAGCTGACGCAAGATCAAAAGGTATGAGTGGTATTTGTACAATAACTTCCAAAAAGAAAAAACCTTTTATTGGCGAAAAAGCCTTCTACCTTCATTATAACTTTAAAGTAGTAGATGAAATTGATGATTATGAACTACTAGCATTAGAATTTAATAATGATGAGACACCTAAATTTAATGAAAATGCAAAACTTATGAAAATAGATAATCAAGACTTTACAATTTATTATAGTAATGAGTGTCCTTATGTTGAATATGAAGTAGAAGAACTTAGTGAATATGCGAAAAATAATAATATAATAATTAACTTCATAAAAGTTGATACATTAGAAAAAGCTAAAAGTGTACCTTGTATTTTTAACAATTGGGCTAACTTTTATAAGGGTAAGTTCATATCAAACACAATTCTAAACGCTAATGCTTTAGAAAAATTAATTAAAAGTTTAAATAATGACTAATTTTAGGAGAATTATATGAATGAACGTCCCAACTTAACTAAAGAATTAAAGGTAGAAACATTTCTTAATTATTATTATTTAAAAGAAGAATTAATTAATTTTTGTAAAGAATATAACTTACCATCATCAGGTAGTAAGATTGAACTAACTAACCGTATTGCATATTTCCTTAAAACAGGTTTAATCCAAAAACCTGAACGTAAAAAAACAATTAAACAACATCATCAAGACATTACTGAAGATTCACTGATTGAACCAAATTTTGTGTACTCAGAAGAAAATAGAGCCTTCTTTGTCAGCAAAATTGGTAAAAGCTTTTCATTCAATGTTTTATTTCAAAAATGGTTGAAAACAAACGCTGGTAAAACATATAAAGATGCTATCAATGCCTATTATGAAATACTAAATACCAAGAAAAAAACAAACACGCCAATTGATAAGCAATTTGAATATAACACCTATATTCGTGATTTCTTTAAAGAAAACCACAACAAAACTTTAGCTGATGCTATAATTTGTTGGAAATATAAAAAGAGTCTACCTGGTCACAATCGCTATGAACCATCAGACCTTAAAGCATTAGATTAATAAAAACAAATTACTTGACTTATAGCTATATTATAATGTTATAATTTAACTATAAAAATGGAGGGAATAAAATGAAAACAATCACAATAACAGGAATCGGCAAACTATCAGTTAAACCAGATTTAATCGTAATCTCTATGCAGCTTGATACCGAAAACAAAGAATATGATCAAGCAATGCTTTCAGCAAGTGAAAAAATTAATGCCTTAAATAAATCACTAGAAGAACTAGGATTTAGTAAAGATGCTTTAAAAACTACAAACTTTAATGTTCGTACAATCTATGAAAATATAAAAGATGAAACTGGTAGATATAAAAATGTATTTAAAGGTTATTCTTGTATTCATAACTTAAAGTTAGAATTTGACTTTGATACCAAACAACTATCAAAAGTATTATCAAGAATATCTAACTGTATCGCAAAACCAGAACTTTCGATTTTATTTACCATAGAAGATAAAACAAAGATAAACGAAGAACTTTTAAAATCAGCTTCTTTCAATGCCTTAGAAAAAGCAAAAATCCTATGTCTTGCTTCAAACGTAAAACTAGGTAATCTTATATCAATTAATTATAGTTGGGGAGAACTAAATGTTCATTCAGATACTAACTATAAAGTAGAAGCAAGATGTATGATGAAAGCAGAATCTTGTCTTTCTAATATAGATATTGAACCTGAAGATATCGATATAACAGATTCTGCAACTTTTGTTTGGAAAATAATTTAAATATAAAAAAGAATACACAAAAAGCCATCAGTTTTGATGGCTTATTTCATTATGTGATAAAAATAAATGAATTCCAATTGCAGCATTAAAACCCGTAGCTGCAAAAACACTAAATCTCTCAACAATACCAAAATATCTTTCTGGTACTATCTTCATGCCAAGAGCACCAACTAACATCATACCAAGGGCAACACAGGCACATATTGCGTAGGACAATAGACTTTTATCTTTAAATCCAGCAATAATAATAATAACTAAAGATGAAATAGATAAGAGTACTACCAAAACAGTAACAACCATATGCATAACATCTTGGAATTCTCCTTGATAGCCACTTGCACTCAGTGGAAACATACGATATCCAACCGCAGAAATCCATTCCATCCCCGCAAACATATGCACGCCTATTCTTAATAACTTAGTTTTTTTGTTACTAATCCAAACACATACCATCATAATACTTAGTACTTCACAAACATTGTAAAAGCTACTAAGTTGATTCCATAAAGCAAGTGAAGGTGAGTTTGTGGCACTAAGATCACTTACCGCTTGTCTCATCCAATCATATCCTGGATATGCAAGTGGTGAAAATATTACAGCAATACTATAGGATAGTAGACTAACTACCCCAAGCAATCCACAATAGTTTAATAAACTTTTTTTCATTAATCATTACTCTTTACTTCGTGGGTTTTACAAAAACATTGAAGATATTCATCAAGCAAAGAATTATCAAAACTTAAATTAGCTATCAAATTATCTTCCCTTAAATCAATTAACTCATGTGTGGTAAAAGCAAAAGATAAAGCTTCAATCTTAATGTTAGAAAAGGACAATAAATTATGTTTACTCATACCAACGAATAACATATTGGTTGCTTGAATCATTTTATTAGTTTCTTCAACTAAGATAGCAGCTGCAGTAGATGATATAGAACGTTCACTATAAATTACTTTATAAAAATTCTTCATATCTTTTTGTTCTACCATACTAATATAACTATATACAGCAGTTTGTAATATTTTTAAAGGATCTTTTTCTTCAAATATTTTAACATAATCAATATCATTAACATTACTTGCATCTCTAGTTTTATTTCTTAAAAACAAGTATAATTCATTAATTAATTCATCTTTTGATGAAAAATGATTATATAATGAAGGTTTCTTAATGCCTATTTTTTCAGCAATCATATTCATAGCAATCCCCCTAATACCATAAATCGATGTTATATCAAGAGTAGCCATTAAAATAGTTTCTTTTCCATTTATTTTCATAAACACTTCTAAACTACCGAACGGTAGTTTTTATTTTCTTTTTTCAAATAATTAAACCTACAAAAACTATATCTTTTATTAATTGCTAAAAAAAGGGAAATATGCTATAATGTTACTGAAATAATAAGAAGGAAATTGTTGAAATTATTAAGTATTATATCAACACCTTTCTTATAATCAACATAATAATATTATATTATTATATATAATAAGGAAAGGAATTATCTCATGGTAAAACACATTGTTTGTTTTAAACTAAAAGACAATAGTCTTGAAAATTGCTTAAAAACTAAAGAAATACTTATGTCGATGAAAGGAAATGTTGAAAACCTAGTAGATATTAAAGTAGGTATTGATTACTTACATTCAGAACGTTCATATGACATTATTTTAGAAACCATCTTTAATACAAAAGAAGATGTTCAAAAATATCAAAGTGATCCTTATCATTGTAATGTTGTAAAAAAACATATGCACGCGGTAAGAGAAGCAAGCATCGCAATCGATTATGAAATGGAGGACTAAACAATGTTACAATTTAAAATCAAAGATCATCAAATAGGAAAAGACATCTGGATGAGTAAAACTGATTTATTTCATAACTTCTATGGTGAATTTTACAACTTCATCTTAAATAATGGTGGCCAAGAAGATTTAGAAAGCCATGACATACATAATATCAATGATTTTTACAATTACGCTGATTGGAATGCTGATGGCAAAGATAGTTGCTATGCAATGGGATTTTCTTTTCATAAATATTACCTAACCCCTGGAGTTGGTAGAACTATCCAAGATCAACCAGAAACTACATTTATTGGATATTGTTATAAAAATCAAATGTTTACTGACTTTCTTAATTTCCTAATTACCTTTTTCGCATGGTGGCGAAATGATGAAGGTTGTACTTGTTTTGATCCATACAACCACGCAGATGAATTTTTTAACTCATCTTGGGCAGCCCTAGTTGATACATCTAAATTATTTTATCTATCAAGTGAAACTGTATATCACTGGCAATCATTTAGAGTAAAATATGCTTTAGATAATATTCCTGGAGTGATATTACATTACCCAGAAAATGAAAAAGATCGCTTAAGAGTCGCTGGCTATGAATTCATGGGATTTACTAGTGATGATGGTTTAGTAGCAGAACTAAAACAAAAAGATACCTACAACTACTGGGAAAAAGAAGAAAAGACCATTAAGAAAGTTTATATTAAAGACTACAAGAAAGTAGACCCTGCATAATTATTTATAAATACTCTATTTGTTTTAAAATAATTAGTTCCATAAATAATTATTTTGATAATGTTGGAGTTACTAAATTTTCCCTAAAAGAGCTAAAATAGTAGTTTTGATATAATTTAAAAGAAAATGTAGGTGAAAATATGAAAAATCAAATTGAAAAAACCAATGCTATCAGAATAATAGAACAAAAGAAACTAAATTATCAATTTCATAACTATGTAGGTACAAGTGCTATCTCAGGAGAAGACGTTGCAAAAGTCTTAAATCAAGATCCCAACCACGTATTTAAAACTTTAGTTACTATTGGAAAATCAAATAATCATTATGTCTTTTTAGTTCCTGTTAATATGGAATTAGATTTAAAGAAAGCTGCAATAGCCGTAAATGAAAAAAACATTGAAATGATTAAATCAAAAGATTTACTTCCTCTCACAGGCTATATTCATGGTGGATGTTCACCAATAGGCATGAAAAAGCAATTTACAACCATTATCGATGAATCAGCAATTCTTTACGATACTATCATGTTTAGTGGTGGCAAAATAGGCTATCAGGTAGAAATGTCCATCGATGAACTAAGTAAAGTAGTGGAGTTTAAACTTGCGGATATCACTAAAAATCGATAAAGTGCAATCGATATACTAAAATCGATAAAAAGGTATCGATTATATCAAATATGATATAATTATATAAAAACTTCATATATTTTAACCCTTTGACATTACATTTTACTTGCAGTATAATATTAATGTATCTAAAGGAGGTATTTGAAATGTTTAGATTTACTTTACCTAGAGACCTTTATCATGGAAAAGGATCGCTAGAAGCACTTAAAACCCTAACAGGTAAAAAAGCCGTTATCTGTGTTGGTGGCGGAAGTATGAAAAAATTTGGTTTCTTAGACCGTGCTATCAATTATTTACAAGAAGCTGGTATGGAAGTAGCTGTTATTGATGGTATTGAACCAGACCCATCTGTTGAAACAGTTATGGCTGGAGCTCAAAAAATGCTTGAGTTTGGACCAGACTGGATCGTTGCAATCGGTGGAGGATCTCCAATCGATGCAGCAAAAGCTATGTGGATTAAATATGAATATCCTACAGTAACTTTTGAAGATATGTGTAAAGTATTTGGTTTACCAAAATTAAGAACAAAAGCTCATTTCTGTGCTGTTTCATCTACATCTGGTACTGCAACAGAAGTTACTGCTTTTTCAATCATTACTGATTATAAGAAAGGTATTAAATACCCAATTGCAGACTTTGAAATTACACCTGATGTTGCAATCGTTGATCCTGAACTTGCAGAAACAATGCCTAAGAAGTTAGTTGCCCATACTGGTATGGATGCAATAACTCATGCTATCGAAGCATATGTATCCACTGCTCATTGTCATTATTCAGATCCACTATCTATTTTCGCAATCAAAATGATTCAAAAAGATTTAGTTTCATCTTACAATGGTGATATGGTTGCACGTGATGCAATGCATGATGCACAATGCTTAGCTGGTATGTCATTCTCTAACGCTCTACTTGGTATCGTTCACTCAATGGCTCATAAGACCGGTGCTGCATTTGATGACTACGGAGCACACATTATTCATGGTGCAGCAAACGCAATGTATCTTCCAAAAGTAATTGCTTTCAATGCTAAAAACCCTGAAGCTTTAAAACGTTATGGCGAAATCGCAGATTATATGAATCTTGGTGGAAACACTGATGAAGAAAAAGTTCAACTTTTAATCAAAGCTTTAAGAAAAATGAATGATGATTTAAATATTCCTCATTGTATTAAGAACTATGGCTTAGATAGTTATCCAACTGAAAATGGATTTGTTCCTGAAGAAGTATTCCTAGAAAGATTACCTGAAATTGCTAAAAACGCAATTGGCGATGCTTGCACAGGATCTAACCCTCGTATTCCAACACAAAAAGAAATGGAAGAACTTCTTAAGTGTTGCTATTACGATACAGAAGTTAATTTCTAAAAAAATGAGTCCCCTAAGGGACTCTTTTATAAAAAGGTAGGTAAAATAATGAAACTAGAAGAAAAGAAAATATCCTCAGAAGAAATTTATAAAGGCAAAATATTAAATTTATACAAAGATAAAGTTTTATGTCCAAATGGTAAAACATCATACCGTGAGGTAGTAAGACATTGTAAAGCCGTATGTATTATTGCAGAACTTGATGGAAAGTATGCCATTGAAGAACAATATCGCTATCCATATGATGAGGTAATCCTTGAGTTTCCTGCTGGTAAAGTTGATAAGGATGAAGACTTAACGACTGCGGCTATCCGTGAGTTGGAAGAAGAAATTGGATATCATGCGGAAACCATTGAATATTTAGGTGATATGTATCCAAGTTGTGCATATACTGACGAAATCATTTCTTTATATTTTGCGACTAACCTAGTTAAGACTCATCAATCACTTGATGAAAATGAAGCATTAAATTATAAGTTTATAACTCTAGAAGAAATAAAGGAACTAGTAGTTACTAATAAAATTAAAGACGCTAAAACACTTTGTGCTTTACAACTTTTCCTATTAAAAAAATAATGCCGGATTAAAATCCGACATTTTTTCTTTATTTATTATATTTATAGAAACCTTCACCAGATGCCATACCAAGTTTTCCAGCATCAATATATTCTTTCAACATCTTTGCCATACCTTTAAAATTATAAGGAGCAAGGAATGAAGGAATCTTAACATACATTGAAACAATGTTATAGGCAGTTGTAAGACCTACGATATCAAGAATTTGGAAAGGTCCTTTAGGAGCACCTGTACCAAGTACCCATGCTTTATCGATACTTTCAGGATCAGAAATTCCATTTACGTATAAATCCATACCTGAGAAAAGAAGAGGAACAAGCATTGAATTTAATAAATATCCTGATTTTTCTTTTTTAACTGGAAGTGGAATCATACGGATTTGTTTTGCAAATTCCATGATTTCATCAAAATACTTCATATTAGTTTTAGCTTGAGCCATAACTTCAGTCATATTGTTTTTCCAAATAGAGTTAGCGAAATGTAATGATAAATATTTGTCAGGTCTTCCAGTGTATTTAGCAAACTTAGATGGAAGAAGTGTAGATGAATTAGTTACAATAACAGTTTTAGCTGGTAAAACTAATGCTAACTTTTTATAAAAATTAACTTTTTCTTCTACATTTTCTGCCATTGATTCAATAATTAAATCAGCATCTTCAACTGCTTTTGCAAGATCTAATTCTAATTTAATAGAACTATATGCATTTTCAGATTTCTTTAAACATTCTTCCATATTAAATGCTTCAAAATCAGCAATTCCTCTAGCCCAATTAGCAGGAGTTTGACCTTCCTTAGTTGCCATTAATTCAATAGTTTCCTTGTAAACTTTTCTTAAGTTATCAAGCTTAGGTTGAGTTCTGCCAATACTACCTTCGCTTCTTAGCCAGATAGTTACTTCAAAACCACAATATGCTGCTTGGTATGCGATTTGGCTTCCTAGTACGCCACCACCAGCAATAACAATCTTTTTATAATTCATATATTACCTCCTAAAATAATACTTTTACATTTTATCATATCGATAAAAAAATATCAATATAAATACAATATAAATTGATAAAAATTTATCGATTTGTTTGTATCGATTTAAAATATGGTAATTTTTACATGTTCAACCTAAAAAATGATTTAACGGAAATTTCCTATTATAAAAAATGAAATACATTATTCGATAAAATTATATCAAATTAATTATTAAATTCTTGACTTTAAAGATTAAATATGCTATAATTATACTGCTTGAAAAAAATAAGCTCTAAAATTCGTGAAAGGAAGACATTTATGAAAAAAATTTTTAGAATTATGGCTAGCTTACTTGTTGTTTTCACACTAGCATTTGCTGTAAGTTCATGCAAGAAAAAAGAAAACAAAGAAGCTACTTATAAATTAGGTATGGGTGTTGTTGTTAGTACTGCATCAAGCAAAACTAACGCTCCTCAAGTTGATGCAACTGTATCTTCAGTTGTTTTAAAAGATGGTAAAATTGTTGCATGCCGTATCGATGCAGTTCAAAACAAAGCTACAATCGCTGATGGCGTTTACACAGTTAAAAATCTTGAAACAAAAATGGAATTAGGCGATCGCTATGGCATGGCTCCTGCAAAAATCGATAACGATGGTAATGGCGTTACAAAAGAATGGTATGACCAAGTTAAAGCATTTGAAGCATATGTTGTTGGTATGACTGCTGATGAAGTTAAGAACATGAAGACTCAAGAAAAGAATGGTCACGTTATTTCTGCTGATCAAAAA
Organism: uncultured Bacilli bacterium; assembly: GCA_934140285.1. Taxonomy (GTDB): domain Bacteria; phylum Bacillota_I; class Bacilli_A; order ML615J-28; family CAG-313; genus UMGS75. The sequence goes on from CAKPBI010000006.1 coordinate 49,882, forward strand.
TTACTTGATGCTGGTTGTTCAATTCAAATTACTGATTTCATCGCTGCTACAGTTAAAGCTTGTAACGATGAACAAGGTCAAGAGTTTAAGACTGCTAAAGAATTTACACTTGGTGTTGCTGCTACATCTCATGTAGATGCTTCAAGTAAAAATGCTACTGCAGAAGCTGATGGCGCTATCAATATGTATTCTGATTTCGCTGCTACAGTTGTTGCTGAAGGCAAAATTCTTGCTTGCTTAAATGATGCAATTCAACCTAAATTTGCATTCACTTTTGAAGGTGAACTTACTCCTTCTTTCCAAGACACTAAACGTTGCCTAAAAGAAAAATATGGTATGGCTCCTGTAAAAATCGATAACGATGGTAATGGTGTTACAAAAGAATGGTTCGAACAATCTGCTGCATTCTCTGCATACGTTGTTGGTATGACTGCTGACGAAGTTAAGAATATGAAGACTCAAGAAAAGAATGGTCACGTTATTTCTGCTGATAAAGGCTTACTTGATGCTGGCTGCTCAATTCAAATTACTGACATCAAAGCAGTAGTTGCAAAAGCTGTTGCTAATGCTAGATAATTAAATTATAAGGATTTTACAGATGAATATGAATTTGACGAAGTTCAAAAGAATATTCTGTCTGGGCTTAATTTTAGGGCAACTTATCTTAATGTTGGGTTGCTCTAATTTTTTTCATAGACACGAAAAACCAAATGATAAAGTTTGGAATATAACATACTTTCAATATTTTGATACAGTGAGCAATATTTATAGCTATGCAGGAGACACGGAAGAAGAATTTTCCAAAAACTGTGATCTTGTATCAACTGAGTTACAAACTTATCACCAACTTTTTGATATTTATCACGAGTATTCAGGTATTGTTAATCTTTGTACGATAAACAAGAACGCTGGTGGTGAACCTCAAAAGGTCGATGATCGCTTGATCAAATTTTTGAAATATACAAAAGAATTATATGCTTTAACAAATGGAAAAATGAATGTCATGCTTGGAGCTGTCTTAAGACCTTGGCATGATGCAAGAACTAATGCATCAGATGATCCACAAAATGCTAAAATTCCGACAATGGAAGTCTTAGAAGAAGCAGCTAAACATATTGATATTAACTTACTAGATATTGATGAAGCAAATAAAACTGTAAGAATTAAAGATCCAAAAGCATCAATTGATGTTGGTGCAGTTGGTAAGGGGTATGCGACTGAACAAGCCGCAAAAGTACTAGAACAAAAGGGATGCAAAAGTTATGTTCTTAATATTGGTGGAAACATCAGAATTGTAGGAACAAAATCAAACGGGGATGGTTGGACAACAGGAATCAAAGATCCAAATAATCCATATGGTGGATATGTAATGTACTTAAAAATTGCTGATACATCATGTGTTACATCAGGAGTTTATGAAAGATACTTTATGGTTAATGGGGTTAGATATCATCATATAATTGATGAAAAAACATTAATGCCTGCTAATTATTTTATTTCTTTAACAGTTATTACAAAAGATAGTGGACTTGCAGATGCCTTATCTACAGCTCTATTTTGTATGACATATGAAGAAGGATTAGCTCTTGTAAATACGTTAGAAAACGTTGATGTTTTATGGATTTATAGTGATGGAACTCAAAAATATACTAAAGGAATAGTTCCTATTGATCCAAATAAAAATAAATAGTTAAATAAATTTTAGGAGGAAATAATGGCTATTAGAAAAAATATTTCTTCATTACATTTACCACATAATAAGCATACTGCAGAATGTGAGCCAATTCGTATTCCAGTTCCTAGTGAAGTAATCCTTCCTATGGATATGCAATCTGGCGGAAATGCAGTACCTATCGTAAATGTTGGAGATCATGTTTATGTAGGACAACTTATTGCAAGAGAAGATGGAAGATTCTCTTCTCCTGTACATGCTTCTGTTTCAGGTACAGTTACAGAAATTTCTTCACTTGAACGTGCTGGTGGAAAATCAGTACAAGCAATCCACATTGCAAGTGATGGCTTAATGGAAAAAGATCCAAATCTTAAAGTACCAGTTATTAATTCAGCAGATGAATTCTTACAAGCAGTTCGTGAAAGCGGATGTGTAGGACTTGGTGGTGCTGCCTTCCCAACATGGGCTAAACTAAATGAACTTCGTAATGGTGAATATACTGTTGATACAGTACTTGTAAATGCAGCTGAATGTGAACCATACATTACAAGTGACCATCGTATGATGCTAAGTCATCCTGATTTAATCGATAAAGGTATTGAATATTTAAGAACATACTTAAGTGAATATTTAAGTAATGCTAAATTCATGATTTGCATTGAAAAAAATAAACCAGATGCAATCGAATTATTAAAAGAAACTTTCGCAAGCAAAGACTATGTTGAAGTTTATGAACTTGATCCAGTGTATCCACAAGGTGCAAAACAAGTTATGTTATATAATGCAACTGGTCGTGTATCAATTGCTGGAAAGAGATTCCCTTATTTCCATGCTATAATCATTAACGTTTCTTCACTAGCAAAAATGGCAGAATACCTATCAACTGGTATGCCACTTGTTGAACGTATTGTAACAGTTGATGGCCCTGCAGTACTAGAACCTAAAAACTTAATTGCTCCAATTGGAACAAGAATTAGTTATTTACTAGATCAAACTGGTCTTTCTACTGAACCAGGTAAAATTGTAATTGGCGGTCCGATGAATGGTCATGCTGTATTATCAATTGATGATCCAATTGTAAAAGTATCTAACTGCGTTCTTGCATTTGATGAAAAACATAGTGTTTTACCTGATCCTACAGCTTGTATCCACTGTGGACGTTGTATTGATAAATGTCCTATCAATATTAATGTTCCTGCAGTAGATGTTGCCTTAAGAGAAGAGAATGAAGATGTACGTGCTGAAAAGTTAATCGCAACTGGTGTTCGTCAATGTGTTGACTGTGCAAGCTGTGCATATGTATGCCCTGCTCATCGTCATTTACTTGCAAGCAACCAAAAAGCTAAGAAATTCTTAAAAAACTATGAATATGAAAAAGCACATCAAGAAGGAGGAAACAAATAATGAATGATCTTAACGTTTCTGCTGCACCACACATTAATAGTGGTGTGTCAACTAGAAATATTATGCTAGATGTAATTATTGCTTTAATTCCTGCTTCAATTATGGGTATTATTTACTTTGGATGGAAAGCATTATTAATCATAGCATCATGTGTAGGAACAGCTGTTCTTGCAGAATTCTTATTTAATCTAATTACAAGAAGAAAACAAACAATCAGTGATTTAAGTGCTGTAGTTACAGGTTTAATTCTTGCGTTAAACTTAAGTGTTAATGTTGGTTTATTTGAATGTATTATTGGTTCTTTATTCGCAATAATCATTGTTAAATGTTTATTTGGTGGAATTGGTAAAAACATTGCTAACCCAGCAATCGCTGCTCGTGTATTTATGCTATTAACATTTGGTTCTGTTGCTTTAGCTCCACATCTTGCAAATAACGCAATAACAAAAGGAATTGCTAATGCTCTTGATGTTGAACTAACTGCAGGTGCAACACCACTATCTTTCTTAAATAATGGTGCTGGTACTGAAGGTACTCCATCTTTACTTACTTTATTAGTAGGTCTTCATGGTGGTACAATTGGTGAAACTTGTGCAATAGCATTACTTATTGGATTTATCTATTTAATGGTTAGAAAAGTAATCAAATGGTACATTCCTGTAACATTTGTAGCAACTGTATTTGTTTTATACTTATTAACTTCTAAATTCAATGCAGCATATGCATTATCACATGTACTTGCTGGTGGCTTACTATTTGGTGCAATCTTTATGGCAACTGATTATGTAACTAGTCCAATCAGCAATCTAGGTAAAGTTATTTTTGGTGTTGGTTGTGGTTTAATTACTTTCTTAATTAGAAAGTATGGAGCATTCCCAGAAGGTGTATCAATTTCAATTTTATGTATGAATTTACTTGTACCTCTAATTGAAAAAATCACTACTCCAAAAACACTTGGTGGAATTAGATAAGGAATAGGAGGAAAAAATATGAAAAAAGAAAATTTACTTACAGCATTATTTATTACTCTTATTGTCATAGTATTTGGTGCCTTAGCATTTGCGTTAAACCTTGTCACTGGCCCAATTATTGAAAAAAATAAACAACAAGGTGAACTTTCATCTTTGAAAGAAGTTATGCCTGATGCAGAAAACTTTGAATTATTAGAATCACTAAAAGATGTTCCTTCAACAGTTACTGCTATTTATAAAGAAACATCTGGTAAAGGTTATGTACTTCGTTTCTCAACTACATCTATGTATTCCGAATCTCCACTCGTATTTACTCTTGGTGTAACAACTGATGGTAAAATCTCAGGTGTAAAGGTAAATGAATATCATGAATCACTTGATTTTAAAGATTATCCACTTACATTTATTGGAAAAGATTCAGCATTAACTGGTGTAACCATTCATGCTGGTGTAACATTCTCATCAACTGCATTTAAAAACGCAGTAGAAGAAGGTCTAAAATGCCTAATTGATAATGACCTTATCAAAGAAGGGGTTAAGACTGATGATCAAATTTTACTTGAATTAATTCCAACTGTTCATGGTGGAATGATAAGTGCGGGTAACTTAAGAGCTGAAGAAATTGAAGCAAGTGGAAATATTGTTAAAGGCTATAAAGCATTAAGCGATGCAGGTTATGCTTTCATTATGAAAGAAGCTGACAAGATGTATTTAGTAATATTTAATAATCTTGGTACACATGCCATTTATGATACTGAAGGTAACGATGTAACTGCTGATCATGAAACTCTTGCAACTGAAGCAAGTGCTAAAGTTACAATAAATAATAGTGTTGATAAACTTATTAAGAAAGTTGAAAGAATTGAAGGAGCAACAGATATTAAGAAAATTAATATTGAAATATACAATACTGTTGTTGCAGCTGTAAGCTTTAACGTAGACGGTAAAGTTCATTACGGATTCTATACAAGAAACTATGGATATCGTAACAATGTTATGGAAATCTTTGTAATTCTTGATGAAAATGGAGCTATCGTTAGCACATCTGCTACTGAATGCTTCTTTGATATTGAATACTATAATGGTGTTGATCCTAACTTTACTGAAAAAAATTATTACAATGGTTTAGTGGGATTAAAGGATAGTACATTTGATGGATCACAAACTATAATCGGTGGTGCAACATTAACATCAAATGGATTTAAAGAATCATTAAATGATGCATTTAAAGCATTTAAAACTATATCTTCAAACGTAGTGGAGGGAACTGAAAATGAATAAACTTAAAAAATTACTTTTAAGAGGTACACCTTCATTCTTACTACCACTTGGTGCTGGATTTGTAATGGCGTCTAGTGGTGATGTACGTGCTGCACTTGGAATGGGTGTCGCTGTTACTGTCATTTTAGTATTAAGCTCAATCTTAATCTGTGCATTAAAGAAAGTAATTCCTGCAAAAGGTAAAGTACCTGTATATATTTTAATAGTTACTGGTTTTACTACTCTTGTTTGTATGTTAATGCAAGCTTTCGTTCCAACTGTTGTTGATATGTTAGGTGTTCATCTTGCATGCCTTGCAGTAAGCGCTGTAAATTTCCGTGAAGCAGATGAAATCGCAAGTGTTGAAGGAGAAGGAAAATCAATTCTTTCGGCTTTAATTACTGGTGCATTCTTCCTTGTAATTATGTGTGTGTGTGCATGCTTCCGTGAAATTCTTGGTAATGCAACATTCTTTGGAAAAGAACTTAAATTCCTTGCTAATTATAAAATTAGCACTCTTGTTGGAACTCTAGGCGGATATATTGTTCTTGCAATTATCCTTGCTGTTATTCGCCATATTGGTGAAAAAATTGAAACTAAAGAGGAGGTAAATGAATAATGGATCTTAAGTTAATTTTAGGTATTATTTTTGCTGGTCTTTTATCAAACAACTATGCAATCCTACATTTCCTTGGAACTGGCGCAGTTATTGAAAATAATCGTACAATTAAAAGATCATTATTTATTGGCTTAGGTACTCTTTTAGTAATGGTACTCACAACATTAATTACTTGGCCAATTAATAAGTATTTACTTGCTCATGCTCAATATTTACAAACATTAGTATTTGTGTTAGTAGTTTTAGGTATTGTTGAACTTATCCATTTAGTTGCAAAAGGTAAATTAGAAGGATATTGTCAAGTTGACTTCCTAACTTTCGCAATCAATGGGGCAGTACTTGGTTTATGTATCAATGGTGCTAGCCTAGGATTTGGTGAAGCATGTCTAACTGCTGCTCAAGTAGGTGTAGGTTTAACTTTAACAATGATTATTTTTAGTACTTTACATGAACGTCTAGATGAAACAAGTGTACCAAAAGCATTCCGTGGTCTTCCAATTAGTTTATTAGTTGCAGGCCTTATGGCACTTGCTTTCCTTGCTTGTAAATGAGAAAACGTGATTTTCTAATTATTGCTGGAATATTAGTTTTTGCGGCTATCTTATTTTTAGTAGTCAATCTAACAAAAAAAGATGGTGGTGGTGTTATCGTTAAAGTCGATGGCGTAGAAGTAGCTCGTTATTCCTTCTCTGATGAGGGAACCTACGAACTAAATGGAGGAACTAATATTTTGTGTATAAAAGATAACCAAGCTTGGTTATTAGACGCAAATTGTAAAGATCATATTTGTGTAAAACAAGGTAAAATTAGTAAGGAAGGAGAAACAATTACTTGCTTACCCAATAAACTAACAGTCACAGTTTATGGTGTTGATAATATTAGTGAATTGTAAATAAGTAAAATGAAAGCTGTTAAAAAGATAACTTACTTAAGTATATGTATTTCCTTAGCTCTAATTCTTTCTTATGTTGAAAGTTTGCTGCCCACCTTTCCCCTACTTGCGGGAGTAAAACTTGGACTTCCCAATATAGTAATAATATTTCTACTATATAAGTCAGGATGGAAAGATGCAGTTATCGTCAGTATATTAAGAGTATTTCTAGTAGCACTACTTTTTGGTAATGCATATAGTCTTGCTTATAGTATTGCTGGTGCAATCTTAAGTTTAACAGCAATGATTCTTTTAAAACAATTAACCAAACTATCAACAATCACCGTAAGTGTAATTGGTGGTGTATTCCATAACATTGGTCAAATACTAGTTGCTTGTTTTGTAACAACAACAGTTGAAATAGCTTACTACTTACCAGTTTTAATAATTACGGGAACAGTAGCTGGTGTTATCATTGGTTTGATCGGTGGTAACCTTGCTAAAAAGTTTCAAAATATTGAATTATAAGGGTTATAGAGATTATCTCTATAATCCTTTTTTCTTTCAAAAACAAATAATTTTTACATATAAGTTGAAAAAAATGAAAAAATGATGTATAATAAAAAAGATTGATATTGCTGGAGATGAATATGAAAAGAAGGAACATTTTAGTTTTAGTAAATGAAGCTAAAGATGAAAAACTTGTTGTCACAAATGAAGTAATAAGTTTTTTAGAAAAAAACAATTGTAATGTATTTCTTGAAGATGAACTAATCGCAAAAATTAATAGAGGCAGTAAAATTCAAGATAATACGGAAATTAATTTTGCTCTTGTACTAGGTGGAGATGGAACATTGCTTAATAAGTTACACCGATATGTAGATAAAGATTATGCATACTTTGGTATTAATTTAGGAAGAGTAGGATGCTTAACCGAGGCCACAAGAACAAACTATCCGGAAAAATTAACAAGTATATTTAATGATAACTATTTTGTAGAAAATAGAAATACCCTTGAATATGTTGTTAAGAATGGTGAAAATGACATTCATAAAGGAATTGCCTTTAATGAAGTAAGCATTGAAAGAGGAAAACTTTTCAAAATGTTACTTATTAATATGTATGTTAATGGTAATAACAAAACCTCATTTTATGCGGATGGAGTCATTGTTGCTACCTCAACCGGATCAAGTGCATTTAGTCTTTCTAGTGGAGGACCTTTACTTCTACCTAATGCTAAAAATTTTGTGGTTACGCCACTTTGTCCCCAACTTAGAAATATTACATCTTTAGTAGTAAATGATACAGATATAGTTTCTATTGATATCACTGATCCTAATCAACGTCAATCTTACCATGAACACAAACCAATAGTTGTAATTGATGGAAGAACAATGATTGAGATTGATGAAAATAGTAAACTAGTTATCCAAAAAAGTCCTAAATATTTAAAAATATTAAAGGTAAATGGTCAAGGCTCATTATTTGAACCAACATTTAAAGTAGCGATGTCAAATCAAAACTTATTCAATGAATGAAAAAAATGAAAAGGGAGTTAAAAAATGGACAAGTTTAAATTAAATCAAATTGTTTTAAAAGAAGAACTAAACCCAACTGTAACAAAAATGGAAGTTTATTCTCCTTTTATTGCTAAGAAAGCTGAACCAGGAGAATTTATTATCTTAAGAGTTGATGAGTCTGGTGAAAGAATTCCTCTAACTGTTGCTGGTTACGACCGTGAAAAAGGAACAGTTACAATTATTTTCCAAATAGTTGGTGGAACAACTATGTTATTAAACAACCTAAATGAAGGCGATTGCATTCATGACTTTGTAGGTCCACTTGGAAAAGCAACTGAAACTGAAGGATTAAAGAAAGTTGCAGTTGTTGGTGGTGGTGTTGGTTGTGCTATCGCATTACCTGTCGCTAAAAAATTACATGACATAGGTTGTGAAGTTCACTCAGTTATTGGATTTAGAAATAAAGATTTAGTTATCTTAGAAAAAGAATTCACTGAAGCAAGTGACAAACTATGCTTAATGACAGATGATGGTAGTTATGGAACTAAAGGTTTAGTAACTAACGCATTAGAAGAATTAATTAAAGCAGGAAATGAATATGATGAAGTAATCGCTATTGGACCACTTATCATGATGAAGTTTGTTACATTATTAACAAAGAAATATAACATCAAAACAGTTGTAAGTATGAACCCAATTATGATCGATGGTACTGGTATGTGTGGATGCTGTCGTTTAACAGTAGGTGGCAAAACTAAATTTGCCTGTGTTGATGGTCCTGATTTCGACGCATTTGAAGTCGACTTTGATGAAGCTATCTCAAGATCTAGAAGTTATACAGATTTTGAAGCAAGAGCAAGAGAAAAATCTTGTAATTTATTGAAAAAAGAGGTTAAATAATTATGCCTAATATGTCACTTAAAAAGAACCCAATGCCATCTTTAGATGCAAACGTTAGAAATAAAAACTTTGAAGAAGTTGCTTTAGGTTATACTGAAGAAATGGCAATTGATGAAGCAGAAAGATGCTTACATTGTAAAAATAAACCATGTGTTAATGGTTGCCCTGTTGGAATCAACATTCCTGATTTCATTGCTCAAGTTAAAGTTAAAAACTATGAAGAAGCTTATAATATCATTTACAAGAGTAGTGCACTACCTGCTGTTTGTGGTCGTGTATGTCCTCAAGAAAGCCAATGTGAAGGTAAATGTGTAAGAGGTATTAAAGGCGAACCAGTTGGAATCGGTAGACTTGAAAGATTCGTTGCTGACTATCATAATGCTCACCAAACTGGTGAAGTAGTAAGACCTGCATCAAATGGTCATAAAGTAGCAGTAATTGGTTCAGGTCCTTCTGGATTAACATGTGCTGGTAAACTTGCCCTTGAAGGCTATGAAGTTACAATTTTTGAAGCATTACATATGGCTGGTGGAGTTCTAGTTTATGGTATTCCTGAATTTCGTCTTCCAAAATCAATCGTTCAAAAAGAAATCGACAACTTAATCGCTTTAGGTGTTAAAGTTGAAACTAACATGGTTGTTGGTAAAGTATTATCAATTGATGAATTAATCGATGAATATAAGTTTGAAGCTATCTTCATTGGTAGCGGTGCTGGACTTCCCAAGTTTATGAATATCCCTGGTGAAAACTTAAAAGGTGTATTCAGTGCTAATGAAATCTTAACACGTGTTAACTTAATGAAAGCTTACCTTCCTGATTCAACTACTCCAGTAAAACAAAGCAAGAATGTTGCTGTTGTAGGTGGTGGTAACGTTGCAATGGATGCTGCTAGATGTGCTAAACGTTTAGGTGCTGAAAATGTTTATATCGTTTATCGTCGTGGATTAGATGAACTTCCAGCAAGAAGAGAAGAAGTTGAACATGCTATGGAAGAAGGTATCATCTTCAAAGTATTAACTAACCCAATTGAATTAATCGGTGATGAAACGGGAACTGTTTCACAAATGAAATGTGTTGAAATGGAACTTGGAGAAGCTGATGCATCTGGTCGTAGAAAACCAGTAGTTAAAGCTGATTCTGAATTTGTAATGGATGTTGACTGTGTTATTATGGCACTTGGTACATCTCCTAACCCTCTAATCAAGAACACTACTAAAGGTCTTGATACTGAAAAATGGGGTGGAATCATTGCTAATGAAGATGGATTAACTTCAAGAGAAGGTATCTACGCTGGCGGTGACGCTGTAACAGGTGCTGCTACAGTAATCCTTGCTATGGGTGCTGGTAAAAAAGCTGCTGAAGCTATCGACAATTACCTAAAGAATAAATAAGTCTAAATATCACAAGCATATCAGTTAATGATATGCTTGTTTTTACATATTGAAAAAGTTAGCTAGTACTTACTAATTGAGTTTTCTTTATTTCAGTGCCATAATATAATAATATAAGAGGTATAATAATAAAAAATAAAAACTTAAACTTTAATAGAACAAGTTCTTTTTTACTTGCTTTTTATCGTTTAAAAAGATATAATTAAAAAAACAACAACAATTGAAGGAGAGAAAAAATGAAAAAACTTGAAGAAATGACATTACAAGAAAAGATTGGACAACTAATTATTGTTGGTTTTCATTCAACCTACTATGATCAACACATCTGTGAATTAGTTGAAAAATATCGTGCGGGAAACATCATTTTATTTACAAGAAATTTTACAGATGCTTCTCAACTAAAAACCTTAACTACTTCATTATATAATCATATAGTTAAGGAAAATGACATAATTCCTTTTATTGCGATTGACCAAGAAGGAGGAATGGTAACAAGACTAGTTAAAGATGTTACCTTTGCACCATCACAAATGACATGTGGTGCCTCTAATGTTTCTTCATCTGCTTATACATCTGGTAAGATTATCGCAAGAGATATGATAAAACTTGGTTTAAACCTTGACTTTGCACCTTGTCTTGAAGTAAACAATGAATTAAAAAACTATACAGTAAATGTCAGAAGTTATGGTGCTAGTCCTAAACTTGTAGCTACACTTGCACATCAATTTATTAAAGGTTTAGCTGAATATGGAGTACTAGCTTGTACAAAACACTTCCCAGGCGAAGGTAAATGCTTAATTGATACTCATTTAGAACTTCCAATATTAGATGTTTCTAAAGAGGAAATGCACAAAACAGGTTTAGTTCCTTTCATAGAAAATATCGATGTACCATGCATAATGACTACTCATACTTTATTTAAGGCGTATGATGAGTATCCTGCCACTCTATCACCTAAAGTAATTAAAGGATTACTTCGTGAAGAATTAGGATATAAGGGAATGATTGTTTCCGATTGCTTAGAGATGAAAGCCATCCAAGACCATTACACAACCCCAGGTGGTGCTGTTCTTGCTTTAAAAGCTGGATGTGATATGGTCCTTGTGTGTCACACCAAAGAATTACAAGAATCTGCCTTTGAAAAAGTCTATGAAGCCGTTCAAAACGGAATTATAACAGAAGCTGAAATAGATGAAAAAATCAAAAGAATCTTGGCTTATAAACGTCAAATCCTTCCATATTTAGAGAAATACTTTTTAAATAATCAATTATATGAACTAGATGAAAATAGCAGTCGCCTTGCTCAAAAAATAGTTGATGAATCATTAACTAAAGTATTAGGTGATGTTCCAACCATTGATGGAAATACGGTAGTTTTCGCTCCTACCCCTCGCGTAAGCTCAATTGTTGAAGATGAGTTTGAAAAACGTGACCTTGCGACAACCCTTAAAACTACATTTAAAAATTTAAAAGTCATAAACTTAGAAGATGATATGGAATTACCTAATTTAAATAACTATCAAAAAATAATAGTATTTAGTTATGATGCATGTAAAAATCTAAAACAACAAAATATCATTAACCAAATACTTGATAATTATCAAAATGTCTATGTAATTTCTTTAAAAGGACCGATGGATAAAGAAGTATTACATAATCTTAAAAACTATATGTGTTTATATGAATATACTCCTAATTCTATAAAAACAATTATTAAATTCTTTAAAAAAGAGCTTTCACCATTAGGACACTTACCTTTAGGATATAACTAATATGATTATAGATTCTCATTTACATTTTTCCTTGCCATCTCTTGTTGAAGATGTACTAGAAGCCCTTGATTTAACAAACTGTCAGTATGGAAACTTAGTTGCACAAATAAACATGTATCAATCATCAGAAACTCTTGACTGTTTGTTTGCGAAAGCAAAATCAAATCACCGATTATATACTTATGGTAGCTTAGATCCAACAGAATATATAAAAAGGACTAACATGGGTGAAAATCTAATAGAACATGTAAAAAAAATTATGAAATGTGGATGTGATGGCATTAAAATGCTTGAAGGAAAGCCTGATGAAAGAAAAAGATTTCCTATCCCTGATTTTGATAGTGAAGAATTTGATAAATTATTTTCTTACTTAGAAAAAGAAAAAATCAACATCATCTGGCATGTTAATGATCCTGAAGAATTCTGGGATGAAACTAAAATACCAGAATGGGCTAAAAGAGAAGGTTGGTTTTATGATGAAAGTTATGTCAATAATCTTGATCAATATCGTCAAGTAGAAAAAGTCTTAAAAAAACATCCTAATCTTCACATTACATTTGCTCACTTTTTCTTTCTCTCAAAAAACTTAGAAAAACTTTCAAAACTATTTGATTCCTATCCTAATATATCAGTAGATATAACCCCAGGAATTGAACTATTTACCAACCTCTCTCAAAATATTAAAGAAGCAAGAACTTTCTTTATTAAGTATGCCGACCGTATAATCTATGGAACTGACATATCTCATCTAAACACCGATACTGATCGTGAATTTAACAAAGAAGATGCCATCATAAGAGGAAATCTATGCTATAGCTTTCTAACGAAAGAAAGAGTAAACCTCAAAGGAAACGAAAAATCCCTACTTGGTAAAGAAGACCTCGAAATCAATGGATTAAATCTCCCAAGTGAAATAGTAAAAAAAATATGTTATAGTAACTTCTATAACAAAAACGGACAACCTAAAGAAATTAACAAGGAAGAAATACTCCAAGAAATTGAAAGAGAAAGGCAAAGAATTACATTTTTATCAAAGTATTATAAATTTAAACCAGATTATACAAAATTAGATTGCTTAAAAACTTACTTTGAACAATAAAATCATAAAAAAAATTATACCAATTATTGACAGAATTTTTATACTATGGTATAATTATGTTAAGGTTTGGGCCACCCATAATTAATAAAAGATTAACTGGAGAAAGGCATTAATCAATTATTAATTATACAATTGAATATTAGTTAATCAAAATGATTAAATATTTGTATGCTAGGTAGAATACGCTTTTGCCTCTGACGTAAGGGTAAAAGTCGTAGACTGCCAATAATAGGATGCAGGTTTTTAGTCATTTTTTAAATAATAGGACGCTTAAGCATATGCATATAATGAAAGAGAAAAAAGGAGAATAAAATAATTATGGATAAAAAGAAAATTAATGTTAAAAAGATAATTAAAATCACTATTTTATTGATAATACTTATAACAATTCCTACAACAATAATGTGTAGATCTAGTTGTATGTATTCAGAAAAAGGTCATTATAGAAGAATTCAAAAAAGAATAGAAGAAAGATTTATTGAAACTGGTGTACATAAAGAATATGAACTATACCCATTATATGATGAAAATGATAAATTAAAATATTTTGTAGTTGATTTTCCAACTAATTATCATATTATAAGGATAAATAAATATGATTTAGGTTGCCTAGGCGTATCAATGTATACACTATCTATAAATAATCCATGGCAAAGATATGTCTTAGAAAATGGAGAAAAAGTATATGAAAAAGATAAAGATGGTAACGATATATTCTATAAACAAAGTCCATATAAAATAGCAGGAATAAAAGATGAAAAAAAATATTTAATTGAGGTTAGCCAAGGCTCAAGTTCAAGTTATGTTCCAGCAGTAAAAAGAGGAGACAAGTACTTAAATCTAATCTCAATGAAAGAAGAAGAAATAGTATTGAAATCAAATGAACAAATAAATGAAACATGGACTATAAGTTGTATCTATAAGCCATATTTTGATTTATAATAGTTATAAATAAAGTAAAGGAAATAATTATGGAAAAAAAGAAAATTAATGTTAAAAAGATAATAAGAATAACTATTTTATTGATAATACTCATAACTATTCCTACAACAATAATGTGTAGGTCTAGTTGTATGTATTCAGAAAAAGGCCATTATAGAAGAATTCAAAAAAGAATAGAAGAAAGATTTATTACTACAGGATTGTATGAAGAATATGAACTATACCCATTATATGATGAAGAAGATAAACTAAGATATTTTGTTGTTGAATTTTCTCCTACTGACTATCGTGTAATAAGCATAAATAAATATGATTTTGGTTGCTTAGGTGCATCAATGTACTCACTCTTTGAAACTAATCCATGGCAAAGATATGTCTTAGATAATGGAGAAAAGATATATGAAAAAGATAAAGATGGTAATGATATATTCTATAAACAAAGTCCATATAAAATAGCAGGAATAAAAAATGAAAAAAGATATTTAATTGAGGTTAAACAAGATTCTAATCTATTTTATGTTCCAGCAGTAAAAAGAGGAGATAAGTACTTAAATCTAATATCAATGAAAGAAGAAGAAATAATATTAGAATCAAAGAAAGAGATAAATGAATCATTGGATATCTACTTTTTTATCAAACCAAGATTTGATTTATAATAAGTATAAAAAAACATATAAAACATTTTTATTTAAACGAGAAAAAACAAACAATTAATTGTTTGCATGAATAAAAAGGGAGTGTAAAAAATGGAAAAAAAGAAAATTAATATTAAAAAGATAATTAAAATCACTATTTTATTGATAATACTTATAACAATTCCTACAACAATAATGTGTAGATCTAGTTGTATGTATTCAGAAAAAGGTCATTATAGAAGAATTCAAAAAAGAATAGAAGAAAGATTTATTGAAACTGGTGTACATAAAGAATATGAACTATACCCATTATATGATGAAAATGATAAATTAAAATATTTTGTAGTTGATTTTCCAACTAATTATCATATTATAAGGATAAATAAATATGATTTAGGTTGCCTAGGCGTATCAATGTATACACTTTTTGAAACTGATCCATGGCAAAGATATGTCTTAGAAAATGGAGAAAAAGTATGTGAAAAAGATAAAGATGGTAATGATATATTCTATAATCAAAGCCCATATAAAGTAGCAGGAATAAAAGATGAAAAAAGATATTTGATGTGTGTTCAACAAGATTCTAATTTTAATTATGTTCCAGCAGTAAAAAGAGGAGATAAGTACTTAAATTTAATCTCAATGAAAGAAGAAGAAATAATATTAGAATCAAAGGAAGAGATAAATGAATCATGGGATATAAGAGATTATATTTGTTCACAATTTGATTTGTAATAAGTATAAAAAACATATAAAAAACTTTTATTTAAATGATAAAAGCAAACAATTAATTGTTTGCATGAATAAAAAAGGAGTGTAAAAAATGGAAAAAAAGAAAATTAAAAAGATAATTAGAATAACCAGTTTATTAATAGTGATATTTGTATTGTTAGCGATACCTACTTTAAAAATGTGTTATCCACGTTGTATATATTCAGAAAAAGCTCATTATAGAAGAATTCAAAAAAGAATAGAAGAAAGATTTATTGAAACTGGTGTACATAAAGAATATGAGCTATACCCATTATATGATGAGAATGATCAATTAAAATATTTTGTTGTTGATTTTCCAACTAATTATCATATTATAAATATAAATTCATTTGATTATAGTTGTATTTCTGGTACATCATTATATTCACTATCTATAACTAATCCATGGCAAAGATATGTCTTAGAAAATGGAGAAAAAGTATATGAAAAAGATGAAGATGGTAATGATATATTTTATAATCAAAGTCCATATAAAGTTGCAGGAATAAAAGATGAAAAAAGATATTTAATTAAAATTAGACAAGGATCTAACTCAGATTTTGTTCCTGCAGTAAAAAGAGGAGATAAGTATTTAAATCTAATATCAATGAAAGAAGAAGAAATAGTACTAAAATCAAATGAAGAAGTAAATGAAACATTCTATACATTTTATTCACCAAAGCCACAGTTTAATTTATAAAAATATATGATAATTATTATATAAAAATGAATTTATATAAATGAAAATAAAAATTTAAGGAGTACAATATGAAGAGCATTATCACAAGAAATTTATTTAAATTAACACTAATTTTATTAAGTATAGTAACACTACTTTATATAATTAAACCATCAAATGTAAATGCAAATGTAGGTGTAGATACATTAAACTCCAAAGGAGATGAAGAAATAGCAATCAAATATGAGAATGAACATAATTTATCTGATATTAAATTAATAAAAAATGCTACATATTTCAAAAATAACCCAAAGCATGGTAATAATGATGGAACTATAAACTCTAAGGGAACATGTACTACTGTTGCAATGCAACTTTTAATGGGGTATCATAATTATTATAGTTATAGAAAAATAATTCCTGAATATGGAAATGATGGAGAAAAATTTTTGGAGGATAATTATGGCGATTTATTGGAACATCCATCAATAAATGATGAAGTAGGAGAAGGACAAGGAAAAGCCAGTATAGGAACAACAGATGATTTTTATCTTGAATTGATAGAATTAAACGATGTATCACAAGGAACTGCTTTAGGACAAGCAATTGGCGTTGTTAAAGATGCAGCTGAAAAATTTGTGAATAAATATACAGATTTAACAGATGCTTCAATAACTATTGATTCAGGGATATATGATGAGGCAGAAGCGTTATCGGAAATTAACAAGGACAATCCAATAATTCTAGGATATAATCCTTTTAAAACTGATGATTATTCATTTCATATAGTAGTTGCATATGGATATGCGAAATACAATAATGTTGAAGGATATATAGTTCATTGTGGTTGGGGAGATTATAAAAACTATGCCTGGATTCCAGAAAGCTTAATTGCATTTAAAATTAAAATGAATGTTATACATAATCACAATTTACAATATACTGGTGAAACAGTGCAAGATAGTTATCGAGTATTACGATGCACTTCATGTGGGTATGAAGAACTAGAGTGTGTGTATCAATTAAATGAAGATGGAAATGCAATAACAGGTATAAAATATCCATTAAATGAAAATATAACAATTCCAGATAAAATATATAATAAAACTATTAATGTAATTTCTAATAATGCATTTTCACAAAATGCTGAAATAAAAAGAGTAGATTTTTCTGATTCACTTAATATAATTGGTGAAAATGCATTTTATAATTGTCCAAATTTAGAGTTAATAAACATAAGTGGTAATTTGCAAAGCATAGGAAAATCTGCTTTTAAAAATTGTCCAAATTTAACATATGTCAATAATTTCAGTAATATAAATACCATAGAAGAAAGTGCATTTGAGGAATGTTCTAACTTGAGAGCGGTTGATTTTCCTTCAACGTTAATAAGTATAGGAAATTCAGCATTTAAAAATTGTTCAAAATTAAATTCTGCTTTAATGAAAGGAAATTTAAAAAATATTGGAAATAATGCATTTGAAGGTTGTACATCTTTGTGGAGAGTTGAACTATCCGAAATGCTTGAAACAATAGGAGAATCTGCATTCAAAGGGTGTACAAGTTTAATTTTACTTGATATGAAAGATAATGTAATAAATATCAAAAAAAATGCATTTGAAGGTTGTGCATCTTTGAAAAACTTTACACTCTCAACAAGTCTTGAAACAATAGGAGAATCTGCATTTAAAGGTTGTAAATTACTTAATAATATTACTTTACCAAATAGTCTAAAAACAATAGGTTCAAGTGCCTTTATGAATTGTGAGGGTCTTACAAGTATATCTATACCTTATCAAATTGAAATAATTGAGTCTAATGTATTTATAAATTGTACTTCATTACAAGAAATAACTATTCCAAATAATTGTAAAATAATTAAAGATTCAGCATTTAAATATTGTACAAGTTTAAATAAAATAAATATACCTAATACCTTACAAGAAATAGGTGTAAGTGCCTTTGAACATTGTGAGAGTATAAAAAACATTGAACTACCAGATTCAATAACAAAAATAGGGGAAAATGCATTTTATAGGTGTCTTAAACTTGAAACAATTCATTTGCCAGAAAACCTTCAAATAATTGAAAACAATACGTTTTATGGCTGTAACAAAATTGTAACAATTCATTTACCTGAAAATCTTCAAGCAATTAAAAACAGAGCTTTTTATGGTTGTAGTGGTCTAAAGAATATATCTCTTCTTTTCAAAGTTGAAGAAGTAGGAGATGAAGCATTCTCAAGATGTTTTGAATTAGAAAGAGTATACATTAAAAAAGAAACAGGTAGATTAACATCATTTGGGGTAAATGTTTTTGAGTTTACATCTAGAGATTTAAAGATTATAGTCCCTTTAAATAAATATGTTGAATATTCAATTAGTAGTAATCTAACAACTTACAAAGATATAATTTTACCAAGTAATTATATTAATGAATTAACATTAAACTGTAAGAGTAATTTAAATAATACCATCTCTCTTACAAGTGGATATAATAAACTTTATATTTTAAATATTGATTGTGCTAAAACATATAAAATACTTGCTGATGCGTCATCTGATGTAAATATTAAAATATATAAAGATGATTTAACTAAAATATATGATGATAATAATATCAGTTACCCATATTTAAATGTTGGTATGTATTATTTATCAGTAGAATATGTTGATGAAACATCATCTGGTGATCTTAATCTTAATCTTACATTAAGATGGAATACTAATGATACCACCTTAACTATGGGCTCAAATGATATTAAGAGTGCGTTACATAAGACTACAAATGATTTATATCATGGTTACTTTGAATTAATAGTAACTAGAAGTAATTCAGTATATAAATTTACTTTTAATGCGGGTAATAATATAGTATATCCAGAAGGTTGCATTAAAGTATATAATGGCTATGATAGAACTAACTTAATGACTCGTTTAGGCGGAAATTCTCTCGCAAAAACTGAAACTAACGAAAATCAAATGTATGTATTTTTTAATACAGATAATACTAGATGCAATATAACTATTGAACTTCCATATGATACTTATAATTCAATAACATTTGAAGTTGAAGAAATAGATGATTATCAAACCGATTATCTAAATAGTCTTGCTAGTGTATGCTTTGATGAAATATTATCAAATAGAACTGCCCAAAGTACATTTAAAGAAGTAACTATTAGCCATCGTTCTAAAATTCAATTAGACATTGTGACAAGTGGAACTATTACAAATAATATTCCTATTTATATTATAAGTAAAGAACGAGAAGGAGGACTAGACATTGGTGTAGTTAGTTATGTATTAACAACCAAACTAAGTGAATGTATTACTATAGATCATAGCGGTCCAGTATTTACCAGTATTTTAGATCCTGGAACTTACTATATTGGGTATACCAAAAATAATAATAATGTAAATATTAGTTTTGCTTTAAAAAGACTTGTAAATCAAGAACTAAATATTGGTGGAACCTTGGTTGCGGACCCAGCTAACGACTTAGGTTTCATCGCAGGAAGCGAAGTAACCTTAAATGGAGGAAGCTTTAGAGGTAATACAATAACTGAAGGCTTTACAAGACATCTCTATTTAATGGTTGAAAATGTTTTAGAAGAACCAATGTCAAGATTAGAATATGACTGGTATTCAAGTAATGAAAATGTTGCTAAAGTAACTGCTTATGGTACAGTACTTGCATTGAACGTAAATGCTGATACTGATGTTACCATCTACGCAGTAAATAAAGATGATCCATCAAGAGTATATTTAAAAACCTTTACCATCAAGAAAGAAACAGAAACTGATCCAATCTTTATATCTTGTGAAATGTCATATTCTTATGCACAAGAAAATGGAAGATACACCTTAGAATTAGATTTTAGTAATAGTCCATTCCCATATCTAGCTTACTATGACTATAGTATAGAAGATAATGATAACATTGGAGCAGCTATAGTTGGTTTTGGCTTTATGTATTCAAATAGACCAGGAACTGTAGAAATCACATTAAATTATCGATTAAATAGAAGAGTCTTTATTTACATTACTTTAACAATAACTGAATAAAAAAGAAAAGGTAGCTTAAACTACCTTTTTTTAAACGCCTTGTAAGATATTAAGATTTCTTAGTTCAGGATCTTTGATTTGATTATTAACAGAATATGAATGAGTATCTAGATTATTACATTTTTCTTTGGTGTAATTTTTATCAATTAATTCACTGATTATTCTTTCTGATATTAATGAGATTAATTCTTGTTTTTTAATGATGGTTTCTTTATCATTATTGTTTAGAATTAAAAAGGATAAGTCATCTTTTAAGTCACTTAATAATGTTAAGTTATCAAGTCCTTTAAACATCCATTTATAATATGGCATAAGTGTATTATTTAAAAGATAAATACAGTTTATAGCATGTTTTACAAATTCAAATAAAGATACTTGTGCACCACTTAAATCATTTCTTTGAATCATTCTTGTAAAATTATACATTCCTGATTGATGCATTAAAAATAAGTTTCCCGCAAGTTTTTTTAGGATAACATCTTGAGGAATATTTTTTAGGTTATTTCTTACAATACTAAATACTCCAAGATCATCTTTAAATACTTCACCATTAGTTGCTTCAAGAATGTAGAATTCTTCAACTTTCAACCAATCAGTTAAGGTTTCAAAACCAAATGGATACCCAATTTTATTTTTATAAAATTCATCTATTCTAATTACTCCATATTTCATTTCATCAATAGGAGTAAGTTTTCTTCTTTTATAACCTAAATATTCATTAGGGAGTGAGGCATATGCTCTTTCTAATTTAAAGATGGTTTTTTCATCAAAATAGGGGGGAACAAACATACAAAATCCAGGTTCAAAATCATGATCTTTGGATATTTCATCATCATAGCCATAGCATTCTGATCCAGATCCGACTAACCCGATAGCAATTTCCTTTTCTAATTCGGGAAATTTATCATGAATCATTTGTTTTCCAAAGGCTTCATAGTAAGCTTTTGATAATTCAAGACCTTTCATAAATACGTTTTGCCCTTTCAGTTAGTTCATTGGCATATAAAAAATAACCATAGTAAGAATATACACTTGAACACTTACTACAAACGAAAGCATAGTAACCATCGTTTGTTTCTTTTTTTGAATCAAGAATTTGCATAGCTTTTTCAAGTAGTTCAATAATGTATTTTTCCCCATTTTCTAGTCCATCTTTTTTTTCAATCATTGTTGCTATGTTTAAGATGGTAATGGCACTATCAAGTTGGTTGTTCGTAGCATCATTTATTAAGATTGCTTTATTATATAAGGTAGTAGCCTCATCATATCTTTTTTGATCAACAAGGGCTAACCCCATGTTATTATATAATCCCGCAAGTCTTGAATCATTTTGATTAAGAATTTCTTCATATATTTTTTTGGTTATTTCATATAAAGGAATAGCTTCATCACTTTTACTTGCAGCTTTATAGACCGTCGCAATATTTAAGTATGTGGTCGCAAAACTAAGGGAATCTTTTTCACAATATAGTTTATCAACTAAGGCTTTCGCTTCAGTCGCTTTTGCTAACGCAAGTTCTAACTCTCCATTAATTCGGTAATATCCCATTAATTCATTAAGAATTACAAGCATTCCTTGATAATCTTTAAGAAATCTAGCTTCATTATACCAATACTTTAAAAGATTTAATGCTGCAGCCTTATTATCTCGGTTAATAAATTCATCATATTTATTAATTATACGATTAACAGGAATTTTTTCTTTACTATCTTCATTCATACATAATGGACATTCTGGTTCTAAGTAATCTTCAGGATATAGTTTTTTATTCATAAATTATACCTCCACTATTATTTTAGCACACTTTTAAGAAAAAAAGTATTATTTGGCTAAAAAATTCAAATTGTGCTATAATAACAATAAAGGGAGGAATGTTATGTATAAGAGTTTTAATTTTCTAAAAAAATTATATTTTGTAAGAACGGGTGGTTCCAAGGAAGAACTTACAGCTGCCCACTTAATTCAAGAAGAATGTGAAAAACTAGGGGTAACCACAGAGTTAGAAGAATTTGACGTAGATGGATATGAAATAGAAAAAGCCAACCTAAAATTCTTAGATCCTGATTTTGAGGTAGAATGTGTTGGTGTTGGTATGTCATCATCAACCTCCGATGAAGGAATAACTGGTGATTTTATTTATATCACTTCTTTAGAGGATGCTAAAATTCAAGATGTTGAAAATAAAATATGTTTAATTCATTCAAAACTTGTAAACTACAAACTTTATAAAGAATTAGTCAAAAAGAAAGCAAAAGGGTTAGTCCTTTGTTGTGGTGATGTTTATAAAAACAATAAAGATGTTGATTTAGATCCTTATATGTATCGTGTACGCCACTATGAAAATGGTAAAATTCCTGCTGTTTGTATTAGAATGAAAGATGCAGAAAAGGTCTTAAAACAAAAACCTAAAAAGGCAAGCTTTGTTTTAAAACAAACAGAAAAGAAAAATCCATCACATAATGTTGTCGCAACCATTCAGGGTACAACTAAACCAGATGAAGTTATTGCTTTTACTGCACATTATGATTCTGTAAGTTTCTCTAAAGGTGCATATGACAATGCAACTGGTGCAGTTGCTTTATTACAAATATTAGAGTATTATCTAAAGAATAAACCAGCAAGAACTCTAAAGTTCATTTGGTGTGGTTCTGAGGAAATGGGTCTTCTTGGCTCAAAAGCTTATGCATCAAGTCATGAAGATGAACTTTCAAGTTACAAATTATGTATTAATATTGATATGCTTGGTGCAACTTTAGGTTACGACATTGCTTGTGCAACAACGCAAATGTCTTTTGTTAATTACTTACAATACACTTCAAAAGAACTAGGTTTTCCCCTTGTTACCAGTCAAGGCGTATACTCATCTGATTCAACATCGTTTGCTGATAGGGATGTTCCTGCTGTAAGTTTTGCTCGTGCAGCCCCAAGAGGAGGAGCAACCATCCATTCAAGAGATGATGTTTTAGACCATCTATCAGAAGAAAATTATTATAATTCATGTAATTTTATTATTAAATTTTCAAATCGCTTAATTAATTCAATCAGTTTTCCTGTGGAAGAAGGAATCCCAGATAACATGAATGATGAACTAGATAAATATTTAGGAAGAAAGGAAAAATAAACATGAGAAAAAATTTAGGTCCAAAAACATACTTATATCCAATGCCAGTTTTAATTATTGGCACATATGATGAAGTAGGTACTCCTGATGCCATGAATGCCGCGTGGGGAGGTATCTCTGATTCCAATGAAATATCCATAGCTTTAAGCATTGAACACAAAACTGTAAAAAATCTTTTACATACTAAAGCTTTTACAGTAAGTATCGCTAATAAGGAAAATGTAAAAGTATCTGACTATGTAGGAATTGTATCAGGAAATAAAGTTCCTAACAAACTTGAGGTTGCTGGACTTCACACTGTGAAAAGTGAATTTGTTAACGCTCCAGTCATCACAGAATACCCAATGACACTTGAATGCTTGGTTAAATCATTTAATGAAGAAACAGGAATTTTAACTGGAGAAATAGTTAACATTTCAGTAGATGAAAAAATATTAGATGAAAGAGGTCATATTGATCCACGTAAATTATGCCCAATTACTTATGATCCAGTAAATAATAGATACTATACTCTTGGTGAAGTAGTTGGTGAGGCATTTAAAATTGGAAAAGAAGTAAAATAATAAAATTTTAAGGTTTGTTTAAAGTAATCGTTATATACTATTAATGTAATAACTTTAAAAAGAAGGGGATAAAATGA
This sequence comes from uncultured Bacilli bacterium, assembly GCA_934140285.1. Taxonomy (GTDB): domain Bacteria; phylum Bacillota_I; class Bacilli_A; order ML615J-28; family CAG-313; genus UMGS75. The sequence goes on from CAKPBI010000006.1 coordinate 74,199, forward strand.
AAAAACAAATTAAAAAAATATACTTACTATTTATAATGTTCATTCTTGTATTTTCACTGGTTGGTTGTAAAGTTAATTCAAGTAATACCCCATCAAAGATTGAAAGTTTAAATGGAGAAGTAGTTGAATTAAAGATTGGTGATAATACCTCAAGAGTAAACAGCATAGAAGAAGCTGTAGAAATTGCTTACCAATCAGTTGTTGTAATTAATGCAACCTCAACCACAAGTACAAGCAGTGGTAGTGGAGTTGTAATTGGCCATAGTGAAAATTATACATTTATTGTTACTTGTTGCCATGTTGTTGAAGGATATAAAAACTATGAAGTAATCACAAGCACAGGCACGCTCTTTGATGCAAGTTTAGTTGGGGGTGACCCAATGACAGATCTTGCGGTTATCGCTATTGAAAAAACTGATCTTCCTGAGGTTACTCTAATTGAAGATTCCTCAACACTAAAAATCGGTAGTGATGCTATCGCTATTGGTAACCCACTAGGTACTTTAGGCGGAACTGTAACCACAGGTATTATTTCAGCAACAAGTAGAAACATCAAAATGAGTGATGGTAGTGTTCATACCTTAATTCAAACTGATGCGGCCATCAATTCAGGTAACTCAGGTGGTGGATTATTCAACAATCAAGGTCAATTAATCGGAATTGTCAGTGCGAAGTACTCTGCAACCGGTGTTGAAGGTCTAGGTTTTGCGATACCATCAAATACAGTTAGAACAATTGTAACAGACTTAATTAAGAATGGTTATGTATCAGGAGTTACTAATCTTGGAGTAACTTTCTCTGATTACTATTACCGTACAGGTGGATTCTTTGGCTCAACCGTTAAAGTTGTTTGTGTAAGTTACGTTGATCCAAATGGTAGTGCTAACAATCTTTTAAAGAAAGAAGATATCTTAGTAGAAATTGATGTTCATTATCAAGACTTAACAAAACAAGAAGTAACCCTAAAGAACTTTAGTAACGCTGATGAAGTAAATGAATTTTTAAATAGTCTAGATTTAAAAATTGGTGATAAACTAACATTCAAAGTAAAAAGAGGAAGTTACAATGCTTCAGTAACGGAAGTAACTGTAACCCTTGTACAATACGTATATAAGGAGTCATAAAATGAAACTTGATTATGAAAAATTAGAAACTACTGTTTTACCTAATTTTAAAAATGGTGAAAAAGAACTAAGAGTAAAAATGTATGATGATGAGTTAAACAAAATAATGCGTGGTACCCTTATTCCAGGAGCATCAATTGGACTACATACTCATGAGAATAATTCAGAAATTATTTATATAATATCAGGACATGGTGTTGCGATCATCGATGGTAAGCAAGAAGAAGTAGGACCTAATATTTGTCACTATTGTAAGAAAGGTAGTTCTCATACCTTAATTAATAATAGTGATGAAAACTTAGAATTTTTCGCTGTTGTTTCCAACCAATAAACCAAAAGGTATGAATACATATGATATTCATACCTTTTCTTTGTCATTTTTTAAAAAATATGATATAATTTGATGTGATTTATTAAAGACATTAATATGTTATGCTAATTATATAGGAGATAACACCATGAAAAAAACATTTTTAAAACTAATTATTTTATTCCTATCATTTATAACTCTTTGTAGCTGTCTTGCAACCCAAAAACTAGATGCTCCAATTATTTTTGAAGAAAACTATGTTGTTAGATGGAATAAAATTACTAATGCAACAAGTTATATTATTAACGTTAACGATGAAGAAATAGAAGTGGATAAGCTTTTCTTTGACTTAAAAACATTAAACCATACCAGATATGATGTAAAAGTAAAAGCTATCAATAAAGAAGAAAAACTAGAAAGTGAATATAGTAATAGTATCGTTCTCGTTTATTTTGAAGATGATACCGAAAAATTAAAAACGCCAGTTCTTACAATTGAAGATAAAAAACTTTCATGGGAACAAATTGAAAACGCGGAAGCTTACGATATTTACATCAATAACATTCGTTATGATACTACTAAAGAAATTAACTATGAGTTAAAACTTAAAAAAGAAGGTACTTATACCATCTTTGTTAAAGCCACAAGTAGTAATAAAAAATATACCGAAAGTGATGCTAGTAACAGTGTTGAATATATCAAAGAAATAACCACAATGACTATTGCTGAAGCAAAGGAAGCAATAGATGAAAATCCTTATAATGATACTAAAATCACTATCGTAGGAAAAGTAATCGGAATAGATTCTACTGGATACTTTCATGTAGCCGATGAAACTGGTGCTATCTATGTACGTTCCCAAATTGACTATGCGACATACTATAATACAACTGTCAAAATTACAGGTTATGGATTTATATATCGTGGATCATATAATTATCCTGAATATACACGTCAAATAAAAAGTGATAACATTAAAATTGAACCATATACCGAAAGTGTTGTGACTCCTAAAGAAGTTGTAACCATCACTAAAAATCAGTTAATGGGCTACGATGAAGTTAGTTGCATGTACGCTCCTTTTTTCGGTAATGTAGTTTCAATTACTGGAATAGTTGAAGTAGGTTCAAGTAAGTACAATTTCTACCTAAATGATGAAGAAGGAAACCACCTAGTTCAAATTCATCATTACTCTTTGAATTTTAATAATACCATTGATGACTCAGAACGAAATATCTTCTTAAAACTTAATCATAAAGAAGTAACACTAAAAGGCATAATTTATCGTTATTACAATGCTGATTCAATATGGACCTTACAATGTATTGGCCTTGAAAATGAAGTAGTCGTAAATTTTGATAAATTACTTCCTCCAACCATCAATGTTAGTAACCAAGTAGTATACTGGGATAAAGTAGATAATGCTACAGGATATAATGTTTATGTTAATGAAATTCTTGTAACAACATTAGGTGCAGGTGAAACGGAATATTCCTTTGAAAATTATACAAGTGGAACTTATAAAGTAAGAGTAACTTCGATTGATAATACAAGTTCTGATCTAACTGAAAGTAGTTTAAGTAATGAAGTAACAATAAGAGTAGGTCTTGAAAACTCACAAGTTAATATCTTTATGATTAATGATACTCATGGAGCTTTTGTTGATGGTAACTTCCCAGGGGTTGAAAGAGTAAGTACTTTAATTAATAGCATCGAGGGAAAAGATGGTGAATATATCAAGATTGCTAATGGCGATATGTTCCAAGGAAGCTATGTTTCAAGTATACTATATGGAAAACCAATTCTGGATGCTTTAAATGAAATGAAATTTGATGCATTTATCATCGGAAATCATGAGTTTGACTGGGGTATTGAAAAAATAGCTGAATACAAAGATGGAAACCTTGCTAATGGCGAAGCAAACTTCCCATTTGTTTGTGCTAACATCTATGACAAGAAAACTAATAAACTTTTAAGTTGGCTAGATCCATATACAATTGTAGAAAACAATGGTAAAAAAGTTGGTATCATAGGTTTAATTGGTCATAATCTAGAATCAAGTATTTTATCACAAAATGTTAAAGATTATGATTTTGTTTACCCACTACAAATTGTAAAAGATCTTGCTAAAGAATTAAGAAATGATAAAAAATGTGATAGTGTTATTGTATCAATTCATGATTATGATGCGGAATTAAATCAAGATCTTGCTAAACTTCAAAATGATGAAAGAATAGATGCCATACTTTGTGGTCATACCCACTCTAATGAATATGATACCTTAAGAAGAAGTGATGGTGTTAATATTGCGGTAGTAGAAAATAGAGATAAAAACCAATCTGCCTCAACATTAAATTTAAAATTTGAAGGTAGTGATTTAACTAACACAATTATGAATCGTTATTATCCTAGTAACTACAACAAGGATACCAAACTCGCAAAACTAATGGAAAAATATCAAGATACCATAAATGAAAGTAATCGTGTACTTGGTACTACAACTGAATACTTAAATCGCTCTACGCTTGGAATGTATGCAACTGCAGCGATGAAAGATGAATTTAATGCTGATATTTCCATTATGAATACAGGTGGAGTACGTGCATCCATTAGCTATGGAGAAATCACTGTCGCCAGCGTATTTGAAGTGTTCCCATTTAATAATCGTGTTTATGTAACTTATTTAAAAGGTAGTGCCATAAAATCACTTTATCAAACTAATGGTGATTACTTATATTTTAATGAAGAATTTAATTCATTAAATATCGATAGTCAAAAAACATATAAGATTGCGGTCATCGACTATGTCTTTACTGGTCCATACTACACTGAGTTTACCGGTGTTGATTATGAGGATACAAATAAAATCTTAAGAGATTTATTAATTGATTATATCGACAATTTATACTAGGCTTATCAACAGGTAAGCCTTTTTTTATAAATTATTTATAACATGTGATATAATATTATAAAAGAAAAAGGGGAATAAATATGAATAACAATCAATCAATTAAAGAAATATTAAGTCGTAAATATCATCAAATAGGATTAATCTTTATTTGTACATCAATCTTTTTTATGCTTATATGGTCAGCTACCATTATGATGGGATTAAATGAAGCATATGCTAATATCTTTTGGATCTTTGTTGTATGTTCAGTTGCCATCTTTTTAGTCTCTTTAATTATGGGCGTAACTTTATTAATAATAACAAAATCTAGTTATCCATATCGTGATTTGTATGATCCAATTGAGAAAAAAACCTATGCTTTAAAGTATGTAACTTTACAATTAATATATCATCTAATAATTATCGGGGGATTAATTTTAGTTCTTTTAGGTCTTCAAATAAAATTTACTACTGGTCAAATTTTATCATCTATTGGTCTTTTGATAATGGGAGTAGGAATTGGACTATGGCTTTACAATATTATTACACGTGTAAAATATCGTGAAAAATCATCAATTCTTGGAGATGTAATTTCTCAACGTGGTTTACTTAGTTCAATGTCAATCCTAGAACGTTTATTAATATTTGTACTTATCCTAATTATTGCGGTCCTTTCAGCAATCCAACTAACTGAAAAGCAAAAAATATTATTTGAAATTTTCTTGTTTGGATTTATTTTATTATTAATATTCCTTGTGACATTCTTTGGAATAAGATGTATAAATAAAATCAAAAATAGTAAAAAGTAGGAAAAATAATGACAGATAAAATAACAAAAAATGTGGTTGCGGCTATAATTATAAAAGATAATCTAATCTTCTGTGCCAAACGTGGTGGAGTTGGCGAATGTGCAAATAAATGGGAATTCCCTGGGGGAAAGATTGAAAAAGGGGAAACAGATGAACAAACAATTAAAAGAGAAATCAAAGAAGAACTAGATTGTGAGATTGAAGTAACCAAATATTTAACAACAATTCATTATGAATATCATACTTTTATTCTTAATATGAAAGTATACTTAAGTAAAATAATAAAGGGTACGCCTAAGAAAATAGTTCATCTCGAACAAAGGTTTGTAAGCCTTGATGAACTTAAAACTCTTGACTTTTTACCTGCTGATAAAGCAATACTTGATATGTTAGATGAGGAAATAATCAATAAGTAAAACGATAAAAAAAGTGTAAAAAATACACTTTCTTTTTTTTAATGATAAGATTTAACAATTTTTTAACTATACATTTAATCTTGAATTGTTCATATCTTTTCCACTTTCATTGCAAAAAAAAGTAAAAAATGGTATAATACATTTATTAAAAAGGTGGTGAAAAGGATATGTCAATTATTGAAAGAATTAAGGAAACTGAAATGCAAGCAGCCGAAATCAAACATCAAGCAGAACTAGATGTTCAATCAAAACTTTCAGAAGTTGAACAAAACTTAAAACAAAAGGTTAAAGAAATGAATGATGCTTCCAAAATTGAAATCGAAAGATTAAATGAAGAAAACTTACAGAAAATCAATCAATTATCTTTAGACAAAAAGAAAGAAGCCGAAACAATTAATGAAAGCTATGAAAAACTTGCAGCTATCCACCTAAATGAGGTAGTTGACTTCATTGTGGGGAAGGTGATTAATTCGTGATAGTACCTATGAAAAAAGCCCAAATAGTTGTATTGAAAGAAGACTATGATGCCGTAATTAAATCATTACAACGATTTGAAGTAATTATGATTATTAATAAAGAAGGTGGGGATGCAAGTCCGTCACTTGAATTTAATGAATCATTACAACAAAGGGTACAAAAAACAATTAGTTTAGTAAAAAAATATGAACCAAAAAAGCCATTGTTTGGTGATTATCAAGTTGCAGAATATGATGAATTTAAAAGTGTATCAAGTGAATCACTTGAATTATTAAAACAAATCGAAAATCTAGTAATTGAAAATGAAGAATTAGAACATGTTGTAAAAGAAAATGAAGAAATATATAATACATTAGTTGCATGGAAAGATTTGACAGATTTACCAGTAGATGTCAAAGATACCAAATATACAAGAATGCATATAGGATATATTCCTCCACGATATCTTGAAAGTTTTCAAAAAGAAATGCTAGAAGAAGAGTTTGTATATCAAGTATATGGAAAAAACCAACATGGATATGCAGTTATGGCTCCTTGTTATTTTCTTGATGAAGATGAATTACAACTTCTTCTAAAAAAGTATGAATTCAATGAATGTACACTTCCAAGATTAACTACTACCATTGGAAGTTATCTTGAAGAAATTCAAAAAGAAATAGATTTACGTAAAGAAACAATTAATAATAATCAACAAACAATAAAAGAACTAGCAAATCGTAGTGATGAACTAAGAATGCTTAGCGATCAAATCTTAACTCAAGAACAAATCAATAATGTAAGTTGTGAAATTACCAAAGAAACTAAAATAATAGAAGGTTGGGTTCGTAGTGATTTAACAACCGAATTAGAAAAAGCGGTAAAGAAAGCCACTAAAATCTATGACATTGAGTTAAGTGATCCAACAGAAGATGATCATGTTCCAACATACACTAAAAACAATCAGTTTGTATCACAATTTGAAACCATTACTGATATGTTTTCAAAACCAAGTATTCATGATGTTGATCCTAACCCGGTAATGTCAATATGGTATTGGTTTTTATTTGGAATGATGATGGGAGATGCCGGATATGGCTTAATCATGATTCTTGGAGCGTTATTGTTCAAGAAAATTGCCAAACCAAAGGGTGGAACAAGAAAACTCGCAAATATTATTATGTACTCAGGGGTTCCAACAATCTTTTGGGGAATTATGTTTGGAAGTTACTTTGGATTTAATCCAAGTGTTGACTTTGGTTGGAAATTTGTATGGTATTGGTTCAATCCAATGGATAATCCTATCCTAATGTTAATTGTATCAGTAGCCGTTGGTGCTCTACATTTAATAACAGGTCTTGTTATTAAATCAGTTATTTGTATTAAAGAAAAAGATTATATTGAATTACTTTCCAAAAATATCAGTTGGATTTTAATCCTACTTGGTATTGGTTTATTCTTTGTAAATAAAATTGTCGGAATTGTATGTGTAGGTCTTGGGGTAGTACTAATATTACTATTTGCGGGAGCTCATCACAAATCAATATTCGGAAAAGCCGCATTTGGACTACTAGGCTTATATGATGCTACATCATATTTAGGTGATGTCTTATCATATTCACGTATTATGGCCCTCGCAATGTCAAGTGCAGCCGTAGCTGTCGTTATGAATACCCTAGCTCAAATGGTCGGAGGTTCAATTATTGGTGCATTCTTTGCAGCGATAATATTTATTGTAGGTCACCTCTTCAATGTGGTACTAGGCCTTCTATCAGCATATGTTCATGATGCTCGTTTACAATACATTGAATTTTTCGGTAAATTCTATATCGGTGGTGGTATTGATTATAAACCACTATCAATCAAAACTAAGTATGTCAAAGAAATTAAAAATATAAGATAAAATAAAAGGAGATTTAAATTATGACAACTGGAACTATTATTGCTCTTATCGGAGCTGCTTTAGCAACTATTTTACCTGGTATTGGTTCAATATTAGGTGTTCAAACTTGTGGTAAAGCTGCAGCAGGTGTTACTGCAGAAAAACCTGAATTATTCGGTAAATTATTAGTACTTCAAATCCTACCTGGTACACAAGGCCTTTATGGATTCTTAACTACTTTCCTATTTATGATTAACGCTGGTATCTTAGGTGGTGCTGAAGGTGCATTCACAATGTCATTACAAACTGGTTGGGCATACTTCGCAGTATTCCTACCAATCGCTATTAATGGTTTAATTTCAGCCATCTTCCAAGGCCGTGTCGCAACAGCAGGTATTATGATGACTGCTAAACAACCAGATGCTTCAGGTAAAGGTATTACAATGGCAGTTTTAATTGAAACTTATGCCATCTTATCATTAATCGTAAGTATTATGTTAATTTTCTCTCTAAAATAGTTATTAAATATAATAATTATAAAGGTGGGAGATTATGCAAATCTTAATTATTATCTTTGTGGCAATCCCCATAATTATTTCATTAACTGTTTTATTTAGTATTGGGCTTTGTCGAGAATTTAATTATTTACAAAACAAATCAGTAGTTTTAAATAAGAAAAAACAACTAAAAACTACTAACAATAATATAGAAGAAGAAACATCTAATGAAGGTACTTTAGAAAAAGTAGAAGCACACCATAGTGAAAATACTTTAGAAGAAGTAGATGAAGAATTAGATGATGAGAGGATATCAGTGTATAATAAGATAATTGAAAAAGCAATGCAAGAAGCTTCCGAAATAAAAGAAAATGGTAATCAAAAAGCACAAATGCTTATAGATCAAACCTTAAAAGAAACTGAAGAAAAGATTAATCAAATGTTAGAAGAAGCAAAAGCTAAAAATGCTGATCTTATTAAAACCAAGAATGCTGAATTTGATCAAGTTGTAAAACAACAAGTTTTAGCTAACCAAAAAAGAATCATAAAAGAAACATTTGAAAAAGCTTTAGAAAAGTTAACTAACATGACAGATGAAGAATTAAACAACTATGTAGTTTCACATCTTCAAAAAGCACAAATCAATAATGATGTCACAATAAAGGTAAATAAAAATGATTATACAAAATATCAAACTTTATTTTCAACAAATCATGATTCAAACCTTGACATCCTAACAAAAGAATTAAACCTAAATAATGTTATGATTACCTTAAGTAATGACTCAGTAGATATTGTTGGGGGATTCATTATTGCTTGTGAATATTTTGACATTGACAATTCATATGAAGTAATATTAAATAACTTAAGTGAAGAACTAGAAACAACGATTGCTGAAATGCTTTTTAAAAGTGAGGAATAATTATGAATTATCCTTATGCGAATGGAACAATCAAAGCCTTAGAAGAAAAGGTATTAGATCGTAATAAGTTATTTGTACTTAATAAATATGAAAAAAATGAATTTGTAAAAGTTCTTCTAGCGATGAACTATGGTGAATCAGGAGAAACAATTGAAGAACTAATAAATAACGAACATCAAAAAACTAAAGATTTGATTAATTCAATAACTCCTAAAAAAGAAGATACAGATTTATTTTATTTAGTTAATGATGCTCAAAATATAAAAATCTTATATAAGATTAAAAAGTATAACATAGACAAAAAAGACTTACTTACAAATAGTGGAAGCATGAATAGTGATAACTTAAGTGAAGCAATTCTTGATAATAACTTTAAAAATGTAAGTAAAACCATCAAAAAATTAATTGAAAAACTTAATAAGGTAGTTGAAACAATTGATTCTGCCAAATTATTAAGTGCAAACATTGATAATACAATATATGAATATGCTTTAAAAACAACTTCAAATAATATTCTTAAACAATACTTAACAACAAAAATTGATTTAACAAATGTAATGTCAATGTATCGTGCTCAAAACTTAAATTGGAGTTTTGATGAATATCGTCAAATGTTCTTAAGTCATGGAACAATCAAAATCGAAGTATTTGAAAGTATTTATTCAAAAGATAAAAACCTTCAAATTAAAGCATTAGAACCATATTATAATGAAAAAATAAGTAAACTACTTCAAAAGATTTCATCAGTTGATGAATGTCAAATTGAATTTGAACGTTTAACTTTAGAAATAATGAGTGAACATAAGAATGATCCATTTAACATTGGACCAATGATCTACTATTATTTACTAAAAGAAGCAGAAGCTCAAAATATTCGAATTCTTTATTCTTTAAAGAAAGTAGATATAAAAAATCTAATCTAGAAAGGAGAAAATAATGGATAAAGTAAGTGTAGGTGCAATCGGCACTGATGAATCAATTACTATTTATAATTCTGTAGGATTTACAACATACTTCTCTAGTGATTACTCACAAATCGATAAGATGATTTTCAAATTATACAAAGAAGGATGTAAAATTATATTTGTAACCGAAAAAGTCTATGAAAACATTCCTGATACGCTTGAAAAGTATCGTCAAAATACTTATCCTATTATTTTGCCACTTCCTCTAGATAATGTTAATAGCGGTGTTGGCATGAAGAAAATCAAAGATAATGTTGAAAAAGCTATTGGCATTAATATTTTTTAGAAAGAGGTTAGAAGAATGACACAATTAGAAGATAAACAAGTCGGCGTGATATCAAAAGTAGCTGGACCTCTTATTGTCGCAAAAGGCATGAAAGATGTTCAAATGTATGACGTTGTACGTGTAAGTAATAAAAAATTAATTGGTGAAATCATCGAATTAAGAGGTGATGTAGCTTCTATCCAAGTATATGAAGAAACTGCTGGACTTGGTCCTGGTGAACCAGTATATTTTACTAACCAACCACTATCTGTTGAACTTGGCCCCGGCTTAATTGAAGGTATCTATGATGGAATTCAACGTCCATTAAACGTAATCTTTGATGAATATGGTGATCGTATTCCTCTTGGTGTTGATGTACCAAAATTAAATCGTGAGCGTGTATGGGAGTTTAAATCCATTAAACATGTTGGTGATGTTGTATCTGCTGGTGATACTTTAGGTACAGTCCAAGAAACAAGTGTAGTACTTCATAAAATAATGGTTCCGTATGGAATTAAAGGAACAATCACTTGGATACATAATGGAAATGCAAAAGTAACTGATGAAATTGCTAAAATAAAAAAAGAAGATGGTAGTATTGTTTCAGTTACAATGATTCAAAACTGGCCAGTACGAAAAGGCCGTCCTTATAAAAAGAAAATTGCTCCAAATGCACCTCTTATTACAGGTCAAAGAGTTATCGATACTTTCTTCCCTGTTGCTCGTGGTGGTGTAGCCGCAATCCCTGGTCCTTTTGGAAGTGGTAAAACAGTAGTTCAACACCAACTCGCAAAATGGGCTAATGCCGATATCATCGTTTATATCGGATGTGGTGAACGTGGAAATGAAATGACTGATGTTCTACAAGAATTCCCTTCTTTAAAAGATCCAAAAACCGGCGAAAGCTTGATGAAAAGAACCGTTCTTATTGCTAATACATCTAACATGCCAGTTGCAGCTCGTGAAGCTTCAATTTATACGGGTATTACCATCGCTGAATACTATCGTGATATGGGATATAACGTAGCTATTATGGCTGACTCAACATCAAGATGGGCTGAAGCTCTACGTGAAATGTCTGGTCGTCTAGAAGAAATGCCAGGTGAAGAAGGCTATCCTGCATACCTTGCTTCAAGACTTGCTGAGTTCTATGAACGTGCGGGCTTAGTTGAATGTTTAGGTAGTGATAACTCAGAAGGTTCAATTACTGCCATTGGTGCGGTATCGCCTCCAGGAGGAGATACTTCTGAACCAGTATCTCAAGCAACCCTTCGTATCGTAAAAGTATTCTGGGGATTAAGTGCAAGCCTTGCATATCGTCGTCACTTCCCAGCTATTGACTGGTTAAAGAGTTATTCGCTATATGATTTAAATGAATACTTCAATCGTGAACTTGACCCAGAATGGGGTAAACAAGTAGCTAAAGCTATGCAACTATTACAAGAAGAAGCTAAACTAGATGAAATTGTTCGTCTTGTTGGTGTTGACTCATTGGAATATGTTGACCGTTTAAAACTTGATGTCGCAAGAAGTATCCGTGAAGACTATCTTCACCAAATAGCCTTCCATGAAGTTGATACTTATACTTCTTTAAATAAACAATTTGGTATGTTAAAAGCTATCCTAAAATGGTATAATGCTGGTTTAGTTGCTTTAAAGAATAATGTATCTTATCAACAAATTACTAAAATGAATGTTCTATCATTAATTGGTCGTATGAAATACATCCCTGAAAATGAATTTAATGAACAAATTGAAAACATCTATAAAGAAATAGATAATGAATTTGAAACCATAATGAAAGGAGCTAATGACTAATGCCTAAAGAGTATAAGACAATAAAAGAAGTAGTTGGCCCCTTAATGTTAGTTGATCATGTTGAAGGTGTAAAATATGATGAACTTGTACAAATCCGTCAAGAAAATGGCGAAATCCGTTATGGTAAAGTTCTTGAAATAAATGAAGATAAAGCTTTAGTTCAATTATATAATAGTTCTCAAGGCTTAAAAATCAGTACAGCGAAAGCAATGTTTCTAGGACATGGCGTTGAACTAAAAGTTTCTCCTGAAATCATTGGTCGTGTATTTGATGGTATGGGTCGTCCTATCGATGGTGGGGAAGAATTAATCCCAACTAAAACTTTAGATATTAATGGTACTCCATTAAATCCGGTTGCTCGTGATTACCCATCAGAATTCATTCAAACTGGTGTTAGTGCAATCGATGGATTAAATACCCTTGTTAGAGGTCAAAAACTACCAATCTTCTCAGGCTCAGGCTTACCACATGCTAAACTTGCGGTTCAAATCGCAAGACAAGCAAGAGTAAGAGGAACATCTGATCAATTCGCGGTTGTATTTGCGGCTATCGGTATTACTTTTGAAGAAGCTAACTTCTTTATTGAAGACTTCAAAAAATCTGGTGCTATTGAAAGATCAGTATTATTCATGAATCTCGCAAACGACCCTGCAATTGAACGTATTGCTACTCCTCGTATGGCTATCACTTGTGCTGAATACTTAGCATATGAACTTGGTATGCATGTCCTTGTAATTATGACTGATATCACAAACTATGCTGAGGCTCTAAGAGAAGTGTCAGCGGCTCGTAAGGAAGTACCAGGAAGAAGAGGCTATCCAGGATACATGTATACTGACCTTGCTTCCCTATATGAAAGAGCTGGTCGTATCCGTGGTAAAAAAGGTTCAATCACCCAAATTCCAATTCTAACAATGCCAGAAGATGATAAGACTCACCCAATCCCTGACTTAACAGGCTACATTACCGAAGGTCAAATTATTCTTTCTCGTGAATTATATAATCAAGGAATTATTCCACCAATTAATGTTCTTCCATCTCTTAGTAGATTAAAAGATAAAGGTATTGGTAGTGGAAAAACAAGAGAAGATCACTCACAAACGATGAACCAATTATTCTCTGCCTATGCAAGAGGTAAAGAAGCTAAAGAACTTGCGGTAATATTAGGTGATGCAGCATTATCTGATGTCGACAAACTATATGCAAAGTTTGCTGAAGCCTTTGAAGAAGAATATGTTTCTCAAGGAAATGACACTAATCGTACAATCGAAGAAACTCTTGACCTTGGTTGGAAACTATTAAAGATTCTTCCTGTAACAGAATTAAAACGTATTAGTCTTGAATACATTGATAAATATTTACCTAAAGATGAGGAATAATTATGGCAGGTCTTAATGTTAATCCCACAAGAATGGAGTTAACACGCCTAAAAAGAGAACTAGCAACTGCCAAACGTGGTCACAAACTTCTAAAAGACAAACAAGATGAAATGGTCCGTCAATTCATGATGTTAATCAAAACCAACCGTGAACTTAGAATGTACATTGAAAATGAACTTGGGATAATCGCTGATACATTCGCCCAAGCAAGATTAAAAATGAGTTATTCGGGATTAATGGAATCACTAATGGTTCCCTCTCAAGATGTTGTCATTGAAACATCCACTAAACACATTATGAATATGACTGTTCCAAGTCTTGAAGTTAAGACTAATGATGCAGTTGATATAACTTATGGCTTTGCTTTTACTCCATGTGAACTTGATGAGTCAGTTTTAAAATTATCAACATTAGTTGAAAAAATGGTAAAACTTGCAGAAATCGAAAAATCATGTGATATGCTTGCTGTTGAAATTGAAAAAACAAGAAGGCGTGTAAATGCCATTGAGTATGTCCTTATTCCCAACTTAGAAGAAAACATTCACTTCATTACCATGAAACTAGAAGATAATGAAAGAAGCAGTATTATTCGTCTAATGAAGAGTAAAGAAATTATCATGAAAAGAGCACAACAATAATAAAAGAGTAGGTATTTGAAGGCTCTGTAAAGAACTCTACTGATGGTTAAAAAAGAGTTTATAAAAATAGAGTACATATAAGAGCCTGTAAAAAATTCTACTGATAAAAAAACTCTACCTTCTTTAATATGAGGGTAGAGCTTTTTACTATGTAGTACTTAATCTGATTATAGTTTTGTTTAAGATTCCATTTATTTATAAAACATATAATTTAGTTTACAGATAAATCTAATAAGCCTTTTTATACATTTTTTCATAATTTAATTAACTTCTCCTATGAATTATTAGATAATTATTTTTTGTGATTTTTATTAATACTATAGGAGATAACGTTAGAAAATAGTTTATAAACTAATTTAAGTATCCTGTAAAGAATTCTACTGATATCAGTAGAATCTTTTACAGCCAGTCAAATCAGTAGAATTCTTTACATTACTTATTTGAAATGAATCCATTTCAAAATATCTACTCTTTATTTTTATTCATTAAAGGAAATAATCTTTAATAACTCTAAAACTACATTTACCATCTTTTCCATATTATTTAAACTTACATATTCATACTTACCATGATAGTTTTCACCACCGGTACCTAGATTAGGAGTTAAAATTCCTTCAAAAGAAAGTCTCGCTCCATCAGTTCCCCCACGAATTGGATCAAAGGTAGGGTTAAGTCCATTATTTGATAAGGCCTTTACTGCGTAATCTAAGATTTCATGATGTTCTAAAATTAAGTCCTTCATATTATAATAACTATCAGTAATAGTTGTTTTAATTGTACCTTCACCATATTTATTATTTAATTCATCGGTTATTTGATAAAAATCTGCTATTTGTTTTCTAAATAACTCCATATTATGGTTCCTTATTATATAGTGAAGAGAAGTATGTTCAACACTACCTTCACCATCATTTAAGTGATTGAATCCCTCATACTTTTCCGTTTTTTCAGGAAGTAAGTCTTGAGGTAACATACTTTGAAATTCCATAGCAACTAAAATACTATTAAGCATTTTTCCTTTGGCACTTCCGGGATGAATGGATTTACCAAAAATCTCGATACTTGCTGATGCAGCATTAAAGTTTTCATAATTAATGACATTAACATCACCACCATCTAAGGTATAAGCCATACTACAATGATGTTCTTTATAATAGTTATAATTAAAACTATTAGTTCCCATTCCAACTTCCTCATCAGGAGTAAAGGTTATAATAATGTTTGGATGTGGTAGTTTGTGATTTTTAGTAATTAAATGAAGAACTTCCATGATAATAGCAACTCCCGCTTTATCATCCGCACCAAGAAGAGTTGTACCATCGGTTGTAATGATTGTATGTCCAATTACATCCTTTAAACTTGGAAAATCTTCAACTTTCATAATGATATCTTTTTCATTATTTAAAATAATATCATTACCATTATATTTTTTAATAACTTGTGGATTAACATTTTTTCCTGGCATTTCTAAAGCGGTATCCATATGGGCGATTAAACCGATAGTTTTGTGGCAGGCAGTATTAGATGGAATGTAAGCATAAACATAACAATGTTCATCAATAAAAGCATCAACAATCCCCATCTTATGAAGTTCATCGACTAATAGATTTCCTAAATCAAATTGTTTAGCGGTAGTAGGGTTTGTTGCAACATCTTCAGATGATTGGGTATCAATCTTCACATATCTTAAAAAATTATCTAAAAGTGACATATTAATCAGCTCCTTTACATAAATAAATTATAGCACATCAATCTCCTAAATGCAATTTTATTGACAAATAATAAACAAATATGTATAATTAATATTGTTAATAGTTAATACTATTAACAAGGAGGCCTAACTAGTGGATCGTGATGTTTTAAGAGAGAGTATAGAAGAAAACATAAATGAAATATTTAAACACAAAAAATTTGAAATATTTATTAATTTTATCGAAGGAGAAGGATCAGTACTTGCATGTCTTGCGAGAAATCCAGAGGGGATAATGCCTTCAAAAATTAGTGAAACTCTAAATGTCTCTAGAGCAAGAGTAACAAACATCTTAAATACTCTTGGTTCTAGAGCTTATGTTGAATTAAAACCAGATCCAAATGATCGTCGTAAAGTCCTTGCCGTGCTAACAGAAAAGGGAAATGAATTTGTTAGTGAAAAAATTAATGAAAGAGTAATGCTCTTTGACTATATGTATGATTACGTTGGAAAAGAAAAAATGGAAAGATTTAACGAATTATTAATTAATGTTTTGAAGATGTTTAGTGAAACAGATGGAGGGGATTGTGATGAATAATATTCAAATAGTTAGCGATGGATCATGTGATTTAAGTCACGATGAGGTAAAAAAATTAAATGTTGAGGTAGTTCCATTTTATGTATCATTCAATGGAATTGATTATGTAAGAGAAAATGTCGATTTAAACACAAGAGATTTTTACCAACAGATGGTATATAAACCAGGAGTATATCCTAAAACATCACTTCCAACAGTCATTGACTATGTTAATGCTTTTACAAAGGCTTTGAAGGAAGATAAAGATATTGTTTGTATTTGTATAACAACTAAATTCAGTGGTTCATATAATTCAGCACTAAGTGCAAAAGAAATTTGCTTGGCGGATTATCCAGAAAGAAAAATTGAAGTCATTGATGCAATGGTTAATACTTGCTTACAAGGTCTTTTGGTAAAAGAAGCATGCAGAATGCGTGATAATAATTTATCAATAGAAGAAATAGTTGAAAATGTTAATCGTATCAAAAAGACTGCTCGTATCTTTTTTACAGTAGGTAACTTAGATTATTTACGCCATGGTGGTAGGATAGGGAAACTAATGGGGATCGTAGGTGCAACCTTAAAAATTAAACCAATCATTGTATTAAAAGAAGGAGAAATCTTTAGTTCTGGTCTTTGCTTTTCAAGAAAAAAATCTTTAATTAAACTACTAGCATTAACAAAAAAACATTTTGTTGATGAAAACGAAAACCCAAATAATTACCGTTTCATTGTTGGTGGTGGCTTTGATATGAAGGAAGCCGAAGAATACCAACAAAAAGTAAAAGAAGATTTAAAACGTGACGACATAGAACTTGGCCAAATTGGTGCAACCATTGGGGTCCATACTGGTCCATATCCCATTGGAATTGGTTTTATAAAGAAATATGACTGTTAAATTAAAACATATCTTTAAGATATGTTTTTTTAAAAAAACTCATTTGTAAACGTTTTCAACAATAAAATAGTTGCATTAAATATTTTTTGAGCGTATAATATTAGTATCAATAATGAAAGGAGATCACCAATATGTTAAGAAATATAATGATCACATCTAACTTTTATTATTATTACTTTCCAAGGATGTTGAAATAACCCCTTGGCCTTTTAGGCTGCAGAAAGTAATGTGGTTATTACCAACATCAATATTGTTGTAAGTAATAACTACAAGATATCATATGAATTTTGTGTTATTACTTAGGGGTAATAACATTTTTTATTTATATAATATATAATATAAGGAGAAAGAAAAATGAAAAAATTAGTTAAAAATTTATTAGTAGTTGTTTTTGTATGTTGTTTATGTTTTGGCCTTGCTTCATGTAAAAAGAAAAAGAGCCTTGCAGAAAAAGTTGCAGATGGTGATACCATCAATGTTGCAATCATTCAATATGTTTCTGCGCCTCCTCTTGATATGGCAAGAGCTGGTATTATTGAAGGCTTAAAAGATGCAGGGTTTGAAGATGGAAAGAATATTAAGATTGATATTTTCAATTGTAATGAAGATGTATCAACAATAACACAATCTGTGGAAACTGCAATCAATCGCTGTGATGTAATTTTCGCAATCGCAACCCCAGTTGCTCAAGTAGTTGTTGCTCAATTAAACAAAAAAGGAGTAGAAGTACCTTCCTTCTTTACAGCCGTTACTGATCCAGTAGCTAGTGGTATTATGGAAAGTGCAACTAACCCTAGTGGTTCGATTACCGGAACATCTGATTTAAACCAAGTCGCAAAACAAGTTGCTATTTTAAAAGAAATGAATCCAAATGCTAAAAAGTTAGGCTTTATCTACTCTTCATCAGAAAACAATTCACTTGTGCAATTAAAACTTGCGCAAGAAGCCGCAAAAGGATTAGGCCTTGAAATTGTTTCACAATCAGTTCAATCAGCAACTGAATTTAAAACAGTAACAGAAACTCTAATCAACAAAGGTGTTGATGCTATCTACCTACCAACTGATAACAAGCTAGCTGCAAACGCTAAGACAGTAATTGATGTTGCTAATCTTAATAAAATTCCAACAATCGCTGGTGAAAGTGCCTTCTTAAGTAGTGGTGCAACATTATGTTATGGTAGTGTTAACTACACAACATTAGGTCACATGACAGGAGAAATGGCTGCTCGCGTAATGAAAGGTGAAAACACTATTGCTACATCACCAGTAGAATACTTTAGTTCTACAGAAATAGAAATCAATAAAACCGCTTCTGATGCGGCTGGAATTACCCTTCCACAAGAATTACTTGATAAGGCTGTTATAAAATAAATAAAATGAAAGGATGATTTAGATGTCAGATATTTTAAATATTCTCCAAGGGGGATTAAAAGATGGAATTATATGGGGGATACTAGTAATAGGAGTATACATTTCTTTTCGTATTCTTGATATTGCTGACTTAAGCATTGAAGGAACGTTCCCACTTGGTGGATGTGTAGCCGCAATCCTTATTTTTTGGGGCGTAAATCCATATATTGCGACAATCCTTGCGTTTGTCTTTGGGTTACTTGGGGGACTATTAACTGGGGTAATCCATACTAAACTAAAGGTTCCAGCAATTCTTTCAGGTATTATTACCATGACAGCTCTATCATCCATTAATTTAGTAATCTTAGGATTTGCGAGTAAAGTTGCTCCTTCACAAGCTAATCTTCCAATTACTAATGATATCTTTGTCCATACCTATAATCTACTAGAAGGTATGTTTAAAAACTTAGGTATTGAAAAACAATATGCTAACATTATTGTTACTTTAGTTGTTAGTGGGGTGTTCTTACTACTTGTTGCTTTCCTTGTATATTGGCTATTTGGAACCGAAGTTGGAATGAATGTAAGAGCAACCGGAAATAACCAAAGAATGGCTCGTGCACAAGGCATTAATACTGATTTAATGATAATCTTCGGTTTAATGCTAAGTAATGGTTTAATTGCTTTAAGTGGAGCCTTGTTTGCTCAAAATGGAGGTACTGCGATTGTTGATAGTGGTAAAGGCGCCATCGTAATAGGTCTTGCTTCCATCATTTTAGGTGAATTAATTTTTGGTAAGAAACGTAGCTTTAAAGTTTCTTTAATCTCCATAATAGTTGGAGCGATAATCTTCTTCATTATTAAAGCAATCGCCATAACTCTTAATGTTGATCATCTATTAAATTTACTTGTTGCGATTATGCTAACAGTTATCCTTGCTTTACCATTAATTAAGAGAGCCATCAAACTAAAAAAGAAAGAGGTGAATGATGATGTTAGAAATTAAACATTTAACCAAAATATTCAATAAAGAAGAAGGCATAGAAAATCAAAAAATTGCTCTTAACAACATCTCCCTTCACATAAATGATGGTGATTTTGTAACAATCATCGGTGGTAATGGAAGTGGTAAAAGTACTTTAATGAATATGATATCTGGAGTATTTGAACCAGATGAAGGTGAAGTCATCATTGATGGGGTAAATGTTACAAAACTAAGTGAATATAAGCGTGCTCCTTTTCTTGGCCGTGTATTTCAAGATCCTAATATGGGTACAGCTCCTAATATGTCAATAATTGAAAATCTAGAGATTGCCTCAAGAAGGGGAAAGAAAAGTACCTTAAGATGGGGCTTCCGCGCTGAAAATGAAAAAAGATTTCAAGAAATTTTGACCTCTTTAAATTTAGGACTAGAAAATAGATTATCTCAAAAAGTTGGTTTATTATCGGGAGGACAACGTCAGGCGGTAACCTTAGTGATGGCAACGCTAAACAAACCTAAACTTTTACTACTAGATGAACATACTGCGGCTTTAGATCCTAAAACGGCTAAGAAAGTACTAGATTTAACCGAAAAAATTGTTAATAATGAAAAAATAACAACCCTAATGATAACCCATAATATGCGTGATGCCCTAAAGTATGGTAATCGCTTAATAATGTTAAGTGATGGAAAAATCATTGTTGATGTAAGTGGTGTAGAAAAAAGTAAACTTACGATCGAAGATTTATTACAAAAATTTGAAACAAGTGGTGCTGAAATATCAGATAAATTATTATTTTAAAATAATATTGTAAAAAAGCCCAACTAATTTGTTATATATGCGTATGACTATTAAAACAAATTAGGAGGAATGTTATGAAACTAAAATCTACATTACTTGTAGTACTAATCGCCATCTTTTCATTGTCATTTACAGCATGTAATAAAACATCAGATAAGTATGAATACAATGAAAAAGAAGGATATATCATTTTAAGTGATGGTAAAAAATATAAATCAATTGAAGAAGACTGGCATCTAAATAGCTTTTCACAAGTTATGGATACATGTGTTCTAAATAAAAATGAATATAAAATTTTAAGTAATAGTGGAGATAACATCAGATATCTTCAACTTGTAAAAACTAATGGCGAAAGATCAAAATTATTTGTTAGAAGTGATTTAAAACTTCCTACATTAAAAGAAATTACTGATTATAATGTTTTATATAAAGATAGAGGTTATAATTATAAAGTTCTTGATTACTATGATGATTCTGCTAACCTTGATACTTTACCAAGTGATTATAAAACAATCTTTATTGACTTAAAGGTAAAAAAATATGATGGTATTAATTTAAGTCTTCCACTATACTATGTTGGTGAAAATTTATATATTCAAAATATCAATAACAAGTATGTAAAATTACCATCTAATTATTTTTTTGAAAGCGATATTAAATAATAATGAAAAGGAAAAGAAAAAAATCTTTTCCTTTTTTTTTCATTTATTTTAAAAAAGATGTATAATTAATTAGTTTTAAAACTAATTAAGGAGGAAACATGGAAAATAAAAAGAATGTATTAATGCTAATTGGTGATTGTAACAAACTATTTGTAAATCAGATCCGCAAAAAAAGTGAAGAAAACAATCTCTGCAATTGTTACCATCCAATCATTTTTAACCTTATTAGACAAGATGGTCTAACCCAACTTGAACTTGTAAAGCTTACGAGATTAAAAGCGCCAACTATTAGCTTAACTTTACAAAAAATGGAATTAGAACAACTTGTTATAAGAAAACAAGACCCCAAAGATGCTAGACAAATCCGTGTGTATCTCACAGAAAAAGGTCGTGCATATGATGATGACATGCGAGTAATTATCAAAGAACTTGAAACTCAAGTTTTAGGAAAATTTAATAATGATGAATTAAAAACTTTAGAAGGGACTTTGACAAAATTAATTAATGTAATGAGTCAAGAATTTGGTGAATAAAATGAAAATACTAAGATATTTAAAACCTTATTGGTTCTTAGCTCTCCTTGCTCCATTAACTATGGTAGGAGAAGTACTTATGGATTTGTATCAACCTAAATTAATGGCAGAAATCGTTAATGTTGGTCTTGGCGAAGGTAAAAATAATATAATCTTATCGACCGGTCTCTTAATGCTTGGCTTAACGGCCGTTGGTGGTTTATGTGGATTCCTATCAGCAGTTTTTGCTTCGGCAGCATCCCAAGGTTTCGCTGATGATTTAAGAAGAGATACTTTTAAAAAAATAATGGATTTATCTTTCCAACAAACTGATGCGTTCTCTACAGGATCTTTAGTTACAAGAATTACCAATGATATTGATATGATAAAAAACTTAATCTCAATGTCGGTAAGAATGTTAGTTAGAACCCTTATTCAATTCATCGGTGGTATTATTTTCTTATTAGTAATTTACCCTAGTTTTGGTTATATTCTATTAATTACCCTTCCTATTGAATTAGTTTTTATCATTATTTTTATTTGGAAAGTTTCACCTTTATTTTTAAAGGTACAACAAAAACTAGATGATGTAAACTCCATTGTTCAAGAAGATGTCGGAGGAAGCCGAGTAGTTAAAGCCTATAATCGTGAAGAATTTGAAAAAGAAAGATTTGATAATGCCAATGTAAATCTATGTAACACCAATCTAAGAGTACAAAAAATTTTAGCATATCTTTCACCAATTCTTATGATTGTTATGAATTTAACCGTAATTGTTGTCATTTACATTGGTGGTAGAAATGTAATCTTAGACAATGGTTTAAAAGTAGGTGATGTTATGGCATCAATTACTTACATCAGCCAAATCTTAATGTCGTTAACAATGCTTGGTATGATGTTCCAAACAATAACTAGAGCTTCTGCTAGCATTAAGCGTGTAAATGAAGTTCTTGATTCCGTTAACCCTATTGTTGATGGAACTAAAGAATTAACTAAAACATCAGGTCATATAACTTTTCAAGAAGTATACTTTGCTTATCCTAATACGGCTTTAGATGTACTACAAAAAATTAATGTTGATGTAAAACCAGGTGAAACTCTCGCAATCTTAGGTGCCACGGGATCAGGAAAAACCTCAATGGTGAATTTAGTCCCTCGTTTTTATGATACTACTGGTGGGGAAATTTTATTAGATGGGGAGAACATTAAAGCTTTTACCCTAAAGTCCCTAAGAAAAAACATTGGTATTGTGTTCCAAAAAACCGAACTTTTCACAGGAACCATTGAAGATAATGTTAAATGGGGCAATCTAAATGCTACCCATGAAGAAGTAGTCAAAGCATGTGAAATTGCTCAAGCAGATAGTTTCATCAGAGGCTTTACTGATGGCTATGATACTATTATTGGTGAAAAAGGTTCATCCTTATCAGGAGGACAAAAACAACGTATTGCGATAGCAAGAGCCATTCTTAAGAAACCACAAATCTTAATCTTTGATGATGCGACTAGTGCTCTTGATTTAAAAACGGAAGCTCAACTTTATAAAGCCTTAAGAGAAAATCTTAAAAATACTACAATCTTACTGATAGCTCAACGTGTTGCTTCGGCCAAAGGAGCTACCAAGATTTTAGTCTTAGAAAATGGTAAGGTTTCAGCAATCGGAACTAACGATGAATTATTACAAACCTCACCAATCTATCAAGACATTTATAACTCTCAATTAAAACAAGAGGAGGAAAATGCATAATGACATCTTTATTATTAATTTGTTCAGTTCTTCCTTTTATTATCTTATTTACAATTATTATTACTAAAACTTTAATCAAAAAAGCCAAATGGATAAAGAAACATACCGAGAAAAAAGCTCCAAAACCAGATGATGTAGTCATTGGTAAATATGCTAAACTAACGGAAAAAGAAATCTTCTCCCGTGGAGGAAGACCTCATGGACCTGGAGCTTTACAATTTAAAGAAAAACCTAAAAACTTTGGTAAAACCATTAAACGAGTATTTAATTATTTAGGTACAAATAAAACCTATTTAATAACCCTTCTTGTTGTGGTAATCATCTCCACGCTTCTTTCTCTTCTTGGTCCAATCCTTCAAGGAAATGCGATTAACAGCATCAATGAGAAAAACTTAAATAAATTAATGCTTACTTTAGTTATTCTATTTAGTGTGTATGTCTTAACATCCCTCCTTGAACTAGTAACCAGCTTAATTTCGGCTCATCTTTCTCAAAATATGATTAAGAAAATGCGAAAAGATGTCTTTAACCATATGATATATTTACCAGTATCATATTTTGATAATAACCAACATGGTGACATCATGAGTAGAGTAACCAACGATGTAGAAAGTATCTCTAATACTATCTCCCAATCATTAACTTCACTTATCTCAGGGCTTATCACGGTTGTTGGAGCATTCATTATCATGCTTGTTTATAGTCCTTTACTAACTTTAATTACTCTCTCAACCCTTGGTTTAACCATCCTTGTAACTAAAGTATTATCTAAATATATGCGAAAATTCTTTAGAATTCAACGTTCACTAATTGGTGAAATCAATGCACAAGTAGAAGAAATGGTTGTTAGTCATAAAACAGTCAAAGGTTTTTGTATGGAAGAAACGGTTGAAGAAGAATTTAATGGTATCAGTAGAGCTTTAAGAAAATATGGTATTAAAGCTGAAATCTTTGGTGGCGTGATGGGACCACTTATGAACATTATCAACAACCTTGGTTATTTACTTGTTGTTGCCTTTGGTGCTTTATTTGTAACTAAAGGTATTAACCATCTTGAAGTTGGTGCCATCATTACCTTTGCTTCATTATCTAGACAATTCTCAAGACCAATCAATACCATTGCTAACCTTTACACACAAATATTAACAAGTGTAGCAGCTGCGGAAAGAGTATTTGATATTCTTGATACTAGTGAAGAAGTAAATGAAGGTAAAGTAGTAGAAGCTGAACTAGATCTAACTAAACCAATTGAATTTGAACATGTAAATTTCTCTTATGTAGAAGGGGAACTAGTCCTAAAAGACTTTTCATTAATGGTAAACCCTGGGGAAAAGATTGCTCTCGTAGGTGCAACTGGATCCGGAAAGACCACCGTTGTAAACCTATTAATGCGTTTTTATGATATTGATAGTGGTGAAATTAAAGTTGGTGGTATAAATATCAATGAAATTGAAAAACATGAACTAAGAAAACTTATTGCGATAGTTTTACAAGATACCGTTCTTTTCAAAGATACAATTAAGAAAAATATAGAATATGGTCGTCTAAATGCAAATGATGAAGATATCTATCGTGCAGCAGTTATGAGTAATTCTAGTTTGTTTATTGAAAAAATGAGTGATGGTTATAATTCAATGCTATCAGAAGGAGGAAGTAACCTAAGTGGAGGTCAACGCCAACTTTTATCAATTGCGAGAGCCATCCTTGCTGATCCTAAAATTTTGATTCTTGATGAAGCAACCTCCAATGTTGATACAAGAACCGAAAAAAACATCCAAGATGGTCTGGTGAAATTAATGCATAAACGTACATCATTAATTATAGCTCATCGTCTTTCAACTGTTCGTGATGCGGATAAAATTGTTGTTATCGACCATGGAAGAATCGTTGAAATAGGTAATCACGATGAACTATTACAAAAAGAAGGTATCTACTATCATCTTTACAAAACGCAATTTGAAGGAAATACTATTTAATCCAGCTAAAATGCTGGATTTTTCCTATTTATATTTAATTCATTTAAATGACAAAACTGACTAAATTTGGTATAATAATACAAGAAGGTGATAAAATGAAAGAAAAAAAGAAAACCAAGAATAAAGCCAATCCTTTTATATGGGCTTTTTATACATTTTGTTCTAAAGTATTCTTATGGTTTAAACACCATATCAAATATAATCGAAAAGCCTTTAAGAAAAGAAATAAAAAACAAGGTTGCCTTGTAATATATAATCACGCCTCTAATAAAGATCACTTCTTCAGTACCGCATCTTTCAATTATACGCGTGTTAATTATGTCATTACTAAGCACTTTTATTTTAATAAAACCTTAAGAAAGGTTCTAACCCTTGTTCATGCCATCCCTCGTGATCAGTTTAAATCTGACCTTTTATCAATTAAAAACATTAAAAAAGCCGTAGAAACAAAATCCGTTGTTGCTATTGCTCCTGCTGGTCAAATTACTGTCCATGGAGAGATGCCATATATTGATCCTGCCATTGTTAAACTTGTAAAACTATGTAAGGTTGATGTATATGCTCTAAGAATCTATGGGGGATACCTTGCTTATCCTAAATGGCACAAGGTAAAAAGAAACTTTCCAATTAAATCAGAATTTGTTAAAGTCTTA
Organism: uncultured Bacilli bacterium; assembly: GCA_934140285.1. Taxonomy (GTDB): domain Bacteria; phylum Bacillota_I; class Bacilli_A; order ML615J-28; family CAG-313; genus UMGS75. Next base: position 100,416 of record CAKPBI010000006.1, read on the forward strand.
AATAAAGAAGATTTAGAAGAACTAAATGATAATGAAATCTATCAAAAGATTATAAATTCCATTAATGTGTGTGACCGTGTGCTTCAAAAAGAACACCCTCACAAGATTAAAGGTAAAGCCTTAATCGAAGGACTTGAAAAGATTATCTACTACTGTCCTAAGTGTAAATCTTATCATACCTTCAAATCAAGTGGAAACATTATGACATGTCAAAACTGTGGAAACAGTATTAGAATGAATAAATATGGTTTCTTAGAACCAGGTACTAATGATTCGATAATCTTTGAAAATGAATCACTTTGGTACAACTATGAAAAAGAATTAATTAAACGTCAAATCATTGATGGTACTTTTAAAATTGAAGCTACCTTTAAACTAAAAAGAAATATTAAAGAAGAATATCTCTTAGAAGAAGTAGGCGAAGGCACTTTAGTTTTAACCAAAGATTCTTTCTACTATGATGGTACAATTAATAATGAAGTAGTTCATAAAGAGTTTGCATTAAATTCTTTAATTCAACTTCCTTTTGATGTAGGTACAAGAATTGACATCCCCGATAGTGAAGGTACCTTTGAGTTTAGATCACTACACGATGATGCAACAGTAATTCAATATGTCCAAGCTATCGATGTAATGCGTGAATTAAGACTTTCAAAGGAATAATTATGGGAAATTATAAAGAATTAATAATAAAAAAAGTTGACACTTCCTTAAAAGGTTGTGTCACTTTAAATAAAAAAGAAATAGCATTAGATAATACAATTATTGGTGAGGTTGTCAATATTGAAACCGAAGGATCAAAAGAAAAAGAACATGTAACAAAAGTTCAAATTATAACCCCTTCAAGCCATCGCGTAAAACCCGTATGTCCGGTCTATCTTAAATGTGGTGGTTGTTCGCTACAACATCTTGAATATGCAGAACAACTAAACTTAAAAACTAGACTAATAGAAAGTCTTTATGACCCCTTTAAGGTAAAAGTTGAACCAACTATTGGAATGTCTAATCCATACCATTACCGAAATAAAAGCCAGATGGTCTTTAAATTTCAAAAAGGAAAACTTGTAAGTGGTTTTTATGAAGAAGGAACTCACGATGTAATTAATTTTGATAATTGTTACTTACAAAATGAATACTGTAATAAAATTATCACCACCATTAAGGAACTAATGACAAAATTTAGAATCAGTGCTTATGATGAAGATCGTAATACTGGTTTAATAAGACATGTTTTAATTAAAACTTCAACTTTAAACGAAGTCTTAGTAGTACTAGTTACTGGCAGTGATAACTTTCCAGGTAAATCAAATTTCACTAAAGCCTTAGTTTCTAGATGTAATAAAATAACAACGGTAATTCAAAATGTTAACTCAAGAAAAACAAGTGCTGTCCTTGGTGATAAAGAATATACTTTATATGGTAAAGGATATATTAAAGATATCCTTCTGGGAAAAACCTTTAAAATAACATCTAAATCTTTTTATCAAATCAACCACGAGCAAACAGAAAAACTTTACCAAAAAGTAATTGAACTTGCGAATATCAAAAAAGATGAAGTTGTCCTTGATGCTTACTGTGGGGTAGGTACAATCGGTATTCTCCTTTCACCAAATGCTAAAAAAGTAATAGGTGTAGAATTAGTAAAAGATGCGGTAATGAACGCTAATAAAAATGCTTTACTAAATGGCATTAAAAACATTAGTTTCTTTTGTTTTGATGCTACTCCATTTATTGTCAATATGGCAAGAAGTAAAGAACATCTAGATGTTTTAATCATGGATCCTCCAAGAAGTGGATCAACAAAAGAATTTCTAAAAGCGGTCTTGATGATTAAACCCAAGAGAATTGTTTATGTATCATGTAATCCCCTAACTCAAGTAGAAGACTTAAAATACTTGATAAATGATTACACCATCAAAACAGTTCAACCGGTTGATATGTTTCCTCAAACATCACATGTAGAAACCATTACATTATTACATTTAAAACAAAAATAATTAGAATATTAAATAAGCGATAGTAGACAAACAAGATGATTTGCCTAGTATCGTTTTTATTTTATAATTAGATAAAAAAATAAATTTATTTAATTTTAAAAAATAAAAAACTTCCTATTTTAGGAAGTTAATATAAAAATTTATTTATTTGATATTTTCCACAATGCCATAGGATGGTCTTTAATTCTGTTAATAATATTTTGATCATTGAATAAAAGTTCCGGATAATATTTTCCACTTTCAAATTCATTTACAAATTTAATTTCTAAATCACTTAGTTTCATTAGGTTTGAAATAAAAAATTTAATTCTATTTACAGCATCACTAATAGAGAATTTATCATCTTTTTTTAGTGTTGATGAAAGGTATTGAGGAATTTTTTCTACCATATATGCATTTATTTTTGTTTCGAAATCGTCAATTACTTCATTAAATAATCTTTCTGTAGTTTTACCAATCACCATATAAAATATTACACATTTTTTTATTAATGTATATTCAGAATCAGTAAATAAATTTGCTTTTAACATATAATAAACATCATATACATCTCTAATAGTACATCTTTCAAGAAGTGCCTTAATTTTTGATCCATATAGTTCATATTTATTTAAAGTTAAAACTTTAAATGAATTTATAAAGGAAATTGAAACGGTTTCTGTGATTGTTTCATAGATATGTATTCTATTCATATAGTTAATTTCAATTTTTAAATTATCTTTATTACCAAAGTTATTGTTATAATTAAACACAAATGAGTCTAATGCATGTTTTGTTTTTGTTTCATCGCTTAGAGTATAATTGTTAATTTCCATATATCTTTTTATGATACCAGTAATTTCTTTTCTTTTTATCATCATTTCTTCTTTAGTTCCAGTAAATGAAAAATCTAAATCAATATCGACACTAAGCCTAGGGAGATTAAAAATTATAAAGTTAATTGATGTGCCACCTTTTAAAACTAGATAATTAGATAACTCATCTGTTGTGTTAATAAAATTTAATACGTCGACTAATCTAAGTACTTTTTCCAAGGTTTCACTTCTAAATCCATTTTCTTTGGCTAAGGTAACTATCTCATCTTTTCGATAATTAAACATATATTTACTCCTTATTAATGTAATTTTTCAAATCTTTGTAAATAAATATTTTCCATTCAGAATTATATCCATGTGCATTTTTATTCTTATCAAAATGTCCTTTGATGGAATCAGATATTTCATGACATTTTTCAAAAAAAGAATTAGGTATATTTAATTTATCCTTAAATAAAGATAAAATAATACCAACTTTCTTATAAAGTATTTTCGAATTAATTAATTCCAAATACTTTAAAATATCTTTGGCTGAAATATATGGAAGCAAGTTTATACAATTTAAAGTTTCTTCTAAGTCACAATATTTACCAGAATCTTTAATACAGTCAACAATTGTGCGTTCTATTGAGGTAACTTTGACACCTCGAATAGTATCAACAAAATCAGTAGAAGATGTTTTAATTAAAGTGTAATTGTTCTCTTCAAATTCAAAGGTATTAAATTTAGAAATAGAAGATACGTTTACATTATAATAAACTTGATTATAATAGCCATAGAATTCAAAAGCTGAATGGTGCGAAACAAAAGAATTATCAGTAATATTAGAAGCAATTAAAAATTTATTTACAATACATTCGTTTGTTTCTAAACTTACTACACCATATAAATTGTGTTTAATACGTTTTATATAACCTTTTTCTAAATAGTTTTGTAAAGTATTTTTTGCTAAATTACTATCTCCAACTATGGTGACGAAATCTTGATAATTAAAAATTTTTCGTTTTGTTAGTTCGGTTAAATATTTCATCTTTTATCACCAATATTATTATATCAAATTAAATTCAAAAAATCAAATAAAAAGGTTAAAAAAAGTCTCTACATTACAATTATTTTTGTAATACAGAGAAAAAAGTTAACCTCTGTTTAATTAGTAAAAAAGTTTTTAAAATTAAATTAAAAAAGATTTTTAATTTATTATTAAATCAGTGCTGATAATTTGAAGGGATATTTCAACTATGGTATAATAATAAAAGAGGAAATTTAGTATTTGAAAAGGAGAAAGGGAAAATGAAAAATTTAAATAGTTATATTAAACAATTAGAAAACAATATGCAAGATAAATTATTCTTTCTTAAACATCTTGATATTAATGAATACTCATTAATTGTTGAATTTGGATGTGCTAATGGAAGATTATTACGTCGTATTGAACCTGTGATTAATAGAGATGAAACAACTCTTGTTGGTTTTGATAACAATACGGAAATAATCGAGATTGCTCAAAAGATATCACCAGAAATTGTCTTTACTTCAAATTTTGATGACATTCGTAAAATGGCAAAAGAAACTTCTAAAAAATCATTAATCATTTTTAGTAGTGTTTGGCATGAAATTAAACCTGAATACTATGAACAAATCTTTAAAGAAATGAAATTATTTGATACTATTGTTATACGCGATATGAAAGCACCAATTATGGGAGCTGAACCAATCGATGCTCCAACAAGAGAAAGAATTGCTAAAAAGGTTGCTCCATGGCAATTTGAAGAATTTGAAGAAAAATGGGGTCGTATTGATAATAAGACTAAACTATATCGTTTCTTCTTGATGTATACATACATTGATAACTGGGATGTTGAAATCAATGAAGATTATTTCTCAACTCCATGGGATGAAATATCCTGGAATTTAGAAAATGAGTATGATACAGTATTTTCTTCTTCGTATACTCTAGAAAGTAAAAAAGAAGAAATCCAACGTGTATTTGGTCATCAAATGAAAGATATTACGCATCATCAAGTAATCTATACTAGAAAATAGCAGGAATATCATTATGCCAGATATAAAAAAAATAGATAAGAATTTTGAAAACAAAGAAACAACAAATATCTTAAAATATGTTAATCCTAAAACATCAAATGATGTTACTGTCTATGGTTTAAACTGGTTTAAAGAAGATAAAAGATTTGTCCGTTTTCCTAAAGAAACTGATGAAATGATTAAAAACCTTGCGGAAGGATTATGGTATTTAGTAGAACAACCTAGTGGGGGAATGATTGCTTTTTGGTCTAATACCTCTACGTTAAAAATAAAAGTTCAACTTGGCCATACCTTTAATATGGCTCATATGGCCTTCACTGGTCAAGGTGGTTGTGACCTATATATGGGAAATTCATTCAAAAACTTAACCTTTTATCGTACTAGTTCATATAACATTTTAAACAAAGACTATGAATTTACTTATTTTTCAAACATTGAAAAGAAACAACGTTTATTTCTAATTAATTTACCACTATATGCAGCAGTTGAAAATATTGAAATAGGTGTAGATGAAGATTCAACCATTAATGGTGATACCACTTTATTTAATAACGGCAAAATCGTATGTTATGGAACTTCAATTACTCAAGGTGGTTGTGCTTCACGTCCGGGAATTAGCTATACAAATGCCCTTTCGAGAAGAATGAACTATGAGATATTAAATTTTGGCTTTTCAGGTAATGGAAGAGGGCAAAAAGAAGTTGCTGAAATACTTGCTTCAATCAAAGATGTTAAAATGTTTATCTTAGATTATGAAGCTAATGCTACTTTACCAATGTTACAAGATACTCTTGATAATTTTATAAATATTATTAGAGAAAAATATCCAATGGTTCCCATCCTAGTACTTAGTAAAATAAGAATGTCTGTCGAAACTCACTTTAGTTCTTCTTACAATGCTCAAAAAAAATCACTTGCCTTTCAAAGAAGTGTTGTTAAAAAACATCAAAAAGAAGATTCTCACATTTACTTTCTTGATGGTCATAAATTACTTGGAAAATATACTACAGAAGCAACTGTTGATGGTTGCCACCCTACAGATCTTGGTTTTATGATGATAACAGATTATCTTGAAAAGTATTTAAGAAGTATCTTAAAGAATGAACAAAAATAAAAAACTTAATAAAGCTATTATGCCACCGCTAGTTTATGATTACTATTATCATTTATTTATGCCCTATGTAATTACATCAATCATTCTTGGAGTATTACTAATTATCATTAATCTTATGATACGTAATATTTTTATTCTACCAATGATGATTATAAACTTTCTTACTAGTGGTTTAATTGTAATAGCAGGAATTATAATTCTTATAATTCGAAAAAATGTAATAAAAAGAGTAATAACAAACGAAGAAGAAAACCTAAAACTTGAGTTTCATGAGCAACTAAATGAAACAACAAAACAAAATTTAACCATCCGCCATATCATAAATGAAAATAATATGATTATTTGTGATGGTGAAAGTTATCCAATAGATGAATTAGATTATCATTTTTCTTGTTCTTATAAATATGGAAAGTTACTATTGCTATTTCTTATTAAAGAGAGAAATACAAATATAACTTTATCGATGTATCAACTTGATAATGATTTCTTTAACTTTATTGTTCAAAATTCCCTTCTCCAAGAGGATGAATGGTTTATGATGTTTAAGAATGATCTTCATCAGTTCTTAAGCCTCTTATATAATAAGGAAGAAGTATAAAAACTTATAATCTAATAAAAAAGGTCTTGATAAATTCAATATCAAGATTTTTTTCTTTTTCTTTCTTAAATTTAGTGAAAAAGTTTTTATAAGTTTTTTAATTTACAAAATTGTCAAAAATTACTATAATAGTTAGATAAAGGAGGTAAAAATATGTTAATTATGGGAATAATCATTGCAATTATTTTAGTATTATCTGTAATTTTATGTTTTCCAAACTTCCAAAAAACCTCCTTGGAAAATGAGAAAAAAACAATTAACTACATCAAAAAATATCGTGTAAGAATCCTTGGGGGAAGCGGGATTAAATTAGTAGGTACAATCATGGATTTAGTCCTACCTTATATTTTAGCTTATATTATTGATGAGATAGTACCAAACAAAGAATTAAAGATGGTAGTATTATATGGTTTCCTAATGATTGGTTGTGCCATTCTAGGTTTTCTTGCCACCGTAATTGCCAATCAGTTAGCATCAAAAGTTGCTGAGTTTGTAACCATTGATTTAAGAAAAGATTTATTTGAAAAAATCCAAAGTTTAAGTGCATCTCAACTAGATGAGGTGACCATTCCTTCTTTAGTATCAAGGATGACTAGTGATACCTATAATATTCATCATGTTACTGGCTTAATGCAACGCCTTGGCACTAGAGCCCCAATCCTCTTTATTGGTGGTCTCATTATGACCGTAATCTTGGATCCGGTAATGACTCTTGTATTAATTTCTATTTTACCACTTATAATTATTACCATTTATGTCACTTCTAAAGTAGGAATTCCACTTTTTTCCAATGTACAAGAAAGTGTCGATGATGTAGTAAAGTCAATCCGTGAAAGTGCTACCGGAATTAGAGTAATTAAAGCTTTATCAAAAGAAGAATATGAGAAAAATAAATTTGAAAAAGTAAATAAAAAACTAATTAAGTATGAACTAAAATCAGGAATTGAAATGGCTAAGATAAATCCAATTACAACGGCACTATTAAACTTTGGTTTAGTAGGAGTAATTGTTGTTGGTGCTTATCGTGTAAACTATGGATACATTCTTCCTGGTAAAGTATTAGCCTTTACAACATATTTTACAATCATTTTAAATGCAATGTTATCAATTACTAGAGTATTTTTGATTTTAACTAAAGCCATTGCCTCGGGAAAACGAATTGACTATGTCTTTAGATTAAAACAAGATTTACTACTTGAAGAATCAGAAAAAATGAGTTCTCCATATCATATTGAATTTAGAAATGTTTCTTTTTCTTATAACAAAAAAATCAACAATGTAAATAAGATTAACTTTAAAATAAAACATGGTGAAAGCCTAGGAATCATCGGAGCAACCGGAAGTGGGAAAACAACCTTAATTAAATTATTAATGAGATTTTACGATGTAACAGAAGGCGAAATCTTAATTGATGGAAGAAATATTAAAAGTATTCCGCTTGATGAACTAAAGTCAATGTTTGGAGTGGTATTTCAAAATGATACAATTTTTTCTAAATCGATTAAAGAAAATATCTGTTTTGGAAGAAACTTTACAGATGAAGAAATTGATACAGCCATTAGGATATCACAAGCCAAAGAATTCATCGATAAAATTCCGGAAGGATTAGACAAAGAACTAAGTGCAAAAGGTACTAATGTATCAGGTGGACAACGTCAAAGAATCTTAATCGCAAGAGCAGTAATCTCCAACCCTGAAATCTTAATCTTAGATGATGCTTCATCAGCTTTAGACTATAAAACTGATGCCGCCCTAAGAAAGGAAATCAGAGAAAACTTAAATCATACAACTTCGATAATCGTAACTCAAAGAGTAAGTTCCGTAAGTTATTGTGAACAAATCTTAGTATTAAGTGATGGTGAAGAAGTAGGTATTGGTAATCATGAAACCTTGTTAAAATCAGTACCCCTTTATAAAGAAATCTATGATATTCAAATGGGGGGTGAAATGAATGAATAATCGTCGTAATATGCAAAATCGAACTTTCAATAAACCAAAAAATCGAAAACTTACCCTAAAAAAATTAGGTAGCTACCTATATCACTTTAAAGGTTGGTTTATTGTGACAATAATTCTAACCATCTTTAGTAATCTATTTAGCCTTGTTGGTCCTTTAATCTCAGGATATGCGATTGGAGTAATTGAAAAAGGAAAAGGTTTAGTTGATTTTAAAGAACTATATAAATATGTAATATTGTTACTATTTTTCTATGGTTTATCTTCTCTTCTTAGTTTCATTATTTCCATTTTAATGATTAAGATAAGTAAAAAACTTGTATTTAAATTAAGAAAAGATTGCTATGAACATTTACTGATGCTACCAGTTTCTTATTTTGATAAGAATCTAACAGGTGATATTATTAGTAAAATGTCTTATGATATTGATACTTTAAATACTTCATTATCAAGTGATGTTATAAGTATTATAACATCCATCATAACAGTCATTGGTTCTTTAATTATGATGATCATAATATCTCCAATTCTTGTCTTAGTATTTGTTATAACCATTCCTATTTCTTTATTATTTACAAGATTAATGTTAAAGAAAACCCATAAATTATTTAAAAAACGTTCAGAATCTTTGGGTATTTTAAATGGATATGTAGAAGAAATGATAACTGGAAATAAAACAATTAAAGCCTATGGTCAAGAAAAAACCACTTTAGATAATTTTTGTACCTTAAATGATACCGCTGCAGAACTTGCTTATAAGGCAGAGTATTACTCAAGTTTTACAGGACCTGGGGTAAACTTTGTTAACAACTTATCATTATCCCTTGTCTGTATGTTTGGTTCAATTCTATTTATTTTAGGAAAACTTGGACTCAAAGAAATTTCATCATTTGTTCTTTATTCAAGAAAGTTTTCAGGTCCTATCAATGAAGTCGCTAACATCTTTACCGATATTCAATCAGCTTTAGCGGCAGCAGAAAGAGTCTTTAGTATTCTTGAAGAAAATGAAGAAATTGATATCGTGGATAATCCTCTTATCTTAGATGAAGTAGAAGGAAAAATTGAATTTAAAGATGTTTTCTTTGGCTATAATGAAACTCCAATTATAAAAAATCTAAATCTTGAAGTAACCCCTGGAGAGACTATCGCAATAGTAGGTCCAACGGGAGCCGGAAAAACCACAATTGTAAATTTACTAATGAGATTTTATGATGTTAATGAAGGAATTATTCGCTTGGACAATCATTCAATTTATGAAATATCAAGAAGCAGTTTAAGAAAATCTTATGCTATGGTTCTTCAAGATACCTGGTTATTCCAAGGAACTATTTATGAAAATATTGCTTATGGAAAAGAAGATGCAACCAAAAAAGAAATAATTCAAGCGGCCAAAGCTGCTCACATTCATAACTTTATAATGAGTCTTCCTGAAGAATACGATACAATTCTTTCAGAAGATGGAATTAACATTTCCAAAGGACAAAAACAACTCCTAACCATCGCAAGAGCGATGTTACTGAATGCGAAAATGTTAATCCTTGATGAAGCAACATCAAACGTAGATACAAAAACTGAAGTTGAAATTCAAGATGCTATGAAAATTCTAATGAAAAACAAAACTTGTTTTATCATTGCTCATCGTCTTTCAACAATCAAAAACGCTGACTTAATTTTGGTAGTTAAAGATGGTAACATCATTGAAAAAGGAAAACATCAAGAGCTTCTTTCAAAAAATGGTTTCTACGCTCATATGTATTTCTCACAATACAATTAATCAAAAAGTTTAGTATTCAATAGATACTAAACTTTTTTTATTACCTAAATAATTTCATTCTTTTTTCTGTCAATATCTTTGCAATTTTACAATTTTATTCATAATTATAAGCATAATTATTTTGTTGATTAGGACGATAGTATTTTAAATAATTTTCATAGAAAGCTTTTCTCCAAGGATGATTCCAAGCAGGAGAAAAAGATTTCTTTTCTTTCTCAATTTTAGGTTCAAGAATAGAATCTTTTCTATGAGTTTCTAATTTTTCCATAAAGTAT
>CAKPBI010000007.1 GCA_934140285.1 uncultured Bacilli bacterium
ACTTCTTTAAAGGGATTAAAACCCTAAACTTTTTTATAGAGCAAATTGGTTGAACCCTAAACTAATTTAAAGGGCCCATTTTATTATTGTTTTGGAACATCAAATTCTTCAGCACCTTCAGCTGCATGAATATGAATATCTTCTTCAGCAACAAGACCAGTACCAGCAGGGATTAAGCCACCGATAATGATGTTTTCCTTTAAGCCTTCTAGTTTATCAACTTTACCACGGATTGCGGCTTCAGTTAATACACGAGTAGTTTCTTGGAATGATGCGGCCGATAAGAATGAGTCAGCTTTAAGTGATGCTCTTGTAATACCTAAAATTACTGGTTTAACAACTGGAGTTCTTACACCTTTTTGTAAGCAATCTTTTATTACTTTCAATAATTCAGGTTTAGAAATGAAGGTTCCAGGAAGTAATTCAGTTCCACCTTCGTCAATTACAACTACTTTTTGAAGCATTTGTTTAACGATGATTTCGATATGTTTATCACAAATTTCAACACCTTGTGAACGATAAACTTTTTGTACTTCCTTGATAATGTATTTTTCTACTGCATCGACATTAGCAACACGTAGTAATTCTTTTGGATGGATTAAGCCTTCAGAAACTAAGTCACCAGGGTTAACTTCTTGACCAACCTTAACTACTGGTTTCTTACCACTATCTGTTAGATATGTCTTATCATTTCCTTCTAGTGGACTCTTAATCTTGATTTCAAAACGGTTGTCACCTTTTGGTGTAATTGATTCAACGGTTCCTTTAATTTCCGATATAATACCTTTTCCTTTAGGACCACGAGCTTCAAACAATTCTTGAATACGTGGAAGACCTTGTGTGATATCATCACCAGCAACACCACCTGAGTGGAATGTACGCATGGTTAATTGTGTACCTGGTTCACCAATTGATTGAGCAGCAACGATACCTACAACTTCACCATTTTCAACAATTTCTGATGTTGAAAGGTCAGAACCATAGCATTTAACACAGACACCATTTTCACAGTCACATGTTAATAATGTTCTTACTTCGACAGCTTCAATACCACATGCAACAATCTTTTCAGCAATTTCTGGAGTAATGAATTCACCTTTATCTACAAGTAAGGTTTTCTTACCATCTACTCTGCCATATACAGCTTTAGCCGCAAATCGTCCATTTATACGGTCTTTTAAAGAAACGATTAAATCACCAGATTTTCCATCATGACCTTCTTTATAAAGAGCAGTCACAACCATACCTTTATCAGTTCCACAATCCATTTCTTTTACGGTTACATCTTGAGAGACGTCAACTAAACGTCTTGTTAAGTATCCAGATTCTGCTGTCTTTAAGGCAGTATCGGTAGAACCTTTACGAGCACCATGGGTAGAAATAAAGAATTCAGACATGGACATACCTTCGATAAAGCAAGCTTTAACTGGAATTTCCATACTGTCACCATCAGGCTTAGCCATTAGTCCACGCATACCAGCAAGTTGAGTGAAGTTAGAGGCACTACCACGGGCACCGGAGTCGGCCATCATGAAGATATGGTTAGTTGTTGAGTTTTCTTTCATGATTTGAGCGATGGCATCTTCAATCTTCTTAGTTGCACCCATCCAAGCATCAACGATAATACGGTGACGTTCAGAGTCTTTCATTGTACCACGGCGATACATTTGTTTGTATTTATTAACAAGTTTTTCAGTTTCTTCAATAATTTCTTCTTTGGCAGCAATTCTTACAACGTCAAATGCAGATACTGTAATACCAGCCATTGTTGAATAATAGAAACCAATATCTTTCATCTTATCTAGAGTCTTAGATGTTTCAGCAAGTTTAGCTTGTTTAAATACTTCAGCAATGATCATACTTAAGAATTTCTTTTTGAATGGTTGTACAAGTGGAGCTTTCTTGATATATTCACGATAGTTTGTTCCTTTATCAACAAAGTATCTTTCAGGTGTACCAATTGTTAAGTTTTCTAAAGTAGGTTCATTAACATAAGCAAATGATTCAGGGAAGATATCATTAACAATTATTTTACCATAAGTAGTGATTAAATACTTTTGTTGTAATTCTTCATCCTTCTTAATAAGTTTATTATATTCTTCTTCATTTGCTTTAATTTTTTCAGTGAATTGGACGAAATGACGACCAATCTTGTTAGCAGGAATGATAATACGCGTATGGAAATCAATATCTCCACGTTCATAAGCTTTTTCTACTTCCGCAACACTTTGGAAAGCACGACCTTCACGTGATGAAATGTGGAATCTACCAACACTTGGAGCAGTACCATTTTCAACTTCACGTTGTAAGTCTTGAACATTTCTAAAAATCATTTCGCCATTAAGGATAATTTCTGTAAAGAAATTAATTTGGTTTTTCTTGTAAGCTTCAATTACTTCTTCGTATGTATTAAAGTCACGTTCACATTGACTATTTTCAACAGTTAGGTAATAGTTACCAAGAATCATATCTTGTGATGGAGTAACGATTGGTTTACCATCTTTTGGTGCAAGAATGTTCTTAGAAGCAAGCATTAGTAAACGAGCTTCTGCTTGAGCTTCTTCTGATAGTGGTACATGGACTGGCATTTGGTCACCATCGAAGTCAGCATTGAAGGCTGTAGTAACTAGTGGGTGAAGACGGATAGCCTTACCTTCAACTAGTTTTGGTTCAAAGGCTTGAATTGAAAGTCTATGTAGAGTTGGAGCACGGTTTAATAATACAGGATGCTCAACAATGATTTTTTCTAGAGCTTCCATGGCTTCTGGAGCGCCAGATTCAATCAATTTCTTAGCCTTTTGGATTCCTGCACGATCTTTATTTGCAGGATTTAGAATTGAGCCAGTAACAGATTCTGGATTAGTAGCTAATTCTTTGTTACGTAAATAACTAATAATAAATGGTTTAAATAAGATTAGAGCCATTTCTCTTGGAATACCACATTGATACATCTTAAGGTCTGGTCCAATAACGATAACTGAACGACCTGAGTAGTCAACACGTTTTCCTAGTAGGTTTTGACGGAAACGTCCTTGTTTACCTCTTAGAATATCAGAAAGAGATTTTAGAGGTCTATTCTTATCAACTAACATATGTTTGTTACGTTTAGAGTTATCAATTAAAGCATCAACTGCTTCTTGTAACATACGTTTTTCATTTTTAGTGATAAGGTCTGGAGCATTTTGTTCAAATTGTTTACGTAAACGATTATTACGGTTGATAATACGACGATATAAATCGTTTAAGTCGGTAGTCGCAAATCTACCACCATCAAGTTGAACCATTGGACGTAGATCAGGTGGAATAACCGGAATTACATCCATTACCATCCATTCAGGTTTATTATCTGACTTATAGAATGCTTCAGCAATTTCAAGTCTCTTAATTAATTTTTCTTTCTTTTGCTTTGTTGCGGTATTAAGTTCTTCTCTTATTTCTCTTACAAGTTCGCCTAATTCAAGTCTTTGAAGTAAATATTTAATTGCTTCAGCACCAGTCTTAGCACGATATTTGAAAGGATAACGACGTTTGAATACACTGTGTTCTTGTTCAGTTAGTATACGACCAACTTTTAATTCTTCAATATCTTCATCCATTACTTCAGTAATGATATAAGAAGCAAGATATACAATATCTTCAACATCTTTTGTTTTCATATCTAGTAAAGTGGCAATTTTACTAGGTGTATTTCTTAAATACCATGTGTGAACAACGGGAGCAGCTAGAGCTATATATCCCATTCTTTCACGTCTTACTTTACTTTCTGTAAGTTCTACACCACATTTTTCACATACTTTGTGTTCCCCGATATTCTTTTTAGAACGGCCACAAGCACATTGATAATCTTTTGTAGGTCCAAAAATTACTTCACAGAATAAACCATCGCGTTCAGGTTTTAAGGTACGATAGTTAATAGTTTCATGCTTTTTAACTTCGCCTTTTAATACATATTCAACTTCATTACCATCATCATCAATGTAAGTTACTTTGTCTTTGTGTAAAGGATCATAAGTAAACTTTTTACCTTGTAATACGGGGTTTGCCCATGAAATTATATCTTCAGGTGATGCAATACCTATTTGTATTTCTTTGTATTTACTCAAATTTGTCACCTCTTTAATTATAGGTTTCTTTTACTTGCTTGTACTTCAGCGATTTGATCAACTAAACTTTCGTTTGCTACATCGCGTCCATTTTCATCAATTAGACGTACTCTTAAGCCTAAGCCTTGTAATTCTTTTACTAATGTACGGAAGGCTTCAGGAACACCAGGTGTTGGAATTGGAGCACCATCAATAATTGCTTTATAAACTTTGTTACGTCCAATAATATCATCTGATTTAATTGTCATCATTTCTTGTAATGTATGAGCAGCACCATATGCTTCTAGGGCCCAAACTTCCATTTCACCGAAACGTTGACCACCGTTTTGGGCTTTACCACCCATAGGTTGTTGTGTTACAAGTGTATAATGACCTTCACTACGTGCATGTAGTTTATCATCAACCATGTGAGCAAGTTTAATCATATACATAACACCAACAGATATCTTGTTATCAAATTGACGTCCTGTTCTTCCATCATATAGATATGTTTTTCCGTTTTCATCAATGATAGCACGAGTATTACGTGGATCTTCTTTTGCATCGTTAAGATCTTTTTCTCTTGCTTCATTCATGATGGCAACTAAATCTTCATGTCTAACACCATCAAATACTGGAGTAGCAACATGAACACCAAGTTTCTTGGCAGCCATACCTAAGTGGATTTCTAGAACTTGTCCAATATTCATACGAGAAGGAACACCTTGAGGGTTTAACATAATGTCGATTGGCGTACCATCTGACATAAATGGCATATCCTCGATTGGAAGAATCTTAGAGATAACGCCTTTGTTACCATGACGACCTGACATCTTGTCACCTTCAGATATTTTACGCTTTTGAACAATGTATACACGTACAACTTCATTTACTTCTGGTGGAAGTTCTGCTCCACCTTTTCTTGTAAATCTTTCAATCTTATTGACAATACCGCCACCGCCATGTGGAACTTTCAATGAAGTAACACGTACTTCTTTAGAGTTGTCTGAGAATAAGGCTTGACTTAAACGTTCTTCTGGAGTTGGTTCAGTTTGACCTTTTGGAGTTACTTTACCAACCAAAGTATCGCCCTCTTTTACTTCAGAACCGATGATTACGATACCTTCTTCATCGAGATTTGCGATTGAATCTTTACTTTCACCATCTAGGTCACGAGTGATTTCTTCTTTACCTAGTTTTGTATCACGAACTTCAACATGATATTCCTCAATATGAATTGAAGTATAAACATCATCTTGAACTAATCTTTCACTCATTATTACCGCATCTTCAAAGTTGTAACCATTCCATGTCATAAAGGCAATAACAACATTTCGACCAAGAGCAAGTTCACCTTGATCCATTGAAGGTCCATCTGCTAGGACATCTCCAACTTTTACATGTTCACCAGCTACAACGATTGGACGTTGGTTAACGCATGTTGAGTTATTAGAACGAACATATTTTGTTAGTTCATAGTTATGAATTTCACCATTTGTATCACGTACTTCAACTCTTAAACCATCAACGTAAGTTACTACACCTTCAACATCAGAACAAATAGCAACACCTGAATCATGGGCTGCTTTATACTCAATACCAGTACCAACAAATGGAGCTTCTGGTTTAAGTAGTGGAATAGCTTGACGTTGCATGTTAGCACCCATTAGGGCACGAGTTGTATCATCGTGTTCTAGGAATGGGATACACGCAGTTGAAATAGCAACAACTTGTTTTGGTGATACGTCAATTAAATCAACTTCATGAATATGTTTTTCAACAAATTCACCATTTTTACGACAAATAACAATATCGTTAACAAATGGTTTTCCATCAACAACTTTTCTTTCAGGATCGATGTAAACCTCACCTGTTTCTGGGTCAGTTGCCATATTTACGTTAGCTTGGGCTATTACATATTTTTCTTCTTTATCAGCAGTTAAATAAATCATATTGTCAGTGATTACTGCTCTTATTTCTTCCGTGCCATCTGGACGTTTAACAGTACGTTTTACTACCTCTAAGTAAGGAGTTTCAATAAAGCCAAAACGATTAACTTTCGCATAAGATGCAAGAGAGTTGATTAATCCAATGTTTTGACCTTCGGGAGTTTCTACTGGACAAATACGACCATAATGAGATGGATGAACGTCACGAACTTCAAATCCGGCTCTTTCACGTGATAGACCACCTTTACCTAGAGCTGATAGACGACGTTTATGAGTCAATTCAGATAGTGGGTTGATTTGGTCCATAAATTGTGATAATTGGCTGCTGCCAAAGAATTCACGAATTGTAGAAGTAAGGGGACGAATATTAATTAAGTTTTGTGGATTTACAGTTTTACTTTCTGTTGATGTTGACATTCTATCACGAACGTTCTTTTCTAGTTTGATTAAACCAATACGGAATTGGTTTTGTAATAATTCACCGATTAAGTTTAGACGACGGTTGCCTAAGTGGTCGATATCATCAGTCTTACCTACACCAACATGAAGGTTAATATAGTATGATAAAGCAGCAAAAATATCAGAAAGTACAACATGATTACGATTTTCTCTTTGATCATTACCAAGTAATCTAACATAGATTGTTCCTTCACTTGTACGTACATTAACGTTTAATGTTTCAAGAACAACTGAATTTCCTTCAAGCATTATGTCATATTCATAAGTACGACGTAATATTTCTCTGTTACGATCAAGGATGTCATATGTACTTACCATTTCACCATTAAGTTGAATATTTTTACGATAACTGATTTCTGTACCTTCTTTTAAGATTACTTCACCAGTTTCAGGATTTACGATATCTTCAGCAAGAGTATGTCCAATTGCACGAGCGACAACATCTAGCTTTTTGTTTAGTTTATAACGACCAACGCTCGCAAGATCATAACGACGAACTTCAAATAATCTACTTGCGATAAATTTACGAGCTGTATCAGCTGATGTTTTTTCACCAGGTCTTAATACATCATATACCGCACGGATAGAGTCATCTTCTGCGAAACATTCATCTTTTTTAAAGGTATTTTTAAATAAATTAACAAGTTTCTTTGGTCTTGTTTCTTCAGGACCTAAGAATAATTCACAAATATCAGGGTTACTAGCAACACCTAGAGCACGGATTAAGGTTGTAAGTGGAATCTTTTTAGATTTATCTAGTTTACCATACCAAATATCTTTTGATCCCATTTCAAATTCAATCCAAGCACCACGGGTAGGAATAATTTGACCTTTGTAAAGTTTTTGTCCGGTCTTTTTATCAGCTTCACAAGAAAAAAAAGCACCAGCAGAACGTACAATTTGGGTAACAATAACACGTTCAGAACCGTTAATAATAAAAGTACCCCATGGTGTCATTACAGGGAAATCACCCATAAAGACTTTATCTTCAATAACTTCACCAGTTTCCTTATTTTCTAGTTCTACTTTTACTCTTAATGCACGTGAATAGTTAACACTATGCTTCTTAGCTTCTTTTATGCTATACTTAGGTTCATCAAATTCATGTTCGCCAAAGCGTAGTTCAAATTTTTCTCCATCCCCATTATCCTTAATTGGAGAAACTTCGCTAAACACTTCACTTAAGCCTTCTGTTAATAGCCACTTAAATGATTCTGTTTGTACTGCAATTAAATTAGGTAGTTCAACATTAGTCTGAACTCGTGCATAATTTCGACGTATTCTTGTTCTACCATATTGAATGTTTTTGTAACTCAAATTGTCCACCTCTTTTAAAATTTTATTTGAGATACTGGGATACACAAAATTAGTGCATTCTCCCACATTATATCCTAACGACTTATTATACAATTGTTTTTTATTTTTGTCAACTAAAATAAACTTTTTTTAAGTGTTTTTGGGGTAAGGGTAAATTGTAATATCCAATAGAGCAAAATAAAATCCAGATTTTTTAGCCTGGTTTAAGATTGTTTAGTGAAAATGTCCATGTTATGTGTTATTCTTGAGTCAGCAAAAAACAAAGGAAGACTAATAACATGAAACAATTATTATCATTAAAAAATCCCAATGAATCCATTTTTTGAATCATTGAGACTTTAGGGCATAAGAATCCTTATGTTGATTATTTAACTAATTAACATTTATTTTTGTTGCATTTCAAATTACAATTTAGTTATTTTTGGGGGAATTGTTTTTAGAAAAAAAGGCAAGTGAATGTCTTTTATTTTTTTGCTTGAATTATGCAGTATTGTTTTTCTGTAGCACAAATATTAACTTCTCGATATTTTTCTTTTAGGGCTTTTATAGCAGATGGAGCCCCTTGTTTTTTTTGAATAACACACCATAGTTCACCACCATCGTTTAAGTGTTCATAGCCTTCAAGGAGAATAGCATGAACTATCTTTTTTCCTGCTCTAATGGGAGGGTTAGTAACTATCAGATCATAGTTTTTTATAACATTTGAATAGACATTGCTTTCAAATATTATGGTATTATTAACATTATTGCTAAGCGAATTTTTCTTAGCAAGTTCTAATGCTCTAAGGTTTACATCTACCATGTCAACAGTTATATTGGGGTTAAATTTAGCAATCGTTATTCCGATGGTTCCATAGCCACAACCAACATCGAGGATTGTTTTTGTTTCCTTTTTTATATCTAAAGTTTTAAGTAATAAGCTACTTCCAAAGTCTACTCCACTTTTAGAAAAGACGCCAAGATCTGACATTAAAGAAATATATTCTCCTTTAAAATAATATTTGATTTCCTTTTCTTCACTTCTTAAGTTGGGATTATTGTCAAAATATTGATTACTCATTTTTGGTCTCCTTTCATTAAAAAAACCTGGTTAAACCAGGTTTAGTAAGCTATAGTGAAATTACTTAATTTCAACTTCAGCGCCAGCTTCAACAAATTTAGCTTTAAGAGCTTCTGCTTCTTCTGGTGTAATCTTTTCTTTGATAGGTTTTGGAGCGCCATCAACTAATTCTTTAGCTTCTTTTAATCCTAAGCCAGTTACTTCACGAACTAGTTTGATAACACCAATCTTACCAGCACCTGCACTTACAAGTACAAGGTTAACTTCGTTAGATTTTTCTTCTGCTGCTTCTTGTGCGCCAGCTACTACTGCTACTGGAGCTGCTGCAGTTACACCAAATTCTTCTTCAATTGCCTTTACTAAATCGTTTAATTCTAAAACGCTCATTTCTTTAATAGCTGCAATAAATTCTTCATTACTAATTTTTGCCATTTCGTTTGTTCCTCCTAATTAATTATTCTTTTTCTGATACTGCTTTAATTACGCATGCAAGTCCACGTACTGGAGCTTGTAATACACTTAATAGCATTGAGATCATACCATCTTTGTTTGGTAATGCTGATAGAGCCTTTAGTTGTTGTTCATTCATAACTTCAGCACCAACGATACCACCTTTTACAGTTAGTTTATCATGGTCTTTTAAGAATGCATAAACAAGTTTTGCGGCTGTTACTTCATCTTTTGAAGTAACCATTGCACTTGGGCCAACTAAATGTTCTTCAACGCCTTTGTGACCTGTAATGCCAGAAGCACGGCGTAAGATGTTGTTTTTTACAACTTTCATTTCACAGTTTTCAGCATGTAGCTTTTTACGAAGTTCAGTTACTTCTGCTACAGTTAATCCTAGGTAATCAACGAATACTGTTGATCCAGCCTCGTTAATTTTATCAACTACTACTTGGACCTCTTGTTGTTTTTTAGCGATTGTCGCTTCATTCATTGTTTTCACCTCCTGAAATTTTTCCTCGGTAGGAAATTAAGCACCCCCATATGGAATGCACCTACTGTCTACGGCAGAGACTTTTATACTATATACTATAATTTTACTTTGTTTAATTCAATACTATTCAAGTGAGTCAATAGCAACTTTGATGCCAGGACCCATTGTTGAAGTGATTGTAAAGTTACGCATATAAACGCCTTTTACAGTTGAAGGTTTAATACGCATCATTTGACGATAGATTGTTAAAATGTTTTCTTTTAATTTTTCAGTATCAAAAGAAACTTTTCCAACTGGAACTTGAATGTTACCAACTTTGTCAGTACGATATTCAACTTTACCAGCTTTAAATTCTTTAACAACTTTTTCGATATCATTTGTTACAGTTCCTGTCTTAGGGTTAGGCATTAGACCTTTAGGGCCTAAGATACGACCTAACTTACCAAGTTCACCCATCATATCAGGGCTTGCGATTACTGTATCAAATTCAAACCAACCGCCTTTAATTTTTTCTAGATATTCATGTTCGCCAGCATAATCAGCACCTGCTGCTAAAGCTTCGTCAATTTTAGCACCCTTTGTAATAACTAATACACGAACAGTTTTACCTGTACCATTAGGTAATGATACGGCACCACGAAGGTTTTGTTCAGCTTTACGAGGGTCAATATTTAAACGAATTGCACATTCAACAGTTGCATCAAATTTGGCAGTACTTGTCTTTTTTACAAGTTCAACAGCTTCATCTAGAGTGTACTTTTTAGTACGATCAATTAGTTTTAAAGCTTCTTGATATTTTTTACTTCTTTTTGCCATTTTATATTCCTCCTAATGTGGTATAAACGGGATTTACCTCCCACAATTAGATTCACACAAATTAATGTGTTATAATCTACTTTCTTTTGAAGAACTAGTCTTCAACAACGATACCCATATTTCTTGCTGTGCCTTCTACAATATTAGCAGCTGCTTCTACTGTATAAGCGTTTAAGTCTGGCATCTTCATTTGGGCGATTTCTAAAAGTTTAGCGCGACTAATAGTTGCAACTTTAGTTTTCTTAGAATTTCCAGAGCCTTTAGCAATTCCTGCGGCTTTCTTTAATAAATCAGATGCAGGTGGGGTCTTTGTAATAAATGTGAATGAACGATCGTCGTAAACGGTAATTTCAACAGGGATTACATATCCAATCATTCCGGATGTTTTGTCATTGAATTGACTGCAGAATTGTTGAATGTTAACACCTGCTTGACCTAGAGCTGGACCTACTGGTGGAGCTGGATTAGCCTTACCAGCTTGGATTTGTAGCTTAACGACTTTCTTAATTTGTTTAGCTTTTGCCACGAGACACACCTCCTTTTAATTGTCTTGTGATGTGGTTTATGAGCGATACAGTCACTCTCCCACATTTTCTAATTTTACTGTATTTATAGTATAAGCGTCATTGCACGCGTCTATTATTATACCTGTTTGATTTTAAAAAGTCAAACTAAATACGTTATTTTTTTACTATTATCATAATTTTTGATGTTAATAGATTAGTAATATTATTTTTATTTGATGATTTTTTCCTACTATAAAAAGAAATAAGATGATATTTCTATCATCTTATAAATCTTTTTTCATATCTGCAAAGCTTTGAGCAATCTTGAATCCCGCAAATAAATATATTCTTCTTGCTGGATTATCAAGGCCTGTAAAGAATGTCATATACTTTGCACCATGTTCTTTTGAGTATTCACAAAGAGTACAAAATAAAGCTTTACCTAAGCCACCGCCACGAATATTAGGATCTACACAAATACCATCTAAATGGCCTCTGCCAGTAGGTTCATTGTACATCGGGCCAGTCCATCCTACCATCTTGCCATTATGAGCAGCAATTAGGAAAGGATATGGATTTTCACGTTCTAAGTTTCTTCTGATTGCTCCTGCAAAACCAGGATTATCAATAATATTGCAGAATTCTTCTACGCCATAATGTTTGTTTGGATCATACACTTCTACAGTAAATCCATTCTTTTTATTTTCTTCCATTTTTTTAACTACTGATTCAGGTAGTTGGTATTCAGCAAGTGGTAAGTGGAATCCTTCATGAATACTATTAATATAATAGTGATTATGAAGAAGGAAGAAATAAAATTCTGAATTAATGCGGACAGCTGGAGCCCCTGGATGTTCATGTTTGTCTGAATGAGGTATATACCAAGGCCAATTAATTTGACTTAAAAAAACAAATCTTGAATATTTCATTCCTTCATTTTTAATATAGTTTTCAGCTTTTTCAAGTAAAGTCTTACCAATACCTTGACGGCGATATTCTTTTTTTACAAGAACTGTATTAATATATCCAGCAGCATTTGGATTTCCTTTATCCATATCACGAACATTACTGCTGATAAAACCTACTAGTGTATTATAATCATAAGCAAAGAATGTTCCTTCCTTTTTAAAGAAACGATTTAAAAATAAAATACTATTAAATTGTTCAAATGTTAGTTCTTTAAAGAAACCATCTTCTTTAATTACTTCTGTAAATAATGCATAAACATCATGTTCTACATCATTATACTTAGTTTTAATTTCATCAAATGTAAAGTATTGTAAATTCATCTTGCAATCTCCTTTTTGTTATCTTCTAATATTATACCGATAAATCGTTTTTTTTGCAATTGGTTTGAAAAAAAAGATATTTTCACACAGAAAATATCCCTTATTTGATTGCTTTAATTTCATCAAAAGTTAATTCTTGTGGAGTTTGACGTCCAAAGAAATCAACTAAGACAGTAACTTTTTGGTTTTCCATATCGATAGAATCAACAGTTACTACTTGACCAGCAAATGGACCACTTACGACATTTACTTGATCGCCAACTTTAAAGTCAATGTTGAATTCAATAGTAATACCACATGTTCTTAAAATTGGAATAATTTCTTCATTAGGAAGTGGTACTGGTTTTGCTCCACCGCCACTTGATCCAAGGAAGCCAGTAACCATTGGAGTGTTTCTTACAACAAACCAAGATTCATCAGTTACTATCATATCTACAAAAATATAACCAGGAAAGACTTTTTCAACTATCTCCTTCATCTCACCATTTTTCTTTTTTTCATAGCGAGTAGTTTCAGGAATTAATACACGGAAAATATAGTCTTGCATATTCATTGAAACAATACGGCGTTCTAGATTTCTTTTTGCGGCTTGTTCCATTCCTGAATACGATTGAACTACATACCATGCTCGTTCATTTTCAAATTCAAAATCATCCATAATTATTATCCACTTATTAGTTAATATTCAAAGCTTTCATTATTGACTCAATTGCTAAATCGCAAAGGAAAAAGAATACTGCAAGTACAACTGAGAATGTAAATACTTGTACTACATTCCAAAAGAATTCAGCTTTCTTTAAGCCTGTAATATGTTTGATTTCTGCAAAAGAAGGTACATAGAATGAAGATACTGATAAGATTAATGATGCAGCACCTAAGATGATTAAAGCCCAAGCAAATGGTTTCCAATATTTACCAATTAAGAATGCATCAGCTGGAATTGTTAAATATGTTTTAGATAATAATAAAACTCCAAGTTCGATTGCGAATACAGCTAAGATGGCAAGTACTAAGTTTTCCCATTTGTGTTCTTTTAATAACACATCCATTACACGATTCTTTTTTTCTTTTTCTGCCATTTGAAAAAATCCTCCTATTTTGTTTCTTTATGAATTGTATGTTTATTGCAACGAGGGCAATATTTTTTTACAATTACACGAGTGGTTGTATTTAATTTATTTTTTTCTGTAATATAGTTTCGTGATAAACATTCTTCACAAACCAAAATTATTTTTTCTCTCATAAATTTCCACCTTGACCTTGTTATTATACCCAATATTTAATTTTTTGTCAAGTATTTAGGTCTTTTAATCAACTAATATGAACATTCTTCTTTCTTATACGATCAGTAGTTGAGTAGACTTGAGTAATTTTCATTCCAAGTATTTCACTTACTTCTTTATTGGTTTTGCCTTGATTGTAGATTAACTCATATACTTGGCGTTCTCTCTTCGATAATTTCAAAAGTTCAAAAACATTACCTTCATAAAGCATTGGTGTAGGTTTTGGCTCTGGAATAATATAGTCAATAACATCAAGTGAAACATTTTCTTCATTACGTTTTTTCTTGATTCTTGTTAGATCAACAAAGCGATGATATATCAACATTTCTACAAATCTTGTGAATGTCATATTACTTGTTTCTTTATAAGTTTTTATAGCTTTATTTAATGCGATTAAGCCTTCTTGAAAGTAATCATCTTTTTCATTTGGTTGAACATTGAATTTTACAATCATCTTCTTAATCATAAACATGTATTTTTCAAATAAAATATCCCTAGCTTCTTCTGATGAAAGTCCATTCATATAAAGAAGTTCATAATCATTGTACTTTAGTAGGTTTTCCCTTAAATCCCTTTTCATTTTTATCCCCTTTGTCTTAAAATTTCATAGAAAATTATACTAGCGGAAACTGATGCATTAAGTGATGTAACATGTCCAACCATTGGTATGTTAATCATAAAATCACATTGTTCTTTTACAAGTCTTGAGATTCCCTTTCCCTCAGACCCAATTATAATAACATTTTTTCCTGTATAATCTTGTTTTTTGTAATCGACTGACCCTTCCATTTCTAAGCCAATTACCCAGTATCCTTCTTTCTTTAAAGTTTCTAATGTTTGTACAAGATTTGTAACTTGAACAACATCAACGTGTTCTATCGCTCCTGTTGATACTTTTGCGACCGTTTGATTTAGGCTAACACTGCGATTTTTAGGAATGATTATCCCCTCCATTCCCGTTGCATCAGCAGTACGAAGGATAGCACCTAAGTTATGTGGATCTTCTAGTCCATCAAGCATTATCAAACTTACATTTTCTTTATTTTTGTTTTTTTCTACAATTTCATTTAAAGTAAGGTATTTATACTCTTCTACCTCACAAGCAATTCCTTGATGATTTCCTTTTGCGATTTCATCCATTTGTTTAGGTGATATAATCATAATTTTATCATTTGGAATTTTTACACCCATTTTTTGAAATTCATTAATTATTTTATCATGAGTTAGATATATTGTTTTGATAGGCTTTTTTTGTAATATTGCCTCACGGACAGTGTTTTTTCCAAATATTATCATTATTTTTCACCTTCTTTAATCATTAGATTAATTAAGTAATCTAATCTTTCAAAATTTTCTTGTAGGTACAAGTAGCCAATAACGGCTTCTAATCCTGTTGATATAGCATAAGCATGTTTATCAACATTTTTTCGATATCCGGAAGGAGCATTATTTCTACCTCTCAAGAAGATTTTATTTTCTTCTTCAGTTAAAACATCTTTAATTCCTTCATATATTTTTAAGTGAGCACTTGCACTAACAAGTTGAATATCTTTTTTCTTTAATTCGCTATTCTTGGTATATCCTTGATCTATCAAATATTTTCTTACTTTTAGTTCATAATATGCATCACCAATATAAGCAAGGTTAGCTCCATTTAATAAATCATATCGCATTATAGTTCAATACCAGCCTCAACAATTTGTTTTCTAAGTTCATCTGCTAAAGTAAAGTTTTTATTATTTCTTGCTTCATACCAAGAAATAACTAATTGTTTTTCAACACTACTTAGAGGGTGAACATCTGGTAAAATACCAAAGCAATAAAACATATCATGTAGAGCACAAAATTCTTCAAGTAGTACTTCATCTGTTGTTTCTTTGTCTCTTAGTAATTTATTGATGGTCTTTACTTCATTGTAAATTTCTGTTAAGGCATTAGCTGTATTAAAATCATAGCACATTTCCTTAACGAATTTTTCCATGCTTTCTGTTGATGCTTTATGTAAGTTTAGGTTTCCATTTAATTCTAATTTACGATATGCACTAATGTATGTTTTACGAAGCTTATTCCATTCTGCTTCCATATTATCCATTAGTTCATCTGAGTAACTTACATTTTGACGATAATGGTTTGCGAGAATAAATAGACGATATGCTTGGAATGAATGAGTCGCAAGAACATCTTTTAGCCATACACAATTGCCAAGGGATTTACTCATTTTTTCATTTTTTAAGTCAATTCTTGCGTTATGCATCCAGTAGTTAGCAAGAGTTGTATTATTAAGTGCTACTGATTGAGATATTTCATTTTCATGATGTGGGAACTTAAGGTCAATGCCACCACCATGAATATCAATCAATGGCCCAAATATTTTATTAATCATTACGACACATTCTGTATGCCAACCTGGACGTCCACTACCAAATTCACTATCCCATTTACGACCTGTGTCATTGGTTTTCTTCCATAAAGTAAAATCTCGAGGATCTTCTTTTTGAGAGTTAACATCTATTCTTGCTCCACTTTCAAGTTCTTCTAACTTTTGATTAGATAATATGCCATAGGATGGAACACTACGTACTCTAAAATATACATCATCTTGGGAAATATATGCATGACCTTTTTCCACAAGTCTTTTTATAAAATCAAGAATTTCTGGGATGTTCTCAGTAACTTTTGGATGAATGATATCTTCTTCACATCCTGCATCATGGCATACTTTTAGGAATGCTTCAATGTAGCGTTCACTAATTACTTTTTCATCAACGCCTTCTTCTTGAGCTTTCTTAATTATTTTATCATCAATATCAGTAAAGTTTTCGACCATTGTAACTTTGTAACCAATGTATTCAAGAAATCTCTTAACAACATCAAAAAAGATTACAGGTCTTCCATTACCTATGTGGATGTCATTATAAACAGTTGGTCC
This sequence comes from uncultured Bacilli bacterium, assembly GCA_934140285.1. Lineage (GTDB taxonomy): Bacteria > Bacillota_I > Bacilli_A > ML615J-28 > CAG-313 > UMGS75. The sequence goes on from CAKPBI010000007.1 coordinate 16,631, forward strand.
ACATACATACATTGATACTTCATTTTCTTTTATCGGTTTGAAATCATCAAGACGATTTGTTAGTGAGTTATATATTCTAATATTATAATTCATATTCTTATCTCCTACTTATCATTTTCATCTTTGGATCCAAATAGTTCACAAAACATTATTACAATACCAACAAAGGCAAAAGCAAGTAAAATAAATAAGATCACTCCACATGTAATATTAGGACTAGAATTGTGATTCATATTATCCACAAGTTTTTGGATTGAATTAGCGATTGCGAAAAGACCACCACCAATAATTCCAGTAAATATTAAGATAAGACTAAATATAAACATTTTATTGTTTTTCATATTTTATACTCCTTTAAAAAAATAAGGCCACAATATTGTGGCCTTAAATAAACATAAGCGTCTAGCGTTTGATACAAATATACGATTAACGTTTTGAGAATTGAGGTGCACGACGAGCTTTTTTTAGACCGTATTTCTTACGTTCAATACTACGAGGGTCACGAGTAACAAGTCCAGCCTTCTTTAAAGGACCACGGAAATCAGGGTTAACTAACATTAAAGCACGGCTTAATCCTAAACGAATTGCACCAGCTTGTCCGCTAATTCCACCGCCACAAACGTTTACGAAAACATCATATTGTGTTCCTACACCAGTGATAGTGATAGGTTGTAATACGTCAAGACGAACGGCTGCAGAAGGGATATATTCTACGAAATTACGACCGTTAACTTCAAATTTACCAGTTCCTGGAACTAATCTAACTCTAGCAACTGAACTTTTACGACGGCCTGTAGCTTGATATACTGCTTTTTCCATAACTTAACTTCCTCCTACTTAACTTCTAATGGGAACTTCTCAGGCTTTTGAGCTTGTTGTTTGTGTTCTGGACCAACATAAACAAATAGACGACGATACATATCATCACCAATTACGCCTTTTGGAAGCATTCCTCTAACTGCTAATTCAACAACTTTTTGAGGTTGTTTTTCAAACATTTCTTTTGCGGTACGAGTTTTTAGACCACCTGCATATTGAGAGTGGCGATAATACTTCTTACCTTCTAATTTGTTACCAGTTAATAATACTTTTTCAGCATTGATAACTACTACATAGTCACCACCATCGATATGAGGTGTGAATGTAGGTTTGTGTTTTCCTTTTAGTACTGTAGCGACAGCAACACTTAAACGACCTAATACTAGGTTTTCAGCATCGATCACATACCATTTACGATTTTCTCTTGCGTTTTCCGCAGTTTGCATATAAGTTGTACGCATAATTTTTCCTCCTAATAATAGCTTTTTTGCTTTTGAGGGCTTGTGTTTGTGGGTGCCTTACGGCAATAAATGTATCGTATGTATTATACACTAATTGAACATTTTTGTCAAATATATTACGACTAAATTTACCTATTTTTAGTTGCCTTGACTTTTAGATAGTAACTATTTTGTGATTTTAACTTCTAAAAGAAAAAAAGAGAAAGCACGAATGTACTTCTCTTCATATCATTTTTATTAAATAATTGTTTTTTGAATATATTTTCCACTAATAATCTTTACTTTTGTTGATACAACAAATGCTGTAGGATCAAGTGTTGTAATAATTCTTAAATAGTCATGGACTTCATAAGCTGAAATATACATTTCAAGAACTTTTTTATTTACAAGTGTATAACCACCAACCGCATCAAAAATAGTAATACCATGATGGAATTCTTTGATTAAAGCTTGTCTGATTTCTTCACCCTTAGAAGTGATTACTTCAAGACGTGTAATCTTGTAACTATTGTACAGTAAATCAATAATTTTTAGAGAAACATATAATCTAATTAAGGTATAGATTACTCTTTCTACACTGAAGATTGAAGATGTTATAATAATTAATACATCAATAATTGATTGATATTTAGTAAATGAAGCATGCTTCTTCATTTGTAAATAATTTGACACTACATCAATACCACCCGTAGATCCACCTGCTTTTAAACAAAGGGAACTACCAAATCCAGTGATACCACCACCAATGATAGCAAGGATAATTTTATCACCAGTTTCAATGCTTTCTTTAAACATTTTAACTTTTTCTAAATCTTTTATAAAAATATTTAATTGACCACTCTTGATAGCTTCAACCATGCCAAGTTCATCGTCGTTTAATAAAGAAACAAATGGCGACATTGTAAAGTTGGTAAGTAAAGTAGTAAATAGTGTTTGGACAACAATTGATACAACCGTTAAAATCGCAAATCTTTTACTTACACCACGCCAACTCCATACAATTAGTGGAACATTTATTACACCAATCAAAAGACCTAAAATACTTTCTAAGCTTTTACCACCCCATAGAGTAGGTAACTTTATGATAATTTGAGAAACTCCGGTAACTCCGCTTGAAAAGAAATCACCAATTTGAAGTACCCAAACTACACCTATTGAATATAATATAGAACCAAGGACAACAAGAACATATGATTTAATTGTTCTTTTTAATAGCATATTTTTTATAAATTTATCATTTTCTAATTGTGCTGCTTGTGCAACTTGTGTAGAAACAGGATTTGTTGAATCACTATTCATATATTCCTCCGAATTTTTCTAAATCATCAAAATTGTATCATTAATTATATCTTATCCAGCAAATAATTACAAGTTAGTTAGTAATAATAATTTTCTTTTACTTAATGATTGAACCAGATGGAATATTCTTTACTTCAAGTAGTTCTAGTGAATCATTGTTTGATGCACAAAGAAGCATTCCAAATGACTCAACGCCACGTATTTTTACTGGTTTTAGATTAGTTACTACAACAACTTTTTTGCCGACTAATGTTTCTGGATCATAGTATTTAGCAATACCTGAAACAATTTGTCTAACTTCATTTCCGATTTTTACTTGAGAAACTAGAAGTTTATCTGCATTTTCATGACGCTTAGATGCGATAATTTCGCCTACTTTTAGGGATACTTTAGCAAAATCATCTATAGTTATCTCTGCGATTTTTTCCTCTTTAACTTCTGGTTTTACTTCTTCTTTCTTTTCATATTTTGGAAGTTCAACTTTTGGATCAAGACGTTTAAATATCGGTTCAATCTTATTTACCTTGATTCCTTTATAATCTTTTCCAAATGATACATTCAAAATATCTAGTTTTTCATCATCAATGCCAAGAGCATGAAGAATCTTTGGAGTAGTTTCAACTAAGCATGGAGAAACAAGAATTGTAACAATACGAATAGCTTCAACTAAATGATACATTACGTTCGCAAGTTTTGGCATATCTTCTTCATTTTTACTTAGCGACCATGGCATTGTTTCATCAATATATTTATTAGCTCTTCTTACAATATTCCAAATAACTTCAAGAGCATTTTGTAATTCAAATTTATCCATTTGAACTTTATATTCAGCAATTGATTCATTAATTACTTTTTCAAAGTCTTCATCATAAACTGATTTAGTAGTCATCATTGATGGAATGGTGCCTCCAAAATACTTATCAACCATCGCAATAGTTCTACTTACAAGGTTACCTAAATCATTTGCGAGATCATTATTAAATCTTTCAATAAATCTTTCATAACTAAATAAGCCATCATTACCAAGTGGTAATTCTTTAGTTAAATAATAACGTAATGAATCAACACCATAAGCATTAACGATATCCATTGGGTATACCACACCACCACGAGATTTTGACATTTTACCATCACGATTTAAAATCCAACCATGGACATACAAACGATAATTAATTGGAACATTTAAAGCCATTAAAAGAATTGGCCAATAAATTGCATGGAATCTTAAAATATCTTTTCCTACAACTTGGTAAATATTTTGGTTATTAAGCCAGAATTTTTGGTAAAGCTCATCATTTTCTTGCATATAGCCAAGAGCTGTTAGATAATTTGCGAGAGCATCTATCCATACATATACAACATGTTTTGGATTAGATTTTACATGGATACCCCAAGTAAAAGAAGTACGGCTTACACATAAGTCTTCAAGTCCTGCTTCAATAAAGGAGATTACTTCATTACGGCGAGATTCCGGATTAATAAAATCAGGATGTGATTTAATAAATTCTAAAAGAGGCTTTTCATATTTCTTAAGATTTAAGAAATAGCAGTCTTCAGCCATTAGTTTAGTTGGTTTCCCACAGTCTGGGCAAGTATCGTTTTCTCCAAGTTGACTTTTTGGAAAGTATGCTTCACATGACATACAGTAGTTTCCTGTATATGAACCAAGATAAATATCGTTAGAAGCAAGTAGCTTTTCAAATATCTTGCTAACTGTTTCTTCATGATTTTTATCTGTAGTACGAATAAAATAATCATTAGTTATTCTTAAGTTTTTCCAAAGTTCTTTTGTTTGTTTTGCGATATTATCAACAAATTCTTGTGGAGAAATTCCCGCTTTACTTGCGGCATCAGCGATCTTAAGTCCGTGTTCATCCATACCTGTTAAAAAGAAAGTATCACGACTCATACTTCTTGAATAACGAGCAAATGTATCACAAGCAACTGTAGTATAGCTATTACCAATATGAACAGATCCACTTGAATAATATATTGGAGTTGTAATATAACATTTTGACATATTTTCTACCTCTATCTTTATTTTATTACATAACTATTACATTATACCACATTCATAATTTTTGGTAAAGTAAAACAAACTAAGTTATTAAAACATTTTGTTAGATAAAAAGGACTTACAATTTGTAAGTCCCACAATTTGTAAGTCCCACAATTTGTAAGTCCAATTTATGAAAAGTTGCTTATCTTAGTTTTTTCCTTTTATGCCATTTAAATAACTTAATGATGATAATAGTTAAAATTATAGCCATTAAGATACATACGATAATAATTACCTCCAAATAGTTGTTCGCATAACATTCTAAGTCATCACCACAGCCAATAAAGTTGTTTTCAATTATTCGAAATTTTACTACTTCTTGACTTGAGTTACCTGCCTCATCGGTTGCGATAATCTTAAATTCATATTCTCCGGGGTCAGTTACCTTTGTTCCCACATACTTTTTCTCATTAAGCCATACACTATAAGTTAAGCCTTCTTTGAAATTATCAATTACTTCATATTCTATTTTCTCAAGTGATGTGTATTTTGAGTTTTCTTTGATATTTAGAATTTTGATTACTGGTAAAGTCGTATCATATACATTTAGTTTAATATGATACTCTTCCGTTTTATTTTGAGATTTATCAATGCCATAATAACTAAAGCTACTTTTTATTCCTCTTAAAGATTGTTTTAACCAATCGTAATAAGCTTTTTCTTCATCATTAATATAATATTTAATAATTACTTGAGGGCTTTTATCAATATTATCACTTATTGAAATTAAACTACTTATCTTTATATTTGTTAAATCAACATCATTAACATCCATATCTTGAATGATTGTAACAATAGGAGGGGTTGTATCGACTATATGAAGTTTACATATATAGATTTTAGTTTTATTTTCTTTTTTATCTACTCCATAGTATTTGATTATTACATCTAATCCTTCTCTTATCGCATCGTTATAATCAACTTCATTATTCTCATAATACGCTTTATATAATAAGGAAGGACTACTATCATAATTATCTTTTACTTTAATTAATGACTCAAAAACAAAATTTTCAATATCGGTATCAATTATTTCATAATAGGTTATCTCATTAATAGTAGGTGGTTCAACATCAATAACTTCTAATTTAATTTTAAATTTTTCACTATTGTTATTTGATGAATCAATTGCTTGAATAATTATTTCCCCATTTAAGTTATTCTCTAAATATTTAAGGAAATTAACAAAACTTCCTAGATTGTTATTTTCAACATCATAATACTCGATAATGATACTTGGAGTTAAATCATAGTTATCGGTAACTTTAAAAGCTTCATTTATATTTAAAGTATTAAGTTTATCGGATTCAATTTTTATTTCCTTATTACCTGTTATTATTGGGGCCTCATCATCAATTACTTCAATTGGTTTAGATAAAAAGATATAATCACCATTAGTCTTGTCATAGATTACAACATTAATTACTTTCGTTCCAATACTTTTAATATCAACATCAGAGTTATATATCGCCTCATATTCGCTTGATATTCTATTATCTACCATTATGTCAGTAAAGTAATCAGGCATGGCTGATCCTACCTTTATGATGTATTTTTCTTTATCCCAATTTATCTTTATTTTTTCACTATATATTATTTTTGTTGATATTTCTTGATTAAAGATATCATATAAAGTGACATTAATCCCTGTGGATAATTCTTCAAAGCTTCCTTCTTTAAAATATTCATAAATATTAGCTATTCTTTCTTTAGTTTCAAAATAAAACTCACCAATATTATTTTTTAAACCTGCATAATAACCAGATTCTAAACTTTTCTTGATTAAATGAAATCTTAAGTAACCACCACTTACATATTCATTTAATAAGGTTTCTTCATAAATGGAATTACTTAAAAGTTGACCATATGCATTGTTTTTAAGTATTGGTTTGAGTTTTTTTTCATTGCATTTAATTACTACTCTTGTTTCATTAAGATTAGTAAAGTTTTCCAAATTAATTGTTAATTTAACTTCCTCATTACATTCATAACTTACTTTATTAAATATTAGATGAATTTTTGTTTCACTTTCAGCTTTAACTACTTTAAATTTTAAGAATGTAAAACTAACTATTATTAAAAATATTATTTTAACGATCTTCCTTTTCATGTGCGTTCTCCTTAAGTTCTTTTATTATACAATATTAAAATAAAGAAAAAGCACGAATTAAGTCTTATGTGTATTTTTTTATAAAAAAAGGACTAAATTAATAGTCCATTTTTCTTAAGATAATCTTCTTATTAGTTTATCAATGTCTTTATACATTGTTTTCTTCATTTTTAAAGCTTCTTCAATAGGGGTTGCGACAACCTCATTATCAAATATACCCATACATTTTCCACCTTCACCTTGAACTAATTGTTCTACAGCTGCATCACCTAAACGGCTTGCGAGAATACGGTCATTAGATGTTGGGGAGCCACCTCTTTGGATATGGCCAAGAATTGTTGCACGGGCATCATAGCCTGAAAATTCAGTTATTTTAGCAGCTAGATCATAAACATCAGCAACTTTTTCCGTAATGACAATTATAATATGTCTACGATTTTCTTCTTTATACTTTTTACACATTTCAATGATACGTGGTAAGTCATAGCCTGTTTCAGATGTAATTACTAAATCAGCACCACCTGCAAGAGCGGTTGCAAAAGCAATATCACCACAATAACGTCCCATAACTTCAACAATTGAACATCTTTGATGAGAGTTACAAGTATCACGAAGTTTATCAATTGCATCAAGAGCAGTATGAACAGCTGTATCAAAGCCAATTGTATATTGTGTAGATGCAATATCATTATCAATAGTACCAGGAAGACCAATACAGTTAACACCCATTCTTGTAAGTTTTAAAGCACCACGATATGTGCCATCACCACCGATTGTAACGATTGCATCAAGACCAAATTTTTTAGCTTGTTCAATTCCGATTTGAGCAACTTCATCTTGAGAAAATTCTTTTAAACGAGCAGAACCAAGAATTGTTCCACCACGATTAATAATATCAGTTACTGAATCACGAGTCATTTTAACAATACGACCTTCTACTAATCCTAGGTATCCATCATAAATACCATATACTTCAAGGCCACGGCTTAGAGCACCACGAACAACAGCACGAATAGCTGCATTCATTCCAGGAGCATCACCACCAGATGTTAAGATGCCAATTCTTTTTATTTCTTTTTTAGGACTTGTATTTTCCATATACTTTCCTCCTAATCCTTTTTTAAAAAAATTCCTTATCTATTATACTAAATTTTTGGAAAAATTCAAAATTATACGCTTTTATTTAATAGGTTTAATTTTCCAAATGCGTTCTGCATATTCTTTAATACTTCGGTCAGCAGCGAATCTTCCTGCCTCACTAATGTTTACAAGTGACATTTTATTAAATAATAATTTATTACTATATACTTCATCCATATGTAAATAGCAGTTCATATAACTTTCATAATCAGCTAAACACATGTATTGATCGGCTACCCCACTTGATGTAAGAAGATAGTCAACAATATTTTCAAATGACTTTCCTGCGAATCCTCTTTTTAGAGTTTCAATTATTTGTCTAATTTCTAAGTTATTATTGTAATAATATGTTGAGTTATAGCCTTGTTTCCAAAGTTCATCTACTTCTTTAGTTGTCATACCAAAAATGAAGATATTATCATCACCTACAGCATCGCAAATCTCAACATTTGCACCATCCATGGTTCCCATAGTGATAGCACCATTTATCATAAACTTCATGTTTCCGGTTCCACTAGCCTCTTTTCCTGCAAGGGAGATTTGTTCACTGATTTCGCTTGCTGGCATTAAATATTCAGCAAGAGTTACACAGTAGTTTTCCATAAATACCACATTTAGTTTTTGTTTAATTTCTGGATGCATATCAATATCTTTAGAAATAAAGTTAATTAATTCAATTATTTCTTTGGCACGATAATATCCCGATGCGGCTTTGGCTCCAAAAATGAAAGTTTGAGGAGTGATATCAAGATTGGGATTTTCTTTTATCTTATTGTATAAATTGATAATCTTTAAGACATTCAACAATTGACGTTTGTATTCATGTAATCTCTTTACTTGAACATCAAAGCGTGTTGTTGGATCAATGATTATACCTTGTTTACGGTATAACATATTTACAAAATCACATTTATTTAAATATTTTATTTTGCCAAGTTCTTCAAGAACTGATTCATTATCTTCATATTGACGGAAATTCTTAAGTAGACTAGCATCATGATACCATCCATCACCAATTGTTTCATTTAAAAGGTTAGATAGACGAGGATTTGATTGGTGCAACCATCTACGATGAGCAATACCATTAGTTACATTAGTAAACTTCTCTGGAGTCATTTCATAAAAATCTCTAAAAATACTTCTTTTAATAATATCACTATGAAGAGCAGAAACTCCATTTACAGAATGGCTAGCAATAACACTCATATTAGCCATTCTTATTCTTCCACCACCAATAATTGCCATACGATTAATTTTATTCCAATCATTAGGGTTTAATTTTTCGATTTCTATTACATAACGACGATTAATTTCACGAATTATGTTAATAATACGAGGAAGTGTTCTTGCGACTAAGTTTTCATCCCAGGTTTCTAGAGCTTCCACCAATACCGTATGATTAGTATAAGCTACAATTTTGGTAACAATATCCCAAGATTCATCCCATCCAAGTCCATGTTCATCCATTAAAAGACGCATAAGTTCCGGAATACATAAGGCAGGGTGTGTATCATTAATATGAATTGCTACATGCTCAGGTAGTGTATGTAAGTCACCATATGCTTTAATATGATCATTGATTATATTTTGCATTGAAGCACAAACTAAAAAGTATTGTTGCTTTAATCTTAAGGTTTTACCCTCATAATGATCGTCAGATGGATAAAGGACTTTAGATATTAGTTCTGCTTTCGCATTTTCTTCCATCGCTGTAAAGTAATCACCTTGAGAAAATGACTTCATATCAAATTCTGTCGCATTTCTTGCACGCCATAAACGAAGGGTACTTACACCATCACTATCGCCACCAGATATCAAAAGGTCATAAGGCATTGCTTCTACTACTTTATCATTGTGGTATTCAACTTTCATTTTACCATCAACGTAGTTTTCACTAACCCATCCACCAAAATGTACCTTTAATGAACGGTCACTCCTTGGTATTAACCATACCTCACCACCTGGTAGCCATACATCTGGCATTTCAGTTTGCCATCCATTTACTATTTTTTGTTTAAATAATCCATATTCATAGCGAATTGAAAATCCTGTAGCTGGATAATTTAAAGATGCTAAGGAATCCATAAAGCATGCCGCAAGACGACCTAGTCCACCATTACCAAGACCAGCATCAGTTTCTTGTTCATACACATCATCTAACTCGATACCATATTCATTTAATACTTCTTTATATTGTTCTACAATTCCAAGATTATAAAGATTGGTTTTTAAACTACGTCCTACTAAAAACTCCATACATAAGTAATATATGCGTTTTGCTTTTTGTTCCTTTGCTTTTTCCTTAAATCGTTTCTTCTTTTCAAGTAAAATATCAAGAACTGTCATACTAACAGCTTTATATACTTGATCTATGTTAGCATCTTGAAGAGAAACACCAAAATACGCAGATACTTTCGCTTCAAGATTTTTCTTCACGCTTTGCGTGTCAGCTACACTTTTTGTCATATTTAAACCTCACATATATAATTTACTTGTTTTTTAAGATTGCTTGATACATTGCTAAATACTTCTTAGCACTAGCTGACCAACCAAAATCAGCATTCATTGTTGCACTTACTTTTTTAATCCATTCTTCTTTATTATTATAATCATTTACTGCTCTTTTAATCATATCAAGCATTGCATGATAGTCCATTCCTTCAAAGGTATATCCAATACCATTTGGTTTTGAAAAATCAATGATACTATCTTTTAGACCACCTGTTTCACGAACCATTGGGATTGCTCCATATCTAGCCGCAATCATTTGTGATAAACCACAAGGTTCAGACTTTGATGGCATTAAGAATAAATCACTTGCACCATAGATTTTTCTTGATAAATCTTGATTAAAAGCAATTATTGTACGAACTTTATGATTATATTTAACTTCCATATCTTTTAGATAACCTTCATAATAAGGATCTCCAGTTCCTAGAATCACTAGTTGAATTGGTAAAGTCATTAATTCATCAAAAGCTGATTTAATAAATTCTAATCCTTTATGACTTACAAGTCTTGTTACCATACCAATCATTGGAATGTTTTCATCGGTTGGTAGATTTAACATTCTTTGTAATTCTATCTTGTTAAGTTTCTTATTTGCGAAATCATGACGATCATAAGTTACAAATAAAGCCTTATCTTTAGCTGGATTATAGAAGTTTTTATCAATACCATTTAAGATACCAATTAATTTATTTTCTTCTTTTATTCTTCTTGTTTCATCTTCAAGATTATGAGCATACTCAGGAGTTAGGATTTCTTCAGCGTAACTTGGGCTTACTGTAGTAACATAGTTAGCAGCTTCCATTGCTCCTTTCATAATGTTGATTGAATTGTGATATTCAAAAATATAACTATCATTTAAAGAGATACCAAATACATCTTCAATTATATCATCATCAAATGAATATTGACCTTGGTATTCAATGTTATGAATAGTAAATACTGTCTTAACATTCATTAAACGAATATCACCAAAATATAGAGTTCTAAGATAGATTGGAACAAGACCTGCTTGCCAATCATGAACATGAATAATATCAGGAACCATATTTAAATGAAGCATTACTTCGATTGCAGCTTTACTAAAATAAGCAAAGCGTTCACCATCATCAAAATAGCCATATAGATTATCACGTTTGAAGTAATATTCATTATCAATAAAGTAATAAGTTACATATTTATCTTCATACTTGAATATTCCACAATATTGTTTACGCCATGCTAGATTTACTGTTATTTGTCCAACATAAACTAGTTTATTACGATATGCAGGATTTATTTTTGAATAGTAAGGAAGAATAACATTTAGTTGATATTCTCCTTTTCCTGCCTTTACAATACGTTGTGGAAGTGATCCTGTAACATCTCCTAAACCTCCTGATGCAATAAATGGTTGACATTCAGAAGTTACAAAAGTTATTTTTTTTATTTCCTTTTCTATATTACTCATATTGGCCTCCTAGATTTTATTATACCATTGCGTTTTTACTTAAATAGTATGGAATTTTTTCACATCCCGATAGTGAATTACGATCACGGATTGCGACATTCTTATCAGTGATTACACAATTTAGGTGAACATTATTTCCAACTATTGTATCTTGCATTAAAATAGAATTTTCAACTACGGTTCCTTTTCCTACTTTAACACCTCTAAATAATATACTATTAATTACTGTTCCTTCGATTTCACATCCATCAGCAATAAAGCTATTTACAACATTAGCTGTGCCTCCATATCTTGTTGGAGCAGAATCACGAACCTTTGTGTAGATACGATGATTATCTTGTTCAAAGATTTGTCCACGAATACTTGGATCAAGTAATCGCATATTATTTTTGTAATAATCTTCAATTGAGGTAATTGGCATATAAATACCTTTATATTCATATCCAAATACTCTAACATTCTTAATATTATTTAAAATTATGTCTCTTTCAAAACTATTTTGTCCAAGAGAAATAGCTTCTGATACTGCACTTTGTAAGAAACGACGATTCATAATCCAAACATTAATGCTTACATTTGCTTGGACACCTACTTGAGAATCAAGCGTAGCTTTAACTACTTTATTCTTTTCATTTAGTTCAAAACTCATGTGATCTTTTAGAATTGATGGTACTACACAAGTTTGATAAAGAACAGTAATATCAGCTTTATTTTCAACATGTTGTTTTAAAATATCATCAAAGTTAATTACATTTACACTATCACAATCCATTAAAACAATGGTATCATCTTTTACTTTTGAGATGAATCCCATAATTGTTTTTAAGGCTTCTAGACGATTAGTTGATAAGAAATCACTTTTATAATTGCTGAAAGGAGGGAAAATTGATAATCCACCATTACGACGAGACAAATCCCAATCCTTACCAGAACCAACATGGTCCATTAGTGATTGATAGTTCTTTTGAGCAATAACACCAACATCAACGATGTCTGCACTTACTATATTAGATAGTGCAAAATCTATTAGACGGTATCTTCCGCCAAAAGGAAGAGACGCTGTAGTTCTTTTACGAGTTAGTTCATCTAACATTTCATTTTGTAAATTTGCAAAGATAATCGCAGCTGCTTTCATGTTATTTCTCCTTTCTTACATCATTTTCTATATTTGCACCAGCAGGTACTACCGCTCCTTCTTCCACGTTAACATCACGACCAATAACCGCAATATTAACATTTTGAGCTTTGGATTCTCCTACTGTAGCATTTTCATTTATTACAACATTTTCATCGATAATACTGTATTTAACAACACTACCACGTTTGATAATGGTATTAGAGAAGATAACACTATCAACTACTTCTGCACCTTCTTCAATTACAACCTTTGATCCAATAATACTATTGACAACGGTTCCTTCTACTTTTGCACCACCAGTAATTAGGGAATTAACGACTTTCGCATGGGCACCGATATACTCAGGTTCAATACCTATATTTCGAGAGTGGATTTTCCAGTGTGGGTTGTAGATATCAAATTTAGGATTTTCACCTATTAAGTCTTGGTTTGCTTCCCATAAGCTTTGGATCGTACCTACATCTTTCCAGTATCCTTTAAATGGATAAGCTACCATCTTTTCACCTTTTTCAAGCATTGTTGGAATAATATTTTTTCCGAAATCATTACTTGAATTTGGATCAAGGGCATCCTTTTTTAAATACTCTATTAGTTTATCCGTTTTAAAGATATAAATACCCATTGAAGCTTTTGTACTCTTTGGAACTTTTGGTTTTTCCTCGAATTCAATGATTCTATTATTTTCATCAGTATTCATAATACCAAATCTACTTGCATCTTTTAGCGGAACTTCTAAAACCGCAATTGTACAATCAGCATTGTTGTTAATGTGATATTCTAACATTTGGTTATAATCCATTTTATAAATATGGTCACCTGAAAGTATTAAGACATTTTCAGGAGCATATTTTTCAATATAACTAATATTTTGATATATGGCATTGGCTGTACCTTTATACCAGTCCATACGATCTTTTGCTTGATAAGGGGGAAGAATTTGTACTCCACCATATGTTCTATCTAAATCCCAAGGTTGGCCATTTCCGATATACTCATTTAAGATAAGTGGTTGATATTGGGTTAATACACCAACGGTGTCAATATTAGAGTTAACGCAGTTAGATAGTGTAAAGTCAATAATACGATACTTCGCACCAAAAGATACTGCTGGTTTTGCGACCTTTGTTGTTAATGCTAATAATCTGCTTCCTTGTCCACCAGCAAGTAGCATAGCTATACATTTCTTACTATTATACATAATTTTATTCAACCTTTCTTTTTAATATAATTGCTGAACTATAAGGTATTGAAATTACCAATTCATTGTTTGTTACAACAAACTTTTTACCTTCATCATTATGGGTTCCCCCATATTTTGTATCATCACTTGCGATTAGTATCTCATATAATCCGTTTAATACTCCTTTTATTTTATAATCGAACCACATACTAAATGAGAAATTCAAAATCACAATGATATGTTCATCCTTAAAAATTCTTTCATAACATAATAAATTATGTGATGAATCATCAACAACTAACCATTTAAAGCCATCCCAGTTATAATCATTTTCATATAATGCTGGATAAGTCTTATATAGTTTGTTTAAGTTTTTAATGTAGTTTTTTAAGCCTTTATGCGTGTCATATTGAAGAACTGACCAATCTAGTTCTTTTGATTCATTCCATTCACTAAATTGTCCAATTTCTCCCCCCATAAAAAGTAATTTTTTACCTGGGTGAGTCATTTGATATGATAAATATACTTTTACTCCTGCAAATTTTTGTTCATATGTTCCTGGCATTTTATTAATCAATGAGCCTTTCATGTGAACTACTTCATCATGACTTAGTGGTAAAATATAATGTTCACTATAAATATATGTCATTTGGAACGTCAGTTTGTTATGATTATATTGACGATAAATTGGATCTAACTTAATATATGAAAGTGAATCATTCATCCATCCCATATTCCATTTATAGTCAAAGCCAAGGCCATCATATTTGGTTGGTACTGTAATTTTGGGGTAGGCTGTCGATTCTTCTGCTATCATTAAGGCATCTGGAAATCTTGTGTGTACCGCATCATTACATTTTTTTAAGAAAGCAACTGCTTCTAAATTAATGTTTGTACCAAAACTATTAGGTTCCCACTCTCCATCTTTTCTACCATAATCTAGGTAAAGCATTGACGCTACCGCATCAACTCTTAATCCATCAATATGGAATTTATCCATAAAGAAAACAGCATTAGAAACTAAGAAACTTTGTACCTCACATCTTCCATAGTCAAAGCATCTAGTACCCCATTCTGGATGTTCTTTACGAAGGGGATTAGGATGTTCATATACACATTCGCCATCAAACTCAATTAATCCATGAGCATCCTTTGTAAAGTGACCAGGAACCCAGTCAAGGATTACCCCTAGGCCTTTGTTATGACAGATGTTTACAAATTCCATAAAATCTTGTGGAGTACCATATCTTGAGGTTATAGAATAATAACCAGTTACTTGATATCCCCAAGAAGGATCATATGGATATTCGGATAATGGCATTAATTCAAGATGAGTGTAACCCATATCAATTGCGTAAGTGCTTAATTCTTCAGCTAATTTTTTATAATCAAATACTTCATTGTCTTGATATCTTCGCCAAGAACCAAGATGTACTTCATAAATGTTGATAGGTGAATGATAATTTTGAACTTTTTTTCTTTTTTCCATCCATTCATCATCTGTAAACTTGTGGCTATCAAGGTCATACACTTTAGATGCTTTCTTAGGTCTTAACTCCATATGAAACCCATATGGATCACTTTTCATAATTAATTTATTACTTTTTGAGGTAATAGCATATTGATAACAATCATAGAGTTTTACTCCTGGGATTACTGCTTCAAATAAGCCTTCATTAGAAACTTTCCGCATAATATTATTTGATGCATTCCATCCATTAAAATCACCAACAACACTTACGCTCTTAGCATTAGGAGCCCAAACTCTAAATGTTGTTGCTTCTTTGGTGTAGTGGGCACCAAGTAAGCGATATGCTTCATAATTAGTCCCTTGATGAAAATAATAAATTCCTTGATCGTTCAATTTATCACCTCATTTCTTATGCTTATTATAGCATAGTTTCCATTTTTTTGCAATTTCTTTTAATCATATTTTTAATTGATGCCTTATATGATTATAATTATTAGCAATTTCTAACATAATTGCTAAACGATTTTTTCATATAGCATTGTAAAAAAACACCTACCATTATCAATGGTAAGTGTATATGTTACTATTTAGTAATTAAATATAAGAAAACACAAAGGCCTAGTACAAATACAATTGCAATTCCAATTAAAAAGAAAACTGAACCTACTACTGCACCAGTGGAACTACCATGGTTATCTTTTACTTTTTCATTTTTAGGAGTTTCAACTTTTACATTTTCGTTATTTTCACTCATAATATTCCCTCCATTTAGTTATTTTCCTTATCTATATTATACAAAATTTTTAATAATTTGTAAAATATTTAACGATTATTTTATGAACATTGCATCCCCAAAAGAGAAGAAACGATATTTTTCTTTTACTGCTTCGTTGTATGCTTTCATTATTAAATCTTTGGTTGCGAAAGCACTAACAAGCATTACAAGAGTTGATTTTGGTAAGTGGAAGTTTGTTATTAAAGCATCAATGGCTTTAAATTCATATGGCGGATATATGAAGATATTGGTATCTTCTTGTACTTCTTTAAACATTCCATATTTAGCATAAATACTTTCAAGAGTTCTTGTTGAGGTTGTACCTACACTAATTATACGTTGATGATTAGCTTTAGCTTTGTTTAAAATATCCGCAACTTCTTTCGTCATATGATAACTTTCACTATGCATATGGTGATTTTCAACTGTATCTACACTTACAGGTCTAAAGGTTCCAAGTCCGACATGAAGTGTTACATAGCAAATTGTAACTCCTTTTTCTTTAATTTTTTCTAGTAAATCTTTTGTAAAATGAAGCCCTGCTGTAGGAGCAGCAGCACTACCATATTCTTTCGCATAGACAGTTTGGTAACGATCACCATCTTCAAGTTTTTCATGGATATATGGAGGAAGTGGCATCATACCAATTGCTTCCAAAATTTCCATAAAGATTCCTTCATAAATCATCTCAAAAGTACGCTCACCATCTTCACCTACACCAATACATTTGGCTTTTAATAAACCATTATTAAAGGAGATTATAGTTCCTTCTTTAACACGTTTAGCTGGTCTTGTAAGTGATGTCCAAACATTAGGTCTAATTTCCTTTAGTAGTAAAACTTCAATCCATGCTTTGGTGTCTACCTTTTCACCATAAATACGGGAAGGAATTACCTTAGTATCATTTAGAACTAACACATCATCTTTTTGTAAATAGTCAATTATATTATAAAAATGTTCATGAGTAATTTCTCCTGTTTTACGATCCAAAACAAGTAAACGCGACGCACTTCGATTTTCTAGGGGAGTTTGTGCTATTAATTCTTTGGGTAAATAATAATCAAATTCATCTACTTTCAAAATAATCCACCTCTTTTTATTCCTAAGTGTGTGTATGCTTTATCAGTTGCGACTCTTCCGCGGTGAGTCCTAATGATGAAACCTTCTTGTAAAAGATATGGTTCATTAACATCTTCTAAAGTTACAGTTTCTTCCGAGATTGTTGAAGCTAAAGCTTCAATACCAGCAGGACCACCATTAAATCTTTCAATTAAACAGTTTAGATATTTACGATCCGTAATATCAAGTCCAGCCTTATCAATATCCATTTTATTTAAAGCATAATTTGTAATTTCTTTGGTAATATGGTTGAGACCTTGATATTGAGCAAAATCTCTAATTCTTCTAAACAAGCGATTAGCAATACGAGGGGTTCCTCTTGATCTTTTTGCAAGTTCAATCGTGGCATCTTCATCGATAGAAAATCCTAAGATTTTTGATGTTCTTTTGATAATAGTCGCAAGCTCTTCAGTTGTATAATATTTTAATTGATGAACAATACCAAAACGATCTCGCATTGGAGCTGTTAAATCGCCAAATCTAGTTGTAGCCCCAACAAGGGTAAATGGTTGTAAGTCAATTCTTAGAGTCATTGCATTAGTGTCTTTCCCCATCACAATGTCAATGGCATAGTCTTCCATTGCTGAATAAAGGATTTCTTCAATAACTTTAGGGATTCGATGAATTTCATCAATAAATAATATATCCCCAGGTTCTAATGATGAAAGAATAGCCGCAAGATCACCTGGTCTTGAAAGTGCAGGACCAGTTGTTACTTTTAAGTTTGTTGACATTTCGTTGGCGATGATATTCGCAAGTGTCGTTTTTCCAAGTCCTGGAGGACCATATAGTAATACATGATCTAGGCTTTCATGTCTTTCTTTCGCCGTTGTAATAAATATTGACATCATTTCTTTGATTTCATCTTGTCCTACATATTCTGATAAATAACGGGGACGAACGGTTGTTTCAAATTCATCACCATCTATTTGTTTTTTATCCATGATGTTTTCCAAAAAACTCACCCTTTCCTTTTGCATTTTTTTATCTTTTATGCTATAATCTACTCATAAATGAGGTGTTTATATGTATAGTTATTTTAAAGGTACCATCACTGAAGTGTGTGCAACCCACATTACTGTTGAATGTAATAATATCGGATATTTAGTTAAAGTCCCTAATCCATTTTCTTTTGAACTTGGTTCAACTAAGACCGTTTATGTTTATCAGAATGTTCGTGAAGATGCAATTGAACTATTTGGTTTTAGTTCAGCTGATGAAAAGAAAATGTTTATCAGCTTAATTAGCGTAAAAGGACTTGGACCAAAGGGCGCTCTTGCCATTCTTGCTTCTTCTGATGTTTTAGAAATAGTTAAAGCCTTAGATGATAGTAATGCTAAATTCTTTACTAGTTTTCCAGGAATTGGAGCTAAACTAAGTCAACAAATTATTCTAGATTTAAAAGGCAAAGTTGACTTTACAGCTGAAGGTACAAATCCAACATTATCAGAAAAGTTAGAAAATGTTGGTGTAGCTCTTAAGGCTTTAGGATATAGTAATACCGAAATTAAAGGTGTCTTAAAACAACTTAAAATTGATGATTCTGTCGAATTAAAAGATGCTGTTAAGATGGCTTTAAGAATTCTTAAAAAAGTTTGATTCTTTTATTATTATACACTATTTTTATTAAAAATTAAATCTTTTTACATTATATAAAAATTAAGATACGATTATAGTTTTATTCTGTAATCGTGTTTTTATTTGCTATTTTTTTAAAAAAAGAGACCTCCTAAATTCGGAAGCCTCCTTTATTTTTTCCTTTTCCTTTTTTCGTTTTTGGTTTCATCATTGGCATTGGAGCTTGTCCCTTAGATACCTTTTCTAAGTGTTCTTCGTCCATTCCCATTAAGCCTTGCATTTGTTTTTTCATTTCTTCAAAGCGTTTAGTTAAGTTATTAATTTCTTGATAACTACGGCCTGAACCACGTACTAAACGAGACTTACGTGAATGACTTTTATTAATTAAATCTGGGTTAGCTCTTTCTTCTTTAGTCATAGAACCAATTATAGCCTCAATAAAGGTAAATTGTTTATCATCAATATTTAAGTTTCTGATTTTTGCACCCATACCAGGAATTAAGCCAAGTAATCCCTTTAAAGACCCCATTTTTTTGATAGTCTTAATTTGTTCTAAGAAATCATTGTAATTAAATACTCCTTTTTGTAGGCGTTCTGCCATCTTTAATGCAGCATTTTCATCAATATTTTCTGTTGCTTTTTCAATGAAACTTAAGACATCACCCATTCCAAGAATACGCTTAGCCATTCTATCAGGATGGAATACTTCAATTTGATCTAGTTTTTCACCAATACCAACAAACTTGATTGGAATGTTTGTCATATATCTGATTGAAAGGGCAGCACCACCTCTAGTGTCACTATCAAGTTTAGTAAGTAGACAGCCTGTTACATCTAGTTTTTGGTGGAAGGTTGTTGCGACATTAACCGCATCTTGACCTGTCATGGCATCAACTGTTAGTAATATTTCATCAGGATGAGAAATTTCTTTTATATCCACTAGTTCTTGCATTAGGGCTTCATCAATTTGAAGACGACCAGCAGTATCAATCATTACAAGATTGTAGTTGTTAAGTTTAGCATATTCTAAGGCTTTTTGAACAATAACTTGTGGTCTTGTTAAAATGCCCATTTGGAATACTTCAATATTTAGTTGCTTTCCAAGTTGAACTAATTGATTGATTGCGGCAGGACGATAGATATCCGCTGCAACCATCAATGGACGCATGTTATTGTTTTTTCTCAAGTATTGAGCTAACTTTCCAACATGAGTTGTTTTACCACTACCTTGAAGACCAACTACCAAGACAACACTCATTCCTGATTTCTTTAAATTAATTGGTACGGCTTCTTCGCCCATTAATTTAACTAATTCTTCATATACGATTTTTACTACTTGATCACCAGGAGTTAGTGATTTGAGAACTCTTTCACCAACAGCTTTTTCTTTTACGTCCGTAATAAATTGTTTAACTATTTTGTAGTTTACATCAGCTTCAAGTAAAGAAACACGTATTTCACGCATCGCTTCATCAATATCTTTTTCATTAAGTTTCCCACGTCCAGTAAGACGTCTTAACGACATTTGTATTCGTTCTGATAAACTTTCAAATGGCATTTTCTACTCCATTTCTCTAATTTCTTCAATGATCTTTTGACCATCTTCATTAGTATATTTTTTTAATTCATCTAATTTAATATTTAGTTTTTTGTTATATTCATAAAGATGTAATTTATCTTCATATTCTTCTAATTTTTGTACTACTTTTTTTAAAGTATCCCAAACAGCATTTCGACTAACATTTAGTTCTTCAGCAATTTCACTTAAACTATAATCAAGAATATAATAATTTTCAAACATTAGCTGTTGCTTGTCAGTTAGTAGGTTTTGATAGATACCATAAAGTACATTATAGGTTTCTTTTTTTTCAAGATCATTCATCTTCATCTTCTCCATCGGTTGCGATGAATAATCCACTTATGTAATCTTCTAAATCAAAATACTCTAAATCTTCCATCTTTTCACCTAAGCCAACCATCTTGATAGGAATATTATATTTATCTCTTATCGCAAGAACAATTCCACCTTTACTTGTTCCGTCAAGTTTAGTTAGAATAACACCGGTAACCTTAGTAGCTTCTAGGAAGGCCTCAGCTTGAGATAAACCATTTTGACCTGTTGTTGCATCTATGACAAGTAAAGTTTCTTGAGGAGCACCAACTACTTCTCTAGAGATTACACGATGCATCTTTTCTAGTTCTTTCATTAAGTTAACTTTGTTTTGAAGACGACCAGCAGTATCACAAAGTAATACATCATACTTTTCATTTATAGCTTTTTGCGTTGCATCATAAATAACACTAGATGGGTCAGAACCACTAACTTTAGTTACAATATCAACGCCAACGCGTTTTGCCCATACTTCTAATTGATCTATTGCACCAGCTCTAAAAGTATCACCAGCAGCAAGTAAAACTTTCTTTCCTTCTTTTTTTAGGCGGTAAGCTATTTTAGCAATCGTTGTTGTCTTACCAACACCATTTACCCCAACAAATAAGAATACTGAAAGTCCATTAGGGTTTAGATTTAAATTATTATTTACAACTTCGTTTTTTAAATATAATTCAAACATTTTATCAACAATAATTGGTTGTAATTCCATAGCATTGCTGATACCTTTTACTCTTTCATCTTCTTTCAATGCATCAATAAATTCAAGAGTTGTTTCTACGCCAATATCTGCCATGATAAATACATCAGTTAAGTCATCAAATAAATCTTCATCTATTTTATTATGGCCAGATAAAACGGCTTTTAATTTACTTAAAAGTCCATTTCTGGTTTTTTTCATTCCTAAATTATATTTATTACTTTTTTCATTTTTTGGTTTCTTTTTAAATATATCAAATAGGCCCATATTAATACCTCTTTCATCTCTTATTCATTATACTATATTGTTAGTTTTTTTTCAACAATTTGAATATAAAAGAAAAATCAGGTGGGGGGATACCACCTGATAGGAAGGGATTGTGGAAAACCACAATTTGTAGGGGATATGTGTAACACAAAGTTACACATATAGTATAACACAAAAAAAAGAAAAATGCAAGCATTTTTCTTAAATTTTCGACTTTTTTTTAAATATTTTTTTTAGGTTTTGCAAATCTTACCTTATGAAGGGCTTCATTGGTCTTACAATGTTCATTTCCACAGCGTATTGTACCATTATCATTGATCATTGGGGAGCCACAAACCTCACATTTTTCAGCTAGAGGAATGCCAGAGTATGTCGTTTTACATTGTGGGAAGCGACTACATGCATAGAATTTTTGACCTTTTGATCTTCCTCTTGCACTAACTCTTTCGACTATTTCACCTTCACCACATACTGGACAAACAACACCTGTTGAAACGACTTCTTTCTTTTCTTTCTTTTTGATAAATTTACAATGTGGATATCCCGAGCACGCAGTAAATTCTCCAAATGGACCTCTTCTGATTATTAATGGAAGACCACATACAGGACAGAATTCATCAGTCTTTTTTGGATAAATCTTAACCATGTTATCTCTTGCATTTTCAATCATTGGAGCAAATACATCATAGAACTTTCTTAGTTCTTCATACCATACCGCTTGTCCTTCCGCAATCTTATCTAAGGTGTTTTCCATATCTGCCGTATATTTAACATTAATAATATCACTAAAGAATAGTTCTAATTGTTCAATCGTAAGACGGCCTTGGGCAGTTGGTACGAAAGTACGTTTATCCATAGTCACATAACCTCTGGCACGAAGGGTTTCCATCGTTAGAGCATATGTAGAAGGACGACCAATTCCTAGTTCTTCCATCTTTCTGATTAAACGAGCTTCAGTATAACGATAAGGAGGAGTAGTAAACTTTTGTTCTTTTTGAACTCCTGTACAATTTAATTCTTCATCAAGATTAAATTCAGGAAGTTTATCTATTTTTTCTTCATTATCAAGATTTGATTCTTCATAGATTGTTAAGAAACCATCAAATATTGTTTTTTCACCATTTAGGTTGAAGATATAGCCATTATTATTAATATCAATTGTTGTATTTTCAATACTTGCATCTGCCATTAATGATGCTAAAGCACGGTTATATATTAAGGAATATAACTTGTATTCATCAGCTGCTAAATATCTTTTAATGCTTTCTGGGGTTCTTTCAAGATTAGTTGGTCGAATTGCTTCATGGGCATCTTGAACATTCTTTCCCTTAGTTGGGGCTTTCTTAATACCTTTATAGTATTTTTCACCATACTTTTCAATAATAAAAGTTTTAGCCTTTGCTAAGAATTCATCTGACAAACGAACTGAGTCCGTACGCATATAAGTTATTAAACCTACTCGCTCTTTGCCAAGTTCGATACCTTCATATAGCTTTTGAGCAATACTCATTACTCGTTTAGCATTATAATTAAATTTAATGCTGGCATCTTGTTGTAAAGTTGAAGTAATAAATGGAGGTTTAGAGGCACGAGGGTGAACTTTCTTAGTAATGTTGGTTACAGTATATGTTCCACCTTCTAGATGTTTGATAATTTCATCAGCTTGTTCTTCAGTTTTGACATCTACCTTACCTTCAGTAGTTCCAACAAATTTTGCTTTTAATTCATAATTGGTATGAGCAACTTGTTTTTCAATGGTTGCGAAAATATCCCAATATTCTGTTTTATCAAAATCTTCAATCTCTTTTTCACGTTCAACAATTAACTTTAATGCAACAGATTGAACACGACCTGCTGACTTAGAGCCAATTTTTTGTTGTAACAATCCCGACAAACGGAATCCAATGATACGATCAAGAATTCTTCTTGATTCTTGAGAATGCACTAAATTCATATCAATTTGACGATCATTTTGAATTGCTCTAATAATTGCTGTTTTTGTTATTTCATTGAAGACAATACGTGATACTTTTTTATCTGGTAGTCCTAAAACTTGACTTAAATGCCAGCTTATGGCTTCTCCTTCACGGTCGGGGTCGGTTGCAAGGTATACATGTTCTGCATTTTCTGAGTCAATCTTTAACTGTTTTACAACTTCCATTTTGTCTTGTAAAATGGAATATTCTGGTTGAAAGTTGTTTTCAATATCAACTCCAAATCCACCTTTGCCTTTAATCTTTAGGTCACGGATATGACCTAGACTAGAGTCAACTTTATATTCTTCACCTAAATATCCAGCGATAGTTTTACATTTAGCAGGAGATTCTACGATTAACAATTTCATTTTTTTCACCTCTAATTTTTACTTGCATTATATCATTAAGATTTTAAATTGTCAAAGAAAACGAAAAAAGAAAAAGCAATTATTTGATAGGAAAACCTATCAGTTAAATGCTCTTCTTTATATTTTGTACTTAATTTACTTACTTTGTCGAATTATAAAAGTTTTTGTTGTTCATACTGAGGATGCAATTTTTCGATGGCTTTTTTAACTGGTCCATATGTTTTTCGGTGGACTTCCGTTACTCCATATTTTAATAATGCTTCTCTATGAACTTTGGTTGGATAACCTTTATTTTTTTTGAAACCATATTCTGGATATATCTTATCAAGTTCATCCATGTAGTTATCTCTTGCGACCTTTGCGACAATGCTTGCACAAGCAATCATAAAACTTTTTGCATCACCTTTAATAATAGAAGCATGAGGAATATCAAAATCAAGTGGCATGGCATCTATTAAGACATAATCAGGTTTTATTTTAATTTCTTCTAAAGTTTGAAGCATGGCCTTTTTGGTTGCTTCATAGATATTAATTTCATCAATTACTTTTTCATCAATAAAGACTGTCGCAACAGCAATCGCATTGTCAAGAATTATTTGATTGAATTCAAGTCTTTTCTTTAGAGATACTTGTTTTGAATCAGTAATTCCTTCTACATAAAAGCCTTTGGGCATTATAACACATGAGGCAACGACAGGTCCTGCAAGTGGTCCTCTACCTACTTCATCAATTCCTGCTACATATTCATAGCCTTCATTGTATAACGCTTGTTCATACTGATAATTATCAATTATTTTCTTCATATAAAACTCTATCTAATGTAATTTTTCCATACATGTTATTTCTAAATTCTACAAGAATAAACTTAGCGGTTTGATCTAGGTCTAGTTCTTTGTTGTTAAAACGGATATTTTCTTTTTCCGCAATTTCTTTTAAAGCACTTAAAGCATCATTTGATAATTTTAAATTATAACGTTTATTTAAGCTTTCTGGATAATACTTATTCATAAAATCAATAAACACCATTCCTACCTCATCTAAAGGAAGAATATCATCTTTGATCGCTCCTGTTATCGCAAGATTATACCCGATGTTTTCATTTTCAAACTTTGACCATAAGACTCCAGGAGTATCAAGTAATTCCACTGATTGGTTGATTCTAATCCATTGTTGATTTTTAGTAACTCCAGGTTTATCACCAACCATTGTAGCTTTCTTTCCAACTAAGCCATTTATTAGGGTTGACTTACCAACATTAGGGATTCCTACAATCATGGTTCTAATTGGGCGTGGTTTTAGGCCTTTTTTCATATCATTTTGTCTTTTTTGAAACATGATGTTTTCAAGTTCTTTTAGAACAAGTTTAATGTCTTTATTAGATCTAGAATCAATCGCAATGGCAGGTAATGATAATGACTTATAGTAATTAAGCCATTTTGTAGTTTCCATATCATCTGCTTTATCTTTTTTATTTAAAACATATAATGTTCTTTTATTTTGAAGCATCTTCTTTAATTCAGGATTAAAAGATGAACGAGGAATTCTTGCGTCTAGTAAGACAATTACAACATCAACTAGTTTTATTTTTCCATTTATTTCTCTTATGGCCTTGGCCATATGTCCAGGATACCATTGAATCATACGATTTTCTTTCCTATGCAAATACCTTTAAAATGGTATTTAGCCTTTCCTATTATATTTTCTTTTGGTATTAAGCCAATCACACGACTATCTTTACTACAATCATAGTATGTTCCGGCTCCACCTTCTTGCATATTACGATTATCACCCATTACAAAATAATAGCCTTCAGGAATAACAAGGGTTGAAGGTTGTTCCTTTCCATCTTTTTTATAGCGAAAAACTCCATCAAATGGTGTATAGTGAACAAGACTATCTAAAAAGCCATCTGGGAAGAAACTTTCCTCAACGATTTCTCCATTTATACGTAGTTCTTTATTGGTCCATGTTACAGTTTGACCAGGTAAACCAATGATACGTTTTAAATAGTAAGACTCTGATGAAATATTAAAATTATCTTCAGGAGTTACCTTTAAAACTACCACATCAAAGGTATCAATTTTATCATAATAAGTAACTAAGATGTTTTCTTTATTTTGGATGGTTGGCATCATTGATATACCACTAACAGGAGTTATCAAGAAAACATAGCTATATAAAGTAACCGCAATACAAGCACAAATAGGAAGGATCATACTCCAATCAACAAAATTAAAGATTTTCTTTTTTGTAGAAAAGGTTAATTTTGAAGTAAATTTATGAATTTTACTAGGTACTAATAATTCAAGAATAATCCACAATAATCCTATTCCTGCAATAATATAACAAAAAATCATTACAATATTAATTATATCATAGGTTTGATTTGTACTAAATTCATCACCATGAATTTGGTTATATCGTTTTCCGGCTGTAACAACTGGATAAATAATACTACAAATGATAAAGCATATAATACGACTAATAATTTTATTTTTGATGGTTAAACGTTCAACTAATCCATTATTTTCTTTAAAATATTTGTCTAAGTAATTTGCTTTCATTTAACTACCTCTAATATTCTTTAAAAAATTTCTTGATTACTTAATATTTGTTCAAGTTCAAGTTCATCAACTAATACTTCACGTTGTTTTCCACGAACAGATTTACTTAAAACTCCTAGTTCCTCAAGGGCTACAAGAATTTTATCTACTCTATTGAATCCCATATTAAATATTTTACCTAATGAATTATTTGATGCATTATTGTTTCTTACAATGTAGTATGCTACTTCTGCAAATTTTGGATCATCAATTCCTGATGTTGTTGAAGAACTAGATGATGCAACTTGACGTTCTGCAGTTGATTGATGTAATTCTTCCATAGTAACCATATAATTACAAGTATTATTTTCCCTTAAGAAAGAAACAATTTGTCTAATATCATTATTGTCAACATACGCTCCTTGAAGACGTTTTTCAAGACTTCCCGCATATTTAATTAACATGTCACCACGGCCTTCAAGTCTTTCAGCTCCACTTTTATCAAGGATAACCCTAGAGTCAACATTGTTAGAAACTTTAAAGGCAATACGAGTATCAAAGTTAGACTTAATGTTACCACTAATTGAGTCATTAGTAGGACGTTGGGTAGCAAGAATAACATGGATTCCTGCTGCACGGGCTTTAGCCGCAATTTTTTGGATTTTCTCTGTGACATCACTTTCAGCGCCAATGAACCAATCACCGAATTCATCAATTATCATTACAATATATGGAGATTTAGGTTGTTTAGACTCTACAAGTCTTCTATTATATTCACTAAAACTTTCAGCACCAAGTTTGGAGAATTCTTCATATCTTCTTTCCATTTCATCATATACCCAAGTGATGGCAGATGGGAAATCTTCTTTGTTTACAATAATTGGCATCGCAAGATGTGGGATACCTTCATATCGACTTAATTCAATTCGTTTTGGATCAATTAATACTAAGCGAAGATCTTTTGGAGCAAGTTTATAAATCAAACTAATAATAATCGTATTTAGGCATACACTCTTACCCGATTTAGTAGTACCAGCAATTAAACAGTGAGGCATTTCCGTTATATCACAGATCATCGCTTTTCCAAAATTATCTTTACCTACAGCAATTGGTAATTTGTACTCATCACTATTAAATTCTTTAGATTCAAGAATATCACGAAGATTTACCATATGACGATATTGTTTCTTCTTAGGAACTTCAATCCCCGCATAACGTTTACCTGGAATAGGAGTTTGTATTCTTATTTGTTCACTCTCTAAATACATAGCAAGATTGCTTTCAATATTATTTATGTTTTTTACATTATATCCTGGTTCAACATCAATCATAAATTGGGTAACTGTAGGACCAAAGATGTAATCAACTACCTTAGCTTTTACATTACTTTCAATGAAAGTTTGATTGATTATAGCTTTTTGACGTTCAGCTTCTTTTGTATCATCTTCACTATTTGATGAAGATTTAGGAAGGAGATCAAGCTTAAATCTAATATATTTTGTAATTTTTGGAGCTTTAATATTTACTACAGGAGTTCTTTTTTCACTAAGTTCTTCATATGGAGTTGTCGCAACCTTCGGTTTAGTTAAGTCAATGGTTGGACGTACCATTGTTGGGGTTGATGGTTTTTGTTGAGGATATGGATCATATGTTTGATACTCATGACCATCTAATTCTTCAAAAACATCTGTTGGTAGATCTTCAATGGAAATATCATCATTACTTGGTTCTACAATATATTCACCACGAGTAGGTGTTTCATCTACTTCTTCTAGTTCTTCCTCTTCTTCACCATCGTTTTCTTCAATGATTTCTTCTTCTATCTCATCCTCTTTTTCGAAAGGATCTACTGAATAGAAATCATCAGTATTTTCTTCCTTTTCAAAAGGATCAACATCATCAAAGTTTTCTTCTACTGGAGTTGGCTTAACATATTGTTGAGTACTTCTATTAGGTCTAATACAATCATATGTTGAAGGATCAACATGATAACCCATATTTTCATTAACTGTATTTTTAGGCTTTTTCCCATCAAATGGGGAAATAATGTATTGTTCTTGTGGCTTTGGTTCTTCAGGTTTTGTTTTTTCTTCTTCTGTTACCCTAAATACATAGAACTCTTTTTTTGTCTTATTGTCGTTCATTTCCAAGTTCTCCTTCTAGTTCTTTTAATTCATTATTGATTTCTTCTAAGTATAAATCATTTTCTTTATTAAAAATAGACTTACTATATGTTTTGTTGGTTTCATCGCCAACAATGTCAATAACAACTAAACATATCTTTTTAGTTGCAATATTAATAGTTGTACCCATTACTAACTTTTTAAACCAATAAACAGGATTAGCATAATTGATTGCGGCCATAAAAAACTTTTTAATTTTATTGGTAGTTGGATTAGCAACAGCATGAACAATTTTGTTTTCCGTAATCTTTTTTTGAAGGTCAATGAAATTTAATATTTGTGATATTGTCATATTTTTAAATGGTTTTAAGTATGGTTTGTTAAAGATGTCCTCTACTCTAAATGAAACATATCTCAAAAATAAGATAAGCTCACTAACACTTAATTCATATAACGGATATTTAGAATTGGGATAATATGTAGATGCCACAACATTAATGGTTTCATATAAAGTTGGACCTAACATTTCAAATCTTTCTTTTACGGTAAGACCATCTGTTGATGATACAAATTTTTCTTTAATTTCATCAAGTTCTTTTTTGATTTGTTCATTGTCAATATCAATATTTAATTGTTTATCCATTCTTGATTTTTTGTGATCATTTAAAGATATCAACATTAGTATACCATATATAGTTGAACAAATAACAAACCCTACAATTATCCCCGCAAGTAATATTACTAGAGTTTGCCATGTAAAGATATCACGCAGTTTATCAAACAAGGAAGTAAAGAAATTGTCAATATCATTAATAGTAATTAAAAACATCTTTTCCCCTCCTTTTTTTGTTCTATTTGCTATTCTTTTATTTTACTACAAAACATTCAAAAATTCAATAAATAAAATAATAAAACTTTTTTGATTGAATTTATCAGTTTGTTTGTGTTATAATAAACAAAACTAGGAGGTGTGAAGAAATGAAATACTTAATTGTTTTAGATTTAGATGGTACCTTAATGATGGATTTTTCAACCTATGATGAAGAAACTTTTGAATATTTAAACATGTTAAGAGAACAAGGTCATATCATTATGTTAGCAACAGGAAGACCTTATCGCTCTAGTCATTTTGTTTATGAATTACTTCATTTAAATACTCCTTTAATTAACTATAATGGAGCAAGGGTAACTAATCCTACCGATCCTAACTTTCCTATTACCGACCTTAGGATTGATAGAGATGACCTTTTAACCATTATTGAACATATTAGACCATGCTTAATTAATGTATTCTGTGAAATCATTGATGATATCTATGTTATGAATTACAATGAAGAAATTCATCCTTTCTTGCATGTTGATGGGGGAAATCTTCATATTGGTGAAATCAAAGATATCTTACCAGGTAATCCTAATGGAGCTTTATTCTTTATTGATAAAGATAATATTAAACTTTTTGAAGATTACATCAACAATGAATATCAAGGAAAGCTACTTTCAAGATACTGGTTTTCAGGAGGATATCATATTGTTGAAATATATAATCCTCTAGTAGATAAAAGCAATGGATTTTTAGATGCAGTAAAATATTATAATATTAATCCCAATAATACTATTGCTATAGGTGATGGCCATAATGATATTGGATTACTAAATGCGGCTAAAGTTAAGGTTGCTATGAAAGATAGTCATCCTGAATTATTAAAGATTGCAACCTATGTAACTGATGATTGCTTTCATCAAGGAGTATTAAAGTTTTTAAAAGAATTCTTTAAAGATAAATAAAAAGAGACTTTTTAAGTGAAATAGTCAAGAAAAAGGTAGACACTTTTTTGTGTCTACCTTTATTTTATTATTTCATTTTCCAGGTCTCTTTTTTACTTTATTTAGATACACCATTTATTAGGCCAAGGATACCATTTAGTACAAAAAGTATACCAATGATAATGAATACCCAATCTACAGCTATCCAATAGTATGCAATTAAAATTACACCTAATAACATTGTTAGGATTGCATAAACAATTCCTCTTGTGAAGTTTACTTTGATATTTAAACATAGCTCATATAATCCTTTTAATACAAGGTAAATTCCAAGAACGATTAACACTACCTTTACAATTGTCATTCCTAGAATTGCAATTACAAGACCAATCGCAATATTGGCTATTCCTCTCGTTGTGTTTTTACGATATAAATCAAATAGTCCTTGAACGATAAAGGCGATACCTATTGCGAGCATCAACCAATTGATAATCTGTCCTTTAAATATTAAAAGTAAAACTCCTACTACAACATATACAAGAGCAGTAATTAAGTTTTTACTTAGTTTGTTTGTTTTTGCCATAATTAATTTCCTTTCTTTTTATATTTATAGTCAATACGTTTTTTTACAACATAAACTATGACTAATGTAACACATACTACTAATACAACACTTAAGAAAATATAGATTGGGCTCATATTAGTATAAGCCTTAATTTGTCCCCAAGCAATTACAACTTCATCATTGTATGAGCCAAAGTCATTCATAATGGCACATCTTGCGATAATATATTCACTTGGATATTGCGTTTCTAGTTCATTTAAAGAACTTGGAAAAGCATAAACAATTGGACGTCTATTTTCAGAAAGCATTCCTCCATATAGATGACTTAAGTCATATCCTTCATTTTCTTCCCAGCATGTAGTATCATCAGGGCTTATGCCTTTAATTTCATCTGCCGAAATGCAATTATAAATTTTTCCATGGTAACTTATCATATCTTCTTCTTCATAGGTTTTATCACTTGAGTATTCTAAACATTCAAAGTATTCTTCATTATCTGGATAAATTTCTAAATCGGCATCTTTATCTTTGATACACATATATAATTTATTTTCATAAATTACTAAAGTTTCATCATCTTTTAGGTATGCAGATGTTACTAGATAATCGGTTGCTCCATACCATGCTCCGGTTAGAGTAAATAGTTCATCCCCTACTATATAAGGAGTGTAACCAATATAATCCATATTGTCAGCCGCATTTTTAGGGTCTGATAAGAAATTTAAGAAAGCATAAGCTAATTCTTTATTTGATCCTTTTGGTAGTGTCCAAGCATCATACCAAATATTACTACCATCTTCTGGTACATAATATTCCAAGCGTTTACCTGCCTCATCTCTAGCTGTGTCAATTGAGTATACCGCATCACCTGAGTAAGCAAGATTCATTTTGATTTTTCCTGTAATTATATCATTTTTTCCAGAGTCGACTTCAAAGCCGAAGATATTTTGTTTAACTGATATTAATTCTTCTTTAACTCTTCTGATTTTTTCAAGATTCTCTTGATCTGATGAAGTACTTCCATCTAGTTTGAAATCAAAGATTTCTTGAACTAACTCATTGTAAGCTTGCATATTTTCTATAGTCGGATTTTCAAGGTAGGCTTGCATAATCTTTTGATATGATTCTTCTTTACTATAAGAATGCATTAAACCTACAACAAAAGCATCACGAACGGAGTTTTTAATAGATATTAAGTTTGCATATTTTTCATTCCAAAAAACATCCCAAGATTTTACATCTTCACAAATTGTATCACTACATGTAGGGTCATACACGATACCAAGAGTTCCCCACATATATCCTACGGCGAATTCATCGAGATTTACAGTTCTTTCTCCATATGGTACTTTCATGTTCTTTAGTTTTTCACGAAGAGCAGTTGAAGCGTATCTTTCATAGTTAGGAATATATGTAGCATAGTTATCCATCGGCATAACTAAGCCTTCTTTTATCATTTTTTGAATCATATAATCAGAAGTGCATATTAGATCATATGTACCTTCTTTTTGTAATTTGAATTGATTATACATTGTTTCATTAGTATCATATGTATAATAATTAACTTTTACATCATATTCTTTCTCAAACTTTTCAATTAAATTTACACTATCATCAATTCCTTGAGAAATGTAATCTTCAACATTAAAAATAGTTAAAGTTTGACCTTTAAATTTTGAAGTTGTTTGAGCATTTACACTAACTCTTAAACCAAGAGAAATCATTATTAAAAGACTAAATAATAGAAATGTTTTTTTCATTGTTATTTACCTCTTCTCATATTTGATTTTTTTATTGCTTGTTTATTATTATAAATAGTAATTCCTACTACTACACTAAGTACGATAACAAAAAGAATAGTACTTAAGGCTCTAACCTCAGCAGGAATTGGGTGTTTAGCAACAATCTTTTGAATATAGGTAGATATGGTTTCAAAGGAAGGTTCTTTCAAATATTGAGTTATTACAAAATCATCTAATGATAAAGTTATTGAAATTAAGAAACCTGAGAAGATTCCTGGCATAATTTCAGGAATTACAACTTTCCATAAAGCATGCATCGGCGTTGCACCTAAGTCTAGAGCAGCTTCATAGATATTTTGATCCATTTGAACAAGCTTAGGCTTTACATTTAAATATACAAAAGCAACAGTAAGTACTACATGACCGATAAGTAGAGTTAAGAAAGAATAGCTTGTATTTAAAATTTTAAATACTAAGGCAAGAGATAATGCCATTACTATTTCCGCATTTACAACTGGAAGTTGAGTCATTGTTTCTACAACCTTCTTATACTTACGGCGTGAGTAATAAACACCGATAGCTCCAAGGGTACCAATAATTGTTGATATCACAGCTGATACCACCGCAATAATTAAAGTATTCTTAGTGGCATTCATTAAGGGTTTATTTTTAAATAAAGCAATGTATAGATTAAATGAGAACCCATTCCAAATTCCTAGTTGATCACTATCTGTAAATGAATAAATGATTAAAACTAGAATTGGTAAATACATAAGGAAAAGAATCAAGTACATATATGTCTTTGCTACAATCTTTTTGATTCTTTCGGCTTTTGATGAATATTCAATTTTTACTTTTTTGTTTTCCATTATAGTATGTCACCTACCCTTGAGTCATCAGTTTTGAAACGACGAGAGATGATTACGCTTAAACCAATTAGTAAAAGCATAATTAAAGCCATAAAGGAACCAAAGTTCCAGTCAGCTTGGTTGAAATACAAATCAATGTAACTACCAAATAGTACAACGTTATATTCTGACAAAATATCAGAGATTACATATGATGAAAGTGTTGGCATGAAAACCATTGTGGCACCTGAGATAACGCCAGGTAGTGTCATTGGTACAATTACTCTAAAAAATGTATGAAAGCCATTGGCACCTAAATCACGGCTTGCTTCTATTTGATTTTTGTCCATCTTTAACATTGTTGAATAAAGTGGTAATATTACAAATGGTAAGTAGTTATAAACAAGACCAATGATTGTTGTAAGTTGTGAGTGTGCTCCTGTAGAGATGCCAATCCAGTTTAGTACATCTCTTGTTGCACTTGTTCTAATGATAAAGTTAATCCACATTGGCATGATAAATAACATAACAATTACTACTGACTTATTGTATTTTTTGTTTGCGAGAATCATTGCTAGTGGATAACCAATTAATAAACAAATTAATGTATTTATAATTGCATAACAAAATGATATTAATAAAACATTAACGTTTGTAGAATCTGAGAAGAATTTTTTTAAATTGTCAAAAGTAAATGTTCCTCCCTTATTAGTGAATGCATAATAAAGGATAAAAAATAAAGGAACAATTACAAAACAAATTAAGAATAGAACATAGGGAATAGATAAATACTTACGTTTAAATTTCATGGTTTGATAAGTCTTCCTTTAGACGAAGTTTAATATTTTCGGGTTTGATTTTAACACTAACGGTGTCAAGTTCATTCCATGTCCATTCTGTATCAACAACAAAGTCTTCTTCTTCTTCAGTTCTTACAATTAATTGATAGTGGTCACCAATCCAAACCATTTGAATTATTTGACCAGTGATATTACCATCTTCAAGGTCATCACTTATTTCAATATCTTTCATTTCTACTTCTACTAGAACATCAATATCTGAAAGGTCATATTTTTTACCATCAGGGGTAAGGAAGTACCCTTTTTCATCAAGTGATGATCCAGGTACTAATTTAGTTACATCACAATCCCATGTAGCCCCAGCAAATACAACACGATTGTTTTTGTCAATATAAGCATCTTCATAAATGTTAGAGTTATATTCACGATTCATAATTTGAATTAATTCAGGTTCAATTGTTAGATAAACGATTTCACCAACGGGATGATCTTGAGTGGTTTGAATTAATACTTCATTATTTCCCACCATCGCAGTAAATTGATAATTGATACCTTTGAATATTTTATTAACAATTTTAGCTTTTACGGATTTTTCACATTGTTCTTTATGCATTATAATATCTTCAGGTCTTACTACAACATCAACTTTTTCATTGATGGCAAAATCATCAATACATTCCCAAGTTGTACCTAAGAATCTAACTTTCTTCTTACCAATCATTGTACCTACATAGATATTAGATTCACCGATGAAGTCCGCAACAAAAGCATTTTTAGGTTCATTGTAAATATCCATTGGTGTACCAATTTGTTGAATTTTTCCATCTTCCATTACAACGATAGTATCTGACATCGTTAAAGCTTCTTCTTGATCGTGCGTTACATAGATGAATGTAATGCCTAGTTTTTTGTGCATTTCTTTAAGTTCAATTTGCATTTCTTTTCGCATCTTTAAGTCTAATGCTCCTAGAGGTTCATCTAGAAGTAAAATTCTTGGTTCATTTACGATTGCACGTGCAATAGCTACACGTTGTTGTTGTCCTCCTGATAGAGTTGAAACATCTCTTGTTTCGAATGATTCAAGGTCAACTATACGTAAGGCTTTCTTAACTTTTTCATTAATTTCATCACGAGTGTATTTACGATATTTAGTTTTTACTTTTCCTGATTTATCTTTTACTTCATAAGGTACCTTCTTTAATTTTAAACCAAAGGCAATATTTTCATATACATCTAAATGTTGGAATAACGCATAACGTTGGAACACGGTATTTAGTGGACGTTTGTGAGGAGGAAGTTGAGCAATATCCTCTCCATTTAAAAGAATTTGCCCACTAGTTGGACGTTCAAATCCCGCAATCATTCGTAATGTTGTAGTTTTTCCACAGCCTGATGGCCCAAGAAAAGTAATGAACTCACCTTTTTTTACATATAAATTAAAATCTTCGACAGCATAACTATCATCAAAAACTTTATTAACATTAATTAATTCAAGAATAATATCTTTTTTATCCATTTGTGTACTCCTAGTCTAATTAAAAATTTGGTGGGCTACTTACCCAAATTAAACGACAAACCTTATCTTTAATGTTTTTTAAATAATGGTTCTTATTAGAATCGTAGTAAAAGGTTTCACCTTTTTTTACCTTTAAAATACGATTATCTAAATATAATAATAATTCTCCCTCTAAAACATATCCAAACTCTTGCCCTTCATGAGGGTAATCAATATCAGTTACACTATGTGGATAGATAGTAACTAAAATTGGTTCCATTTCATTCTTTTGAGCATTTGAGACCAACCATTTGATGTTGTACCCCTCTGACTCTTTTTCAAAATAATCATCGGTTGAAAAGACAATTTTTTCTTCTTTTTCTTCCTTAAAGAATTCCGAAAAATTAGTGCCAAGAGCATCTAGAATATCTTCAAGGGTTGAAATCGATGGTTCGACTAAATCATTCTCAAGTTGTGATATATAACCTTTAGTAAGTTCGGTTCGATTGGCCAATTCTTCTTGGGTCAAATCACAAAGCGTTCGTAGATCTTTGATTTTTTTACCAATTTTCATTTTCTATCACCTCATTTTTGTTTAAAGATTTTAATCATTTTGTTTAGTAATTCTAAACAAAATCAAGATATATTATACTTGTTTTATTACTTTAATGCAAGAAATATGAATATAAAAACGTTATACATTTATAAAAAATAAAAACTTTAGCAATTGAAATTTTTCTCAAATGCTAAAGTTTAGTTATGTTTTATGCTTATATATATTTTCTTTTTTAGGGAAAAGTCTACACGTGTATGCTTTGTTCAGTTACTTGTTAAACAATAATTTCCGAGATATACTATATCAAAAAAAGGAAGAAATAAAACTTTCATTCATAATTTGTTTTTTATTACATCTTAAAATGCTATCTTTATAAATATAATTATCATTCATTTCAAGATTAAGTTTTTAAAGTCACTCTATTTGAAACATGAGCTAGTTTAATAATCAAGTTATTTGTGATTCATCTAGAACATCATCAAGGATATTTATCATTGATGAAAATTAAATTTTTTATGATGGAAAAATCATCTTATTTAAACTTAATCTTATCATCTAATTAGAAAAGTTTAGCTCTTGTATTTCCTATATTTGTGGTATTTCTGACAAGTCTAGGCCAAGGGTTTCTTCAAAAGGGCATGTAAAATATGATTCAAATAATCCCCTTCAACTTTCTAAACCATAATCTAAAACAGATTTAACATTAAGAATAGCAGTTTTAACTTGCTTATTTAATGTTTCTTCTATACATCGTTTTATTGTTACTTGATAAGAAGAATCTAATTAAATGTTTGATTCCAAAAATTAATAGTTTTCATATTTTTCCATCTTAGTTATCTTTTATTCTTATATTTTGCTTCTTCCTTTAAATAAATTTGGTATGATTCATACCATTTTTCATATCCTTCTTGATTCATGTGATTTTCAAGGTTAAAATTTTCACTGATAAATTTACCTAAATATTTGGTTACTTTCATGGCTCCATAGTAATTTAGGTGATTACCTTTATCACGATAATCTCTTACGGAATCAAATTCTATTTCATCAAGCATTAGATTAAAATCAATAAATTTAATATTGTTTTCAACACAAATTTGATTAATTTGGTTTGATTTTTTTAGGTTCCATGATGTGTAAGTTGGAGATTCAAACATCATCATATCAATATTATTTTCTTTACATATTTCAATAATCTTTTTTAGTGACTGTATGTTTTTTCTTGATATAACAGCTTTTTTATTGTTATGCATATAGTTAGGATCTTTTACTGGATGTTTATTAATAGTTTTACTAAAACGATATCCCTTAAAATGATCTATTTCTTCTTTAGGAAAAGTATAGAAATCTTTAAGTTTCATTTCTTTCCATTTAGCATGATAAACAAAAGGTGAAACTAAGAATCTAGCTTGACCTAATTTTTGTATAACTTTTCCTTCATTACGATTTTCAAAAATGAAGTCTGATTCAAAAATTACTAACTTAATTTTTTGTTTTTTTCTAATCTCCCTAAAATAATTTTCAGCCATTTGAAGATTTGCTTTAGCAACTCCACAGTTATATATGGTGTAACCATATTCGCCAAAAAGGGCTTGGGAATTTAAACTGTTGTATAAATCACTATTACCAAAGGCTACAACATCAATCGTATTTTCATCTTCTGCTTCAAATAAACGACCTGCATAGTAGTTGTTTCCTCCATAGTCTTTTACTGATTTAGGTGTAAAAACAAGGCAGGCGTATAAATATAGACTTACAAAGACACCAAAGAAAATAAAAATTTTATATACTCTTTTCATTAGAAACCTCCATAGATTGGGTCGGGTGGGGTATAGCCATTTCCATATGCTCCAAAGATGATGATGACAAAAATTAGCGTTATCATTACTACTAAATGAACAAAATAATTCTTATGAAGTAGTTGATATATATCGATTTTCTTTTCTTTTAGAATACCAACAACTAAAAGAATACCTAAGCCAAGTAATGATATTATAATTTCCGAAACACTAAATATTTTTAAAATTTCAAAGTTGGAATTTTTAAAGATATTTGTAAACATCGTAAATGAAATTTTTAAAGTATCTGCTCTAAAGATTAACATTCCAATGTTAACTAAAATAAAGACCTTTAAAACTCCAAATCCTTTATACCATAGTTGATTTTTAAACTTACAATTTTTAATAAGGTTAGAAACTAATGTTTCAATAGCTATTATTAAATAGTAGTATAAACCATAGATTAAATATTTAAGGCTTGCTCCATGCCAAAGTCCTGTTAGTGACCAAACAACTAGAAGCGCAAGTTGAGAAGAAACAAAAGTACTAAAGAATACTCCCGTTTTAGCTCTTAATTTTTTAGATAATTTAACCAGAGGTTTTGACATTGAAATAGGATAGAAAACATATTCTTTGAACCATGCTCCAAGGCTAATGTGCCATCGGCGCCAAAACTCACCAACTGATTTTGAAAAGAAGGGCTGTTCAAAGTTTTTTGCGAGCTTAATTCCAAACATTTCGGAAGCCCCAGTTACCATATCAATAATACCTGAAAACTCTGCATATAGTTGGAATGTAAAGGCAATAATACCAATAATAACGGGGTAACCTGTAACGGTAGTTCCTTTAAATATTGGAGCAACTAATATTGCAAGTCTATCAGCAATTACAATTTTTTTAAATAGACCAAAAAGAAATCTTTCAATACCCCTTATCAAATTGTTGAATTCAAATTTATTTCCTTCGCATAAAGTAGGACTTAATTCATTGAATTTAGCAATTGGGCCTTCAAGAAGGGAAGGAAAATAGCATATGAATAATAATACTTTAAAGTAATTATTTGATGCATGATATTTTTGTGAATAGACATCAATTAAATATCCAATTCCTGATAATGTATAATAACTAATGCCTAGTGGTAATAGTATCTTAAACATCGGAATTTCTGTATTAAATATACTATTTATAATTGAATCAAAAAAGTTAATGTATTTTATTCCTAGAAGCATTCCGAGGCTTAGGATTATCCCAATTATTAGTAAACTTTTATTTTTTCTTTTTGTTGCTATCTTTTTTTCTTTAAATGCCTCTTTTGAAAGAGCCTCTTTTAAAGAAAGAAGACATTGATAGTTTTTATCAATTAAATGGCTAAATATAAAAACTATGGTTGAAGATAGGATTATAAATATTCCCATGTATGAAGATAAAATAAAAGCAATTATTAAACTAAATAATACAAGAACCGACCAACGTTTTTTTTGAGGTAGGATATAATATGTCAAAAGTCCTACCGTCATAAATGCCACTAAATAAAGTAGCTGTAAATAAGCTTTCATAATTACTCGTCTAAGTATTTTTCAACTAATTTGTTAATGCATTCAATACTTTCAAAATTTTCAGGAAGAATATCCATTGGGGATATTTCAATATCAAAAGCATCATTTAATTCCATTACAAGTTGAACTATTTCCATTGATGTTAAGATAGCATTCGATATTAATCCTTTTTCATTTTTAAAGTCAATACCAGGCTTTAGGTTTTCAAGAATTTCAATTATTTTTTCCATTTTATTTAGTCTCCTTTATTAATGTTTCTTTATAGAATTTACGGTCTATTTTACCATTTTGATTATATTTCATTTGTTTAACATTTTCAAAACGATTTGGATGCATATATGATGGTAGTTTTGTTTTAATAAAGGATAGAATTTCTTCACTAGTTAGTTTTCCTTCATAAATTAAAACAATTTGATCATTTATTTCATCATATAGACAAAAAGCATTTTTAATTTTTTCCATTGCGTTAATTGCTACTTCAATTTCACCAAGTTCAATACGATAGCCATGATGTTTAATTTGGAAGTCTTTACGTGAAATGTAGATTAATTCATGTTTTTCATTATACTTACATAAATCACCAGTACGATAAACTATTTCTGGAAAATGCTTATTTAAAGGATTTTGAACAAATGTTTGCTTTGTTTTTTCCTCATTATTGTAATAACCACTTGCGACAAAAGCTCCTCGACAATATAGTTCACCTATTTCATTAGGCGTAGTTACAAGTTTATTATCATTTATCAACATAACATCAAGATTTTTACATGCATATCCAATTGGTACAGATTCTGTTAACGGAATCTTTTTCTTTACAACATAATAAGTGCAAATATCAGTTGTTTCTGTTGGACCAAACAAGTTAGCGTATTTAACCTTAGGAAGATGATCCATCCAATAATTTAAGATTTTACTCATCATAACTTCACCAGCAAACATTGCAAGTTTAAGGTTTTCAATTTTGACATAATCTAAGACCTTTAAGTTAGCAATAATTGCATAAGCTGATGGTACCCAATATATCGTATTTACTTTATTTTCATTCAAACCTTTTATAAGTTGAATAGGAAATGAAAAATATGCTTTAGGAATTATGTAAAGAGTTGCACCGGTAAATAGGGTTGAGAATACATCTGTTACTGACATTGAAAAATAAAACGGTGTTTGACTACCAAATATTGTATTCTTATTAAATTTAAACTCTGTACTTACCCATTCAATATAAGCTAACACATTATCATGGGTTACCACCGTTCCTTTAGGAAGACCAGTTGAACCACTTGTAAATAAAATATAAGCGGGATTAGCCGAAATTATTTGTCTTTTGACATTATTAATTATTGCCTCATTAATCTCTTCATTTAGCATTTCATTAATATCTATAAGAATAGTTTTAAAGTTTGCACGGATTTCTTTTTCCATCTCTTCTTTTAAACTATCATCAAAGATTATAATTTTTGGAGTAACTACACTTAAAATTTTCTCAATCCTTTCATATGGAGAATCGGGATCAAGAACAACATAGGTAGATCCTGCATACATTATGCCAAGTATGGATATGATCGTTTTGATACTTTTCTTAGTAAAGATTGCGACAATATCATTTATTTTAATATTATTATTAATTAAATATGTACCAAGTTTTTTAGCATCTACTTGAAGGTCTAAAAAACTAATCTTTCCTTCATTTTCAATAAAGGCTATTTTTTCTGGATACTTTTTTACAGTTTGTTCAAACTTGTCAATTATTGTCATTTTTTATACCCCCTATATATATATAACAAACAACTTGTTAATTTTTACAATTTTATTGATTATATCAAATTTGTAAGAAAAAGTCAAAAAAAAGATATCTAATATGTCCGCTTAAAAAGAAAATTAGGAACCCCTAATTTTCTTTAATTCCAATATTGTCTAAGATAAACTTAGCTATTTTTTCGGTAGCATGTTCATCGATGTTTTCTTCTTGGGCTTTTTTGATTTTTTTCATTTCTTGTTCATTATTTAGAAGATCAAGACCTACTTTTACTAAATCTTTAGGTTTCTTAGCTGATTTTGCCATATGTAGTTTTAAGAAGAAATCTTTATTGGCAGTTTCACATCCTGG
Organism: uncultured Bacilli bacterium; assembly: GCA_934140285.1. Taxonomy (GTDB): domain Bacteria; phylum Bacillota_I; class Bacilli_A; order ML615J-28; family CAG-313; genus UMGS75. The sequence continues at coordinate 58,814 of CAKPBI010000007.1, forward strand.
GATTGGATAGGTAATAATCATTGGAGTTCGTGATGCGACTGTCTCAGTGGAGGTAAGTCCACCAGGTTTGGTATAGACAATGTCAGATGCTTTCATATATAATGGCATATCTGTAGTGTGACCAATAACAACAAACGCTTTATTATCTTTATATTTTTTAATTTGTTGATTGTAGATTTTTTGATTGTTTCCACAAATAACGACTATTTGTAATTTATTGAGTTCATCTGATTTATTAAAAGCTTTTGTTAAGGCTGTTAATTTACCAGCGCCCATACTACCACCAATTAGAAGGATTGTTTTCTTGTCTTTATCTAAGCCTAGTTTTTCACAAGCTTCTTCTTTGGTTAAAGAACTTAAGATTCGAGGAGAAAAAGGAATACCAAAAGGATGAAGTTTCTCTCTTGGAAGGCCTCGTTCTACGCATTCATCTGCAAGACTTGGATGGGGAATGATGTATTCACTACATTCAGTTTCTTCCCAAAAGGGCGTAAGGGTATAGTCAGTTAGTACTGCAAAGTCTTTAGGAACAATATCTCCTTTTCTTTTCATCCAGGTTATGGTTTCAGCTGGATAGAGATGAGTCATAACTATGGCATCATAATGGTTTTCTTCTAAATACTTTTCTAAGTATTTAGCCATTTTTTTATTTACTTTGTATATAGGAGAATTCTTAGTGCGTTTACTTACGGCCATACCAAGTTTATATACACAGCCAAACACTTTTGGAGCAACTTGAACGGTCTTAACATAAGTATTTGCGACACGTTTAGCAACTTTTTCTCCAGCAAGTGTTAAATAGTCGAAAACAAAAGCGGTATGTCCCATCTTTTCAAATTGTGCTTTTAAGGCGTTAGCCGCCGCATCATGGCCGCCACCAGTTTTACATGATAATAAAAGTATCTTCATATTAGTTTTTTCCAAAAGCAAAACGTATTTCTTTGCTTTCACTTTCTTTCAATGATTTTAAATGTTTAAAGCATACAAGTCCTGCAATTAGAAAACTTGATAAAACAATTGATAATCCCATTTTTTGGAAAATTGACATAACAATCATTGCGATAAACCAACATCCATATGTAATAATTGATCTTAAAGCATGAGGATTAACAATAATAATTGTTGAGAAAAAGATATAACTTAAAGCAAGAGATACAAAAGGAATAAAATTAGGAAGTATCGCAAATAAAACACCAAAGCTTGTTAGAATGCACTTTCCACCTTTTTTAAATCCATTAAAGATTGGAAAAGCATGACCAAGAAGAGGAGAAATAATTACTAAAGCAAATAGAGCATTTGTTGTATCTAAATATCTTGTCGCAATATATACAGGTAAAACCCCTTTGAAAAAATCAAAGATTAAAGCTAAAATGCCACAAAGTTTTCCACCATATTTAAAGGCATTAGCCATACCTGGATTATGGTCATCACTTATTTCCATAATGTCTTTATGTTTTAATATTTTTACAATTAAATATGAAAATAAGACACTACCTAAAAGATAACCACTTAGCATAAAACCAAGATAACCAAATATATTAGTTAAATATAAGTACATATATTAGTCCTTCCTTATTATTATATACTAGTTTGCTAAAAGATTTAATAAACGTATTAGTTCTATTGAATCTTTTTCTCCAAGTTTATCAATAATATTTTTTACATTTTCTACTATTTTATTTTTTATTTTTATTGCGAGATCTTTTCCTTTTTCTGTAAGTTTTACTAAAGTTCTTCTTTTATCAAGTGCATCATTTTCTCTAATGATGTATTTTTTCATTTCTAGTGTTTTTAGAGTAGTTGATATTCTACCACTAGTTAAATTTTGAGCATGGCAAAGTTCACCAGACGTCATAGTTTTCTTGCCATCACACTCGCCTTGTAGTAATATTTGAAGAATACCATACTCTCCTTGTGACAATTCACTAATGTTTTTAATTTGCGCGTTGCTGCCTTTCATTAATTTCATAAATTCTTTTGTAATATAACTTTCAGACATATTATCACCTTTTATCTTTTACTAAAAGATATTATACTACATTTATGTTATAAAGTCAATAACTTATTAAAAATGAAAACATTTTTTCTGATTATCTTATGATATATTCAAAAAAGTTATCTTTTGAATTTTACAATTTGGTTATATTTTCTCTATATGGTATAATCACCCATATGGAGGAACTTCACATGAGAAAGGTAAATTTAACAATGAATTTTCGTTAGTACATAATGATATCATAACTGCTTTTGAATGTCTACAAGAAAACCAAATATTAATGAATTCTTAACTATTGTTTCTCACAAAAAGGTTGATAATGGTTGGACTATCAAATATAATAATTCTTAATGATGTGTTTTTTAACGAATAGGTTATGCCGTAGGCATTTTAAATATTAATAGAAATACTTTGATGTGAGAGTTATTTTGGTATTCCGAGTGGTCATTTTTTTACATTTACTTTTGGAATGTACCCTCTTCTTACTGACTATTTTTTATATTTCTTTGATAGCACAAGTTTCTTCATCTCCTCATAATTTAACCTTTCTGACTTCGTAGACTGTTGTACTTCGCTTATGAAACCTCACGGGGTGAGTTGATAATTTTTTGTTCTTCACAACCTCTTGATTTACTATTTTGAGTTTACGTTTACCTTTTAGACTTCGGATAGCTTTGCTCCCTTATCTTTCATTTAGCCTTATATCAAGTTTCTATTCGTAGGCTCAAAGAATTTGTTACATCACTTCCTTTATCTAGGCATCACTGCTTTCGACTTGTGGTTCACTACACTTGGCGGTAAATACCCGTGACTGAACTTTCATCAGTTAGATTATCAACATGCCCATTACATTTAAAATAGAGATTTGATTGATTAGTCAAATCTCTATTTTACGTTTTCTTTTATATCAATATATTTAATATTTGAATTTTTTGAAAGGCATTAATATAGTATAATTTCTACAGATGCTTGATTTAAGTAAAACTAACTTTCTTTCTTTTTAGTAAATATTTTTTTGCTTGCATCAATTATGTCACCAAATGTTTTTTTCTTGATTGCAAACCAGAAAATTGCAAAACCACCAATTCCTACAACAGCTACTGACCCAACTATGATTCCTGCAATTGCTCCGCCAGATAATCCTTTCTTTTTTGGAGCATCTTCATAAACAGCGGTAAGTGTTGTTTCACCAGTTACCGTAAATGTATAACTTTTCTCTGTGCTTACTACTTTTCCGTTTGCATCTTTCCAACACTTAAACACTTTCCCTACCTTTGGTTCATTAGCGGTAATAGTAACAGTTTCGCCAACTATAAGTTTACCTCCACCTATGCCATCAACAACTTCAACAGCGACTTTTACAAGTTTTGCTATAGCTAGATTGCTAAGTTCTTGTCCTTTTTCATCAAAGTGTTTGTGACAGAAAGCACAATCTTTATGTCCTTTTACGCCTTCTTTTTCTTCGGTTGCAGGTATTTCATCTGTCCATGATCCAAACTTGTGTGCCTTTGGTATAACAAGTTTACTTTCATCTATAATTGGTTTTGTTGCCTCTGAATCCTCAAACTTTAATTCACAACCACTACATCTATAGTATGGGATTCTACCTTCCTTCATACAAGTAGCTTCTTCTCCATCAACAAGTGTAGTAATATGGGTTGTGTGTAATAGTGCAGGGATTATGAAATATCCACAGTCAAGGCATTTAACAGGATCTTCTTCTGTTGCTTCAGTCCTATCAGGGCGGTGTGTCGCCTCATCACATATTACTTCACAGTTTTTGCATTCGTGGTAGTGTTTGTCACTGTTTGAAGACCATTTACTATTGAAATCGTGAATAATTGTTTCTGAAAGTAAGATTTCCTTTGTACAAGTCGAATCAGAAAAGATTTTTCTACAATCTTCTCGTTCGCATTCATAATACTCTATGTTTCCATCTTTACCCTTAGAACAAGTTGTTCCCTCATGAAGTTTTAGTTTATGGGCTTTAGGAATTATTGCATTTTTATCTTCCCACTCTATAGTGCAAGCTGAATCAAAAAATTCTTTTTCACAATCTTCACATGCATACTTATCTTTTACTCCATCTTGGGTGCAAGTTTCAAGTCTTCCTGCTTCTTTTAGCATCACATTAGTGTGCTGGCACTCTATTGCTCTAACAGTCTGAATGGTCAGTGTCATTTCTGTTAAATCCGTATTTTGACTAACTAACAACGCTTTACCACCAGAAATATTTAAATCACAAAGCCAATTATCCAATGTTACTTTACTAGCATCCTGAAAGAATTTTCCTTCTGGTGCTTTTATCGTTACTTCAACTTCTAAAATTGTATTTGTATAAATTTTACCATCAACCAATGGTCCAACATTGTTTATTGTAATATCATAGCCATTTTTCTCAGAAACTTTCACTGATTCTGCCGTAAGACCTACAATAGGCTGTGATACATCAATATCCAAGGATTGAATCACACTATCAATGCGAAGCAAGACAAGCACAGTTAAAGCTCCATCATTACTTCTTATTTCCTTGTTCAATACTTCACCATGGGTTAATGATACATTAATATCATCAACGTTTTCAGGGAATTTACAGTTTGCTTGTGGCTTGAAGGCGTAAAGTATTACGCTATTTTCTTTAATGTATGTCGTATCAAAGTTGTGAGAACCACATAAATAACTATTTCCATCGCGAGTATAAGCTGCCTTGTAAAAGTAGATTCCCAAATCGATAACATTACCTTTAATAACATTAGGATAAAACAATGGCCTATACGCCATTCCTTTATAAAACTCAGGAACATCGATTACGACCTCTCTAATATATTCATCTGATGAACATAGTGTACAGATCCCATTGACAAAGTTGTGCGGAAGAAAATCACCATATTCACAACCACACACGACCCCATCATGTTCATACTGACACTTCGCTCGCGTTTGACAAGTTGCTGTTCCTCCTTTTGGAGAGTGTCTAAGTGAGACATCTTCCACTCCACAGTACTTGCAAAAACCAAGGTGTGTATATGTACCATCGTTGTTGTTGAACGATCTATACTCATATTTATGCCCCGTAGGAAGAAGATATTGTTTTCCACACACTTCACAATTTGCGCCAGTTAAGCAAGTTGGGACTCCACCACTATGTGCTTCTTTTATGATGTTACCATTTTCATCTTTTTCAAATTCACCACATTCACATTGATGTACGTGATAATTTTCATCAGTTTTGTCCGGAACAATGTTGAAATGGTGTTTTGCATCAGGATTACCAAGATCACCACATTTTTTGCACTTCACGTTGCAACCCGAATAGAACTCGTGTTTTTCATATCCAGATCCTTTATCTAATGTTACACAAACGCCAGGGCAACTCGGATCAGTACACTTTGTATATCCATGATACTCTAAGCCTATTTTAGCAAAATCACTCCATGTATGCTCATGTCCACCTGACACGGCTTCTACCTCAATAGGAATGTCACAAATTTGACCGTCAGCCGCTATTGCAGTGATATACATCGTGCCACCATCCATAGCATTAACCGCAGTTATACGATAATAGCATGTTGATTCATCAAAGACGTTAGAAGTTTGTAATTCCGTGCCAATAGGAGCAGACTTTATTGTGTAATTATATGGACCCGGTGCCCCTCTAAGCCATATTCCTGTGTCGGTATACAATGTACCAATTTTACCTGTTACTTGTTCTCCAATAATAGGGGTTATTTTAACAGGATATCCTATATAAGTCATACCTTTTGAAATTATAAAGTCCATTTCTATAGCTGTAGTTATATTATTTCTTGCAGCAATGTCCCAAAGTTCAATGTCTTTGCCTTTGCCAAGTTCAGCACTAGAAACCTTGAATTTTCTTTTTAACATATCGGTATCACTAGATATAGCATACCCTGTTTTAGGTTCAAAAGAAACTCGAATACAATATGCAACGTTTTGTTCGATAAGTTGACTTTCAACTCTATCCCACAAAAGCGATGTATTATTATCACTCCATAACATTTGTTTTTGTCCATTGCGACTTACCTCTATAAGAGTCGCAGTATAGTTTGCCCCTGCTGGTACTTTTAGTTTTTTTGTTGCTTCGTCTTCAAATTCGAACGCAGTTGCGAGACTATCTCCCACATTAGTTTTATTAAATGCAACTTCAAGAGTGTCGATAGTGGTTCCTTCCGCATGTGCTATATTTCCAGAATTAAGAAAGACCATACCAATCATTAAGGCAAGACACACGGTGAAGGCAATGACAAACGAAAATAATTTTGTTTTATTTTTTCTATTATGTATCATAATTGTAACTCCTTGTTATTTTTTTAATAGTTATAATAATTTGTGCTTTTTCACGAAATTATAGTAAAGTTATATAATCTTCTTTTATTTGTTAAATTTGTAAAATCTCTAATACACAACGAAATAATCTACTCCCAAACTATTTTCAAATTTGAATGAGATTGCACCAATTGATTTCATAGAATAAGCAAAACCTGGATTTTCCTTTGTACCAATAAGGGTGTCTACAGCAATCTTACCAATTTGCATATTTAGGTTTTCGGCTGTTCCTATTTTTAAAACAGCATTAAGTGTATCAAAAAAATCAGCTGTATCATCAGGTGAAAGATTGTTGAGTGTAAATGATTTATGTGTAATACTATAGGAAAAATCTTTTCCTGTTTTTTCTATGAACACTATAGATGATATGTATAGACTATTAGGAATATACTTTTTTAAATACTTATAAGGAAACTTCCTCATATCTTCTTTGAAGGGCGTAAGATCAAGTTTTGACACAACATTAAAGTTTGCACTACCATTTTCAGCAATCTCTGAAAAGTCTACTTGAACAATAGTAACAGAAACTTCCTTTTCTCCAAGTTTTATTTTTCCTCCAGTTTGTTCATAGAATACTGTTTGAGCAATTGCTCCAACTTGTTTTTCTGTAAGTAAAAGTTTACCAGTCATACTTTTACCCACAAGTGAAGTTAGATTCACTGAATAACCTTTATAACCCTTTCCTTCTTCATAAGAAATAAGTCCTTCAATCTTTTTATTAACTTCAGTTTTCATATCAATAAAAACGTTATCATCATAGGCATTTGGGCAAATTATTGATTCATCTACTTCTTTACTAAGAGTCTTAAGTTGCCCCGTAGTGCGAAAAAGATCAATACCATAAGTTTTACGAATGTAAATATATCCACCAATAATGGTGACAGCTAAAATAGCCACAATAATAACTAAACTTATAATTATTTTTTTAATTATTTTCATAAAAAGTCTCCTTTTTAATATTAAAGTCGCTCGTCATAAGCCAAGCGACTCTTATTATGTTATAAATGTTTATGTATTATTCTAAATTGAGCCAAAGCGCAGGTACAATTCCACCGATATTACCGGCAATATTTAACCTACCAGGGTATATTCCACTATGTGCTGTGTGGACATCAAGCCCTTTGTTATAAGAGGCATTAGCTGTATATGGTGAACGCGTCAACCAATTTACTGTACCTTCAGTTCTACTAAAGTCTCCTCTTCCTTCATTTAAATAAGAACAAAGCCCTTGGAATCTTGCGAAATCTGTTGTTCCTAATGCCCTTGCTGAATCATTACCCAGCTCTTTAGAAAAACCATATGCTTCAGTAGTTATTTCTTGTAAAGACAATAAGAATATTTTATCATTTGTATTTCGAGCTTGGGCCGCAAACTGATTTTCTCCATCCTTAAAATATTTTGGATTTTTGTTTGGATTACAACTTGTCACACTATTATCTACAAGGGTTATTTTAATGATTTCTTTTTGCAAATCATTGAATACATCGTTATAGAAGGTTTCATTTAGCCATCTACGAATAAATGTGTATTCCCAATTATTAGCATAAGTCCCATCAGGTACGCCCTGTTCCGCATTATAAGAAATAGCCGTATTTAGAGTTTTAAATTTCAACTGTGGTTTCCAAAAATCTAAAGCTAATTCACTCATCAAAAATGCTGAATTATTAGTTGTTGTAAGAATTCTCCACTTGATTGGTTCAAATCTAAACCAATACATCGTTCCACCATATCCATTTGAATTTGACCAATAATTACAATTAGTTCCACCTACCCATCTAGTTGTATTTCTTACGATACCACGATACTTTACACCATTATAGATAACATCCTTATACCAAATATCTGCAGCATCCTCATAATGGAGCCAATTATTATCATTTGAATCCTTTTCATATTTTGGATAATCCCCCGCAATTTCTAAAAGTTTAGCAATTATAGTTTCATCTTTTTCGCAGGATTGAGTCCAATGGCCAAAATAGATATAATTACCATCACGCGTATATTTTATTGGATTATTTTCACCACAAGTGGTACAGACATCACAGACATAACTATGATTACCATTAGCAGGAATCTCAACTTTGGTATTGTAATCACATTCATCACGTTTACAAATATCGTATGCGTTCCAACCAGGTAGACAATCAGGTTCTTTTGCCTCATGATGTTCAAGTAAATGTCCTAATGCTTCTCTAATATTATTTTGTGTATTTGTCGTATAATCACAACGTGTACATGTGTCATATGATTGCCAATATCCTTCCTCTGTGCAAGTAGGATCTTTTGCTGAATGAACTACCTTGTCATGCCCTAGGGCTGGTATCCCCTTATAAGGTGTATGTTCAGTACATCCTTCGTTGGCACATTTATAGTATTCTTCGGTTCCCCATTTTTCACAAGTTGGCTCCACTCGTGGAGAGTGTATAGACATATTATGTCCTGTTGCAGGAATTTCTTCATATCCCTCAGTTTTACCACAATAATTATTGCATCTTTTGTATGCTTTCCAACCGATCTCAGTACAAGTTGGATCTTTTTTCTCAACATCTTGCATATCATGACCAAGAGCTGGAATTTCCTCTTGTTCAGTATATGTGCATCCATAATTTATACATCTTTTTCCATGTGTAAGTCCAGGTCTTTCACAACTTGGACTATGACCTTTTTCTTCTCTTAAATTATGTGAAGCAAGTTCACCATACTCAAAAGTTTCTCTACCTAAATTGCCACAAATACTACAAACTAGACGATAGACTGCTTTTCTTTGGCAAGTTGCCTCATCAACGAGGTTATTACCAGTAATTTTTTCAACATAACTGTGTATATGTTGTTCATCGGCTTGCACTAACCCTGCAACTATGAAATACGAAAAACTTGTTGTTTCAAAGGATATTTTATCACCATTAACAGTAGTACTAAGTTCTTCTACTGTTTTTTCTCCCTTGATATGATAGGTAACATAACCATTTGTTGCCTCAAATGGTATCGGCAAAGTTATCTTTACTTTGCCATCTGGTTGTACTTTTTTACCATTCTTAGTTATAGCTATATCAAATATGGCGATTTTAGCACTATCGTATGGTTTAGTGATTGCCATAATAGCTTCTTTTCCTTGTTGACTTTCGACAGATTGTTTTTTTACTTCTAGTATGGACTCTTTTTCAAATGTTCCATACACAGTTATGCCGCTTTTGTCAACCAGTTTATCTACGGATTTGCTTTTCTTACCACAACTAATCATTGTAAAACATAGCACCATAATTATAGTCAATGTAATGATTTTTAACTCTTTTTTTATCATAGAAACCTCCTTTAAATTTTTATTAAAATAGCAAGATAAAACAACTTTTCGGATAAGTAGTTAATTTCCCACCTATCCGATTATCTTTTTTGACTTTAACTACTTGAGTTATTTCATAACAAAATAACCGTACTTAATTATAATAGGCTTATTTGGTGTTGGATTAATAAATACTTTATTCCCCCCTATATTAACTGTACCAACTTCTACATAAGTTGTTTGTGGTTTAGGAATTTCAGCATCAACTTTAAATGGTTTAGTATAGTTATTTGCGTTATTAACCATATAATTATCACCTATAGTTGCATTAACAATATCGCCAACAATATCTTTTTCTGCAAGAGAATAGTTGGCCGTTTCTAAACTAGTCAATTTAAAACTTTCTATTTCTAAACCCACATTTGCACTCTTAATCGTAATAGTAATGTCATCACCTACAAATAATTCAGTAGGTGATCCTGTTATAATATTACTATTAATTATAATCAAGTTCACATGCACCGTTTATAGGAAGAGGCGTGATACTTATGGTAATATCTTGTCTTATACCATATAGTTGTATTTAGCCTTACCATCACCATTATAAGGGAAGTATGGTTATTGTTTTTTTATTTTACCTCCTTCTTCAAAATATAGGCGCTGGAATAACGATACCTACTCGCCACAATTTACGGTACTCGGTTTTCTATGTCGTTTCCTTTCCTCTCTCCAAGTTTAAAGTCATATGAGCGGACTAATTATTTAACATATCGTTTATTACTTTTTCAAGAGCAAATGTTGCTTACATTTTTTATAGTGAATCAAGTATGTCAGCAAGATAATCAGATGGTACAGATTCATAAAAAAAAGTATCTATAACATCTTCTTCTTTGGCACGTTTTATTTTATATGCAATAGTCTCATCTGAAACGTTGTCACAAAGCAATGCGATTTTAACTTCTGGCTTTTGCTTTTTAACTTCTTTTACTGTGTTCATACGCTCATCGAATGTTCCATCACCTGACCTAGTTACATCCATTACAAGAATAGTTGCTGAAAGTGCATTTAGCAAAGCTAAAATACGCTCTGTTTCTTGTGAAAAACATTTTTCTATTAAAATGCCTGCACGTTTTAAGGCATCTGTTACCGCTTCCAAAACAAGTCTGTTTCTAATTGCAAGTACCGCTTTTTTCATCTAATACCATTTCTCCTTCTACAATATGTGTGTAATTTATTATTTATAAAAAATAATTATATTACCATTTTTATAATACTTTAAATTTAATTCAGCAAATTACTTTATTTGTTTAATCAATATTGTCGTTTACTAGTCTAAAATTTTATAAGCATACAATTAATTTTAATTTATACATACATTTTATCATATGTTTATTTTTTTGGGAAGTGCCATTTGGCACCACTTTGAATTTTTTTTAATTTTGCTTTTGAAAAATCAGCCGATATCATGTCTTTAAAGCAAATATAAATAAAATTATTTACTATTTCCTTGCCTTTCAAAAAATGTATTACTTAAATAAGTTTTATACAAATGATAACTTAGTTAATTCAATAGAAAAATATATGGATTTTTATAATAACAAAAGATTTCAAGCCAAATTAAAAAACTTGCCTCCGATAGAATATCGAAGCCAAGTTTTATTGGCATAAAGTTTTATTTTATTATCTATCTACTTGACAGACATCAGTTCAAACAGGCTGATTATATTTTTGTGGATACTAACTATATTCGTCGGTCTTATCTAATATTACAAGTCCTGACTCTCTAGCTCTTACGGCAAGTTGCGTACGCGAACGGAATCCAGTTTTATCAAGCATATTCGCAACATGGTTTTTGACAACACCAGAAGATATACCAAGTTTTTCGGAAATTTCTCTGTTACTGTAACCTCCTGTCATTAGGCGTAATATTTCAAGTTCCTTTTCGGTAAACTCTGTACTTAATGCAAGTCCCATTTTGACGGGTTGAGGTTTATCCGGATAAACAATTTCGCCATTTATAACTCGTTCCATAAGCGACAATATTGGTTGTTCATTTGCTTCTTTGTACCAGAATCCTTCTACACCAATTTGTTTGGCGCGTTTTATATATGAACATTCTGGCATACTTGTCACAATAATAATTTTTGTTTTTGGATACTTCTTTTTAATTTTTTCTGCTGCATCAAGTCCGCTTTCACCATTTTCTGTTACCACATCCATAACAATAAGATCAATAGGAGTGTGAGCACAAATAATGTCTGCAACGGTTGCGTTTTCTATTGCTACTTCTAGGTAGAATTTATCTGACGACTCAACAAAATGCGAAAACAGTGCTTTAGGCATTTGTTGATCTTCAACTATCATGACCGAATATTTTCCTTCTTTCATATTTTTTCTCCTTGTGACAATTCTATTAAAAGTTCAAAATGTGGTGTACTACTTATTATCATTTTGCCGTTTTCCCTTTCGACAAGAGATCGAAGATTTGTCAATCCACCACCTTCTACAATTACACCTTTAGGTTTTTCACCATCATTTGTAATAGATATTGTATATACATCATTTTTTTCTGACACTACAATAGTCATATTTTTTCCATTTGCGTGGGAAACAGTGTTAGTAAGACATTCATGCATAGCATGTGTAAGTATTTTTTCTCTTATCGTATCAGGTTTAGGTAGTTTTCCCTCAAAAATAATGTTTACACCGACAAGCTTTGCTGCATCTTCAATAACTTTTATATTACTATTCTTAGATACCTTACGTACACTTTTTAAAGCTGTAATTTCTGCTTTCCAAAAGCTAACAAGTTCTTTGCCTTCTGATTCAGTAAGAGAAGTGTTAAGTTTCCGTTTTGTAGTAAGCAAAAGTTTGCCCATATCATTATGGATACGAGTTTTAGCTGCCAAATGCTCTTTTTCTTTTGTAAGTTCAGCAACATTTTTTCCATATACAACAAGTCGGTTGTGAATCTTTTTCAGTTCATCGAGTTTTTTCTCTAATTCTCGTGTTAATCGATATCTTTCGGAAATATTCACTGCAACAATTTCATAAACTATTTTACCATCTATTTCGTGTGCATACTTTTTAAAGGATACAACTTTACAATCACCATATTCAATGATTGGTTTATCTCCAGTTTGAAGTGATTGGCAATTACCTTCAAGTTCCCCATGTGTAATCTCTAGCCAAAAATCTTTGCCATTTAACAGTGTTTTACCAGTTGTAAGAACACAAAGATTATTCATTTCAGTGTTAGCAAAACGAATAAGTCCACTTTCTTCATAAAAACAGATTCCAGCTGGAAGAGTATCTGCACTTTCCTTTATTGATATTGGTGAAATGTGTTTTTTATTCCATATCACTGCACTAACAAGACCAATAATTGTTCCTACAAAAAGCAACAACGAAACAACATAATATAACCAAATTGGCAATTTTAAAACTGTAAATGATGGTTCAAACACTCGCATATTTATGCGATATAAATAACTGCCTCGCATTGTTAAAAACACTACTACAAAAGAAAAAATAAACATTATCGATGAAAGCATTATATATGCGCGTTTTTTACAAAGTCTGACTGAAGTAAATAGACCAATAATTGACAAAACAAATGTTACAATGAATGAAAAAATGATGATTTGTCTTATTAAAAGTGGAGCATCAATAAATCTCACATTGCACCTCCATGATGTAATAGCAGTGAATAGTAAACTTCTTCATCATCAGTTTCAATACTAACGTTATATTCAGAAAATTTAGCCTTTATTTTTTTGGAAATAGTTTCCTTCCCACTATCACTTTCAATCCGCAAAATTATATCATCGCCATGATTGCGTAAACGAACAATAATGGCTCCTGGCAAATTGTAGTAATTATTAATACACTCTTCAAAAAAGTCGTAAAGAACTCCTACTTTTTTACCATCAATTTTACCTTGACATGTACAATCGTAAGAACATTCTGCACCAGTAAGTGAGAGATAATCGAGCGACTCTTTAATGGCAAGAGACAATTCACCAATGTCAATATTTTTTTGTTTTTCAGTTAGCATAATAATATTACTTCTACGCTTGATGTACGCTGCTAAAATACAAGCAAAGCGCATTTCGGCAGTATATTCGATATCATTGAATGATTTTTTTTGATCAATACTTGATAGAAATGCACTCAGTTTTTTCAACTCTTCATGCGTAGCTGCTTCTATTTTTGTATACAATCGCTTTTGTTCTATTATCTGTGTTTTTTGCTTTTTTAATTCATTTTCTGCTTCAATGATATAGTTTTCTTCAGATAGTTTTTCGTTAGTTTCCGCTAGTGCATTGTTTATCTCAATTATTCTAGCTAAATTTTCAAGTCTAAATGACCATCCCCCATTTATCTTTACTGCCGACAATCGTGTGTTTTTATCTATCATTATAGGACTTTCTGTGGCAAGTTGAAACAGTTTTTTTTCCGTAATAATAGAGTTTTTAGAGTAGTAAACCACATTAAATTTTTCATCTGTGATAACAGCCGCATAAGCCGAATGGAAAAAGTAATTTTCATAATCTTCATTGGTCGGAATAAGGCCAATAGTAATACAACTCTCTATCACTACAATTCCTGAAAAGCATATTAATTCAGGAATTTTGAAAGCTGCTGTATCATTTAAAAAACATACAGTTGAAATCGCTGTACATACAATAAAAGTAGTTACAGGTATCCACGTTTTCTTTTTACATGCGGACACTCTACACTTTAAGATAAGAACAATGAGACTTGTAAACGTTACAACAATTTCCCACGCAAGAGCAATGTAAAATACAATTCTATGCTTATATGAAAAATCACCATCAAAATTCAAAGCAAAAGCCCAGCCATGAATTTCATTTGTAAAAATTAGAATAATCAATATAATTGCAGGCAAATACAATAAATACCATGCTTTTGCAAGCGGCTTACCTTTCTTATTTTCTAGACTTAGGGCCGCAAGCAGTATTGTTGGTGGGATGAACATTTGTGGAACATAATATGTATACCAAAAATAGCGTAAAATTTTATCCAAACCTTTTGTCAGTTCGTATTTCATCATCCTAACCACAAGGAAAAACAAAATTAATACAGCAATCGTCAGGAAATATGCAAGTAAATCTTTTCTAACCATTCGATGTATAAGTGAAACTCCCCACAAAACCACAAGAGAAATGAGTATCGTGTTAGCAAACAAAGCAAATAATGCGTGCCAAAAGTCGGGCAAAATGGAATCTATTGCTTGAAATATACCTGCTAGACCAAATAGCAATAGACATATTGAGTAAAGAACTATTTTTTTTCTATTTCTTACAACCCGCATTCTCACATTTCTCCTTTTTAATAACTTTTCTTCATTATATCAAATTTTTTTCAAAATTGCAAAATTATTACAAAAATCGTTATTAAATTAATATTATTAACACTACAGCTGAAGACTCAAATAATCAAAAGCAAACATTAATTGCTAAGGGGTATGGGATGTAAAAATTTTAATAAATGAAAAAGAGAGGAATTTTTTTCATCTAGCCTTTATTTTAAGTATCCCGAATAAGCAGTATAATTTGCTACTTGGCTTAGGGTGATAAGACCAAGACCTTGGCTGTTGATATTATAGTCAAAGTCCTCTGCGCCAAGAACTTATTATGACACAACACCCCTTCGTTAATTTCTTTTAACTGTATCTTTAATTGCGATGTAGTGTTAAAAGTGTCTACACCATAAGTATCAGATATACAAAAATATGAGGTTACACGAACGATAGTTAAAATATCAACTATCACCAAAGCGCTAATCAATATATTTCTAAATACCATTACAATGGGGACTAAGATTTTCTTTATTATAATATTATATTACGATTATTTAAATTTTTATACCACGCTTGGAAAATTTTTTCTACTTTACAGGCGGTAATGGTGTTTTAAATACGTAAAATTAAAGCAAGCGGGAAAACTCCCGCTTGCAACATATTTCTTCGTTCCAAACTTATTATTTATGAACTATAGTCAACTCGCACTTACGCAGATTTAGTAATTTTTAGATTTCCGGTAGCTGCCTTATTTGCAGTAACTACGATTTTAACAGTAAATGGTCTTCCCGTGCCAAAAAAGCTATACTCACCGTTATCATTAAGCGTTAATTCACTATCTAAAAAATATACCTTCATAGTTAGGTCTGTAGTATTTAGCAATTCAAAACCATATTTAGCAGATTTGCCTTTAAAAACGATAAGGCTAATTGTAAATTCTCTACTCTCGCCTTCTAACAAATAAATACTATCTGAAGTTGCAACGCCACTATTCATAGTAAGTTCAGTAGAATCAAAGTGCGTATCAGTTATTTCACCAAAACCTATTGTTACTCCACCTTCCATAATCGCAAACTGATACCCTACAAAACCAGGAGTTTTTGAATCAAAGGAAGCCATAGCACCCTCAATAGTTTGGCCAGGCATAAGCATTTCCACGCCTTCAGGTAAAGTAATAGTGCCTGCGATACTTTTTGAAACAGACTTAAAGAAAAAATTCGGTTTATATCCAGATGTTATAGGATTATGTTTTCCGCCTTCCTCTTTGGTAAGCAATCTTAACTTAATAGTAAATTTATCGTAATTATTTACTGTGCCAAACTTAGTTAGCATTTGACCGGTCTTCAATTCATCTTTAGTTGCTCCTTCAACAAGTAAACTAACATTATCGCCAACAGTTACCTTTTCTACTTGTTTGCGATTCATTTCTATTTTTTTAACGGTTAATTTCTTGCCAAGTTCTTGGTTATAGATTTCATCGTTGACGCTTATCGTACCTTGAGCAATTTGGGTCGTTACTATTACCCCACTAACATTTGAAATTGTGAATACATCATGGATGCCAGTAACTAAATTTGCGGTGTCATATACTACGAAAGTAATCGTCTCGATATTTGCCTTAACAGTGAAGTTTTCATCGTCGGTAGTTAAATTCGCTACATTTATAACGTGTCTACCAGGCACGCTGTTCTCTTCCGGAACTAATACGGTAACCCAATCAGTATAAGAATTTGTTTCAGCACTAACTTCTACACAACTAACACCAAATAATCCACCTTCAAGTTTTTCATCTTTATTTATTTCATACACTTCTTTATCAAGATTTACTGCAAATTGTTTAATAGTGAATACGTCCACTTTTTCGCAATGCGCCCATTCCATAGTCCCGTTTAGAACAATTTTATATTTATAGTCTCCAGCATTAGTAGGTGCCGTATCTATCCAGTTGTCCTCACCATCATTAACGCAGTAAGAAATACTCATACCACCCTCTTTGTTGGTCACAGTAACAAGGCTATCTATGCTTTGAGTAGTACCATTGAACGTAAAGTCGATAGCCCCAACAGTGATTTCTCTTGCCTTAGGTGGGATTAAAGTACCCTCTATCGCTTTTTCTTCATGGAAGCCACAAATGGTGCAATCTCTTTGCTCCACTCTATTTACGCCATAGTCAGCCTCGGTTTTAACGATCCACTCGCTAAACGTGTGTTCAGCTGTACCTTCTTTTGCATCAACGTGTCCGCATGTTGCAGGGTGCCAGTGGTTATTTTCGTCATATTCCCACTTAGTCATATCAAACTTGTGCGTGTGGTCTAGTTGTGGAATTACTTCCTTTTTCTCGTACTTACAAACCGTACAAGTGTATATCTTTTCGCCGTCGGCATCTTCAGTTGCCTCTACGTTAATTCTACCCTCGTCAAAAGTATGCGCTGCAACATCACTTTTTAAGTCAGTATGCTCGCAAGTTGCAGGGTGCCAGTGGTTATTTTCGTCATATTCCCACTTAGTCATATCAAACTTGTGCGTGTGGTCTAGTTGTGGAATTACTTCCTTTTTCTCGTACTTACAAACCGTACAAGTGTATATCTTTTCGCCGTCGGCATCTTCAGTTGCCTCTACGTTAATTCTACCCTCGTCAAAAGTATGCGCTGCAACATCACTTTTTAAGTCAGTATGCTCGCAAGTTGCTGGGTGCCAGTGATTTTTTTCGTCATTTTTCCACTTTGTGGAATCATAAGTATGCGTATGTTTTGGTTTGCAGGCAGTAAGCATAAATATTGATAATACAAACATCAAACTTACCACAAGAACCATGCATAGTGATTTTCTTTTCATATTTTTTCTCCTTTTTTAATCTTTTTTTATTTCTTTTCACCGCTTAGGACATTGAAACCTATTTTGTTGCCTTTTGTTAAAAACTCTTTAATTGCCATTATTAAGTCCGTAAATATCCTTTTATTAATAGCAAACAAAGAGATTGTAAATCCTCCAATTTCTGCAACCACTCTCTCTCTTACAAGTGCGTGTATGCGTTCCGTTTCTGTTGTGATCGGTGTTTGTAGGAATAGTAAGGTCGGTGATTTCAATTTCACTACGATTTTTTGATTATTGGTGGTAATTGAAATTATCCTCACTTTTTGTAGAAACTTTAATTTGTCTTTATGTTTTAAAAGTTGGAATTATTAAACAAGATAATAATTTATTTTGCCTGGCAAAAAAGTTCTAGTAATAGACCTTTTTTCCATTTTCAATAAATGAAAGGGCTATTTATCGAAACCTTCATTTTATTTAAAGCAACTTTTAATCATTGCAGTATCCTTTTACTTATATGAAAATGATACATAAAAGCGGGTTTTTTCCCGCTTTTATGATTATTTTTTGTTGTTGACCAGATAAAAACTTTTATGTTATTTTAACATGATGTAACAGCCATTAATGGCGTTTATGTCATACGTGATGCCGGTTACATCAATGTCAATACGAATCTTCCCGTCGGAAGGAATCACACAACCGCTTCGAGATGTAATAACTTTATTGCCGTCTCCATTAGGATCGACAACGCCGACATGTACAATTTTGGCTTCAATCAGTTTTCTGCCTGTACTGTCGAAAACCATAACCGTATGTCCAACCTTGAAGTATCCTGTTTTGACAGTGGAGTATAAACATAATTGTTTTATGTTATTCACGGTATCATTTGTTTCGAATCTTCCCGTTATCGAGTTTGAAGTCCCTTTTCCCGACGGAACAACGGCGATTTCCACTTTTGTCTGCTTTGGATCCTTGACAAGTTTGTAGTTGTTCAAATTAGCGTTTGATGATGAAGCAAGTTTGAAACAATCAAGGTTATTTTGTATCGATACTTGTTTCTTTTGGTCTTTTTTCACGTAGTTAGGGTTCGTATCGCTAAGTTCCAATCCAGCTTTTTCATTTACAAGCCTTAATGCAACAGATTCCCCTGCAACAGGCGAGTATGAAGCAAGAAACAGATTTCCATTTTGCAAATTGTTATTAATTGCGATGTAGCCCTTTTCAAGTTTGATTTCAACCTGTGCGATTGTGAAAGATTTGATATCGGAAACCACAGCTTCCCATTCGTCTGTGGCCTTGACGCCAATGCGGTATTCATATTCTCCTGCGTTCTTAGGAATATAGGTATCTGTAACTTTTGTCCACAAATATTCGCCTTTCTTACGGAACTCAGCATATTTCTCGCCAGAGTCCATAAACGAAGTGATATTCACTACTCCCTCAATAGAAGCCGCGCCGAATTTGTTAACAAGTTTATCAAAGGTGAAGTTTGCAACAGGTGTGCCGTCGTATGTTTTACCCGTAAAGTTCTTAACTGTTAGACTTCTTGGTTTCGCTTTTACAGTGAAGTGTACGTACTTGGTGGCTCCGAAATGGTAGTTTATGCCATCATCGTATTGAATGCGCACGCGCCATTCACCTGGTTTTTCTCTTACCATAGATTTTGGAAGAGATGGGCTCCAAACGCCATCGCCATTGTGTATTTCCCAACTGATATCTATATCACCATAACCATCACCGATTTCAACATAATCGGTTGTAGGATCAGGGATATTCGTTGCGCCGACAAAGAACTCGGTAAATGCGCTCGCATTGCTGATTTCAAAGTCAACGATATTTGCTTTGATGATTTCTGCGGTAACGTCTTCTATTGCAAGACTGTAATTACCCGCGTCTTTTCCGGTGATTTCAAATTTTTCAACTATCGAATTGACGTAGGCATATTTCATTGTAACGGTAATTGTTACTTCGTCACCTTCAAGCAATTCAGCAGGTTCTCCTGTAAATATTTTTGAACCATCATATTCTTTCTCCCATTCAACGCTAATTACCATAGGGGTGATAGTTGCGGTAACGCCATTCGCTTTGATTACATAGTTGTCTTTGTTAGCGCCTTCAAGTGTAACATCTTGAACAGTTGCGCCAGCATTTTTACTTGTCATCGTAATTGTCGCAGTAACCATTTCCCCTGCGATTACGCCAGTAAGGGTTGCTGGCATGGTTACTGTGCCGTCATACTCTTTAGTTCCTGTTACGATAAGTTCTTTCTTTGCAATTACAAAATCAAATGTTTTTGATGCTGCTTTCCACTCTGCTGTACCTTCTACGCTGACTTTCACGGTATATTCACCGGCATTCGTTGGGGCAGTTGCAGTATACGTATTGTCTTCCGCATCTTTGAACTTGAACATAAGTTCAGGTTCGCGATTGCCTTCAATTACGAAATAATCTTTTGTAATCGCAATAATTTGTCCGTCGTAAGTCTTACCAAGCGTTTTACCATCCGCAAGCTTAATTTCGTTGTCTTTTGCGTCAAGTGCATCGATGTTTTCATTTTTGCTATAGCTACATTTCGTGCAAGTGAAAGTCTTTTCACCGACTACACCATAGTCCGCAGGTTTGGTAACTACGCCTTCATCATAGGTATGCTCCTCGAAATCTTTCTTCATTACTTCATGTGTGGGAGCTATTGCGTCACAAGTCGATTCGTGCCAGTGTCCAGACTCATCTTTTTTCCATTCCTCACCGTAAGCATGCGTTGCGGTGTCTGATATTGTCCTTTCAATTTCGTATCCGCATTCACATACGCCTTTTTCGACTTTGTCCGTGTGAACGCCTGCTGGCGTTTTTTCTGTCCACGTTAACACGTGAGGAATTTTCTCCGTTGTATCGCTGTGTTTCTTTGTGGTGCACTCATGCCAGTGGCTTTTTTCATCATACTTCCACTCGTTGGAATACTTGTGTTTCTTGTTACATGACGTAAATATCGATAACGCCAACACTACTGTCAACGTCAGCACTGTGATGATTGATTTTCTTTTCATAATCTTTCTCCTTTTGATTTAAGTGATTTATTCAAAATCGTTGCTTATTGTGTTTGTATGCCTTTGTCGGATTATTTTACGACAACGGCGTATTTGTATTTAAATATGCCCATTCCCTCAGCGATATTAGTCTGAATAATGGTAGTTTTGTCTGCTGACAACTCAAACGTTGAGCCAACGAACAATCCGTATTTGTGAGCGACAATTTCTTTTTCCATATCTTCCTGACTATCGTAAAACACAATAGCAGTACCTTTGATTTTGTACAGTAACACACCAATGCCTTGACCTTCTTCTTCGCCCGGTGCTTGATCAAAGGTAACCGTCACGGTATTTTTGTCTACCGCAAACTCAAATTTGATCTTTGATGTATTGATGAATTGAATATACTGTTCTTCCGTCAATTTCATTTCCTTAAGAAGAGCTTGCTTAACTTCTTCGGACTCCCACTCGACAATGGCGTCAACTTTGTTGAAAGTCTTCCCCTTAATGTCAGCTGTCGCCCACTTTGCATAAAGTGTGAAAACTCTTGCTGGCATATATGAAAAACTGAATGCTGTGTCAGAAAGCGTTTCTCCACCATCCGTGCTTTCATACCAGCCCGCAAAAACAAAACCGTCTTTGGTAGGATCATTCGGAGCTGTTATCGCTGCGCCTGCGCTTGCCTTGATTGGTTGCACAGAGCTGCCTCCTTTGCTGTCAAAGGTTATCGTATATTCTTTTCCGACAACAAGTTTGTCAATCGATGCAGTCTTTTCTCTGTGGCATACCGTACAAGTGTAAACCATTGTTCCTTTTTGCTCCGTTGTCGGCTCAACAATCACGTTGCCATCATCCCAAGAGTGCGCGGCTTTGTCCTTAGTTTCCTTGCATCCATTGTCTGTGCACGCATGCCAATGTTGAGTCTCGTCGTTGCTCCATTCTTCCGAAAAATTGTGTTTTCCGTTCTTGTTGCACGCCGTAAATATTGACAACGCTAACACTAATGCCAACGTCATCACTGCGATTATTGATTTTCTTTTCATATTATTTCTCCTTTTATTTAAGTGTTTTATTCCAAATCGCCAAAATTGCGATTTAAAACCATTGTTTGTTATTTTTATTGTTTTTTCTTGTTGATTCCTTTGATTGCAGTAATTAAATCGCCAAACGATTTTTTCTTAACTGCAAACCAGAAAATTGCAAATCCGCCGATTCCTGCAAGCAGTACCGAACCGATTACGATACCAGCAATAGCGCCGCCCGAAAGTCCTTTATTTGCCGCGGGAGCATCTTCATACACAGCCGTAAGGGTTGTTTCGCCGTTTACGGTAAAGGTATATCTCTTTTCGGTGCTTACGATTTTTCCGCTTGCATCCTGCCAACCCTTGAATACTTTGCCTTCCGCAGGCTCATTTGCGGTGATGGTGACCATTTCGCCGACGGTAAGCCTGCCACCACCTGTTCCGCCGACAACTGTGACTTCAGCTTTTACGAGCTTTGCTATCGTGAGATCGGCGATCTCCGCTCCGTTTTCGTCAAAGTGTTTTCCACAGAACGTGCAGTCCTTGTGTCCTTTCACGCCTTTCGTTTCCTCGGTTGCCGGTATTTCGTCTACCCACGCGCCGAAACCGTGCGCCGCTTTGTCTTTTGTTATATCGCAGTTTTTGCACTCGTGAAAGTGTGCTTCCTTATCAGCAGACCATTCGGTTTTGAAATCGTGAATTACTGTTTGTGCAAGCGTGATTTCACTGCTGCAGGCAGCGTCCGCAAAGAGTTTACCACATTCCTCGCGCTGACATTCGTAATACTCGATGTTTCCGTCCTTACCGGGGGCAACATCGGTATGTTCAATGCGGTTACATTTATGTCCTGCGGAAATGATCGCATTTTCGATTGTCCACGGCGTCGTACATTCAGCGTCGACAAACTCGTTGCCGCAACTTTTGCAGGCGTATTTATCTTTAACGCCGTTTTCCGTACACGTTTCGGGTTTTCCTGCTTCTTTTAAGGTAGATTCTTTATGCGGACAAGGCAACGCCTTGGGAAGTTCGATTCTGATCGTCGCCTCCGTTCCTTCGTCGTTTACGTCGATTCTGTCAACGACGAATCCCGCGCCCGAAAGATGCATTTCGCTAAGCCACATGGAAACCTGATTCACGGTCGGCGGGAATTTTTCGCCTTCCGGCGCCGTTATTTTTAAGAGTGCCCAAGCATTTTGCCCTTCAATGAAGTTTCCTATGTAATAATTCGACAAACCGCTCCACTCGAGAACGGTTACTTCCATTCCGTTTTTCTCGATAATTTTTAAATCGCCGGCGTCATTTCCGCCGTAAGGTTGTGGTACTTCTATTTCTACCGATGACACGGTATTATCCAAACGGAGCAGCACGCATACCGTAAAATAACCGCTACTCGGAGAGTACTCTTTATAGACGACTTCTCCGTTTTCCGCAACGACGTCTATCTCGTTGACGTTAGGGTTGATTTTACAGTTAGCCTGCGCTAAAAAGTTATAGCGCATTACCACAGTCTGTTCGATAACGCCGTTTTTATCGACTTGCTCACCGCCACCGTCACGTCTTGCATATGATGCGAAGTTTGAGTTTATGGCATTGAAAACTCTGCCTTCTTTTATGATCGGATATTCAAGAGCTTTAAACGGTGTACCCTTTGTAAAATACGGAACTTCGATAACTACTCTGTTTACCACTTCGTCCGCACCGCATACCGTACATTTCCCGTCAGAGAACGTGTGATTGATAAAATCGCCGTATTCCCAACCGCAACCCTCATGCGTGCATACGGCGCGCCTGTTACAATTAGCGGTACCGCCGGACGCTATATGCCGATGACCTGTTTCTTCCGTGCCGCAATAATAACATATTTTGAACTGAACGTTACCCAGTGACAAATCGGGGTTTGTGAATATATACCTATGCTCCATTTTTTCGGTGTATATCTCGTCACAAACCTCGCATTTAGCGCCGATAAAACAAGTTGCCTTGCCGCCGTGGTGTTTTTCTTTTACGGGGTTGCCGTTTTCGTCTTTTTCAACTTCGCCGCAACGACACTTTGAAATATGATATTCCGTGTCTTCAACGTCTAAATGCCAGATATAAGTGTGTTTTCCTTCGGGGTTTACGTGTCCGCAAGTTCCACATTTGACGTTACAGCCGTAAGCGTAATCATGCGTCGAATATCTTGAACCTTTGTCAAACTGATACGCAACGCCCGGACAATCTTCCGCGGTACATTTCGTATATCCGTGGTGGTCGTTTCCTATCGGTTCGATTTCTTCAACCCAAGTATGCTCGTGTCCGCCGGAAACGCTTTGTACCCATATAGGAATATCGCACGTCTGCCCGTCCGCCGCCGTTGCCGTGATATACATCATTCCGCCGTCCATAGCGTTCACTGCAGTAATCTGATAATTGCAAACGTACGTGTTTAATATCTCTGATTTCTGCGTTTCGACAATGGTCCCTACAGGAGCGATTTTCTTTTCGAACGTGTAGGGCGCGGGTGCTCCGACAAGCCAAAAAGCTGTATCAGTATAAGCAGTGCATAAACTGTTACTATAAGGTACGCCGATTTCCGGATAAGCATTCAAGGACCATCCGAACATGTGATTCATGCCTTTGGTAACAACAAAATCGACGTGGAAATAATACTCTCCTAAATTCGTTGTCCAAACCTCTATATCTTTTCCTTTGCCGATTTCAAACCCCGGAATGTTCATCGTGCTTAAATATTCGGCTTCTTTCGACGCATCGAAAACATATCCCGTTTTCGGATCAAAACTCACTCTGACGACGTACGGCGTATCTCTCGTTATTTCGGAGTTTTCAATTGTGCTCCATAAATAACCGGGCGCCTCTGTCCACAAACGACGGGTGTGTCCGTAGGCGTATATTACGTCAATTCTTGCCGTATAGTTTGCGTTTTCAGGAACAATGAGCGTTTTTTTCGTTTCATCAACGAAATTAAACATCGAAACAAGTTTATCGCCTATTTTCGTTTTGTTAAAAGAAACTCCGACGTTTTCGATCGTAACTTTTTCGCCATCGTCCGCTCGTGCGACAATCTCGCCTGCAAACACAATGCCGAGCATAAGTGCAAGGCAGATTGTAAGTCTGCATAAAAGTGTAAAAATTTTTGATTTACGCGTTTTTTTGTGTGTCATATTCGTATCTCCTTTCGCTTTTTTTAGAATATGTTCCGTGGTTAAATCCTTTTTAAAATTATGTTTTTTTCTCTTACGTCTTACTAGTTTCTGATTGTCACCATTGTCATACCTCGCCATCGCCTTTTGTCTGTATTTTGTATTTCTTTGTTGACTATTCGACATTAAAAGTTTCGCATATTACTATACGATATTTTCTTCACTCCAGTGACATCAAAATTTTTCAAAATTAATTTTTCTACCTCTTTACTATTTGTGATATTTTTAAGTTTTATTGTTTTATCGTTATGTAGTTTTTTCTTTGCTATAGTCAAAATTATAAAATGAACTTAAAACAAGTTCAGTAAGAAAAAAATATATTACCTTATTTATTTAATTAATATTATCGTTTACTAGTCTTTTTTTTATGAATATACTATCAATTTTGATTTATACATATATTTTATCACAAGTTTATTTTTTTGAGAAGTGCCATTTGGCACCACCTTGAATTATTTTAATTTTTACTTATGAAAAACTAAACAATATGTTGTTTCCAATGTAACTTGTTAATAATTTATTTTTATTCACTGCCAACTTTAGCTACATCATATCAAAATCTTGGCAGTTATTATTACGATGGAATTGGTGGTACAAGTTTGAAAAAACAAGATGGTTTTAATAAATTAATATCTAATATTCTCAAAATAAAAAAACCTTATTCACGTTAAATCAATATAAAGATTTTCTAGAAATACTGTAGACGCACTTCAAATAATCTGTATTTTAAAATTCAAAGGTGTATTTTTTTTAAAAAAGGAAAATATTGATAGTAATAATATGAAGAATGTATTTATTTTAGCTGTTATGTCTTTGCTAGTTCAAGAAGAATTGCAATCATTATCAAATAACATAAAACGGGAAAAATGAAAAAGAAACTCGTAAAATACCATTTAACACTTCTACAATGCTCTGGACATTTTTGATGGAAAAGATAAAGTTCATATCTACAAAGAAAAAGACTAGAAGAATTTAGTTCCTCTAGCCTTTTTGTTTATATTTAATTTTGTCTAATCACTCAGTATTATTTCTTTTTGGTGAACAATGATTTAATCTTTGCTCCGAGATTTTTGAAGAAATTTCCAATAGCCATGAAGCCATTCTTCAAGGCAACGCCTAAGTTTGCAAAAGACTTTTTCTTAACTGCAAACCAAAGAACAGCAAATCCGCCGATTCCAGCAACCACTACCGAACCGATTACGATTCCAACGATCTGTCCGCTAGACAATCCTTTCTTTGTTTCAAGAATATCTTCGTACACTGCCGTAAGGGTTTTTTCTCCTGTTACTTTAAAGGTATAACTTTTTTTGGTGCTTATGATTTCACCACTTTCATCCTGCCAACCTTTGAACACTTTACCTTCTTTATCTTCTGCCATTACGGTTACGCTTTCGTCGTGTGAATAGAATTTACTTTCGCCGTTTATTACAACGTTGTACATGCCGATTTTAGCAATTCTGAGTTCAGTGATTTCGTTACCATCACTATCAAAATGTTTTCCACAAACCGTGCAATCTTTGTGTCCTTTCGTTCCAAATTCTGTGGTTGTCGGTGCAACTTCCTCTATCCAACCTCCAAAGGTATGGTTGTTTGTGGTGGGGATAGTCAGGTCTGCAATCTCTTTTTTGGTTATCGGATCACAATGTTTTCCGCACAAATTGCAATCTCTATGTTCTTTGACACCAGGGTCTTTGCAAGTTGCAGGTATTTCGGCAATTAAGGCACCAAGTTCGTGTCCATCCGGATTTACAGGGATAACCCAGTCGGTAATTTCCTTATTGCTTGCATCGTAATCCTTATCGCAAATACTGCAATGCTTGTATCCTTTTTTGCCAGGAGTTTGACAAGTCGCGTACTCTTCTTCAACCCAAAAACCAAAATTATGTCCATAGTATGGACTAACGGGGGTTTTTAACGCTTCTTCGGTTGTTTCATTTTTGTTCTCATCAAAAAACTTTCCACATCCTGTGCATGTATAGTGTGCTTTCATACCACCTGCAACGCAAGTTGCGGGTTGTTCGTCAACTAAATCGGTGAGATTATGCTTTGCGTTGGGATCGTCAAGATTGCCGCACGTTGTACATTTTTCGGTGCACTCACCAACAAACTCGTGTTTTGCATACTGCGAGCCTGTGTCAAAAACATGGGATATGCCCGGGCAAGCTGGATCGGTACATTTTCTGTATCCGTGATACTCAAAATCTATCTTTCCAAAATCGCTCCAAGTATGCTCGTGTCCGCCAGATACTGCCGCAATTCGAACAGGAATATCGCAAGTCTTTCCGTCCGCTGCCGTTGCGGTGATATACATCGTGCCATAATCCATAGAGTTGACGGCGGTTATTTGATAGTAACAGTTTGATTTGTCAAAAACGTTACTTGTCTGAATTTCTGTTCCTATAGGTGCAATCTTTGCCTCATAGGTATACGGACCGGGTGCGCCGCTTATACAAAAACCGGTGTCTACGCCTGCAATGCTAATAGTACCCGTTACCGATTTGCCTATTTCGGGATATATGGTTTGTATATTGCCAATATAGGTCATCCCTTTTGTAATGAGGAAACTCATATACACTATCGTTGCAATGCTATTTATTCCTGCGGTATCCCAAATTTCTATATCTTTGCCTTTGCCAAGCTCTGCGCCCAAAACTTGCATATTGCTTTTCAATCGTGGCAAATCTTTAACAAATTTATATCCATCATTTGTTTTGAAACGAACGCGAACACAATATGCAACGTTCTTCTCGACAAATTGAGTTTCGACTCTGCTCCATGGGAGTGATGCATCATCATTATCCCACAACTTTATTCCCTGTCCGTTTTTTGATACAGATACGAGCGTTGCTGTGTAGTTTGCGCCAGCAGGAACTTTGAGTGTTTTGGTTGTAGCATCCTCAAATTCAAAAGCGTCATCAAGAGTATCGCCAACATTCACTTTCTTAAACGCTACGCCCAGTGTGTCAATCTGCGTTTCATCAGCTGCATATACTGTTTTTGTCAGACTTGCCTTTGCTATGCTAGGAATAAAGGCAAGGCACATTATAAGACTGAATAACAGTGCAAAAATTTTTGATTTAATCATCTTTTTGTGTGTCATAGTTGTATTTCCTTTCGATTTTTTAGAATATGTTCTGTGTCACATATGTGACTTAAAACCTTTTTAATATTATGTGTTTTATCTTGCTTTCTTTACAGGTTATTCGGTGTTATAAACTCCGTAAATTTATATAACAAATTTTCTTTCTATAAATTTAACACAAATTTGTCAAAAAATCAACTCTACCACATCTTTATCCATACATATTTTAAAATAAAAAATCTCGATCATTTTAGACCAGTTTACAAAAATATAAGCAAATCCTAAATATTACTCAATAAAACTGATATTAAATTATTATCTGATTCACTGATAGAAAATATCTTCTTACCTAAGTCTTTAATTGAGTGTCCTAAATGATATAACTTATTTTGATCAATTATAATATATCTATCATGGACATTAGCAGTATATCTAACATCTAAACCTCCATACTGATTATTAAATGCATCTATATCTCTAGATAATAGTCTTGAATTAATACTTGTATAAATTAATATTTGAACACCACTTTTTTTTACTACTAATCTATCAAGTATTGTTCTATCAACATAATTATCAATTATAATTATTTCTTTGTTTGCTGATTCAAATAATGATTGTATTAATGTATATGCATCATAAAACTCTCCATCAAAGAAAAGTTGCGTGTTTTTAAATTCTTTGGGTTTATATTCTTTTTCAATGTTATTAACTCTTTCATCAAGTGATTCAACTTTATTAATTAATCTTACATAGTTTTCATTTGTAACAAGTGATCTTTCCTCATTAATTATATATCCCTTCAATAAATATTCTTTTAATACTTTATTTGCCCATCTTCTAAATTTTATTCCCTCAACAGAATTAACCCTATATCCTACAGAAATTATCATATCTAAATTATAAATATTAATATTTCTTTTTACTCTTCTATTTCCTTCATATCGAACAATTTCCATTTTGGAAACAGTTGAACCTTCATCTAATTCATTTTCAGATATTATATTTTTAATATGTTTATTAACTGCAGGGACATTCACATTGAATAGCAAAGCCATTTGTTCTTGGCTCAACCAAACAGTGTCCTCCAATGGAGATACTGTTACATCAATTTCCACAGAATCATTATTAAATTTTACTGTTTCATATTTGTTCATTATTTGTCACCCCTATTAATTCAATTCCTTTTAAAACGACATCTAACTCGGTATCCAATGCATTTGCATATTTTACTAAAAAGAAAATAGTTGGGGAATTACTCATATTTTCAAATCTAGTTATTTGTTGACGCATTACTCCCATTTTATCCGCAATCTCTTGTTGAGTGTACCCTAGTTTTTCTCTTAAATATACAAATTGCATTACTATTTTTGCTCTTAACCATTTTTCTTGTTGTTCGATTGACATTTCTTTTAATTCTTTGTTATTATATATTTCTGCTATTTTACTTAATTTTTTCATAACTATACCTCAATGCTATTGTACAATATTATTTAGATATTTGCAACATTTTTGTTTCGTAAATGAATGAATTTTTTTTGCCATCCAAAAAACTTACATGCAATCAATCATTATTGGCAATATATAAAAAGAAAAGAAGCTTGATACAATTTATATCAAACCTATTACTTCTATTGTGTGTAAATACCTATTTTGATACAATTTGCGTGCACCCCTTAGAAAGTGCATACAGTTGAAAAGAAAAGCCTCCCAACAAGTTTAAAGTTATTTTTTATTGACCCCATTTAATTTACAGGACCAATAATAATTTGAGGGTGGAAAAATACAAAAAAGGGTTTGCGTTTGCTTTACATTCTAAACCCCAATACAAACTCGAGATTCAAAACTAAAGCAAACACAAGCCCTAAAATTGCCCAACATTTTTAAAATTTTTATCTATTAACTTATCATTTAACTTGACATTTATATATCATTAATTGTGTGTACTTGTAAAGAAAAATCCGGTTAAAGATAACCGGATTTTTTACCCTATACTTCTTTAAAGGGATTAAAACCCTAACCTTTTTTATAGAGCAAATTGGTTGAACCCTAAACTAATTTAAAGGGCCAAAATATCTTGTAAAATCAGGTCATTATTAATATAATTAACAACATTTTTAATTAGCGTTAAAATTTAATAGCAAAATTAATTATTATTTTTGATATAAGCTTCCAAAATCTCATAAAAATATTCGAATGCAATTTCATCGTTAGAACTAAAAAAATTTATTATCTTAACCCAATCTTGCCATACATATTTATTATTTTCCAAATTAAAATATTCTCTTACATATTTATCAAAATTAGGTAAAAATTCACATTTTTCACCATATGAATATCCCTTAAAGAAAACTAACATATTATATAATTTTTTTTCACCATACCATTTTTTTTCACTATGGCTTTTTTTAAATTCTAATATAATATCTATAATTTTTTTCATGATACATCTCCTTTAATATATAAAAATTGGTCTAATAAATTATAAAATGTGTTTAATGCTTCTTCTTCATTATGTGAAAAGAAACTTATTATATCTATCTTATTTTGGAAAATTTTATAATTTTTATCTAAATCATAATATTTTAAAACAAACTCATCTAATCCCGGAAAAAATTCTAAATTTTTTACCCCTTTATTCCATAATTTATATGTGTAACCAGCTACAAATATTATTAAATTATTTAATGAGTATTTTCCATAATATTCAATTTCTTTATTATTGTTTTTTATATCAATTACAATTTTCATAATTTCGTTCATATTAATTGTCTCCTTAAAATGGATATTTAGTTACAATTGGAATATCACCGTATGCAGAATAAAAACTCAAAATCCATAAACTTTCTGGTAATACCTCTGAATAAATTCTGCAATAAACTTTCCCCTCAAACAACAATAATAATGAAAGACTATCTTATTCTCTAAATTATTTAACACCTAAACAGTTTAAATTTTACCCCTCAAAACAAATAATTGTCTACTTTTTGTTTACTAGTACAATTAGTTTATACCCCAACATTATACACTAGATAGTTGTAGAAAAAAATAAATTTTGTTAGCTATATCATTTTAAAATAATTACTATTCCAAAGACAATTAAAGCTAATGTAAAAAGAAAAATTTCATAAAAAAGAAGTGTATAAACATTCCATATTTCAATAGCATAAATTTTAGCTAATAAAACTAATATTAGGCTTATTAATCCAACAAATATTGTTACAACACCAATTATATTTTTATATTTTAGTTGTAAAAATGAATAATCAAATTCTTTGCAAATAAGAATACATATTAGCAACCCTACTGAATACACAATACTAATTAAAATTCCATAATTAATAATTTTATTCACTTTTTCCTCCTTATGTAAATAAGCGTTTTATCGCCTCAGCCCATGATTCGCCTTTTTTTCTTGTTAATTTTTTTGCAAAACCATTAATCGCAAACTTAATTCCAGTCACACCTAAATTAAGAACCTTTTATATAAGTGGAATTGAAACTTTTAATTTTGAGGCCAATTTAGCAACTTTAATAATATCCTTAACCCATGCACCAACTACACCTAATGCAACACCTAATCCAACATATACAATAAAATGTACCCAACTAAAATCTCTCATACCTAAAAGATATTCTAGATAATACATAATTGCTGACGTTATACCACCTAAAACTGATCCGCTTATAATTGATACAATTGCATTTCCAGTATAATCTACATTATTAATTGGGTTATTCTCACAATAACTATAAAGGTTATAACTTAATACACTTCCACTTGCACCAAGATAATTTACATCATCCATTGTTATAAATCTCAATGTTTCTACATCATAATATCTACTATTTAGATACTACCATCCAGTTTCATCATCTTGATAATAACTTCTATATCTAAATGGATTAATAGTACTTAAACTAATACTAGATATGTCACTCGTTTTAATTATTCTTCCATCCTTAAATCGTTTCTGATATCCCCAATTTAAGTTATCACTCCAGTATCTAGTCTTAGAATTTTTAGTCACTTTTGAATCAACTTGTGAAATTGTATTTTGCCATGAGTTATATAATTTATAGGTTCATAATGTATAAATGGAAAGTTTGTGGTAATGTACAACATTCATTATCACTACATTTAATATTTCATCTCTTAACCTTGTATAGTCATTGCATATATAAACCATTTTACTAACTTGTTTTACATTTAATCTTTTATTCTTATTAGTTTAATATTGCTGATTCATCATATAGAATCAAAGATAGAATTAAAACTTCATAAACTGAACATATATAATCATTCTTTAATCTCCAATTTTAAAATTATATTATTATTATTATAATTTACGTAATGTATTCTAATTTTTTGCCCATTTCCTTTGATATATCCTCCATCAACTTTTGCAAGATGGTAACCATATGTCGGAACGCTTCTACTATAAGTAAAATTCACACCATTTACGGTAAAAGATTCAGAACTATGGCCTTCTAATTTCATTGGAATAAAATCTTCTACTTCTCCCTCAACAATGAGCCAGTTTCTATCATTATAAATTTTTTGAATATTATAATAATCTATAATAGTTGTTGTTAACATAACAAGAAGGACACAACTAACAACGCATAAACCAAAAATTGCAAAAACGCTTTCAGTTATTACTTGTCTATGATTTGTTTCTTTATTTAATGTAATGTTATATTTAATGTTATGAACAACAGCAAAAGTAAATGCTGCAAGCAATAGAACAAGAACAAAATAGCTTAATCCAATATGAAAATCAAACTTCCCTGTTTCATAAACTGTTTTATAATTATCCATGTACCTCTCCTTTTTCATACTATACATATTTATTACTATTAAATCTAACTCTATCCATAATAGATCCTAAAGCAGAATAAGAACTGTTAATTAACCAATAATAGCTAACAGCTGCTGAAGCTGCATATCTTCTACTATGCCATCCTCCACCGATGCTAACACAAGTACTTGAGGTTGCAAGTTATTCACTAATATCAGTTGTCCAAGTATAACCTGATCCATTACGAGCATTTTCTTCAAAATAATATCTAATTGTCGTAATCTCATCCGATATATGATAATAATAATAATTCGAACCTCTGGCTATTATTGGCATAATATAGATCATTAGGATTAATAACTTCATTATATAAAACTACATCAGGTTCTGTGCTTTGTATATCATCTCTAATAATCAAACTATTTATAGCTCTAAGAACATCTTTTTTATTTGAAGTATTTAATGTCAAACATAATATTGCATGATAATCATCAGGATTTATCTTTATATTCTCTTTTGTTTGATTTTCTAAAACTGATTGAGCTCCTTTTGATAGTAATTCAACAGATTTAATATTAATATCTGAAAAATTATCAACAGTATATTCTTCAGCAATTAATGAATATTCTTTATCTAAAACAACTAAAATTCTATTTTCAAAAAATTCATAATTATTTGAAATCTCTTCTATCATCGACTCGTTAATATAATAATCATTAGATTGTGAATTGGCCGATATTTTTATATTTGTAAAACCAAAAAATATTACAAGTAAAAATACTAAATTTGTTATAATAAATAATTTTTTAAATATTCGCATTAATGATACTGCTTATTTAAGAATTTTTACATTTATAATATTTTGACAATCTTTTTTTTCAACTTCAAGTGTTACTATGCCAAAAGAAAATGCATCACCATATCCTTCAATTAATTCTAATTCTAAAAAAAGATCAGTTCCACTTATAAATAAATTCTTTATTTTTATTTCATTTCCAGTTTTATTAGATCTAATATTATAAATAATCAGTGAATTATTTTTAAAAAACTGTTCATCATATTTTTTAAAATTATTATTTTCATTTAATAAATATGTATTTAATTCATCAACTTCATTAACTAAAATTACTTCAAATAAATTCCCAAAATAATCTACATGTTTATTTACATCCATTATGCCTATTTTATAATTTATATCCATTTTTTTCTCCTTAGAATCAACATCATTATTAGTTAACTCTGTACTTAATAATTCACTATCATCTTTTTCTTTTTCACTTTCATTGCTACATCCAACAAGTACTATGCTTAAAATAAGCATCATAAATAATACAATTATTCTTTTCATTTTTACTTTTCATCTCCTTTCATTTTTAAATTTAGTTAGTATACTTTTGACCGTATACTATGGCCAACTAGCTCTTCGATGATACGTTTTAATACTAAATAGATTAACATACTAGTACCTCCCCATACTGTCTTTTATGTTTTATCACTATTATTATATGAACTTTACACATAACAATCTATTTTCAAGCAAAAAAGCCCCCTTTTCCTAAGAGAGCTTGTATCTAGTCAGTATATATTTTTCTTAAGAGTGTTATTAAAGCAGACTTAGGAAATATTAATATATTACAACTTTATTTTACCATAATATGGAAAATAATGCAAGGATTTTATTTATTTAAGAATTTTATTGAAATGAGCTTTTTCTTGCTATTTCTTAAATATTTTTAAATATTGCTCAATTTTAGACCATGAATTTAACTAATTTAACAAAAATTAGTAAAAAATGCCCAAATTAAAATTTTTATATTATTATTAATCCTGTTTCTTTGAATATGGTATCTAATTTATTCAACAATCTATTTCTTCATATCCTAAGTCTTTTAACACTTTTAATCTTTGGTGACCACCAACTACTATTCCTGTTCTTTTATTGTATATTACTGGTTCCACATAACCAAATTCCTTTATACTTTTCTTCAGTTTTTCATATTCTTTATCTCCAGGTTTTAAATTTTTTCTTGGGTTATAATTTGCGGGTTTGAGTTCATCAATTTTCTTCTTTATTATTTGCATACTTTCTCCTAAATTTTGGGTAAAAGAAAAGAGCTAGAAACTAGCATATGAACTAGTTTACTAACTCTTTTGGGTTTTATATAATTGTTAATTATGGCTCTATAACAAAATGTATTATTACTCTATATCTACTATTTACATTATATGTGCCGGTTAAGGTAAAACATCCTGTACCATTTATAGTAATATCACCCCAATTATCCATACTTGCGCCAATTGAATTACCATGGCAATTATTATTAAGACTCCATGTATAATCTTGAAGCCATGGATATGGACAATTTATTTTTTCCATATCAAAATGGAACTTTCCATTTACGACATCTCTACTATACTTAACTGTATATGTGCTATGTATTTCAACGATTCCAGTACCTGTATCATTTATAATTGTAAATTCTTTTACGTATACTTTACTTGGATCTGACTTTAACACTGCCATTATTTTAACAGTACCTGCACTTTTTCCTAAAACTGTACCATAATTTGTAACAGTAGCAATAGATGTATTACTTGAATACCAATCATAATCAAGTCTCGATGGTGATATTCCATAATTATAATTAGGATATATTAGTCTTGTAAAGCCTACTGTTATAAATGTTTGTCTATAACTTTTATTAAAATGATTCATTTCAATGATATTTATTTGACTACCACAAAGTGTTCCTTGGTCAGGATCTGTCACTAAAACTTCAGAACCTGATTGTGTAACTAATCTCTCAAATGTTGCTGTTACTGTGCTTGTATCTGCTTTATTGAAATAGCCAATATAATACATTCCATCTTCTAATGAAGCCGAATATGTATAGGTTGGATTATCTTTGTTTAGGAAAGCAATAACCTTTGTATCTAATGAATATTCTCTAGTAGTTTCGTTATAATTTTGTTTTGTTAGTACTACAAGAATATTATTACTTTGAATTCCAGAATAGTTAAAGTTAACAGTAAACTTACCTGTTTGCTTCAAATGTAGTGCTTTAAAATAATCGCCTTTTTTATTTTCATTAATTACGTTTATAGTTTCATTAGTATTTTCTGATAAATCAAATAAATTTAAATTATCAGATGTAGCTTCAGTTATAACTAATTTTAATGATTTCAAGCCTGCTGTGTTAAAATTAACATCTAAATAGAAATATCCACTTCTTGGTAAATATACATACATATTATCTTCATTTTGTTTTAAACTAGCACTATTATCATATCCTCCTAAATCAAACTTTTGTAAAAGTTGAGTTTTATTTGAATCATTATAGATTTTTATTGCATTAGAAGGATAAACAATCAATGAACCATCTTCTTTTTCTCCAACAAGAGCAAATTTAAAGAATCCTGGTTTATTTTGATTTGTAAAATTATAATCTCTAAAACCATTATAAGAATTTATTAATATGTCATTTTCTCCAACTGTTAAATAAGCTGTATTTCTTGAAATTATTTTCGTATTTATTATTCCAGTGCTATCTTCGCTAATATACTTTGTTCTTAGATAGTAAGTGCCTATGCTTAAATTTTTAATAAAATGAACTTTATTATTTGTTGAATCTAAATCATTAAATGGGATTTCAGTAAAATCTTCATCATATAAAGTCACTTCAATTCCACTGGCTGATGATGAAATAAATTCATAATTTTTAGCATATGTTACATTTAGCTTGTAAAATCCATTTAATTCATTAAAATATGATGCATCACTAGCAATTGTTTTATTTGTATTTATTGTACTACTATAATTACTTAATGTATATTCAGTGTTTGAGAAATGCTCTAACACATATTTTACTGCATTATAAGCATTTAGTCTACCATCTGTAATACACAAATTATTTAATGGATTGATTCCACTATTATTTGGTATAGTAACACTATTAAGTATTGCCTCTCTTAACTGATTATTTGTTAAATTTTCATTTATTGATAACAATAACGCAGCTACTCCTGTAACGTGTGGCGTTGCCATTGAAGTTCCAGAATTATAACCATATGAACTACCAGTTATGGTACTATAAATATGCCCACCTGGGGCAAATAAATGAACTGAATTCTCCCCAAAATTAGAAAAACTACTTTTTTCTCCATTCTCCTCAATAGATCCTACAGAAATTATATTGGTAACTTCTGGATACAATCTTGAATCAGCATATCCTGCAGGATATTGTAATAATTTGTGTGTATCTACATCATTATTTACATTATTATTTCCTGCAGAACATATAAATAAACCATTTGCTAAACCAAAATTTTGAATAGCAGTAACGTGATTAATAACTGCTGGTGCAAGTTGTCCATTATATATGAACTTAAAACTTGCATTAACTATTCTAATATTATTATTAATTGCCCAAGTTAAGCTTTGAGCAAACTCAACGCATTCAATGGTTGTCATAGGACCATAATCCAATAACGCTATTTCAACTTGTGCAATACCAGAAATTCCAATTTCATTATTCCCAATGGCACCTATTATTCCTGCTACATGAGTACCATGAGGAGCTATTCCAGTTCTATTTCCAGTAATAATTCTTAAATCTGGATGATTTGACTGAACTCCTGATTCAAAAATCCCTACACGAATTCTCTGATCAACTGAACCATCACCTATCAAACTCCAAGCGTTTTCGATTTGTATACCATTTACTCCATTTAAGCCCCATTGTCTTCCATATTCAGCATCATTTAAATATAGTTCTTCATCTTCATAATCGATAGAAAACATATACTGCGGTTCTGCAGCTATAATGTATTCCTTAGTTTCTAGTTCTTCAATTACTGTAATAACATCTTCTTTGTTACCATTCATTAATTCTATTAAAAAAATTTGTCTATATTCATCAGGGCTTGAAATCATGTTTGGATTATCCAAATACGTTAGATCATATATATCATTAATTACAATTTTATCTGAATAATCTTCAAATGGAATATTTAGTTCCATTATTGTATTTAATGTTATAATTTTGTCAGTTTCAAAATTATTATAATTTATTTCTTTATTAATATCACTATATTCTTTTGTTAATGTAACTATTACTTTGCTTTCATCAAAACTATCATCCACTGTTATTTCATATTTATCAATTAACGATAATTCATCTACATTCATTTCTGAATTTGTTTCACTAGCAAATACTAATGTACTAGTATTACAAATTAAAATCAGAAAAAATAATAACAATGTTGAAACTAAAGTTATTCGTTTTACTATCTTATTAATCATTCTAACCACCTATTTTTCCCATTGTTCATGAATATCTCTTATTAATTTAATATCTTCAATATTTAAAATTCCGTTTTTTATTATATTCTCTACATCATACAAATTATCAAAAGAATAAAACAAGTGTTCATACCATACTAATATTGTAAATTCTGAAGGATAATAGAAATTAATACCTTCAACATCTATATTTGTCACAACATCGGATGGTAATAAAATAAACATTACAACAGCTTTATTATAAATACCATAACATCTAACCTTTGGATTAATCTCATATCCATATTTTTCTTTATATTCATAATTATTAAAATCTTCTTTGATTATATCTTCAATTTCTTTAGTAAGTATAACCTTATCAATTTGAGTCTTAACTTCATTTATTATTTTCTTTTTTTCTTTTTTTACATTTTTCATTTTATCTACCGAATCAATGATATTAGTCACATATTTCATATCATTTTTAATTATCTCTGCTTTTGACAAATTATTAACATATTGTGTCAATTCATTTTTAACAATTTCTTTTTCTTTTTTTTCACTTTCGTTATTACATCCAACAAGTACTACACTTAAAATAAGCATCATCAATAATACAATAATTCTTTTCATTTTTACTTTTCATCTCCTTTCATTTTTAAATTTTGTTAGTATACTTCTGGCCGTATACCATGGCCAACTAGCTCTTTGATAATACGTTTTAAAACTAAATAGATTAACATACTAGTACCTCCCCATACTATCTTTTATGTTTTATCACTATTATTATATGAACTTTACACATAACAATCTATTTTCAAGCAAAAAAGCCCCCTTTTCCTAAGAGAGCTTGTATCTAGTCAGTATATATTTTTCTTAAGAGTGTTATTAAAGCAGACTTAGGAAATATTAATATATTACAACTACATTTTACCATAATATGGAAAATAATGCAAGGAGTTTATTTATTTAAGAATTTTAATCTGATTATCTTATGATATATTCAAAAAAGTTATCTTTTGAATTTTACAATTTAATTATATTTTCTCTATATGG
>CAKPBI010000008.1 GCA_934140285.1 uncultured Bacilli bacterium
TAACTTCAATAAAAGTATATCATAAATTGGTTATAATTAAAATCAGATAGAAATCTCTGACTAAATTATATACGAATTGTATTTACTATTAAACCTTTTAAGGTAAGTATCAAAAATGCAAGATATTTATTTGATACAAACATAATAATTGAACGAGAAAGTATGAACAATGTTTCTAAGGAAGTTAGTTTATGCTTTTTGTATATTGATAAATTAAATGGGATTAAGTTTATTCATCCACAAACAATTAATGAAATTAATAAATATCAAGAAGAATCGACAAAGAATAATATGATTAAAAAACTAGAAGCATATCAAACTCTAATTTCTTCATCTCAAAAAAATGATTTTTTTGATTCGATTTGTTCAAAATTTGCTATGGATGAAAATAGTAAAATAGATAATGAAATTTTACTTCAAGTTTTTAATGGAAATGTGGATTATTTAATTACATCTGATAGAGCAATTATTAGAAAAGCTAATCAATTATATTTAAATGATTACGTTTTAACTCCAAATGATTTTCTACAAATGATGGAAAAAGAAAATCCTAGTTTGATTGAATATGATGTGCTTTCCATAGAGCTAGTCGACATTGGTACATTAAATATTGATGATGAATTTTTTGATTCATTGAGAGAAGATTATGGTGGCTCAAGTTTTAATACATGGTTAAAGAAAAAGAGTAATGAAAAAGCGTATGTATTTAGAAATAATGGCTCTTTACAAGGATTTTTGTATCTTAAAACTGAAGATGAAAATGAAAATTATTTAAGCTTTATTCCATTTTTTACCCCTGCAAAAAGATTAAAAATTGGTACTTTTAAAATTACTATGCCTAATCTTAGATTGGGTGAGAGATTTATGAAAATTGTCTTTGATAATGCAATAAAAAGAGAAGTAGATGAAGTTTATGTAACTATGTTTGAAGAAAAAAGGTCAGAGGTGAAGCAACTAAGAAAAATGATGGAAGAATGGGGCTTTGTGAAAAAAGCAGTTAATACTTTAAACGGAGAGATTGTTTTAGTTAAATCAATGAAGAAATATGATGAAACAAAAAGTCCAAAATTTAACTATCCTCTTATAAAAAAAGAAAAATTGCATATGTTTTTGCCGATTAAATCCCAATATCATACTAAATTATTCCCTGACTTATATTTAAAAAACGAAAATATAAAAATTTATGATGAATTAGCTTGTAGATACGCAATTGAAAAAATCTATGTATGTGGTTGGAATAAAATTCAAGCAAGTCCTGGTGATATAATGTGCATTTATAGAATGGGAGACTATAATAAAAGGTATACATCGGTTGTTTCAGGTTTAGCTATTTTAAACGAGGTTATAAATCCTCATTCCGAAGAAGAATTTATAAATGAATGTAAAAATAAATCAGTATTTACTGAAGAAGAATTAAGAACTTTTTTTAGAACTAAAAAATATAGGACTATTATTAAAGTGTTGTTTCTTAAGGCTTTTGACAATAAGGTAAACTTAAATACTTTGTATGTTAATAATATTTTGCTACCATA
This sequence comes from uncultured Bacilli bacterium, assembly GCA_934140285.1. GTDB lineage: Bacteria > Bacillota_I > Bacilli_A > ML615J-28 > CAG-313 > UMGS75. The sequence continues at coordinate 1,533 of CAKPBI010000008.1, forward strand.
TGGAGATGGCGCGCGAATAAATACCTTTATAAATGAAGAAAAATTTAAAAAATTATTAGAACTTGGAGAGAAATAAAATGAAAAAGAATATTATTATTTCGATTAATCCTGAACATGTAGAAAACATAATTAAAGGAATAAAAAAATACGAGTATCGAACAAAAGCAGCAAAGCAAGATATAAATAAAATTATTATATATGAAACGTTTCCGATTAAAAAAATAGTGGCAGAAGCTGAAATAATTGAAGTTCTAATGATGAATCCTAGTGACTTATGGGAATTAACAAAAAATGATTCATGCATAACAAAAGATTATTTTGATAAGTATTTCAAAAATAAAAAAGTAGCTTATGCATATAAATTAGGAAAAGTAGAAGTTTATGATTCTCCTAAAGAATTAAAAGAATTTGGCTTAAAATACGCTCCTCAATCATTTGTTTATATAAAATAAGAACTATATTATGATAAAAACAGATAACTATAGGTTACATTTCATCTTTACCAAAATTTAAATATTTCATTTTATATTAATTTTATACTAATACTAAAGAATTGCAAATAGTTAATGATTAATCACAAAATGTAACAAATTAATTAGGAGAACTATATAATTATGAAGGAAAAAATTTACTTGTCTTTTTTAGAAGAACTAAAAAGTGATGAATATAAAAAACATTTAGAAGTAAAGAAAAAAAACACTTACAAAAATTTTATTTCAAAAGAACAACAAGAATTTTTGCGTGGGGACAGTAACATTTATTGCTTTAAAATATTTGATGTTTTGAATAATGAACAATTTTCAAAACTAATTGGAAAAATATATAACTTAAACAAAAAAAATTTTAAAGTTGATTGTAGATATAAAAAAAGTAAAGCATTTAAAAAATATTGTTATATTGGAATTAATTACGGTACAACTCATTATGGTAAACTTGCTACAATTGAATTTTTGAATGATGAATATATTGACAAATTAGACATATTGTGGTCTCCCTTAGATGACTGGAGAGGGTTTATAGAATACACTTTTGAACTGAAGAAACCAATTAATTCTTCAAATTATGAAGATTTTATAGGAAACTATTTAGTAAAAATCAATGGTAAAGATTTAAAATTTAAGATAGATAATACAAATTATAGTGCTTTTGATTTTATTTATAAAAATGCTTTAAACATTATCTTTCAGCATTATATTACATCATTTTTATTTACTGAAGATGGAAAAAATTTTTTCTTGCCGTCAATGACGTTTAATACATTTAATCAAAATTTTAATTACAAAAATTTTAAAAATAGTTTTTTGCAGGAAACATTTATTAACATAAAAGAAAATTATGTTATTGAAAAGAACATATTTAGTAATAGTTACACTCTAATCTCTTTAAACTTTATTCCCATTATGCATGTTTCAAAATATATAATGATGTATGGAATTAAATTTTATTATTCATTTTTTGGCAATTTTGAAATTGAGAAGGTTAAATCCTTTTTATCACCTCGGGTATCATCAATTAAAAAAATTGATTTTGATCAAGTTGAATATTTGTTTAACTTAATGATGTCTTCTAAATTGGAAAGAAATATAAAAGATTACGAAGAAATCGAAAATTGGATTTATATGTATGATGGTAATGAAAAAATGAAAATTAGTGATAAACCTATGTATGACTATAAAGAATTTTATGACGAGTATTATCATTATTTTAGAAATAAACTTGAATTAAGAAATTTAAAAATAACAATGATATTATCGATCATTGCAATTATAGTTGCATTTATAGGTATTGTTATTCCTATAATATTCAAATTATTTAGTCATTAATTAAAAGATTACTATTGCATTATTCAATCATCTAAGACAAGGAGTTTTACTGTGAAGTATTATAAAGATTTAAAAAAAGTTAATTCTGAAATAATGAAATTAAGAATTAACAATCTTTCAAAAGAAGAACATAAAAAGTATAAAATAAATAAATTTTTTAATATTCTTGCTGGAAGTATGTTTCTAGTAGAATGTTTTTTAATTCCTTTCCTTATATTATTTCTACCAAAAGCATGTCAAGAACAAGTAGGATTAATGAAGTTTTTAAATGTTATTTTTATAATCCTTGCTATTGCAATGTTAATTTTTAATCTTTTGTTAATTGACCGTTTTATTCCTTGCCCTGAACTTCCTAAACTTGATTCATCAATGTTTCCTGAGGTCAATAGAAGAAGATTAAAGAAATATGGAATAACTGATAATTACATTATTACTAAATGCTATGATTCAACTAATCCAATACTTATCAATAAGGATGTAATTATTTGTATTAGTGAAAATAAACTAAAAATAATCAATAATCTCTATCGTTCAATTTATGATTTTGGTTGTTATGAGTTTAACATAGATGAGATTAAATATGAAAATATAAAGGATAATAACTTAGTAAAAACTAAAATTACAACTGATAAAATAACTTTTGTTTTAGGTTATAGAGCTAAAACATTCATAAAGAAGAATCAAAAGAACCTTTGGTTTTGTTTTTCCTCCCGCAATCACTAATCTCTTTAAAGAAAAAGGTTATGAGACAATTTCTTACTCCGGTAATCTTTATACCTTAAAGCATGAACTAACTAAAGGTAATCCCGTTATTGTTTTAATCAACTTTAAAAATGACACTCACTACGCAGTGGTAGTAGGATATGATCAAAAGAACATCTATTTAGTTGATTCCCTAAAAGAAAATATTAATGTTGAAAATCCCAACTATAACCGTATGCTAACGGAAGAAGAATTTAAGGAAGTATGGAATACCAACATGCTTTTATCAAGTAATATTTATATTGTTAATAAAAATAGAAAGGAAATAAAATAATGAAATCATTAGAAAAAATTCAAAAAATATTTATGGTTATTTTAAAAATTGTTAAAGTTTTTACCATCTTATCAATAATTGGAGCTTCCATTTATGGCCTTTTCGCAATCTTTGCTTTAAGTGAACATTATGGGGGAAAGGTCTTTTCCATTTTTGGTGAAGAAGTATCCATCTTTAAAGATGAACCTAACCTTCTCGTAAAGTTTAATGAATTAATCTCTTCATCACTTATCTTAATTAGTGACATCATTCTTTTATCATTTGCTTCAAGTTATTTAAAAACCGAACTTGAAGAAGGTACTCCCTTTGGTGAGAATGGACCAGAAAAATTAAAAAAATTAGGAATCCGCTCTATCTACATTCCAATTATTGCATTCACTGTAGCGGAAATCATCGTGTTAATTACCTTAGGTGAAAACAATAGTTTCTCAATTGAAAGTTCATTTAGTGTAATTACTGGTATTGTCTTAATCATTGTTTCTATTATTTTTAAATATGGTAAAGAACTAGAAGTAAAAGCTAAAAACCTAGAAACTCCTGATTCCCTAGATTCAAATGAAGAAAGTAAATAGAAATTAAAGTTAATAGTAGGAAATTATAATTTTTATTGAAGGGTTTATTTTAAATAAACAAAAAAAATTACTTTCTAAATTATAACAATAAATATAATTATTTAGTTTTAATTATTAATTAATACAACTATATATAATAATGAAAGAGATCATAAAAAATATCTAGATGCTTTATTTGCCTGAAGCTAAAAAATAAAACTCTTCGTTTGCTCTTTTCTTCAAAATTTGGTAAAATAAATAAGAAGATAAAAGATAGGCCAATTGTATTTTTAATACATTAGATATAATCAATGAGCAACTAAAGGTGTAAGTCCAATTGAAATGGGCTTACACTTTTTTTGTCTTGGAAAGGAACAAACATGAATGAAACGAAAACAAACAAACTAGAAAATGTTAAAATTAAAAAACTAATGTGGCAAATTGGCCTTCCAATGATTGTATCAATGGTCCTCCAAGCTTTATACAACGTCGTTGACAGCGTTTTTGTAACCAATATGAAAGATACTGGAGTTCTTGCGAACGAAGCCTTAACCTATGCTTTTCCCATTCAAATTTTAATTATTGCGATTGGAGTAGGGACCGGGATTGGTTTAAATGCCTTACTATCTAAAAATTTAGGAGAGAAAAATCAAGAAGCAGTAAATAAGATTGCGGGAAACGGGATATTTTTAAGTATCGTTATTTACTTAATCTTCCTTTCACTTGGAAGTACCAATAAAGAATTAATCAAAGTATGTGATAATGCTATTCACATTGCTTCTTTTTCTTACATCTTTATGGGTTTTAATGTTGCCATTCAAGGCGTATTCCAAGCTCTAAGGTATGCCTTAAGACCGCTTTTTACCGACTTCCTTTGTTTAATTCTTTTTACCTTTATTTTTGCTTTGGTTTTTGTGAAGACAGATAATGTTACAACTACTGTTTGGTGGACTTTCTTAATCAGTGAAGTACTAACCTCAATTGTATCTTACTTTTATTTAAAGAATACCATTAAAACAAAAATTAGTCCGCTAGAATAGTTATTTTTCAAGCAAACTTAAATTCAAAATTTCTTTTTTTTGGTATAATGTTCTAAACTATTTAGCTAGAAAGGAATAACTATGTCAAATAAAGAATTGAAGAATTATTTAAATAGTATTGATGGTGTATCCCATATTACGTTAAATCCGAATGGTCCAGGCGCCGTGAGAATCCATTTAGTTCCGCCACAAAAACCTAAACTTGGACTCGTTTGGGCGGTCATCTTAAATGGACAAGATGTCTTACCACTTACAACAGGTTGGGCTATTCTCCTTCGTGAATTCATCAACCAAGCAATAAAGTATGATGGCGTATCATTAAATGATAATGAACTTGTCATGCTTATTAAAAACACTATTCAAAATGTAAAAAAGGTTTTTCCTAAGACTCCAGAACAAATGCTAAAAGAAGATCTCGCGGACATCCTTGATACTTTAGTTGAGGTCGCAAGAGGAGAAGAACCAGATATTGAGATTGGTTATATGACTTTATCGAGATATGGACGCTACATGAGTGCTCCTCATCGTATGGACTTAATGATTTCTTCCATGAGTAAAGATGGCCACTGGCATTGTAACCAAAAGTGCATGCATTGTTATGCGGGAGAACAAGTAAATGCGAATGTCAAAGAATTAACCACCGATGAATGGAAAAAAATCATTGATAAATGTAGAAAAGCTTGGATTCCGGAACTCACCTTTACAGGTGGAGAACCAACCTTAAGAGATGATTTAGTTGAACTTATTGATTACTCTAAATGGTTTGTAACAAGACTTAATACCAATGGTGTATTATTAACCGAAAGTCTATGTAAAGATTTAATGGATGCATCATTAGATGCCGTTCAAATTACCTTATATTCATCAAACCCTAGCATTCATAACTTATTAGTTGGGGCTCCTAACTTTGATAAAACCATTGAAGGAATTAAAAATGCCTTAAGTGCGGGACTAAATGTTAGTGTTAATACTCCGCTTTGTACCTTAAACCAAGATTATATCAAAACATTAAAATTCTTAAAAAACTTAGGAGTAATTTACTTTTCATGTTCTGGTTTAATTCAAACCGGAAATGCCACAAATGATAACTCCAAAGATACAATAATTTCTCATGATGACTTACTAGACCTTATTACGAAGGCAGTTGATTATTGTAAGGAAAAAAATCTAGAACTAGCCTTTACTTCACCTGGTTGGTTAACAGGTAATGAATTAGAAAAATTGCACTTAACCATTCCTTCATGTGGGGCTTGCCTATCTAACATGGCGATTTCACCAGATGGTAGTATCATCCCATGTCAAAGTTGGCTAAGTGATGATGTTCTTGGTAATATGTTAACTGATGAATGGAAGAAAGTTTGGAATAGTAAACAAACCAAGAAAATCAGAAAAGCTTCAATGAAAAATACCGAAGTTTGTCCACTTTCTTTAATGAAAAAGGAGAAGAAGTAAAATGAAAAGATTACTAAAATTATTAACCATTAGTTTAATTTCTTTATTTATTCTTAGCCTTAATTTAAAAACTAACGTTAAAGCATCATCTAATGCTCTTGATTATATCTCTGAATATGATATAACCGTTGATCCAAGAATTGATGGTACCTTAGATATCAAAATCCACATCAACTGGTTAGTCTTAGATAGTTCAACAGATGGCCCCCTTACTTGGGTTAAAGTTGGTATCCCTAACTGCTATGTTGATGAACTAAAAATTGAAAGTAGTAGTATTAAAAAGATTAAATATTATGCGGATAGTGGATCTTACATCCGCCTTGATTTAAGGAAAAAGTACTATCAAAATGAAAGTGTTGACCTTGATTTTTCCTTCCATCTATCAAGAATGTACCATCTTTACGATAATGAATGTTACTACCACTATGTACCAGGATGGTTCACTGACATTAGGGTTGGTAAGATGACTCTTAGATGGAACATGCAAAATGTAATTAGTACTTCTAGTAATCGTCTTATTGGTGATTACTATGTAATTGAAAAAACTAACATGGCTCCAGGCGAAACCATGGAAATCGAAGTAACTTATCGTCAAGCAAGTTTTGAGGGCTTAAGTGAAGATCAAACTTTCTCTAATCGCTACATGGATACTAAAGCAATTATTAAGATTGTCATTTTCTGGGTCTTTGTTGTTGGCGTTATTGTTGCTATTTTGATAATTATAGCCAAAAAAGCAGATCCATACGTAAGTAATCGTGGATTCTGTGGCTATCACTATTGGTTCTATCGTCCATTCTTCAGACGTCGTTATGTTAGACGAAGTGGGGTAAATCGCCATGGCGTACCATTTGTTTCTAGTAACAATGGTTCTCACTCATCGGGCGGTGGCCACTGTGCATGTGCCTGCGCTTGTGCTTGTGCAGGAGGAGGTCGAGCTGGATGCTCAAGAAAAGATTTCTACCATACTAATATTCAAGTTGAAGAAGTCAAAAAGCATTTAAAGTGAGGTTTTTCCTCACTTTTATTTTTCGCCTATATCATTTTACTTTCAAAATTTTAAACTTTGTGATATAATTACTTAGTTAATAGGGGGAAATTATGAAAAAAACGTTTAAAGTATTTAGTTTATTAATAATCCTTACATGCCTTTTTATGGTAAGTTCTTGTAAAAAAGAAAAAGAACCTGAAAAAGAAAAAGAAGAAAGCAAAGTAAAAATTATTGAAGTATATTCAATAAATGACTTTCATGGCGCCATCAAAGATAAAGCTGCCATCGTTGGTAAGATGACTAAAGAATACCAAAATCAAAAAGATGTAGGTACCGTTTTAGTTTCGGCGGGTGATATGTTTCAAGGTACTGCTCTTTCTAATTTAAATCATGGTAAAGATATGATTGACATTATGAATGAGATGAAGTTTGATGCTATGGTTGTGGGTAACCATGAGTTTGACTGGGGACTAGAAGAAACATTAAAGTATTTTGATGGTGATAAATCTAATGGCGAGGCTAACTTTCCACTGCTTAGTTGTAACATCATCGATAAAAGAACGAATAGTTTACCAACAAATGTTAAGCCATCTACAGTTGTAGAAAGAAATGGCTTAAAAATTGGCATTATTGGTTATATGGGATATGGACTAGAATATAGTATTGCGACAAAACAAGTAGAAAATTATGAATTTGTATCCCCTGTTGATAAAGTAAAAGAAGCATCATATAAACTTCATACTATCGATAAAGTTGATATCGTAATCGCTGTTGGTCATGATGCTAACACCACAACAAATGAAGATTTATCTGACTTAGATGGTGACTACCGAGTGGATGGTATTGTTAATGGTCATACTCATGTTAAAAGCGTTGGCTCTAACACAAGAAGTAGTGACCACATGAATGTACCGTACGTTCAAGCCTCATCAAGTGGTAAAGCCATTGGTAAGATTAGATTTAGTTTTGATACCGAATCTTCAAAAATTCTAACTGCGAAATCTTCAACCATCGCGGTAAATGATAATGGTAAAGAAGATGAAGTAATCAAAAAAATGGTTGATGACTTAATGGAAGCAACTAAAGATGTCTTTGAAAGAGTCGTTGGTACTGCTGGACGTACCTTAAATAAGAGTGATGGTGCTGTTTGGGTAGCTACCGTTATGCGACAATACTGTGAAGAAACTTATGGTGAATGTGATGTAGCATTCATTAATACCGGTGGCGTAAGAGAAGCAGCTTTCCCAATCAATGAAGGCGAAGCCATTACGGTAAACCGTATCTTTGAAATTAGTCCATTTGATAATACGATTAAAATTGTATCTATCAAAGGTAAAGTCTTAAAAGCCTTAATTCAAAACGATAATACCTTACGCCCTAGTGGTGATAGTGTTAAAGTAAGTGGAGCAAGTGTATATGTTAATGGCCTAATCATCGATGAAGAAGCAACATATCGTGTTGCGACCGTTGATTTTATCTTTGACAAAGACACTTACCCATTCAATAAGGGAGAAAACATCAATGAAACTGGAATGATTCTAAGAGATGTGTTAGTTGAATGGTGTGACAAAGCAACTAGCAATAATAAATTATGTTTTATGGAAGGTAAAGGAAATGAATAACAAAGTTTTAATCGCAAGTGATAGTACTTGTGATCTATCAAAGGAATTACAAGAAAAATATAACGTCAAAATTCTTCCCCTATACATTACATTTGGTGAAGATAGCTACAAAGATAACGAAGAAATCAATTTAAAAGAACTATACAATCAAGTAAAAGTAAGAAATGAATTACCAAAAACTGCTGCGATTCCTCCTAAGGATTTCCACAACTTCTTTAAGAAGTATGTAAATGAAGGATACGATATTGTCTTTATTACCATTGGATCTGACCTTTCAGCGACTTTCCAAAATGCGAGAATTGCTTCTGAAGATTTTGAAGACCATGTATATTGTGTAGATAGTAAAAACTTATCAACCGGGATTGGTCTATTAGTCTTAAAAGCATGTACCTTCCGTGACCAAGGCTTAAGTGCGAAAGAGATTGTGGAAAAAGTGGAAGATATTGTTCCTCACGTTAAATCACAATTTGTGGTTGAAACCTTAGAGTACCTTCATAAAGGTGGAAGATGCTCAGGAACTGTTCGTTTCTTAGGCTCCCTTTTAAGTATTAAACCAATGATCGTTGTTCGTGAAGGTAAAATGACGGTTGGTAAAAAGTTCTTTGGCTCAATGAAAAAAGCTGTAACTGGTATGACTAAACTATTCTTAAGTGATCTTCAACACTTAGATCCGGAGTTTGTTTTCATTACTCATACTTTTGCTTTTGATAAAGCAAACTTAATCAGAGAATTAATCAAAGATGTAAAAGTAGAAAATCTATATGAGACTATAGCCGGATGCGTTATCGGATCTCACTGTGGTACCGGTACCATTGGTATTTTATACATCTTAAAAGACCAAGAAGTAAAAAAAGAAGAAATTGTTGAATAACAAAGTTGAATAACAAAAAAGGCTTCATTGCTAAAAAGTAATGGAGCTTTTATCTTAACTTTATAGATAAGGAGGAAAAAATATGGAATTACTTGCACCAGCAGGTAACATGGAAACCTTGATTGCGGCCATCCATGCCGGATGTGATGCGGTATATATCAGTGGTAAAAACTTTGGAGCGAGAAAAAGCGCCCAAAACTTCACCAATGAAGAACTAAAAGAAGCTGTAGAATACGCTCACCTTAGACATGTTAAAATCTATGTTACCGTTAATACCTTAATATATGATGAAGAATTTAGTGAATTATCACCATATCTTCAGTTTTTAGAAGAAATTAAAGTTGATGCTCTTATTGTTCAAGATTTAGGGGTTATCCATTTTATTAGAACTAACTTTCCCAACCTTATCGTTCATGCTTCTACTCAGCTAAACATTAATTCAGTAAGTGGGGCCCTCCTTTTAAAGAAAATGGGGGTAAAAAGAGTAGTTCTTGCTCGAGAAACTCCTATTGACATAGTTAAACAAATCGTTGATACCGGGATTGAAGTAGAAGTTTTCATCCATGGAGCCTTATGTTTTGCTTATTCTGGTCAATGCTTGATGAGTTATGCGATTGGTAAAAGAAGTGGTAACCGCGGTGAGTGTGCCCAACCATGTCGAAAGAAATATCGACTTATTGAAAATGGCAAATACCTAACGCCATATCTTTCCCTTCTTTCCATGAAAGACTTAAATACCCTTGATTATTTAGATCAACTAAAGGAAATAGGAGTTGAATCTTTAAAAATTGAAGGAAGAATGAAATCTCCGGCTTATGTTATGAGTGTAGTTAGGGCTTACTATAATAAACTACACCAAATCTCCGATGATAAAATGATGGATAATCTTTTAGTTAGTTTTAATCGTGAATTTACCAAAGGTTATATGTTTAACGAAAATAATGCTTTACTAACAAACATTAGTAGTGTTAATCATCAAGGATTATACATTGGTAAAGTAACCAAAGTAACAAATGAGGGAATAACCTTAAATTTAGTTAAACCTTTAGTAATAAACGATGCCATCCGTATTAAAGGAAAAAAAGAAGTTGGTTTTTATGTTACCAACCTAAAACAAGATAGTAATAATTACTTTATTAAAGGAAACTTTAAAGTAGCAGTCAATGATTTAGTTTATAAAACAGTCGATAATGCATTACTAGTAAATGCGAAAACCCAAGAAGAAAACGAAAACCAAATTATTAATCTATCAGCTACTCTTTTCGCATCCTTGCATAAACCTCTTACTTTAATTGTTAAGTATAATGATTTAGTAATTAAAGAAACTTTAGATGTATTAGATGAAAAAGCAGACAAGCCTTTAGATATCGAAAGAATCAAAACCCAACTTAAAAAAATTGGTAATCCGTTATTTCAGTTTACTAATCTTGAAACTAACTATGATAATATGGCTTTCATTAAAGTTAGTATGATTAATGAAATCAGGAGAAGAGCCATTGAAAAGTTAAAACAAACCATTTTAGATAACTATCAACTAACAAAAAATGATGACTATCCATATCAAGATGTAAAAAGAAAGAACCAAAAAGGCTATGATTCAATTAAGATTGATATTGTTTTAACAAAAAAATCCCAATTATCCTTTGTTAAAGACCTTCCTTTTAATAAGGTTTATACTTTATTTAAGAGTGAATATGAACCATATTATTTTCACTTTAACCGTAATTTTGATTCAAATGCTGGTTTAATCCATAATTTAGGCGACTTAAATCAAGGAATGTCACTTTCCCCAAGTTTTAATGTCTTAAATAGTGAAACCATTAAACTACTTGATAATTTTTCATTAGATACTATTTATTTATCACATGAATTATCAATTGATGAGCAAATGAAGTTATCAAGAAAAACTAAATCACCAAATATTGGCGTTTTCCTTTATGGAAGAATGGAATTAATGTCTACTGCTCATTGTTTTATTAATAAGGTAAGAAAAATGAAAAATCTTCACTGTACATTATGTGAAAAAAATGACTATTATATAGAAGATGAATATCATAACTTAATGTATGTTGTTTCAAGATGTAATCAAACAAGACCTGAAACCATCATTTATAATTATAAAATAACTGATAATTTTAGTTTTATAAATAATTATTTAGGAAATAATATAAAGAGATTTTTAATTGTTTTAACTGATGAAAATGAAGCAATGTTAAACAAATTAAAAAAGAAAATTAAAGAGGTGATGGATCTTGACCGATGATAAGAAAACCTATTTATTATTAAAATCACCTAATTTATATCAAGCCATCTTACTAATGGCTCTTCCTATTATGCTTAGTAACATCTTAAAGTCAGTTCATGACATTGTTGATATGTATTTTGTTGGTAACCTAGCGATTGACCCTATGCAAGTAGAAGCTATGGTTTCCGCAATCACCGTTACTAACCCCATAATCCAGATCTTTCAAGCGCTTGCGACTGGACTAATGATTGCAGGTAGTGCCTTAATGAGTCAATATCTTGGGGCTAACAAAGAAAAAGAAGCCAAAACCGTTAATGCTCAACTTTTAATTATGTGTACTATCTTTGGCATCGTCTTTAACATTCTATTATTCTTTTTGACTACCCCAATTTTAAAACTAATGGGGGCAGCTTCCAAACCTGATGTCTTTATGTATGCGAAAGAATATGTCATGATTAGATCTTTTGAAATGACCGGATTATTTATTTTCTTTGCTTACCAAGCTACCAGACAAGCAACAGGAGATACGGTTACTCCCGTAATCTTAAATATTGTTTCCATCCTTTTAAATATTATTTTAACGGCTATTATGGTAAGAAAATATTATTTAGTTGGTGCAGCCTATGCAACGGTAATTGCCAATCTAATTATTATACCGGTATGTTTTATCCTTTATTTTAAGACTAAAGCTACAAGTATTAAACTTGAATTTAAAGATTTAAAACCAAACTTTAAATATATGAAACAAACTTTCATCCTCGGAGTTCCTGCCGCAATCTCTCAAGCCTTTACTTCCGTTGGCTTTTTAATCATCAACAGTATAATCTTAAGCTTTGAAGGTTACTTAATCACGGCGATTGGAGTCGGAAACCGGATTAACTCCATCTTGTTATTCCCAACCATGGCTGTAGGAAGTGTTCTTGCGACATTCGTTGGCCAAAATATTGGAGCAAGCAATGTTACAAGAGCGAGAGCCTCCGTTAAAGCTTCTGTCTTCATTTCCTTAATCATCTCAATTGTGGGGGGAGTTAGTTTGATGTTTTTAAGAAAAGACCTTGCTTCGATCTTTATTATTAACAATGAACTAGCGTTAGATGCTTGTGTTGACTATCTATATTTTTTACTCTTAGGACTTCCCCTTATGGGAATCTTCCAAGTCTTAATTGGAGCCTTCCAAGGGGCTGCTCGTACCGACTTTAGTTTGATTTTGTCATCACTTAGACTTTGGGTTTTAAGAATTCCTGTTATCATGCTTTATATGAAAGTATTTAATGTTGGTGAAAAAAGCATTTTCTATGCGATGATTATCAGCAATGTTGGTGCGGTAATCATCGGTACCTTCATGTATACTTTTATTGACTTTAAACCACGATTTACAAAAATGAAACAAAAAATGTTAAAACAAATAGAAAAAGAAGTAGTAGGTAATTAAATATGAATGAAATTATAAGTAAATATCGTAATCACATAGTTTTATATGAACCAGAAATCCCCCAAAATACCGGTAATATCATGAGGACATGTGCTGGCACGGATACCCTTTTACATCTAATTAAACCCCTTGGCTTTAAACTAGATGATAAACACATGATCAGAGCTGCCGTAAACTACATTCCAAACGTTCACTTCATGGTTTACGAAAATTGGGAAGACTTCTTAAATAAAAACCAAAGTGAAAATGGCGAAAAAGTAAAGATGTATTTCTTTACTAGATACGGCATGAAAACTCCTCATGAACTAAAACTAAATGAAGAAAACACGAGATATTATTTCATCATTGGTAAAGAATCAACGGGAATTCCTAAGTTAATTCTTCGTGAACACTTAGATGATTGTATCAGACTTCCAATTAATGATAAAATAAGATCACTAAATGTAAGTAATGTTGCGGCTGTCGCTATCTTTGAAGCTTTAAGACAACAAGATTACAACGACTTATCAAGATATGAACCAGAAACCTTAAAAGGGAAAGATTGGCTCTTAAAAGATTAAATAATTTAATCGTATTTTCACATAATATTAAAGGGTGAAATAATGAAAAAAAAGAAACAAAAAAATTATGAGATGAAAGACTTAAAGCCAAGATATATGAGAAACTATCTATACCCGAAAGTTTCTGTTGCATCTCATGAGGAATATGAATCTGAGTATTTTTATCGTGATCCCGAAATGTTTCGAACAAACTAGGAAAGATGATGGTTAATTCCATCATTTTTTTCTGTATAATATAAGGAAAGAAAAAATATTAAATATAGCCAATTTACAGATTGACGTATGATTTTATGTATGTTATAATTAAGTAAATAAAAAGAAATGAGGTATGATGATGACTTATAATGTTAATATTACAAATGCTAGAAAAGATCTTTATAAATTAACTGACATGGTTATTGATAATGATGTTGTTGTTAATATCACAACAAAACATGGTAATGCAGTTTTAATTAGTGCAGATGAATATAATTCCTTACTTGAAACATTATATTTATCAGAAAATGCTGAATACAAGAAAACTTTAATCGCAGGAAAAGAAGAAAAAATTGAAGATTTAATTGATACGGAAATCGCAAAGTCCAATAATTAGGAAAAAAGTTCTAGAAATAACTGAAACTTACAGTTATTTCTATTATTTTTTATGTTGATACAAAACGATTGATATATGTTAATAAAAATTTCTTTTTGTTTTTATAAATGTAGTAATGATTAAAAACTTAACATTTAGTTAATATATGGTTAACTATGGGTATGTTGTAAAAATGTTCTTTTGATGATATAATATTATTGTAAATTTACAAAGTAATTAAGATCGATATTACAAACTCTATAAAACAAAAATTTTTAGAAAGGAATGTATTTATGAACATTAAAATTTCAGAAAACATCAAAAGATTAAGAAGAGAAAAAAGAATTACACAAGAAGAATTAGCGTTAATTTTTAATGTAACACCTGCTGCTGTTAGTAAATGGGAAAATAATGAAACATACCCTGATATAACATTACTTTTTCCGTTATCACATTTCTTTGGGGTAACGATAGATGAGCTAATGGGTTATGACTATATGCTTGTTGAAGAAGAAATAAAGAAAGCTAAAGAAGAAATTCATAATGCTTGGTATGTTGATAATGATTGGGATAAAGCTAAGGAATTAGTTGTTGCTGCAAGATTAAACTATCCTAATGATTATGAAATAATGGTACAATATTTGTTTTTTGTAACAGGAGGGGAAGCTGATAATGATATAAATGCGCTTATCCAAAATGAAAAAGAAATTGTTAAAGTGTGTGATCTAATTCTTGAAGGATGTAATGTTGAAAATTATAGACTTGAGGCTATTACATATAAAGCAAAAGTATTATTTGCTAAAGGTAATGAATTAGGAGCCTTAGAATTATTAAATAACTTCCCATCATTTTATCATGCTAGTGGACAAAGAATAGAACAACTGTACAAAAAGGGTACTACAAAATTCTATAATCAATTAACAATAAACTTAAATGAACTTGCTATATTTGTTGGTAATAAATTAGGAAAATATATTTCATATGATGAAAAATTATCAAATACCGAAAAAATAGTAAAAATGAAAAAATTAATTGAATTATATAATCTAATTTGTTTTGATGAAGATTATGATGTGCTAATAAAGGTTATTATTACTGCAATTAATGAAATAATTCATAGAAGTAAACAGATAGGCTTTAATAAACAAGAACTTGAAGATTTAAAAGGTGCCTATAATAATATTAAGAGCAAATAGATTAGTTGTTGAACTAATAATTATCAAAATTCATAAAACTATTTAATTGATGAAAAGGTTATTGAAAAATTAACATCTTTTATTTTATTAATTATGTTCATTTTAAGCTTTTCTTATAGTAATACTGCAATATTATTATAGAAAAAAATGAATTTAAAGAAAGTGCTTAGTATTTTTAGTTACTAAGCACTTTTTTACTCACCATTTTCCTATTTTAGGCATATACATAACATATAAGGAGTGGTTATATGTTGAATATTGTCAAAAACTTTAAGATTGAAGGTACTCTAAAGGATGTAAAACCTTATAAAAATGGATTAGTTAATAAGACATATTTAGTTACAACCTCAAATAAAAAATATTTATTACAAAGAATTAATAAGTATGTCTTTAAGAATCCTCGGATTGTCATGGATAATATTGTAAATGTGACAAAAAAGTTAAAAGTTCTTAATAAAAGAACCCTTAATATTATTATGACTATTGATGACGATGAACTTTACTTTGATCCATTAAGTAATGAATATTTTCGAATGTATGATTTTTTAGATGATTTAGAGACCATTGAATTAACTTTTCAAGATACTTTATTTTTTGAAGTAGGTAAGGTCATTGGTGATTTTCAAGTCTCTTTTACCTCGTTTGATCCAAGTTTATTAAAAGAAACCATTCCCAACTTTCACAACACTCCTTATCGCTTAAGGCATCTTGAAGAAGTAATTGAAAGTAAGGAAAAGAATGAACAAAGATATGAGAAATGTCAGTCAATATGTAGTTATTTAATCAAGAATAAAGAAAGAATTAGCCTTATTCAACATGCCTTAGATATAGGAAAAATTCCTTTAAGAATAACTCACAATGATACAAAATTAAACAACGTAATGTTTGAAAAACTTACACACAAAGGTTCATGTTTGATTGATCTTGATACGGTCATGCCAGGTACAATGATTTTTGATTTTAGTGATGCCGTAAGAACATCATGTTCAACCACTAAAGAAGATGATCCCCATATTGACTTGGTTGATTTAGATGATAAAAAATTTACATATCTTTTAATTGGTTATTTATCTAAAGTTAAAGATATTATCACAAAAGAGGAACTTGAACTTTTAACGGAGGGGATTGGGACCATCATCTTTGAGTGTGCTGTGAGGTTTATTACCGATTATTTAGAAAATGATGTTTACTTTAAAACTTTCTATCCCGAAAATAATCTGGTTAGAGCCTATAATCAATGTAAACTATACAATGTTTTCTTGAAAAAAGAGAAAAAGTATCAACAAATAGTTAAAGAAGTGTATAAAAGATTAAGTTTTTAGAGTGTTTAGATAAATAAAAAAGATACTTGGTTGAAAAAAAAACAAAAGTATGGTAAAATAAGCATAAGAAAAATATTATGAGGTGATAACATGAAAAAATGGATATCCTTAATGATGACTTCCTTATGCTTTTTATTTTTAACATCTTGTGTAACCACTGATAATCCAAAACCTGCGGGAAAAAGACCAACTGAAGATTTCATAATAACTGATTACCTAAAAGATAATGTCGTTTTAGAGGAAAAGGATACTTGTGTAATCTCTGGTACTTCTCAAGAAGGGGTAATTATTAAATTTGAATTATTAAATAAAAGTGGAAAGTCAGTTCTAAAAAAACAAGCAACAACCGATGCGACGACTTTAAAGTGGTCAATTTCTTTTACTGCACCTAAAGGAAGTTATGATTCATATAAAATTAAATTAAGTGATTCATATAACACTTACACGCATACTTTTGTTAACGTTCGCTTTGGTCATGTTTATCTTTTAATGGGTGATAGCATTAATGATGAAACAATAATTGACCAAACTAATTTAGAAGAAGATGATTTTAATGACCTTTCTTTTTTCTATGTTGATGAAAAGAATCCTCACTTTTTAGATTTACCAAGTGAAATTGATTTATTAGATAAGTTTACCCTTGATTTTGGTACATCAATAAAGAAGGCTGACAATATGCCGATTGGAGTTGTCGTTTTACCATTTTACAAGACTAAACTATGTGAATGGCTACCACTTGAAAAAGTTAATACCATCAGTCCGATTAAATCATATCTTGAATCAAAACATGAATATGTTGAAAATCCAACTAAACTTGGTGATATGAGTTATCTTGATATGATATTAAAGGCTCACCTTGAAAATTTAAGTATTACTAGTATGGTTTTAAACCTTGGAATGAATGATTTAGACGACTTAAATGAAGTTAAATCATCAAATGTATACTTCCAAATGTTTTATACTTTAATTGATAGTTTACATGAAAACTTTGGTGACTTTGATGTAATGCTACTTCAAGCTCCATCAAAAGAAGAAATGAATGTAGAAAAACTACGACATATTCAATCATCGATTGCTAACTACTATAGTTATGTGAATATTGTTCCAACTTACGATTTAACAATTAGTGAAAATGGCAATCTTGATGAGTTAAAACTTGTAACTAGACTAAAAGACTTAATTAAGAAGAATAAGTATGTCTCAAGTTATAGTAACATAATTCTAGAAGTAGATGAAAAACTAGAAGTCGTAACCTCAATTAAAATTGAATTTTCTAATACCGATAAATTACTAGTTGAATTACTATCAGAAGAAACGGTAATTAACTATTTCCATGTTTACTATAATGATGATGAGGAAGTAAAAGAACTAAATATTACTCCAAAAATTGAGAAAAACTACATCATTATTGACTTAACCTACGAAGAAGAAGAAATAAATAATGGCGAAACAGTCACTATTAAAAAAGTATATGATAAGTCTAAGATTAACATTGTTTATGGATGGCTTAATGATTTATCAGATGTAAACTTATTTAATGATGATGGAATTCCTGTCCTTCCATTTAATATAAAAATTGACTAATTAAGAGGTTTGTATGAAAAGACATAATGCAAGAATCCTATCAGTTATGGTAGTCTTCAATCTAGATATGAATAAAGCCTTTTCTGAGGTTGTAAGTGATGAATTACTAGAAGAAACCATAAATGATGTAAATAACCTAATCTTAGATGATGAATACAAAGTAGAAATTGATGAGGATTATAGCCGTATAATCTTAAACTTTGTGATTAAAAACTATCAATCAATCGTTGATACGATTTCTAGCTCTTTAGTAGGATGGACCATTGATCGTCTATCTTATGTTGACCGTGCTATTATGATTTGTGCTTGTGCAGAACTTATGTTAAAAGATACTCCAAAAGAAGTAATTATTAACGAATACTTAGAAATAACTAAAGAATATTCAAGCGTTGAAGATACAAAACAAGTAAAATTCAATAATCGTGTTTTAGATAGTTTAGGTAAAAAAATATATGAATAATAATAACGAAAAAAAATACATTTCCGTTACGGCCTTAAATAGATATATTTCTTATAAATTTGATATGGATAATAATTTAAAAGAAATCTACCTAAAAGGTGAACTTTCAAACTTTAAGTATTCAGGAAAACATTGTTATTTTTCGTTAAAAGATCAAACATCCGAAATTCAAGGGATGTTTTTCTATCCGTCTAACCTCTCATTAAAGTTTAAACCTCAAGATGGAATGAGTGTCCTTGTAAGTGGTTATGTCCAAGTGTACCAAAAGAAAGGTACTTACGCCATCATTGTAAATAAAATGGAACAAGAAGGACTTGGTCTAATTTATCAACAATTCTTAGAATTAAAAGATAAACTTTCTAAAGAAGGCTTGTTTGATGAATCAAGAAAACTTCCTATTCCTGAATATCCAGAAAGAGTAGCGATTGTTACAGCCTTAACCGGAGAAGCTATCAATGATATTGTTTCAACCTTTAATAGGCGTTTTCCACTTGCGAGATTAAAACTATATCCAGCTCTTGTTCAAGGGTTAGATGCTCCGAAAGACTTAATTAGGGCTGTAAATGAAGTTTTTAACGATAACTGGGCTGAAGTCTTAATCATTGGCCGTGGGGGCGGAAGTTATGAAGACTTATCTTGCTTTAATGATGAAGCTCTCGCAAGACTCCTAGCTTCTAGTAAGATTCCGGTTGTTTCGGCAGTAGGTCATGAGGGTGACTTTACCATCTGTGATTTCGTGGCTTCATACCGTGCTCCAACTCCAACTGGCGCCGCTATGAGACTAACCAAAGAAAAGAGTGAAGTCATAAAAGGCTTAATGGATAAGGTCGCAAGACTAAATCACGGGATTAAAGCCGTTTTAAGTAATAAATATTACTTATACGATAACTTAATTAAGTCTTATCCCCTCCTTCATTTTGATGAATTTTTAAATCACCAATTTCTTAATCCTTTAACGGTAACAACCGAAAAACTTAAAGGCTTAAATCCAGAATTTGTGATTGATACTAATATTCAAAAACTAAATGAATTAGATAAAAGACTATATCTTGGGATTAACAATGATCTAAAACATAAGATGGAAGGTTATAATACCCTCAAATCACGTCTTGTTCCAAGCTTAGTCTTAAATAAAATTGAACTTTATAAATCAGAATTAGTCAAACTAATGGAAAAGAATGTCTTATTAAATCCTTTTAATGTCATGTTAAAAGGTTACACAATAGCTTACCAAGATGAAGTAATCATTAAGTCTGTTAATCATGTAGATATGGAAAAACCACTAAAGGTTAAATTCTATGATGGTTATGTTATGACTAATATTTATGATAAAAAGATAACAGAGGAGTAAAAATGAAAAATAAATCATTTGAAGAATTATTAAAAGAATTACAAGATGTTGTGGCTTTACTTGAAAGTGGAAAACTAAGTCTTGAAGATTCCGTTTCTACCTATCAAAAAGGAATGGAACTAAGCCTTGAATGTAAAAAAAGACTAGAAGAAGCTAAAAAAGTCATCGTAACTAAAGTTACAAATCAAACGGAAGAAGAAATTTAACTAAAAACTAAAAGTAATGCGTATAATTAAATAAAGGAGGTGAACTATGCCACATTCAATTGAAAATCTAAAGAAAATGAATCTTAAAGATCTTGAGAATGAATGTCAAGCTATCAGAGAAGATTTAATTGAAAATATTAAAGAAACTGGCGGTCACCTCGCTTCCAACCTTGGGATGGTAGAGCTTACGGTTGCTCTTCATTATGTCTTTGATAGTCCTAAGGATGTCATCTTTTTTGATGTTTCTCATCAATGTTATACTCATAAGATGTTGACATCAAGAGCGAATGAATTTAAGCATTTACGAAAATATCATGGCTTAAGTGGATTTTCATCCCCAAGTGAGAGTATCCACGACCCTTATGAGGCTGGACATAGTTCAACTAGTATTTCTTATGCCTTAGGGTATTTAGAAGCCAAAGAAAAAGATCCTAACCTTTATGGTAATATTATCAGTGTTATTGGGGATGCATCAATTGTTAATGGTTTAGCAATGGAAGCTTTAAACTATTTAGGATCAAAACCAAACCAAAAAATGATTATTATCTTAAATGATAATGAAATGGGAATTTCCAAAAATACCGGTGGACTCGCAAGAACCTTTAATAATATTAGAGCGAAGGGACGTTTTAAAATCTTAAGAAAGATTACCCCACGTTTTATTAAAAATGCATTAAAGAGTGTCGCTTACAAAAACAATATCTTTACGGGATTTGGTCTCAAATACTTAGGAATTATTGATGGACATAACTTAAAAGATTTAATCAAGTACTTAGAGTATGCGAAAAAAAGTCCAACCTCAATCGTTCTTCATGTTAAAACCACCAAAGGTAAAGGCTTTAAGTTTGCTGAAGAAGATAAAACCGGAGTTTGGCATTCCGTACCACCCTTTAATCCGGTAACTGGAGCTTTCCTAGATGACCAAAAAGAAGAATATAGTTTTGGCATTTCCTTAAGTAAAAAATTAATTGAAGAAATCAAAAATGATGATACCATCAAAGTTATAACTCCAGGTATGGCCTATGGCAGTGGAATTGATGAAATCTTAAGTTTGTATCCTAAGAATTTTATTGATGTAGGGATTGCGGAAGAAAATGCAATAACCCTTGCGGCATCCCTTGCGACTAATAACTTTAAGCCAGTGGTCTTTCTTTATTCAACTTTCTTAAGTCGAGCCTATGATGAACTACTTATCGATGTCGCAAGACTAAAGAAGCATGTCGTAATCTGCTTAGACCGTAGTGGGATTGTCAGTGGAGATGGACCAACGCATCAAGGAATCTTTGATGTTGCTTATCTTTCGAGTATTCCTTATTTATCAATCATGGCTCCAAGAAATACTATGGAGGCCACAAAACTACTGGAGTTTGCTTTAGAAAGTGAAGGAACTTTTGTTATACGTTACCCTAAAGATGCTGTTACAATAGAATCATCATTGAAAGTTGAAATGGGAAAATGGAAAATTTTAAAGAATAGTAATAACCAAAAATACATTATTTCCTATGGTCCTAATCTAGATTTAATAAAAGAAAAACTAAAAAATAGTGATATTGGTTTAATTAATGCATGTTTTATTAAACCATTTGATCAAGAGTTAATCTTAAAACTAGTAAAAGCAGAAAACACCTTATACTTTTATGAAGAAGTGGTTGCGAATAACTCCTTAGGTAGTCAAGTTTTAACCTTCTTAAATAATGCTTATATAAATAAGGAAATCCCAATGTACAAACTACATATAAAGACTTTACCTAATTCATACTTAGAAATTGGATCAAGGAATGAACTAGTTAAAGCTTATAACTTAGAAATAGATGAATTTATAAAAAAAGTAGAGGAGGATTAAGATGATCTCCGAATTAAAAGTCCAAAATTTTGCGATTATAGACAATTTAAATGTGGAATTTAAAAAAGGATTTACGGCTTTAACCGGTGAAACGGGAGCTGGAAAATCCTTAATCATTGATGCTATTGGTCTTTTACTTGGTAACCGATCCCAAACATCGATGATTAGAAATGGGGAAACCAAAGCCATTGTTGAAGGGGTTTTTGAAAAGGTAAGTGACTATACTAAACAAGTATTAGATGACCTTCAAATCGAGTTACTAGATGGTGATGTAGTAGTTATTAAAAGAGAACTATCTCAAAGTGGTAAGAACTTAATCCGTGTAAATGGAGAAATCATAACTTTAAACCAACTTGAGCTTCTCGCAAGTACTCTTGGTGATATTCACACCCAAAATGAAACCCACAAATTATTTAACCCTCATAATTATTTAACTTTCATTAACAATGAGACAATATCATCACTTTTAGATGAATACAAAAATCTAAGAAGTAAGTATTTAGAAGCTTTAAATGCTTATAATGAAATAATTAATCTCTCTAAGACTGATGCGACTAATCTTGAATATTGGGAATTCCAATATAAAGAATTAGAAAAAGCCTCATTAAGTGTTAATGAAGAAACATCATTAGAAGAAGAACTTAGTTTTTTAAATAATTATGAAAATATTTTCAAATATTTAACACAAATAAATGATGACTTTAAAGAGAATAATATCTTAGAAAACTTATATGACACAATTTTTAATGTTCAAAAATTAGGTGAACTTCAACCAGAATTTAAAAATGATAGTGAAATGTTAAATGATGCATATTATTCCCTTGAGGATTTCTTTAAAAAAGTTAAAACCAAAATTCAAAATCTTGATTATGATGAAAATCGCTTAAACGAAATCAATGAAAGACTAAGTTTGTTAAATACTTTAAAACATAAGTATCATAAATCAATTGGTGAACTTATCAACTATAAGAATGAACTAAAACAAAAAATTGATAGTTTTGAACAAATTGATGATGCAATAAATGATGCTAAAAATAAAGTAATCAAATGTTTTGAAGAATTAAAACAATGTGGAATGAAACTAACCAAAGAAAGAAAGGCTTCTGCGAAAATTCTTGAAAAGAATGTTCTTCAAACTTTACTTGACTTAATGCTTCCTAAAGTTGATTTAGAAATGGAATTTAACAAATATGATTTACTTGATCCTTTTAACGCCAGCAACTTTAAAAATGATGGTTTAGATGATGTTGACATTAAGATATCATTTAATGTTGGGGAACCCAAGAAATCATTATCTAAGGTTGCATCGGGTGGTGAAATGTCAAGAATTATGCTTGCTTTAAAGGTTCATACCCTTAAGACATTAAAACTATCAACAGTAATTTTTGATGAAATTGATAGTGGAGTATCAGGAAGTGTCGCTGGTAAAGTTGGTGAAAAACTAAAAGAAATTAGTAAAGATCTTCAAGTCTTAACGATAACGCATTTACCAATTGTTGCTTCAATGGCTGATAATCAATATCATATCTATAAAGTATTTGGTGAAAATTCAACATCAACAAAGATTGAATTATTAGATACAGAAAACCGTGTAAAAATGCTTGCGGGAATGATTACACCAGAAAATAATAATGAAAAGGCAATTGATCTTGCAAAAGCAATGTTAAAATCAAATAATCCAAATATTGAAATATAAACAAAAAAGTGGTAGATAAATTGACATTTATCTACGCTTTTTATTTTATATTTTCTGCAAATAATATAATGAAAGGAGGTGTAATTTTGAAAAAATTATCAAAAATATTAATATTTTTAATCTTGTTTAGTAGTATCTTCCTATCTTTATCCATTAATACCAATGCAACAAGCGTAAAAGATAAAAAAGTTTTACTTGGTGGCGATACCATTGGCTTAAAACTTAATACGGGAGTTTATGTTGTTGGTAAATATCTAGTTTCTACATCCGTTCGTAAAGAAAGTCCATGGCGAAATAGTGACATTGAAGAAGGCGATAAAATCATTGCTTATGATGGTCAAATAATTAATACCAATAAAGATCTACAAACAATGTTAAAAAATGAAACTAAAGATGAGATAACCTTAAAGTTAGAACGTGATAAAAAAGAAATATGTACCAAAATTAATGTTGTAACCACCAAAACAAACGATAAATCGCTTGGTTTATACATTAAAGATAAACTAATTGGGATTGGTACCCTTACATTCATTGATACCGAAAAAAATGCTTTTGCGACCCTTGGCCATGGAATTTACGATGAATATGTGAAAATGGGAAAAGTAAATGGTACCTTAAGTCATTCCGTTATTAATAGCATAAAAAAATCAACAGTGGGAGTTGCAGGGGAAAAAAGAGCATCCCTTGTTGATGATAATTTAGGAATCATTGCTCAAAACAAAAGTAGTGGTGTTTATGGAAAATTAACTACGAGAAATTTTTCCAACAAAAAGCCAATTCAAACCGCATCTCAACAAGAAGTAAAAATTGGACCAGCAGAAATTTATACGGTTGTAAGTGGAAATAAAATAGAAAAGTTTAATATCAATATTACTGAAATTCATTTACAAAATGCTAACAATGTCAAAGGATTAAAATATGAAATCACGGATTCAAAGCTACTTGACAAAACCGGAGGGATTGTACAAGGTATGAGTGGAAGTCCTATTGTTCAAAATGATAAATTAGTTGGAGCAGTTTCTCATGTCATAATTGATAATCCAAAATGTGGCTATGGAGTACATATTGAATGGATGATTAATGATATAAATACCTTATAATGTTATTATAATCACTAATTAACATTTTATTCCTATTATTCGACAAATATAAGAGGAAATCCATTAATTTTAAGCAATTTCATCAAAAAAAGCATTAAAAAGAGTAAAACCCTTCAACATCTTTCCCAATATTCAGCGTATAAATTGCAAGAGGGAGTATTTTTTGATAAAATATTATTGCGAAGGGGGATATTTATACATGCGCAAAATTAAATTACTAATTGCTGAAGACTCTGGTGAAAAGGAGGATGGGTTAGCCAGCTACTTTGAAAAGTCACCTGAGGCGAACGTAGTGGGGATTTGTTCGACATCAGCAACACTATTCAATGTCTTAAAAGTAACCGACATTGATGTCTTGTTAATTGATTTATTTACAAAAAATTTTGATGGTCTAAAATTTCTAGAAGAACTAAGAGAAAATCCGGAGGCGTATCACCAACCAAGAAGAATTATTGCTATTACTCAATTTATGAGTGGATTTGTTAATTCAAAGATGAACAGCCTTTCGGTTGATTATGTCGTATTAAAACCGGTTAATTATGATAATTTACTTCAAATAATCATTGGGATGTTAGATGATGATGGGGAAAGACGAAGAAAAGATGATAATGAAACCGATGAAAATCCAGATTTAGATAGTGAAATTACCGAAATCTTACATGAAGTTGGAGTTCCAGCTCATATTAAAGGATATCTATATTTAAGAGAAGCCATTATTATGGTTTATAATAATGTTGATATTCTAGGTAATATTACTAAAATACTATATCCAGAAATCGCTGAACTATATTGCACAACCTCATCAAGAGTAGAAAGAGCAATCAGACATGCAATTGAAATTGCTTGGGTTAGAGGTAATGTCGATGCCATCAGTGATATCTTTAGTTACACCATTAGCTACAACAAGTCTAAACCAACTAATTCAGAATTTATTGCGATGATATCTGATAAACTAAGATTACAACATCGTCGTACGAAGAAGTTAAAGTATGTAGCTTAAAAGCCATGTTCATAGTTTTCTAAAACAAACAATAACTTAATTTTATTAAAAAATGGGAATTTTATTATTCTCATTTTTTAATATTTTAATTTAGGTAAAAATAAAAAAGGCTAAACAGCCTTTTTTTTGCAAAAATATTAAAAAAACGATATAATATGAAAGTATTATGCAGCTTCAATTAAAACAGCAATTAAACTTGCTATTACAGCAGCGATCATCGCAAATGCTAATACTGCAATAATAATTTTACCAAATACAGTTTTTGAAGGAGCTTTTGTAATAACTACTTCAGTCATTCCATCAGCACGTTCATTAAATGTAATTGTTTTTTGTTTCTTCTTTGGTTGTTTTTGATTATTTTTAGCCATATTCCTACTCCTTAAGATTATTATTTTATTAACTTGGCTATATTATAACATATTTTTTTAAAAAAAGGGGCGTGTAAGCATTAAAAAAAATAGAATTATTTTCCATATTGATATGAATTGTTTTTTTGCGAGTTGTGAGATAGCTAAAAATCCCGATTTAAAGGGGAAAAAACTCGCCGTTGGACGCTTTGAAGATGGTCATAAAGGAATCGTTCTTGCTTGTAGCTATGAGGCTAAAGCTTATGGGATTACTGCCGCAATGCCTTTTACGGAAGCCCTTAGAAGATGTCCGGATTTAGTTATTGTTGATCCCCATATAGGGCTTTACAGTGACTACTCAAGAAAGTTCTTTGATTATTTTTTAAGTATTACCCCACTTGTTGAGCCTGGTAGTATTGATGAGGCTTATCTTGATGTTACAGATGTTTGTGCTCCCTCACTAATTGTGGATCTTGCTCATGATATTCAAAATGATATTTTAAATATGTTTAACCTGCCATGTAGTATTGGGATTGCTCCGAATAAGTTTTTAGCAAAAATGGCATCAGATATGAAGAAACCTTTAGGAATAACTGTTCTTCGTAAAAGAGAGATTGATAAATTACTTTGGCCCTTACCTATTTCTGATATGTTTGGCGTCGGTAAGAACTCAAAAGATAGTTTTGTTGCGTTAGGTATTAAAACTATCGGTGATCTTGCTAACTACAAGGATTTAAAGTTACTAAGTGATGTCCTTGGTCCAAGTAGTGCAGAAGCCTTATACAAAAGAGCCAATGGAGAAGGATCAAACGAAGTAGATGTAAGTCGCTTTAATGAAGTTAGTTCCATTAGTACCTCACAAACCTTAGAACG
This sequence comes from uncultured Bacilli bacterium, assembly GCA_934140285.1. Taxonomy (GTDB): domain Bacteria; phylum Bacillota_I; class Bacilli_A; order ML615J-28; family CAG-313; genus UMGS75. The sequence continues at coordinate 28,702 of CAKPBI010000008.1, forward strand.
TGATGAATATGATGAAGAAAAAATGTTACTTCATATCCATTTACTTTCAAACTCCGTTTCTAAAAGGTTAGAACAAGCAGGCGTTAAGGCTTATACTTTTACCTTACAAATTAAATATTTTAATTTCCGACAAGTATCAAGAAGTAAGACTTTACATGAAGCAACTAATGATGCGAATGTCATGTTTAGATTAATGAAAGAATTATTTGATGATTTATATGAAGAAGGAATCCCTGTTCGTTTATTTGGAGTCGGTGCTTCTAAATTTACGAAATATGAAGAAGAAGTAAAACAACTATCTTTATTTGATAATCTTGATCAAGAACAAAAAGATCATAATATTTCTTTACTCCTTTCTTCGATAAATAAAACGGTTGGTACTAATATTATTAAAAAAGGAGTTAAAAATAATAGTGATCCTGAATCACATAGCTTAGAAAATCGCTTTGTAAAGCATAATAGATGATAATTTGTTTCAATCTTATTGCAATTTACTTTGTAATTTGGTATAATAGATGAAGATATAAATGTTTTTTGTTAGACGTGGCCTGACAACCCACTAGAAAAACCGTGAGAATCGCGTTAAGACAAATTAAGAGTGGAAAATCCAAACTAAGGTGGTACCGCGCTTTATGGTTCTATGAAGCGTCCTTAGGTGTTTTTTCTATTTTTTTATTTTTAGGAGGTATTTTATGAAAGTAACAAGAATGAAAGGAACCTTAGATTATTTTGATGATAGTGCATTAAAATATCAATATCTTGAAGATGTCGCAAAATCTGTTTGTAAACGCTTTGGCTTTGGTTTAGTTATTACCCCAATGTTTGAAGCAACAGAATTATTTACCCGTGGTGTTGGTGAAGGTAGTGATATTGTAAATAAAGAAATGTATACTTTCCTTGATAAAGGTGAACGTTCAATTACTCTAAGACCAGAAGGAACCGCCTCAGTAACTAGATGTTATGTTGAAAATAAACTATATGCTACCCCTGGCTTAAAAAAATACTATTACTTTGGTCCCATGTTTAGATATGAAAGACCTCAAGCTGGAAGATATCGTCAATTTACTCAATTTGGTGTTGAAGCCTTAGGAACTGGTAGTAGCTATTTAGATGCGGAAATCATTAACTTTGCATCAGAGTATTTAAAACAAATAGGATTAACGAAAATAAAAGTTTTAATCAATAACATCGGTAGTAAAGAATCTCGTGTTGCTTATTGTGAAGCTTTAAAGAATCACTTTAGAAATCATCTTGATGAAATGTGTGATGACTGTAAGGTTCGTTTTGAAAAGAATCCTCTAAGAATGCTTGATTGTAAGGGTGACAAAAACAATCCAATAATTGCAACTGCTCCTAAAATCTTCGATTACTTATCAAATGAAGACCAAAAATACTTTATGGATATTTGTAATATCTTAACATCACTTAATATTAAGTATGAAGTAAGTGATCGTTTAGTCCGTGGTCTTGATTACTATACTAATGTTGTATTCGAGTTTGTTTATGATGATGAATCATCTCCAATTAATGGTTTAACTGTTCTTGCGGGGGGACGTTACAATGGACTATCAAGAGAACTTGGAGGACCTGACACTGAGGCTATCGGTTTTGCTTGTGGCGTTGAACGTTTAATTCTTGCTCTTGATGAAATTGGCAAATTTGCTAATCTTAACAAAGATGCATTATTCCAAGTAATTACGATTGGTGAAGAAAACAAAGTAGAAGGCATCAAAATAGCTAATCTTTTACGTGAAACTGGAGTATATGTAGAAATTGATTACAACAATCATAACTTAAAGCCTCAATTTAAGCTTGCTGAAAGATGTCATGCGAAATATTTAATTATCATGGGTGAAGAAGAAGTCAAAACAAAACAATATAAAGTTAAAAATACAATTGATAATACAGAAGTTACATTACCAATTGAAGAAATAATAAAATTAAAATAGAAGGTGAAAATATGATAAGAACAATTAATAATAATGCTTTAAGATTAAGTAATGTTGGTGAACATCATACTCTAGTTGGTTGGTGTAGTAAAAAAAGAAATCTTGGTGGTTTACTTTTCATTGATTTAAGAGACCGTTACGGTATTACCCAACTTGTAGTATCTCCTGATTCGCCAATTTATGAACTTGCAAGTAGTGTTCGTAATGAATATGTATTAAAAGCTACTGGTGAAGTAATTGAAAGAAGTAGTAAAAATGTTAACCTTCCCACTGGTGAAATTGAATTAAAAGTAGAAGAATTTGAAATCTTAAGTACAGCTGAACAACCTCCATTCCCTATTCAAGATGAAATTGACGCTCTTGAAGATTTAAGAATGAAATATCGTTACCTTGACTTAAGAAGACCTTGCATGCAAAGTAATTTTATTTTACGTCATAAAACTGCAATGTCAATACGTAACTACTTTGATTCTCTAGACTTTATTGAGATTGAAACTCCATTCTTAGGTAAATCTACTCCTGAGGGTGCTCGTGACTTTCTTGTTCCATCTCGTATTCACCATGGTTCATTCTATGCCCTACCTCAATCGCCACAAATGTATAAACAATTACTAATGGTTGCAGGATTTGAAAGATACTTCCAAATCGTTAAATGCTTTAGAGATGAGGACTTAAGAGCTGACCGTCAACTTGAGTTTACCCAAGTCGATGTTGAGATGAGTTTTGTTGATGAAGAAGATATTTATCAATTAGTAGAAGGCTTATTAAAGAAAGTATGGAAAGATGTATTAAATATGGACATTGTTACTCCATTTATCCGTCTTCCTTATGATATTTGTATGAATAAATATGGAAGTGATAAACCTGATACTAGATTTGAAATGTATCTAACGGACTTCGATGATTGGGCAAAGACTGTTGATAGTGCTATCTTCCATCAAGCTATTGAACAAAATATGCGTATTAAAGGTATTATCGCAGAAGGTTGTGCAACTCACTACTCACGTAAAGAGATTGATCGTTTAACGGAATTTGCTAAAAAATATCATGCTAAAGGCTTAATCTGGTTAAAGTATGAAAATGGTACAATCAGTGGTTCAATTGCTAAACATTTAAGTGAAGAAAATAAAGAAGAATTAATTAAGAAATATAACCTAAAAGAAAATGATTTAGTATTACTTGTATGTGATACGCTTGAAAATTGTAACTTTGCGTTAGGTGGCCTTCGTACACTAATTGCTCATGAACAAAACATGATTGATGAATCTAAGTTTAATTTCCTATGGGTTGTGGATTGGCCATTATTTGAATATAGTGAAGAAGAACATCGTTATGTAGCAGCTCACCATCCATTCACATCGCCAAAGAATGGTGATGAAGATCGTTTATTAACTGATCTCGCAAATTGTAAAGCAAAAGCCTATGATATCGTTTTAAATGGTTATGAACTTGGTGGTGGAAGTATCCGTATTCATAATCAAGACATTCAACAAAAGATGTTTAAAGCCATTGGCCTTTCTGATGAAGAAGTTCAAAGACAATTCTCCTTCTTTGTTAATGGTCTAAAGTATGGTACTCCTCCTCATGGTGGTCTTGCGATTGGATTTGACCGTTTAGTTATGTTACTTACTCATAATAACAACTTACGTGAAGTCATCGCTTTCCCTAAAGCCGCAAGCGCTAAGTGCTTAATGAGTGATGCTCCAACTCCAGTTGATGATAAACAACTAAATGAACTTGGAATTATCGTTAGAGATAAAGAATAAAAGGATAAAAAGGAAGGAATAATTATGAAAAACAATAATCATATTTCCTGGGATGTGTATTTTATGGGGGTTGCTAAACTTTCAGCCCTAAGAAGTAAGGATCCAAACACAAAGGTTGGTGCCTGCATTGTCAATGAGAAAAAACGAATTGTTGGCATCGGCTATAATGGACTTCCTTATGGTTGTGATGATAATCTTTACCCATGGGATCGTGAAGGGGATTTTCTAAATACTAAGTATCCATATGTTGTTCATGCAGAACCTAATGCTATTTTAAATAGTACCAACAAACTTGATAATGCGACAATCTATGTTACTTTATTTCCTTGTCATGAATGTGCCAAACTAATTATTCAAAGTGGAATTAAAGAAGTAGTTTATTTATCAGATAAATATGAAGGTACTGACTCTAACATAGCTTCTAAAAAAATGCTTGAATCAGCAGGAGTAAGATGCCGCCAAATGGAAAATTTTGAACTAGAGGTAAGATGTTGTGAAGAAGTTCTTAAGTAAACATAAATATTTACTTTTTGTACTTTCTATTCCTTATGTCTTAATCTTAGTATTAGCGATTGTCCATATTGACTATGATGTAACTACCCCTGCTACCATTGATTCAATTGAAAATGTCATTGAAGTCGAAAATGAAACAAACCTTACAGGTTCAATTAATGTCGTTTCGGTATTTTCCTATGAGCGAGTGAGTCTTCTGGGATATTTAGTAGGTTCAACTAATCCTTATGCGGAAGTATCTAAATCAATAGAATATACCGATATTGATTATAACTCATTGTACCTTGGAGGAACCTATCAAAAAAGAGTAAGTCTTTATAATTCCGTAATTGCAGGATATAAACAAGCAGGATATAACCTTAATTATGATTTTTATGGCTATATTGTTCATAACAAAACAACCTATGTAGATAAAGACTTAAATGTTGGTGATATGATTACCCATATCAATGGGGAAGCCTTAAGTAATGAAGTTAATATTTCAACACTTATAAATAAGTATGCTGGTAATCTTCCCACTTTAACCTTTACGATTATCAAAAACTTTGGTACTAGCAGTGAAACAACAGCTGATTATGAAATTACTGCCAAAGAGTTTGAAAAAGAAGGTAAGAAGTACTTTAGCTTTGGGTTTAGTGTCTACCCTTACAATGTACCACGCATAACGGAGGGAACACCATCATTTACGATTAAGTTTAATAATGTTAATAGTTTAGGCCCGAGTGGGGGATTACTTCAATCCTTTTATGTTTACGAAAAACTAACCGGAGCAAAACTATCGAAAAACTTAAAGATTGCAGGTACAGGAACCGTTGATATAAATGGAAATGCTGGTCCGATCGGAGGTATTGGCCAAAAAATCTTTACTTCTGAACTAAGTGGTGTCGATATTTTCTTCATTCCTGTTTCTAGTCCTAATTATATGAATGATGATACTGAAACTAACTACATAGAGGCTAAAAAAGCTTATGACAGCTTAAAGAATCCTCATATGAAGATTGTTCCTGTCTGGTCGTTAGAAGAGATTGTACGCTATCTTAAAGAATATCAAGGGGTAAACTGATGAAAAAGTTATTTAAAAAAATCAAAGAAACCAAACTTGCTTTAAAAAAGATTGATACAAATGAAATAGATAAAAAAGCAATGAATAAAGCTTCAATATTTGCGGCTTTAATCGTGGTAGTTGCGTTAATTCCTTTCATTTTGGTCTTTCTTGAATTCTTTAAACAATATTCCATTATAACCCCAATGTTTTATGTTTTAATTATCTTAGTTTTTATTCTATCAATGCTAATTATTCCTTTTTTCAATATCATCTTTTTTGATCTTTTAAAGAATTATACAGAAAGAGAAGAAATACAACAACTTGAATTACGCTATGTTTTTCTTGCGGAACTAACTAATCCTCTATATGCCGTATTTAGTTTTATGTTAGTTTTATTGATTGTTTTCTTGGTTAAATAAAATGAAATTTAAGTTTGAAAAGAAGAATTTAAAAAACATCTTAATATCACTAGGAATATGTGTTGCTCTTATTATCATTGACCAAATAACCAAAGTAATCGCTGTTAAAAACTTATCCGTTCATAATCATGTCCCTTTCATAAAAGGAATTATTGAATTTAACTTAAGCTATAACACAGGATTTGCGTTTGGTCTTGGTGATGGTTATCAATGGCTATGGGCAATAGTTAGCATTATTGGTTGTGTTATAATTGTTTACTTTATGCAAAATGTTGATTTTAAGAAAAATATCGTCTATACGCTTTCCCTTATCTTAATCTTTTCTGGTACTTTTGGAAATATGATTGATCGTATATTCAGTAGTAAGGGGGTAATTGACTTTATTGATCCCGTCTTTATGGATTTCGCAATCTTTAATGTTGCGGATTCATACATTACCATTGGAGCTATTCTCCTTGCGGTCTACATTTTGTTTATTTATAAAGATCCAGAAGAAACTAAGATTGAACCAACAAATGAAATTGATGAAACATCAACAACTAACAATGATGAAGGAGGTGCTGGCAATGAATAAAGAAGAATTTGTGGTAAATTTACCAGAAGAACTAACCGAAATAAGAATTGATAAGTATCTACCTGATTGCTTTTCAGAAATGACAAGAAGTGAACTAAAAAAATACTTTGATAAAGAACTTGTGAAAGTCAATGGTAAAATTGTAAAACCAAGTTACAAGATTGTAAATGGAGACTACATCGAAGTCGAAGAATACCTTGATGATTTATCCAATGTGGCACCAGAAAACATTCCTCTTGATATCGTTTATGAAGATGATGATTTACTAGTTGTCAATAAACCATCAGGAATGGTTGTCCATCCTGCTCCTGGACACACATCAGGAACGCTTGTTAATGCCTTGATGTATCACTATCAAACTTTGTCTACGATCAATGGTGAAAATAGAGCCGGTATCGTTCACCGTATCGACAAAGACACCTCTGGTCTTTTAGTTGTTTGTAAAACTAACTTTGCTCACCGTGCTATCAGTGAACAACTAAAAACCAAAGAATGTAAAAGAACATACTTTGCGATTGTCACTGGTTCCATCAGCCATAACCTTGGTAAAATCGATGCTCCAATCGGTAGAGATCCCGATAACCGTCAAAAAATGGCTGTAGTCGCCAACGGTAAACCTGCCGTTACTCACTTTAAAGTAATTGATAGATTCCGTAATTTCACCCTTCTAGAACTTCAACTAGAAACAGGTAGAACCCACCAAATCCGTGTACACATGGCCTACATCAACCACCCAGTAGTTGGTGACCCTCTATATGGGATAAAAAAACAAGTAGAACCATTTGGTCAATACCTTCATGCGAAGAAGATTGGCTTCATTCATCCTCGCACTAAAGAATACATGGAATTTGAAGTAGATTTACCAAAAGAGTTCAAAGATAAAATTGAAGAACTAAAAGAAATGGAATAGTTAAATTATCGATAATAAATAAAATAGTACTAGTTATTTACCAAGATAACTAGTATTTTTTTAATTATCTAAAAAAATTTTAAAAAAATTTTTCATTTTACCTGCAACTAGTTGCAGGTATTTTTCATCTAAAATAATGAAAAAACCATCTATTTTTTAAACAGTGTTAATGAAATATAGTAAAAACATAAAATTTAACTTCAAAATTTAAATAAAAAATTGAAAAATCGTTAATCTTTACCTGCAACTAGTTGCCTTTGTTTTTTAAAAACTTTAGTGTATAATGCTCCTGTAAATTAATTTACTAAAAAAAGTGGCGTAGCTAACCACAACAAAAAAATAATTAATTAAAAGGAGAAAATAAAAATGAATAAATTAACAAACAGAAAATCAGAAACAATTAACCAAAAAATACTAGATGTATTAAGTGTTGAAAGAAACAACATTGGAGAAATTAAAACATTGAAAGTTAAAGTATCAAGAGATGATGGTACGGTAACTAGTGAAGGCACGGCTCTTGATGAAAAATCACTTACTTCAAGTATCCAAACCTTAATTAGTTTGTACCATGAAAGTGATGAATATAAAGTAAATTATGACTATGATGATTTAATTATGGATAATACAAAAATAGCTGACTTTACTTTACCTTTAAAAGGATATGCCTTTTCAAATATAGATTGGGAAATTCTTGAAGGAACGGGTATTGAAATTAATGGAGATCAAGCAATTGTGACAAGAACATATAATGAGCAAACCTCAAAATTAAGAGCTACAATTACCTCAAATAATATTTCAAGAACAAAAGATTTTACAATATCGATTCCAAGACTTAAGATGACTACGCTTGAAAGATTAGAACAAGATGCAAATTCAATTATTTTACCATCCCGAACAAATAGTGATTTAGCACTCCCTCAAATTGGGAAGATTAATAAATCAAATATTACATGGGTTTTAAGAACAAACGAATTTGGTATTGCAACTTTATTTAATGGCTATACCTTAAAAGTAACGAGACCAGAAGAAAATGTCACAGTTACTCTTGTTGCACGACTTTCCCTAGAAAACACAAATTTTGAAAAGTCATTTGATATAATTATTGAAGGAACTAACACCCACTTTAGTCCTACAAACTATACTACAAGCATGGTTCAAATTAAAGGAGAATTAAATCAAAAAACCTTTAACGTTACATCTAGTAACTCAAATGCTTTATATCTTACAAAAGAAACAGAATTTAGTGATGAATTAGATATTAGATTTAAAAATAATGGTACCACTAATGTTGAAGTAACAATTGTTGAAAAAACTCAACTAAATAATACTATTGATTTAGGAGCAGTAGATTTAGATTTTACCTTAAAAGTTTATCTAAATGATAATAGAAATACATTAATTGGAACTCTTCCTTGTGTTGTTAAATATTATTTTACAACTACAAGTCCAGTTGACTAATTAATTGAAAGGAAAGAAGCATATGGCAAGTAAAGTATATCAATATAAAACAGAATATGATTTAAATGATGGCACAATGTATGTAAATACTTATAATGGGGGTATGGTCTATACTTACCCCCTAGTAAGTATAGGTGAAAATACCTTTAAAATAAATGTAGGACTCATCTATAATTCAAACTTTAAAGAATCATTCTTTAAAAAGATTATAATGGGTAATGAAAAAGGATGGAAACTAAACATTGAAGAATTAGTAATTAAATATGATGATCGTTTTAACCTAGATGGTTTTATCTATAGTGATTATGTCTATGTCGATTCAATGTGGAATATCCATCGCTTTGTACAATACAAAGTAACCGGAAGTCTTACTGAATATTATGATGAAAGTGGAACGGGACTAAAACTAAAAGTCGAACCAAATAAAGACATCATAATGGTCGATGAAGAAAATAATGAAAGAATCTTTGATAAAACAACCGGAAAACGAATAAAAGTAATATCTAGTATTAATTATTCACTTCAAAAAACAATTGAATATGATAACTTTCAAAGAATCATTAAAGTCTATGATTCAAGAAAACAAAATCGATATATAAGCTTTAGTTATGATGAAGAAAGTAACTTAACTCAAGTAACTACCACTATTAATAGTTGTTACTACACGCTAGAATATGAAAATAACCTAACCAAGATTAATGAACAAGTGGAGGAAAAAATAAGACCTTTAATTGAATTTTCATATGATGAATTCTATTTATTAAGTGAAATAACAACTCCACTAACTAATGATATCACAAAATTAGAATATGAAAATGATTTACTTACAAATATTATAACCGGAAAACTAAAGAAAGAATTAATCACCGATAAAGTACCAAGTGAAAACTACCTTGGAGAAAATCTTTACTTAGGTGATAATAAGTATTTAATAGGAGAATTCTTAAAAGTAGTAGGAACAAAAAATGTCTTAACAAATGAAAACATCATTGAAAAAGTAAAATATCATTATCATGAAAGTTATACAGATATCACAAATATCAAAGGAATAAAATACCGATATTCCTTTGATATAACTGGAAGATTACTTACAATCTTAGAAGTAAAAGATGATAATTCTTTTTATACTTTAAATAAAGAAACAGGATGGGAATTAGATGAAGGAACTATTGATTTAAAAATCAATAATAAAAAGGCCTATATCTTTCAAAAAGAAAACAATAAGTATAAATTAGTTCTTGAAGGACCTAAACTTTATGAAACATTATTATATTTATATAATCAAATTGATGAAGAAGGAATAAATATAGAAAAATTTTATTTATCATTTTATTTAATGTTTAATCTTCCTAATGCTAAAAACTTAATATTAACTTTAAAAACTACTTCAAATAATGAGGTAAGAAAAGTAATTATCGCAGATACTTCATCATCTTCATGGCAAAAAGTCATGATTCCAATTCCTTGTTTAACTAATTTAATTGATACTAAAATTGTATTAGAAATAGAAAAAATAGACAATGAATATCCTAATTTATCAAATCTTTATTTATCAAATCCTCGAATCGTTAAAGGAGGAGATAGTTTAATACTTATTACTAATAAAGAAGATAGTAATGACCATACATTTAAAAAAATAGTTCCAGGAACTACTCTTTACTATGTAGAAAATGAAACAGAAAAAAAAGTAACAATTACAAAAGATTTTTACTTTACCGAAAACGATATTTTATCTACTTATCGAAGTATTTATAATAATTTATATAATCAAACAACCGAAACTAACAATCAGTTTGATTTATATTATTGTAATAAAACAAAAGTTAAACAGGTTAGTAAGGTATCATTGACATCCCAAGCAAGCTCTAATAACAATGCCTTTACCTTTGGATTTAAAGTAGAAGAAGAAAATGATGAAAAAAAGTATATTTCGAATTATCGAATTAGAAATATTAACTTAACAAGAACTAAAGATACTAAACGTTATGAATATGTATTAGAAAACTATGTGATTATAAAACCTATCAACATTAAATCATATAAAATTGAAACCAAAACCCTTATAAACCTTCTTAGTGAAGATGAATTTAATAATATATTAACTGATAAATATGTTACAAACACTACTACGAAAAGAAACGATGGTCTAATTCTTTCAACAAAGTATGTGGAAAAAATCTACAATATATTTAATAAATTAAAAAGAACGATTGAAACTACAACTTCCTACACATATGATACCTATGGTAACCTCTTAAAAGAAGAAAATAGTTCAAGCGATTTAGATGATGTTATAATTAAAGATTACGAATATATGGAATCAAGTAGTTATAGCTATGAATATTTAAAAAGAGTAACCGAAAATGATTCTATCACTGAATTTGAATATACTAACGATGGTAAACTAAGTAAAGTAAAAACCAAAATTAATAAAGTCTTTAAAGATGGATACGTATCCAATACCATTGATAGTACTAATAGTACAACTAAATATCTTTATGATGAATTTAATAAAATAATTTCAGTTGAATTTTATGATAAAAATAATCAATTAATTGGTAAAAATGAAATTGAATATAATGATAATGATACAATAAAGAAACTAACTGATGGAACAAATTATTATGGATATCATTACAATTTATTTGGAGGGCTTGCAGAAGGATATCATAATAAAAACCTACTTGAAAGATATACAACATTTGATAATAATATCTATCGTAAATATACAACCTATACATATCAAAATAATCAAGAAAACAAAATCCAAGAAACATATGATACCCTTGATAGAATAACCTCAATTGAATATAACAATGAAAATGAAGATGTATTATTTGAATATGAAGATGATGAAACATACTCACCAAGTCTTCAAAGAATAAAGAAAATCAATGATAATATAAATAAAATAAATTACACCTATAACTATGAAGATACAAATATTGATGGAACTACCACTACTTTAAACATAGTAACACCAAAACTAAACTATAGTATTGAAACGAAACCTAATAATACAATCACCTATAGTATTGGTAATGAAAAAATCAAACAAGAAGTATCAAGTGATGATTTAATCAATAACCTACCAACTAAGAGTTATACTTATGTAAATAATGGTAATAATGAATTTGAAAAATTAGTATATTACTCATATGATTATGAATATGATAATCTAGGAAGACCAACTCAAAAACAAGGATTAGTTGATGAATATAGTCAAGCAACCATCCAAACAACTAAAAACATAAGCTACTATCCAAATACAATGTATCCAAAAGAAATAAAGTATACAACCCTTTCTAAATTAAAAGAAACCGGAAAACAAGAACAAGCGGAAATAACATATAAGAATTCATATATTGATGGAAGAATCACAAAAGTAGTAGAAGAAGAAACAAGATTCAAAGAAAATCCTAAAAACGCATCATCTCAAAACACTCTAACAGAAAAAACAACTAAAACAAAAACTTTTAGTTATGATGACTTTGGAAGATTAATTGAAGAAACAACAGAAGATGGAAGTACTATAAAATACACCTATGGAACAGGAATCAAACAAATTGAAATAATAAAAAACAATAAAACAAGCATAGAAATATACGAATATACAACTGGTAAATTGACACAAATAACAAAAGATGGTATAATAATAAAGGTTGATAGTGATAACTATGGAAATATCATAAAAATAGGAAACAAAGAAATAAAGTATAATAACCAAAACAAAGTAAGATGTATACTAGAAAACAATAACACCTATGAATATGAATATAACTATCAAGGAATAAGAACAAAAAAGATCATAAATAATGAAGAAGAAATAAACTATTATCTAAATGGAAACAAGATAATAGGAGAAAGAAAATTAAACAAAGCAACCGGAAATATCATTGAAGAAGTAAGATACTACTATGACATAGGTGGAGTATGTGGAATAGAATACATAAAAGACAATGAAACATACTACTATAACCTAATAAAAGATACATTAGGAAACATTAGTAAAGTAATGTACCGAGGAAAAGTCATAGGAGAATATAGTTATGATGCCTGGGGAAATGTAACCACCATCATCCATGAAGATACTAACCCAAATGAGATAGATAGAAAAATAGTAGAAATCAATCCATATAGATATAAAGGATACTACATGGATATAGAAACAGGATTATACTATTGTAATGCGAGATACTATGATCCAAAGATATATCAATGGATCCAAAGAGATAACATTGAATATCTAGATAATGAATCATTAGATGGATTAAATTTATACTGCTATTGTTACAACAACCCGATTATGTATGTTGACAATTTTGGAAACTTACCAGTTCAAGTAGATGTAATAACATCAATAATTGGATACTCTGCTGACTTATATTCATTTATTTTAAAAGAATCGCTTAAATCTATGCCAGAATTATCAATGTCTATTGCAAAAAAAATGGCTAGAAAAGCTAGACATATTCAATCTGCAAGGGGTTATATTAAAACTAGACATAGTAATATAGTAAATACTAAAAACCTTAGAAATAATGTCCAAAAATTTAGTAAATATTTTGGCAAAGTGGTTTTAGTAGCAGATATATTATGGAGCGTAGGTGAAAACTATTTTAGTGGTGACCCTAACTGGGTTTCTGATTCTGTTGTTGATGTAGGTATTACTATTGGAATTTATGCTTTGGGATCTATTCCGTATGTTGGTTGGGCTCTAGCTATTGGAGCGACAATCTTGACAAAAGTATTTGATGATGAAATTGAAGAATTCAAAGATTGGTTTGCTAAAAAATGGAATGATTTTTGGAGTCTTTCAAGGGCTAGTTAAAAAATATAAAATTAAGGAGGATGATAATGTTGAATAAATTTAAATATGATTATAATAATAAACTGTTTTTCATTAATTTAACTCTTTCTATTGTCTTCCTAATTCTATCTATTGTGTCATTTGAAAGAGAAGTCGCATTTATTTTATGTCTAATAATAACTATTTTATTGTTATTTAATTCATTTTTCCTTATTAGATCGCAAGGAATAAAGATTACTAATAGACAAAATATAGTAATAGTTGATGAATTTTTAATTAGAAAACTCCATCTTTGTGACATTAAATTTGCATCGTTAAAGCAAGTGCCAAAAGAAAACAAAAATAAACTATATGGTTTCTTTCATGAATTTTTTCATTCTAGTACATATTTATCTCATTGTGATTATGTTTATAACCAAGGAAGAGTTTACAGAATTTGTTTTCATATGAATGATGGAACAATAGTAGAAAGTTATTTTGGTTGGTTATATCGTGAAAAAGGAAAAAAAGTAGAAAAAGTTGAGAAAAAATTAATTGAGTTCATTGAAAAGATTAATTGCTTATGTAAAGAAAGTAGAACTAATTTGAATAAATAATAATTTGTATTAGCACATACTTATAAAAGAAGTGTCTAGCCTAATGATAGATTACAGATTATATAAATGAGTAAAAGCGTTTAGCATCAAAATTGTCTAAACGCTTTTTGAATTTTATAAATTTTAATAATTTAGATTAAATTATTAGATTAAAAAGTCATAATATGGTAAAATACCAAATGAAGTAGATAGGAAAATGGTAGAAATCAATCCATATAGATATAAAGGATACTACATGGATGTAGAAACAGGACTATACTATTGTAATGCGAGATACTATGATCCAAAGATATATCAATGGATCCAAAGAGATAACATTGAATATCTAGATAATGAATCATTAGATGGATTAAATTTATATTTGTATTGTAATAATGATCCGGTGAATTATAAAAAAAGTCTTGCTTTTATTAGTGGTTCAGTTGTAAGTTTGTCTATTTATACATTATGTTTAGTTAAATCAAGCAGAGTTAATTGGAAAAATGATGGATTTCAAATCCCTATTTGGATTTCATCCTTAATGTCATGTTCAGATTTCGGGGCTTCTGTTGCTCCAGCTTTGCGAACAATGTATCAGTATATTCATTATCCTGGAGTAAAAGATTTAAACAAACTATATGGTTTAGATTTTGTTCCTGGAAAATTAAATACTATATGTAAAGCGATAGGCTACGGATTATTGGGATTTAATATTTTATTATCAGCGTGGTCAAATTTCACAAATGATAATTTAACCACAAGACAAAAATGGATTAGTTTTGGAGTTGATACAGCCTATACATTAGGAACATTTGGAATTGGTCGTGTTGTTGAAGCATTAGTATCATTAATTCCAGGTGTTGGAGTATTTATTGCTCCATTTATATCAGCTGGAGTTACATGGCTTATAGATTGGACAAAAGAAAAGTGGGGTTGGTTAGATGATGTCAAGCAATGGATTAACGACTTATAAAAACAAATATTTATCATTTATTAATAAAGGAACCATAACTATATTACTAGGAGTGTCGTTAATGGTAATTGTTCCATGTTCATATTTATTATTTACATATTGGTCAGAAATGCCGATATTAATTAAGATATTTTGGCCAATTTTATTAGTTATTATTTTTATTGGATTAATAATTACGCCTTTAAATGGAATGATTATCACAAAAAAAGGGACTGTAATATTTTTTCCGGACTTTAGAATGAAAAAATTTAATGTAAAAGATTTAGAAAAATTATCAGTAGTATTCTCAGAGTGGGAAAATGATAAGTATTCAGTAATGATAAAATTTGTATATAGAAAGGGGAAAATTTTTTATAAGGATTATTCAAAACAATTTAGAAATATGAAAAATAAAAAATTAGCTATGTCGATGTATACAATTAGCAAAAGGAAAGTAGATAAAATTTGTGAAAAAATAATGGATATAGATGTATGTGCTATTACTATTGTAAACAAAACAGGAAATGTAATTTATTATAATAAATAAAAATTTTATTTGGAATTATGATTTTATACAATCATAAAAATAACTGATGGTTTAAAATCATCAGTTTTTACATTATTTATTTAATTTTAATGCCCTTTTTAATGACTAATACAATTATTGTCCATCTAAAAAATTGCTATCTAAATGAATAGAATTATTTTTACAAATGTGTTATAATATTATAGATTTTTTATGACATTTTTAAGGAGAAGTACTTATGAAAATAATTATTATCGGATGTGGTACTATTGGACGTTCGATTTTAACCCATGCCTCTCAAGAGGGACATAATATTACAATTATTGATAATGATAAAAATCGAGTTGAATCACTAATTGAAAAGTTTGACTGTCTTGGTGTTGTGGGAAATGGAGCAAGTCTTGAGATTCAAGAAGAAGCTAAAGTTAAAAACGCTGATATGGTAATCGCGGTTACCTCAAGTGATGAACTAAATATTCTTGCTTGTATGGTTGCTAAGAAGATTGGAGCTACTTCAACCATTGCTCGTGTTAGAAATCCTGAATATCGTCGTCAAAGTATTATAATGAAAGAAGAACTAGGTCTTTCGATGGTTATAAATCCTGAACAAGAGACTGCCAATGAAATTGCTAAAATCATTGAACTTCCATCAATATCAAAGATGGAACAATTCGCAAAAGGTCGAGTTAACCTAATTGAACTATTAATCGAAGAAGATAATCCATTAGTAGGGGAAACCCTTATTACGATGAATAAAAAGATTAAAACTAAAGTCTTAATCTGTGCCGTTGTTCGTGGTGAAGAAGTTATTATTCCAAGTGGTAACTTTAAAATTGAATGTGGCGATAAAATCCATGTAACTGCTGATGCTAATTCATTAAGTATGTTCTTAAAAGAACTTAATCTAATTAAATCACCACTTAAAAATATCTTAATTATTGGTGGCGGTAAGATTAGTTACTACCTTGCTCAACTATTAAATAGTCGTAAATATAACTTAAAGATTATTGAAAGTAATGAAAAAAGAGCAAATGAACTTGCTGAACAATTATCTCATGTTACGGTTATTAACGCGGATGGAACAAGCCATGATTTACTTATTGAAGAGGGTATCCAACAAGCTGATGCTTGTGTGGCTTTAACCAATGTCGATGAAGAAAACATCATTGTTTCCCTTTATGCTCAAAAACTTCATGTAACTAAGGTAATCTCTAAAATTAAACGTGATAGCTTTATCAATATGATTGATGACTTAGGTATCGCTAATGTCATTACTCCTAAAGAGATTGTCGCAAGTAAGATTATCAGTTACATTCGAGCTGTATCAAACAAAAGAGGTAGTAACGTTATTACTCTTTATAAGTTAATCAATAATCGTGTTGAAGCCCTTGAGTTTGTGGCTAAAAAGAAAGAAAAATTCTACGATCGTCCGCTTAAAGATCTAAAGATAAAAGAAAATTGCTTAATCGCTTGTATCATTCGTGAAAATCAAGTTATTATCCCTAATGGTAATGACTGTATAAAACTAAACGATAGTGTCTTAGTAGTTACAACGCACAAGAACTTTGATGATTTAAGAGATTCATTTGAGTAGGTGAATTATGAATTTTAAAGTAATGGGAAAATTACTTGGTAAAATAATGATCCTTGAAGGAATCTTAATGATTTTTCCCTTAATTGTTTCGATTATTTACCAAGAAGGATTTATATACATTATATCATATGCAATTCCAATTTTTGTCTTAATCGTTGTTGGGACAATTCTTCAACACTTAAAACCCGAACGTAACAGCCTATATCAAAAAGAAGGCTTTGCTTTAGTTGCTCTTGTCTGGATTTTAATGACTTTATTTGGTGCCATTCCTTTTGTCATCAATAAAGACATCCCTAATTATATAGATGCTTGCTTTGAAATTATGTCAGGATTTACCACAACCGGTGCATCCATTGTAAAAGATATTACTGCCCTTAAACATAGTACATTGTTTTGGCGTAGTTTTACCCACTGGATTGGTGGGATGGGAATTCTAGTATTTATCTTAATTTTCATTCCTGAAAGTGGTGATGGTTCTTCATTCCACTTACTAAGAGCAGAAAGCCCTGGTCCTCAAGTAGGTAAAATTGTATCTAAGATGAAAGTTACAACTAGAATACTTTACCTAATTTACCTTGGACTTACCATCATAGAAGTTGTGTTATTACTTTTCTCTAAGCCAGTTGTTATCCCAGGGGTAGCTAGTGAAAGTGATCATTTGTTTTATTGTTTATTAACTGCTTTTGGTAGTGCTGGTACTGGGGGATTTGGTTTCTTACCTAATAGTTTTGAATACTTTTCCCCATATGCTCAATATGTTGTTGCGACATTCTTAATTATCTTTGGTATTAACTTTACTTTATATTATTTAATTCTAATTGGTAAAACCAAAGAAGTCCTAAAGAGTGAAGAATTAAAAGCTTATCTTGCGTTTATTGTTGTTGGAATTACCATTATTGTAATAAGTATGGTTAACAAATATCAATCAGTAGAAGAATGCTTTAGACACGCTTACTTCCAAGTTGCTTCAATCATTACTACAACTGGGTACACGACCACTAACTTTGATAAGTGGAGTGAAGTCGCAAAAGTAGTAATCGTTCTTTTAATGTTTAGTGGAGCCATGGCGGGCTCAACTGGTGGTGGTGTCAAAGTATCAAGAATTGTCATTGCGATAAAAGGTTTTGGTCTAAACATTAGAAAATTAATCAACCCTAATTATGTTGCTAAAACTAAATTTGAAGGTAAGACTTTAGATAATAAGACAATCCAAGATGTCTTTGGCTTTCTTGCTATGTACATGGTTATTCTTTTAGCAGGAATCTTTATTTTATCGTTTGACCAAGCTAATGGAAAGACCTATGCAATAGGAAATATTAGCCAAGAAGATATCATAGAAATTAGAGAATATGAAATCGCCAATAACTATGATTTAAATACTGATATGAGTAATAATAATGAAATTGTCACCCATGGCTTTTTCACTAATTTTTCAGCTATGTTATCATGTCTTTCCAATATTGGACCGGGATTAGAAGCGGTAGGACCATATGCAAGTTTTGCTGAATACAATCCGGTATCTAAAATAACCCTCACTTTTGCAATGTTAATTGGAAGATTAGAGATTTTACCAGTCTTAATATTATTTAATAAACGAACCTGGAAATAAGGAATAGTTAGTTTACTAGCTATTCTTTTTTTTATTTCTCTATTTTTTGACTCTTTTGGACATTTTTTGTGTCTTATCTATTGAATAAATGAGAAAAGGAGTACTAATTATGAGTTTAATTAAATGTAAAATGTGTGGGGGAGAACTAAATGTCAAGGAAAATGAACAACTAGTAACATGTGATTACTGTGGTTCGACCCAAACCATCCCTGTAGTAAACGATGAAAGAATTCTAAAACTTATTGCGAGAGGGAATAACCTACGTATAAACAAAGAATTTGATAAAGCTTACAACATCTTTGAACAATTAATCCTAGAAGATGGCAAAAACGCTGAAAACTATTGGAACTTATTACTATGTAAATATGGTATTACATACGTTGATGATTATGATGGTAAGAAAATACCAACCATCAACAGAATGTCACCTGTGTCAATCCTAGATGATGATGACTTTAAGAAAACTAAAGAGTTAGCTGATGTAGTTACTAGAAGTACCTACATCGATGAAGCAACGAAGATTGCGGAAATCCAAAAAAGAATCAATGATATTATGAAGACCATTGATCCATTTGATGTTTTTATTTCATATAAAGAAACTGATGAATTTGGAGATAGGACAAAAGACTCGATCCTTGCTCAAGAAATATATGAAACTCTCACCAAAGAAGGACTAAAAGTCTTTCTATCTAGAATTACCTTATCAAGTGTGGCAGGAAGTGAATATGAACCATACATTTATTCAGCCCTTTATACTTCTAAACTTATGATATTAGTTACCACAAGTGAAGAATATGTCAATGCAGTTTGGGTAAAAAATGAATGGTCAAGATTCCTTGCTATGATGAAAAATGATACATCTAAAAAGTTAATACCATGTTATAAAGATATGGATGCTTATGACTTACCAAAAGAACTAAGAAATATCCAAGGACTTGATATGAGTAAACTAGGTTTCATCCAAGATTTACTAGTAGGTGTTAGAAAGATTCTAAATCTTCAAAAAAATGAACCAATACATCAAAAATATGAAGAACAACCTAAAGATGTTAAAGGTGAAAGTATTTTAAATGATGTTAAACAATTAATTAAAATAGGTAAGATACAACTAGCTGCGAAGAAGTCAGAAGATCTTTTAATTGAACATCCAACTAATCCATATGTTTTAATATATAATTTATTCTTTGAAGAAGAAGGTAATGATGATGATATTGATGGTGAATATTCAGAAGAATTTGAAGATTTTATTAATTTTAAAGATTTAAAAATCTTAAAATCTATTCCATCTTTTAATACAAATAAATATTTTATTCAAGCTTTAGCTAATGCGGAAGGTGAATTAAAAGAAAAACTAGAAAAACTAACTGAACCAGCATTAGAGATTATAGATAATGTATTGGTTAATTATTACTCAACTGATAAAGAATTGGTAGTTCCTGATGGTGTTACAAAAATAAAAAAAGAAGCAGCACAAAACCTTTCTTCATTAGAAAAAGTAACTTTACCATCAAGTGTTACAACCATTGAATTTGGTGCTTTCCAAAATTGTTCCAACCTTGTGGAAATTAATTTAGAAAATGTTCAAGTAATAGGCACTTTTGCATTTAGGGGAACAAAATTGACTAAAGTTGTATTAGATAAAATAGTAAAACTTGGTTCTTTTATATTTGGTGACTATATTGAAACTTTAATTGTTAATAATATGGATATTATTTTTGAAAATAGTACTGTAGATATAACTCAATCTAAACAAATTCAGTACATAAAAGCTCCTTGGCAAATTATATGCACTGCTGGTACCCCAGGTTGCTTTATCAAAGAGGTTGAATATTTACCTAATTTTACTGAATTTTCTGATAATAAAATAAATTCAACTTGTCATTATAGTAAAGTCACACTCCCCAATACTATTAATTCTTTTGGTGATTTATTCAGCGTCCAGATTGATACTCTTGTACTAAATTCAAATTACATAACCCTTAATACTAATCCATTATTACTTTTTGCCAGTACAAAATTAGATTTGATGATTGCACCATATCGAACAATATATAATTTACTAACACGATATGAACTTAGTATAGAAGGTAAAAATGTATTAGAAAAAAGTTTAAGATCTGCATATAATCGTACACGTGCAGACCAAAGAGTAAACCTTCCACCATATAATGGCATGGGAAAACAAGAAGAAAATGATTATAATAATGCAAAAGTAGGAGCTATTGTTTTTATTATTGGAGTATTCTTTTTCTTAATTATGTATTTTTTATTTTCAAGCATGTGATAATAAAGACAAATAAACAAAAAATTTAAAAAAGCAATCAAATCATGGTTGCTTTTTTTTGATTTTTGTGTCTTATTATATAAAGAATATAAGGAATTAATAAATGTAAATTCTAATTCTTTAATTTTATTATCTGGAAGGAAGAAAAATGAAGAAAAAATTTAGTTTACTTTTTGAATTAGTATTTTTATTATTACTTTGCTTTACAACTATATCTTGTAATAAAGTTAATCCTAAAAAATGTAAACATAATTATGAGATTATTGAAAAAGTTGAAGCAACATGTGTTACTGATGGACTAATTAGTTATAAATGTTCCATCTGCAATAACGCTTATGAAGAAGTTATAGGAAAATTAGGTCATGATTTAGTACATCATGAAAAACTTGATCCTATTTGTGAAGAAGCCGGTCATGAAGCATATGATACATGTACAAGGTGTGATTATACAACATTTAAGGAAATCTCTGCCATAGGCCATACATCAAGCGAATGGATTATTGATAAAGATTCTAACTGTACAGAAGATGGATCAAAACACAAAGAATGTACAGTCTGTCATAAAGTTTTAGAAACAGAAGTTATAGTAAAACTTGGACATGATTTTGTACATCATGAAAAGTTAGATCCAACATGTGAAGAAGCAGGTCATGAAGCATATGATACATGTACAAGATGTGATTACACAACATTCAAAGAAATCCCCGCCACTGGCCATACATCAAGTGATTGGATTATTGACAAAGAATCTAACTGTACTGAAGATGGTTCAAAACATAAAGAATGTACAACTTGTCATAAAGTTTTAGAAACAGAAGTTATTGGAAAACTTGGACATGATTTAGTACATCATGAAAAACTTGATCCTATTTGTGAAGAAGCCGGTCATGAAGCATATGACACATGTACAAGATGTGATTACACAACATTCAAAGAAATCCCAACCACAGGTCATACAACAAGTGATTGGATAGTGGATGTTGAATCTACATGTATAGAAAATGGTTCAAAGCATAAAGAATGTACGGTCTGTCATAAAGTACTTGAAACAGAAGTTATAGAAAAACTTGGACATGATTTAGTACATCATGAAAAACTTGATCCTATTTGTGAAGAAACCGGACATGAAGCATATGACACATGTACAAGATGTGATTATACAACCTTCAAGGGAATCCCAGCAACTGGTCATACAACAAGCGAATGGATTATTGATAAAGATTCTAACTGTACAGAAGATGGATCAAAACACAAAGAATGTACAGTCTGTCATAAAGTTTTAGAAACAGAAGTTATTAATAAACTAGGTCATGATTTTGTTCACCATGAAAAGTTAGATCCTACTTGTGAAGAAGTTGGACATGAAGAGTATGACACATGTACAAGATGTGACTATACAACCTTCAAAGAAATCCCAGCCACTGGTCATACATCAAGTGAATGGATAGTAGATGTAGAACCTACATGTATTAATAAGGGGTTTAGACATAAAGAATGCATAACATGTTATAAAAATTTAATAACAGAATTAATAAATAGTTTAGGACATGATTTAGTACATCATGAAAAACTAGATCCAACTTGTGAAGAAGCAGGACACGAAGCATATGACACATGTACAAGATGTGATTACACAACATTTAAAGAAATCCCAGCTATTGGTCATACAACAAGCGAATGGATTATTGATAAAGATTCTAACTGTACAGAAGATGGATCAAAACACAAAGAATGTACAGTCTGTCATAAAGTTTTAGAAACAGAAGTTATTAATAAACTAGGTCATGATTTTGTTCACCATGAAAAGTTAGATCCTACTTGTGAAGAAGTTGGACATGAAGAGTATGATACATGTACAAGATGTGATTATACAACCTTCAAGGGAATCTCAGCTACTGGTCATACAACAAGTGATTGGATTATTGATCAAGAATCTAACTGTACTGAAAATGGTTCAAAACACAAGGAATGTACAATCTGTAATAAAGTTTTAGAAAAAGAAGTCATTGAAAAACTTGGCCATGATTTAGTACATCATGAAGCAAAAGAACCGACTTTCGATACTATTGGATGGAATTCGTATGACACATGTACAAGATGTGATTATACTACATATGAAGAATTACCTATGAAGGAAAGAACAACTCCTGATTATCTTAGTATGTCAGTAGTAGATGATGAAAATAATTCATTAACAGGTACTCAAAAAATGAGAGTTCATTTATTACAAAATAATTTATTATATGATTGGACAGTAAGGGAGTATTATGGTGATTACTATGGAAAAGAAAACACAAGCGTAGATTATGGAAATACTGTTTTATCAAAATTGACTAATCTTGTGGATATAAAAGGTAACAATTTTAATTATTTTTGTACAAATAAAAATGGTGATGTAGTTATTAAAATTAAATTTTGGAATCCTGATAATTGTGAAATATTATCATTTACTTTGAATGGCGTTAAATATCAAACAGGTATGAGCTGTTGGGATATGACTGACATGGAAACATTACTTTTAACAATTAATGTAGGTGATGCTGAAGGAATTTTAGATTATACAATTGACGCAATTAAATACATAGATGGTACTAGAATTAAAGATGTTAGAATGATTGGAAATAGACATGTTTATATGGCTGTTCATTATGATGAAAAACCTGTTATTAAAATTACTAATGTGAGTGTTGGTATTAATTCATTAAAATTATTATTTAATGTAAGTGATAATAAAAAATTAATTAGCTTAAGTAATGGTAAAATAATTTGCGCACTATACGATGGTAATTCAGTGATTGATTATGCAGATGTAACATCGCTTGATAATATTTCATTTAATAATCTTATCCCTGGTACAAATTATCAATATTCATTTATAGGTTATTATGATGACTTTGATGGAAACGGCTTTACACCTAAAATTTTACAAAGTGGTTATATAGTTACGGAAGATGCTGTTCTTTTTGATGATATTAAGGTAGATTTTTCTAGTATATCTTATAAATTTAAATGGAATGAATTAATTAATAATGGTTCAATAAAATCAATTTCTTTATATGATGCAAATGATACACTTATAAATGATAATGTTGATTCGCTTGAAATAGCAACACTTTCACCTGATACAGAATATAAAGTTTTGGTTAATTATTCATATGACGAATATAATGGTTCTATTTATCTTTACTTTAAAACTAAACTTTCTAAAATCGTAGAAACAGAAGATTACACATATAAACTATTTGCTGATAAGACTGCTGAAATCATTAAATACAAAAATTATGATATTAATTCATTATTAATTCCATCTGTTGTAGTAGATAATGGTAATGAATACGTTATTACAAAAATAGGCGAAAATGCCTTTGAAAATCATGAAGAGATTGAATATATTAACTTTCCAGATAATTTGGAAATAATTTCAAGTTACGCCTTTTATGGTTGTCCGTCAATTAAGTATATTATTTTCCCAGATAATCTTAAAACTGTTTCTAGTTATGCATTTTATGATACAAAAAATTTAGATTTTCTTTATTTACCAAAATCAATTAAAACTATGGGATCTAATGTATTCTTTTCATTAGAACATACGACATATTTGTCTAGTACACCTGTATTATTTGGATTTAATGTATCACAAAGAACACTTAGTTGGGTTAGAGTAGATAGTACTTTTTATCCTAATTCAACAAGTTTTGAAAAGAATTTAATAGCCCAACGAACAGTTAAAGCAGTTTCAAAAGTATTATTTGATGAGGAAAGAGTATATGCATTATGTGAGGCATATAATATAAATTATGAATATGGTGAAAAACATGCAGAGTTAGTTCGTGACTATTCAGGATCTAACGAAATTAAGATTCAAGTTCAAAATATTAATGATTGTGATTTAACCACAATAAGTAGTTGTGCCTTTTATCAAAATGAAGATTTAATAACTATTGATATTTCAAATAACATAACAAAAATTGGAATTATGGCATTTGAAGGCTGTATTAATTTAAGAAATGTTAATATGTCAAACGGAGTTACCACAATTAATGCAGATACATTTAAGGATTGTAATTCATTAAGAAAAATAGATTTGTTAAAAAATATTGAATATATTGATTCTTATGCCTTCGCAAATTGTTCTTCATTAGATTATGTTTATTTAGATAATATTATATATATTGGTGAATCAGCATTTGAAAATTGTACTTCATTAAAGAATTTAACAATCGATAGATTGTACTTTGAAGAAGAACCAAATAAATCTATAACTCTTGATACCCATGCCTTTTATGGTTGTAATTCATTAGTAAGATTAAATTTACCTAAATCAGTTAATAACATTTCAATTGATGCCTTCGCTGGATGTGTAAATCTTGGTATTTGTTCTTTATATGAAAGAAGACCAGATTTCTACGATAGTTACTTTGATAGTGATTTTGGTGGATCTGCTCCAATTATTTGGGGTGCCTTCATGGATGATAATGGTATTTGTTATACACTTAAAAATGGTCACGCTAGAGTAGTTGATTTTTTTCTAATAAATAATTATGAAACTCTTTTCCAAATTAAAAATGAAATAATTGTAACTTCTTATGGAAATGAGATAACATATACTGTAACTGCTATTGACAATGGTGCATTTATCAGATTAGGTTCATATAGTAATGCTTTTAATTCATATGTAATTATTCCAGAAAGCGTAAATTATATTAGTGATGATTTTAAGTCCTATAATTTTAAATATGCATATCAAAATGAATTAGTTGAAAATGATGAGTTGATAGGAATTATTTTAGAAGATAAAATAGCTATAATCAGATGTAAAGCAGATAGAAGTATAAATTCGATTACAATACCTAGTTATATAAACGGAATAGAAGTTGAATATATTTTTGATGGTGCATTTAATGGATACTATAATTTAATTGAAATTATTAATAATAGTTGTGCATATAATGATTCAAATTTATCTTATGATATGAAACATGAAGGTTCTATATTTGAATATAATAATTTTAAATTTGCTTTTATTAATGGTGATTTATATTTATTTGATTATCTAGGAAATGAAGAAAATATTATTTTACCTGATGGTGTAAATGGAATGAGATATTCAATCCATCAAAATGCATTTAAAGATAGAATGGATATTAAGAGTATAACTATTCCAGGAAGTGTAATTAAAATTGACGATTATGCTTTTCAAAATTGTTTATTATTAAAATCTGTAACTATTCAAAATGGAGTAGAAGAACTAGGGTCTTACATTTTCAATAATTGTATTAATTTAGAAAATGTTTTAATTGGTGAAGATGTTAATAATTTAAGTGATTCTCAATTTAATAACTGTAATAAACTAAAATACAATGAGTTTGACAATGGATTATATCTTGGAACTTTAACTAATCCTTATATCTATTTAATTGGAGTAAAAACACGCGATATCAATTCTTTAATTATTAATGAAAATACTAAGGAAATTTGTTGGTTTGCGACTTCAGGTTGTACTAATTTAGTTTCAGTAACGATACCTTATGGTGTAAAAAGAATTATGGACTATGCATTTTCTTCAAGTAAGTCATTACCAAAAATTATCATTCCTGATAGTGTAATATACATAGGTGAATATGCATTTAATACTTATGGCTGTCAAATATTCTATGAATATGAAAATTGTTACTACTTAGGTGATAATGAAAATCCATATAGAATCCTATATAAGGTAAAAGATGAAACAATTACTAATTGTGTTATTAATGAAAGTACAAAAGTAATTAATGATAGTGCATTCTTAAACTGTTCAAACTTAACAGAAATTATTATTCCAAACAGTGTTACAATTATTGGCTCAGGTGCCTTTTATGGATGTAACAAATTAATTTCTATTTCTCTGTCAAATAATCTTACTTATATAAAAAATAATGCATTTTTGGAATGTAGTAGTTTAAGAGAAATCATTATTCCAGATAGTGTTACAAAAATTGAAAAAATGGCTTTTTATAATTGTACTAGTTTAAAAACAATTAAATTATCAAATAATCTTACAAGTATTGAAGATACTACATTTTTTGGCTGTAGTAGTTTAGAAAAAATTATTATTCCAGATAATGTTAAAAAAATTGGAAGTGGTGTATTTGATAATTGTTCTAATTTACAATCTGTAGTTTTATCAACTAATCTTATAGAGTTGGGTGATAATTCATTTAATAATTGTAGTAGTTTAAAAGAAATTATCATTCCTGATAGTGTGACAAGAATAGGCGTTTATGCATTTTATGGTTGCAGTAATCTTCAATCAATTGTTTTATCAGCTAATTTAAAAGAATTAGAAGATTATACATTTGCTGCATGTACAAATTTAGTTGATGTAGTTGTACCAGATAGTGTAATTTATATTGGATCACATGTCTTTTATTACTGTAAAAATCTTCAAACAATTGTTTTATCAACTAATCTTTTAAGTATAGGATATGAGGCATTTGGCATTTGTACTAGTTTGAAAGAAGTAGTCATTCCAGATAGCGTTAAAAAAATATGTAAAACTGCTTTTGATAGTTGTTCAGGTTTATTATCGCTTACAATTGGTGCATCTTTAGAAAAGTTTGATAAATCATTTGTAAAGGATTCAAAGAAACTTGTTGAAATAATTAATAATAGTCAAATTTCTTTAAATAAAGATGATTTTGTTAATGTTGTTTCCATTCATCAAGGAAGTAGTAATCTTTCTAAATATAATGATTATTACTTTTTAGTAGATGGTGAAATTAATTATTTAGTAGATTATTTAGGAAATGATTCTGAAGTTATACTTCCTGATGATTTTAATGGTCAAAAATACGTAATTAATAAATATGCATTTATAAGTGATAAAATTACGTTTGTTAAAACATCTGATGGAGTTACAGAAATAAAAGAAGAGGCATTTATAAAATGCACTAATTTAACAACGTTTGTGTTATCAAAATCAGTTATTAAAATTGGAAAAGAAATCATGAATAAAGATTGTAAAGTATATTATTGTGGTACTGATAATGATAAAAGTAAAATAAGTATAGATTGGTCATGGAATAAATGGTTTTATAATATGTACATTTATCATGAAACACAACCTACAGGATATTATACTGTAAAATATTGGCATTATGTTGATGGAAATATTGTTGAGTGGTAATTAATAACAAAAAATGCGTTGATTCATTTCAACGCATTTTGCTTTTTTATTTATTTAATATTTAGTTTTTGTTTTATATCTTCAATACCTACAAGTCTTGATTTAGGTAGGGGATTATGTTTGAAGTAATCGATGACACGAAGAGAGTTAGCATACTTTAGTTTTGCGACTTTCTTAAGTTCTGCAAAGCCATAGGAACGAACAAAAGAGATGGCAGCGTGGTCAACTTCAGGTCCTGCTCCTTTTAAAAGTTCCATTTTATACTCAATACTTAGTTTTTTTAGTTCTCGTAAGAATGCTGCTCTAGCAATAATTGAGGCAGCCGCAATCCCGATATGCTCCTTCTCACCACGGACAATTGTAGTAACATTTGTTACGACATTTTGTTGATGTTCAAGGTATTTTAGGTATTTTTCTTTAGGTGTAAACTCGTCAATTAATATAGCGTCGTACTTTACATCACCTATTTTTTTTAGTATACTATTTATAGCTTTATTGTGAAGATAAGCTTTAATAAAATTAAGATTATCATATTTTGGAGAAAGACTATTTATCTTAATTGGATCTAAGAATACGATTGAGTAGGGAATGATTTCCGCAATTTTAATGGCTAAAGGAATCATTTGACTATCGGTTAATAGTTTGGAATCTTTAACGCCAAGATGACGAAGTTTAGTCATTGCTTCATGGTCGGTGTATGTTGCACAAACAACAACCGGACCGAAGAAGTCGCCAGTTCCTACTTCATCAGTACCAATCGCAACAAGATTACTATAATCAACAGTTGGAATGATTTTTTCTTCATCGATAGGAAGATTAAATTTTTTAGCCCATTGATTGTATTCTTTAGCTTCATTTAAACCTTGGAATAAAACAACGTTAGTGCGATAAAAGGTAATGGTTACATTTGTAAGTTTGGCACGAGCAATCGTATATTTGGATGCTCCATATTCAAGGTAACCTTGATAAAAGTCAATCATTTCTTGCATTTGCTCATTTGTAGCTTTAATCTTATGAGTGGAATTAGTATTCTGTTGCATAAATGTATCCTCCAAGAAAATTATATCATAAAATTGTTTTTTTAGCAATAGAAAGGAATAAACATGAGTGATATTAAATTACTAAGTACTAAAAAACTAGAAATAAATGAAATATTAACATCCTTATATCATGAATGTATTCTACCTAAAACTAGGGATATCGTTAAAAACTTAGAACAGAGTGATGATATCGAATATTTAAATAATGAACTTGATAATGTTGATGAAGCTTTAAAGATTATTATGCGCTTTGAAAGAGCTCCAATTATGATGAGTTCTGATTATGATTACATTTTAATGCTTGCATCAAAGGGAGCTAAACTATCTGGTCGTGAAATCTATGAAACAGAAAGGTTATTTCTAACGATTAAAGCTAATAAGAAACTACTTAATGCTTTATTAAATGAGAAAGTTAGTTGCAATAACTATGAAAGAATTGTCAATGAAATAGATGTCATTGATTATCTAGACCAAATTATCATTAAGTCAATCGATGAATCAGGGGAAGTTTTAGATAATGCTAGTCCAACCCTTAAACAAATCCGTAATAAACTTCAAGGGATTGACCAAAGAATCAAAACAAGATGCCAAGAAATCTTAGTTAGAGAAACATCAAAACTAGCTCAAAGTAGCATTGTAATGCGAAATGATTGTTACTGTTTAGCTGTTAAAGCTGAATATAAAAATATGGTAAAAGGTACCATCCAAGACTATAGTTCAAGTATGCAGACTGTCTATATTGAACCATATGGAGTTCAAGAGTTAATGCGAGAAAAGATGGAACTATATCATCAAGAACATGATGAAATTGAAAAAATCTTAAAAGAGATTTCTTCCTATATAAATAATGAAGTAGAAAGACTAAAACTATATTTTGAGAAAGTAGTAGAACTTGACCTCCTTTTTGCAAAATCTTCGCTTGCTCGTACTTACTCAGGAAGACGTCCCCACTTAAATCTTGATGGTAACCTTAATTTAGTTAATGCAAGACATCCATTACTAAAGGTTAAAAAGGTAATTCCTAATAATATTAATTTTAGTTCAAAATATGATGGGATTATTATTACTGGTCCGAATACTGGTGGTAAGACCGTCTTATTAAAAACCGTTGGTTTACTTGTTTTAATGACTAAATATGGTTTATTAATTCCAGCTGATGCGGAAAGTGATGTTATGCTTTATGATAATGTTTTCTGTGATATTGGTGATGACCAAAGTATTGAGAATAACTTATCCACATTTTCATCACATATGAACAACATAGTTCAAATCATTAATGAGGTTACTCCTAAATCTTTAGTCTTATTTGATGAAATTGGTGCCGGCACTGACCCGGTTGAAGGTTCCAATCTTGCTAAAGCAATTTTAAAATATTTAATAAAAAATGAAGTTAGTTTCATTACCACAACTCATTATTCAGACTTGAAAGCCTTTGGATTTGAAGAACCTCGCATTATTAATGCTTCAATGGAATTTGACCAAAATACATTATCGCCAACTTATCATTTACTAATCGGGGTAAGTGGATCATCTAATGCTTTATATATTGCTAAAAGACTAGGCCTAAAGAAAGAAATCTTAGATGATGCTAATGAATTAACATTAACTAATGATACAGAAACGAGAAAGTTAATCTTAAAACTTGAAGCAATGGTTAATGAAAATGAAGAATTAAAACGCTCATTAAATTCATTAATTCAAGAAAATGAAACAAAACAAAAACAACTTGATAACGAACTTGACAATATTGATCAAAAGCAAAAAGAAATCATCAATAAGGCTATCCTTGAAGCTACTAAAATCATTGAAAAAGCCAAAGGTGAAGGACAAGACTTAATATTAGCTCTTGAAGAAAACCTCAACAAGAATTTAAAACTTCATGAAGTAATTGACCTCAAGAAAAAACTTAATGACTTAGATGTCAAAAAGAAAACGGAAAAGAAGAAGAAAACTACCAATTCAAATGAACCTATTGAAGTTGGTGATGATGTTTATATTGATTCTTACGATCAATATGGCAGTGTCCAAAAAATAAATAAAAATGGTACCTACCATGTAGCTATCGGTAATATCTTACTTGATGTTAGTCGCGATGATTTGAGTAAAGTTAAGAAAACCCCAAAGGTTAGTGAACCAAAATCACGAATTAGTACTAGTACTTCGAAAGCTAACGTGTCTTTAGTTCTTGATTTAAGAGGTAAAAGATATGTCGAGGCTGAAGATGCTCTTGATAAATATATCGACGATTTAGTATTAGTTGGAATCAAACAAGCTACCATTATTCATGGTTATGGTACGGGAGCAATCCGTGAGCTCGTTCAATCCTTTGTCAGACGTTCACCCCACATTAAGTCGTTCCGCTATGGTGGTGAGACAGAAGGTGGCTTTGGGGTAACAGTCATTGAGTTAAAGTAGGTGAGATAATGAATGAAATAAAAGAAATCAACTTAAATGAACAAACTTTAGAGGAAGTAAATATTAATAACGGCATCGTTGTCTTCTATACTAAGTGGTGCCCAATTTGTAAGATGCTACTATTTAAATTTGAAGAACTATTAGATGATTATCC
The DNA here is from genome assembly GCA_934140285.1 of uncultured Bacilli bacterium. Taxonomy (GTDB): domain Bacteria; phylum Bacillota_I; class Bacilli_A; order ML615J-28; family CAG-313; genus UMGS75. The sequence goes on from CAKPBI010000008.1 coordinate 60,460, forward strand.
TGAAATGCATATTTATAAAGTTGATACTAGTATTTCTGATAATTTACCTTTAGGAGTTTCAACCAAGACAGTACCTACTACCTTATTATATATAGAAGGTAAAATTACAGAAAAATATCAAGGAATGCTAAGTGATGATGACTTTGATGAAATAATCAATGCAATTAATCATTAAAAAAAATAAAATATGATATACTATATAAAAGGAGCGTGACTAAAATGAATCTTGAAGAAAAGAAATTATATGTAAAGGAAAACTTAAAGTATGTACCAGCTGAAGAAGTTAGATTATACGACTACAACTTTGCATGTGTTTATACCAAAAACTCCACATGCATAGAAGGTACTACCCTTGTATCTGTTGAAGATGTTGTTTCTATTACAAAAGGTTATCCAGTAAGAATTGATGAAACATTAAAGCGTAGTATTTATAACCATTTCCGTACATATCAATTTATGCTTGACTATATCCATGATGGAAAACCATTTACTGAAGATTTTGTTAAAGACTTACATGAAATGTTACTTGATGGTATTATCAATGGAGGCTTATATCGTAATACTAACATCAGCATTAAAGGATCACACCATACTCCATGTGATTACATCAAAGTATACGATCGTATGAAAAAATACTATGACACCCTTCAAAATTATGAAGGAACAACTATTCAAAAAGCAGCATATGCTCACTTACAACTTGCTAAAGTACATCCATTCTTAGATGGTAATGGTCGTCTTGCGAGACTTGTATTAAACTATATGCTAATTGAAGGTGGATATTTACCAATCTCCATCCCCGCAAAAGATAAGCTTCACTATTTTGAATTATTAGAAGAATTTAAAGTTAATAAGACTCAAGTACCATTTGAAGAATATCTAGAAGTACTTGTAAATAGAGAATATGACCGTCTTATTGATTTAATTGACCACTATAAGAATAAATAAGTGACAATTTAAAATTTTTGGTCTTTTTGCTTTAAAAAAAATGGTAAAAATGGTATAATTATTACGATTTAAGAAAGAAGTGATTATGTGAATAACAAAATAGAAATTATTAGTTATAAACATAATGGTGTTCTTCATCGTGTATGGCAATCAACTTACATAGTACGCCAAACAAGCGATGTTTTAGTAATAGTTAATGACCGTGCAAATGTCATTGATGGTGATGGTAGAAGATGGAAAACGAAAGAACCGGCAGTATGTTACTTCTTTAAAAACTATTGGTTTAACATTATCTGCATGTTAAGAGGCAACGCAATCTATTATTACTGTAATTTGAGTTCACCTTATGTAAAGGATAGTGAAGGTGTTAAGTACATAGACTATGATCTCGATGTTAAGGTTTTCCCAAGTGGAGATAAAATTATCCTTGATCGTGATGAATTTGATTTTAATAAAATTGACTATGGATATTCCGATAAACTTGTAAGTATCATTGAACGTGAACTTCAAGTATTATTAAATCGAATTGATAAAGGAATTTTACCATTTAATTCAGAAGTTGTACTTAGTGATTACGCTATTTATTGTAACTTAAAAGAACAAGTCAAAAGGAAAGCCAAAAAGCATCAAGCAAAACTACTAAATTAGTAAATAAGGCGACTAAATCCGTATCTTTATGATACGGGTTTTTTCTTTTATTCTCACACCTTTATAAAAAAGGTGTTTTATTTTGCTTTTTTTTAAAACAGATGTGTCTTATGTAGTGTGAGGTGAAAGTATGAAACTAGTAAAAACACAGGTATGTCTATATATTTATGAAGAATTACTAAACAATAAATTTATAAACACTACCGAAATAAGACAAAAATTTAACTTAGAAGATAAAACATTTAGTAGATACATCAATGAAATTCGTTCATATCTTTACAATTTTTATACAGGAAAGGAGATAGTATACTTACGTTCTAAACAAATTTATAAGCTAGTATCCTACACAAATGATACAAATTTTTGATAAAGAGACATTTAATGTCCTAATCGTTTGGTAGAATATGGTAACAAAATTATAAATGTTAACGTATAAAGAGGAGAATTTATGAATAAAAAGCAAATTGATTTAATCAAAGAAAAAGACGAAGAAGCGTTTGAAGATTTATACGCTGAGTACAAAAACCTAATTTATTACGTTATATACCAAATTGTAAGAAATCACGATGCGACATCAAGATTATTACAAGATACATTTCTTACGGTATATAATAAGATCGAACAATATAACGGGGGAAACTTTAAATACTGGATACTTACAATTGCTAAGAATCTTGCTAAAAACTATTGTACAAGAGATTTAGTTAAGGAAAAAAGAATCATTAAAAATAATGATATTATTGATGAACTACCTGACGTAAGTACAACCTACTTGGGGAAATATGATGAAATATTATCAGAAAATTTTGATCAGGAAGAAAAAGATGTTATCGTTTATAACATTGTTTTCGGATACAAATTTAAAGAAATCGCTGAAATGATGGATAAAACTCCAAAGTATGTTAGTCTAAAATTTAAATTATCTTTAGAAAAACTAAGAATGATCATGGAGGAACAATAAAATGAGAAATAAGTTTGATAAATTGAGAGATGACTTTCTCCGAGATTTATCTAATGTTACAGATAACAAACTCGAAGAAACCAAGGGTATCGTTAAAATAAAAAGAAACAAAGTTGTAAAAGCACCATCTTGGTTTAAAGTAAATAAGAAACCAATAATTTGGGGATTAAGTGCGGTAATGACTTGTTTGATTGTGGTAATTACAATTATCTCGGTAATTAACTACAAGAATATACCAGTATATAGAGAAATGGTCGCAAGTAACTTTCAAACTGTCCATCACTTAAGTGGGACGAAGAAAAAGCTTGCGGGAGAATCAGAAGATGAAATAATTGATAAGATTGGTATTATTCATTTGCCAGGCATTTCTTGTTATGCCCAACAAAAAGAAGAAATACTTGTAACCATTAAAGTGGATAATCCAAAATCATTTGAAATCCTATCATTTACTTTAAATAATTATAAGTATCAATCATATGAATTTGTTGAAGGATCTAACTCAACGGAAATCATTGTTAAATTTAAAGTTTCTGAAACCTCAGGAATTGAAGAAATCACAATTGATGCTATCAAGTATGTAGATGGTGAATCAATCAAAGACGTAAGATTTGATGGCGAACGTACCATCAAGATTGGGGTAACCTACCAAAATGTACCTAACGTTTCTGACTTAAGTGGCATTGCGGACCTTACAAATTATGGTATTAGTGTAGAAATTAAGGATTTAGATGGTATTATTGATGCAGAAAGTGGTATTAACATTTACTTATTTAATGATGAAAATTTATTAAGATCAGATAAACTAAACATTGGTCGTACGCTTATTCCATATAGTAACTTAAGACTAGGAAGTAACTACACCTACATTATCATTGGAGTATTTGATTTACTTGATGGGGAGGGTAAAAAAGCTAATATTTTATATCGTTATTCTTTTACCACTGATGAAGGTTATAATTTTGGGGATATAACTACTGACTATGATAGTGCTCATATTAATTTGGTAAGAACTGATAAGTTTACCGGAAATTTAACTAAGGTTGAAATCTATAAAGGTGAAGACTTAGTTAACTCCATTAAACCAGGCAGTGATGTAATTGACTTTAGTAACTTACTTTCGAATACAGAATATGAAGTAATCGCAACCTATGAATATACAATTACCGAAAACAATGAAGAAACGCTTATCGCTAAAGAAATTAAAACAAAAATTAAGACGGAAGAACGTCCAACGCCAACCGTTGAAGTAATTGATTCAACTCCAACCAAAGATGGACTTGAATTTAATTATGATATTATGGATACCACGGATATCGGTAAAATCATTAAACTTGAAGTTTACAAACTTGAAGGTCAAGCCGAAATCTTAGTTGATACTCATAAATTTGATCAAGATATTCGTACTTTAACTGATCTTTTATCAAATAATCAATATAAATTCTACGCAACATATCAATATGATTTGCTAGATGGTACTGGTGAAAAATTCTTAACGATTGAACATGAATTTACAACCTTACCAAAAGAAAAACCGGTAATAACCCATAAGGATGTTACACCAACGAAATATGGAATTACCTTTAACTATGACATTGAAGATATTGATAATGTTGGTAGTGTTACATCGGCAGACTTACTTTTAAAGAATGAAGTAGTCACAACTATTACTGATTTATCTCAACTTTCATTTAGTGATTTACTATCAGATAATGATTATGATATCAGAATTAATTATCAATATGACTTAAATGATGGCACTGGAATGCATAATGATAGTGTATCAACAACTGCTCATACAATTCCGTTAACAATTCCAACCGCGGTAATTACTAGTGGAGTTCCATTTAATAATACGCTTCTATTATGGTTTAAGTTAACAGATATTGATCTAATCTTAAATGTCTTAAGAGTAGAAGTATACAAAGATGATATTCTTGTAACAAGTAAAGATCATTTAGATAATATCAAGAAAGATCAAAATAATGAAGGAGTATCAACAGCTGACTTATCATTTAGTGGACTTGAACTTGGTGAATATGTGGTAGTCATTGTTTATCAATATGATTTAAACGATGGTAATGGTATTCATGAGGTTACTAAAGATCATCCAACAGCAGACAATAAATTAAGAATAACAATTGAATAAAAATACTCATTAACGCTTTAGATGAGTGTAAAAAAGATTAATGCACTCCATTCTTTATGGGGTGCATTTTTAACTTGTTTAAATATTTTAATCATAATTATTTTAAAATATGTCATTTTGTGGTATTATAAGAAATGCCCTTATAAAAGAACAAACATTTTAGAATAAAAAATTATGGATTTTTAACATTTTGTTAAATTATAAAAGGAGAAAATCGATGAAAAAGAATAAACATTTAATATTAATAGTTATCTTGATTCTTTTCTTATCTTTTACGACTGTCTCATGTAAGAAAAAGAATAATGATATAACAAAAACTGAACAATATAAAATCTATACCCTCGCCAAAGATTCTGGATATCCCGGAACTTATGAAGAGTGGCTTGAAACAATTAAAGGAATTGATGGAACTTCCATTGAAAAAGTTGAAATCAATACCTTAGGCGAACTTATCATTACTTTATCAACGGGTGAAGTAATCAACCTTGGTCGTGTTAAAGGAACTGATGGACTAGGAATTAAAAATGTTGAAATCAATGATTCTGGAGAACTAATTGTAACCTTTACCGATGATACGACTAAAAACTTAGGAAGGATTCTAGGTACCTCAGGAACCAATGGGGTAGGCGTTAAATCAATGGTTGTAAATGACTATGGCGAGTTAATCCTAACTTATACGGATGATGTTGTCATCAATTTAGGTAAGATTGCGGGAAAAAACGGTATTGATGGTATCGGTATAAAAGATGTTACCATCAATGATGAAGGCGAACTTCTTATTTCATTAACCGATGGAACAATCAAAAATCTTGGTGTTATTAAAGAAAGACCAAAAGAAGATGAAGTTTATACCGTTAAATTTATTAGTTTTGATGAAGAAATCAAAGAAATTAAAGTAAAAGAAGGCTGTTTCCTAGAAACCCCTACCATAAATGAAGTTGAAGGTTACCGCCTTCTTGGATGGTACTTAGGAGAAGATAAATGGCGTTTCAATATTGATACCGTCAAGAAAGATATCACTTTGACTGCTAAATGGGAAAAGATCGTTGAAGAAATTACACCTGTTTATCAAGGCATGTCGATTGAACAAGCAAGTGATGTCAAAGAAAAAATCAGAAGAGCCAATGATGTCAATAATTCTGTCGGAATTAAAGATGCTATCGATGATTTCCTTGATGTCATTACTACCGAAAGAGTTGAATACTACGCAAAAAAAGGTGAAAAGTTTAACATTGTTGTTCACCTATACAATCCAACTGAATACGAAATTTTATCATTTACCTTGAATGAAAGAAAATATCAATCTTATGAATTTAAAGAAGGCTCAAATTCAACCGAATTAATCATTGAAGTTGATGCGGGGATGAAACCTGGCTTAAAAGAATATACCATTGATGCGATAAAGTATGTTGATAAAACGGAAATCAAAGATGTCAGAATGGATGGTAAACGAACTGTCAAAGCTGGTATCAAATATGATGTCCTCCCAACTGCAACCGTCATTGAAGAAGCTATCACTTCTACCTCTTATTCATCAATCATTGAACTAAAAGATGATAATAACTTAATGAATACCCAAAATGGAATGTACTTTTTCTTGTATGATGGTACTAACATTGTTTATAACACGCTCTTACAAGTAGGACTAAACAATATTTCTTATGATAATCTTCAAATGGGATCAAACTATGAATACATGATAATTGGTATTTATGATGACTTCTCTGGAAAAGGAAAGCAAGCAGTAAACCTAGGTTCAAAGAAATTTACTTCCCTTGATGGTTTCATTGTTGAAGATGCTACATGTACTAAAAATTCAATTAGCTTAAGTATTAAAGAAGAAAGTAACAAAGCTACTATTAATGAAATTAACTTGCTAATTGGTGAGGAAATTGTTAGAACCATTAACAATATCGATAATGTTGTTTTTGAAAACTTACTAACTAATACAAACTATACAGTTCAAGTCGTATATAGTTATGAATTTGAAGGGGCAACCAGAAAGAACACCTACACCTTAGAATACAAAACCCTTGAAAATAATCGACCAACCTTTGAAATTGAATCTCTTACTTCAGATAAATATTCAATTTCCTATAAAGTAACCTCAAGTGATATTGACAATGTAGTAACCAAAAAACAATTCAATCTATACTTAAATGATTTACTAATCAAGAAATCAGAAAATGAAGAAGATGTTTTCAATGAATTATTGTCAAACAATAATTACACCCTTGAAGTGGTATATTTATATGATTTACTTGATGGAAAAAATGAACAAACCATTACTGTAAAAAGAAACATCAAGACAGTTGCTCTTGAAGTACCAAAAGTAGATATTGTTACAACATCTTCAATTAATCAAATCAGTATTTCTCAAATGGTTACAGATATAGATAATATTATTAAAATATCCAACCCTCATGTACTTAATTCAATAACTGCTCAAGTTAGTATGGATGAAAATTACAATTGCTTAATTAATGCAATTAATTCAAATACTACATATCAAATTGAATTAACTTACGCTTATGATTTAAATGATGGTAATGGTGAAAACAAAGTTACAAGAGTTATTGAAGTGTCTACCCTTAAAGATACACCAAAAGTTTCATTAAATATAACTGATGTTAAATCTACATCAGCATTATTAATGGTAAATGTTTATGATATTAACCAAACTGGAAGTATCAAGGAAATTCTCCTTTATAAGGGAGCAACTTTAATTAAAAATTTAAGTCTAACTGATTACAATATTACTGGTCTTACTTCAAATTCTGAATATAAAGTAGTATTAGTATATGGTTATGATTTAAGTGATGGTGCAGGAGCAAATGAAATAAAAAAAGAAATTGATTTCAAAACTTTAAAAGAAACTCCAGATGTTTCATTAAAACTTGAACCATCGAAAACAGAAATTAGTGTTAAACCAGTTATTAAAGACATTGACAAAGCCGGAATGATTAGATGTGTTGAACTTTATAGAAATAATATCTTAGTTGATACTAAAACTGAAGATTACATTTTTACTAATCTTTTAAGTAACACAACTTACACTATTAAACTTTATTACGTGTATGATTTAAATAATGGCCAAGATGAGATGGTATTAACATCAGATATAATTACAACATCTAAGCTTGTTCCAACCGTTGATGTTACATTCATATCTAATAAGAATAATATTAGTTATGAAGTATCTTATACCGATATTGAAAATACTTTAAAGATTGAAAGTATTAAATTATTTAAAGATAATGTTGAAATCTTATCAAGCGATGTTTTAAACTCAGTATTTTCAAATCTATATTCTAATACAACATATGAAATAAGAGTTACTTACTCCTATGATTTAAATGAAGGAAACGGTAGAACAACATCAATTATTTCTAAAACAATTAAAACTTTAAATAAATCATTACCAGTTATTGGTATTAAAATTGATAGCGTTACCGATAAAGAAATAAAAGGTAAAGTCAATGTTTCTGACCCAGATAATGTATTTAATATCATTGATATTAAACTATATCAAAATGATAATTTACTAGAAACAACTCTTGATTCTTTAGAATTTAACTATAATGTAAGTTCTAACATTGAATATACTATTGTTGTTGAATACTTCTATGATCTAGATGATGGTACGGGTGTTCAAAACAAGACTTATGAATATGTAATAAGAAGTACTAAACAAGTTCCAACAATGATTTTCACTCCTTATTATGTTTCTAAAGATAGTCTAGAATATAATTTATTAATCTCTGATAATAACGTAACGGGAAGAATTAACTTAATTGCCTTATATGAAGGCTTAACTTTTGTTAGAAAATTAAGTGAAAGTGAAACCAAACTTGAAAACTTAAAATCTAACACTAACTACACTATTAGAATTAACTATGTTTATGACTTTGATGATGGATATGGAAGTCGTGAATTAAATGAAGAATATAAGTTTAAGACTTTAAAAGAAGACCCATCTTATGAATTATCCTTTAACAATATTACGAAAGATGGCTTTGGCATTAATCATTCAATCAACGACATTGATGGGGCTTTAAGCTTTAAACAAGTTGATATCCTTCTTAATAATGTTGTTGTTAAGACCGTAACTTCTCTTAATGATGTTTCATTTAGTAAATTACTTTCCAATAATCGTTATTTAGTAGTCGTTAGATTTATTAAAGACTTAAATAATGGTGAAGAAGAAGTAAGCTATCAAGAATATGTTAGAACCCTTGCGATGGAAAAACCAAGCATTGATATAACCTTAGATAGTACCAAAACAACGATTAATTATAGTTATAAAATAACAGATAGCGATAATATCAGTACTTTAAAGGCTATTAAGTTATACTATAATAATAAGGAAGTTGAAGGTACGGATAACTTATATACTAATCTTTTAAGTAACAATACTTACAAATTAGTAATCACCCTTCTTAATGACTATCATGATGGTAGAGATATCCAAGAAGAAACCTACACCAAAGAAATTAAGACTAAAGCCTTAGAAGATATTGAACTTGACATCAAACTTGAGGCCTTAAAGAAAGAAATTAACTATAAACATACTTTAGTTGATGTTGATGGAATATCAAAGATTGTTGAGATTAAACTATATCTTGGTAATAAATTAATTAAAGCAACTAAAGATTTAACTGAAAAGGAATTTACCGATTTATTTAGTAACACAACTTATCGTGTTATTTACGTTGTTGAAAAAGACTTTAATGACGACTTAGGTGTTCAAACCTTTGAATATGAAGCAACTACCAAGACTCTTGCTTTAATGGTTCCTGTCATCAGTATGAGTTTCACATCGAATGCGGAAAGCATAAATTATAAGCTAATTACCGTTGATAATGACCAAATCATCAATCAAGTTAAACTTGATGTTTATAATGGTGATATCTTAATTAAAACAATTACTGAATTTGATGAAAACATCATCAATGAACTTGAATCTAATACCCTTTATACATTTAGATTAAGTTACACATACAACTTAAACGAAAATTCTGATGATCTAACAACAACGATTGACTATGTTTATTCAACTCTTGCTTATAACATTAGTATTTCTAAACTTGAAGTCTTAAATGAAACTTCTCCAAAAACTAATGAAGATGTAAACATTAAATTTTATCTTGATAATAAGAGTAACATCAAAGTAAGTTACCTAATCATCAATAGTGAAAAATACAACATCCTTGGTGGTGATAGTCTTAATAATGTTATTATCATTATGAAAGCTCCACAAATGAGTGGTCAAATGAATGTCAAAGTTGAAAGAATGGGTTATGTAATCAATGGCGTAACTGTCGAACAAGAAGTAGAAGGCTTAAACAATTTAAATATAGAAATCTTCTCAAGACTTGATATCATTGACATTTCCCTTGTAAATGGAACAAACTTTGATAAAGACGGATTTACTCTTGGATACATCTTAAAAATTGATAATCCAAAGAGTTATGTAATAAAAGAAATAGCTTATTACTTGAAGGGTAATTTAATAACTAATTCAAATCTACAAGCTATTGATAATAATCATTTATATATAATGGCTAATTTCTATGAATCAACATACATAAAAATACATCATGTTAAGTATATTGATGAAACAGGTAATGAATGTGTAAGAAACTATACTTCTAAATATGTATTTACCTTTAAACCATTTTATGTTGATCAATTTACTTTCTCATTATCTGTTCATCAAATAACTACTCCAGAAGAGTTTATGAATATGGATGAAAACTCTATTTATGAACTTGTAAATGATCTTGATATGACTGGTTATTCTTGGAATCCTTACCTTTTTAAAGGATATTTTGATGGCAAAGGTCATACCATTAGTAATCTTACTTATGTCCATGAAGATAAATGGGATGTAAAACATAATGAATCTTATGATCTTATCACCAATATTTTAGCACTACAAGATGCAACCTTTAAAAATGTTTATTTTAAAGATCTATATGTAGATGTTGATACAACATGTATTGACACCACTAGTCCAGATGCTAAGAACTATCCATTTAAGATAATTGATAAAAACCCTTATTCAACTATTGAAAATGTTCTAATATCTGGTTATTTAAATTACAAGTATGATAGCAATGATTTAAGTGGAGTATTCAAATATGAAGGTTATATTGTTGACCATTTATATTTAAATAATGAAAAAATAGAAAATGATATGGTAATAACAAATGAACTATTTAATTCTAAAGACTTTAAGGAAAACACGCTTGGTTGGAACTTTAAAGAAAAAGAAGTAAAAGAATATAATGGTTTAATTTATTCAATTATTGATAATAGTTATATTGTCATAACAGGTTATAAAGGCGAAAATGAAAATTTAGTAATTCCATCAGTAATTGATGGCTTACCAGTTATCGCTATTGATGACTTAGCTTTCTTAAATAATAAAACAATCAAGTCAGTAGAACTAGCTGAATCCCTTATTGTTATTGGTGGATCTATATTATCTGGTTGTTCAAATCTTGAAGAACTTGTAATTAACAATATAAGTATATTTGGAAATGCTAAATCTTTGTTTGGTAGAATAGAATATGATAATTCATATTCTACTGGTGGATACTATGTTCCATCAAACTTTACTAATTTAACAATCAATGGAGATGCTGAAATCCCAAGTCATGTATTTAATGGTATTTCAACACTTACAGATGTTACAATTGATGAAGGAATAACATCAATAGGAAGTAATGCTTTTGCAAATTGTAGTTCATTAACAACTTTAAAGTTGCCTAGATCACTAAGAAAAATTGATTATGGTGCTTTTAAAAATACTAATAATATCAACAATATGTACTTTAATGGCACAATTGAGGATTGGTGTCATATAGAAATGACATTAGTAGATTTTGATAATCCACCAACTCCAGTAAATTATGGCTCTAAAGTATTTATGAAAAATGAAAATAATGAATATGAAGAGGTTACAGAAATCACCATTCCAGATTCAATTACTAAGATAAACGATTATCAATTTTATAATTTTAATAATGTAACTAAGCTTATTTTGAATCACAATATTACTAGCATAGGCAATAATGCGTTCTATGGCTGCGCCTTAACTGAAGTTTTAATTCCAATTAGTGTGAAAGAAATAGGTAATACGATATTTTCAAATAGAAATGCTACAATCTATTGTGAAGTTGAAAGCAAACCTGATGGTTGGAATGATAATTTCGCTTATGGTAATAATATTATTTGGGGATATGTTGGTACGCTTACTCAAGATGGTATTACATATTTAATCAAAACTGATCATGCAGAAGTGACAAGTATTGAAGGCAAAGATGTTATAGTTCCAGAAACAGTATTATACAATGGTATTTCTTATAATGTAACAACTATTTGCAATCTAGGTTCACCTAAGGATTTGACTTCTATAATTATTACTAATGGAATAAAAACAATTAATGATTATGCATTTAATGGTTGTACTAATTTGAAAGAAGTTAATCTTCCAAACTCATTAAAATATATAGGTTCCAACGCTTTTAATGGATGTAATGCTCTTGAAAAAATTATTCTTCCTAATGAAATAGAAACAATTAATGACTATACATTTTATGGTTGCACTAATTTAAAAGAAGTTAATCTTCCAAACTCATTAAAACGTATAGGTTCCAATGTATTTATTGGATGCAAAGTACTTGAAAGAATTATTCTCCCTAATGGAATAGAAATAATTAATGATTATACATTTAATGATTGTATTAATTTGAAAGAAGTTAATTTTCCAAATACATTACAAGAAATAGGTGAAGGTACTTTTAATGGATGTAATGCTCTTGAGAAAATTATTCTTCATAATGGAATAAAAACAATCAAAACTGGTGCATTTTATGGTTGTAATAATTTGAAAGAAGTTTATCTTCCAAAGGAAATAGAAAACATTGGTAACAGCGTCTTTGATTCTACTGCATTAATCTTTGTAGAAGAAGAATCCTGTCCTAGTGGTTGGGACAGCAATTGGAACTCTGGTGCTTATGATAATGTAATCTGGGGATATGTTGGTACGCTTACTCAAGATGGAGTAACTTATATTATTACTACAAGTCATGCGGAAGTAACAAGTATTGAAGGTACTAATGTTAGAATACCTGAAAAAGTATTATATGATGGTAATGAATATCCAGTTACAACTATTAAGGCAAATAGTATTACTTCACATATTGATTCACTCTATATTTCAAAAACTGTTGAAATATTAGAACCACAAGAGGATGAGTTATCTCGTGTAGGAAGATTCTACTTTGGTGCAATTCATAAATTAGAAAGTTGGTCTGAGTATATAAGTGAAGATATTAATTTTGTTGGTCAATTTGTCTTTGATGTACAAGGTTTTGTTGAAACTGAAAACATTGATTATTTTATTCAAGGAAATAGTGCAGTAATTTATAAGATTAAAGTAGATGATCCTAGTATTCCAAAAAGTATTGAATTTAATGGTACTTCATATAATGTTACAAGCATTTATAATCTTGGTTCACCAAAAATATTAACAAAGATTACTATTCCAGAAGGAATTACATCGATTGGTTTCTATGCATTTAATGGATGTACTAATTTAAGAGAAGTTAATCTTCCAAATACATTACAAGAAATATCTCAATTTGCATTTAGTAGTAGTGGTATTAAAAGTATTAATATTCCTGGGTCTGTAAATACAATAGGACAAGGTGCTTTTGCTGATTGTACAAATTTAACTACACTAACTATAAATAAGGGAGTTAAAAATATATTACTAAATGCTTTCTTTAATTGTTCTAACCTTCAAACAGTTTTCCTTCCTACAGGAATTGAATTTATTGGTGTAAATGTATTTGATTATTCACTTAGCATTAAAGCTGAGGACGAATCACGTCCTGAAGGATGGGATGTTGAATGGAAATGTCGTGGTGACTTAAATGTAATCTGGGGCTATAAAAAAGAAGAATAGTCTTTAAAATAAAATGTACTCTATAGTAATGTAGAGTACATTTTGTGTTTTTATTTAGTCATAATTTATAAACTTTCTTCATACATTTAGATGAAGGAGAATAGATATATGAGTGAAAATATAATAAAAGAAGTAGTAACCCGTACAGGCGGGGAAATGTATTTAGGAGTTGTTGGTCCGGTAAGAAGTGGTAAAAGCAGTTTTATTAGACGTTTTATGGAAGTAAAAGTTTTACCATATATTACGGATGAAACCACATACCATAAGGTTGTAGATGAACTTCCTCAAAGTGGTGAGGGAAAGACCATTATGACTGTTGAGCCTAAGTTTGTACCAACAAATAATATGACAATCACGATTGAAGATAATTTAAATGTCAATATTCGTTTAGTTGATTGTGTTGGTTACATTATGGATAGTGCGAAAGGATATTTAAATGAAGATGGTACAACTAGACTTGTTCAAACTCCATGGTTCGCGGAGCCAATCCCATTTGGAGATGCGGCAGGAGTAGGAACAAGAAAGGTAATTGAATCTCATTCTAATATTGGGGTTTTAATTACTAGTGATGGTAGTTTTGGTGAATTTAGTCGTGAAGATTATGAAAAGATTGAAGAACAACTAGTTAAAGAATTAAAGGAATTAAATAAACCTTTTGTAATGGTATTAAATAGTGTAAAACCAAATGCTGATGAAACCCTTGATTTAGTTAAAAAACTAGAAGAAAAATATGGTGTATCAGTTATAAGTGTTGATGTAACCAAGATGACTAATGAAGATACGGATGCTATCTTAAAGAAAGCTTTAAGTGAATTTGATATTTCCGAATTAAATCTTGAAATTCCAAGTTGGATTAAAGAATTAGATGATGAAGTTCCATTTAAGAAAGAATTTACCACTCTTGTTGGTAGTATCACTGGTGATTACCGAAAGATGAAGGATGTTTTTGTTATTCAATCTAAACTAGAAGAATGTGAGTATTTAACTCATGTTGATATTTTAAACATTGATGCAGGAACCGGAGTTGTTGATTTCGATCTTGGAGTAGATGATTCAATCTATAAAAACATTATTGAAGAAATCCTTGGGGAAAAGATCGATGATAAAGGAGCATTCATCCATACTTTACAAGAACTAAAACACGCTAAAAAGGTGTATGATGTTGTTGGAAACTTAGAAAAAGTATATCAAGTAGGTTATGACTTAGTGTTACCTCCACTATCAGAGATTAAACTTCATGAGCCAGTTACCACTAAACAAGGTGGAAGATATGGTATTAAGATAGCCGCAACCGCGAATATCCTTTTGATCAATCGTTTAAGCGTAGACTCGGTGTTTGAACCAATTATCGGTAGTGCAGAGCAATCACAAGTATTAGTTGATCACATGATTGAAGATTTCAAGAATGATCCTGAGAAACTTTGGAACAGTGAAATCTTTGGCCGTAAACTTTGTGATGTCATTTCTGATGGTATTAAGATTAAGGTTAACCAAATTCCTGAGACTGTCTTAACTAAATATAATGATGGTATTACCAAGGTTGTAAACCAAAGTAAAGGCGGAGTAATCGCTATTGTTCTATAAAAAACATTAAAAAACTTAAGTAAAATAAGCAAAATCCTTGAATTTTTACTAAAAACATAGTAGAATATTTTTGGGTGATGAAAATGACAAAAAGTGAGTTAATCAAAGCCATTCACAAGGCTAATGATTTTAACTATGTAGATATTGAATCAATAATTAATCAAACATTTGACTATATCATTGAAGCCTTAGCCGAAGAAGATAAAGTTGTAATTAGCGGTTTTGGAACATTTGAAAAGTATTATCAAGATGGTTATAATGGCATTAATCCCGCAACCGGAGATAAAATCTATGTTGAAGGTAATTACAAAATTCGTTTTAATGCTAGTAAACGTCTAAAAGCTAAATTAAAAATAAAATAGGAATACGCATTTTGATATCAAATACGTATTCCTTTTTTTATTGTTATTGATAATTAAAAGAATTCCCACTCATAGGTAATAGTTTTTGTTTCCCCAACCTTTAAATGTTGAACATGCTTTTTATGTTCAAATTCTTGGTCATGGTTAGTAGGATCAGCACATCCAATCCATGGTTCTAAACAAATGAATGGAGCTTTCTTAGGATATGGAGTCCAAATGCCAAGCATTGGGAAGTTAGGAAAGCGGAAGATTACTCCATGCTTTTGTTCTTTATCTTGTAGCAAAACTTCACTAAAATCAATGTTATCAAAGACTAAAGCATCACCGCTATAATCTTCATGATTTAACATAAGAGGTTTACTAAAATCAATTGTTCTAACTATTTCATTAAAGTTTATTGTACCATCAGATAGTTCAACCTTATATACAGGTTGTTTTTTTGGCGTTTGAATGACTATTTCATAATCTTCAAACTTTTCATCCTCTGTGATAGGGGTTTTAAAAGCAGGATGTAGACCAAAATTGTATGGCATTATTTTATTTGAAAGGTTAGTGATTTTAACATTACTGATTACTTTATCATTTTTTAGTTCATAGGATACTTCCATTTGGAATTCAAATGGATATAAAGATAGGGTATCATGATTACTTTTAAAGATAAAAGCAATAGATGTATTTTCTAAACTTAAAAGTTCAAAATCAAAATCACGAATAAAACCATGTTTAGTTAATGGATATTTAACACCATTGATTATTGTTTCTTTATTTAGAATTGTACCAATACAAGGAAATAAAAGAGGAGCACTACGATTCCAATATTCTGGGTTTGAGTCATGTAGGCGGTTTACTCCTTTAAAGCGTAAGGCTTTAACCTCAGCTCCATGATTTGATACTACTAGTTCAAGATTGTCATTTTTAATTGTATAGATCATAATATCATTCCTTTCTTATATTTATTATATACTAAAATGGAAAAAAAACCTACTCATATACTTGTTTTTTATTTAATGATATTTTGTAATTAGTATAAAATGAACTTTCAAGAAAGTATATGGATTATCTTGAAAATAGTTCATTTCCATATACACTTGAATTAAGAGATCATCCTAGGGAAATTAAAGCCTATCTTGATGGTATTTATAATAGTATTGTTGTTAAAGATATTGCTAATCGTAAAAAGCTTACAGATGTTTCTACTCTTGAGAGTGTAACAAGGTTTATGTTTGATAATATTGGTAATCCCCTTTCCATTAAAAAAATCGCTGATACAATGACTAGCGATGGACGAAAGATAGATGTTAAAACGGTGGAAAGACTTATAACATCATTAACTGAAAGTTTTATTCTATATAAAGCTGAGCGTTACAACATTAAAAGAAAAGAATATCTAAAAACCCTTGAAAAATACTATGTAGTTGATATTGGTATGCGTTATATGTTTCTTGGTAGTCGTACTTTTGATGTTGGTCATATTTTAGAAAATGTTGTTTATCTGGAATTATTAAGAAGAGGTTATAAAGTCTATGTGGGAAAACTTGATGATAAAGAAGTTGACTTTGTAGCGATGAATGAAAAAAGAATTACCTACTATCAAGTAGCCGCAACCGTAAGAGATGAATCAACTCTTGAAAGAGAATTAACTCCTCTTCAAAGTATTAGTGATCATTATCCTAAATTAATTTTAACCTTAGATGATGATCCTGAGGCTGATTACAATGGAATTAGAAGAATTAATGTCTTAGACTGGTTATTAGGCGATAATGAATAAAATCACTTCGAAAGAAGTGGTTTTTTATTTTGTATTGGTATTATTTTGTATAAAAGCTTAGTTATTATCATATAGTTTAATGGGTAGAAAAAATGAAAATATATCGAAAAAGAATTTTAGTTATTTATATAATTATGTTGATTGCTTTTTTAAGTATTATCTGTAAATTAACTTATGTAAAGATTATTAAAAGTAATGAATATTATAATTTAGCAATTGACCTTTGGACAAGATCAGCTCCCATTAAAGGAGCAAGAGGAAACATCTATGATCGTAATGGTAAGTTAATTGTTGGTACTTACCTTACCCCAACGGTGGTGGCCATCCCTAAGCAAATTACAAACAAGGATAAAACCGCAAGTATTATCGCTGATATCTTAAAATGTGATAAAGAAAAAATTCTAAAACATCTGACTAAAAATGTATCGGTGGAAATCCTTAAACCTGAAGCCCAAAAAATTAGTGTGGAAGATTCCTTAAAAATTAGTGATGAGAATTTACGAGGAATTTATGTGGTTGGTGATACCACTAGGTATTATCCGTATGAACATGTTTTATCCCAGGTTGTTGGGATTACGGGGATAGACTCTCAAGGATTGACCGGGATTGAAGCGATGTACGATGAGTACTTACAAGGGGAAAGTGGTGCCCTCCAGATTTTTACGGATGCTCATGGGGATGAAATTTTTAATTTATCATCGCTTTATGAAAAGGCAACTCCAGGGTCTGATGTTTATTTAACGATTGACCTTGATGTTCAACTGACCTTAGAGCGCGTATTAGATAATGCGATGGTTAAATATAACGCCAAAGAAATGTCTGGGATTGCACTTAACCCCAAGACTGGGGAAGTAATTGCAATGGCATCAAGGCCAACATACAATCCAAGCCATTACCAAGATTATAGTAGTGAATTATACAATCGAAATCTCCCTATTTGGAAGTGTTATGAACCAGGTAGTACCTTTAAGATTTGTTCTTTCGCAATGGGACTTGAAGAAGAAGTCTTTAAGCTTGATGATCCTTTTTATGATCCAGGTTATGCCATTGTTGATGGAGCGAGACTTCGTGATTGGAAAAGGGGAGGCCATGGGAAAGAAACATACCTTGAGGTTCTTCAAAACTCATGTAACCCGGGATTTGTCTCGATTGGTCTTAAACTTGGTAAAGAAAGATTTTTTAAATATTTAAGAGCGTTTGGCTTTGGTGAAAAGACCGGGATTGACCTTGTTGGCGAAAGTAAAGGGATTATCTTTAAGGAAGAAAAAATTGGAAATGTTGAACTTGCAACCTCAGCATTTGGTCAAGGTAACTCGGTAACAATGATTCAACTAGTGACCGGAGCCTCAGCCGCGGTTAATGGGGGTAATTTAATGACTCCTTATATTTTGAAAAAAATAGTTAATAGCGATAAAGAATTAGTTGTTAAAAATCCGGTTGTAAAAAGACAAGTCATCAGTGAAAAAACTTCTAATTTAATGAGGGAATCATTAGAATCTGTGGTCGCAAAAGGTACAGGCCGGGGTGGCTACGCAGAAGGAATCAGGTTAATGGGTAAAACTGGTACGGCCCAAAAGGCTGAAAATGGAAGATACATCCCTGGAAAATATATTTTGTCTTTCTTAGGGATTGCTCCTGCTGATGACCCATCGATTGCGTTAATGATTACCGTTGATGAACCAGTCAATACCATCCAATATGGAGGCGTCGTTGTTGCTCCGATGGTTAAAGAAGTAATCGTCGAAAGTTTTACCATTTTAAATATTGAAAAGAGAAAAGATGGTATCCCTTTAGTACCAAGATACTGGATAGATAAAAACATTTATACCGTTGATGACTATGTGGGAATGTCGGTAGGGAAGGTAAGACCAACTGAAAACTACAAGTTTATCGTTTATGGTAATGGCCTAACTGTAAGAGCTCAAGTACCAGAAGCAGGGGAAAAGATTATTGAAGGTGGCTATGTAATTTTATACACCTAGGGGGTAAAGATGAAGATAAATGATTATTTAAAAAAATATCATCCTCAAAAGATGGTAAAAAGAAATCATGAAATTAAGGTAATATCTGATTATGATAAAGATATGATTGATGGTGGAGTTTTTGTTTGTCTTGATAACTTAAAAGGTTTTAATAAAAACTATATTGATAATGCTTGTAAACTAGGAGCGAAAACCATTATTTTAAAGAAAAATCTAAAAGTTAATAGAAAAAAAGGGATAAACTATGTTTTTGTTGATTCACCAGTTGTTGATTTATCAAGAATTCTAAAAGAAGAATTAAATAGTTATGAAAAAAAGCCAATTATGATTGGAATTAGTGGAACCTCAGGGAAAACATCAGTTTCTTATTTAACCTATGAATTTCTAAAAGCTAAAAACTATGATCTTTTATATGTGGGAACGCATCATATCTATTCCTACTACCAAATGAAAGAAGAAATCATTAAAACCAGTAATACGACGATTAGTTTATCGAGACTTTATAAATTACTAAAAGTTAAAAACTATGATTATGACTATTTAATTATGGAAGTATCATCTCAAGGTATCATGGAACACCGAACATTAGGGCTTGAGTTTGACATTTTAACGATTACTAATCTTAGTTTAGAACATTTGGATTATCATCATTCATTAACAGAATACCGAATTGTTAAGGGAACTTTATTAAACCATTTGAATGAAAAGTCTGAGTATAAAAAGGTAATCCTAAATAGTGATGATAATGCGACTTCATATTTTAATACCATAACTTTACATGAAATTGACTATTTTGGACTTGATAATGAAAACATGAAAGTTGAAAATCAATGTTTAGATGTTAATGAATCATCATTTCTTTTGAAAATTGATAATGTTAACTATTTTGTAACAACTAATCTATGTGGAGAATTTAATATTTATAATATTTTGAATAGTTTAATGATTATCAAAAACTTAAAGTTTGAAGTAAAAGATTTTATTAATTTCATTAATAATACCAAAATTATCATTCCTGGTAGAATGAATACTTATAATATTAAGGAAAGAAACTTCATTATTGATTATGCTCATACTATTAAAGCTGTTGAAAATGTCTTAGTTTATCTAAATAAAATTAAAGGCAACCGAAGAATAATTACCGTTATTGGTTGTGGTGGTAATCGTGATGTCACTAAGCGTCCCCTCTTTGGATATTTAACAACTAAATATAGTGAGATGGCAATCTTTACCATGGACAATCCGCGTGATGAAGATCCTTATGTAATCATCAATGATATGGTAAAAGACTTAAAAGCAAAAAATTATAAAATAGTCATAAATCGTGAAGAAGCGATTAAAAAAGCAATTGATGAAAGTAATAAAGAAGATATTATTTTAATTCTTGGTAAAGGAAATGAAGAAGGAATAATTACTAAAAATAAAGAGGTTATCCCTTACTGTGATTTAGATGTTTTAAGGAGCATTGAAAATGAATGAACAATGGTTAATACCTTTCCTCATTTTAGGGTTTCTTTTTAACATCTTTCTTTACCAAATCTTTTTAAAAATCATCAAAAGAAGTAATATCAGACAATCCATTAGAGAAGAAGGACCAAAAAGACATCAGAAGAAAGCTGGTACCCCAACAATGGGGGGAATCATCATCATTATTGGAACGCTTATTTTGTATATAACAGGGAAAATTCTTTTTAGGTTAACATTTAATTTTAGTGATTTGTTATTACTTTTTCCTTTTGTATCTTATGGAATTATTGGTTTAATTGATGATTTATTAAGTATCAAACATCATGAGAATGAAGGATTATCCGTAAAACAAAAATTCCTTTTGGAAATCTTGGTTAGTGGTATCTTTTATTTTCTAGTTTTAACTTTAAATTTTGATAATACTTTATCTTTTTTTGGAACTTCAGTTGAACTTGGCTTTTTATATGGGGTTTTCATTATACTTTTGATGACGTTTATTACCAATGCGACTAACTTTACAGATGGTTTAGATGGTCTTCTTGGAAGTAGTAGTCTTACTAGTTTTTTAAGTATCGGAATCTTAGCTTATTTAAAGAATGAAATGAGTGTATGTTTTTTATGCTTGGTATTATCTTTTAGTTTATGTGGCTTTCTTATTTTTAACTATAATAAAGCTAAATTATTTATGGGAGATACCGGTTCTCTCGCAATCGGGGGCCTTATGTGTAGCATTTTAATTTATTTAAAGATGGAAATGTTGATTATATTTTTTGGTGCTATCTACATCATTGAGATTTTATCCGTCATTCTTCAAGTATGGTTTTTTAAACGTACAAAGGGCGAGCGAATCTTTAAGATGACACCTCTTCACCATCACTTTGAATTAATTAATTTTTCTGAATATCAGATTGTTTTTCTTTTTTCAACTTTTAATTTGATTATGTGTATCATTGGCATTATGATTGGGGTAAAGTTAGATGGATAAAAAAATAATTGTATATGGTGAGGGAAGAAGTAATCTTTCATTAACAAAGTTTTATGATAAGAATCATCTAGCTTACGCATTTCTCCATGAAGAAGATGAAGTAGAAAAATTAGATTTAAGTAATATCTCATATGTAGTAAAGGCCCCGGGGATTTATCCTAAGACCTCAAAGTATCATTTTTTTAAGGATCAAAAGATAAAAGTAGTAACTTATTTAGAAGAATGTTTTAAGTTTTATCCGAATCTTGATTATATTGTTGTAACAGGGACTAATGGGAAAACGACAACTGTAAAATTAATTTATGAAATGTTAAAATCTTTAAACTATGATTATGGAGGAAATAGTGATCGCGCTTTATTTGAGGTGCGATTAGATGAAGTAAAAGGAGTGGTAATAGAAGCATCAAGCTTTATGTTAAGGGATACTACGATTGTTCATCCTCATATCTATATTATTACTAATCTTTCACCTCATCATTTAGATTATCATGAAAGTGCTCAGGATTATTTAGATAGTAAATTAAAAGCTATTAAAAATATGAAAAAAGGTGATGTCATCATATCTTTATATGGACTAGATTTAATTGATAAATATAATATAAATAAGGTAGATGTTTTTACTTTTTCAAGTGATGATGAGAATGCTAATCTTTATTTAAAAGATAAAAAAGTATATTATCAAAATAAAGAATTACTCGATCTTTCTTTTATTGATAACACTCATCTTTTAGAAGATATTTTAATGATGATTATGGTAGGCATAATCTATCAAATTGATTTAAAAATAATGGAAATGACCATTAAAAATTTTATTCCTTTAAGTCATCGCTTTGAAATAATTAAAGAAACTTCTGATTATATCTTTATTGATGATGCTAAATCAACCAGTGTACACGCCCTTCTTGGAGCGCTTAAAGAGACAAATATCTTGTTTCCTGATTTTCAAACGCTCCTAATCATGGGTGGGAAAGATACCTTAGAAGAATATAGAGAGTTATTACCTTTTTTAAAAAAAGTTAAAACATTATATCTTTATGGGGAAATTAAAGATAAAGTCTATTTGTTATTTAAAGATGTTGTAAGAATTAAAGTATTTGATAATTTAGAAATGGTTATGTCCTCAGTTTTTAAAGATTTAAAAAGTAAGGATTTAGTTTTATTTTCTCCAGGTGCAAGTAGTCTAGACCAGTTTTCTTCGTTTGAATTAAGAGGAAATATTTATCAAACAATGGTTAGAGATTTTTTTAATAAAGAACAAAAAAAAGAGAATGATTAGGTCATTCCTTTTTTTTTACGATAAACTAAGGTCAAGAATCATCATAATCATAAACCCAATGATGGCGCCAATAGTTCCTAATTTGGATTCCGTATTGTTTTTACCAGAGGGAATTAACTCTTCAACTACCACATAAATCATTGCTCCAGCAGCGGATGCTAAAACGAAAGGAAGAATCTTTCTAACAAATGTTACAAGAATTAAACCAAGGATTGCGGAGAGGGGTTCGACAATGCCACTTGCTTGACCATAAAAGAAGGCTTTTGATTTTTTCATGCCATCACTTACAAGTGGTAGACTTACAGCCATCCCTTCGGGAAAGTTTTGAATGCCAATACCAAGAGCAAGGATAATCGCACTATAGATGGTTGCCCCTTCAATATTTAGTGAGGAAGCCCCAAAGGCTACACCGATTGCCATTCCTTCGGGAATGTTGTGAAGGGTGATTGCTAAAATAAGGAGAAGTTTACGGCTGAAGTTACTTTTTAGGCCTTCTGGAGTATTTTTGTCAATGTGCATATGGGGAAGCGTTAAGTCAATGATGAGGATAAAAATACTACCTGCGAAAAACCCAAGACCAATGATGAGCCATGTCGTTTGATTAAGATTTTCACTTAACTCAATTCCCGGCATTAACAAACTGAAAAATGATGCCGCAATCATAACTCCTGCTCCAAAACCAAACATAAAGGACATTACTTTATGATTTACCTTCTTAAAGAAAAAGACGGTCGCTGCCCCTAAGGCGGTAAGTCCCCAAGTAAATGTGGTCGCAAGAATTGTCCATAATAAGTTATTATCTGTCATTATTATCACCATTTTATTCTATGTTTTATCTGTTAATTTGGTATAGACTTTTGCCAACAAGACTTAATTATTTGAAATTTTATTTTTGTTGTGCTATAACCTGAGTTTGACAGTGATATGCTAAAAACCATCTCTACACATGTAGAGATGATTTTTAATATTTAATT
>CAKPBI010000009.1 GCA_934140285.1 uncultured Bacilli bacterium
CTAATTCCTTTAATTAGCGATTTTTGCTCGCTATTGAAAGAACTTTGTAATAGGTATTTCAAATCGGTTCACAATGTCACGTCGCTGGGTTATGTAACACTTAAAGATATTTTGACCGAGCGTAAGGAATATTGCGGTAAAGACGGCACATATACTCACGGAACTTTATCAAAAGAAGGCGTTTCACCCAAAACAGAGCGATACGACAGGGATTTTCTTGTCAAAAACGAGAATAAGCAGTATAAAGTAACGCACTTTAACGATATTTGCTATAATCCGGCGAATTTGAAATTTGGCGTGATATGTCGCAATACTTATGGCGATTTAATATTTTCGCCGATATATGTAACGTTTGAAATAGCCGATACGGTGTATCCCGCTTATATAGAACTGTTTTTAACAAACGCAAATTTTATAGGCAGAATAAGACGTTACGAGCAAGGAACTGTTTATGAGAGAATGGCTGTATATCCGGAAGATTTCTTGTCGTATGAAACACGTATGCCAATATACGAAGAGCAAGTGAAATTTGCCGATAAAATACAGCGCATTCAAGACAAAATAGAGTTAGAAACGTTATTCTTAAATTATCTACAAAAGCAACGTAAATACCTTCTTAACGCTATGTTCATATAAACATGGCGTTGAGAAAATAAGATTTTTGCTTTTTCAATGATTCTAAGTATTTTTCTTCGTTCCCAATTAATGTCGCAAATTTGTTTAATGTTGCGGCGATTGCCTTTTGTTTTTCAATGTCTACATATGGAATAAGGATATCACTCATATTTTCATATGTAAGGCATTGACGAACGCTACCTTCTAATTTTTTCTGCAACTCTTTGTAGAAGAAACCTGACTGATAGTAAAAGTTCAAATACTCCGAATTAAGAGTGTTTTTAGTCTTAAAACACACATACATAGGACTTATTATGCCGATTTTGTATGTTGATAATAAGGCGATCGAGCCGATGTTAATTCTTGCGGGATTATACGCAAAGCAGCCTTCTGTAACCACTTTATAGTTGCTTTTATTTTCACTCGCTATCGTTCTATCTGTAAATTGCTCGGATTGTTTGATAAATCCCATTTTATTGCTGACAGACAAGACATTTTCGCAACTGTTAGACTTATTTCGAGTGGTTACTTCTTCAATAAAATCCCCAAGCCTGACGGCAGAACCTTTACTGAAAACTTTATTACAAAGTTCTTTCTTTAAGACCTTCAAATCACTAATGATTTTGTTTTGGACAGAAATTCTATTATCAAGCAAATCAAGAAAATCGGCAATTGCGCATTGTTCACTTATGTCAGGAAAAGTAACTATGTTATCAAGAACTTCATTGTTTCCTATTTTCATATCATGTTTCGCTCCAATGCGAACAATGGGCTTTAAGTAGTTATTTATGCGACTTTTTAAGGAAAAATAGTGTTCAATAAAACGGTTGTTCGCATTATCCTTTGTTTTATAAACAGCATATAGTGTCGATACAATTCCAACTTTATTCCGATTAGTTTTTATAATGCCATACGGATATAATGCCAACGGACTTTTTGTGTAAACAATATCTCCTTTTTCAACTATGTGATAAGGGAGAACAGATTCTCCTGCGTAAGAACGTCCTAAAAGTGCTATTTGATTTACTATTCCTAATTCTCCTGAAACAGACAGCACATCTTCTTTTGAAAATCTTCCGTCCTTATTTCGCTTTGAACTTACAAATAAGTAGTTTGATAGGCTAATTTTAGTCCATTCTGTTGTATATCTTTTGAATCTCAAAGTTGGAACATTAAGGGCTTTATTTTCTTTATTATCCATAGTTTCACCTTATAATCCTAATTCCTTTAGATACTTTTCAATTTCTTTATCTAATTCTGCTCGTTCTTGTTCTAATTTTTTAATTTCAGCCATTACTTGATGAATATCTATTGGTTCTTCTTCTTCAAAGGTATCAACATACCTAGGAATATTTAAATTATAGTCATTTTCAGCGACTTCTTTTAGCGTTGCTACATGACAGTATTTATCAATATCTTTTCTATTTTTATAAGCTTCTAAAATTCTATTTATGTCTTCTTCTCTTAGATAGTTTTGATTTTTACCATTTTCAAAATATTTTGAAGCATCAATAAATACAATATCATCATAGTTTCTACACTTCTTTAGTACTAATATGCAAGTTGGTATTCCGGTTCCAAAAAACAAATTAGCTGGAAGACCAATTACAGCATCCAAATAGTTGTAATCTTTAATTATTTTAGTTCTAATTGTTGCTTCAGATGAACCTCTAAATAGAACACCATGTGGCAAAACAACTGCTAATGTACCACTATCATTAAGGTGATAAATCATGTGTTCAAGAAACGCAAAATCTGCTTTTGATGCAGGAGCATACTTACCATCATATCCATTAAATCGAGGATCTTCATCTTTGCCGGCTGGTTCCCATTTTGCTGAATAAGGTGGATTGGCAACAACAGCATCAAATTTTAAACCTTTATGTTTTTCTGCAGGTCTTTCCAATGTATCATCATTTGCTATATTAAATTTTTCATAATCCACATTGTGTAAAAGCATATTCATTCTAGCTAAGTTATATGTAGTTGAGACCATTTCTTGTCCATATAATTTAATAGTTTTAGGATTGTTAACATTATTTCTTACTCTAAGTAATAAAGAACCAGAGCCACAGGTTGGGTCATATGCTGATTTAATATTTTTGTTATCCAATGTAACAATTCTTGCTAATAATTCTGACACTTGTGCAGGAGTATAAAACTCTCCTGCTTTTTTTCCAGCACTTGCTGCAAATTTACCTATTAAATACTCATAAGCGTGACCTAAAATATCAAAGTTTGTTTCAGAAATATCTAGTTTTAAATCTTCTATATTTAGAATAATTTTACCTATTAGTTTACTTCTTTCTGCCTCACCTTTTCCAAGTTTATTTGAATCTAAATCCATATCATCAAATAAATCTTCAAAATCATCTTGAGATGAAATTCCAATTGTCGAAGAAATCAAAGCTTTTATTCCTTCTTTTAAATCTTCAACTGTAAATTCACTATATCCTTCTTTTCTGTTAATTTGGTTCACAAATTCACAAAATAGATATTTAGGATCTAAAAAATAACCAATTGTTCGTGTAGAAAGTTCAATTATACTTTTTTGTAATTCCGTTAAAGTGTCATTATGCTTTCTTATTTTATCTTCATTTTTCCAAACTTCAATAAAAGTTAAACCATCATCTGCTAATTCTTCATTAACAATTTGAATAATTTTATCTGAAAGAAATTTGTAAAATATTAATCCCAAAATGTAATTTTTAAATTCGCTAGCATCCATATTTCCGCGAAGTTCATTTGCTATTGCCCATAGTTTATTATCTACATCAGCTTGTTGTTTTGCAAGTAATGCATCTTTATCAATTCCCATATTATTCCTCCTAATTATATAATGTATATTGTGTAGCTATGTCTAATATTTTATTTTTAATTTCATCCATTAATTGATTAGTTATCATAATAAACATCAATTCTGGATGTTTTTTCTTGTAATTTTCCTTAACTTCTTTAGTAATTAATAATTTTATATCTGAATTGTCTATTTGTCTAAAATAATCATATCTAATTACTAGTTTATTCAATTCATCATACGATATTTCATATTCGTTGGACATTTTTTCAAGTTCTATTTTTCTCTTTTCCTCTATAAATTTTGATAATTCATTATCTACGGAAGAATCCTTTGGTAATGTAGGAAGTACATTTGTAATGAATTGTTCCAATAGCTCTCTTTTACTAATTAAAATTGGATCAGTTGACTTTCTTAATATTTTAATTAAAGTTTCAATACTAATTGTTCTTTTTCCTTCTTCAGATGCAATTTTTCGTAATAGATTTAATATGTAATCAACATCTATTCTATCTGTTTGAACCAATTCAATATCAAACGATACGTCTGCAATTACTGAAACCTTTTCAGGGTGTTTTATAAATTCTTTATAAATCTCTGTATATTTTGCCTTGAAAGAATTATATTCATCTGCTGTAATATCATCTTTTAATGTAATTGGAAATGAAAATTCACAAAAATTTTGTAAACATATCATATACCTTGCTACTTTTTTAAATCTATTAATAAATTCTATTTTAGCAGTATCTCCCTCAAGCAGATCAACATCATTAGGTGTTGCAGTATAGTCTCTTAAGTTACTCAATGCTTTTCTGAAATCGTCTAAATATTCATCAAATGTTTTAACCAACACGGCATCGTGGTCTTCTTTCGAATATAAAGTAACTGCTCGATCAACGTCGGTAGGAGTTGTTCTATAGCATATAATATTTCCAAATTGCTTAGTAGAATCGTGAAGTCTATTAGTTCTTGAAAAAGCTTGAATTAAATTATGATATTTCAATGTTTTATCTAAGAATAATGTATTAATTCTCCAAGAATCATATCCTGTTAGCATCATATTTACAACTAAAATTAAGTCAATTTTTCCATCTCTAAAATCTTCCCTTACATCTTCAAAATATTCAGCACAATTTGAAATTGAATAATTCTTTTTCGTAATTTTGGAATAATCGTCCATTACTTTTTGAAGTTGCTGTTGTGGTATTTTGTCTTTTACACCTATTTCTTCAGTGTCAATATCATTAGGTGCATAAGTAAAGATAGCTGCTATTTTTATTTGTTGTTCTTCAGGCAACATTTGTATTTGATGTTGAAATTCTTCATAATATTCCATTAATAACGGAATACTTGATATAGCAAAAATTGCGTTATATTTTTTATGTAGTGTAATATTAGAAAAGTTGCTTAATATGTGTTCAGTTATATTTTTAATTCTTATTGGACTATTAATTAATTCTTCTGAATCGATCGCTTCAACTTTTTCGTCTTTTCCAACACTTTCTACAATATTTATAGTTTTGAAATATTGTACATTAAAACCTAAAACCATGTGTGCATTGATTGCATCTTTAATCTTATATGAATGAACAGGTTTACCACCAAATATCGATTCTGTAGTTTGACCACTTGCATTCATATTTTCTGCAAATATTGGAGTTCCTGTAAATCCAAACATTTGTGCTTTTGGAAAAGCTCTTAAAATATGTTTACGCATTTCACCAAAGTTACTTCTATGACATTCGTCAATTATAAAAACTACTTTACCTTTATTTAATTCCACCGCTTCAGCAAACTTTTTGTTGGAGCAAAGATTTGACATCTTTTGGATAGTTGTAGTAATCATCTTGACAGATGAATCTAAAAAGCTTGTCGATAATTTATCAGTTCCATCAATATTAACAACAGCACCTTTTTCAAAAGAGTTAAAATTTCGAACAGTTTGTCTATCAAGGTCACGTCTATCAACCAAGAATACAACCTTATTAAATTTTCCGGTATCTCTTAAACATTGAGCAAGTTTAAAACTGGTTAAAGTTTTACCACTTCCTGTTGTATGCCACACAAAACCATTATTTGTTGTATTCAAAGCTCGATCCAATAAGTTTTCAACAGCCCATATTTGATAAGGTCTAAGTATCATTAAATCCTTTTCAGACTCGTTAATAACAATGTAATTTGAAATTGTTTTGCAAATATTACACTTAGTTAATCTATCATCAACAAACTCACTTAATTTATTAACAAAAACGTTGTTTGGATCCGACCATGTAAATAAATTTTCTTTTTTGAATGGCTTATCTGAGTTAGCAAAATATTTAGTAACTGCTCCATTTGAAATTACAAAATATTGTATATATTTAAATAGACCTTTATAGATTGTTCTTCTATATCTCTCAATTTGTCCAAAGGCTTGATCTAATGATTCACCGTTTTTTTTCAATTCAATTTGTAGTAATGGTAAACCATTTACTAAGATTGTAACGTCAAACCTACCGTCAAATTCTGATGATTGCTTAATTTGATGAGCTACCTGTACAATATTTTTACACCAGTCAATTTTTTCATAGATTCGTATATTCTTTTTTTCTCCATTATCCATGGTAATAGTTTGCATTTGGCGAAGATTTCTTGAACATTTGTAAATTGTATTATATTTTTCTATTTCATTTAATAATCTTCTAAATTCGGTATCAGACAACGTAATACCATTAAACTTATTGATCTGTTTCCTTAAATTATCATAAAGCGTTTTATCATCATGTACTTTAACAAAAGCATCTTCTTCGTCAGTTGAATGAAATTGTATTCGTAATTGTTCAATGAGTTGGTTTTCTAATTCTAATTCTGTTTGTTCTCCTATGTAATTTGGCATATATAAACTCCTTTCTTAAGTAAATTATATTTATCGTTTGAACCTACCCAAAAATATTGGACACATTTTTATTAAATTTGGCTTTTTATTCAATATGTTTTATATTGCAATTTCATTTTTCTATAGAAGTGAACAAACGTTTCAATATTTTAAGTAATTTGTATCATATAAAATGACATCATGTAACTTCTTTTATCATTAATAATTAGTTTCTTATTTAAAAATTTTTTTGATTTCTTCCAATTCTCTAACTAAATCATCTAGAGATATATTCATAGCAAAGTTAAAAGGAATAATTTGACTTTTATAATGTGAATCCTGATTCAACATAACTTTTTTCATCATAAAACTTTCTCTTGAATAATTAGGAAACATGATTTTAAATTCATTTATTGATTGCACTAAATTTAATTTTTCTAAAGTTGTATTTTTAGATTTAAATTTTTTTAAAATATCAGTTTTTTGTGGTTCATTTAAGGTTAAAATAAATTCTCTAATCTTACTTTCAATCCATACCCTTATGCCACAAATGTATAAGATTTTTGTTATAGTATTTTCTTCAAAGGAGTTTTTATAGCTAATTGGTGTTTCTTCTATTAATTTTAAGAAATAATCATTATTTAAATCTTTATACTTTATTTCGCTTAAAATATTAGAATTAAATTTAAATGGTTCATCATAATGAAATACTTTATGTCCACTAAACAATTTACCTTCTTCACAATTTTCTCTATATGATAATAAATCTATATATGGATTCATATCTTTAATATTTTCCAATGATAAAATGGAATTATTAATATTCTCTGATTTTATTCTTTCCAATATCAATTTTGAGTTGTGTTTTTCAATATAATAATATTCAAATCTACTACTATATTGAGTGTTAATGATATTAATTGTTTCTATATTATGTGTAAACACAATTATTTTTTTATTGTTTTTTGCAGTCTCTACAATTCTAAATATAATTCTGTATTGATTAACAAAATCATAACTACTTAATGGATCATCAATAATTAATAATTGCTTATTACTTCCCTTAAAAGATAGTAATTTTATGACTAAACAAAGTTCATTCAATTCACCAGTACTATATGTAGTATATTTTCTTGGTAAAGTTATGTTAACTTCTTTGTTTTTATCATTAAAAGTTATGTTAGCACCTTTATATATTTGTTCAAATTGCTCTTTTATAAAACTTTTGTTATCAGACATCGCTTTATAAAAACTATCTCTCTGAGATTCCAATTCTTGAATTTTACTCTCGATTTCTGTTAATCTGGCTGCTTTTTTCACAATATCTATATATTCATTGTAATTGCAATTTGATAATGCAATTGTTATAAGCGTTTCAATATCAATAGCTTTGGAAACTTCAATTAATCTGTTTATAATTTGCTTTTGTTCATCTTCAGATTTTGTAACAACATATGAAAAATTTGCAAATAAGTTATAACTTAAAGAAAGTAATTCTTTTCTTTTTTCGTTAATATATTTAAAAATATTAACGTTTTCCGTTCCACAAACTGGGCATTTTGTTGATGACTTATCTAAATGTCCTTCTATTATATCGTAGATATCTAATAAATACATTTGAGTGTAATCATGTATTTGTGAAGAAATATCTGTTATTTTTTTGATCACTTCCATATTTTTAATTAATTTAGGAATGTCATTTAATCCAACGCAAGAAATAATTTTTTTATATAAATTTTCATCAATATCAACAATTGTAAACTGCTTGTTCCCAGTATACAAATTTGAAAATTCTGTATTCAATTCCTTTGCTTCTTGTATTTTTTTAATTCCAAGATTCTTAAAACACTCTTTTATTGATATTTTTTTGTTAATTTCATCTTTTTCATGATTAAATAAATTTAATTCTGAAAGATCTATTGAAATTGTAATATTTTTGTCAGCTCCGCTAAATTTTGGCTTATTTTCGTAATCAAGAAATTGAAAATTATTCTCTTGAGTCTTCTTCAAATAATTATATATCGATGTTTTACCAATTCCATTAAATCCAAAAATTATTTTATTTGAATCATCAAATTCAAAATTCTCATCAAATGATAAATAATTCACTCCATCTTTATCAAAATCGTTTTGAGAAAAAACCTTCATTTTTATTCACTCTCCTTTACAATCAACATCTAAAAAATCATTTAACCATAAAAACGAACAGATGGATATTCTTGTCTCAAAGATAATACCTGTTCACATGTAAATTGCTTCGTTTTAGGCAAAGGACTATTAACTTCTGTAACCAAAATTAAAATATAATTATCTTTATATTTTTTCATGAATTTAATTTCTCCACTCGACATATTGAATAT
Source organism: uncultured Bacilli bacterium (assembly GCA_934140285.1). Classification (GTDB taxonomy): domain Bacteria; phylum Bacillota_I; class Bacilli_A; order ML615J-28; family CAG-313; genus UMGS75. The sequence continues at coordinate 8,627 of CAKPBI010000009.1, forward strand.
CTCTTTTGTTCCACAAGTAGATTTTACTTCGATATATTTTTTTATTCCATTTTCAGTATACTCAATATCATATGGAGATGTTGGATATTCTTCACTAGTATGCAACACATCTTTTATACAATCATTTATTAATTCTAAAATATGTTCGTAAACAAATTGTTCTCCAATTTTGCCGTTTATAACTCTCGACTTATTAATTTGATCAAAATTAATATTATAAGTAGAACCATTATAGTCACTAGTAGTCAATGTATAATCATCAGCAATAACATCTTGAGCTTCTAAATTTATTTCATCAATTAGTAATTTTTTGCCTACTCCTTTTTGTTTTTTAAACACTTTAGAAAGTAATAATCCTTCTAATCCTACTAAAGAAGTAATAAAATTAATACTCTTATTATCAGTATCAATTTCAAATGCTCTAACAACAAATGCAAATCCTCCATTTTGTTCTAATATAGAATTTAAAACTTTTGCATTATCTATATTATATCCTAAAGAATTATAATGTAGTGATATCGGGTAATGTAATTTTTGTCTTCCTAAATGTGTATTATGTACTTTCTTACCTTTTTTATTAATAATAAATTTGTCAATTTCCTCTTTAACATACATTCCAAAAGACGATTTACAATCAAGTTTAATTCCATCAAAACATATTTCCTTAAACTCAAAGAAATATAACAATTTACTACTAGCTTGTGATGTAGTTTTATTCAAGCAGTTCTTAATTAAATCTTGTGGAATATCTTTTAGTTCTAAACCACTATTATATAGATTCATAATATCATTTCGCCATTTACTAGGATCCTTAGACTGATTAATTGGTGTGCTAACCGTTGCGGTTTGGCCTTTTTTATAGTCATTATATAATCCATAAAATAAAGACTTTTCATCTATCTTAAATATAAATTTCATACTACGTCACCTCTTTAAAAATCAAATAAATCACTATCTATATCTTTTAATTGATTAAATATATGTTCCATTAGTATCTTCACTAGATTAACATCCCATCCATTTCCAGCTCTTTTAGATAATTGTGTATACGACTGATTTCCAAAATAAATATCAACTTTTCTACCATCAATAGCTAATCCTTCTAGTCCCATTAATCTAAATTGTTCTGATACAGACATTTTTCTTACTACTTCTTTACCTTTATGTGCTTCAATTACTCTTAAACTATTATGTTCTGGTAATGTAATTGTTATTGAATACCCATCTCTTTTTATTTTTTTATTATAAACATCAAAGCACAAAGCTTTTTCAACCAAAAAACTATCTATATTGTGTTTTAACTTTAAATGTTCAATTTGCTTTGTTGACAAATATAATTCTGTTGGAACATATCCTTCTGGGTCTAAAAAATCAGCCATAAGCAAATTATTTTTTTGCTTTGCAGGAATCATTGAAAATCCTTTTGGAAGTCCTCCTAATCTTGCAAACATCCAAACGCGTTCTCTATTTTGAGGAATTCCATAATCTTTACTATTTAATACAGCCATTGCTAAAGGGGATTCATTAGGATCATCTGGATTTGCAACGTATCCTATTTCTCTCAACATTTTTATCATTTGTTGACGTGTTTCATAGAATTTATTTGATAATAATCCCTTCACATTTTCCATTAAAATATATCTAGGCCTTTTTTCTGCACAAATTCTTATAATATGTTCAAACAATGTTCCTCTTCCGTAGGGATCATCAATTCCTTTTTGCATGCCAGCAGTTGAAAATGGTTGACAAGGAAATCCACCTGTAAAAAAATCAAAATCAGGTAATTCATCTGGATTTATCAAAGTAATATCTGGATAATTTTTAATTGGTTTACCTTTTATGTCTTTATGATTTAAATCATATAATTCAGAAGCATATTTATCTATTTCAGAATATGCTACAATGTTGTAGTTAAATTTTTTGTGTTTTTCCTTTATTTTTCGAAGTCCAAAGCTTGCACCTCCATACCCTGCAAATCCCTCAAATACTCTTAACACCTTTTTTTTACTTGTCATTATAATTTTCTCCTTCATACTTTATTGGTGTATCGAATGTACTAAAAAAATCACTTAAAGTAATTCCAAGTCCATTACATATAACTATTAAATTATCTATTGTTATGTTTTGTTTTCCAGATTCAACTCTACTTAAATAAGACTTATCCCAACCTATTTTTTTTGAAAACTCTTCTTGATTCATGGATTGTTTAGAAATACGTAATTCTTTTGTCCTATCTCCTATTTTTTGTCTAATCATAATATAATACCTCGATATTTGTCATTATACTATAAATTGACTTAAAAGTCAAACATAGAGGTTTCATGTTATCTTATTTTTCTGATTATCTTATGATATATTCAAAAAAGTTATCTTTTGAATTTTACTATTTAATCATTTTTCTAATACTTAATAATTTCTATTAAAATAACTTAATACTATTGCTGTCTTTTTATCCTATCTGCAACCAAAAATGGTTACAAAGTAAAAATGCAGCTAAATATGGTTGCAAAATAAAAGGCCTTCACTATGAAGGTCTTTTGAATAATTAGTATTCGTATTGTAATAATTATAAATATTCATCAACTTTTTTTCTAGCTTCATTCATTCCAAATTCTACACTTTTGAATACTTTTTTCCAATACTCTTCTCTTTGGATAATTTCATTCTTATCTGTTTTAAAATCCATGATTTCTAAAATTGAGTATTGAAAGTTGTCAATAATATATGATTCAAATTCTTTTTTTAGCAATTCAAAATACTTATTACCACCTGTGAGATTTTTAATATTAGCATATGATGACCATCGTTGCCATATACCATTGGTATTACCATAAGCTGAACCTATATAGATTTTTCCTGTTGAAGTATCAGTTATACAATAAACTCCTTTTACCACTGACAATGCATTTTTCCATTCTATATCTTCATTATTTATAATCGTTTGTAAATCTTTATGCATTAATCTTACATTATTATATCCTGGGAAAACTGAAAGCTTTTCTTCTGGTCTAATTTCATAAATGACTGCATGCATTGTTTCACAAACATTTTTAAACTTTCTTGCATAAATATCTCTTCCAATTGGTTTTTCTAACTTAATAATTAGTCTTTTTCGATATTCTTTATAATCATCTTGTAACTCTAATTCATATTTGTCACTACTTCTAATACCAGTTTTTTTATATAATCCACCAAATATAAAAAATTCAGGTCCATAGGGATAATATTGTGCAAAGGTTAAAACATAATCGTAATTTTCAAGATTATTGTTTGCTTGTCCTTTTTCACTTTTATGAGCAATCATATTATACCAATTATTACTCTTTTCTTCATCTTGTAAATTATCCCACGCTCTATCACCACCACGACCAGATGTCATATTAAATTTTATTTTAATTTTTTCTGGATTATCAAATTTAAAAAATGATTCAAATTTAATTTTCATTATCTAACTCCTTATATAACTTTTGATTGTTTATTTATCAAGAGGATTATTAAATTGATGAAATTTTATTTTTAATAATATTACTTAATTTTTCAAAGAATTAAATTAAATTATTTTGGAAAGTTTTGTCTTGTAATTAAAATTTGTGCTTCAGATTTATATTGTACAATATATACTTTTACATCTGCTCCAAATTTACTATTTACCAATTTGCCTCCTGCTATTAACTGAGCATTATTTTCTTCAGATTTATAATTTACAAAAAATACTTTATAATCTGCCTCCCATTTATTATTTGCTAGCCACACTTTTGGTCCCATATTATATTCCTCCTTAATTTTTAGTATCTAAAAGTACACCTTTAACAATCTTATTATCTCTGAGTTTTTCATTTAATATTCTATAAAATTCAATTAAAAAACTAATTATCTTGCTTTTTTTACTTTCTTTTTGTATAATAATCATTGAGGATTATTAGTTGTTAAAGGTGTACCTTTATAAACCATAACAGATTTGTCATCTTTTATAGATGACCTTTTTTGCTCAATTAATAAGACAATTTTGTTATAATTGTTTTATTATGGAGGTATATTATGAATTATGGTTATGTAAGAGTTTCAACAATAACTCAAAACATTGCAAGACAAATGGACGAAATGTATAAAGCAGGACTTAAAGATAATTCTATTTTTATTGATAGACAAAGTGGAAAAGACTTTGATAGAACAAATTACAAAATATTAAAATCAAAATTAAAAAAAGGGGATCTACTGATTATAAAATCAATAGATCGCCTAGGAAGAAACTATGATATGATTATAAATGAATGGCAAGATATCACCAAAGTAATTGAAGCAGATATCTTTGTAATTGATTTTCCATTGCTTGATACAAGAATAGAAACTCAAAACCTTATTGGAAGGTTTATTTCTGATATAGTGTTACAAGTTCTTTCTTTTGTTGCTCAAAATGAAAGAGAAAATATAAAAAAAAGGCAGGCTGAAGGAATAAGGCTTGCAAAAGCTAAAGGAGTTCATATGGGACGTCCTAGATATAAACTGCCCAAAAATTTTGAAGATGTTGTAAAAAGATTTCATAATAAAGAAATTACCAATGTTACTGCAGCAAAAATGCTAAATATGACAAGGAGTACTTTTCTTAAATATTCTAAATTATATAAGTAAGAAAAGGACTATAAACCATTTTGTTATTTTGGTTCATTAGTAAATCTTTATGTCATTAATAATTTTAATTTTTAAAAAAAGAATAATTGAAATTACTTTTTTCTGATTATCTTATGATATATTCAAAAAGTTATCTTTTAAATAATACAATAAAAGAATTTTTTTATATTCAATATTCTAAATAATCCTATTATTCAAAAAATTATTGAATGAAAAAACAATGAATCAAATTATTGACTCATTGAGTTTTATCTATAAATTCTTTCCACTTCAATAACAATTCACTAATTTTATCTAAATCATTAGTTTCTAGATATATTGCACCAATCATTGCTTCTACTGCTGTCGCAATATATTTATGAGGACTAGTTTTTTTATTTTTACCTGATGATGTTTTACCAGGTATTTTATAGTCGTAATCTCGTAGAATATTCTTATCAATATCATCATAATTAATGTATTTTAACAAATCATAATGTTTTGCAATTACTGTAACAAATCTTTCATCTGTTACATACTTTTCTACTTCTTTAGATAATTGCTCAACTTTATCTAAAAAGTACTTAGTATAACAAAATTTAATTATCGCATCACCTAATGTAGCAAGATCTGTTGCTACGTCCTTGTTTTCAAGTGATTGATGTTCTTTTTTATATGATTTTGCTGTTAAAGCTCGTTTTACAAATTCACTAGTTTTTTTCTTTTTTAAATATTTTTCAAATAAATCCATTATGTTACTTTCTCTCCATTTTCTTTATCTTTATCAATTATTGTTGTTTTAATCATTTTACTTATGATTCCAGTTTCGCATGCTACTTCCTTGTTGTTCAACAAAACCACGATGTCCATGTACTGGAATTTTATTAAAAGCTTCTTCTAATGCTGTAAACTCCTCATCTATTACTTCTCCTTGTATTCATTTTTCATATAATCCAATACTAATTTTTCTAATACTCTGATTTTATCAAAAAAACCTACAGTTCTTATTTTTTCAATGTTTTGTCTACTTACATTTAATAACTGGGCACAGATTGTATTTATTTTTGTTGGAAAATCTGGTATGTTGGTATCACTCTTAAAATCAACTAATAATACGTGTTTAATCATTGTTAAATCATCTAATTCATAAGATTGAATATTCTGTTTTATTGTTGTAATGATAAATTCTATATTTTCATCGTTTATTTTAAATGAATTTTTATTTTCTAAAGGATATAATAAGTTAAATAGATCAAAAACATCTGCTTGTTTAGTTGAATGTTCGGAAGTAAAGATTTCAACTGTACTTATTATTTGATTAACTAAATTATCATTTTCATTTTTATTTGAATATAATAAGAAATTGCAATTTTTTTCTTTACAATCATTTAAAGCTAATACTGCATAGTGATATGCTTCGCCATCTAACATATTAGCGTTGTTATAATTTACATCTAATAATTTTTGATTAAGCTTTCCATAGCCGATACCACATCTAATTTTATGTGGATAAAATAAAGTTTTGATTAAACAATAGCTACTAAAAGCATCACTTACATTATTAAATAAGGCTTGGATAGAATCACCTGCTGAAAAATCATAATCTTTTACTATTTCATTTTTATAACAATTATTAATAAATTTAATTATTTTATACAATTTCTCTTGAATATTAAATCTTTCTTGTTCATCGTATTTTCTAGATTGTATTACATCCATAATTATTGCGGCATAAATAGTATTCATAATATCACCTCATGGTTATTATATCATGTAAAATGAAAAAATGCAACCAAAATAAGTTGCATTTTTAATTTGCAACCGCTTTTGATTGCATTTTATAATATGTAATCATTCTTAGCAATAACTTTTAGTAATGTAAAGAATCCTACTTATATCAGTAGAATTCTTTATAAGTCTTATTTTTTCATCACAAAATATTATCTAAAATATACTTACAAATATTTTAACTTTATGCTTCTATTATTTCAAACTTAGAAAAGACAAACATATTTTCATTTACGATAAATGTATATGTCTCATCTGTTGAAATTAATGTTTCATTTTGGTCAGTACTATTATACCAGCCTACAAATCTGTATCCTTCAACTTTGACATGCGCAGTAAGAGTTATTTGTGTACCTTTTTCAACTCTTCTACCATTACCAAAATCAACTTCTTGACCATTTTCAGTAATGTAACCTGCTTCAGTAGAATAAGCGTTAAATAAGTGCATTTCTTTTTCGACAAATTTTGCATAAACGTATCTTTCTTCGTTCACCGTAAAAGTATACGTAGCATCCGTAGAAATTAATTTTTCAGATTGGTCAGAATCGAAGTAAAACCAACCAACAAAGTTATATTCAGAACCAGCTACAGCAGTTAGCGTTATTTCTGTTCCTTTTTCCACTAATTTTCCATTGGCAAGATCTACTCTCTGGCCATCTTCTAATAAATAACCGCTATTATAAGGCATACATTGGGCAAGAAAACGTACTAACTCAACAACCTTAAAAGTCATAACAACTTTTAATTCAGGATTATTTAAATATGTATATGTAATTGTGTATGTTCCTTCTTTACTTGTATCAAACATACCATTTTCAGTATAATTAATTGTACTTTCAACCTTATATTCTAGACCTAGAATAAGTCTTTCATATTTGTCACCAATCTTACCAAGTAATGGTTGTCCATCAGGCATAGCATAAAATTCTTGATTTAAGTTTAGTAAATATTCTGTAACTAACTTGCCTTCATTGTCCAAATAGAATCCATAATCTGATGAATCTTCTAATTTAATTTCTGTAGCAATTGCTCTAAATAATGCAGTCAAATTCAAATTATTAGTTTCTTCATTTACAATAAATGTATGCTTAAGATCAGTAGATAATAAGCCTTCGATACTATAATAATCAGCAGATATAAACCATCCTACAAAATAGTAACCTTCTTTTGCTTTTACTTCTATTGTAACCTCAGAATTTTCTGGTAAATCATCGCGATAAAAACCATCTTCTGAAACGTAAGGGCTATCAACAAATTCTCCACCATTTTCAATTCTCGCATTTACATAGAAAGCTTTTTCAAATCTAGCATAAACAGTAGCATTTGCAGTTACAATGAATTCATGAAGATATTCGGTAGAAATAAGCGTTGCATTTTCTCCTTCACCATCATACCAACCTACAAATTTACTATAAACATACTCTTCTGAAGCAGAAACTTTAACTTTTTCTCCTTCTTTAACCGCCAATTCAAGTTTTTTCATATTTTGAGATGTTCCAGTTTCATTATACTCAAAAACATGACCACCTTCACCTGCAATTACTGTTAGTGTAACCATATCTTTTTCAATAAATTTTGCAAAGATATACGTATTATCAGTTATCGTGAACGTTTCAGTTTCATTTGTTGAATAATGGCGTTTTTCTCCGTTAAGACTGTTTGTTATATACCAACCAGCAAACTTATATCCTTCTTTAGGCTCGGCTGTTAACGTAAGTGTACCACCAAGCTCAACTTCCTCGCGATAGCCATCAGGATCTTTTACAATGATTTCACCATTCATTTTAATAACACCTTTTTCGACGTCTTCCGATTCTATGTAAGAGTAAGTTTCGGCTTTTGGCACTTCTACAGTTAGTGTGGTTTTAACATCTTTATCATATTTATATGTAATGGTAATTTCATATGTACCTGTTTTTTCATAATCAACTTTACTTGCATCAACAATGAATTCTGAAGCATTGAGCGTGCGTCCTTTTTCATTTTTAACAACGAGATTAGCTAGATTTGGCATTTCTTTTCTATCTAAATTATAATAAAAATTACCATCTTCAAAACCATCGCAGCTTACCGTTAAATTAGTAATTATTTCAACAAACATTGCCTTTATATGCTCATCTTTACCATTTTGATAGTATAAATACTCACTTTCAAGGGAAATTGGTTCTTCAGAACATTTTCCATTTTCGTCTACCGAATACCAGCCGATGAATTTATATCCTTCTGCAGGAGTAGCTACAATTTTTCTACAATCATAAAGAGGGAAATACTCTAAGGTTTCTGGGGTATCACTTTTAGTTATAGGATACTTACCATAGCGAACATCCTCAACCTTGCCCTTACCGGAAAATTCTACTGTAAGATGTGAAAATTGGTTAGAAACATATACCATAAAACTACCTTCAACGTTTTCCGAAACTAACTTATATTTTACAGTATATTTTCCTTCTTTTCTAAAGTCTAGTCCATCATAATCTATAGTATAATCACCAAAATAAAGAGGAACGAATTCATTCGGAGATTCTAAATTACGACGAAGCCCCTTTATTTCTAGTTTTAAAAGATCAATTTCTGGCGCACCAGGTTTATAAAATATAGATGATGCAATATATTCTGTTGGTTTCCCATTATGAAAACCTAATGGTATGTTAGATTCTCCTGGTTCTATTCTAACTTGATAAACCCCTTGCTTGTTAGAAAATTCAGGTTTAATTGTAAACAATGCTAAAATTGTTAAATCATACTCACTTAGTTTTACTTCATATACAAGTTCATCTGAAAGTTTTTGACCAACTACGCCACCTTCATGACATACATACCATCCACCAAAATCAAATGTACTATCTGGAACAGCAGTCAATTTATACATTGTATCAGTAAACAAAAATGACTTCTCATTTAATAACTCATCTGCCTTGTCATTTACATAAAACTTCCCACCTGTTGTTGTGAATGCTGAAACATCACCATTTTTCTCGGATACATGAATAGTTATACTAGCCCATAGTTTTTTATTTTCCTTAGCAATAAACTCTACTCTATAAGTACCTTCTTTAGAATAGTCTAACTCATCAAGACCAATTATATCATATTGCTCAGGAGATAAAAGAGTATACCTTAATTTGTCATTTTTACGTTTTAAGCCTTTAATTATGAGGGCAGTTACATCAATATTGTTAGGATTGCCTGGTTTAATATATAACTCAGTTGCAGCTCTTCCGTCATCAAACACAGCAGGCACGCCTGATTTTCCAGGGAAGGCCCACAATTGATATACTCCATTTAGATCACCTGCAAATTTTGCTACTAGTATTTGCTCACCTTCTTCAACTGTATATTGAGGAAATTGTGCTGTAGTAAATGGTTTATCTTCTACAACTCCATTTACTTCTCTATATAATCCTTTACAATCAATATCATAGGCACCCAATAGCGATATATTAATAATTGTTCCTTTTTTTATGTAAAAAGTCTTTTCTTCATCGGTATTGATTTTAAATTCTCTTACTATATCCCTAAAATAGCCTTTTGTTGTTATTTTTACAATAACTCTTCCCTCACAAGGTCCTTGATTTTTTATAGTAACTTTTTCTCCGCTTTCCGCATCAATAAAGATAAACATTGAAAAAGAGTCCGTTTCAAATGTTAATTTTCCATCCTTGAATTCAGCTTCTAGTTGTTCAACTTCCTTTTCATTCTTAATGTGGAAAACCCAATATTTTGTTACTCCTTCAATTGGAGTAGGCACTGATACTTTAACTTTTCCATCTGGTTGCACTTTTACACCCTTCGATTCTACCGAAATATCCATTGCCACCAAATCAGAACCCTCATAAGTTTGAAATTCATCAGGTAATCTTTCTATTGACTGTTGAACATTCTCATCTGTTGCCTGTAATTTCTCAGTTATAAGTTTTGCCTGTTTTTCAAAGTTTCCTCCTACTAATGTAACTCCACTTTCACTTTTGAGTTCATTCATTATCTTAGTACAACTATTACAACTATTGCAACCTGAAAATAAGCTTAAACTTATAACCATTAGAATAGCTAAAATAATGTTGCGATGTTTTCTTTTCATATTTCTACTCCTTTTTATTATTAGTTATATTTGAAAATTGTTATATTCAACAATTTAACAATAATCAATGTTTTCAACACTGATTTTGACACTTATGTGTCATTTGTGGTTATTTTGCTTCTCTATGATACTCAAATATTAATATTTATTGTTTAAATACAATATCATTCCGCCAAATAATATTTAATACTTGCTTCAAAAAGAAAAAAATACCCTTATTCAAGTTAATTACGCTATTAAATTGTATCTCCTCCTATCTTTAATTGATATTTTCTATATAAGTTTAAACAAATCATCCCTATCTTAATTTTGAAAAACTCTCTATTCCTATAGAGGGCCCTTTTGTGATTTGGGGTATCTTAAGAATACTAAAAATCAGACTTCGGAAGATTTATTTAATTTTCACATATATTTTAGCATAAGCACCTTAATTTGGGAAGTGCCAAATGGCACTCCTTTGTATTTTTTTATCTTAATATTTCTTAGATTATATCTTATAAACATAAAATCAAACTACTTTCAATCATTATAAATATTAAGTTAAATATTCTCATTTTTATTAACCAATTGAGACCTTTTTACATAAAAAAAAGCTATTTTTAAAAAATAGCCGTAAAATTAAAAAATCTATAAAAAGTAATATATTATCTATTCATGCGAAAATTCATTTCAAATAATACTTACAACATTTTTAGCAAAAGATTTCTTTTTGTTATTTATTCATTTTCAAAATTCTATCCATACTTTGTTTACACACCGATTGAAATAGTATATGCTTTTTAAATAAGTTTATAAATCATTTTTTAACTGATATTCAAAATAAACCCTTCCTGTATCTTGTAATGCATCAATTTTTTTATAAAATTCAATAGCAGGCGTGTTCCAATCAAGACAACTCCATTCTAATTTTGAATATCCTTCACTTTTTATCATTTCTAAAAGTTCATAAAAAAATTTTTTACCAAAACCCTGACCTCGATATTCTGGCTTTATATATAAGTCTTCAATATGAACATTTGCTTTCATCGAAAATGAAGCAAAGATAGGATAATATATCGCATAACCGATTGCTTTACCTTCAATCTCGGCTATGACGGCAGTTGCAATCTTTTTTTCAAAAAGCCAAAGTTTTAACATTTTTGTAGACCCAGTCATATCTTCAGGGCGTTTTTCATAAATCGCCAACTCATTTATCATTATTTTTTAATAGATTTTAAGGCATTAGTTTTTCTTATAAGGAAAAGTTATAATTAAATTTTTCACTTCAATCTATAGTAACAAATTGATTTACCGCTACCCTCACGTTTTAATTCACCAAGCTTAATAAGTTTTCTTAATGCTCCTTCAATACTGCTTATGCTAAGTGAAGGACATTGTTCACGAATATCTTGTTTATTAAATCGTCCAATTTTATTCATTGAAGCACGTCTTACAATTTCTAGTGCAGATAGTTTTGTCTCTACTAATGCAAAACGATCTTCAAAATCTTTATAAGCGGCTAAAATTGTTCCTAAAAGATATTTGATAAATGGAACAACATCTTCCGTTCCTTCATGCCAACCTATCTGAGATTTTGCAAGTGCATCATAATACAAATCTTTATTCTTTACTATTTTTGCCTCTAGCGATATATATTTACCTACATAAAAACCACTACGATATAAAAGCAATGTAGTAAGTAATCTGCTCATTCTTCCATTTCCGTCATTGAAAGGATGAATACACAAAAAGTCGTGAATGAATATCGGAATAGCAATCAATGGTTCAACTTCTAAGTTGCCTATAACTCGATTATATTCATTACAAATAATATCAAGAGCTGTAGGTGTTTCAAACGGATCTAGCGGAGTAAATAATGTTTCCACTCTTCCGTCATGGTAAGTTGCACTAATATAGTTTTGAACAGTTTTGGTTCTACCAGCAACAGGGTTATTCATATGACTATACAATATTTTATGAAGTTGAAGAATATAGTTTGTTGTAATAGGAATTGCATCAAAACTTTCATGAATAATTCCAAGAACATCCCTATAGCCTGCAATCTCTTGTTCATCTCTGTTTTTAGGCGTTGTTTTTTCTGCTACTAATTGTTTGATACGTGTATTTGTAGTTACAATTCCCTCAATAGCATTAGATGCCTCAGTACTTTGAATCTTCGCAATCTCTACTAGTTTTTCCAATTCTTCAGGACGTTGTTTTAAGTATAATTCCTGTTTTCCGGCCTCTTTATATATTGCCGCTATCAATCCGAGAACATCACTATCCCATTTCAACTCTTTTATTTGAGAATAGTTAAAAGTACGCATATGCCACCTCCTAATTTTCCCTTTAATTATATCATCTTTTAAGGGAAAAGTCAATAGAATTCGATTATTTTCCCTTAATATTATTACCAAAATAAGGGAAAAATATTCATATAAATAGCAAACTTCTTGAATCGTAAACCAAATTATCAGTTTCACATTTATTGTTGCTCAATCAAGTATTTCAACAATTGTTACGCTAACTATGTATTTATTATCTTCAAGGAGTGTCGGAAGTAATCGTTCTAACACTGATTTTTGCCTACTAATCGTTCTAACACCTATCAAGAAAAAGCATAAGTAGAGATATGATTTTAATATAAAAGGAACAAGAAACGTCACACAAGAACGAAAATTCAAAACTAATTTAACTCTAAAAGTGTCAATTTACCCCTAAAAAGCATAAAAAAACAGTCTTGACACATATTATTCACTGTCTACTTTAGAGACATCATATCAGTCTATTATAGAATATTGTGTTAACAATGATAGTGAACTTGAAGAAGCATATATTCTTCTTCAAGAACTATATAAAATAGCTAGATTTTCTTCTTTTGAAAGTGCTAGAAAAGATTTGTTAGAATGGTGTGATAAAGTAGAAAAATCAGAATTTAATTTAAAAGAATTTAAAAAGACTGCACTAACTTATAAATCATGGATTAATGAAATTACAAACTCTTTTATCATTGATCCAGTAACACATAAAAGATTATCTAACGGTTTTATCGAAGGAAAAAATAATTTTTGTAAAACAATAAAAAAGAATCGAATTTGGATATTCCGATTTTGATGTTTTCAGATATAAAATTATAAACTCAAATAAAAAGAAACACAATAAAAAATAAAAAGTAATATTAAAGTAAGTGTATAGGTAAAAGGTGTCAAGCGTAAACTTAACACCTTTTTAAAATAAATTCTTTTATGGACTTTAATAAAATCTTTTATGGTCGTTTTATCTTAATTGCCATAAATGCATAAAAGAATTTATAGAACCAAGAAAAAGAACCACAAAAACGTGGTCCATTCACTGTAAAACTTAATATTTTTATTGTTTTTTTGTTTTTTAGACTTCAAATCCATCAGAAAGAATAAATTTACGTAAAAGAGCATCTACTTTTATAGCAACTCTCGGCTTAGGAATAATCTTCCCTTCAAGTTCTTCAAAGTATTTTTTCGCTACTGTCATATCAACAGTTTTCATTAAGGCATCAAAACGCCCAAACTCATTGATATTTGAATCAGTTACGTGTAAGCCCATTAAATAACGGAGTTTTTCTTCGTTAACACCTATTATTTCGGCAAAGCGATGAATTTGGTCGTCTTTTGCTCTTGTCTGATAGTCAGTTATATAATCTTTGAGCGTCTTACCTTCTTCAAAGACAACATCACCACGCTCAACATCTCCTAAAAAGATAACCGCATATTTTTGTTCTTCCTGAGATAAACTGGCAAAAGTCTTATGTAATTCATTAAGTGTTTGTTCAATAACCTCTGGTGGAGTAGAAGGGTCTTGCAATAACTTACGATACTTTTCAAAACGTGCATTCATATAGTTACTATCAATGGCACCAGTATTAATTTCGGTAATATAGCTTTCTATTTCAAATGGAACTTCATCACCGCCATCACCACCATCACGTTTAATTTCTTTATATCTCTGTAAAAGAATATCATAGATGTGTTCATCAAAAGCCATTTCAACTTTTGTTTTAGAGCCATCTTCTTGTTTGAACTCATATTCTAACTTCTTCCAATGAAAACCTTGCAGTTTAGCAGCACTAAGATATGCGTTCATCTCGTTAAAGAGCATAGCAAATTTAGCAATCCCGGCACCTTCTGTTGGTAATTTTGAGAAGTTAGCAATTTCATACCCTGTAAACAAACTTTCTATAGTCGAATATAAAGCGTTTATAGCGTTCAAATTATACTCTAAATGGTCTGCAAACAACCCCAATGGTTTATCACCAGAATATAGCTTAACAGCACTTTCAATATTGCGTTTCATTGTAAATGGCTTGCGATAGTATCTAATCGTTCCAAATGGCTTATCATGTCCGAAAAGTCTGTTTGTTCTCGAAAATGCTTGAATAATATTTTCATATCTCAACAACTTATCAAGATAAAGGACATTAACCCACTTAGAGTCAAAACCTGTAAGCATTTGGTCAACAACAATAAGCAAATCAATCTGCATTTCAGGGTGTTTATCAATGCCTAAATACGGCTTCTTATGAGCCAAACGAAGTGCTACGTCTTTTTTATACTTTGCGTAAGTAGGAATATTAAAATCTGTTCCAAAGGTTACATTATAGTCCGTAAGCATTTCTGCAACTGCATCTTCTTTAATAACCACCTTTTCGGTATTATCTATATTTTGGTCGAACAAGGCAGCTATTCTCAAACCAGAATTTTTAGTCTTAAACAAATGATAGTATTGAATTGCCTCAGGAATGCTACTTGTTGCAAATATAGCGTGGAACTTTCTTCCCACACTAAGAACTTGCCAACCATCAAGAATATCATTTACAACAGCATTATGGTGTTCATCACGATCATATTGAGATGTTCCTAAATAATCCTCGATACCCTTACGATATACGCCCGATTGGTCGTAATATCCAGCCATAGGAACTTTTTTCATATACTCAAAGTATATTTCCTTCTTTCCATCATCAGTCATTACTTCGTCAAATGATTTAGCTTTTGCATGTTGTAAAGCAACTTCATGGCGAAGGTCTTTTTCTTTATAGGTCATCACCATATAAGGATCAAAACCTAATACGTTTTTATCTCTTATTCCGTCGGCAATACTATAACGGTGTAATTCATCACCAAAAATACCCGTCATAGTCATTTTATTCTTCTTGTTTTCCTCAAAGATAGGTGTCCCCGTAAAACCGAAGAATATAGCATTAGGGAACGTCAATTTAATAACGCTTAACATATCACCAAAAGTTGAACGATGGCACTCGTCAACGATAAAAACAATACGCTTTTCGTTGATAAGCTCCAAGTCTTTATCATTAACCGAGCCTTCTGCTCTGATATTGCTTAACTTCTGTATCGAAGTAACAATCAAAGTATCTTGCGGTGAAGGACTCTTTAATTTAGTGATAAGAACGTTGGTATTTTCGGTTGCTTGTACTGTTTCCGTTGCTTCTGCAAAATTACGATATTCAAGCAAAGATTGTGTTCCCAACTCAATTCTATCCACCAAGAAAACAACCTTATCAGCGTCTTTTGAGCCTGCTATAAGCTGAGCAGACTTAAAGCTGGTCATAGTCTTACCCGAGCCAGTTGTATGCCAAATATAACCTCCATATTGGTTTTTATCAGCCCATTTAGTTTTAGCAACTTTTTCAGAAATAGCTCTTGCTGCATAATACTGATAACTACGCATAACTTTTAATACGCCATCGGTATCGTCTGCAACGGTATAAAATCCGATAAGCTGATGTGCCAAGGGAATAGAAAGAAAACTTGCAGCTATATCTTTCCAATCGTTTATAGGGTCATTATTAAAGTTAGCCCAATGGAAATAATAGTCCTTATTGAACTTTCCATCAATGCCCGGATTAGCAAAATAGAGTGTTTCATTTGGTGTCATAGCAACAAATATTTGAACAAGCGAGAATAATCCCGTAAAAACTCCTTCGTGCGAATACTTCTCAATTTGATAGCAAGCCTGACTTACGTCAACACCGCTTTTCTTCAATTCGATATGTATTAAAGGCATACCATTAATAAGGAGCATTAAATCGCCTCGTCTGCTATTAAGCATAACGTTTTTAGCTGGGAATACAGGCTGTTCGACAATTTGATAACGGCTTCTACCTGCTGCGATTTCTTGTCTATCATAAATTGTTAATGCAACAGTTTTACCAAAATGCAAGGTATCATCAGGATTATCACGCTTAATAGAAACAGTTTTACCATTGATAAATCCGTTTAATTTAAGTGGTGTTCTAAGCGTTTTTATTTGTTCAATAATCTGCTGCATTTCTCCATCAGTCAAAGGACAATCATTAAGACGATCTTTACCTCTGTTGTTATCAAAAAGGATATTTGCCCAATTCTGCAACAATTCTTTTTCAGTTTTATTTTTTAAGACAGTTCGTTCCCAACCTTTTTCAACCAACACTTTTATAAGTGCGTCTTCGAACTGTAATTCATCATTAAAAACCATAGTTTTTTCCTCCTAAAAAGCTTATACAAACATCTTTTCAAGCAACGCAGCCTTGATATTTTTAAGCTTTTCTAACTGTCGCTGATGAAGGGTGATAAGTTTGTCTATATGTTTAAAAACATTAACTATATTATTTTGTTCACAAGAATTATTAGTTAACAATAATTCAATAGTTTTAATAGAACTATTTTGAAGATGTCTAACCGTTGTACCTGTGATCAACGGAATTATTTTATTTTTATTATTATTAATTGCAAGTGAAAGATAACTGCCATTATGGTATTTTGGCCTTAAAATATTTATATCTCCACCCAAAATAGCATTTTCTACTTCTAAAGAAGTAGCTCTTGCTAAACCAGTTGGTGTTGTATCTGAACCAGGTATTAAAACATCTCCATGTTTACTATAAACAGCATTAGTTGGAATGTTATTCGTTTTAAATTTAACAATATTTGAAATCATTCCGTAATCGGTATATAAATTTCCATATAAAACACATTCGTATTTACCATCAGTAGTTATATCATTCCAACTCAAGCCTTGTCCTCTATAAAAATCACATATATCGTTTAACTTACACTGT
Organism: uncultured Bacilli bacterium; assembly: GCA_934140285.1. Taxonomy (GTDB): domain Bacteria; phylum Bacillota_I; class Bacilli_A; order ML615J-28; family CAG-313; genus UMGS75. The sequence continues at coordinate 26,173 of CAKPBI010000009.1, forward strand.
TCCCAAGTTTCAGTAAATCCCTTGAAACGAATTTCTGGAACATTCCTTCCAGCACGAGGGAACATTTTTTCAAGCAAAGCCTTCTTAATCGCCACAAACTTATCATACTTACGCTGATGAAGGGTGATAAGTTTGTCTATATGTTTAAAAACATTAACTATATTATTTTGTTCACAAGAATTATTAGTTAACAATAATTCAATAGTTTTAATAGAACTATTTTGAAGATGTCTAACCGTTGTACCTGTGATCAACGGAATTATTTTATTTTTATTATTATTAATTGCAAGTGAAAGATAACTGCCATTATGGTATTTTGGCCTTAAAATATTTATATCTCCACCCAAAATAGCATTTTCTACTTCTAAAGAAGTAGCTCTTGCTAAACCAGTTGGTGTTGTATCTGAACCAGGTATTAAAACATCTCCATGTTTACTATAAACAGCATTAGTTGGAATGTTATTCGTTTTAAATTTAACAATATTTGAAATCATTCCGTAATCGGTATATAAATTTCCATATAAAACACATTCGTATTTACCATCAGTAGTTATATCATTCCAACTCAAGCCTTGTCCTCTATAAAAATCACATATATCGTTTAACTTACACTGTTCCCAAGTTTCAGTGAAACCTCTGAACCTCAAACGGGGTTTTTTACTATTTTCTGTCATTTTCCTCACCCCTAAGCATTTTTTGGAGCTCTTTGAGTCCTAACATATCAAATTCATCACCTTCAAGCTCGTCAATAAGGTCTGCAAATTCTCTCTCAGATTGTTCGATTTCACTCTCAACGTCAAGCATCGTTACGCTGTACTTCTTTGTAAGTGCGTTAATAGCACCCTCCAATGCACTTACGATGGAGTCGGGTAATACAGCGATACCATCACAAAGCGGAGCTATCCACTTTAACCTAAGCATTTCTTTAGCTTGTTCGTCCGTTAATGCTTCAATGGCTTTCTTTGTCGTTGCTTGCAGTTCTACAGTTAAAGTCTTAATGTCCTTTTTAATCGCTTTTTCTTCTTCAACCAGTTTTGCAACCTTAATGATTCTAGTTTCAAAAGAATCTGGAGCATAAGACCTTGCATATTTAGAATATTCTTTTGCTTTCTTCGCTACGGCAGCAGGAACAAAGCCATCGTTTTCTTCCGTGAACAAGTCTTTATATTCTTCTTTTTCATCTTCGGAAATGCTATCAAGAATTTCTTCATATTCGGAAGTAATTTCAGCAAGACGAGCTTCTTTTCCTTTAATAACATCTGTTTCGGATTTAAACAAAGAGGATTGAATAATCTCGAAAGGAATGATATGACCAATCCAACCATCTTGAACCTCGATGTCTTTACCTTTTTCTTTCTTCAAAATCATCTTCGGGTCAGTTTTCTTAGTCGCATCAAAACCTTCGGTCTGTATCATTTCCAAATCTTGTGCGATAGTAACCCAAGCATTATGAAGTAATTGATAAGCAGTATATCTATCAATCAACGGAATATTTGCTAGACGCTCAAAAATGTTATCAGCGATTTCATTCTCTTGCATAGATACGGCTATCGTAGAAGCGCTCTCAATAAGAGTAGTATTTAAATAATCTGCAAAATCAGCAAATACAGAACGATACTTTTCAACAAATGCAACCACATCAGCATTTTCCGAAATTGTTTTGTTTATATCTTCTGTTGCAACAGTAGAATAAGGTGTTTCACTTGCAGTGAATAACTGACTTTTAAGGGTCGGAAATGCAGTCCAATAATCATTTAATTCATCAATTTCTGTTTGCGGAATACCCCCAAAAACAGAAGCATAAATATCCCAAGACTCACCTTTTTCAGAAGAGTCAACGTACCGAGGAATGTTAAGGTTGTAGCCATTTTCACGAATTGTTTGTTTAGAAACAACTCTTGCGAACTTAGGAACGTCTTTTCTTGCGATAACAGTATCGACAATTCTCTTAATGTCAGAAGCACGAAGTTGGTTGTTTTTTCCTACCTTTTCAAATCCCTTAGAAGCATCAATAATCAATACGTCACTATTATCACGATTTTGTTTCAGCACCATAATGATTGTTGAAATACCTGTACCAAAGAAAATTTTTGCAGGAAGTCCAATAATGGCATCAATATGATTTTCTTCAATAAGGTTGGTTCTAATCTTTTCTTCTTCGCCACCTCTAAATAGCACACCGTGAGGCAGAACGATAGTCATTATACCATCGGGCTTAATGTGATAAAGGTCGTGAAGCAAGAAGGCATAGTCAGCCTTAGTCTTAGGAGCTAAACCGAAACGCTTATAACGAGGGTCAGAGTCCTTATCTGTCGGGTCCCACGCCTGAGAATATGGAGGATTGGAAACAACAGCATCAACATACAACGGGTCGTAAGTCATTTGAGGGTCGGACTCGTCAAAGTAAGGCCAATCTTCTTCCAAAGTATCGCCGTTTCTAGTACAAATATTATCAGGAAGAATACCTCTCATAATCAAATTCATACGAGTAAGGTTATAAGTATTTTCTTTCAATTCCTGAGCATAATATTTGATATTATTTTTATTTGCCATTCTTTTAGAAACAGAATGACCTATATTAATGAGTAACGAACCTGAACCGCTTGTTGGATCGTAAATTTCTATCCTATCTCTTCCTTTTAAGTGTTCTGCAACGATTTCAGACATTAAAAGTGAAACTTCGTGAGGAGTATAGAACTCACCTGCTTTTTTACCCGCATTAGCAGCAAAGTTTGAAATTAAATATTCATAGATAAAACCAAGAACATCATATCCTTGTTTAGCATCCATAGGAATAACCCGAATAAGCTGAATAAGGTCACTAATAGCCTTCGTTCTTGCTCCATCACTTTCTCCAAGTTTAGAAAGCCCAGTCTCTAATGTATTGAATATCTTATCAAACACTTTTTTGTGGGTAGGTTTAATCAGACGAGTAAAGGCAGAAAGTGCATCGGTAACGTTTTGCACCTTAAAATCGCTACCAATTTCAAGCCAAGTAGAAAATAAATTATCGTAGGAAATAAAATAACCATTTTTATCTTGACAATGATGCAAAAGTTCTTCGTCTTCCTCCATTAGACAATCCTTTAAATCGTCTTTAGTCCAGCCTTCGTTGATTAACATTTCAAGTTCCTTGTCAGATAAAAATTTGTAGAAAATAAAACCTAAAATGTAATCTTTATATTCATTTGCCTCAATCTTGGAACGCATTTTATTAGCGGCTTCCCAAATTTTAGATGCTAATTGTTGCTTATTCATAATCTATAACCTCCATACTAATGTTGTTTTCTTTACAAAGTATTTCAATTTTCTTTTTCACTACTTTAGTTGGTGCATATTTACCATTCTCCCATCTATTAACCGAAGTAAAAGAGACTCCTAGAATCTCAGCTAGTGCTGATTGTGATAAGTCTAATATTGCTCTTAATTTGATTATAGTTGCAGGATAATCTATTTTCATACTTGTTCCTCCTTGCAAAATATTAAATGATATTAAAAATTATAGCACTTTTTTGAGAAAATTACAAACAAATTGCGGAACAATGTCGAAACTAAAGCGATACTTTATAAAAATATAATTCGTTCCGTAGCAATATTTAAAAAGAAAAAGAGCCTCATAAAAATGCCGTTTGACACTTCTACAAGGCTCTGAAACTTGGTGGCGGAAAGGATAAATGTTCCTATCCGCAATGAAAAAAGGTCTGACACAATTCGTATCAAACCTATTGCTTCTTAAATGGTACACCCTCAGGGACTCGAACCCTGGACCCACTGATTAAGAGTCAGTTGCTCTACCAACTGAGCTAAGGGTGCGTCAAAGACTCATATATTATATACTAAACCTCATGTTTTTGCAAGAAGTTTGCATAGTTTGAGTTTTTGATTAGATTAAAATATTGTTATTCTTTATTTGGTTTAATCTTAAAGTATACAGGAAGTCCATGTTTCATTGGCATTAAGACATCACCTTCAATTAAAGGTAGTAAATAATCTAGGTATTCTTTGGTAATGTAGTTATGGTCTTCATTGATATATTTAAGTGGTACTTCTTTTATGTAGTTAGCTACATTATTTAAGTTTACAGGGTAGTATTTAATGGTATATGGGTTATTGGATGTTCTTTCCATACATACCATGACTCCGGTTTTACCTTGGAGGGCCATTTTAATTCCTTCCATGCCACAGTTCATTGCTTCTTCAATGTCAACTTTTGATAAGAGGTGAGCAGCAGAGCGTTGTAGAATATTTAATTCAACGGATCTTACGGGAAGGTGAAGTTCTTTGTTGACGATTTCTGCAAGCACCATTCCAACTCCACCTAGTTGTAGGTGACCAAAGTCATCATTTTGGTTGTATAGTCTTTTTTGAAGGAAGTAAGTACCATTTTCATCTTTGATTCCTTCTGATACCGCAACTAATACTTTCTTCTTTTGATCATAGATGTTTTTAACATCTTTTAAGAATTTATCAAGATTAAAAGGAACTTCTGGTACATAAATTAAGTCTGGTCCCATTCCCATGTGTGAAGCAAGGGCAGCGGAGGCGGTCAACCAACCACTGTCTCTTCCCATAATTTCAACAAAGGTTACTCTTCCGACTCTATAACATGAAGTATCTAAGTAGATTTCCGAAAGAGAAGTGGCGATAAAACGAGCAGCACTCGCAAAGCCTGGCGTATGGTCTATTAATACCATATCATTGTCAATCGTTTTGGGAATCCCAATGACTGTACATGGAAAGTTTTCTTTAATGAAGTATTTTGCAAGTTTATTGCAAGTATCCATTGAGTCATTGCCACCAATATAGAAAAAGCTTTTAACATTATGTCTGATAAAGATTTCTTTAATTTTTTCATATACTTGATCATTTAGATCATTTGGCATTTTAAATCTTACTGAGCCTAAAGCAGCTGATGGAGTATGTTTTAATAGTTCTAGTTCTTCTTTTTTATATAAAGAAAAATCTAAAAAGTTTTCGTTTAAGATTCCTTCAATTCCGTTTATCGCCCCAAATACCCCATCATATTCATTTGATTTAAATGCTTCTTTAACTAAACCAAGTAAACTAGCATTAATTACGGCAGTTGGACCACCTGACTGACCAACTAGACAAATTCCTTTATTTTTCATCATGTCACCTCATAAAATACTCTTAAATTATAACATATGAAGAAATATATTAACGTTAATTTACTAAATAAAACGTTCTCAGTAATTTTTATTTTTGTTGTTTTATTATAATATAAGGAAAGAGTCTTGAAAATAAAGAAAATTTAAACATCTAAAAAGGAGTTTTTAAAACCATCGTTTTAAAAGCTCCTCATTTTTTTCTTTTATTATTCTATTACATAACTTACATTACGCCATGTATTTTTAATTACAGTATAACTATATTCACAATAAACATTTGGAACATTAGGGTCATTACATAAGATGTATAAAGTACCATCAATGTATTTATAACCAATACCAACAATTAAGTGACCATTTGTATAGTAACTCTTCTCACTTGATGTCATTTGGCCTTTAACACTTAAGCCCACAGGACCCACGTTTGCGAGATGATACATTAATTCTTCAATTGAATACATTCTCGCAACATATGATGTATAACCAAAGGAACTCATTAAAACCGTGTTGTAAACCCAGTTTCCATAAATTCCCGTATTATTTTCTTTTACTTTCCCCGCAATATAGCGATGTTCATACTGATCATATTGGGAGAAGTTTTCACCCTTATATTTAAGTAACATTGTTGATGTAGTTGCACTACAAATGATGTTACCAATAGTTGGTACCACATTTTGATTTAGGCGGGGAACATCATAGATGACTTCTTTTGGAAGGTTGGTGATGTCAACAGGATATGCGTATGAAGTATTCTTTAAAGCAAATGATACAAGGGTAAGTTTAGGTGATGCATCACCTGAAGTACTTCTTCTTAAGATTACCTTAAACATTACCGCATTACCATTTCCGCCAATGGTTGAGACTTCATCTTCATCAAGGCGGATTAAGTTTTTCTTTTGGTCGTAACAAGCATTATTTAAACCAAAGCCCCAAGGATGGTAGGTGATGTAATCACTCCATACACTATTTACTTTAACTTTTACCATTAGTTCAACAGTCGCGGTTGTACTTGAGGTTGCAGCCCAAGATGCAACAAGACCACTAAAATCGATGGTTTCAATTTCTTTAGATTCATAGTATCCTTCAACCATGCCATCTTTTAAGACTAAGCGATCTTCTTTTACTTCTACATTATTCATGTTTTCTGTTTCATATTCTTTCGCATACATTAGTCTTTGGTGTGGCTTACCCTTGGTAATGTCAGGGCGAGCCGGAATTTTAATTATATAGTTTTCCATTTTGGTTGCTCCTCCTAAGGTGAAAGTCCCTGTTAGAGTTACGGTTTGGTCAATATCTCTTAAAGTAATTTCACCATTATTTGTCATGATTGATTCATCACTTGATGTCCATTCAACATAAACATCATATTCAATATATGCTGGAAGCTCAATATTAGTACTAACAATCGTTGGCATTTCCAGTAATTTAATAGCTAAATCGATTAATTCACTATCCGTATATCTTAAAATCTTAATTTCATATTGTTTAGTTTTGGTAGTTCCAAGATATGAGAAAGTCGCGGTTAGTTTTCCTTTACCATCACGATCTTTTCTTGTGATGATTCCTTCATTTGTAATGATACTTGGGGTATTACTCTTCCATGTAATTGTAACATTGTTGATTTCTAAAGGAAGGGTAAGATTTGTAGATGTTTCTTCTGGTAAAACTAAAGCATTGATTGCTTCATCTAAATACATTTCATTAGTTTTTTTCGGAATCATAACTTTATGTTCTTCTTCATAAATGGTTGTACCTAGATGATAGTAAGATACTTTTATTGTAAGGCTTGTATCTTCATCTTGATAATTGATGGAACCATCTTCATTAATCAATGTATCAGGAGTATAACTATAAGTTATATTGATATCATATGAAGTAGATGGAAGTTCATTAAACTTTAAGCTTTCTAGTTTTGTTTTTACTTCTTCTTTTAAAAGATTTAAATAATCATAAATTTCTAGTTTTTCGACTTTAAAGGTTAAGTGTTTTTGGATAACATTAACACCATCAGTAAAGATACCTAAAACATCTAATGTTTGGTCGGTACTTGTTTTAGTTACTGTTAATTCGCCATTTGGTAGTTCTTCACCATTTAGGTACCAAGTAACATTAAGATTACCAAAATCTTGAGGTAGTTTTAAGTTTTGGTTAATTACTTCAGGAAGATTAGCGTTTGTTAAAACTTGGTTAATTAGTTTTTCATAGTGTTTAGAAAAAGAATTAACGGTAACTTTATATTCTTTAATCTTTGTTTCTTGGTTATAAGAAAGTTGAGCAGTAAGGGTTACTTCCACATCATTTTTTCCAAAGGTTACTTTACCATCATTAGTAATAGCTGATGGATAAGATGAAGTCCAAGTGATAGTTACGCCATTAGAAAGGGTTATGGGTAAAGTAATGTTATCATCAACAATACTTGGAATTTCAATTAAATTTTCACTTTCTTGAAATATTTTTTCAAAATTTGCTTTATTTTGGTTACATCCTGAATATAATAGGGTGATTAATAAAGTAATAATTATTAGTAAAGATCTTTTTTTCATACTTTTCTCCATTTCTTTATAATATATTATCATAGAAATGATATTTTTGCAAGAAGATAGCGAAATTCTATTTTGGTAAATTGTGAATTATAATTACATTTTACTTGACTGAATATACAAAATAATGTATAATATTGAGGTCTAATGGCTCTGTAGCCAAGCGGTAAGGCGTGGGTCTGCAACACCCTGATCGCCGGTTCAAATCCGGCCGGAGCCTCCATTATTCAAACTATTATTCGTACCACTATTTATTGCATGAAAGTAACTAGTGGTAAGTACTCTTAAGGGGAGTAGCACAAGATTTAATCTTGACTTAGTTTCGTCATCTCGATTTTTAATCCGGAACTAAGATTCATAATAAATGAAATGCAAGACCTTATTCTACTAGTTAGAATAAGGTTTATTTTTTGTTTTTGGGAGGTAAAAATGAAACAAAAAACATGTCAAGAATTATTAAATGAATTTGAAAGTTCAGCAACATTTGGTCTTTCAAGTAGTGATGCAGAAAAAAGATTACAGACTTATGGAAAAAACGTCATTGAAGGCAAAAAGAAAACACCTTTTATTATTAAGTTTCTATCTCAATTTGCTGACTTCTTAGTTATTATCTTAGCTATCGCCGCAGTTCTTCCTGTAATCATCGATACTAAGGGTTGGGTGGAAGATAAAGAATGGATTGAAACCATCATTATTGTGGTTGTTATTATTTCCAATGCACTTATTGGAGCTATCCAAGAAAATAACGCTGAAAAGTCTTTGGATGCATTAAAGAAACTAAGCACACCCCATTCCAAGGTCTTACGTGATGGTAAACTTGTAACCATTGAATCTGCTGATATTGTTCCTGGGGATATCTTCTATGTAGAAGCAGGTGACTTCATCCCAGCTGATGCGAGAATCATCTCTTCTTCTAACTTAATGGTTGATGAAAGTGCTTTAACTGGTGAAAGTACCGCCGTAAATAAGAATGAAGATTTAATTACGGGAGAAATTCACGGAATTGGGGATATGAGTAACACTTTATTTTCTTCTACTTATGTTACTTATGGTAAAGCATATGCCATTACAACTAAAACCGGAATGAATACTGAAATTGGTAAGATTGCTAAAGCATTAATCGATACTACTGATGAGATTACTCCACTTCAACAAAAGTTAAATCAAATTGCTAAAGTAATTGGCATTATGTGTATTGCTATTTGTGTTATCGTTTTTGTTTTGAAGTTAATCGAACAAACTGATGGCGGCGTTTTAGATGCTTTTAAGAATGCGATTGCTCTTGCGGTTGCCGCAATACCTGAGGGTTTAACCACGGTTGTTACGGTTGTTCTTGCCATTGGGGTCCAACGCCTTGCTAAACAAAAAGCTATCGTTAAAAAACTTCCTGCCGTTGAAACCTTAGGTTGTGCAAATATCATTTGCTCAGATAAAACCGGAACCCTAACCCAAAATAAAATGACAGTAATGAAACTATATCACACTGCCATTAAAGATATAACTGATAATTTAAGTTTTGAAGAAGCTAAAATGCTTGAATTCTTTGCTCTTTGTACTGATGCCTCATATGAAGAAAAAGATGGAGTAACTAAATCCATTGGTGATCCTACTGAGGTTGCTCTTCTTATTGCGAGAGACAAGTATGTCAAAGAACCTACATACAGTAACTTAAAAAGAGTTGCTGATCTACCCTTTGATTCTGATCGAAAACTAATGACAACCATTTTCGCATATTCAGGAAAATACCTTGTAATTACCAAAGGAGCTCCTGATGTAGTTATTAGTCATTCTATTCCAACTAGTGAAACGAAAAAAGCAGGGCTTGCGAATAACGAAATGGCTGAATCAGCTTTAAGAGTTCTGGGTGTTGGTTACAAAATCATTGATTTCCTACCTCAAAACCTAAATATTGAGGAAATTGAAAACAACTTAAACTTCCTAGGTTTAGTCGGAATGATTGACCCCGCAAGACCTGAAGTTAAAAAAGCTATCAAAGAAGCTAGTGATGCTGGTATTAGAACCATCATGATTACTGGTGACCACGTTTTAACCGCCAAAGCTATTGCTTTAGAACTTGGAATCTTAAAAGAAGGTACTACTGCTATCTCAAGCAAAGAGTTATCAAGTCTTAGTGATGAAGAATTGTTTAAAAATATTGAAAAATACTCCGTTTATGCGAGAGTTGCCCCCGAAGATAAAGTTAGAATCGTTAAAGCATGGCAACAAAAAGGAGCCATTGTTGCGATGACTGGAGATGGAGTTAATGACTCACCAGCCTTAAAGAAAGCTGATATTGGTTGTGCAATGGGTATTACTGGTACCGATGTTGCTAAAGAAGCAGCCGATGTAGTTTTAACCGATGATAACTTTTCAACCATTGTAACTGCTGTTAAAGAAGGTCGTGGAATCTACGCTAACATTCAAAAGGTTGTTCAATATCTATTATCAAGTAACATTGGTGAAGTTTTATGTATCTTCCTAGCTTCTGTCATCTCTTTAGTAAGTAGTTTATCATTTGGTACCCCTCTTGTTGCGACTCATCTATTATGGATTAACCTAATCACAGATAGTTTACCTGCCTTTGCTTTAGGTATGGAAAAAACTGAAGATGACGTTATGAAAGAAAGCCCTCGAGATAAGAATGAACACTTCTTCGCTCATGGACTTGGATTTGACATTATTTGGCAAGGTATCATGATTGGTCTTCTTTCTCTTATATCTTATGCGATTGGTAATAACCACTCACATGAATTAGGTCAAACAATGGCCTTCATTACCCTATCAACATGTCAATTATTCCATGCATTTAATATTAAGTCACATCATTCAATTTTTAATAAAAAGACTTTTAACAACTTCTATCTAATTATTGCTTTCGTATTAGGTCTTGCCCTACAAATCTTAATTTGTTACATTCCAGGCTTAAATAGTGCTTTTAACTTAATTGCTTTAGACATTAAATACTTATTAATTGCTATATCTTTAAGTTTCTTAACAGTAATTATCATGGAAATTGTTAAACTATGTAGTCGTAAAAAACAATAACATTAAATAAAAAACAAAGGTGTTTAGTATTACATCATAATAATGTAGTACTAGACACCTTTTTCATCATGTTTCTAGATAATTTTATCCTATTCTTAAATTATCATAGATTTTTAATAACTAATTTATTATTTTGAACACAACATTCAAAAGCATAATTAATTTTATCACTTTTATAAATCAATCTATATAAACAAGCATCTTCTAAGTGGGTATCATTTAGGATTTCTATTACAATACCTTTTTTATAAAAAGATATGTAGAAATCACCATATGGTTTAATAATGATATTTTTAGGTTTTGTATTAAACAATATTGTATTAATAGCTTCTAATTGTTGGCTTAAATATGATTTTTCTATATTTGTTTGACTTCGATATTTTTTTACACTCATTTCTTTTCGATTTAAATCCAAATATAGATCATTAAAACTTAATAAGAGTTCATTATTACTTCTTATCCTAAAATTAGTTTCAATTTCAATTTTGATTTCTTCATTATCCCCTAAAAATAATAACTCAAATCTATTTTCAACTATACCTAATCCTCTTACAAAATTAATTTTAGTAATCACCATATTTTTCAATAATTCTTTAAAATCTAAATTTTCATTCAACTCTTTCATGTTATTCTCCTTACCAACTAAAAAACAATTCTATAGTTATTTATTTTTATAATCTTAGTGCTCTAGATAAGAAAATTAATATCAATTCATAGATCACATAAAAACCAAGCGTACTATATCCAATTGCTATAAATGCATAAAAGAATTTACAGAATCGGCAAACTCACCTAGTTTTTTTACTTGTTAAAGTAATTTGCTAATTTATTTTAAATCAATAATTACACCAATTAATTTATTATTTTGGAAGGATGCATATTGACCTTTGCCAAACATAATAACTTCGTCACTATTAATATCACCTATGCTAATTCGTGATTTATCAATATCATATTTAATTTTACCATTTAATAAATATTCTTTCATAGGTACTTCTTTTTCAAAATCATCTAGTTCAATTAATAATTCACCATTACTGAATTTTTCAATAACTATATTTTCGTTTTTAGTTTTCTTATCGATTACTAGATAACCTTCACATGATACACATTTCTTTGAGTAAATATCAAAATTTAAGATAAATGAACGATCAGATGTTAACGAAACTTGAAAATCAAAATACACTTCATCAGATCCAAAAGAGTTGTCAGCATGTTTTACCACGTAATTCGGATTATAATTATCACTTAATCTATAAAATAGCTTCATACCTACCTCCTATTAAAATCCTGCGTGCAAGATAATTTGTTTACCAATATTTAATACTAATTTCCAAGTAGCTGGATGACTTCCAACATTTCCAACACAATAAGAAACCCAACCAATTACTTGCAAAAATATCTCCTAAAATACAATGTCTCACTTATATTTATATTTTATTATAATAAAAGTATATCATAATTCTAAATAAAAATATATAATAGCGCAATTTTGTTCGAATCTAATTGTTTTAAAATTAATTAAATCTAATAATAAAAGTATATTAATTCGATATAATTAAAAAAAGAATACATTTTTACATGTATTCTTTTTGTTAATTGTTTGTAGGATTATCCCCAAATCATATTTGCAAATTCAGGATAATCAATAAATGGATTACGATTACCTTGGATTTTTGCGATATAATTATTACGATTTACTTCTAGTTCACTTACTGGATCTAGTTTATTCCATTCTAATAGAAGTTTAAGAGATTGTGCAATGCGTGGGAAATCATAACTATCAGCTTGTGAATATCTAGTCTTTAGATAGAAGATAATACGAGCAACATCACCTTTATATTCATCAGTTGGTGTATAGTATGATGAGCCGGTACCAAATTTTTGGTTTCCACGACTACTGTTTACTTTTGGATTACATGGACGAATGTGATGTAAATCAGCACCTGCTTGACTTGTTTTGAACCATCCAAGGCTTTGAGCCCATACATGTTCACGATTCCATATGTTCATATTGTCTGTTTTCTTAATTGATTCACCAGTATAGAATAGAATCATATTATTTGAGTTTTTAGGGTCTTCATCTGCGTTTTGTAAGTATTTTTTACAATCAGCATAACTTGTAACCTTTTTATGAGTATCAGTTATAATAGTTCTTAAAGATTTTAAAAGTTCATTTCCTTTTTTTCCTTCTGCTGCTTTGTAATAAGGTGTTAGAACTGGATTTGGATCAGGATCTGGATCTGGGGTTACAGTTTCAGTTTTGATGGTTAGAGAAACAGCTTCTGTTTCCGTTGAATCTAAATATTTTGTACCATCACCTATCGCATAGGCTGAAACAGTATAATTTCCATCCTTTAAGTCTTTTTGATAAAATACATAAGTAGAATCAAACATTCCAAGTTTTTGTTGTTTTACAACTTCTTTTTTATCATTTCTGATTAATACCATATGGAATGATGCATTTTCTACTACTTTATAAGTAATTTTTACTAAATCATTTAACACTTCAACCTTAAGGTTAGTTGGAACATCTAGTTTAACTTCTAAGGGATCATCTATTTTTGGTTCATCGTCTTGACCAGGATTATTTGATTCAACACAACTTACAAAAGTAAAAATTAAACCAAAAATCACAAAAAGAAATAAAAATTTAATTGTTTTTCTCATGTTTAATACCTCAATTCAAAATACATTATACTCTTAAAAAACTATTTTTGCAATAAATATACAAATTTTGTCATTGTATCTGGAAGTTTTGCTTCGATAGTTTGCTTGCTTTCGGTTAAAAAGTTATAAAAAGTAAGACTTAGGGAGTGGAGTAAAAGAGATTTACATTTGGTTTTACTTCCATATTTAGTGTCACCAACAATTGGATGATCAATTGATGATAGATGAACTCTGATTTGATGAGTACGTCCCGTAAATAGTTTTACTTTTAAAAGAGAGTAATTCTTTAAGTAACTTACTACTTCATAATAAGTTTTCGCCGGTAAACCATTTTTAGTTACTACCATTTTGTTGTTTTGGTGACGGTCACTACCAATATTTGAGGTAATGTAACCACTAAGGTTGGTTTTTCCTTCCACTAAGCATTCATAGATTTTTTCTACTTCTTTATTTTCAAATTGATAGCTATAATATCCTAAGGATATAATGTCTTTAGAAAACATCAAACATCCGGTAGTTTCTTGGTCTAAGCGATGAACAGGATAAACATTATGTTCATCATTCTTTTTTCTTAAATAGTTTACTACCATGTTAGTAACGGTATTATCGATGTTTTTTTCACCATCACTATGGACAATAAAGCCAGCCGGTTTGTTAACAACAATAATATAGTCATCTTCATATAAAACAGAAATCGGAAAGTCATAGGCTTTTTGTTCTATTTGATAGTTAGAAAGATCAATCATTAAGTAATCACCATTGTTAAGAATGGAATCACGTTTTAAGATATTTTCATTTACAAAGCAAAATTTATTATCAATTAAGTAGTTTATCTTTGATGATGCTAGATGCATTTTTTTTAAATATTGTTGTAGAGTTATTGTTTCTTTTATTTCTTTGATAAAATATCCCATATACACCTCAAAAAAAGGGGGAATCCCCCCCTAATTAATTATTTGATAGTTCTGTAATGCTTTTGAAATTAACTACAACATTAGTTGTATCTTCAAAAGATTTCATAACTTCACCAATGATTTCAACTACGACATCTGCATTTTCTTCATCCGCAACGATGATGACTTCTACTCCATCTTTTGTTGCATGGACAAAGGCATCTTGGTAGCCTAAGTTCATAATGGTAAGTTCTAACAAAACTTCTTTTTCTGTCAGATCAGAAATTGATTGCTTTTTGTTAAGTGCTTCTTCTTTTTGTAATACTGTTGTATCAGCACTAGCGATAATTGTATCAAGGGATGCAACTTCTAGGCTTCTTTCCTCACGTACTGAATCACGTAAAGAAGTTAAAGCTGCAACTCTTGTTGAAATTACTGGTGCATCTGTTGGATTATTGTTATCTTTATCAACCTTGTTTAAAGGTGACTTAATGTACCACACCGCAAGCATTACAACTAATGTTAAAAAGATTAAAGCAAATTGATTTTTCTTCATATCTATCCCCCTAATATCACTTAAATATATGATGGAGATAAATAAATTATGAATAAATTTTATCCAATTTGTGAAGATTGATGTTCAGATACAGGCTTAAATTTAACTGGTTCCGGATTATCGTTATTATTTGGGGTATTAGAATCATCCGTTGGGGTATTATAAGCAGGATCGGTATTAATTCTAAAGGTTACAAAAATGAAATACCATGATTGAATGAACATCAAGATTAAAGCAAGACGATCAAATGATACAAAGAAACCAACAATGAAACTTACAAGACCAGTTATCGCATAAGCAATAGAACCAATCGCATAATATTGACGGTATCTCTTCATCACAAGTTTTCTTGACATTAGCCATACCACAAGAGTTAGAATTAGTGGGAATATAATAAAGATTCCAAATGCAAGCATCGCATATACTAATTCATAGTTAGCCGCGTCAATCGCAATCATTCTATCAACAGCTTTTTGTAAGAAAATGTTTAAATTACCATAAAGTAGTTTAATAGAAAATTCATCACTAATGAAATCATTGTATGAGTAGCTTCTTGAATGGGTAGTGTAAACTGCTTCATAGAAGTTTGGAAGATGACGGTTTGCAGGTTTAATTGTTAAAAGGTCACCCATATTAATACGACTACGAAGTTCTTCATTCGTATTAAAGTCTTCGATGTTAAACTTATCATCTTGTCCGACTTTTCTTGTCCATTTAGTAGTATCAAATTCACCATACTCGTTATATTCAATTTCATCGGCACTATTAGGTAGGTAGTATACTTTGTCATTTATAGTACTTGATGTTTCAAAGATACTAGCGTTTTTGTAATCTAGTTGTTTATAAACTCCTGATTCATTCTTTTGAGCAAGATCATAAACATAGAAGAAACGTTCCGATGTAAAGACACAAAGAATATAGGTAGTATCTTTTTGTCTTTCTTGCTTGGAGTATCCTTCGTAATCAAAGTAAGTAAGACGCCAATCTTCTTTATTTTCACTCTTTAGATTGAGTTTTGGATCAATGACAACAGTTAAATCGACAAATTTATTGTTTTCATCATCCATTACTTTATGGTAGATACCATATTTTTTAAAGTAACTATCGATATAATAGTCAACATTATTGCTTTCTACGACACTCTTGTACTTTGGAAGACCTAAAGTTAAGGCCTCATTCATCTTATTGATGAAAGTAACTAAATCAACTTTGGTTAATCTTCTTAAGTTACTTAACGCAAGACTACATTTAGTATTATAATCAGAAATAGTCGTAAATTCTTGTAATACATCTTTTAGTGATGATTCAAGAGTATAAGTATTAGTAAAGGTTCCCATATGATAATATAAGGTATCTTTACCGAAATAAAGCATTAAGGTATCAGCTTTAGCGTTTGTTTGGTAGTCAATAAGGTTTTGAAGGCACTTCTTGATGATGGTAGTTTCATCTTTTGATGGATCTTCTTTATTTAAAAATTCTTCATCAAGAGAGTCCATAAAGGCCATATATAAATCTAGGCTTGATGAATCACCGGTATATTTAATGGTAATTAGTTTATCATAGGATGTAAGGTCATCACTAGATGGATCAAGACTAACCCCATTGTCACTGGTGATTTCGAGATTTTGCATTCTAAATGTTTTGTTAGGCTTATCACTATTATAGTATCCACTTAAAGATTCTTGGAACTCGGTTCTACCCATTTCTTGTTTAACATATTTTTCGGATACCATGAACTGAGAGCCAATCGCTAAGAACATTCCCACTAAATAAATTAATAAGGCAAGAATGAAATGCATATTACGATATTTAGCCATTCTTCTTGGTAAGATTAGTGATAAAATAAAATCTTTTACTTTTTTCATTGCTTTCCCCTTTTGTTTTTTTTAATTATTTAATATTATACCATATTTTTTTTGTTTTTTAAAGAAAAAAGGCTTAAAGAGAAACTTACCAAAAAAAAGGAGTAAGCACTCCTCTTTACTTGGTTATTTCTTTAAGACATATAAACAACTATCATGAACTAAATCATCATCTTTAGATGGATTAAAGTTTTCCATAAATATTTGTTTATAATCATTAATACAAAAGCTTAAGATAGCTTGAGGAAGTCCAACTTCATTCTTAATAATACTTTGATATTCACTATCTTGAAGATAGATACCATCAAATAAAATTAAGGTTTTCATAAGGACAATATCAAGGAATACACTGCTGTCACATGATAACATGACATTATAGCATTTGTATTTAGAAATTAGTTTTAAAAATTCCGTATCGGTAATCTTTTTGTCATAGATAACGTTAACCCAAAGGGTGTTTTGATTAACTAAAATCTTTTTTATTGCCTCTAAGGTTTTTCTTTTCTTTAGAACACTTGAAGATAAACTAATCATTAGTTGTTTATTCTCTAAAGAGGTAATCCTATCTAAGACTTTTTCACACATACTATCAAAGGAGTTAAAATGAGCATCACGGTTAAAGGTTCTAATTGGTAGATAATACATTGATAATGCCGATTTTCCCGTAACACTATTAACAATTAAATAGTTAGTATCTTTAGTTTTGTATATTTCATTATATTTTAGACTTAATTCATTAAGGTTATTAAACCATGTTACATATTTATCATAACTAAATTCTGAAGGTTCTTCTTCATAAAGGTATTTAATGATTCGTTTAATATTCATTGATGGTTTAATTTGATTAGGTGAGGTTACAAAACAAAGATAATGATTACTAAGCATTTGGATGATTTTTGTCATATTATCTTTGGTAATAATTCCAGGGATTATATAAACAAAAGCCTCATCGTTATAAGCAAATAGATGGTAATCTTCTATAAGTAGAGTGTGTAAACATTTATCTAAGGTTTCAAGATCATTTTTAAGGGTTAGGTTCATATCGGATCTAAAGAATAGTACTGTAAACTCTTTTGGTAGTTTTAAGGTATCTAAACTATAAAGTGATAAAACGGGATTTTCGACCATCTCATCTTTTGGCTTTTCTTCAAGATAGTAAAGATTAATATCTTGATACTTTACTTTTTTTATGCCAAGACTATCAATGAAATGATTGATACGACCAATAAAACTAGTTTCTTTGGTTTTTAGTAAATTACTTGGTAGTTTAAGATATTCTTTTAATTGATCATTTACATAGATGTATTTGTCATTTTTTAAGGCATAAGAAAGTTTAAAACTTGGTTTAATTAAGTTTTCAATTTCTTCTTTTATATCGTTATCTTTATCCTTTTGTAAGTCTTTTATGAGTTTACTTACCTCTGGAAGTTTTATGGTAATATGACCATTTGGTTTATTATAATAAATTAAAATGATAATATCAATTCCATTTACATTAAAGAGCGTTGCTTGTAAAGATTCAAAAGCTAACTCTTGAAGGTCATTAAAGTAGAAAGGATCTTTTAAGGTAAAGTTTAAATCATTTTTATTAAAAGTTACTTCTTCTTTAATATCGAGAATCATTGAGATAATCGTTTCATCGATTTTGGAAAAGTCATAGGTTTTTTGATAAATTCTTGGTTCTTTAATATGATATATCGTTATCTCATCACTTTTTTTTAACATTTCTTGGATAGTTCCTTGATAGGATGCTCCAATTTGGCAAATTGTCATTTGGAAATAATCATTCTTACTTAGTTCTAGATGTTTAGAACTTAAGAATTCTAAGATTACTTTACGGTACATTATACTTCAAGAGTAATGGTAACGGGACCATCACATTCAATATCAAGATACATGTGAGCACCGAAACAACCAGTTTCAACATTAATTTGCCATTTTTTAGTTAGTAGTTCATTAAAATAGTCATAAAGAACTTTCGCATCATTTGCGTTCATGCTATCAGTGAAAGAAGGACGATTAGATTTATGGGTATTACCATATAAGGTAAACTGCGAGATGGAAAGAATTTCTCCATTAGCATCATGGATGTTTAAGTTTATTTTACCATTTTCATCATCAAATAAACGAATATTGTTAATTTTTTGAGCCATAGTTTCAACCTCTTTGATGGTATCGGTATGGGTAAATCCTACAAGTAACATATAGCCTTTGTTAATACTTCCCACAACTTTATCATCAACAATACAACTAGCTTTCTTTACACGTTGAATGATTACTCTCATTTAAAGATTCTCTCAATACTATAAATTTCACTAATTTTGTTGAGGTTAGCAATGGCTTGATTTAGATCATCAACATTAGACACTTGAAGTTTGAACTTGGTAATACATTCTCCCGTCTTCGTTTTGGTGGATGTAACATAAACAATGGTTACATTTGATGAGTTTAAGGCATTAATCATGTCCGCAACCCCATTTCGTTTATCAATAGATGAAACTTTCAAGGTTGTATCAAAGACCTTTCCGCTAAATTCACTATCCCAATAAATATCAATAAAACGCTCTTTATCTACATTCTGCATATTCGGACAACCCTCACGATGAACGATGATTCCATTACCTTTGGAGATGTAACCATAGATTTTATCACCATAAATTGGTTGACAACAATTTCCTAGTTTAATTTGAGCTTTATCCAGACCTTCAATGATGATTCCATAGCCATTGTGAGCTTTCCTGATTCTTGAGGTTGAGGTTTCCTCACTATATTGCTGCATGAGCATTTCATCATCCATCTTGACATCAGTGATACCACAAATACGGTTAACAGCTCCAAGTGGAGAGATTACACCCTTACCAATTTCCCAGTATAATTCTTCAATGGTGTTACAGCCACGAGAGCTAAAGTAGGTGGTAACGGTTTTATCATCTAAGCTTAATGGATTATAACTATGGACTTTGCAGGCTTTTTCAAACTCTATTCTTCCATGTTCAACTAAGGCATCACGTTGTTTTTTGTTGATTACCGCTTTGATTTTTTGACGAGCATGGGAAGTTTTGCAAAGTTTTAACCATTCATTTGTTGGTCCAGCACAAGCTTTGTTTGTTTTAATTTCAACAACATCACCAGTTTTTAGTTTATAAGTTAATGGTACAATCTTACCATTAACTATTGCTCCTACTGTTCTGTTACCAATATCTGAGTGGATACGGTAAGCAAAGTCAAGAGGCATAGAACCAGCTGGAAAATCAAGAACATCACCACTTGGAGTAAAAACATAAATATTCGCACTAAAGATATCTTCAATGATATTATCAAGTGGGTCTTCTGACTCGGAGTTTTCAACATAGTTTGTTAAGTTTTTATACCATTTTAACTTATTAGTTATTTCAATTTGTTCAGCAGCTTGATTGTAGCCGGCATTTTCCTTGTAGGCCCAGTGAGCCGCAACCCCAAGTTCGGCGATATTATCCATTTCGTATGTTCTAATTTGGACTTCAAAGATACGACCATTGTTACCAACGACTGTTGTATGAAGTGATTGGTAAAGATTAGGTTTAGGTACCGCGATATAGTCTTTAAAACGCATTGGGATTGGGGTCCATGTGCTATGGATTAAACCAAGTACATGGTAGCAATCTTCAACGGAATCAACGATAATTCTTAGGGCAAGTAAGTCAAAGATATTATCAATAGTTTTATTTTTAGTAATAATTTTTTTGTAAATACTATAAATATTTTTAATACGGCCTTTGATTTCATAATGATTAATGTGATGATTATCTAACAGTTCTTCCATATTTTTCATCATCGTTTCAATATCATCATTACGTTCAGCTTTCTTTTGACCAACTGCTTCTGCGATGTATTGGTATTCTTCATAGTTTAAAACCTTAAAGCTAGTGTCTTCTAGTTCGGCTTTGATACGATACATACCCATACGGTGAGCAAGGGGAGCATAAAGATCAAGGGTTTCTTGAGCAATTCTTTTTTGCTTTTCCGGAGTGTGGAACTCAATCGTTCGCATATTATGGAGTCTATCAACAAGTTTTACAATAATAACACGAATATCTTTAGCCATCGCAAGTAGTAATTTTTCATGATTGTGAGCTAAAGCTTTTTCTTTGGTCATATATTTTAACTTACTAATCTTGGTTACTCCATCAACAATGTTGGTGATATCTTCATTAAACATGGCTGTCATCTCTTCTTTAGTCATGTCAGTATCTTCTAGAACGTCATGTAAAAGGCCTGCACAAATCGTACTTGGAGATGTATGAAGAGTTGTAAGGATATACGCTACTTCGATTGGGTGTTGAACATATGGTTCACCCGATTTACGAAATTGACCTTGATGTTTGTCAGCCGCTACATCATAAGCTTTTTTGATTAAAGCAAGACTATTTTCATCTTTGATATACTCTCTCGCTGAAGTTAAAACATCTTCAATTGTTTTAGATGGCGCCATATGTCCACCTCCTTTCATTGTTTATTTAATTATCCAATTAACTTTAATAAAGAGAAAACTGGTACTTCTTTAAATTGTTCACGGCCATGTAAGTTTTCAAGTTCAATGACAAAAGCCGCACCAACAACTTCACCACCTAGTCTTTCTACAAGATTAATGGCAGCATCAACAGTACCACCGGTTGCGAGTAAATCATCAATGATTAAAACTTTTTGACCTTTCTTTACCGCATCCGCATGCATACATAAAACGTTGCTTCCATATTCAAGATCGTAAGCTTCACTTATATATTCACGAGGTAGCTTTCCAGGTTTTCTGATTGGAACAAAACCAATCTCAAGCATTGTAGCAACCGGGCAACCAAATAAAAAGCCTCTTGATTCTGGTCCAACAATTAAGTTGGCTCCTACTTTTTTAGCAAATTCAGCAAGTTCTTTACATGCTTCTTTAAACGCATGACCATCTTGCATTAAAGGGGTAATATCTTTAAAAGAAATTCCTTCTTTTGGGAAACCTTCCACAGTCGCAATATAGTCGTTAAAATTCATACTAATACCTCTTTTCTTATGTAATAATATATTATTATACCACTATCAAATATTATTATAAAGAGTTTTGGTTATTTTTTTTGATTTTTTTAATAAAATATACTAATCAAAGGTGAAAATATGAAAAAAAACAAGGCTTCTTCTTTTCTATTTAATACATTTATTATCCTAATCTCCGGTTTTTTTATTAAACTCTTAGGTCTCATCAATCGGATTTTTATTACAAGAACCTTAGGACCTGAAAATATTAATTTATATATTATGTCATTCCCAACCATTATGCTATTTATTAGTATCTCGGGAATGTCCCTTTATGTTTCCATCAGTAAACTAGTCGCAGAAAGTGTTAAGACAAAACAATATTCCCCTAAAATTATTCTTAAGAAAGCTTTCTTACTATCAATTAGTGTTTCGGTTATTACTTCAATCATTTTTCTTATTTTGTTACGACCATTAACCCATAATCTTTTAAAAAATGATGATTTATACTTTCCGCTTCTTTCAACCTTACTTTTAATTCCGCTTGTAGGGATTAGTGATGGTTTAAAAGGTTACTTTAATGGACTTAAGATGATGAAGTTTTCAGCGACCGCGAACATGGTTGAACAGTTAGCTCGAATCTTTTTTAGTATTACTCTTCTTTTAATTACTCATCCTTATGGACCAAAGGTAGCAACATTTTCATGTCTTTTAGCAATGAGTATTGGCGAAGTAGCTTCCATCATCTATTTATTAATTAGAATTAAAAAGATAGGAATAATTCACTATGATAATACGACGGGGGAACTAAAGGCTGTGGTGGATATTGCGGTACCAACAACTTTTTCTAGATTGATTGGGAACTTTACTTTCTTTTTAGAACCAATCATCTATGTTTGGATCTTAAGTAAGTTATGCTATCCTCATGAAAGTATTGAAAAAAGTTATACGATTGTTAATGCTTATACCATCTCTTTACTAACGATTGGTTCATTTGTTTCAATTGCTCTTAGTACCACCGTTGTACCAGGAATTTCAGAAAACTATGTGATAAAGTGTTTTGACAAAGTAAATTACTACATTAAAAAAACCTTAATTTTTGCTTTAATCCCAGGGATTTTCATTACTATTGTGCTTTTTTACTTTCCAAGTGACATTATGAAGTTGATCTATGGTACTACTCTTGGTACTAGTGATATTAAACTATTTGTTTTCTTCTTTCTTCCTTACTATCTTCAAGCTCCGTTAGTTGCGATTTATCAAGCGATGGGAAAGAGTAAGGATTTATTTATTTTAAGTACCATTTTTGATTGTTTAAGACTTCTTTTGATTGTTCTTCTTTCAATGGTTCCTTTTATTTCCTATAGTTCATTGATGATTGCGACAACAATTACGCTTGATTTATCATTCATAATTATTTTCTTTAAAGTAATTAAATTAAGTAAGTTAAAGATTGATTTTAATCAAAGCTTTTCTTTAGTTTTAATCTCCATCTTTATCTTTTCTTTAACGGCTTTATTGAAAATGATTAAGTTTCCTTTTATTATTACAATTATTATTGTTGGGATTATCTATTTACTTTGTTGTCATCTTTTTAAACTTATTAATTTTAAAGCTTTTTTTGATAAGAATAACTATAAATAAAAACCACATCATAAGATATGATGTGATTTTTACATATTATTTAATTTATGTTTAAGATAATTGATTCCCTTAGCATCAAAGAATGATGTAGCATCAATATTTTTTAATAAAACCTTACTATAAACTAAGCTTGGGATGTAAGTTTTATCTTTAATTTTTTTAGATTCTTCATAAATGATGTTTAATTTTCTTAGATTAGAAGTAAGATAAGCATCTATGGTCTCATGATAAAGTAAATTAAGGTTTTCATTGCTGATACCGTAAAGATAAATTGAATTTTCAAATAAAATGTTAGTCAATAATTCGTCGGATATTTCTTCATTTTTATTAATATATGATTGTAACAGTTTTAGACTTTCTTCAAATTTATTTTTTTCTTCTTCGTTTGTTTCTTTGTTAATTATTTCTTGTAATAAGTTTACTTTCTCAAGGTATTCCTTAATTTTAATGGTTTTAATTGATTTAAATACTTCAACATTTAAATTTATTATTCGTTTAATTTCCTCATTCTCGTTCATTCTACCGACTCCTTAATTAACATTTGCTACTTATAGACATCATTCGACACTTTAAAAAAAAGAAACAAATGTCTATTTCCATTATTATTGTATCACAATTTATTTCTTTTTTGTAGGATTTGCACTCACAAATACAAACTTTCCATTAATTATATTAAGTCCATATACTTCTTTGACATCTTTATAGCCATTTGCTTTAACAATTCCGGTAATCATGTCTAAATTTAGGTTACATTTCTTAATAACATCTTCTTGGGGGGTACCACTAACTATTAAGGGTAAAACCATATCAGGATAGTCTTTTTTGAGGAAAACACTTAGTTTTCCATTAGTTTCTAAGATTCCGTAAGATACTTCACTTGGCGATACAACATCTTTTCCTCTTAGTTGGCAGTATAAGTCATCCATATTGTAACCATTCTTTTTCATTTCTTTGATATTGATTTTACCGTTTTCAATGATGATGGAGACTTTACCATCCATTAATTCACGAAATTTAACTTTCTTTAAAGAAATTAAAGCTACAATCTTTTGGATAATAGCCATAAAGACCATCGGTACTACCGAATATAGGTAGTTAGTTTCATAGTTTTCAATTCCTACTACCATAATATCAACAATTGTTAAAAGAATTAAAAGATCAAATAAACTTAATTGTCCAATTTCTCTTTTACCCATAAATTTCATTAAAACAATAAGAATTAAATATCCAATAAAAGTTCTTAAGACAATTATTAAGGTATCAGTCATAATAGTTCTTCCTTTCACATATAATTAAATGGTGATAGTATGACATTTTTAAAAAATAAAGCTAAATCTTTTCTTCTTTTTTTTATTATTTTAACCATTAGTATTTTGGTTTATACATTACTTTTACATAACCAAGTAATTTCATCATCCAAAAATTCTGTTTTCATTACAACTTTTATAATAGGGATTTTCTTATTTTTAATTCTTGGAATTATCTCTGGACTATTTGAACAAAAAAAAGGATGGCTTGCGGGACTTACATCCGGTATCATCCTTCTTATAATTGTTATAATTTTTAAACTTTGTAATAAAGAGTTAGACAATCCTTTTTTGATCGTTAAATACCTAAGTTTTCTTACTTCATCAATTCTTGGTGGAATCCTTGGAATTAACTTTAAAGGTCGAAAGTCTACGCATTTATGATTTCAATTTGACATGATTTCATCACATCTAAGGCTTTTTGGTATAATTCTTTGGTTACGCCAGCAGTAGCACTTGCGTCAACGACTACTCTTACATTTGGGAAGTAGGCTTTAGCAAGAATGGCATTAGAGATAACACAAATATCCGTACATAAACCAACAAGCATAATGGTATCAAGATTATCTTGATACTTTTCTTTTAATGTATCAAACAATAACTTTGAACCAAAGGTTTCTTTTTCAAAGATTTGATGGTCATAAGAGCCTAAAATTAAAGTTGGAATCTCCCAACCTAAAGTATTTTTAATACAATGTTCTACAGGTAGTTTTTTTCCTTCTTGAGTTTCTAGGTAGTTTTTACCATGGGTATCTTTTGTATAGTAGATATCTTTTTTTTCTTTTTCAAAAGTATTTACTATCTCAATGACCTTACTTACAATTTGCTTGGCTTCCTTTGTGCCAAGGCTACCATCAATAAAGTCATTTTGCATATCAATTACTAATAATATTTCTTTACTCATTATTTTCCCTCAACCTTAACACGATAATTAACACTTTCAATTAAGTGATTTAAGTATTCTTGATCTTGGCACATAGTTTTACCAGGAACATCAGAAAGTTTTGCGACTGGCTTGCCGTTAACATATTGAAGTTTAATTACAATATTTAAGGCTTCAACATTTGTATCATTAGAACAGTAAGTTCCAATACCAAATGATACATTACATTTGTCTTTAAAGTATTGGTAGATCTTTTCTGCACGTTCAAAGTCTAAACTATCACTAAAAAGCAAGGTTTTTGTTTTAGGATTAATTCCTAGTTTTTCATAGTGAGCTAATATCTTGTTACCCCATTCAAAAGGGTCTCCTGAGTCATGTCTTAAGCCACTGTAAGTTGAGGCTTGAAGATAGTCAAAGTCAAGTAAGAATAAATCAGTCGTTAAAGTATCGGTAAGGGCAGTACCATTATCACCATTGTATTCAGCAAACCAGTCTTTCATCGCATAATAGTTAGTGTAAGCAAGAGGAATCTTGGAGATGCCTTGATACATTTGAACAAACTCATGGGCATAAGTACCAATTGGTTTAACATGATATTTCATCGCAAGATAAACATTAGAGGTTCCCACACAATGACCGGTTGCGACTAAAGTTTTAACAACCGTATCAAGCCATTCACGAGATAGACGTCTGCGACAGCCAAATTCTGCAAAATAGAAAGTATATTTACCACTTTCAAAGTCTTTGACTTTTTGTTCTAGTTTAATTTTAGCTTCTTTTACTAATTCATTGTAATCATATTTAAAACGGAAATACACCTCATTAACAATCTCTAAAAGGTAAATTTCAAATTGCATGGCACTAAATAGAGGGCCTTTAACACTGATTGATAGTTTACCATCTTCACTAAGACTAGTCTTTACATAATCACGTAAAGGATGCCATAAACGTAAAAATTCTACATAGTCATCTTTGATATAACGAATACTACGTAAATAGTTTAATTCTTCATAAGTAAAACGTAATGAACAAAAATGATCAATTTGAGAGTTTATTTCATTTAGCATTTCTTTAGTAAATACAACATCTTCATTTCGACATTTGAAATCATATTCTCCTGTTAAATCTGTATGTTTGTGAAACATTACTTGATTCATATTAAATTTATATAAATCTGTATCAAGTAATGAAACAATAATTGGTTCTAATTTCATATTTATACCTCTTATCCTAATTCTTTATAAAATTTAACATCAATATCTACAACCTTATAAGAATGCATAAGGTCATCAATAATTAAGTAGTCAACTCCAAGTTTGGCGATGGCTCTTGCTTTTTTGGTGGTAATCTTCATTTTTACCCCTAGACTTTTTTTATTATCATTGATTGAAACGATTTCTTTAATTTCATCTTCACTCATATTACATAAAATGATTAAATCACATGTTGTTGCGATAGCCTCGAGAAATTCTTCTTTCGTTTCTACTTCAATTTCAGTAATTAATTTATCTTTATTTTTACTATTTACAAGATTAAAAGCATTAGTTACACTGCCTGATGCGATAATATGGGGTCTTCTTATCGAGATGCAATCACCTAAAGTCATGTTATGATTTGTACCTCCCCCATGGATGACCGCTCTTTTTTCAAAAACTCTTAAGCCTGGAGTGGTATTTCTTGTATCAAGGACTTGGGTAGAAGTCCCTGCTAATTCTAACACAAACTGATTAGTGATGGTCGCAATCCCACTTAACCTTTCAATAAAATTAATTGCCACTTGTTCTGCTCTTAAGATATCTCGTAATGGTCCATACACACTCATAATTACCGTTCCGCGATTAACAAATGAACCATTGGGGCGGTGAATTGTTACTTGAAGGCGGTTGTTGGTTAATTTAAAGACTTGTTGGGCAACATCAACCCCTGAAATAATACCTGAGGTGGATGCAACTAAATTAGCATTGACTTGTTTTCCTTTTTCAACAATCGATGTTGATGTAATGTCACTATTATATCCATCTTCTTGAAGTGCATGGAGAATTATCTTTATTTCTTGTTCATTCATAATGCATTCACCCTTTCTTTTTCTATTATACATTATTTTAAGAAAAAATGATGTTTTTATGCGTTTTAATGTCAAAAAGACCAATAAATAGCTATTGGTCCTTTTCTTATTAATATAACACTTCTTTAACAATTTCATTATTTACCAAGACTTTATATGGTGCAACCTTATCAAGTTCACTTGCCTCTTGCATGATCTCCATTAAGCGGTTAAATCCATCTTCTTCAAAATATGGAGTTTCACACCAAGCATTGATGTTACGATATCTTTCTACAACACTTTCTAAATCTTCCACACTAATATCTGGGAAAAACTTCTTCATCGAGGTTGCGACAACACGATTAGGGTTGTTTTTAACAAATTGTTCACCTTTATAAATCGCGGCTACAAACTTTTTAAGCGTATCTTTGTTCTTTTTAAAGTAATTGATCGTTGTTGAATATGCCGTATATGGTACACTTCCTGCAAGTTCACCAATTGAACAAAGTAGATAAGCTTTACCAGCTTTTACTAGATCAGTCGCAGTCGGTTCAAATAGCGTTACATAGTCACCGTTTCCCGCAAGAAATGATCCGGCCATTGCTCCAAAGGCTACATCGGTTCTTACGTTTACTTCATTTAAGGTAGGATCGACATTATCTTTATTTTGACATACCGTTAAACCATTTTTCTTTAAGACATACTCAAGGGTCATTTCTGGTACGCCACCTTTTCTACCTCCTAGGACTGATTTTCCTTTTAACATAGTGATATTAAAATCTTTAATGTCCTCTCTACCAAATAAGAAACTTCCATCTGTACGCGTAAGTTGAGCAAAATTAACTAGATAATTACTTTGATCATTATTATATAAGTAGATTGTAGGTTCTGGTCCTTGAAGTCCAATTTCCACATCATTTGATAAAAGCGCTGATGTTACTTTATCTGCCCCGTTCGCATTAATTAATTCAATTTCAAGTCCTACTTCTTCAAAGAAACCTTGTTCAATAGCGACATACTGAGGGGCATAAAATACTGAGTGAGCTACTTCTGCCACTTTAATTTTCTTTAGGTTGTTTTTCTCACAACCAATTAAACAAAAACACATTCCAAAACATAATAATACTGTAATGAAATAAAACTTTAATTTTTTCATTTTACCTTCCTCTTCCTTTTATTTTCTTTTCAATAATATTTACTGCTTCATACATAACAAAAGCAATAATTGCTAAGACTAAGACTCCCATCATCACAAGATCCATTTTAAATACTTGTGAGCCATAGACTATTAAATAACCAATACCAGCTCTTGATACCACAAACTCTCCAACAATTACCCCAATCCAAGACATTCCAATGTTAATTTTAACAATATTTATGATGTTTCCAAGATTACCAGGAAGAATAAGTTTGGTTAAGATTTGCCATTTACTCGCATTAAAGCTTCGCATCATCTTAATTTTGTCTTCTTCAATTTGGTTAAAGTATTGATATGCACTAATAATGGTAATGACAATTGAGATTGATACCGCAACCACAGTTATTCCCTTAATTCCCGTTCCTGCCCAAATAATTAGGATTGGAGCTAAGGCTGTCTTAGGTAAGGCATTTAATACGACCAAAAAAGGATCTAAGATTTTGGAAAGAAATTTATTCCACCATAGTATTATAGCAATGATAATGCCAAGGATGGTACCAATGAGTAATCCAAGGATAGTTTCTAAGGTAGAAATTCCTACATGTTTCCATAGTTCACCACTTACAAGATAGAATTTTAATAATTTTAAAATACTTGATGGAGAACTAAATAAAAAAGCATCAATTATATTATATTTTGATAAGACTTCCCACAAAACTATTAATCCAATCAGTAAAGTAATCTGAATAGTAATTACCTTAATTTTTTCTTTTTTCTTCTTTATTAAATAGGGATTTTTATTCATTTAACTCTCTCCATATTTCATCAAAGTACTTTTGAAATAATGGATTAGTACGTTTAAACATTGGGGTGGCCTTCTCATTTTCTTGGTCAACTATATCAATATGGTGAATTCTTTTGATGGTCGCAGGACGCTTTGATAGGACAATTACTCTATCAGCCATCGCAATAGCTTCTGATATATCATGAGTAACAAGAATTCCAGTTAAGTTTTCAGCTCTTATCATATTGTAAACATCATCACTAATCTTGATTCTAGTTTGATAATCGAGAGCGGAAAAAGGTTCATCTAAAAGGAGAATATTAGGTTTAGTTGATAGAGTTCTAATTAAAGCAATTCGCTGTCGCATTCCTCCTGATAATTCATAAGGGTAGTTGTTTATAAATTCAAGAAGACCATACTTTTCTAACATCTTTCTTACATCTTCTTTTCTTTTGGGATCCTTCTCTTTCTTGATCTCTAAACCTAAGATAACGTTGTTCCATACTGTTCGCCAATCAAATAGTTGATCCCGCTGAAACATATAGCCAAGTTCCCCATTTACTTCGACTTTTCCCTCGCTTGGTGAAAGTAAACCTGAGATTAAATTTAAAATGGTTGATTTACCAGCTCCACTTGGACCAAGGATGGCGACTATTTCCCCGGCTGATACATCAAAATTAATGTTATCAAGTACTTTTAACTCACCAATTTCGGTATAAAAAGTTTTACTGAGATTTTCTAATTTAAGTACTTTCATGATTCACCTCATTTCTTAGCTCACTTTATAATATTAAAAAAAGATAATTTGGTATAGGCTATAATCGTGTAAAGCCACATTTAACCAAAAATAATTAAATATGGTATAATAGATACGAGGTATTAATTATGAAAACAACTATTTATCTTATTCGTCATGGTCAAACTAAATGGAATGAAGAACACAAAATTCAAGGTAGAATTGACATTCCTTTAAATGACTGTGGTATTGAACAAGTAACAACTACAGGGCATCGCTTAAAGGAAGCCAATCTTAAATTTGATGTTTATCTATCAAGTCCCCTAATGAGAGCTAAAACTTCTTGTGAAATCATAAGAGATATAAATGGAGATAACGATAAACCGATTATCATTCACCAAGACTTGATTGAACGAGAATTTGGGGAGGCTGATGGCTTAACGATTACTGATGAGGTTTATGACAACATCTTAAAAAATAACTATCAAGGAATGGAATCATCAAGTGCGATTAACATTCGTTCCACGACTGAACTTTCCAACCTTGTAAGAGAGTTTCCTGGTAAATGTATTCTAGTCGTTACCCATTCACATTTTATTAAAGGTATTTTTACCGTCTTAGATAAAAAAATCACCTTTAAATCTCTTTTATATAATGGTGGTATTTGTAAGATTACCTTTGATGATGATAAAATTATTGAATATGAGTTTAATATTTAAAAATAAAAGGCCTGTTGAAATCAACAGGTCTTATTTCATTATGTTATTGTGATCTTTTTTCTTTCTTTACTTTATATTTATTCTTATTATCTTCAATCTTTCTAGTTACAACCGTTATTAAGTGACTGATGGAAGTAATTAGAGTATATGATAATAATGAAAGAATAACCAATAATAGTAATGGATTGGCGATAACATGGCCATCTGATACTTGGTAAAGCATTACAAAATGGAAGAATGAACTACGTAAATTAATACCAAAGATGGTTACATCAAACATCGCAAGGACAGATAGGGTAATCATTAACGTAATACAAGTGATAAATAATACTACTTTCTTCCAATTAAATGGTTGACAAGCCACATATAATACCATAAATACGGTATAGGTTGCACAAAGGACAACTATTGTATTTAACTCTTGTCCATTAATTCCAAGAGGTTTTGATACAAGGTAAGCAATAACGATTTCAATGATAATCGCAAGAGCCCCAGGTAGTGATTTCTTAATCGCATTAACTAAGAAGTTACCATGAATTGGGTTGTCATTAGGTTGTAACGAAATAAAGAATGATGGTACCCCAATGGCTAAGAATTCAAGTAACAACAAGTCGGTATTATATACAATTGGGAATGTCGCAAGACCCTCAGGATGGAACTTACTGATAAAGCCAACAATTGTAAGGAAGGCTAAGATAATAATAAACAATGTCTTTACTAAGAATAGCATAGATGTACGTTGAATATTATTTATAACACGACGACCTTCACTAACAACTTGAGGAAGTGCCGAGAAGTTAGAATCTAGAAGGACAAGTTTCGCAACACTCTTAACAGCATCATTACCTGATGCCATCGCAATACTACAATCAGCTTCTTTTAGAGCTAAAATATCATTAACACCATCACCAGTCATCGCAACCGTATGTTTATGATCTTTTAATGATCTAACAATGATTTGTTTTTGATTTGGTTTAACACGACCAAATACCGTGTATTCTAAGGCTGCTTGGTAAACTTCATCATCACTTAAGCCATCAAGACTAATGTAGTCATCAGCATTTCTAATACCAACACGACGTGCAACTTCGGCTACGGTTACAGGATTATCACCAGATATGACTTTAACATCAACCCCATTTTCTCTAAAGTAACGAATAGTAGCAAAGGCTTCTTGACGAATTTGGTCTTCAATAAGAATTAAAGCAAGGAGCTTTACCCCTTTTTGAACTTTACCATTCTTTAATGGAAGGGGAGTATGAGCTAAAGCGATAACACGTAAGCCTTGGTTGGCATATTCATTAATCGTATCAGCATACTTTTCAAATCCTGCTTTTAAGACAAACTCGGGAGCTCCAAGAAGGAAAGTTCCCATCTCAAAAGTTACTGCACTAAACTTACGATCTGATGAAAAAGGTAAAACTTCAATTGCTTGATATTTTTCACTAAATCCAAAGTAGTTTTCAAGAGCCTTCGCTGTCATATTTGATTCTTTTAAGACATTATTCATTGTAGCAAGAATATCTTTAACGTTGAATTGAGGGTTCTTTTGATATTCCACATAACGAACCACACTCATCGTACCATCAGTTATGGTTCCGGTTTTATCAAGACATAAAACATCAACACGAGCAAGCATTTCAATACAATAGATATCTTGTACAAGGGTATTCTTTTTAGATAGTCTTACAACGCCCACCGCAAGAGCAATGGTTGTCATTAAGTATAGTCCTTGAGGAATCATTCCGATTAAGGCTGTAGTTGTACTATTGATATTATATTTAAATAGTTCTTTAAAGTTTGGATCATGAACATTAAAGTTTCCTCCAAAACCTCTTAAGAATAATAATAATCCAAATACTACCAAGATAACCGCAACCACTTGTAAAAGCTTGTTTAAAGCTCCAATTATGCCGGCTTTTGGTTGTTTAAAGTTTTTAGCTTGAGCCGCAAGTTTTGCGATCGCATTATCATTACCAACTCTTTCTACTTGAGCATAGCAATTACCAGAAACAACGAAACTACCAGAATATAAAGTTGAGCCTACTCCTTTTTTTACAGGAACAGATTCACCAGTTAGTTGTGATTCATTTACTTCTACTTCTCCTTCAATGATAATACTATCAGTCGTAATTTCACGTCCTGGAGTAAGGTACATTACATCATCTAAAACTACTTCATTTACTTTTACTTCAACTTTTGTTTTTTCACGGATGACTGTAACCGTTGGCGCATTTAGTAGTTGTAATTTATCAATGGCCTTTTTAGAACGTATTTCTTGAATAGTTCCAATTAAAGTATTTAACGTAACCAACAATAAAAAAGTAAATTGTGATGGTTTAGCTTCAGCGATAATCAATAATATAGCAATAAAGATATAGATAATATTAAAGAAAGTAAATACATTCTTAACAATTATTCCCATATATCCTTTTTTATTAACATCTTCAGTTATATTTACAAGTCCTTGCTTGTTTCTTTCTTCAATTTGTTCTGAATTTAACCCTTGAGTATATTGAGGATTAAATCTTACGATTTCACTTTCTAAAAGTTTCTTTTTAGCCATTGAAATCCCTCCTTTAGTACATTTTCTTAAATTCTATTATACCACACTTTGAAGTTTTTTTAACCTAATATACTAATAATTTTAATTTTTACTCATTTATGGAACAAATAAAAAGAAAATATGATAAAATATTAGTAGTTAACTTGGAGGTAAATATGAAAAATAAAATAATTGGTGTTACACCCCGCATTAATAAAACGGATTCAGCAACCTTTGTTCGTGTTCATCGTAACTACATTGATAAATTAACTAAACTTGATTTAGTTCCTATCATCATTACTCCCGGATCAGACCTAAATACTGTCTTACCACTTTGTGATGGTTTCCTAATCATTGGTGGAGATGACTATGATCCCGTAATGTATAACGAAAACAACGATCAAAATGAATCAAAAGAAATAAATCCCGAGATGGATAAACTAGATACTGACATCTTAAACTATGCGACCAAAAATAAAATCCCCGTAATGGGAATTTGTCGAGGTCATCAAGCCATGTCTGCTTGTTTCGGTAAAGCGTTATATCAAGATATTGAATCAAACCACTTAGAACATCCTCATGATGGAATCTACCATGAAGTAACCAAAGTAAATAATTTTGGTCTTGGAAAAGAATTACCTGATAAATTCATCACCAACACTTACCATCATCAAGCAACTAAAGACCTACCTGATGGTTTTGTTGTCCTTTATAAAAACCATGATGTCATTGAAGCTATTGAACATGAAACGCTTCCAATCATCGCAACACAGTGGCATCCTGAAAGAATGGACACTAAAGAATCAGATATCATCTTTAACTATTTTAAAAAGTTAATCATGAATAATTCAAAATAAACAAAGAAAAAACATGTTTATATCTTAAAACAAAAAGAGTTATGCGTAAGTAATAATGGTTCTATAAATTCTTTTGTGATTTTGTGATATTGTGATTTTGTGATAAAATTAAAATTCTTTTGTGAATAAAAAAGTGCTTAGTAACTAAAAATACTAAACACTTTTTTTATAATTCATTTTTTTCTATAATAATATTGCAGTATTACTATAAGAAAGGCTTAAAATGAACATAAAAGATTATACATTAAAATTACTAAATTTTCAAGAAAAAAATATAGTTATTAAAAAAGTTGAACTTGTAAACGATGTTTACTATGTCTATATTGATCAAATAAAAGATGTTAATTTGCCTTGTAATAAATGTGGTGGTTGTTCAATTACTAATAATTTCAATTACACAAGAAAGATTAAACACACGCCTATAAACGGGTAGAGGTGCCTAAAATTGGCACCTCTTTTAATAAATTTTTTGTGATAATTCCAAAAATCTTTTGTGATTAAATACAAAAATTTATCACAAAATCACAAAAGATTTTATAGAACCGTAATAATGCATAACTCTATATTAATTATCTAGTCCTTTATATAATTATTTGCCTATACACTACTTTTTTCTTTAATATTATTAGAGTATATAAAAATGAATAACTTAAAACCATAAATAATAAAAAGATTGCAAGAAAGAAATCTTTGTTATAAGTTTTAGCAAAAATAATAACTAACAATAAACCTATAAGATTTAAAGGAATCATAAAAGAAACATATACGCTTATTTGATAAAAATCGTAATCCAGTAATAATATATTTTTGTTTCTATTCTTTTTTTTGTTTTTTATACATTTTTATAACAAATTGAATATGAAGTAATAAAATTACAAAAATAAATAAAATCATAAATATTTTAATCATATAATCGCCTTTCTATCAAAAACTACTACCGATGATTTCCATAATTATATTTGGATAAACTCCTGAATAAATTGCTTCTATTGCTGATTTTTTTATTTTTGAAAAAGTTTTAAACATAATTTATTTTCTTTTATTGTTTTCTTTTTTTATAACTTGTTGTAGTTGCTTTAATTTCATTTTTTCATTTTTATTAAATTTTAATTCATTATAATCAACAATTTCCCACCATATAACAACAACAAGGAAGTAAACTATACTAATTCCTAAAATGCATATCGCAATAATTGTAAATATTTCTCCCGGAATAATGTTTTTAATAACTCCATTAAAAAATATATCAACAAGTAGTAAAATCAAAGAAAGAATTGCTAATAGTAAGAACAAATAAAATGGTACAATTTTGAAATAATTACAAGGATAATATTTTTTATCTTTAAATTTAATAATTTTTCTAAAAATCGAATTATCCTTAACTCTGTATTTAAATTTTAATTTTGTAGAGATTGGTCTTCTTGTGTCAAGACACATAACAAATGTTACTAATAATATTACCCATATTATTCCAGTCAAACATATCAATTCCATCTTGTTCCTCCTAAAATTTCCAATCAACTTTTCCTAATAAACAACTTGCTACATATGTTGCTATAGTTGTACCCCAAATTATTAGTACACTTTTTGTAAAGTTTTGCGAAATAGACTTAGCAAGAGAATTTGCTACTCTACCTCCCCATAAATTCATTACTTTTTGGTAGCCTGTACCTGTTCCATATTTATTAAATGCGCTTAAGATTGCTTTAACACCAGTTCTACCTGTATCATCAAGATTGCTACCAATTGACTTAAAGTGTTGAGCACCTCTTCCACTAGCTAAACCACCTAATGCACCCAATCCCGTTGCAATTAATGCACCTGACCAGCTGAAATCATTGTGAAATATTGTTGAATCCAATGTATATTGTGCCAACCCCATTCCAGCTCCTGCCACAATAGAACCTACTAACCCAATTCCAGTATAAGCTAAAGCTGTTGAAGCCACTGCAAACATTCCATCGACACCAGCTTGAAGCCAGTTTACATTGCCATATTGAACATACTGACTAATAGCACTTGCAGTAGTTCCAATGACAAATGATGCTATTAATCCTACAATTAGCGATATAGTAATATGTCCACTTGGATCACTGTAATTTATTGGATCATTCATACAATATGCATATAGATTTAATCCATATACCTTATCTGGTTCTAGATAATCTATTGTATCTTTTGTGATGAATCTTCCCCATTCACTATTGTAACATCTTGTTTTTAAGAGGTATAAGCCAGTTTCTTTATCTATTTGGTATCCTCTATATCTTATGCTACTTCTTTCACCTATTCTACTTAGTGGAATACCATTTCTTTCTTCATTTTTGATGGTGGTTTCTCCATAGGCAGTGTAGTTATATGTACATATTTTGTATTCTTTATCATAGATTGATATTACATCACCAAAAATATTATGATATAGATGGTATATTTTATCATTGTTTCTTATTCCAACTAGTCCAGATTCTGCGTAAATATAATCTAGAACTTCTCTTTCATTATTTTCAAGGATTTCTTCTCTGATTAGTTTTTGACCATCATAATAGAAGTTGCAAGTTCTAACGAGGGTTAGTGATGAAGTTCCTTCATATACTTCTTCTTTAATGAGGTTACCTAGAGGATCATAACTATATTCAATTACTTTTTCTAATTCTTCATTTTGATAGATGGTTATTTTTTTGATTAGTGATTGTTTGTAATATTCAACATTATATTCTTTGTTATCTTTATAATATTTGATTACTCTTCCAAGGATATCATAAGTTATTGATTTATTATCATATGATAGTAGTTTATCTTTATCATTTGGATCATAAGTATAATTGATAGTTTTGGTAGTTGTACCATTATTAATTATTTTACTTAAGATGTTATTTGATTCATCATATGTGTAGTTGATTTCTTTTATTAGAGAATTTATAAGCTCGTTTTTTTCCTTAGTTAGTCGATTTGAATCATCATATGTGTAAGTAGTTATATCAGCTAAGTTAAATACTTTTTTACTTAATAAGCCTTTGTTATTATATGTATAGTTAAAACCAATATCGTCGGCTTTTTTTCCATTTGATTTGAAAACTTGGTATTCTTCCCCACTTATATAGTTGGATAAGATTGTCTTATTTTTAGTATAATACTTATAAGTTAGTTTAGCTAGATGGTTGTGTTCAATGTTTGTTGGAGCATTATCAGTTATATAGGTTGCGTTTAGTTGAACTTCTCGATACTCTCCATCAAATGGTTTTACAATTTCTTGATATCTAAAATCGTCGTGACTTGTTTCACTTAGTCTTGGATAATTTAGAGTTGTTACTATCAGTGATCCTATATCAGTAGTTGAAGACTCACATACTTCTCTTACCTTACTAAAAGTATCAAATTTATTAGTTGATGGATCCTTTTTTACATATTCAACCATATTTATATTATAGATATTTTTATCTTCTGGGTTATCCACAACAACAAAGTTTTTTCTTGTTATTTCAAACAAACTTTCATCATCGGTTATTTCTTCATCATGATTGGTTACAAGTTCTTCATTATATATTTCATCATTTTGATAAGTATATTTTATTTTATACTTATCATTTTTGATTTCCTTTAACTTACCATGTGATTCATTTAAAGTAGCGTTTTCATAAATATAATCTACATCATCTTGTTTTATTAATAAGCCTAATTTATTAACTTTAATTTTAGATATTTCAATGTTATTT
This sequence comes from uncultured Bacilli bacterium, assembly GCA_934140285.1. Classification (GTDB taxonomy): domain Bacteria; phylum Bacillota_I; class Bacilli_A; order ML615J-28; family CAG-313; genus UMGS75. Next base: position 64,236 of record CAKPBI010000009.1, read on the forward strand.
AGTTTAATTGTAGTTGTTTGGTTTGAATCAGTATAAGTAAACTCATACACGTCTAAAATTATATCTTCTTCATTTTGTTTTACTTCTTTTGTTATTTTAGTTATTCTTTCAAATGCATCGTATTCAAAATTATATGTGAGATTGTTTAATTTCACTTGTTTAAGAGTACTTAAGACTTCATTATATAGAAGTTGGTTACAAGCAAATACAGAATCATTTTCATAATTTGGATTATATACCATACTGAGTTCATCAATATTATTATAACCATTATGAAGAATAGTTTGATTTTCACTATTTCTTATGTATAAAAGATTTAGGAATTCATCATAACTATAGTTATTTCTTTCTAAGTTATCACCAACATATTCGCTAGTTTGGTTTAAAACTCCATATTCATCATAATCATATGATTCTACTTGTAAGGTCTTGTTATCTTTTGTTTTCGCATATTTTATAACTACTTGGTCTAAGTTGTTTAAAACATGTGATTCCCCTTTTATGTATCCCTTATCAGTTGTTTCTTGTTTTAGTAGTTTTCCTCTTTTATTATACCATTTTATGATTGTTTTTGTTGTATCATATACTTTAAAATTTGTATTTATGGTCTCTTTTAGTTTGATTCTTACATCATCGTTTGTTACATATTCTAAAATACTAGTGTTTTCAAGTCCTGCTTGTTTTAGAATTTTCTTTAATTTCATCGTGTTTGTTAAGTCTATCGTATTTGTTGACCCCTTAGATATCTTAACTGAAGTTACATTATTTAGAAAATTCTTGCCAGAATTATACCAAAAGCCACTTGAACCTGGGTTTAAATTTATATGATAATTATAGATGTTTTGAATAATGTCGTTTTGTGATAAATGTCCATCAATAACAACTTCTTCATCGTTTACTTTATATGATAAAACATATGGTTTATTTAATTCTATTTCCGTATTATCATCAACAACAAGATATGTTATAGGTGTTTCAATTTTATCAATTAATTCATAGTTATATATTTTAACTTGATATTTTGATTTGATTTTCACATATAAAGATATGGTGAATTCATCATTTCCTTCAAATTCTGGTAATTCATATAAAAAACAAGCAAATTGATAATTAGTATTTTGTGAGCTTAATATCACTTTGTCTTTTAGATTATTAGTATTATCATATAAACTTACTTCAATCTTTTCAGCATTTTGGTTATCTAGTATTTCAGATAGTACTTTTAGTTTTATCACAAGAACAATGTTGGTTCCACCTTTTATTTTTTTATATGTGTATGATTTATTTTCTAGTTTTATTTCATGATTAGTCGTTGTATAATTGGTTATTTCTATTGGTTGTAATAATTTTTTTAAAGTATCTTTAAAGGTGTATATTAAACCATCTTTTGACATATCATATACTAAGCCATTAGTTATATTTGGAGTGCCATTTAACGTCAATAATTCATATGAATAGTGTAGTTCATTATTATCTTTAAAGGTATAAACAAACTCCCTACTATCATTTTCTGTTTCGGTTTTAACTTGTGTATATAAACCATTTAGGGTAAGAGTATGTTTAGTAATATTCGTATTTCTTATTTTATCTCTTTTCTTAACTTCTTTGATTCTTAAAAGATCATCATAAGTGAGGTTTAATTCAATTATATCGTGACTAGTTATTTTATTTAAATATTTTTTAGGTGTTGGTTTTAAGGCTAATAAGATTAAGCTATCATTTATGGTTAAATAATCAAATTTGGTAGAATGGTTGTTTACACCTTGACTATACGTGTATTCTTTAATTTCTCCTAAGTATAGTCCTGTATAGACTAAACTATATGTTCTTGTGTGATTACTACCATCTGGAGTAATTTTGATATCAATTTGGCCTGTTTTGTAAGTAATATCAATAGTAAATCCGTTTGATACTACAATTGATGAGATTTTATTATCGTCATTATATGTAATGATTGTTTCTTTTCCATAGGCATTTATTATCTTTATTAAATAACCATTATTATTAAATTCTTTTTTATTTCCTAAACTATCATATATAGTATATTTTATTGAATTATCAACAAGTTTCTCTTTTTTTAAGATTAAGTAGTTTCCATCTTCTTAATAGTATATATTACTATTTTCAGTTGTCTTTTTAAAGGTATGAGTTAAAAAATCTTGATCAATATACTTTATTTGATCATTATTTTCATTTACATATTCTTGAAAGTTTAGTTTGAAACCATTAGGAAATGAGGTGTTTTTACCACTTATGGTATTTGTGTTACCATAGAATATATTGTATTTTAAATATAGATAGTCAGTAAAATAGTAAGTATAATCCATCTTTCCATTTCTAATGTTTAAATGAAGAAAATCATTTTGGTTAATGGTTTCTTCAATTAGGGCTTGTTTTTTATAGAAATCATAGTCACTTGTTTCTATTACTTCTACTTTAGGAGCATTTTGATTTGACTTATTAGTATATAATTTAATTTCATTATTATTTTCCGTTAATAGAGCCAAATAGAGGGTATTGTTTTGATTTCTGTTAACAACTTCAGTTATATCAATAATTCGGTATGGTACTCCATCAATTTCTTCATAAATCGCATTTTGGATATAACCTTCTCTAATAAAATATTTATCAGTTGATTCTTTTACTACTAGGGGATAGTTTAGTTTTGTAACTTGTTTTATTTTAAGAACCACTTTTTGATAAATTCGGTAATTAACACATACTTTTGGGACTGTCAAATGAATAAAGGTGTTTACACCTGCAGTCGCTGTGTCACTTGATGATTCCACAACCAAAGTCTGTTTAGTTACAGTTTTCATGTTTAAATTAATTGTTTCTAGAATACTCATTTTTTACACTTCCTTCCATTTTGTCACTGTATGACATCTTGAGTATAACAAATGGAAAGTGAAAATATTGTTGAAACTTCTGTAGTTTAATACTTTTTTATAAAAAGACTGCTAGTGAATTAATCACTAACAGTCATTCTTTTATTATGCTTGTTTTGGTTTATATTCATCGATGATTTTGTTAACTAAATGTTCAGGAACATCATCATAACGGATGAACTTACGAGTAAAGTGACCACTACCTTGAGTCATTGCTTTAAGGTCGATGGCATAACTTACGATTTCAGCTTCTGGAATATGAGCTGTGATTGCTGTCTTTCCACGTCCAACTGGAGTCATACCAATTACAGTACCACGACGTTGTGGGATATCACCCATGATATCACCTACGTATTCATCTTTAACTGTAATTACAACTTCCATTACTGGTTCAAGAATTGTAGGTTTAATATCTTTACATGCATTCTTGAAGGCAAGAGCTGCCGCAATCTTGAATGAAATTTCATTTGAATCTACTGGGTGGTAAGAACCAAAGTATAATACAGCACGAACACCGATAACTGGGAATCCTGCGATTGGACCATGTTCTAGAGTTTCAATTAAACCTTTTTCAACAGCTGGGAAGTAGTTTTTAGGAACTGCACCACCAACAACTTCTGATGCGAATTCAAAGTCTTTGTCAGGAAGTGGTTCAAAACGAATCCAAACATCACCATATTGACCAGCACCACCAGATTGTTTTTTATGTTTACCTTGAGCTTCACCAACTTTACGGATAGTTTCACGATAAACAATCTTAGGTTCAGCAGTTGTTACTTCTACTTTATACATGTTCTTCATCTTTTCAAGAACATAACCAATGTGAGTCATACCTTGACCGCCAAGTAATAATTGAGCAGTTTCAGGGTTACGTTTTACTTCAAGTGATGGATCTTCCATTGCAAGTTTACTTAAAGCACTTGACATCTTATCTTCATCTTGTTTAGTTTTTGCTTGAATAGCAATGTAAATAACTGGAGTAGGAACTGGAGCAGGTTCATAGCAGATAGGATCTTTCTTATCGCAAATTGTTGAACCAGTTGCAAGTTCAGTCATTTTTGTTACAACTGCAAGATCACCAGCTTTAAGAACAGGAACTGTAATTTGGTTTTTACCCATTAAAGTGATAAATTGACCAGCTTTAGTTATAGTATCAGTGTTAGCAATTAAAAGATCAGTAAGTCCAGTAGTTGTACCTGACATTATTTTAATATAGTTTAATGTACCTAAGAATTGATCAACAACTGTTTTAAATACATATGCTGAGAAAGGTTCAGTTTCAAGTCCTTCACGTTTTTTACCATTGCGGCCTTGTTTTGCACCTTTTTCAATAGGGTTAGGTAAGTATGAACATACCATATTTAATAAGTTTTCAACACCTGTTTCATCATTTGCACAACCTACAAGAATTGGGAACATATCACAATCAGCAACAGCTTTCTTTAAGCCAGCTTCCATTTCTTCTTCTGTGAAAGCTTCTTCCATAAAGAATTTTTCCATTAGTTCTTCAGATGTTTCTGCAACCTTTTCGCTTGCTGTATAATGTAATTCATCATACTTGTCATGATATTCAGCAGGAACTTCATCTTTTGAACCAAGAACTTTAAAGAATCCTTTAAAATTATTTTCAGTACCCATTGGATAGCATACAGGAACCGCATTAGCCCCAAATCCCGCAATTACCTTATCAACAATTGATGTAATTTTTACATTTTCTTTATTAAGTTTATTAATAAAGATTAGAGTTGGAATGTTACGATCTCTAAGTTCGTCCCAAACTCTTTCCGTACCTACTTCAATGCCTTTTTGAGCATCAATAAGTACGATAGCTCCATCAACTACAGAAAGGTCTTGTTCAATTTCACCTACAAATTCTTCAGATCCTGGAGTATCTAAGAAATTTATTTTGTATCCGTTCCATTCAACAGGGATGAGTGATGTAGAAAGAGATGATAAACGAGCTTGTTCTTCAGGTAGATAGTCAGAAATGGTTGTTTTTCTTTCTACTTCTCCTTTTTTAGCGATAGCCTTACTAACAAAAAGTAATGATTCAGCAAGGGTAGTTTTACCACTTCCTAAATGTCCTAGTAATGCTACGTTTCTAATTTGTTTTGCACTATATTCTTTCATTTTATCCTCCTATGGCCTTTTGCCTGTACACATGTTGTCAGTTTAACAATAGTACATAACACGCACTTAAATATTATATCATATTTTATTTGTGATTTCTTTAAATTTACTTATTTTTTTGAAAACGTTTTACTAAAAATTTAAGTGTTAAAAAAACATCCCGTTAAGGATGTTATAGTTTATATGATTCTTTTACGTCTAGAACAAAGATTGTAGCACCATTAACATTTACTTCAAAAGGGAATGAATTTAAGATACCATATTCATCAACGTTTTCTCTATTTAGTTTTTTCTTTCTAGTTTTTGCGACTTCACCTACGGTTGCGACAAGCTTAGATACACGATCATCTTCGGTACCAACTAAGAAAGTTGTATTACCATTTCTTAATAATCCCCCAGTACTCGCAAGTTTTGTAACAAAGTATTTTTCTTTTAGTAGTCTTTCTGTTACATTTTTTGCGTCTTCATTAGTTACTATAATTAATACTAATTTCATATTATCATCCTCCTTGGTAGTATTTTACCATAATAAGGAGTTTTTGTAAAGAATTTAATATTTATTTTTAAATTATGCTAAGTGAATATTTCCTATATTTTTAATATTTAACAATTTAAATTAATAGAATTTTTATTTATTTAAAGAGATTTTTAAAAGAACATTATCTTTATCTTCTAGTTATAAGTTTATACCTATCTTTAAATAATCTACACAATTAACTTTAAATTTGAATGATAGAATGAAAACGTTGACTATAGAATGTAATATCAGATTTAATTTGTTAATTTTAATAACTAAACCTTTGTAAAAAGTGCAATTTTTTGATATAATAAGTAACAGGAGGTAAGATATGAATAGACAATACATAAATATTACTTACAAAAAAAGCATTCATTTGCGATTCTTACTACTACTAGTCCTAATCGTTATTCTTTTAACTTTGACTAGCTGTAAAAAAAATGAAACAATTAATGATCCTATAGCCTTAGGTTTTATTGATAAAACGGCTTATATCATTAATAGTAAAGGTCAAAACCTTAGTTTAAAAGAATATGATGAAGTTAAACCATACTATGATGAATACCTAATGGTAAAGAAGAATAATAAATGGGGATACATCAAAAATGATGGAAGTGTAGTTACCAAACTAAGATTTGATGAAGTATACCCCATGAAAGAAAACAAAGCCGTGGTTATCCTTGATGGTAATTACCATATTATTGATAATACCGGTAAGATTATTTTTAGTTTTCATAATGGAATTACTTCCAATAGTTATTTTACTAATGACTGTTTAATTATTGAACAAAATGGTCAATATGGTATGTTAAAATATAATCATGAAACTACTACATTTAACCTTACAATTAGACCTACTTATGACTACTTAAGTAACTTTAAAAATGAAGTTGCGGTTGTAGGAATGTTTAATGAAGCTGGAGTTATTAAATATTCTTATCTTACAAAAGAAAATCTAAATATCTTTAATGGTTATCCTTTTGATGAGGCGGAAGACTTTAGTTGTTCCATCGCAAAAGTTGGAATCTATGAAAATGACAAAATGAATTATCAATATGTAAAGATGCCATCAACCTTAGATGTTACAACTACTCCTTCTTATTTAATTGATAATACGACTTCTTCCATTGTTAGATATGATTATGGAACAACTTGTGAAAACAATATGATTTTTGTTGCTGATTATGTAGTATATCCAGAAGGAACTATTGAAGATAACACAAGATATTATAAAAGTTTTACCTTTATTGATACTAATGGTAACAGAAATTATGATGAAGCAATTGAAAGTATTGCTAAAAAAGTTCCTAAGAACTTCTTCCCTTTTGCTCCATTCTACATTGATGATATCTTCTGCTTTATTAATGCTACAAAGAGTATTCCTGTATGTAATGTTGTAAGATTAACTCATATGCAACAAATTACCGAGGATGATACTTATGTAGATTATTATGAATTTAAAAATGCCAACTATGATACCGATGAATCAAATCCCGTTATTAGTTCATTCTTTAAAGATAATAATATCACCGCCCAAGTAGGTACTGGTTACTTATCTTATCCAAGTGAACTAAAAACACCAAAATACCTTAAATCTTTAAACTCTTATGTTACAGCAGGAAAAATATATGGTGATAAATGGAGTATCCTTAAGATTGAAGCGGTTAAAATTGATAAAACAACCCAACCTAGTCATATCTTAGATGACTATGACATCAATCTTTACTACTTTATCCCAATTATTTATGACAATATTATTTATTAGGAGCGCTCACGATGATTACAATAAAAAACCTCAATAAATATTACAAATCAGGTCAAGGTACATACCATGCGCTTCGTGATATCAACTTAACACTACCAGATAAAGGCATGGTCTTTATTGTTGGTAAGAGTGGTAGCGGTAAAAGTACCCTCCTAAATGTAATAGGGGGACTAGATGGATACGATAGTGGTGAATTATTAATTGATAATGTCACAACTAAAGGATTTACTAAAAAAGATTATAATGCATATCGTAATACTTACATTGGCTTTATCTTCCAAGAATTTAATGTCATTAAGACTTTATCAATTTACGATAATATTGCTTTATCTTTAGAACTACACCATTTAAATGTTAAAGAACATCATGAAGAAATTATGGAAATCATTGAAAAGGTAGGCTTAAAAGGCAAAGAAAACCGTAAGATGAATGAAATATCTGGTGGTGAAAGACAACGTGTGGCGATTGCGAGAGCCTTAATCAAACATCCCAAAGTAATTATTGCTGATGAACCAACCGGAAATCTTGATGCTAAAAACCGTGATATCGTAATAGATATCTTAAAATCCCTAAGTAAAGAACGTTTAGTTCTAATTGTTACCCATGATAAACAAATGGCTGACCTTTATGGTGATCGTTTTATTACCATTAAAGATGGAGCAGTCATTGATGATACAACGAATAAACCTGAAAATTTAGTTATAACTAATAAAGAATATGATACAAAACCAATTTCTCCAACTGCGAAGACTAGTTTAATTCTATCGGCGAAAGCAGTTTTACTTAATAAATGGCGATTCTTATTAATTGTTATTTTATTTTCTTTTAGTTTAATCTTTGCGGGAAGCAGTGTTAATTTATTTTTAACTAACTCCACAAAAGAATACGCCAACTATCAAAAAGAGTATAATAACTTTGTTGTTAATTTGACTCAAGAGTATACCAATCACGGATATACCGAAAATACCGCTTTCTACAATTCTGAGGTAGAAAAGTTAATTACTAAATACCAAACAACAACTGATAATGAGGGCTTTGATATCTTAAAATCAATGATTTTTGATATTAACATTAATATTGATGATTATGCGGAAGTATGGACTTATGCAACCACCATCCAACGACTAATCGTAAGTAGTAATATTAATGACTTAGAAAAGGTTAGACCTTATAAAGATGAACCACGTGGTGTAAATTACAACCAATATGGCATTTACATTACTGATTATGTAGCTGATTGTTTAATTTTCTATAATTATTTTAATGATGAATCCTTACAATATGATGAATCTGATGATGAAGATCGCTTAAAGAAATTTGATGCTATCATTGAAAGACAAATTAATGTTGATTATCTAAATCATCCTCTTTATATTAAGAATGTAATAAAGACTAATTATTATGATTTACTTAACTCTGATTTAAGTGACTCTAAAAATAAAGCCGCATTACTTGATAATATTGCTTACTATAGTTCTATTTTTGTTACCCCTACAATCTATAACAATATTGTTGCTAAAGATTTAAGTGAAGTCGCAAACTTCAAATACACTTATGATAACTTCATTTATGATTGTTTCAGTAAAACAGGAAAATATGAAGGTATTAAAATTATGCCATTTGATAGTGATACAATGGCAATTGCTAAATCACTAGATAAAGATGGAAATGTTGAAACTAATGAAGATGGTACACCGATTTATTTAGGTAGTGCCCCAATTAAACCCGAACAACAACGACCTACCCAAATGGCCGTTTCACGAGGTTTTCTTGAAAAAGTATTGGGAATTAAAAATGATCAATATACTTTTGTATATAATTCTAATGATAAAAACTACATTTTAAATAATGTTTATGGTAACCAAGTTACTTTCTACATGCTAGGTTATTCAAGAGTACCTACACCTCTTAACTTTGTTGTTTCCTGTGTTGTTGAGGAGGAACAACCAGTAATTTACACAACATCACTTGACACCACTGATTTATTTGTTAATTATTTAACTAATAGTTATGGTAAAGGTGATAATATGGCGGGATTCCCTCTTCTTCTTATTAATAATGATGTAAATGTTAATGCTAAACTATATAATGAATTAATTAATGAAAAGGCAATAATTAATAACGTTTCTTACAAGAAACTTCAAGTAGTTAATGCTTTTATCGATAGTAACTTAATTTTATTTGTTGGACTATTCTTCATTTTCTGCTTATTCAGTATTTTATTAATTTTTAACTTTATTATTATTAATATCAAGAATAGTACTAAAGATATCGGTATCTATATGTCTTTAGGTATGAATGGTTGGAAAATTTCTTTAATTTACCTTTTCCAAGTATTATTTATAAGTATTGCTTCAATGATTATTGCTTTAATTGGTACCGTAATCTTCTTAAACATCCTTGACGCAAGTTTTACTTCTGAGGCCATGGTTAACTTTAAGATTATTAACTTTACCCCTCTTGGTGCTCTTGCAATCTTCTTGCTTGCGTTTATTACACCTGTTCTTTCAGTTATTTTCCCATTAATATCTTTAAGTAATAAAAAACCTATTGATATTATTAAAGTTTCATAAGGAGGTACACGGATGATTACAATTAAAAATGTTAATAAATATTATCATTCTGGTAATGAAGTAGTGCATGCGGTTAGAGATTTCTCCGTTACCTTCCCTGATAAAGGCTTAGTCTTCATCTTAGGTCCCTCAGGATCTGGTAAGAGTACCCTCCTTAATATCTTAGGTGGTCTTGACCTACCTGATAGTGGTGAAATCTGGATTGAAGATTATGAACTATCTAAACTATCTAAAAGTGAAAGAACCGCTTATTTAAATAGTTATCTTGGCTTTGTCTTTCAAGAATACAATATCTTAAAAGACTTAACCTTAAATGAAAATATAAGTTTACCCTTAGAGATTCAAAATGTTAAACGTAAAAAAAGAAAAGAATTACTTGATGAAATTATTAAAAAAGTTGGTCTTGAAGGCCTAGAAAAAAGAAAAGTTAGTCAATTATCAGGAGGACAAAAACAACGTATTGCGATTGCGAGAGCTGTTATTAAAAATCCTAAACTAATTATTGCTGATGAACCAACGGGAAACCTTGATAGTGAAACTTCTACTACTATCTTTGAGTTATTTAAAGAACTATCTAAAGATCGTCTAATCATTATTGTTACCCATGATGAAGAGTCAGCTCTTATGTATAATGATATGTTAATCCGTATCTCACCAGATGGAGGAGCAACATATGAAGAAAAATAGTTTATTTAAAAAAGCTCACATTCCTTTTCACATTTGTTTAAAGCTTGCATTAAAGAACATTTGGAAAAAGAAATTTAGATTCTTAATTATTACAATTATATGTAGTATCTCCCTTGCCTTCTTATCATTTACTATTGAACTAAATGGAGATAAACTAAGACAAAATGTTTATACGATGATTGAAAATGGGTATGAATACACTGATATTTATCAGTACTTACCACTAGATAAAGAAGCTGAAAAAGAAAGTTTCTACAATAAATATAATAGTGTCGAACTTGACTTAGATGCCTATGAGAAAATTAAAAAGGATATTCCTGAAATGAATATCCACAAATATGAAAATGTTAAGATTGATTATGCTTTTAAAGATGCTGATATCTTCACATCTTTCTATCCTGGTTATATTCAAACAATCATTGAATTTGATAAAACTAATAAATATGAATTATTAGCTGGAAGATTACCTAATGAAGATAGTAAAGAAATCTTAATTACTGATTATCTAGTCTATGCATTCAACTATTTTGATGTTCTAATGCAAGATGGTACCTACTATGACTATTTAAACAAATTTATTGATTTAAACATCAATAAAGGATACAAGATTGTTGGAGTAGTTAAAACAAACTTTGATCGTTGGGTATCACAAACTGGATTTAAAAATTCTAAAATTGATGAGTCGGAAAAACAAAATCTTTCCTATTTTAATGATTTTGTAATGATGAATGCGATTATTGTTTCCTCTAAATACTATGAAATTGAAAAAGTCGACCTATCAGGAGTTACAACTTTTACCAAAAAGAATGCTAATCGTGCTGATTGGTTATTAACTGTTGAAAAAACAGGTCTTCTAAAGAATGCGGTTCCTAATGAATTATCATTTATTGACCGAAATCTTGATGTAACCTATCATGTAGATAGATGGTCAAGACAACCATATGGGGACAAACCTACTTCTTCTGATGAAATTGCCATCCCTAAGTCTTGGGTTAAACTTTTATTTGGAATTAACTTTAATATGTTAAGTATCAGTGAGTTTTATGATTTAATTTATCAAACTAAATTACAAATCACTATTACTCCATCACATAAACAAAATACAATGACGAAAACATTTACCATTGTTGGGGTTACCGAAAGTGAAGATTACGCCTTGATAAATGAAGATACTTCAAAATTCCTTGAAGATTATCGTCAAGAATCTGAAAAAGTAATCGTTAACCTTCCTAAGAGTGCAAATGAAACTTACAATCTTTTCCAAAAAGCTTATAAACATGGTTATATAATTGATGTTTGGAAATATCATACTGACATTGATTCATATGTGGTTGATCCATTTATCAATATCATTTCAAAAGCAGGTCTAATTGTTTTTGTGGCATTTACCGTTGGTATCATGTGGACAATCATTACCATTGAAATTGTTGACTCCAAAAAAGAAATCGGAATCTTACGTTCCATTGGTTTAAGTGGAGCGAAAGTATCATCAATCTTTATTATCCAAGCATTACTGGTTAATTTAATAGCTTATGGTATTTCGATTGTTATTGCTCATTTTGTTATTACCTCATACAACAGTGGACTAACTGATGAGTTGAATCTAATTCCACTTTACATGTATACCATGACTTATCGTACACCAGTATTCTTACTTGGATTTGTCTTAATCATGACAATAATTTCAACATTTATTCCATTATATCGTATAATGTCACAAAAGATTATTGATGTTATCAATGAAAGAGAATAAGAAAAGAGCCTTCAATGGCTCTTTTTTCATATTTTAAGAAATCGTTAATTTTAGATTTAATTAAGTAATAAAAATACTAATGATATTAATATGATTTTTGATAGACTATCCTTTCACCATTAGTAAATTATTTTTTCATTGTTGCTTATCCTTTCTATAATAATTTAGCACTCACACGTACTTTCTAACCTAACTACCACAATTAATTCAACTTTCTCAACATATTCATTTTTTTCATAATATTTTACAGCCTCTTCCACTTCATTCTCACCAGGCTTTTTTAAATATATTGTTACAGTTTTTAAATCAGTTCCATCATAATCATAATTCCAAGAGTACTTAAATTTTAAAAAATTATTATATTGAAAATCACTGGCTTGAAATTCTTCATTATCTAATTTTGATTTATACTCATCTTTTATATATACTTCTATTTCATCATCTAAATAATTTAACATTATACGTTCACATTTTTTTACAAACTTTAGTTTTTTAAAATGAGACATAGCTTTTTTTATTTGATTATTATAATATTTGTGTAAATAAATCGTCATATATCCCATGTCATCTTCTTCAATCCAATGACCATAACTAAATTTTTTAAGATTATCATATTTAAAATCAGTTTCTTCAAATTCTTCATTTATGAATTTTGATTTATATTCTCCTTTAATGTATATTCGAAACTCACCTCTACAATATTTATAAATATAATCATTTTTATTACAACTAACCATACCAAAGGTTACTATCAATAAAACTAATATTATAAGTATTCTTTTAATTTTCATCTTGATTATCCTTTCTATAAAATATTTATTATCCCATAACAAGTACTGCTATCGGTTCAACTTTTTTAACATACTTATTTTTTTCATAATATTTTATTGCTTTTTTTAATTCATTCTTACCCGGTTTTTTTAAATATATATAAACACTTTCTATATTAGTCAAATCATAATCCCAGGAGTACTCAAATTTTAAAAAATTTTTGTATTTAAAATCATTTTCTTCAAATTCTTTATTTATAAATTTTGATTTATACTCATCTTTAAGAATTAATTCAATATACTTGTCAGAGTAATATAACAATATACGTTCACATTTCTTTACAAATTTTAACATTCTGAAATGAAATAAAGCTTTATTTATTTCTTTATTATAATAACTTTTTAATGTGATTGTCATATATCCCATGTTATCTTCTTCGATCCAATGACCATAGCTAAAGTTTTGAAGATTATCATATTTAAAATCACTTGCTTCAAATTCTTTATTTATGAATTTTGATTTATATTCACTTTTAATGTATATTCTAAGCTCACTCATAGAATATACATCAAGACGATCATCTTTTTCACAACCAACCATACCAAAGGTTACTATCAATAAAACTAATAATATAAGTATTCTCTTAATTTTCATTTTCTTTCTCCTTTTTTGTTTTTTGTTATAATTATATATTTGGCCTATTATTTAAAAAAATGACTAAAAACCTGCATCCTATTATTGGCAGTCTACGACTTTTACCCTTACGTCAGAGGCAAAAGCGTATTCTACCTAGCATACAAATATTTAATCATTTTGATTAACTAATATTCAATTGTATAATTAATAATTGATTAATGCCTTTCTCCAGTTAATCTTTTATTAATTATGGGTGGCCCAAACCTTAACATAATTATACCATAGTATAAAAATTCTGTCAATAATTGGTATAATTTTTTTTATTTTTTTAGGATCCAAATTCCTGGATAATCTATATTTAACGATTCACATTCTTCATCTACTTGGGTATTGTTGTTAAAGATTAATTTTGTAAGTGGGGCGAAATAAATGTTTTCATACTCAAAGTTATTTTTAATAATTATTTGTACTTCTTTATTTCTTAATTCATAGTGATAGTCTTTATAATATATTGATGTTGAACTATCTAAGTTTATTTTTTTAGTTATGTCAATGATGTTTCTTAGATAATCACTTAAATCATAGATTGTATTAATATTTTCATAAGGAAAGTGATTGATTTGATCTCCTTGGTTGTAGGAGTTATCACTACCTTGTTTTGTTTTCATTAATTCTTGACCACTATGGATAAGGCTTATTCCTTTACTTAAGACTACTAAGCCAAGGCCAAGTTTACATATTTGTTTTACGTCTTCGTTTTTTATGTTCGGAAGACTTTTTTTGATTTTATCAAATATTGTAAGGTTATCATGGCATTCAATGTAGTTGATTGTCTGTGTATAATCAACAAATGGCATAATGGACATACTGGCATTGGTTAAAAGATCACTTAGAGTTTTAGGTTCAAGTTTTTTTCCACAGATGAAGCCAAGTTCACCATTTAGGTAGCCTCCAATTTCATTTCTAAAGTAATCATTGAAAAAGCCAATTGGATAGATTTTTTCAGCATTACCTAGGTTGCCGTTTAAATCCATTGATAGGGTGGTATCCATGTACCATCCTTCCCCATACATGATGACATCTTGATTGTGGGTTTTTAATGTGGTGTAAGCTTTCTTTAGAGTTTCAATATCGATTAATCCCATTAGGTCAAGGCGGAAACCATCAATTCCATATTCATGACTTAAGAAGGAAAGGTTATCAATAATAAACTTTTGAATCATTTTGGCTTCTGTTCTTAGGTCATTACCACAGTATGAACTATTCATTAAAAATCCTTGATTGTTTGTACGATAAACATAACCAGGAACTAGAAGTCCTAAGCTGAAGGTTTCATATTTAAAAACATGATTGTAAACAACATCTAAGATAATTCCCATATTTTTATCTTTGATGGCTTTGATCATTTGTTTGAATTCATTTATTCTTGTATATGGATCATGGGGATTAGATGAATACCATCCTGATGGAATGTTATATTGAATAGGATTATAACCCCAGTTGTATTTAAAGTCTTTATCCATATTATTTTGAATGGTTTCATCAACACCACCAAAACAAAAGACTGGCATAAATTGAAAATAATCAATCTTAAGACCTTTAAAGTAATCAAGTTTATCTAACCATTTAAGATAGCTTGCTTCACCATCATAGATGTTACCGCTTAAATCACGGAGGTTGGTTTCATAGATGATGGTTTTAGTTTTTTGATGGTAGTATCTATCTTCAAGGTTGATGGTTTTCTTTAAATCAATGACATAGTTGTATTCATTATTTTCACTACTACTTATGCCATAGGGGTCCAAACACTTAATGTAGTCTTCGTTTATCCTTATTATATAATAATAAGGAAGCATGTCTAAATCACCTTTAATGCTTATTTCCCATAATCCTTTTTCTTTATACTTTAGGTGGTGTTTTTGATTATTTAACACAAGAATTACTTCTTTTGATACTGGAGTCCAAATTTTGAAAGTAGTTTGTTCAACAGTGTATGAAACACCTAAAGGACCATCATAGTAAAATTCTTCATCAAAAGCTTTGCTTCTAGTGATTTTACCGAGAGAAAGATGATATGTTATGTTATCATTTATTTTTACTTGGTAATCTTTATGTAAAGATATGTTTTGTTCATATCTTGTATAAAGGTATAACTCATCCGCGAAACTTTCTTGTTTTTCAATGGTTAAGATTGTAGAAATTGAATCTCCTACAAGCATAATTTTATCAAAAGTAGTGTTTAGGGGAATAATGATTTTTATTAAATGATAATCTTCTAAATAAGCTCCAAAAATACTCATTCTTCATCCTCTTCTTCATCTTGATTATGACCAAAGACAATACTACGTTCAGAATTTTCAATAATAATGTATGTCGCAAGGCCAATACAGATAGTTATTACTACCCCACATATAATCGCGGTAGTTGGTGTTTGTTTAGTTTTCCAGTCACCACTGACAAAAACAAAGGTTTTAACTAAAGTATCGCTACCTGGAGTAATTGGAGTATATGAATAGTTAAAGGTAACTTGCATATTACCTGTTTGGTAGTAGTATAAATCAAAAATTAAGACATTTAAGTATTTATTATCATCTTGTAGTTTTGAAGTAAATGATTGTTTGCCGTCTTTTGTTGAAGCTCCTTCATATACTTCAAAGGTTTGTTGGGTATTATTTTGAAGAACCGCATTAACTTTGATATAATAAATTTTATCAGTTGTTTTAAAACTAATCTTACATACTACTTTTTTAGAATCTGATAGTTTAGGTGATGATTCAAAAGTAACATTTTGGAATTCTTGATTATTTTCTGCTTGGACTTCTTTTGAGGTAACTCCAAATAGTAAGAACATTGTTAAACATAATACTAAGAAATATTTAAGTTTTCTCATTTGTGACCACGCTCCTTATAATCATTAAGGTAACGATTTAAGTCATCATCTTCCTTTTTATTCTTTAGTAGAAGAATTGTTGAAAGGATTAAAAGACCAACTAAGGAAATGATGAAACAAATGATAAAGAATCTTAAATCATAAAAAGTAAATAGGCGGATAATATATCCTTGTAAATATACACCAATCATTACGATGGTATATGAGATAACAATTTGACCAAGTAATGATATCTTATTAATCTTAAAGACAAAGTATAAGATTACTGATAACACTAAAGAACAACTAATGATAATAATCCAACTAAAGAATCCTCCAAAGCCACTACTAATGATTGATGCGACAATAATGTCAAGTAAGGCAAACATACTAAAAGTGATTGCGAAATTGATTACTAATTTGGTAATTACGTTACGTAAAGCGATAAGTTTCTTTTCTTTCATTATTGCCACCTCCTATTCTTTTAGTTTAGCCTTAAATTTTTGAGCATATACACGGGTAATAATCATTTTTTCATTATTGTTTAATACCGCAAGGATTCGCCCATTAACAAGGGTTGTAACTTTCTTGATTTTTTTGATGTTTAAAACGATTGTACGTGATGTTTGAATAAAATAAGTTTGATTTAGCATGTCAGTTAATTCTTGAATTTTGTAGGTTACTTCATAAATGTCTTTTTCACAATAAGCAAAGACATGATTATCTACAGCTTCAAAGTAGAAAATATCATCAAGATTTAAGACATAATTATCACCATCTTTTTTACCAATGATATTATAATAATTAGTACTTAATATTTGAATAATCTTATTTACTTGATCATTGTTACTTGGACAGTTAATGACGACTTCAATTTCTGATAGTTCAGAATTTTCATCAACTCTTATTTTCATCTTGCATCACCTCTTTTCAAAGTAAATTTATTACGATATTTACAACATTCACATATTTTGAAGTATGGTTTACCCTGAAGCATTTGATTCATGGCTTTTTGGTAAGGTTCATCATCTAAGATTTCTTGTAAAGATGAGTTTTTAAGATTTCCCAGTTTTGTTTTTCCTTCATAGTCTAGGCAACATAAAACAACATCCATGTTTGTTAGAATCCCTAGTTGGGTTTTACCTCCAAGACATCTTACAACATCTTCATTTGTAGGAGTGTCCTCATTAGGCCAATCAAATTCATCTTCAATACTGATATGAATATTATGGTAAGTATCAATTTTTAAGTCTTCTTTTAATTTTTTTATTAGGTAATTATTTTTTTCTACAATTTCGTTATTACTTTTATCATTCCATAAACGAAAATCAATACCCACTTCTCCTTTTGTTAGTTTATCTTTTAGAGATATTAACATTTGATTAATGTTTTCAAAGTATTCATCAATCTTAGTCTGGGTAGAGTTAACTAAGGCTTGTAATGAAATGTTAATCTTGTTTAGTTTAAGTTTACTAAAATCATAGTTTTTAACTAAAGTTCCATTAGTTGTAAGTCTTACCTTTAAATGGTATTCATCACAAAGTTTAACGATTTTCTCAAAGTCTTTATGTAGAAGGGGTTCACCTAAAATATGTAAATAAACGGTATTGGTATATCCCTTAATTTTTTCTAATATTAATTTAAAATCATCTATCTTTAAAGTTTTTCTTACCTTTAAATCTTTTGAAGGACAAAAAGGACAAGCTAGATTACAATATTCCGTAATTTCAATGTAGATGAATTTAAATTTTTGTTTATTTATCTTCAACATCGTAAGTTACTCCCGTAACTTCATCATGGGTTATTTCTTTATGGTTGGAATCATGATGCTTAGATGGATGGTTAATGATTAAAAGAATGATGCCAAAGATTGTCATTCCTCCAAATATAACGTAAAGCATGTAATGGCCAACTTTACCAAGTCCAAGTGATAAAATAATGAAAGATATAATGTATTGATAAATATCTTTAATTACTTGTTCTTTCTTGTTACTTGCTTTGATTAATCTTATCACATAAAATACTGCTAGATATGTAAAAATAACAATGGTTACAAGTAAAAAGAAGGTTTTATTTTTATAAGGTATTAACATTAGTAAACAAAAGACGATTAAGACAATTGCTTTAATTAAAGTAATTTTACTACCACTTGTATGAAGGGAGATTTGTGTATAGAAATAGCTAATATTAACTATTCCCCAGATAGCTAAGATAATACCAAGAATAATTCTTAAGGCCGTTACAAGACCTGAAACATTGGGAATAGCATAGGCAAGTCCCAATAATCCTAAAAATGTTAATTCAATACCTAAGGTAAATTTAGTACGATGCATTTTGCTCACCTCTTTTTATAGTCTTATTATAACATATTTCATTAAAAAATGCCTTTAAATCGCTATCAAATAAAAAAGTGACTACATAAAGTAATCACTTAATTAATCTGATTATATAAATTTGTTTGGGGTTAATGTTTATCAATAAAGAAGTTTAGGGTCTCCCTAAACTTTTTTATTGGTGT
>CAKPBI010000010.1 GCA_934140285.1 uncultured Bacilli bacterium
AAAAAAACTAGTACATTAATGCACTAGTTTAATTTTTTTGTTTTAATGTTTCTTTCTTAATACAAAAGCAAGAAGGGTTACTGCTGATGTTAATGTAATTACCATTTCAATTGTTTTCTTACAATTACATCCTTTCTTTTCTGAATCTTGATTCTTGATTTCTTCAAATCTTGCTTCTACTGTTACATTTCCTTCTTTTACTTCTGTTACTAATTCGCCATCTTTATACCATCCTAAGAATTTATATCCTTCTTTTGTGGCTTCTTTTAATATTACTGTTTCGCCTTCTTCATATGTTGAAGGGTTTGATGCGTTGTTTGTTCCGCCATTTAGGATATATGTGATTTGGTATTTTTCTTTTATCTTTTCCCATTTAGCTGTTAATTCTATGTCTTCTTTTGCTTCTGGGCTGATACTTGTTACTTTGGTTTCTCCTATATACCATCCTATGAATTTATATCCTTCTTTTCTTGGTTCTTTTAATATTACTTCTTCGCCTTCTACATAGCTACTTGGATTTAATTCATTATTTGTTCCACCATCTAGATTATATGTAATATTGTGACTTATTGTTGGATTGTTTGTTCCTACTGTTATTATTTCACTTTTTACATTCTTCGCTGTTGTTCCTACTACATATGTTACTACTAGTTGGATCTTATATTCTTGATGTTCTAAATCTAGATCTTTTATTGTTTGAATTCCGGTTTTGGTTGTTACATCATATCTAACATCGTTACATAATATATATGCTTCTGTAACTAAACCATCAGAGTCTACATACTTATAGTTAAGTCTTACTCTATCTTCATAAAGTTTGTCAATTTCAAAAGTTGGTATAGATGGAATTTCATAGCTTGTTGTCGTTACATCAGTTTCGTATGTGCGAGAATATTTTTTATTAGTCTCTTTGTCTACTACATTATATTTAATAACTATCTTGTAATTTGTAGAATCTATTAATTCATTAATTACAATACTATCATCATTCATATTGTAGTCAACTCCATCAACATTAACAATTACATCTTGTACATATTCATTTTGCTCTTTATATATTTTAAAAGAATTTTTACTAATGTCATCTACTCTAAATGCACCTTGAACCCCATCAAATTTTTTGGTTGTAGCAGCAATATTAAATTTTGTAGAGGTTATTTTATCTTCTGATACTACATCATATGTAAATTCAAAATCATATGTTGTGTCTTCTTTTAGATCATTAATTGTAACAGAGCCATTAACAAGTGGATAATCCTTACCATTATGTTTAACAATTACATTTTGAATTGTTGAGCCGATATAATCTAGTTCATTATTAAGTGTTAATGTAACACTATTATGTGTTGTTTCAGATATTTCAAGTTTTGGATCTCTTATTACAAATAATAAACCTGTTAAGTTAGCTCTTACTCCATCTCTAGGGTAATTGCTAATCACAAATTTTCCATTTGCATCACGATATAAACTAGTTACAGAGCCTCCACCATCTTGTTGATATGCTTCAACAACACCATAATGTTTAAGTGTTGCATTACACTCATCAAAATTCATTCCTGTGTATCTAATGCTATAATCTTGAGGATCAGTAGCACCATCAACGGTTAATAGAACGTATGTTCCATCCGCTTTTTTTCCAAATATTGAACGCGAATATTTGGTTCCGTCATAACCTGTATGCACTAACGCTGCATCAGCACCATTCATTCTATGAACAGAGTGGAAACCTGCTGAAGCTTCACAATTATTTAAATCATCATTTTCATATTCAGCATCTACAATAATTCTTGTACCTTCATTTAATGCATTTTGAACTTCAGTATTTGAAGTTTCTATAGCAAATTGATTGTTAACAAGAGTTACATTGCCTGTTTTAACACTAGATATTATTCCACGTCCAAATATTGAGTTAATTCCATTAGCGTATTCTACTGTTGAATTCATATATGCAAGTTCTGGATTTTCTACTATATATATATTCTTATCTGAGTTAATTGCTTGATTAACATATTTATTAGCGGTTGTGTCTGAACTATGTGTAGACCAAACAGTAATTTGATCTTCTGTTGGAGCTGTATTAATATTATCAATTGTATATTTAGCAATTTCATTTTTGTGTTCATCAACTATTGTTAAAACAAAACATTTAACTGGAGAGTTATGAACGAATGAATTTTCTGAACCATTGTTAGCAAAACCAACATGCATTGTATAATCTTTTTGTACAGTTAAAGGTATTCTAGATTCATTATCCATTATTAATGGGTAATAAGTTTGAGGACAAAAATATGATGATCCAGCACCTAAATCACTACCAAAGCCAACTGTGTATTGGTCACCATTGATTCCACCAACTACAAGCCAACCTGGATGTTTTGCTTCGTAATCTTCTGCTAGTTTGTCTAATGTGCATCTTTGATAATTTTTGCCATTATCCATTGCCCACGTAACTAATTTTGATGAATAACCATCTGTTTTCATTGACAATACATTGATATGTTGCTTTGTATTATTATTTGCAGTTCCCCATACAGCAGAATGGCTCATTCCATATACATTAATTGTCTCTTCTTTAGTTGGTGTCCATATTCCTTTGCCGTTATCGCTACTTGTTGATGCCGCATTAACTCTGCTAGTAACAGTTAGTGATACTACTATCAAAAAGAATGTTAATAAAAAAGAAAATAATTTAAAGTGTTTTTTCATGTTTTCCTCCTAATTTTGTAATTCTCTTTTTTCATATTTGATTTTACCCATAACCCCATTTTTATAATCTTCTTTTGCTTTTTCAAACATTACTAATTTATCCCGATATCCAGGATCTCTCCATTTCATTTCATGACGTTCTGCCTTCGCAAGTTTTTTGTCAAGTTTAACATAGTAAGGATCTATATATTTATATTCATCCCATAAAAATAATCGATTTCTATATTCATAATATATATCTAATGGATCCTTGACATAAGTTGTCATAGTCATAAACATTATTTTTTTATCAACCAATCTATAATTATTGTTTCTTAAAACTAAGTTGTTGAATAGCAATATTTTATAGTTTTTTAATCTTAATCTAATACAATATTCATAATCAAACATTGATTGATAGTATTCTCTTTTGAGGCCTCCCATATCTTTATATATATGTAAATTAATGAAAGCACCAACAAAATTGCATCCACCTTGAATATACCTTGTTTCATCTGATTTTCTTTCAAGCTCTTGGCAACCATACAAAGGTAGAGGTGTAAGTATTCCTATTTCTGATACATCATGTGATAATATATATGATTTAATTGTGTTGAATACACTTTCTTCATAATAATATCCCAATTCAAGTATAATAGAAAAATCAGCATTATCATTTAAACTCACTTGTAAGGCTCGCTCATAATTTAAGACTTCTCCTAAATCTTCACAGGTTGTGTATTCAATATTTTCATATTTTAACAAGGCATCAAAAAATTTATCTAATGGATATTTGGTAATATTATATATATACAATTTATCAACATGTCTTACATATTCAGAGATAGATTTAACATAGCTGCTTATATCTTCTTCATTTACTATATTTTTTTTAATAATCAAGTTAGCTACAAATTTCATATATATACCTCTTTGCAATATTATTATATCAAAAAAAATTATTTATTTCAAGAATATAAAAGAAAAAGAGTTAATTTCTTAACTCTTAGTTTTTATTATTCTTCATCTTCGTACTCAGACCATGCTTTATAGCCGTTTTCCTCATAGTATTCATCAGTTTTTTCTGATAGTCTAAATACTTTTCTCCATAGATATCCAAGTCCTGCTAGAATAAGTGATGTTCCTATTAACGATGCATATATTTCTACTATTACTTCAATTACTTTAGTATTATCCATAAGAACACCAAAAATAATTATTGCAGCAATAGCAAAAACAATTAAGTTTAATGCTAGCACTCTGAAAAAAGAAACAATATTACTCAAAAGTTCAGTTAAAGAAAATAAAATATTTTTCTTATAATCTGCCGGTCTAGAAAAATAAATACTTTTTATAATATGAGTCTTATGTTTTACTCTTACATAAGAACCATAATCAGTAGCTTCATATCCATCATCTACAACTGTACTATCCCTTCCCTTGCAACGCCAATCAAAGCATTTTTTCTCAAGTTTAATAATTTGAGGGCCAAATGTATAATTACGTTGCTTTGTAATGATTGTAAATTTTTTTGCCATATAAAGCTCCTTTCATCAAATTCATTATACTCTATTTTTTTGAAGAAAATGCTTTTTTTGCAATAAAAAATTAAAAAAGTCTATTGAAAAACAATAGACTTTTTGTGATTAATTTTTATTTACGCTGCCAAATACATGCATTTTTTCATCAACTGCTGCAGCAATACCTTTTGATGCAGGACCAATGATTTTACGAGGGTCATATATCTTAGCATTCTTTTCATCAGCAAGAAACTCTCTTAATAATTTATTGAATGCAAGTTGACATTCAGTATTAACATTTATCTTACATGTTCCACAAGAAATAGCGCGTTTAATTTTATCATCAGGAATTCCTGTTCCTCCATGAAGAACTAAAGGCATATTTGTTGCATGTCCTATAGCTTCCATTTCGGTAAATCCAAGTACTGGTTCTCCTTGATAAGGGCCATGAACAGAACCAAGTGCTGGTGCTAATGCATCTACTTTGGCTTCGTTAACTAGGCGTACACATTCATTTAAATCAGCATACTTAATACCGCCAATTACACCATCTTCATTTCCACCTACAGTTCCAACTTCTGCTTCTACACTCACACCTCTTGCATGTGCATATTCAACAACTTCTTTTGTTATTGCAATATTTTCATCAATTGGATGATGAGAACCATCAATCATAACTGAAGTAAAACCAGCATCAATTGCTTTTTTACAATTTTCAAATGTTGATCCATGATCTAAGTGAATAGCAACATCAACTGTAATATTTAAATCTTTTACTAATCCTTTTACCATTCCAACAACAGTGTCAAATCCACCCATATATTTTCCAGCGCCTTCTGAAACACCAAGGATTACAGGCGAATTATTTTTTTGCGCAGTTTCTAAAATTGTTTTTGTCCATTCAAGGTTATTAATGTTAAATTGGCCTACTGCGTATTTTCCTTCTCTTGCCTTATTTAACATATCAATCATATTTACTAGTGGCATATATATTCCTCCCTTTTAGCCTACTTTAATTTAACTATTTTAATAAGAAAGCACAAATTCCTACTACTCCGCATCCTATATGAGCACCTACTGCAGGTGTTATATAATGAATAGGAATATTAGTTATGTCTGGTCTTTTTTCTTTAATTTGGTCTATTACATATTCAATAGTTTCTTGCTTAATTGAATGAAAAGCAAACAATTGAACATTCGAACTTTTCTCAATATATTTTAGTATCAAATCTATTAATGTATCAACAGCTTTTTGATATGTTCTTACTTTCATTAAAGATTTAATTGAACCGGTTTTATCTATTTCTAAAATTGGTTTAATCTTAAATAAAGTTCCTAGGAATCCCTTCGCATTGCTTAATCTTCCATTTTTTACCAAATATCCCAAATCGTCTACAACAAAATACGATTGATTATGATCGATTAAATATTTAACATGCTTAATTATCTCATCAACGCTGGCACCTTCGTTAGCCATCTTTTTAGCTGTTGTAGCCATATATCCCTGGATATATGTTGCGGCTTTTGTGTCTATGACATGAACATTAATTTTACCTTTGTATTCTTCTCCAATTTTTCTAACTGTTTGACCTGTAGAACTAAGTTTAAATGAGATTGGTAGATGAATTACATCAGTATATCCTTCTTCTACTAGTTTATCAAGTTCAGCATATATATCTGCAACGCTTGGGGCACTAGTTGATGGAATGTCTTTTGAATCATGAACATTTTTAATTCTTTCGTAGAATTCATCTGCTTTAATATCTACACCATCTACAAGTGGTTTTTCATTAGGGAAATTAATTGATGAACGTAAGCAAATTATGCCTGTATCATAGCCTACATAATCTAGTCCAGCATTTACATCGGTCATTATAGCAATTTTCATAAGTACCTCCATGTAATTTACATACACATTATAGCACATAGTATTTAAAAAAACAAGAAAATAGTTTTTCCGCTAAATTGTATAAATAAAAGGCTAACTATTTTTATTGTTAGCCTTCTAAATATCTACTCATAAATGTTCCACTAAATTCTGCAATTGACTTTTCAAGCGGAGTAATTCCTTTATTACCAAATACAATTACACATCCCATAATATCACCAAATACATTAATCGGTCTAATTATCATAGTTCTATACATTTCTATGTTCTCACAAATTTCAAACTTTTCGGTTTCATCAATGATTTGTGTTTGTCTTTTATTTAGTTTTTCTTCTAATTTTAAAGATATTTTTTTACCATTTAATGAAGTTTTAAAATTGCCTGCTGAAGCGATTACTTTTTCATTATCGGTAATAACAATATCTATTTTATTAGATGCATAAACGCTATCTACAAATTCATCAACAAAATCATTTACACTTTGAACCGGAGAATATTTCTTAAGAGTTATTAAATCAGTTCCATCTGTATAAATTTCCAAGGAATCTCCTTCTTTAATCCTCATTGTTCTTCTTAATTCTTTTGGTAATACTATTCGTCCTAAGTCATCAATTCGTCTTACAACTCCTGTAGCTTTCATATTTTTCCTCCATATCTATTTTTATTATGGCTAAATATGTTATTTCTATGCATCAAGTTGTTCTAAAAATTTAGTTAATATATATATATATGTTTTATCTCCTGGTTTAATTTTTAATTTAACAAATATTCGATCATTAGAATATTCAAACTTTAACATGTCAAATGAATGGTCAAACATAAAAGCAAATTTTTTATGAATTATTTTGGAGGAAAAATCACTATCAAAATTAAATTGAACCATATCTTCTTTTTCCTTAAAATTTTCAACACATTTTGTTTTTAATAAATATTCAAGATATTTTTCTTCCATATATAAAAGAATATCTTCACTTAACTTTCCATACCTATCTGTATATTCACTAATTAACATTTTTACTTGATCTCTTGATTTGATTTTATTAATTGATTGGTGAATTTCAATTCTTATTTCTTCATCAGATACATATTTGGGAGAAACATGTCTAGATATATCAATATTAAAGATACGAGGTTTTGATTCTTCTATTGTTGTTCCTTTTATTTCATTAATAGCTTCATTCAAAAGTTTCATATATAAATCCATACCTATTGCATCTATATATCCCGATTGTTCACTTCCTAAAATATCACCTGCGCCACGAATTGCTAGATCTCGCATTGCTATTTTATAGCCACTTCCTAAAGCTGTAAACTCTTTAATTGTTTCAAGTCTTTTTTCTGCTTCTTGGGTCATTACTTTTCCTTGTTCATACATAAAATACGCATATGCTATTCTATCACTTCTACCGACTCTTCCACGAATTTGATATAGTTGTGATAACCCAAGGATATCTGCTTTTTCAACAATAAGAGTGTTGGCATTAGGTATGTCAATTCCAGTTTCTATAATTGTTGTACATACCAACACATCATACTTTTTATCCAAAAAAGCAACCAAATAGTCTTCTATTTCTTCTTTTTTCATTCTTCCATGTATCATGCCTATTCTTGCTTTTGGAAGTAAATTATGTAGTTTAGTTATCACTCCATCTAATTCATTTATTCTATTTAATAAATAAAACACTTGTCCTCCCCTAGCAATTTCTCTATTTATCGCTTCTCTTATAACTGATTCATTGTTTTCTAAAACAAATGTTTGAATTGGAAGTCGATTAATAGGAGGGGTTTCTATCAATGATAGATCTTTTAATCCTGATAGAGCCATTTGTAAAGTACGAGGAATGGGCGTGGCGGTTAACGTAATTACATCAACCAGTGATTTCATTTGTTTAATTTTTTCTTTGTGTGTAACTCCAAATCTTTGTTCTTCATCAATAATTAATAATCCTAGATTTTTAAATTTTACATCTTTAGACAAGATACGATGAGTTCCAATAATTACATCAACTAAGCCTTTTTGTAAATCCAGCAATATTTCTGTTTGTTTTTTCTTAGATACAAAACGATTTAGTAATTCTACTCTAATTCCATATTTTTCTAATCTATCTTTAAATGAATAATAATGTTGTCTTGTTAATACAGTTGTAGGAGCTAAGTATACTACTTGTTTACCGTTATCAACGGCTTTAAAGGCGGCACGTAGTGCAACCTCGGTTTTTCCAAATCCTACATCGCCACATATTAATCTGTCGACAGGTCTTGGTCCTTCCATATCATTTTTTACATCTTGAATAGCATTCAATTGATCAGTTGTTTCTGTAAAACCAAAGTCTTGTTCAAATTGCATTTGTTCTAATGTATCTTTCTTATATATATATCCCTTTTGCAATTCACGTTCTGCTTGTACTTTTATTAATTGTTTTGCTATTTCTCCAACTTTTTCTTTAATTTTTGCTTTCTTTTTACTCCAGTCTTTTGAATTCAATGAATTCAATTTTGGAGTTTGATTTTTACTACCAATATATTTTTCAAGTAGATAGATATTTTCAATTGGTATATTTATTTTTGTATCATTTGCATACTGCAAGGATAAGAAATCCTTTTTTAATCCTCTTATTTCTAATGTTTTGATTCCAAGATATATACCAATCCCATAATCTTGATGAACTATATAATCACCTATTGAAAGTTCATCTTTATGATATATCTTTGTTGTATGCTTATAATATTTTTGATATTTATTATTTCTTGCATTTTTTGATGGTGAAAATTCATTTGGAGTTATAACTTCAAAATTTGTTTCATAATCATTAAATCCGTATGCATTATTAGAAACACATACATTTATGTGATTGGGTTTGATTTTGTTATTATTATCCTCCAATATATAATAATGTAATCCTCTAGTTTCTAATAATTCTTCTATATAGCTAAGTTTATTTTCATCTTGATGTGTAATTAAATATGTTTTATTGGGATTTGACTCAATGTCATCAAACATTATTTTTAAATTATTGTTATATTCAAGTACGTTAGATGTATGTATATCAAATAAGTAATTTAAGGAAATATCATTTAAAGACGAAACAAATGTATTGGTATATATATTAGTATGTGCAAATTCTTGTATTTCATATAATGATTTAAAGAAAGTTTTATTCATCTTATATTTCAATTCTTTAAAATAATTAGTTATTTCTTCTTTTCGTTTATTTTCATAATTAACAAGTTCATTAAAGTCCTCATAAAAGCAAATTGGATTATCAATAAATTCTAATATATTTTGATAATGTTCATCAATTTGAGGAAGATATAAATACAATTGTTCAAGGTTTTGATATTCAGGCAAATTATTAATTATTTTGTTGGTCTTTTCATCATTTGGAAAAGTTGATTTAATTCTTTCAATAATTGTAGGAATTTCTTCTTTTCGATAATATATATCATACATCGGGAAAACACTAATTTCTTGTACTTTGGTTGTACTTAATTGAGTATCAATATTAATTTTTTTAATTGTATCAATTTCATTGTCAAAGAAATTTATTCTTATCGGTTCTTCTTCATTTATAGGATATATATCAATAATACTACCACGCACACTAAATGTTCCAAAATCAGTGGTTATCGCTGTTTTTTTATAGCCACGAATAATTAAATCTTCTACTATTTTATCTATTTCAATTATTTGACCAACCTCATATTTTAAAATCGATCCATTCATTTTTTCAGTAGACAATACATTTTTTAATATGCCATCAGTATTTGTAACAATTAACTGTGGATTTTTCTTAATTAAATTTGATATTGTTAACATTCTAGCTAGTTTAAATTCACTGCTTGAAGCTACCAAATCAGTAGAAATAAATTCTTCTACTGGGAAAAAACTGACATAGTCAGTTCCTAGTAAATCAACAAACATTTCAAAAGCTTTAGATGCTTCAAAAGTATCACTACATATATATACAACAACATTTTTACTTTCTAAAAAAGTTTTCGCAGCTAATATTTTGGAAATATTTACACAAGCATTTCCAATATATATGTTTGTATGTGGTAATGATTTATTAATTGTATCTATTATTTTTTTATATTTTGGTTGTTCCCCTATTAATTTTAAAATATCCATACTACTTACTTCCATTATAATTATTCATCATATATTCAAAATTATGTGCAACACACATTTCAATCATTTCAGGTATTAGTTGAATTGAATGTAATAATGTTTCTTGTTCTCTTTTTGATAATTGATGTAAAACATAATCAACTACTTCATTTTTGGTTTCTGGATGTCCAACACCAACTCTTATTCTCTTTAAATTTGACGTTCCTAAATTTTCAATTATGGATTTCATTCCTTTATGTCCTCCACTTGAACCTGATTTTCTTATTCTTAGATTACCCAGTGGTAAATCCATATCATCATATATAATTAAAATACTTTCTACATCAATGTTATAGTATTCAACAAATGATCTCACAGCATTTCCTGATAGGTTCATATATGTTAAAGGTTTAATAAGATAACTTTTTTCCCCACTTATTATACCTTCTCCTATCATTGCATTATGTTTTTTCGACAATTTAAATTCAATATTATTATTTTTTGCAATCTCATCAACTGCCATAAACCCCACGTTATGTGGGGTATTAGCATATTCTTTTCCTGGATTGCCTAGTCCAACTATTATCATGGTCTAACAACTCCTCTTATTTTCCATTATGTATATATATGCCTTTACTGTATTCTCTAATAATGATGCAATTGTCATTGGGCCAACTCCTCCGGGAACAGGGGTAATATAACTTACTACATCTTTCACATCATCAAAATCAACATCGCCATATATTTTACCATCAATTCGGTTTATGCCTACATCTATTATTACTGCACCATTCTTTACCATTGATTTTTTCACAAAGTTTGCTTTTCCTATCGCGACAATTAAAATATCTGCTCTTTTTGTAACTTCTTCAAGGTTAGTAGTATGTGAATGTGCAATGGTTACTGTTGCATTTTCATTTAACATTAACATAGCCATTGGTTTTCCTACAATATTACTTCTTCCAAGTACTACCACTTCTTTACCATCTATTTGAATATTATATTCATTAAAAAAATTCATAATACCACTTGGTGTAGCTGGAGCAAAAGCAGGAAGTCCACAAAATAATCTTCCTTTATTATTTACACCAAATCCATCCACATCTTTGTTTTCATTGATACTATCAATTACAACTTGTTCATCAATATGCTTTGGTAATGGAAGTTGAACAATTATTCCATGAACAGAATCATCGTTATTTAATATATCTATATTTTTAAGTAATTCTTCCATTGATATATTTTCATTTAATCTAATAACTAAAGTATCAATTTGACAATATTCAGCCGCCTTAAGTTTATTTCTTACATATATCTGACTAGCAGGATTATCTCCAACAAGCACAACTGCTATTTTGGGAGTTATATGATATTTTTCTTTTAGTTCAATTACTTGCTCTTTTATTATTTCTTTTCTTTTTTTGCTTAATTCTTTACCATCTAAAATCATATTTTACCTCATGATAAATTTATTATTTCATTATTTTCATCTAAATCTATTTTATTTGCGAGTGGTTCTTTTGGTAAGCCAGGCATTGTCATTATATCTCCTGTCAAACATACTAAGAACTTTGCTCCAGCACTAATTCTTATTTCTCTTATTGTTATATCAAAATTAGTTGGTGCTCCTATTTGTTTAGGATTATCTGTTAGAGATAATGGTGTTTTTGCCATACAAATATAAAAATCACGATATTTTGATTTATTTAGTACTTCTATTTGTTTTTTTACTACATCTGTATATATGACATTTTTCGCCCCATATACATTTTTTGCGATATCTTCTATTTTTTCTTCTATTGTTTCTTCTAGATTATATTGATATTGAGGAATTACTGGCTCTTTTATTATTGATAAAACTTTTTTTGCTAATTCTATTCCTCCACAACCGCCTTTTGCGTATACTTCGCTTAAGGCGTATGGATGACTATTCGTTGTAGCCCATTCATTAAATACTTTAATTTCCTCTTCAGTATCTGTTAAATAACGATTTAACGCAATAACATATGGAACATTAAACTTCTTTAGTGTATCTATATGTTTTTCTAGATTTTTAATTCCTTTTTTTAATGCTTCGACATTTTCTTTCATTATATCTGCTTTTTTCACACCACCATGATACTTTAAAGCTTTTAGTGTTGCGACAAGAACAACTGCACTTACTTTCAATTTTCCTTCACGACATTTTATGTCCAAAAATTTTTCTGCTCCTAAGTCTGCACCAAACCCTGCTTCTGTGACAACATAATCAGCAAGTTTTAATCCTAATTTAGTAGCAATTATTGAATTACAACCATGAGCTATGTTTGCAAAAGGACCACCATGAATTAAAATCGGATTGTTTTCTAGTGTTTGAACCAAATTTGGTTTTATTGCATCTTTTAATAATACTAAAACTGACCCAGTTATGCCCAAATCTTTAACGGTAACTGGTTTTTCATTATAATCGTATGCTATTATTAAACGGTCAATTCGATCTCTTAAATCTGATAAATCTTTAGCTAGGCAAAGAATAGCCATTATCTCACTTGCAACAGTTATGTTAAATGAATCCATTCTAGGCGTTTCTTTTTGAGTAGATAAAGCTACTTCTACTTTTCTTAAAGCTCTATCATTTAAATCTATACATCTTTGCCATACAATGCGTTCAGGATTAATATTAAGGTCATTCCCTTGAAAAATATGATTATCAACACATGCACTTATCAAATTATTAGCCGACGTAATTGCATGAAGATCACCAGTAAAGTGTAAATTTAAATCAGCCATTGGATTAATTTGTGCATAACCTCCTCCTGCTGCACCCCCTTTTACCCCAAAGACAGGTCCTAAAGATGGTTCTCTTAATGCCCCTATTACTTTTTTGTTCAATTTTGATAAGGCATCAACTAAACCAATTGATGTTGTAGATTTTCCCTCTCCTAATGGTGTTGGAGTAATAGCTGTTACAAGAATCAAATTTCCTTCTTTTTTGTTTTGAAATTTTTGATATGCATTTTCACCTATTTTAGCTTTATACCATCCATAATATTCTATATCTTCTTCGGTCAAACCTATTTTTTCAGCAATTTTACCTATTTTTAACATTTTAGCTTGTTTTGAAATTTCAATATCTGATAACATATATATCCTCCTTTTTTTTATAACAAAATAATTAGTAAGTTATACTCACTAATTATTGTATTTTATCATTATTTCCAAACTTTAATTTATAATTTTCTATACCCCTATTTATAATTTCAAGAGATTCTTGTTTTGATAATATAGAGATATTAGTTGTAGACTTATGTTCTAGTGTTTTGTATACTTGAAAAAAATGTTCTATTTCATCTGCTAGGTGTGTTGGTAATTCTTCAATGTTATGATATGCATTCCAATTTGGATCTTTAAATGGAATTGCTATTATTTTATCATCTATTTTATTGTCATCAATCATTCTAACTGCACCAACTGGATAGCATCTAACTAAACTTAAAGGTTCTAAATCTTCACTGCATAAAACTAATACATCTAAAGGATCACCATCATCAGCATATGTTAATGGAATGAATCCATAATTTGCTGGATAATGAGTAGAAGTATACAAAATTCTATCTAGTATAATTAGCCCAGTTTCCTTATCTAATTCGTATTTTTTCTTACTACCCTTACTAATTTCCACAACAGCTATAAAATCTTCAATTTTAACACGATTTGGGTTTAAATCATGCCATATATTCATATTTACTTCTCTCCTTTAACATATTGAATTGCATTTGTAAACAATTTATCACAAGACTTTCCTAATGGATTCTTATGCATACAATCAATTTTAATTTTTTCTTTTCTTAATATTTTTAATACTTGATCCATTGTAGTCACATTTGGATGATTTTTAATTATCATTCTTATATCTTTCATACTTATATTACGGCAATAGCATACTATCATTTCGTTAGGATCTTCTTTAAACCAAACAGGTACTTTCAACTCATTTTTTAAAAAATATTCATGTGAGTTAAAATATGTAACATCACATTTTCTATTTAGGCATATATATGTATCACCTAATGTATATTCACTACTATCAATTAAAATATTAATTACTGTTTCTTCTGACACTTTTTCTGAGTTTCCCTTACAAACAGGACAACGATGTGAACAATCCAAAGTACAAGTATTACATCCTTTATCACATTTTTGCATACATACCACCCATTAAATTATACACTTTTTAAAAAAATAAATCAAACTAATAACTATTTATTAATTTAATATTCATATTTTTGATTTATTATCATATGTTTTAATGAGGTGAATACTTTTGGCTATTATAGCTTACAACGAACAAGAGGTAAAATTATTGGCACGACTCATGCGCGCAGAAGCGGAAGCTGATGGAGATATGGGGATGTTACTGGTTGGAAATGTTGGGGTTAATAGAGTTGTCGCAAATTGTCTAGACTTTAAAAACATAACTAGCATTCAACAAATGATATTTCAACATCCTGGAGGATTCGAATCCACTCTTTATTCATATTTTTATCAAGCCGCAAGACCAAATGATATAAGACTGGCACGTCGAGTTATTAAAGGAGAAAAATTCAGCCCTGCCACTAAATCGCTTTGGTTCTATAATAGTAAAGAATCTGGGTGCCAAGCACAATGGTGGGGACAATGGAATAGTGGAAAATATAAATCTCATTGTTTTTATAGTCCTGTAGATTCAGAAAATTGTTATTAAAATAGGAGGTATATATATGACAATTAATTATCAACAACCTTATGGTTTTTATAATCCATATGGAATGAATCCATACCAATCTCAACAACCTTTCATGGAACAATCATATATAGAAAACATACTAAGATTAAACTTAGGAAAAATGGCAACTATATATATGAATTTTGAGGGAAGTCAATGGGGTTCCAAAGTATATAAGGGAGAATTAATAGCTGCTGGTAAAGATCATATTATTTTAAAAGATAATCAAACTGGTATTACATATTTATTATTAACTATTTATCTTTCTTATATTACTTTTGAAGAAGAATTAAATTATGAATACCCATTTCAATAAAAAGAGTTTTAAGAACTCTTTTTATTTTTCAACAATCCAGTCACTAGTTATCATGTCAACTTCCAAATTTTTATATTTTTCTAACAAATCATGATCATCTAAAGTCCATATATTAACTACTAAATTGTTTTTATGACATTTTTCAACTACTTCTTTTGTACAAGAATTATATTCTACATCAACACTAATTTTGTTTTTTACGCACCAATCTATATAATTCATTACGTTTGTTGAACATAGCCATTGTAATTTTATATTTGGATAATTATTTTTTATATACTCAAGGCATCCTCTCATTGATGTCATTACATATGCAACACTTTCTAAACCATAATCATATATATAACTAATTAGTTTATCAATATTACTGTAATCATAGTTTAATTCATTGTTATTATCACTATAAATTCCGTTAGTCCATTTTAACTCAATAATAGGAATCATATTATGTTGTTTACATATATCTAAATATTCTGTAAATAGACATATACGTCCATTATATTCTTGAGAATTATAACTTTGATTTAATTCAACATTCTTAATTTCATTAAATAAAGAATGGTTGACATTCAATTTTATTCTATTAGATGTAAGTCTTTCCAATGTTTCGTCGTGGCAGATTATAAACACTCCATCCTTGGTTACACGAACATCACATTCAAGTCCTTGTGCTCCTGCTTTTACTCCACCTAGAAATGCCTCTTTTGTATTTTCTACACCACCATTAATTTTTGAACCTCTATGAGCAATATAAATAGTTTTCATTTTTTTCATCCTTTCTTTTTTAATTATTTTATCACATTTTTTCAAATATTAATGTTTTTTTGATAAAATTATTACGAGGTGATAATTAATGTGTATATTTTGTAAAATAATTAATGGTGAAATACCTGCATTTAAAATTTATGAAGATGAATATGTATTATGCTTTTTAGATATATCTCAAGCATCTGAAGGTCATACATTAATAGTTCCTAAGAAACATTTTGAAAATTTATTTGATGTCGATCAAGAGACATTAAATCACATGGCACAGGCAGTAAAAATAGTTACAAACCTTTTAAAAGAAAAATTAGGAGTGACTGATGTAAATTTACTTAATAATAGTGGAACTAACGCTGGTCAAACAGTTATGCATTTACATTTTCATATAATTCCACGAAAAGAAGGAGATAATATCAACTTTTCCTTTCAAGAAAATGAGCCGAATTTTGACAAATTAAGTCAAACACAAAAAAAATTAGTAGAAAATAAGTTGCAATAAACTTATTTTTTGTGCTATAATTGTGATTGACATTTATAAAGGAGGAGAATATGAGTAAATGTAACATTTGTGGTAGTGAAGTGTCACCACACGAAGAATTTTGCCCTGTATGTGGACAAGCTTTAATGCCAGAGGAGTCAAATGTAAGAAAAGAAGAAACATCAAACGTAAATTTGGAGTCAAAACCAGAAAATACTGAAGAGACTGAAGAAACAAATCAACCAGTTGTAATTATTAACCCTTTATCTCGCCAACAAAATCAAATTGATTCAAATTCCAAGCCCCTAAAAAAGGATGCTATATCAATTGGTTATGGAATTATTAGTTTTATTTTTCCGTTAATCGGGTTAATAATGTTTTGTTCATGGAGAGATATATATCCTAAACGTTCAAAGTCTTGCCTAGTAGGATTTGTAATAGGGGTATGTATATCAGTTCTTGCGAAAATTTGTTTTGCACTTTACATGAAATCGATGAATGAATGAAAAAAGCAACAAAACGTAATTTGATTATATTAGTTGGCGTTTTAATTACACTATTGATAGAATTTATATTTTATCTTTTAGTTAATAAATATGCGCCAGAAGCTAAATTTTCCTGGGATTTAATTGGAAAAGTACCTTTATGTAATAGGAAACCCGAAAGAGGAATAATTATAAATGGTTTTGTTTTACCATTATGTGCAAGATGTTCTTTTAATTTTTTGTTTGTAATATTAGGGCTGGTGTTTTTTTCCTTCAAAAAACCAAATACTTTTGTGAGAAATTTAAAATTTCCAGTTTTAATTTTGATTCTTTTCTTTTTATTTACACCTTTAGTTGTTGATGGAGTAAAAGTATATTTTTTTAATATACCTAGCGATAATATTGTTAGAATGATAACTGGTGGTTTGTTTGGTTTAGGCCTTTCACTACTAGGTCATAAAATAATTTTGTTGCTATAATTTTATTTTTATGTTATAATATAGGAAATTAAGGAGGATGCGTATATGTTTTGTAAGAAATGTGGTCAAGAAATTAGTGATCAAACTAAGTATTGTCCAGTTTGTGGAGAACCAACAGAAAATCAAGAGAATAATTTTGATCAACCTTATCAACCACAACCTAGAGTAAGAGCAGATGATCAAAGTGTTGCGGGCTACAATGTTTTATCATTTTTCTTTCCACTTGTTGGATTAATTCTTTATTTAGTATGGAAACAAGAATATCCAATTCGTGCAAGAAATTGTGGAAAATGGGCATTAATTAGTTTTATTATTAATATAGTGCTTAGTATTTGCTATGTAATTGTTTTCGTCTTAATCGCTTCAAGCGGAAACCAAAGCTTCTAATTGCAATATGAATTTTTAAAAACCAGCATATGTTTTATGTTGGTTTTTAATTTGTTATTAATTTTATATAAAAAGACTTAATCTAAAATTTTAGATTAAGTCTTTTTTCTTAGTTTTTCTTTATTTCAGTAACACCCATATATGGAACAAGCACTTCTGGAATTTTTATGCTTCCATCTGCTTGTTGATAATTTTCTAATATTGCAATTACTGTTCTTCCAACAGCTAAACCTGAACCATTTAATGTATGAACTAGCTCTGGTTTTGAATCTTTTGTTCTTCTAAATCTAATGTTAGCTCTTCTTGCTTGGTAATCTTCAGCATTACTTATTGAACCAATTTCACGATATTTATTTTGGCCTGGAAGCCATACTTCTATATCATAGGTTTTAGCCATGCCAAATCCCATATCACCTGTACATAGTTCAACAACATGATAAGGTATATCAAGTTCTTTTAATACATCTTCTGAATCAAGTAACATTTTATTTAGTTCTTCGTAAGAATCTTCTGGTTTTGTAAATTTAATTAATTCTACTTTATTAAATTGATGTTGTCTTAAGATTCCTTTAGTATCACGACCAGCACTTCCTGCCTCTGCTCTAAATGCAGTTGTATATGAACAATATTTAATAGGTAATAAACTTCCATCTAGTATTTCATCGCGATACATATTAATTGTTGGAACTTCAGCTGTAGGATTTAAATACCAATCAAAATCATCTTCTTGCCCTGCACTTACTTTATATGCATCATCTTTAAACTTAGGAAATTGGCCGGTTCCAAGCATACTAGCACCATTTACTATATATGGTGGCATAACTTCAGTATAGCCATGTTTTTTGGCGTGTAAATCCATCATAAAAGCAATCAAGCTTCTCTCTAATCTTGCTCCTAAGCCTTTATAAATAACAAATCTTGCTCCTGTGATTTTAGCTGCTCTTTCAAAATCTAAAATTCCTAAATTTTCTGCAAGTTCTGTATGATCTTTAGGCACAAAATCAAACTTTGTTGGTTCTTTAAATTTTCTAATTTCTCTATTTTCTGTTTCATCTTTTCCTATTTTTGTATCTAATGCAACTAAATTTGGTGTGCATAACAACATATCTCTAATTTCAGTCTCTAATGTTGTTAATTCCGCTTCTAACTCTTTGATTTTTTCAGCGATTTTTGCAACACTTTCCATAACATCATCAGCATTGCCTTTATTTCTTTTAATTTCACCTATTAATTTACTCTTTTGGTTTCTTTCGTTTTTTAGACTTTCTACTTCTACTAAGATAGCTCTTTTCTTTTCATCTTTAGCCTTAAGATCTCGTAAATAAGAAAAATCTCCGCCACGAGTATTTAATCTTCTAATTACCTCTTCAACATTTTCACGAATTAATTTAATATCTAACATATTTCTTTCCTCCTATTTTTTATAAGAAAAAAATCCCTTTTGTAAAAGATTTTTTCTTTACAAAAGGGACGAAACCATTTTTTGATTCCGCGGTGCCACCCTAATTTGAGTTTTACTCACGCCTTTGAACGCAATTAACGTATGCATAATACACGGATTTTCTTTCGAAATCACCTCATTGGTAGATTCATATAATTAGTATCTTAGTTCACACCAGCCACTAAGTCTCTGAAATAACTAGTTTATATTACTATTCCAAATCATCGGTTTTAAAAAATTATAATATATATAAACAAAAAAGTCAACTGGTTTGTTTTATTCTAATTCATTGTCATCGGTTTCTTCATCAGTTCCTATAGAGTTATCATCAAGAAGTTTATGTTCAAGTTCAAGCAATTTTTCTTGTTCTTCTTGATTGCTATTATCTTCTTGTACATCTTCTTCTTCTCCTCTTGGAACTACAGCTATAGATGCAACTGATTGACCATCATTAAGTTTTATAATTTTAACACC
Source organism: uncultured Bacilli bacterium (assembly GCA_934140285.1). Lineage (GTDB taxonomy): Bacteria > Bacillota_I > Bacilli_A > ML615J-28 > CAG-313 > UMGS75. Next base: position 19,771 of record CAKPBI010000010.1, read on the forward strand.
TTGTGTATCACGACCTATAATCGATATATCACTAATGTGCGTTCTTATTACCATTCCTTTGTCTGTAACAACCATTAAGTCATCATTTGGAGTTGATAAAGCCAAGCATACTGGTGCCCCACTCTTTTCAGTTATATTCATATACTTAACGCCTTTTCCATTTCTTCCTTTAACTAAAAATGCTTCGGCGCTTGTTCTCTTTCCATAACCTTGTGATGTTAATACGATAATTTCATCATCATTTGAACTAACAACAGCCAAACCTACAGCTCTTTCATTATCAGCTAATTTCATCGCTTTTACACCACTAGCTGCTCGATTCGTCGGTCTAACACTAGTCTCATTAAATCTTGCGGCTTTTCCATTTGATGCTCCAAAGATTATATCTTGTGATCCATTTGATCTTGATACCGCAATTAATTCATCATCAGGGGATAATATAATCGCTCTAATTCCTGTACTTCTTATATTTTTATATTGTACAAGAGCGGTTTTCTTTATATTTCCTTTGCTTGTTACAAAAATTACATAACCTGGTTCCTCTAATGATTTTACGTTTATAACAGCAGCAAGTGATTCTTCTGCATCAAACTTTAATAAATTAACAATAGGAAGGCCTTTTGCAGCTTTACTTGCACTAGGGATTTGATACGCTTTTAGTAAATAAACTTTTCCATAGTTAGTAAAGAACAATAAATTGTCATGACTTGATGTATATAAAGTTCTTTCTATAAAGTCATCCTCTTGCATTTTAGCTCCAGTTATTCCTTTGCCACCTCGCTTTTGCGTTCTATATGCATCAACATTCATTCGTTTAATATATCCTTTGTTAGTAATTGTTATAATTACATCTTCAACAGGAATCAAATCTTCATCTGCGACATCTAAATCTTCGCTCATGTCAATTTCGCTCATTCTTTCATCACCATATTTCTTTTGTATTTCAGAAAGTTCTGTAACAATTATTGACATTTTCTTTTCGTGGCTGTCAAGAACACTTTGTAAATATTCAACTAGTTGTTCCAAGTCACGTTCTTCATTTTTAATTTTTTCTATTTCTAAACCCGTTAAACGTTGAAGTTTCATATCTAGTATGGCTTTTGCTTGTATTTCAGTTAGCAAAAACTTTTCAACCAATTGATTCATAGCTTCATCAGTATTTGATGATTTTTTTATGGTTTCAACAACTTCATCAATACTTGCTAAGGCAATTAACAAACCTTTTAAAATATGTAATCTTGCTTGTGCTTTTCCTAAATCGAATTCTGTTCTTCTTGTTACTACTTCAACTTGATGGGCAATATAACATTCAAGAATTTGTTTTAAGTTCATTACCTTCGGTTGTCCATGGTCTAAGGCTATCATATTAACACTATATGAGGTTTGTAAAGATGAATGTCTATACAAATTGTTAAGTATAACATTTACATTTGCATCTTTTCTTAATTCTATAATTATCCTCATGCCTTTACGTGAAGATTCATCACGTAAATCAGTCATTCCATCAATTACTTTATCTTTATGTAATTCAGCTATTCTCTCAATTAATTTAGATTTATTTACTTGATATGGTATTTCTGTTATTATTATTTCTTTTTTACCATTTGACATTGTAACAATTTTGTGTTTTGCACGAACTGTTACTGTTCCAAGACCTGTAAGATAAGCTTGTTTTATACTACTTAATCCCATTATTTTTCCACCAGTAGGAAAATCAGGTGCAGGAATGTGTTCCATCAATTGTTCTACAGTAATGTTAGGGTTTTCTATTAAGGCTAGGGTTCCATTAATGACTTCTGTCAAATTATGAGTAGGAATGCTTGTTGCCATACCTACCGCAATTCCAGTTGCCCCATTTACTAAAATATTGGGATAACGTGCTGGTAAAATCGCTGGTTCTTGTTCAGTTCCATCATAGTTATCTTGAAAATCTACAGTATTCTTATTAATATCTCTTAGCATTTCACTAGCTAATTTAGACATTCTTGCTTCAGTGTAACGCATTGCTGCTGCTGAGTCTCCATCAACGGAACCAAAATTTCCGTGTCCATCGATTAAAGGATAACGATAACTAAAAGGTTGAGCCATTCTTACCATCGCTTCATAAACTGCCGTATCTCCATGTGGATGATACTTACCTATTACATCACCAACAATACGCGCACTTTTTTTGTGCTGTTTATCACTAAAAATGCCTAAAGTGCTCATTGCATATAGTATTCTTCGTTGTACTGGTTTTAACCCATCTCGTACATCTGGCAATGCTCTTGAAACTATTACACTCATAGCATAACTTAAAAATGAGTTTTTTACTTCTCCTGCTATTTCAGTAGGTATGACGTTGTCTACTTTTTCTTCCATCAGTAATTCATCACGTTGACTATCTCCATCATCTTGAGCATCTTCCGAATCATTATTGTCATCATTGTTGTCGTTTTCTGTTTCATCAATGTTTTCAGAATTTTCATCTAAACTATCTTCATTCTCAGAATCATCTTGTAATAATTCATCATATTTTTCTTTATCAAAGTCTGGCATTTTCTACCTCCTATACATCTAGGTTTTGAACATATACAGCATTATTCTCTATAAATTCTCGTCTTGGCTCTACATCTTCGCCCATTAAATCAGTAAATATTTTTGCTGCTTTTTCGCTATCTTCCATTGTTACTTGCAATAAAGTTCTGTATTTAGGATCCATTGTAGTTTCCCACAATTGTTCAGCATTCATTTCACCTAATCCTTTATAACGTTGAATATCAACTTTCCCTGGTATATGACTCATATCTAAAATAATTTGATCTCTTTCTTCATCACTATAAGCATAATTAACTCTACGAGATTTTGTTATTTTATATAAAGGTGGCTGTGCAATATAAACATAGCCATTTTCAATTAGTGGTCTCATAAAGCGATAAAAGAACGTAAGTAACAATATTCTAATATGTGCTCCATCAACATCGGCATCAGTCATAATAACTACTTTGTGATATCTAGCGTTTTCTATATTAAATTCTTTGCCTATTCCTGTTCCTATAGCTTGAATTATATTAACTATTTCCTTATTTCCAAGTATTCTATTAGCTGACGCTTTTTCCACATTTAACACCTTTCCTCTTAAAGGTAATATCGCTTGATAGTAACTATCTCTTCCTTGTTTTGCAGATCCACCCGCAGAGTCACCTTCGACTATATACATTTCAGCCAACGCGGGATCTTTTGTTCTGCAGTCAGCCAATTTAGAAGCAAACCCTAACATATCTAGTGGGCTTTTTCTTCGTGTTGCTTCTCTAGCTCGTTTTGCTGCAATTCTAGCTCGTAGTGCAAGGACACCTTTTTCCACTATAAGTCTTGCAACTGTTGGGTTTTCTAACAAATATGATTCTAATTTATCACTCATAGCTTGAGAAACTATTCGTCTTACTTCCGTATTTCCCAATTTTGTTTTTGTTTGTCCCTCAAATTGAGGATCACTAATTTTGCATGATACTATAGCAGTTAGTCCCTCTCTTACATCATCGCCAGAGAACACTTCATCTTTTTTAAAAATGTTTGCATTCTTCCCATAGTTGTTAAGAATTCTTGTAAGGCTAGTTCTAAACCCTTCTTCATGGGTTCCCCCTTCTTGGTTAATAATGTTATTAGTAAATGATTTTATAATGCAGCTGTAGTCTTCTGTATACTGAAAAGCAATTTCAATTTTGCTCCCTTCGACTTCTTCTTCTACAATAATAACATCTGGATGTAAAGGCTTTTTATTTCTATTTAAATATTTAACATACTCCGCAATTCCCCCTAAATAACAATATTCTTCATGTTTAACATTATTAGGATTACGAGAATCTGTTATGTTCATTTTAATTCCTTTATTCAAAAACGCTAACTCTTGAAGTCTTTGTCTTAACACTTCATAATCATAAACAGTTGTTTCTTTAAATATCTCAGCATCTGCTTTAAAGGTTACAGTAGTTCCTGTTGTTGTAGCTTCACCGATAACTAATAAAGGTGTTTCAGGAACTCCTCTTCTATACTTTTGACAGTATTCTTTACCTCCACGTTTAACTTTTACTTCTAGCCACTCACTTAATGCGTTTACTACAGAAGCACCAACACCATGAAGTCCTCCAGACACCTTATAACTCTTACTATCAAATTTACCACCAGCGTGAAGAACAGTGAATATTGTTTCTGTAGCAGAAACTTTTGTTTTGGGGTGAATATCAGTAGGCATCCCACGTCCATTATCAACAACTTTAATTACATCATTTGGCAAAATTTCAACATCTATTTCATTACAAAATCCTGCTAAAGCTTCATCGACAGAATTATCTACAATTTCCCACACTAAATGATGTAAACCTTTTGGTCCTGTTGTTCCAATGTACATTCCCGGTCTTTTTCTAACAGCTTCCAGTCCTTCTAGTACTTGTATACTACTTGAATCATAATTATTAACACTATTGTTATCCATCATATTATTTTTCACCTCGTTTTCATTGATTTTCATTAAAAATTACTATTTTTTCGTTGTCTATTACAACTTCATCGCCAGAATAAAGTTTTCTTCCCCTTCTATTTTCCAAAATTCCATTTATTTTTACTTGTTTTTCTTCTAAAAGCGTTTTGATTTCACCTCCGCAGGACACTATTCCTATGTATTTTAGCAGTTGTCCTAACGTAATAAATGGAGTAGAAATGCTTATTTTTCTCATATTAAACACCTCGTTTTTTTACTATTTTAATTATACCATAAATCATCAAAAAAAGCAAGAAAAAAGGCTCTTTTTTTATTCAATAAAACACACCTGTGTTTTAAGTGCAAACACGTGTGTTTTATCTGTTGTATTCAAACTTTTTTGTTAAACGATTATTTCCGTGCAAAAAAAAGACGTTTACGTTTTTTGTGTAAAAAACAGTGCTGTTTTGTATTTATTTACATATATTCCTTATTTATATATATATAAAATATAATACATTAAATATTGGCATTTTTAATTTTTATTCCAATGATTTTTTTTACTATTTTAGCTTGTTTTTGTCTGTTTTTTTAAAGCTTTTAATTTCAATATATTTTGTTAATATTTATAAACATACAATTTTATTTATTTTTTTATTTTTTTATGTATAAATGTATATATTTATTTTATTTTTTATTTACTTACATTTATATTCATTTATTCTATTAAATAAATACATATTTATTTACACAATAAAAACATATTTATGCATTTATTCTTTTAAATATATACGTATTTCTTTAAAACAATAAATTACTTAAGTATTCAAACTTTAGTTTTGTATTATTTTTAATTCATTTATTTTTCTTAATTTTTAGTTTTATTTATTAATTAAATTATATTTTTTTACTTTGCAATAAAAACTTTTATTAAAATTATGTTAGTTGTTTTAATTTTAATTTCAATGTTTTAGTTTTTATTTTGTTATTGAATTTAAACTTTTTTAGATAAAATTGGTTTTAGTGTAATATTTTATATGTAAATTTTAATTTGATTTTATTATTTTTTTAATTGATTTTTATTTGTTATTAAAATTTTATTTTATGTTTTTAGTTTGAATATATATATGTTCTTATCGTTTTTATTTTGAATATAAAAGTTAATAAGCTAACATTTCTTTTTTGTGTGTTTGCTTGAATCATCCAATCCGATTGTTTTGTTATGTATTTCTTTATTTATTGTTTTATTGCTAAGCATAAAAAACTGCTAATTTCGTTATTTTTTTTGGTGTAGCAGTTATTCAAAAAAACCTTATTTTTTTTGATTTTACCCCCGGGGGGATTAGTAAGATTTAAGATTTTTTGCTTTCTTTCAAAAAAACCGCCGTTTTTGCCGTTATTTTTGTGATAAAACTTGTTTTAAAAATTAAATTTTCTTTTTGTTAGTGCTTTTTATACTTTTTCTATTTTCTTTTTAATTTACTTTGTTTGCAATATTTATGGTTTTGTGTAAGTAAATAAATATTGCATTTGACTTGAATTACAATATTAAAGGTGATATAATATTGGTGTTTAAGGAGGTATAATATGAACGAACAACCAAAGAAAAGGGTTAATCCTTTTGACAAACCTAAATTTATAGAAGAACCAGTAAAAGATGATGTGGAAGAAACTTTAGAGTATTACGAAGAAGAAAATAAACCTCAACCTACTCGTGAAGAACCACAAATGAGTTATCAATATGCTCAACCCGTACAAAAAACAGTTAGAAGACAACAAAGACAACAATACATACAACCTATTGAGACCGCAAAGGACAAATATACTGCGACGATGGATGTTGTATTGCGTAGAAAGATTAAAATTTATTGTGCTACCAATGGAAAAATGTTTTCTGAATTCATTGAAGAAGCATGTAGAGAGAAATTAAATAGAGAAGGAGTAAAGTAATATGCCAATTGTTTCATGTTTTTGTAAAAAAGGCGGCGTAGGTAAAACAACTTTTCTTGGATATCTTGCACATTATTATGCAACATTAGGAAAGACTGTTTTAGTTTTAAGCGCTGATGATCAAAATAGTGTATTTAGAATTTTTGGTGCAGAGCATTTTGTGACAGATAATGATGATGATTTCTTTGAACATTTATTTATTGGAGAAAAACAACCAAATGATGTTGTATTTGAAGTAAGACCTGGTATGTATTTAATGAAAACCTTAAATACAGACAGACTTTCACTAAATTTGACACTAAAACGCACTGAAGAGAAGAAATTACGTAGTTTAATCCTTGGTTTTACTAGATATTTTGACTATATTTTTATAGATTTTCCTCCTTCGAGCAGTCGTTTAAGTGAAATATTATTAGACTTAAGTGATTCTATACTTCTTGCAGTGGGGTTAGATGCCTTAGGTTTAGAGGGGTATTCGAACACAATTCAATATTTTATCGATTCTGACATAGATTTAGCCAAAATTAAGTACATAATTCCTATTGGATACCACCCCGTAAAGCTTGCTCCTAAATCATGTCTAAAACAACTCATTGAAAGAGCAAAAATTCAAACTCCAAACGCTGTTGTTACTAAACCTATTAATGACAAGTCAGTCATCAAAAATTTACAAGAAGAAGGCGTTTCAGTGTTTGATACCCACCAAATGAAGGATAAATTCCATCAAAAGAACCGTGATCAAGTCAAAAAAGAGCTTACTGAAGTCTATAAATCATTAGTTTTATGATTATTTTCATTCATTTTCATAATTTTTCATTTTAACTTCGTTTTACGGCTATATTTTTATAAATTTAAGCAAAAAAAAGACCGCTTTTACAGTGGTCTTTTTTTATTTTAGTTTTTTCTTGCTTGTGTACTGTTTTTCAGCCTGTTTTTAGAAGACTCTTACAGGTAAAAGTAACTGAATTAAATTTTGCTCTTTTTCTCCCGAAATTAATGCCGGTTTTATCTCTCCAGTGAACTTAATTGTAATAGTTTGAGATTCAAACGATTTTAAAGCATCCGCTAAGTATTTTGAACTGAATGCTATTTGAAAATCTAGCTGGTCTGAGACCTCTAAAGGGTATATTTCTTCTACTACTTTACCAATTTCTGAGGTATTAGATGATACTTCTATCGCTTTATTGGGTGAAATATTTAATTTTACAACACTCAAATTGTCAGTTCCTATAAATAAAGATGCTCTATCTACGGCTGCTAGCAATTCCATTCTATTAAATTTAATACTTAACATTACTTCTTTTGGAAACAATGTAGAAGTATCTGGGTATATTCCTTCAACTAATCTAGTTATAAAAGTAACATTTCTATACTTGAATATTACATTCTTTTCTATTACATACATTTCTACATCTTCATGACTATCTTCTAGAATTTTGTTCAATTCGTCTAAAGACTTGCTTGGAATATTTACTATATTTGAATCGAATAAATCATCAAAAGTCATTCTTTTTTTAGCTAATCTATACGAATCAGTAGCGGTTATATCTAAAGTGTTTCCTGCAAATTTAAAGTTTACACTAGTTAATATCAATCTTGTCTCCACAGTTGCCGCCGCAAAAGATACTTGTTTTATAATTTCCTTCATTGTTGTAGCTTCAAGATGAGTTGCGGGAACATTAGGTTCAAAATTAATAACAGGGAATAACGAATTATCATAAGTAACTAAAGTAAAATCTGATCTTTCTGACAATATTTTAATTGTTGTTGATTCAAAAAGTGTAAATTCAACATCTTTACCTTCTAATTTTTTTACAATTTCTAAAAAATATTTACCAGGGACTACACAAGCTCCAGGTTCTTCTATTACAACTTCATCATTTCTTTCTAATATAATTTGAACTGATATGTCCTTATTGGTTGTTACAAATACGATTTTGTCCGTATGAACTGTTATTTGAATACCTGTTAAGACAGGAAAAGGTTTTTTATCCGATAAGCCTCTAGAAACGTTTTGTAAAGTAGAGAGCAAAAGTTCTCTATTAATAGTAAATTTCATAGTTTCTCTCCTCTTTTTATTTATTTTTGTTTAAATTATTATTATTATCAATGTGGATAAGTGGATAAGTTTGTTTATTTTGTTATTTTTTTTGTTAAAACATCTACGTCTTGTTTAATCATTTGATCGGTAGATAAAGAATTTGAGATCTTATCTATAGCGTGGGCAATAGTAGCATGGTCTCTACCACCTAAACAATCGCCAATACGTTTTAAAGGTAAATTTAAAACACTTCTAAGTAAATATGCTGTAACCATTCTAGCATAAGCAATCTCTTGTTTTCTAGAAGATCCAGATAAATCTCTAGGAGATATATTAAAATAAGATGAAACAATAGTTTTTACTTTTTCTACTGCAACTGAATTAGATTCATCATTAACTTGCTTGTCTTTAGAAATAATAGATTGAAGAGATGTTTGAGCATTCTCCAGTGTAAAAGGATAGTTAAAAGCAACACAATATGACACGAAACGTCGTAAAGCTCCTTCTAATTCTCTAACATTTTCATCAAAATTATTAGCTATAAAATCTAAAACATCATCTGGTACCGCTTGAGGGTCTGAAATAAGAAAATTTAATTTATTTTTTATAATGTTTTTTCTTAGTGAAAAGTTAGGTTTTCTTACATCAACAGGAATACCCCATTCAAAACGAGATTTTAATCGATCCATAATCTCTAACTCACTAGCTGGTCTATCAGAAGTTATGACTATTTGTTTATTATTCTCATGAAGATATTCAAATAATTTAAAAAATTCTTCTTGTGTCTTGATTTTGTTTTTTAAAAGTTGGATATCATCAACAAGTAAAACATCAGCCGCACGATAAAAATTATAAAATTGAGATAAGGCTTCAGTGTCTTTACTTTGATTAGTTGCCATAAAGTAATCTTCTGTAAATTGTTGAGCTGTAGTATATACAATATTTGCGTTAATATTATTATCAAGAATAAAATGTCCTATAGCGGTCATTAAATGTGTCTTACCTAACCCAACATCTCCAAAAATATATAACGGATTTACAGTTACGTGAGGTGAATTAGCTACTTTTAATGAAAATGTAAAAGCTTCTCTATTTGCTTCACCAGTAACAAAATTTTCAAAAGTATACTCAGGTCGCAAAGTTCTACTCTTGAATTTTTCAGCGTTATCTGCTTTCACAAAAGGTTGAACTTGTATTTTTTCTTTTTCTTTTTGTATATCATCTAAAGTAATAACTTTAAACATCATTTTTTGATCAATAAGTGTACTTAATATTTTATCCATATCGGCTAAGTAAAACTTATCGATGCGATATTTGCTAACTTGATTAGCTGTAGGAATGTAAATATACCCATTATAAATTTTATATACTTCATTAATGTTGGCAAAAGTAGAATTAAAGGCTTGCTCATCAATAGACTCTTTTAATTTTTCTTTGACTTGTTGCCACAAAAAATTAGCATTCTCCATTTTTATCACCTCTCTTATTTGAATTATATCAAAAAAAAGAAAAAAATACAAAAGATAAGAGAAAAAAGATATCCACATGTAACTTATCAACATATAAATGTGGAAAAGTAAAAAATGTTATCCACATGTGGATAACTTAATTTCTTTATAATATAAGGACTGCGTATAGAGAAATTGTTCTTTTAACTTGCAAAAAAGCAAGTGTTATGATAAAATAAACTAAATGAGGTGAACTTTATGCAAGGATTATCAAAATTAAATAATAAAATAAAAATAATAATATTAGTGCTATATACTTTTATAGCAGTATTAATAACTTTTTTAGTTCTTAATTCAGCAACCAAAACAACATTAATAAATGGATATAGTAAACAAGCAGGGGATGATTTACTAAACGTATCTTTTAGAATTCAAGAACAACGTCAATCTTCAAATAATAATAGTAACAAGCATGAAAGCTCAACGTATAAAATTTATGCTTATTTGGAAAAAACAAAGCAAGATGATAATGTAAAATTAGCGATAGATAATATTAAAATTTATGTAAGTGGAGAAAATAAAGATTCAAAGTTACTCTTTGATGAACCAAACAGTTCAATTACTAAAAAAATTCCTGAGACATCTAAAACAACTTCATTTGAAGCTAATATCATTCCAAATAGTATATTTGTAAAAAAATATGATTCATCAAACGAATTAATAGATAACGAGCCTAAAAAATTATATTTTAAAATAACATACAACTATGTTAAAAAAGTGTCTGATAGTGAAGGGAAAGAAACAGTTAGCTCTGAAGATAGAATAATTAAATACGAAGTAAATTTAGATAAATTTACAGATGATTCATCAAAATTAGAAACAAGATCTTTTGTAGAACAAAGTAACAAAATAATAAATAACGGTGAACCATACGATTTGCAAATCAAAAAGAGTTTATCAACAACAACAGAAAGTAAAGAAAGATATAATTTTATTGTTTCATTAAATAATCCAAATTTATTGAATAGAAAAATTAAAAATATTCAAATTAATGTGTATGGTAAAGTCCTAAATGATTCAAAAGATACAAATAATGAATTTAGTGAAATGATTCATCTATACACTTATTGTGGAAGCGTTATATCTTCAACAGGATCCAACGTAACAACTGATGTTCCTACAGAATATGAACTATCTGAAATGTATATTGTAAGTCGAATAGTTTATGAAGATGGGAAAAAAGAAAATGTTGAATATAAAGTAATATGGTAATAAAAAAAGGAATGCAAAATTCCTTTTTTTATTACCACAAGTAAAAGAATTGACAAAAACGAAATAATATAGTAAAATAAATCAGCATGGTTTTTAATTGGAGGTGCTAACAATGAAAAGAACATACCAACCTAACAAACGTAAACATAGTAAGACTCATGGTTTCCGTGCTCGTATGGCAACAGTTGGCGGAAGAAAAGTATTAGCCCGCAGACGTTTAAAAGGTCGCGCAGTTTTAAGCGCATAATAGTAAAGAATTCTTGGACCACTTCTGTCAATGTACAGAAGTGGTTTCTTTATTTTTTGACGAGGTAATAAATGAAAAAAATATATAGATTAAAAAAAAACCATGACATAGCTAAAATCGTTCAAAAAAGACAAAGAATTAGCAAAGAATACTATGTGGTTTATTATCAATACAATAATTCCCCAATTCCAAAAGTTGCTTTTTCAGTATCTAAAAAATACGGAATGGCAGTTGAAAGAAATAAAGCAAAAAGAATAGCTAGATCAATTGTACAAAAAAGTATAAAATCCCTTAATTACATAAATATGGTTATAGTGATTAAAAATAAAGCAAAGAATGCGTTATATACATTACTTGAAAAAGAACTTTTGGCAAGTTTAAAAATGATATTAAACAAACAAGCAAAAGGAGAAAATAATGAAAGCACGAAAATTTAAATATTTATTTATAGGTTTAATTGTTGTTGCTTTACTTTTAGTTAGTAGTTGCAAAGGATGCTCAGGTGCTTCTTATGCAACGCAATATGAACAAGATAAAGCTGCATCACTAACCGAATCAAAAAATCAAGTTGAATGGGTAATAGAAAAATTAAACTTAGCAAAGGAAACTGCCAAAGAAAATAATCCAGAAATTACAGAAGAAGAATTATTAGGAGAGACAAAAAAGTATGCTATCTCATTAATTGAATCATATCCAAAGTTTGATGCAATTTCAGGAAAAACTAAAGCAGATGATGTTGAGAAAAATTATAAAGTTCAATTTATAAAAGAAGATATGAAAAAATACATAAGTTTTATAAATTCAGCAACTACAGCTTCACAAGACAATATGACTGATTTCACAGATGCTGTAAAAATAGAAACTGGATGTACCGCTTGTTTTAAGGCTCAAACAAATGTATCTGCAAGAGAAAAATTATCAAGTGTTGAAACAAAGACAGATGTATACGAAATTACAGCAACATTTACATTAGCTGTAAAAGAAAGAATGCAAGAAGGAGAACCTCTTCACTTTTATGCTGATAGCTTTGGTGATTTTATGGGACATTTCTTTAATAATGTGTTTGTATTTCCTGTAGGATGGTTATTATACGCTTTATCATCTTTATTTGGAGGATATTACATAATAGGTCTTATAATTGCAACCTTAATAATAAGAACTCTAGGTTGGCCAATTTACGCTAAAACAAACGACATGAGTATAAAAATGAAAGCAATTGAACCAGAAATTGCAAAAATTCAAGCAAAGTATGCAAATCGTAAAGATCCTGACTCACAAAGAATGATGCAAATGGAACAAGCTAGATTATATAAGCAAAACGGAATTGGATTAGGAGGATGTATAATGCCGTTCTTACAATTTCCAATATTTATGGCAATATTCAGAGCAATATCAAGAATGCCCTATACTATAGCTTATGGTGATATGTATACATTAAATTGGGGTTCAAGAGAAAGCATTAATCCGATGTTTTTAGGATTAGATTTATTCCAAGATTATACTGCAGGAACAGCACAATTAATATGGATAATAATATTGGTAATTTTAGTTTCTGGAACTCAATTCTTAAGCCAATTATTAAGCGAAAAACGTCAAAAGAGAGCAAAAGAAAAAGCAGAAGAAGATATTCCTGCATATCGTAGACAAGCAGTAAAACAACAAGCAAACGATACACAAAGAACTATGAAGATGGTAATGTACATGATGATATTTATGATGGCTGTTTTTGTATGGACAAGTAAGGCTGCTTTAGGTATCTATTGGTTGATAGGTAACTGCTATTCAATGCTACAAATGTATATTAATTCTAAACAAAGTGAAAAGAAATTAGCCGCTTTGAAGGAAAAGCAAAGATATAGATAGAGGTAAAGTGATATGAAAGAAAAAATCTATGTTGGTAAAAATTTACAAGAAATTGAAAATTTAGCAGTTGAAGAATTAGGTGTTGCTAAAGAGTATTTATATTTCGATGTTACATCGGAAGAAAGAGATGAAATACAAGTACATGTAATGGTTGATGCAAATCCTGTAAAAGTAGGAAAAGAGTATATTGAAGAGTATTTAAGAGAATCTGATATATATGGTTTTGTAGAAAGAAAAATGAGAGATAATGTTGTAGAATATGATGTAAATTCAGAAGATGCCAATGCGGTGTTAATAGGTCATAACGCACAAACACTTTCTGCATTGCATTATTTGACAACAATAGTTGTAAACCAATTCTTTGATCGTGAAGAAGAATCAGGCCTAGTAGTTAAAGTTGACGTTGGAAATTATAGAAAGAACAAAGATGAACAATTAGAAAAGTTAGCAACAAGATTAGCTAGGGAAGCGATTAAAACTAATATGCCGGTTAGATTACGTTTTATGAATGCATATGAAAGAAAAGTTATTCATAATAAACTATCAACTTGGAGAGATGTAACTACTCATTCAGAAGGTGTTGAACCAAGAAGATATTTAATAATAACACCTAAAAATTACAAACCAACTTCAAAAAATGATAAATAAAAAAGGACTCCCATAGGGAGCCCTTTTTTAAAGAAACGAGAATTGAATAAAAATTAAGGATTCTCTTTGCAACAGGTAGGAGTTCTACTACAAAGAGCAATTAAATTATAGCATTAGATTAAAAAAAAAGCAATATGTTTTATCTTGAAAATGTTTACATATAAAAATTAAAGTTTAAATTAGAAAAAAATAAATATAAATGATATAATAAAAAAAAGGAGATGTTCAATATGGAGTATGAAAATGATGTAATAATTGGAATTTCTACTGCTTATGCTAAGGCTGCAATTTCAATAATAAGGCTAAGTGGCTATGGATGCATAGAATTGGTCAACAAAATATTTAGAGGAAAAAACTTAAATAAAGTTCAATCTCATACTATTAGTTATGGTCACATAGTAGATTTAAATAATAAAAATGTTATTGATGAGGTTTTAGTTTCCGTTTTTTTATCTCCAAAAACATACACAAAAGAAGATGTTGTTGAAATTAATTGTCATGGTGGTATATTTGTTACAAATTATATATATGAAGAATTAATTAAACTTGGGGCTAGACCAGCAGAACCTGGTGAATTTACAAAGAGAGCTTTCTTAAATGGACGAATAGATTTAACAAAAGCTGAAGCGGTAATGGATATAATTAATGCAGAAAACAAAAATGCATTAAAATTTGCTAATCAAGGCATTAATGGAAAAATATATCATCTAGTTAAGGAATATAGAGATAAGTTATTAGATATAATTGCTACAATAAGCGTAAATATCGATTATCCAGAATATGATGATGTTGAACAATTGACAAATGAAAGTATAAAACCCAAAATTGAACACATTTTAAGTGAACTAAATAAATTGTTAAATGAATCTATTGGTGCAAAATATTTAAAAGAGGGAATAAATACAGCAATTATTGGTAAACCTAATGTTGGTAAGAGTACGTTACTTAATTCTTTATTAAATGAAGAAAAAGCAATAGTAACAAATATTCCTGGAACCACTAGAGATGTGATTGAAGCAAAAATTAATATAGGTAATATAACTTTAAATTTAATAGATACTGCCGGTATTAGAAAAACAGATGATATTGTTGAAAAAATTGGTGTTGAAAAATCTCAACAAATGATAGATAAAGCAGATTTAATAATGTTAATACTAGATAATACAACCTCTTTAACAGAGGATGAAATTAAATTAATGGAAAAAATCAAAGAAAAGCCACATTTAATCGTTGTGAATAAATGTGATGAAAATAGTTTAAAAAACGAAAACTTAAGCAATGCTATATATATAAGTGCACAAAATAAAGGTGATGTATATAGATTAGAAGATGAAATTACTAAAATAGTGTTAAAAAACATAGATATAAGTGTTGATTCTATCTATCTAGCTAATTCACGACAAATTGAAAAATTAAGAAAAGCAATTCAATCTTTAATGGAAGCAATGAATGGCATAAAACAAAAAGTATATATTGATTTTATAGATATATATTTAAGAGAAGCATATAATTACTTGGGAGAAATTTATGGTGAAACTGCTACCGATAGTTTATTAAATGAATTATTTAGTAAATTTTGTTTAGGTAAGTAATTATATTGACAAAAATTAATTTATTTAATATAATTATTTTATACAGCAATGATTGAGAGCAATGCAAACAAAATATCATTTCAGTGATTTAAGGATAGTGTGAACTTAAAATGAGGATTGCAAAGTAACACTCAATGGCTAGCGAAAGAAAAGTTTTAAAACTTAGTAGAATCGCTCGTATTTCTGCGTTAAAGAATTTGAGTGCATAGAAATATCTATGAACTAAGGTGGTACCGCGAATAGTTAATTCGTCCTTAGAGTAAAAGAAAAGTCTTTTATTTTAAGGACTTTTTTTATAGAAAGGAATATAAATATGGAAAAATTAAGTGTAAAAGATTTATTTAACAAAGGAACAGAGTATTTAGGAAAGACAGTGCTAATGCAAGGATGGGTAAGAACCAATCGTGCACAAAAAGAATTCGGATTTTTAAATGTAAATGATGGGTCTTTTTTAGAAAATGTTCAAGTGGTATATGAATCTTCATTATCGAATTTTGAAGATGTCCAAAAATTTAGAGTTGGCAGTGGCGTTTCCGTTGAAGGAATTGTTGTTAAATCACCAAATGTAAAACAACCTTATGAGTTGAAAGCATCTAAAGTAATATTAGAAGCAGATTCTCCTGAAGATTATCCTATTCAACCAAAGAGACACACTCGAGAATTTTTAAGAGAAAAAGCGTATTTAAGAATGAGAACAAATTTATTTAGCGCGGTATTTAGAATGCGTAGTAAACTTGCTTTTGCGATACATAAATATTTTCAAGAAAAAAATTTCATTTACGTTAACACTCCATTAATCACATCTAATGATGGTGAAGGTGCCGGAGAAATGTTTCAAGTAACAACATTAGATTTAGAACGTGTTGCAAAAGAAGGAAAAGTAGATTATACAAAAGATTTTTTTGGAAAGCCAGTTAATCTTACAGTTACTGGGCAACTTGAAGGTGAAACATATGCCTTAGCGTTTAAAAACATATATACTTTTGGTCCAACATTTAGAGCTGAAAATTCTAACACTACAAGACATGCATCAGAATTTTGGATGATTGAACCAGAAATGGCTTTTGCTGATTTGCAAGACAATATGAAAGTAATTGAAGAAATGGTAAAATATGTGGTTTCATATGTTCTAGAAAATGCAAAAGAAGAAGTGGAATTCTTTGACAAGTTTGTATATCCAGGAAAGAAAGAACAACTAGAAAAGTTAGTAAAATCAAATTTTGCTGTTTGTACACACCATGAAGCAATAGAGATATTAAAAAAATCAGGTGTTGCATTTGAAAACAAACCTGAATTTGGTGAAGATTTAGCTACTGAACACGAAAAGTATTTAACAGATGTATATTTTAAATCTCCAGTATTTATTACTAATTGGCCTAAAGAGATTAAAGCATTTTATATGAGATTAAACGATGATCAAAAAACAGTAGCTGCTGTTGATTTATTAGTTCCAGGAGCTGGTGAATTAGTAGGAGGATCACAAAGAGAAGAAAGAATTGATTTATTACTTTCAAGAATGAATGAATTAAAAATGAAAATAGAACCATTATACTGGTACGTAGACTTAAGAAAATATGGTGGAGTTAAGCATTCAGGATTTGGAATGGGGTTTGAAAGACTAATTATGTATGTAACAGGAATGGATAATATTCGTGATGTAATTCCGTTTCCAAGAACACCAAAAAACTGTGAGTTCTAATAAAAAAATCTATTGGGAAACCAATAGATTTTTTAACGTTTATTTTTATTTTTCTTAGTTAATTCTTCTTGAGAAGGGTCCATCCAAATTAGATAAAATAAGAATGCTACAATTCCAGATAATACAAAAGCAATCGATCCATGAAGTATAACTTTACCTAATATTACTTTTTTGTATTCAGGTGCGTTAAGTGGATTATTGTTATATCCATCTTCATGTTCTATTTTGTCTATGTTTGTAATATCTTTAATTACACCTTTAACTATTTTATAATCTTTATTGTTAGATTCATTATAAAAAATGCAAAAAGTTACATCACCACTTGTGTTTTTTTCAGAATCAGTAATTGAATTATGGTTGTTATCTGTCTTTGGTGACATTCTATAAACTAGATGCTTTGCACCTTCTTCACGATTGTCATCATTTTTAAAACCTGTATCATATATATAATAATGTGATGTTTGTTCGTTTTCACCAGTGTATGTGTAATAACTAAATGCTCCAGCAGTAAGTGATGGATTATTTTTAGTATCATCGTCAAAGAATTCTTCATAACACTTATCTAATAAATCATCACCATATGGTGTATAATTTTCTTCTTCTTTTTCTTCCTCAGTCGCTTTTCCAGTTCCTTGAACTACAAGCATTTGTAATTTTTCTGGATCAAATGAAGAATTTTTATAATTTATATTATAAAAATAGAAATAATAATTATATGTCCATTTACCTTGTGATAATGTTCCTTGAGTATAAATGTCTACATCGAAAAATCCATTTAAATGTAAAGTACCATTTTGATAATAAGAAGAATTACCTTCTTTATCAGTTGGAATTATTACATCATCATCTGGATTAGAGAAAGAAACTAAATTAGATCCTTTTTGAAATTTTGTAGTTTGCATTTTTACAGCATGATTAATTAATTCTGATGCTGATTGACTTTCATAATCATCAACATGGAAATAGCTGTTTAAGTATTTTAGTTTATTGCCTTCATATCCATGATATGAATACCAACAAATTCCAAATGTTACACCAACAACTATAAGCAGTGAAATCATGAAAGGAATAAATTTAAATTTTAATTTCATTTTTTAATATGCCCCTTTCTATAGTCTCTATTATTATAGCATTTTTATTTAAAATAATCAAATAAAATATTCTACATATATAAAAAACAAATAATATCAAAATAATTACAAATTTATTTTATACATAAAAATACATTTTTATTGACAAAAATACATTATGTTGTATAATATATGTATAGGAGGTAATTTTATGAAAATAGATTGGATAAACAATGATAAGAGCAGCGCTGTTACCATCTATAATAACAACATAACGTTAAGCAAACAAGCAGCAAGCTTTTTTGAAGATGCGTTTGGTGTTGCTGTAGGGATTGATGTTGACACAAATAATATAATTATTCAAAAAATCTATAAAGAAGATTTTGAAAAACAATCGATAGATGATAATAATTTGCATAAAATAGAAATTAAGTCAAGTTATGGAAGAATTAATTCTAAAAACTTGGTTACAAAACTTAGTGAAAAATTAGGTTTAAGTTTTGATAAAAACCAATCATATAAGTTTAACGCAAAGTGGAATACAGGATACAAAATGTTAATTGTTTCTACAAACGGAAAGGAGAATGAAGAATAATGTTAATTCTATTTGACAATCCCACATTGACAATTGTCTCTCTAGTAGCGTGGGGAATAGTAATAGCTTTAGGTTTAATAATAGAAGTAGAAACCACAGAGTTAGTTGCTATTTGGTTTAGTGCTGGAGCCATACCTGCATTGATATGTTCTGCGTTTGAGACACCAATATACGTACAATTATTAGTATTTGCTGTTGTTTCATTAGTTTTAATTTTAATAACTAGACCGCTTGTAAAAAAATTTAATATAAAAAATACTATACCTACTAATACGGATAAATTAATAGGAATGATAGGAAGGGTAGTTAAGGAAGTTTCAATAAATGAAAAAGGGACTATTTATGTTAATTATTTGGAATGGACAGCAATTACTAAAAGTACAAGGAAATTAAAGGTTGGGGAAGATGTTGTAATAAAAGAAATAATAGGTAATAAATTATTGGTTGAACCAATAGAAGAAATTGAAATTAAATAAGAAAGGAAAACTAAATAAATGATTATATATATATTATTAAGTGTTTTAGCGATTATTATATTAGTTGTTGCGATAATCCTTATTTCATGTGTAAAGATTGTTCCTCAAACTAAGGCGTATGTAATAGAAAGATTAGGAAAGTTTTATAAAGTTTGGGGTACAGGTGTTCATATGTTATGTCCATTTGTTGATAGAATTGCACATGATACAAGTGTTGTTCCATATGGAAATAGATATACAGGTGCTAGTAAAACTGGTATCGTTAATTTAAAAGAACAGGTTATAGATTTTGATCCTCAACCAGTTATAACAAAAGATAACGTAACTATGCAAATTGATACTGTAATTTATTTCCAAATTACCGATCCAAAAGCATATGTATATGGAGTTTCAAATCCAATTAGAGCGTTAGATACATTAACAACAACCACAATAAGAAATATTATGGGTGCACTTGATTTGGATGAAGCTTTAACAAGTAGAGAAATAGTAAATGCAAAAATGAGAGAAATCTTAGATGATGCTACTGATCCATGGGGAATTAAGGTGGTTCGTGTAGAAGTTAAAAATATAATGCCTCCTAGGGATATTAGAGAAGCTATGGAAAAACAAATGAGAGCTGAAAGAGAACGTCGTGAAGCAATATTAAGAGCTGAAGGTGAAAAACAAGCTGCTATATTAGAGGCTGAAGGTTATAAAGAATCACAAATATTAAAAGCGGAAGCTGCAAGAGAAGCTGCTATTCGTGAAGCTGAAGGTAAAGCAAAAGCTATATATTTAATTAATGAAGCTGAAGCAAAAGGTTTAGAAATGATTAAAGCTGTAGGGGGAGAACAAGGCTTATTAGTTCTAAAAGCATATGAGGCTCTTCAAAAAATGTCTGATGGACAAGCTACAAAAATTATTGTACCTTCTGATATGCAAGGGATTGCAGGGTTAGCATTAAGTTTAAAAGAAATTGTTGAAAAAAATAAAATAGAAGAACCAAAAAATGAGGAAACACATTAATTGTGTTTCCTTTTCTTTATATATATATAAAATATAATAAAAAACAAAAAAACAGTTATAGTATTATAAATTATGTGACTAAGTGAAATAACTAGAGCGTTATTGGCACTAGTATTTTCTTGTATAATTAGTAATAAACTAGTAAAACTATTAATCAAAAGCATAAAAATTATTGACCCTAAAAAGTTAAAAGTAAAATTAATTAAACTTACATGAAAAGAATTTTTGTCATTAATACAGGAAATAATAATTCCTAATATTGTTGTTCCAATGTTTGCTCCTAGCATAAATGCAATTCCACATTTAATAGAAATGTAATTTGATAATGATAATTGTTGAATAATGCCAATTCCTGCATTGGATGATTGAATTAAAAAAGAAATTACAATACCAAAGAAAAACATATATATATAATTATTGTTAAATTTTAAAATAAGATAAGATAAATTTGAAGTTTCAATTAGTTTTTCAAGGTTATAACACATGTGCTTTAAAGAAAAAAGTAATATTCCTAATAAAATAATTATCTTTCCTAGGCTTTTATATTTGCTAAAACATATAATAAAGCCCACAATTAAAATTAATAAAATTATAAGATAAGAATTAATTGAAAAAAACATAGTAGAAAAACTAGTCCCTATATTACTTGATATAACGACAATTAACCCATTAATTTTCGATATTTGTTTTGATGCTATAAATGATAGGGTAATAACTGTAATAGCTGTAGAAGACCCAGTAATTGCCGTTAAAACGATACCTAAAAGAAAACATTTAAATGTTGAATTAGTTGATTTAGAAATAAAATTACATATAGTGCTATTTAAAGCAAAATTTAAATTTGTAGTAAATTCTTTTATGCTGTATAAAAAAGTAATTAATAAACACAATGATATAAATAAATAAAAAGAAAATAAAGACATAAATTCACCAATTAATTGTATTTAACTAAAGTAAAAAATATTTATGTTGTTTTTTATATATAGGAAAAATAATTATTGTCAAAAAAAATAAAATATTTGTATTATAAAGTGTAAAAGAAGATACAAAAAAGTTATATAAGGGGATAACGTTTATAATAAAATATGAAATTGTAAAAAACCTTGCTTTAGAAAGATAAATTATTT
This sequence comes from uncultured Bacilli bacterium, assembly GCA_934140285.1. GTDB lineage: Bacteria > Bacillota_I > Bacilli_A > ML615J-28 > CAG-313 > UMGS75. The sequence goes on from CAKPBI010000010.1 coordinate 41,263, forward strand.
AAATATGTGATATAATTATTACAAGAAAATTATTAAGGAGGTGTTTTAGATGGCGTATAAAGCATTATATCGAACATATCGTCCAACTCGTTTTGAGGATGTTGTAGGCCAAAAACACATTATAAAAATATTAAAAAACGCATGTGTTACTAATCGTATATCACATGCATACGTATTTAGCGGATTAAGAGGAATAGGAAAAACAACAATAGCGCGTATTTTCGCTAAAGCGGTAAATTGCGAATTGTCAAAAGATGGTGAACCATGCAATGTTTGTCGCAATTGTCTTTCAATTATAAATGATGAAACAACAGATGTGATAGAGCTAGATGCCGCAAGTAATAATGGCGTTGATCAAATGCGTGATATACTAGAAAAAGTAAATTTCTTGCCAAGTTCTTTAAAGAAAAAAGTTTATATAATTGATGAAGCTCATATGCTAAGTACTGCTGCTTTTAATGCACTTTTAAAAACTTTAGAAGAACCACCAGCTCACGTTATTTTTATTCTTGCTACAACAGAACCATATAAACTTCCATCAACGATTTTATCAAGATGTCAAAGATTGGATTTTAAACAATTATCAACTCATGAAATTGTAGAAATGCTTTCAAAAGTTGTTACAAAGGAAAATATTGGAATAACAGATGAAGCACTATTAGGAATTGCCGAAGCCTCAGAAGGAAGTATGCGTGACGCATTAAGCATATTAGATCAAGCAAGAGTATATGAATCTAATCAAATTACTCTTCAAGATGTAAATAGTTTAACCGGTAGAATCTCTCAAGAGTATTTAACAAGCTTAGTAAAAGCAATTAATGAGAAAAATATTCAACTAGCAATAGATAATATCGGTCAACTAATAGAAAACGGAAAAGAAGTTTCTAGAATTTTAACATGTTTAATTCAATTCTGTAGAGATTTACTTTTGTATAAAAGTGTGCGTGATGAATCTGATATAATATATATGTATAAAAAAGAAGATTTTGAAGAACTAGCTGACGAATTATCTGATAAAAAATTATTCTATTATGTTGACTCGTTTGTAGAAATTCAAAATAAAATAAGATATACTAATTCTCAAAAAATATATTTAGAAGTAGGTATTATAAAACTAATAAATAACGCTAACACAGATATTGATTTATTAACCCAAATAAAGAAATTAGAGGAAAAAATAAATCTTATTGATCCACAAGATGACATGGATTCAGTAACAAGCATTCTAAATAGACTTGATGAAGTTGAAAATAAAGTCAAAAAATCCACTATAGAATTTGAAAAAGCAAATATTCAAGGGTTTAAAGATAGTATTATTTCAAAAATTAGTTTATTAGAAGATATGACTCTTGCTAATAAAAATCTACCTGTAAAGTTAGAAGAAAAAATTCAAGATATAGAAGAAAAATTAGTAGAAATTAATACAACAGCTTTAGTAGGAACAACTGCTCCTACTTCTGATGAAGATAATAAAGAGACGATTAATGAAGATATAATTATAAAAATTAATGAGATTGAAAACAAATTACAACAAATAAATCAAAATAACGAAGGTCTAGCAATAGAAGAAATTAAGAAACAATTGGAAACTGTTCAGTTAAAACTTGATACATCTTCGATAAATAATACAAATGATGTATTGCTAAAAATAAGAGAATTAGAAGAACGTTTAGCTAACATTGCTGGAAATGAAGAAATTATGAGTTTAAAACAAAAAATTTCAAATTTAGAACAAGAAATTTCAAACTTACCTATTACCAAAGCAACTCCTACAATTGAAACCCCAGTTCAAAGTAGTAATAAAGATATAACTGAAAGACTTGAAATTGTTGAAGAATATTTAGATATGGTAATTACTAAAGTAGATGAATTGTCAAGAGGAATGAAGCAAACTAATGGTGTTGATAATTCTGATATAAGAGAAGAAATTAATCAATTAAATGATAACTATATGACTTTGCTTAATCACATACAATCGTTACAAGAACATACTTCTACTTTAGCAACACTAGAAACTAACAATGAATCAAGTGATAATCAACGAAATATTGATTATATAAATACTGAAAAAGAAGAAATAAATAAATTACTTGAATCTATGTATAATGAACTAAAGGAATTAATAGAGGCAAATTATAATGATCTAAATTCTAAAGTATTAAATGTGGATGAAAACATATCAGTAAAGGTTAATTCTCTTCACCAAATAATTGATAGCGAAATTAGTGCTGTAAATACTGATTTGGAAGGGAAAATTAATGCCATAGTTATACCAGAAATTCCTGAAGTAGTGGATTATTCTTCTCAAATAGATGTAAACAAACAAAGTATAAATGATTTAAAAGAATATACGCTTAAATTAAGTGCAAAACTACAAGAGGTTCAAAACAAGGTAGTAGAGATTAATACAAAATTAGATGGTGGAATAACAAAACGTAGAAGCCCATTTGAGATAACTAGAGAAGAAGAAGTAGAAGAAAAAGAAACAAAAGTGCCAGAAGAAAATATTCAAATTCCTAATTCTACAACCATTTATGAAGAACCAACTAAAGTAGTTAAGTCTAACGATAATACTGTTGTTGTAAAAACGAAACCACATATTGAGAATAATCCTAACGATCCTAATAACGTTTATGATATAAAGATTGTTGAAAGAATTTTGAATCAAGCTCATGCACAAGCTTGTCGAGAAGAAAAAGTACGTCTACTATCAATATGGCCTAGACTAGAAGATAAAGTAGGACATTTATTAGCTCCTACAGCTAAATTATTGTCAGAAGGCTTATTGACTGCGAATGGAGAGAAGGAACTATTAATTGTATTCCCTCATGCTTCGATGTGCAACCATCTTATGGAACCTAAAGGACATACAAATGCATTACAAATTATAAAAATAGCTTTTGGTAAAGATTATGATTTTATTGCTTTACCTGAAAATACATGGCAAGAAAAACGCAAGGAGTATGCAGGACAATTCCATATTGGAATTAAATACCCAAGGCTTACACCTATTAATAATCCTGAGCTTAAGATTAATACAATTAATACAAACAATTTGTTTAGCAAAAAGAATGCTTCTGTGCATCAAGCTCAAAATTTATTTGGAACAGATTTAGTAGAAAGAGAGGAGGAATGATTATGAATCCACAAATGATTAGAAAAATACAACAAATGCAACGTGAAATTCAACAAACACAAACGGAAATTGAAGAAACAGAATTTACTACATCAAGCGGACCAGTAACCGTAGTAATGTATGGAAATCATGAATTAAAATCTGTAGTTATTGATTCTGACTTTGAAGTAACTGGACCTGACGATTTAGAATTATTAGGTGATATGATTGTTGCTGCTAGTCATAAAGCAAATGAAGAAATAGCAAATTATACAGAAGAAAAACTAGCAAAATATAAAGCGTTTATGGGTGGCTTTTAATGGATGAATTTAAATTCATAAATGATTTAGCTTCATTTTTTGAAAAATTACCAGGAGTTGGAAAAAAAACAGCAGCGCGATATGCATTTTCTGTTGTTGAAAATTTATCAAATGAAGAAGTAGAAAGATTTGCTTCTAGTTTGGTAGAAACAAAAAACAAAGTAAGAAAATGCAAAGTGTGTGGCATGTATACTTTAGAGGAAAAATGTGAAATTTGTAGTAGCAAAGTAAGAAACCAGGAACAAATAATGGTTGTAAAAGATGCTAAAGATGTTATAGCCATTGAAAAGACCAAACAATATAATGGTTTATATCATATATTGGGCGGATTAATTTCTCCATTAGATGGAGTTGGACCTGAAAAATTAAATATCGAATCGTTAGAAAGCAGAATTAATGATGGGATAAAAGAAATAATTTTAGCTACAAGTTTTACTATGGCTGGTGAGACAACAGCACTTTATCTTGAAAAAATCCTTCAAAAAGAAGGTGTGGTAATATCTAGGATAGCGTATGGATTACCAGCGGGTGGAGATATAGAATATGTCGATGCGCTAACTCTGAAATATGCTTTGGATGGAAGAAAGAAAAATGTTTAAAAAAAGAGATGATTTATTTCATCTCTTCTTTTTTATAGGAAAAAATCAACTAGCAACTAGCCAAAAAACATAATAAAAAATAATTTTAAAAATGGTAATAAAAGTAAACAACTAGATAAAAAAAGTCGGAAGTTGTCAAAAACAACAATAAAATACTCATTTAGTTTGCAAAATTAGATATTTATATGATATAATAAGCATAGAGTCAAATCTAAAAAAAGCAATAGACAAAATAATCAAACGAGGAGGATTTTTTTATGGATATTCGCTTGTCACATTTAACTAAAACATTTATCGATAAAAACTCTGAAGTGAAAGCTGTTAATGACTTAGATATAGTCATCCCTTCAGGTCGCCTTATCGGTTTACTTGGTCCATCAGGCTGTGGTAAATCAACAACGTTGTATATGATTGCTGGTTTATATGAACCTACTTCGGGCCAAATTTTTTTTGGAGATGAAGATGTAACAACTCTTCCAGCCGAAAAAAGAGGAATTGGATTAGTTTTCCAAAACTATGCTTTATACCCACACATGACAGTCAAACAAAACATTATGTTTCCACTTCAAAATATGAAATTATCAAAAGCGGAAGCAATGGAAAGAACAATAAAGTATGCTCGCTTAGTTGGTATTGAAGAATTACTAGATAGAAAACCTAAACAATTATCAGGTGGGCAACAACAACGTGTCGCTATTGCTCGTGCATTAGTAAAAGAACCAAGAGTTTTATTATTGGATGAACCTTTGTCTAATCTAGATGCTCGTTTACGTCTACAAACAAGAGAAGAAATTAAACGTATCCAACGCGAAACAGGGATTACAACTATATTTGTTACACACGACCAAGAAGAAGCGATGAGTATTTCAGATGAAATAGTTGTAATGAAACTTGGAATTGAACAACAAAAAGGAGCTCCACAAACAGTTTATGAAGATCCAGTAAATCAATTTGTGGCTAAGTTTTTAGGAACTCCTCCAATAAACATTTTTAATGGATATATCCATAATGGTGGTCTTTATATTGGTGATGAAAAAATAGCTGAATCTAAGTTAGAAGATCAAGAAGTTACGATTGGAATTAGACCTGAAGGATTTGAAATATCAAAAGAAGGTACTTTATCGATTGAAATTCAACACATAGAATATATTGGTAGAGATAAATTGATAACAGGTGTAAATCCAAATTCAGAAAAAAATACTTTCAGATTTATTATTGACTCTATCGTGAAAGTGGATGAAGGAACAACAATTAAAGCTATTGTTAAACCACATAAAGTATTTGTGTTTAACAAAGAAACAGAAGAGAGAATTCAATAGTATGGTAGAAGGTAAGAGTAGTACAAATTTTATTAGAGGAATTTTGTATTTATCGCCTGCTATAATTTTGCTAGGAATATTTACTTTTTATCCGCTAATAAATACATTTATTATTTCGTTTAAAGAAGACTACAATTATATGACTGGAGAATATTCAGGATTTGGATTTGGTAATTATAGTTTAATCTTTAACCCTAATAATCCATTTAGAAAATATTTATTTAACACAATGATAATAGTATTTATATCTGTTCCTTTATCAATCATTTTATCGTTGTTAATTGCAGTTGCACTTAACTCAGTTAAAAGTTTACAAAAAGTATTTCAAACAATTTTCTTTTTACCATATGTAACAAATACAATTGCTATTGGTATGGTATTCTCAGTTATGTTTGAAAGTAACCAAGGTTTAATTAATGCAATCATTCGTATGTTTGGTGGAACTGGTATTAACTGGTTAGGTGGAAATAATGATTATCCATGGCTATTTGAATTTACTAAAAACAATGCTATATTTAATGCTCAATACTGGACATCACTTATTGTTTTATTAGTATATATTACATGGAATTCATTACCATTTAAAATTTTGATTTTATTAAGTGCATTACAAAGTGTTGATAAGCAATATTATCAAGCTGCCCAAATTGATGGAACATCTAAGATTAGAACATTTATGAAGGTAACTGTTCCCCTATTATCTCCACAAATTTTCTATTTGTTAATAACATCATACATTGGTGCATTTAAAGAGTATACTTCAGTAGTTGCTATCTTTGGCAAAAATGCAGAATCTGTAGGCCAAAGAAGAAATATGGCTACAGTAGTATGGTATATTTATGATAAATTAAAAGAAGGCGGAGATGCTGGAGCAGCTTCAGCGGGTGCCGTTATTCTATTCTTGATAATTATGTTCTTTACTGCTATTAATAAATATGTAAGTAAAAAACGTGTATTCTATTAGAAGGGGGGATTTAAAATGTTTTTCTTATTTTTAAGTATTACAATTATTCTTTTTATTACCTTCTTAATGTTGAAATCATTTGAGAAAAAACCATTTAAGTATGGAAAACGTATTATAGCACATTCACCAACAAATCAAAACGTTGCTATTGGTGATACCGCTGTAGAAGTGATAAAAAGAGAAAAGGTTTTTAAATTAATAAAAAACATAGTATGTTATAGCTTTTTAGTTATAATGGCATTTTGTATGATTCTTCCATTCTATTGGATGATAGCTACATCATTAAAAACTGCTGCTGAAATTGATTTACCAACACCAACATTTATTCCTGGCCTAGGTAAATACGAGTTAGCTTTATCAAATTACCCTCAAGCAATTGAAAGACTTAATGCAGGAAGATTAATTTTTAATACTTTAGTAGTTGGGGTTGTTTCTACAATTGGAACTGTAATAACTACTGTAATGGCTGCATTTGCTTTTTCAAGAATTAAATTTCCAGGAAGAGAAGTAATCTTTACAATCTTTATTGCAACAATGATGATTCCTGGGGAAATGATGGTAATTACAAACTATATTACAGTGACTAAAACTGCAAAAAGCATTTTTGGACATACGGGTATTGATACTTATTGGGCAATGATTGTTCCTTTCCTAATTAGTGTTTATTACATTTATCTGTTAAGACAAAATTTCAAACAAATTCCTAATGAATTGTATTATGCTGCAAAAGTAGATGGAACAAGTGATTTAAAATATCTATTAAAAATAATGGTTCCTATTGCTATGCCTACAATTATTACAATTACCATTTTAAAATTAATGGGTTCTTGGAATGCATATGTATGGCCAATGATGGTTACTCGTAAAGATGAAATGAGATTAATTACAACTGGGCTTCGTTCCTCATTCTCAGATGCTGAAGGACGTACAGCTCAAGGATTACAAATGGCAGCAACTACAGTTGTTACCTTACCTCTACTCTTCGTGTTTATGTTCCTACGTAAATATATAATGCGCGGTGTATCACGAAGTGGTATTAAAGGCTAAAACTAAACAATGTTTTAGTAGAAATATAAAAAATTAATTTAAAGGAGAAAAAGATGAAAAAGTTTTTAACTATTCTAATGCTTTGCTTTGCATTCTTCACAATAGTTGGATGTGGCAAAAACAAAAATGGTGATAAAAATCCTAACGAAATTAAAATTGTTGAAATAGTTGATTTTGATTCAAAAAGCGAAATTACTGTTAATTTTTGGCATGCTATGGGTAAAGCCAATCAAGAAATTATTGCTCAAATTATTAGTAATTTTGAAAAGTTATATCCTAATATAAAAGTTGTACAAACTTCATTAGGTGATTATACTACATTAAGAGATACTATTTCTCAAGGTGTAGCTGCTGATGAACTTCCAACAGTAGCTCAAACCTATCCAGACCATGTAGCTTTATACTTAAATGGTGATTGTGTAAGAGAACTTAACTCATATCTTGCTTGCGAAAAAGAAATTACTCTTTCTAATGATGAAGTTGAAAAAGTTGGATTATCAAAAGATGAGCAATCTTTATATATTCCTGGTTTCTGGGCTGAAGGTACAATCTATGATTCTATAGGAACTATGTATAGTGTTCCATTCAACAAATCAACTGAAGTATTATATTATAACAAAACAATGTTTGATAAATATAATTGGAAAATTCCTCAAACTTGGGATGAAGTAGTAGAAATTTCAGAGGCTTTTGTAAATACAACTGAATATGCTAATTTAGTAAAACAAGATAAAAAATGTGCTGGTTTTTCTTATGACTCAGAAGCTAACCTATTTATTACTCTAACTCAACAATGGGGTGGAGAATATACTAAGTATGACGCTAATGGTAAAGGTGTATTTGCATTTAACAATGCAAAATCTAAGGCTGCTATTAGATTCTACAAAGAAAACTTTGATAAGAAATACCTTGCAACAACTACATATTTTGGTACAAATTATTCATCTGATGCTTTTAAAGCTGGTCAAATAGTTATGACATTAGGATCAAGTGCTGGTGCTTCATACAACGTACCTACTGATGGTTCATTTGAAGTAGGTGTTACATCATATCCACAATACTCTATGGAAAATCCACAAGTTATTCAACAAGGAACAAACGTTACATTATTTAAACGTAGTGATGCTCAAGAAGAATTAGCTGGTTGGTTATTCATGAAGTTCTTAACAAATTATGAATCAGCATACCTATGGTGTACTGAAACATCATATTTCCCAATTAGAACTGACGTTTTAAACTCTGCAGAATATAAGAGACATATATCTGGCGAAACTACAGATGATCAAGGTCAAATTATTTACAAACCTACAACTCAAAACCTAGCTCAAACAGTAGGACTAACTCAACAAGATTGGTTCTTTACAAATGTTGCTTTCTATGGCTCATCAAAAGCACGTGATAATGCGGAAACAATTGTAAAAGCTGTTTTATATGCTAATACTGATATTGATAAAGCATATCAAGATGCAATTAATGATATCTTATACGGATGATTTATATTTGTCCTAAGGGAAGTCTTTTAAAATGAAGAAAAAAATAATTAGTTTGTTTCTAATATTAGTTTGTATATTCACAATTAGTGGATGCACAAAACAAGAAGATCCAACTCCAGATCCAAAGCCTAACGTACCTACAAAGTGGGATGGAACAACCCCTTATACTGATCAACTAAAATTAACTGTTGATTATGAAGGAAAAGATTATTATGACGATGGAATTGGTGTTGTACAAGTTGTACAATATGTAGATGGTGATACAACAATATTTAAAACAAAAAATGGACACAGCATTACTATTCGTTATGAAGGTATAGATACTCCAGAATCAACTTATACGGTTGAACCTTGGGGATTCGCTGCTTCAAAACACACAAAAGAAACTTTAAAAAATGCAAAGAAAATAGTTTTACAAACAGATAATGGAAAACCTGGGAAAGAAAATGCAGATTCTACAGGAAAAAGATATATGGCTTGGGTATGGGCAGATGGTAGACTTTTAAATCTTGAATTAGTTGAAATTGGATTAGCAAAATCAAAAGCAGCTGGTACAAGTCTTGCATCAACATTCTCAAATGCAATGAAAGCAGTATTTACTGCTAAAGAAAGAGTATATGGTCAAAACAATGATCCAGATTATGATTATAGTAATGAATATACTTCAATGTCTTTAAAGGAAATTGTTACAAAATATACAACAGCAGATGCAGTAAATAAAGAATTAGATAAAGGAAAAAAAGTACAAGTATCTGGTACAATCTGTCGTAGACAAGGAGTTACATCTGCTTATCTTCAACAAGTTGGAACTGACAAAGAAACTGGTGAAGTTGAATGCTACGGAATTTATTTATATGGTGGCTTTAACGAAAACAATAGATTAGGTGTTGGATATTCTGTCATTATTAATGGTACTATTGGATATTACAATGGCCAAGTTCAAATTACAGACGTTTCTACAAGAAACGTTAAAGTTCAATCATTTAGTAATTTTGACAGCATAATTATTAATGAACCTAACGATATAAAAGAATATATTAATAATTCTAATAATATTGGAAATTTAGTTAAATTAAATACTGAAATTAAAATTACATCAGCGTATGATGCTGCAGAAACAAATGCTTTCTCATTAAGAGCTTCATATGTTGATAAAAATGGAAATACTCAAAGTTTGTCAATTAGAGTTGACAAAAATACAACATTAAAAGATCCTATAACAGGAGATAGAATAACAAGTGGAGACTATTTTGTTGGAAAAACATTAAAATCTCTTACTGGAATTATTGGATATTATGATCCAACTCAAAATGATATTCACGATGGTTATGTACAAATCTTATTAGTTAGTTCAAGCGACTATGAGATTTTAGCATGATTTGAAAATATCATTAAATAATTTAGGTATTAATTTTGATAAAAATTTAATATAAAATACATACATCGGGAGGAAAATAAAGTATGTCAATTACCAAATTCGGTAAAAAATTATTATGTTTTGTTGCCCTAGTTATGTTTGCTGTTGCTTTAATTGGCTGTGGAAACACAGAAAAGAAAGATGAAGCGCTAGCTACTGCAACCGAACATGTTGAATCAATTTACAAAAAATTATTATGGGATGACACAGCAATGTCTAACATTACTAGTGACTTAGTATTTACTACTAAGACAATGTATGATGATACTACTGTAAGATGGACATCGTCTCGTGAAGATATTATATCTACTTCAGGTTCAGTTACACTCCCTGGAGCAAATGATGTTGATGCAACATTAATTGATCCATCAAATCCAGAAAGCACTGAAAAACATGTTTCTGTAAAAATCGAAGCTATTATTACTGCAACATATGGTGATAATAAAACTTTCTCTAAAACAAAATCATTTAACTTTACTGTAAAATGTTTTGCTGGTATGGTTGGAACAATTGAAGAAGTTAAAGCAGCTGCTTATAACTACGCTTATGTTGAATTAGATCCTGAAACTGGCAAACCAAGAGTTGAAAAAGCACAAGTAAGTGCAAGCAGCGTTACTTACTCTGCTAGCGTTACTGGTAAAGTAACAGCAATGTTAAGAGCTGATGGCACTGGTCAATTTATGATTCATGATGGCACTGATGGTATATATGTATATTATGCGCCAAAAGATGTTCAAGTTGGTGATACTGTAACAGTATATGGTAACATTTATCCATATTATGGTAACTTCCAATTTGGTTCTGATATTTCTGTTAAAAAAGTTGAAAATAGAGAATTTAATATTCCTGAACATAAAGAAACATCAATTGATGAATGGGAAACTTCATGGAGTACAAATCCTCCAATTGGTTACTATGGTGGTCAATTAATTTCTGTTTATGCAAAATTAGTTGCTGAAACTCAAGGTAGTGATAAATATGCAATTTGTGATCCATATACTGGAACAAAAGCATGGATTTATTACAAATCATACAACGCTGAAGAAGAAGAAGTTTTAAAAACTTATCTTGATAAATATGTAGTATTAACTGGCGTTACATATGATAGAGATACTCGTTATAATTCAAACCATTTATTATGGGATGGTAGCATTAAAGAAGCTGCTGCTCCAAGTTTATCTGATGAACAAAAATTAACAGTTGTTAAATCTGAATTAACAAATCTTGCTGGTTCTTATGCATCTGGCACAAGCTTAGTTCTTCCAACTACAAATGAAGAATATGGTGCAACAATTAAATGGACAATTCCTGCTGATGCTCCATATGCAGATGGAAAGTTCGCAATCGTTGAAAGCGATACAAAAGTTGTATTTACAGCTGAAATCGAAATTAATGGTAAGAAAGAAGCGGTAGAAATTGAAATAGTTGTTAAACCTGTTTCAAAAGTTGACATTTCAAAAGCTATTACATTAGCAAAAGGAACAGTAGTTAAATTAGAAGGCACTGTTGAAGCTGTATTTGGTTCAAAAGGTTACTTCTATTTAAAAGATTCTACTGGCACACTTCTTATTTATACAACAACTAAGGATGGAATTAGTGTTAACGGTACAACAGCTACTATTAAAGCTGGTGACAAATTGAGCTTAACTGGTACAATGAATTATTTCAATGGTACACCTCAAATTGGAGAAGTTCTATCTTATAATTCACATGAAGCTGCTGATTGGGTAATTAGCACACCTACTGAAGTTACATTTGCTGAATTAAAAGCTTTAACAGCTGAAAATTCACTTTATGGAAAATACTTAATGTTAAGAGGTTTCATTGTTTCTGACGGAAGTTATTTCTTATTTAATGAAACAAGAGAAACTGGTTCAATCTCAATTAGTTTATTTAACTCTAATGTTCCTGATAGATTAAAAGAAATAAAAGATAGTGATACACAAGCTACATTATTCTTCTACTTCTATGGAAATTCAAAAGCTGATTATTCTGGTGCTTTACGTGTTATCTTCTGTGGACGTGATGGCGAATACTTCATCGGAGATGAAGCAGTAGTTATCCCTACTGATAAAGATCCACTAGTAAAAGAACCTGTCGTTGAAACAGCATACGTTCTTGGATTAAGACAAGAAAACTTAAATAAAGATTTATATTTAAGTGGTGTTATGAGTGGAAACTTCTTTGGCACTACTGAAAAACCAAGTGAAGCAGCAAGAGTTTATTTAGAAGCAGCAACTGATGGTTACTATTTATATGCATTAGTAGCAGACACTAAAAAATATGTTTCTGTTACTCTAAATGATGCTGGCAAAAATGTTTATGGATTCGTTGATACACCTGATACAGTATGGACATATAATACTGAATATAATACACTAGTTACAAAACTTGGTGAAAACGAATTATATTTAGGTACTTATAAAACATTTGATACTATAAGTGCAAGTAATTTAAGTTATATTAAAACTTCATTCCCTTCTCATTTATTTGATCCAGCTAAATTAAGTGATCCAGAAGAACCTAAACCTAGTGAAAATACAATTACTTTCACATGGGAAGCAAATATGGGTACAATTAAAGACAATGTATTAACAATTGAACAAGAAGGGTATACTTTAGTTCTTGATAAAAATTTATCAACAGCTGATACTAATAACACTTATCCTCAATTAAGAATTTATCAAGGTGCTATCTTTTCAGTAATCGTTCCTGAAGGAAAGAAAATTGCTTCAATTTCATTTGTTGACTTAGGTGGTAAAAAACCTACATCAGTAACTCTAACTGATTCAAATCTTTCTTTCAGTCAAGCTGGAAACACTTGGACAATTACTGCTGCTGAAGGAACACAAAAAATTTCTTTCCAAGCTGATAAACAAATGAGATTTACATCACTTGTAATTACATTTGCTGAATAGTAATTATAAAAAAGACTATTTGTGAATTATCACAAGTAGTCTTTTTCTTTTTTCTTTTTCTTTTTTATGATATAATATTCTATCGCGGAGGAAAAATATGTATAAAAAAATTTATAATCTAATAAAAAAATATGACACAATTATAATTCATAGACACACAAGACCGGATGGTGATGCACTAGGATCGCAAATGGGGCTAAAAGAAGCTATATTATCAACTTTTCCTCAAAAAAATGTATTTATAGTAGGAGATGAAACTGAGAGATTAAAATGGATGGGGAAAATGGATATTATTTCTGATGATAAATACATAGACTCATTGGTAATAGTTGTTGATACGGGTACTGAAAAATTAATAAGCGATGAAAGATATCAAACTGGAAAATATTTGTTAAAGATAGATCATCACATTCCACAAGGTGAATATGGAGATTTGTCATATGTAAACACTTCATTTGAAAGCTGTGCTGGTATTATAGCAGATATAATTTTACATACACCTTTAGTAATGAATTCAAGATCTGCATCAAGTTTATTTACAGGAATTGTTACAGATAGTGGTCGCTTTAGATATAATTCGACAACATCTAAAACATTTGATATTGTAAGTGAACTTTATAAGTATAATATTGACACAGAATATATATATAATAAAATATATACTGATAAACTCGCAAATGTAAAATTGAGAGCAAAATTAGTCTCAAAATTTAAAATAACAGATAAAGGTGTTGCATATTTAATTAATACTAAAGAAGAAATTAAAGAATATAATATTAGCATTTTTGACATATCAAGGGGAATGGTAAATATTATGTCAGGAATTGAAGAAGTGAGCATTTGGGTTAATTTCTGTGAAGATGACAATGGAGATATATATGTTGAAATTAGATCAAATGGCATAAATATTAATCAAGTTGCTACGAAATTTGGAGGTGGAGGCCATCTTCAAGCAAGCGGATGCACAGTAAAAAACTATGATGATGTTAACAAAGTCATTGCAGAATTAGATGCGTTAATAGGAGGAGAATAATGTTTAATCAGATATTAGAAAAAATTAAAGAATATAATACCATAATAATTCATCGCCACATAAGACCAGATGGAGATTGTATAGGATCACAATTTGGTTTAAAGTCATATATACTATATAATTTTCCAAATAAAAAAGTATATGCAGTAGGTGATGATGTCCCTGAATATTTAAGTGAATTAGGAATGAGCGATGTTGTTAGTGATGATATATATAAGGAAGCACTAGTAATAGTTGTAGATACAGCAGATAAAAAAAGAATTTGTGATGAAAGATATCAAAATGGAAAATTTTTAATTAAAATTGATCATCATGATGACTCTCCTGAATATGGAAATATTAGTTATCTAGATCCAACTTCTCCGGCTTGTTCATCAATTCTTGTTAGAATGATGAAAGAATTTGAAAAAGAAGGATTAACTATTCCCAAACACACAGCCAGATGCTTGTATACTGGCATTGCAACTGATACAGGTAGATTTAGATTTAGAGGTGTTAATGGTGAGGTTATGAGAAATGCTGGTTATTTACTTGATATTGGTGTAGATACTGAAAACATATATACTCATCTTTATATAAAGAAGAAAGAAACATTAAAACTAGAAGGATATGTTTATAATAATTTCAAGGTAACTCCAAACGGAGTTGCATATATATATTTCACAAAAAAAATAATGGAAAAATATAATGTGACAAAAGAAGATGCAGCAAACTTAGTAAACACTTTAGATTCCATAGAAGGTTCATTAATTTGGGTTGCCTTTGTTGATCAGATGTTACCTAAAGAAGAAGTTGAAACTAATAAGAATGAACCAAAAGATAAAGAAATAAGAGTGAGACTACGCTCAAGATTTGTAGCAATTAATGAGGTAGCAAGAAATTATCGTGGAGGAGGTCATTT
Organism: uncultured Bacilli bacterium; assembly: GCA_934140285.1. Lineage (GTDB taxonomy): Bacteria > Bacillota_I > Bacilli_A > ML615J-28 > CAG-313 > UMGS75. Next base: position 56,389 of record CAKPBI010000010.1, read on the forward strand.
ACAAGCTGCAGGTGCAACAATTTATTCTAAAAAAGAAATGAATAATCTTTTATCAGAATTAGATGAATTGTTACGTATATATAAGAACGATCATCCGGAGGCCTTTTAATGAAAGTCCTAGTAACTAATGATGATGGAGTAAAAGCAGAAGGCATAAAAATATTAGTTGAAAAAATAAAACAATATGAAAAAGATGTATTCGTTGTTGCTCCTATGTATGAACAATCTGCATCAAGCCATAGATTGACTTTAAGACGAGGAATGAATTGTGAAAGAATAGATGATATCATTGATGGAGTCCCAACATATGCGTTGGATGGAACTCCCGCAGATTGTGTACTATTTGCTCTTAGAGAATTAGACATTAATTTTGATATTGTCTTTTCAGGGATAAATAAGGGGTATAATTTAGGGGATGATATAATATATTCTGGTACATTTGCAGCTGCACAAGAAGCCTTGATGAGAGATAAAAAAGCAATTGCAATGTCATGCAAATATAATAGTTTTGAAGGTACAAAATATTTCGATGAAGTATATAAATATATTAAAGAAAATGATTTATTAAATGAGCGAGTAGTATTAAATGTTAATTTTCCTGCTAACGCAAAAGGAATTAAAATTACTCATCAAGCTAAAAGTACATATAAAACTTATTACATGAAAAAAGAAGATAATTTATATTATACAATGTGTGACACAACAATACCTTTAAATGATGAACCAAATGGTGATATTCAAACGATAAAAAATGGATATATATCTATTTCTCCGTTAGGTATTAATTATACAAATTTAGAAGTATATAATAAGAAGACTAATATATAAAGAATAACTTCATATAATTATAAGGGGAGGTATTTATATGAAGTTATTTTTTTATAAAGTATTAGATATATTTAAATGGGTTGTTAAATGTGCATTATTTGGAATTATTACCATTTTTATTTTTAACTTTATTGGATCATATATTAATCTAAATATTCCAGTAAATATAGTTACAATTGTTATTATAGGTATTCTTAGACTTCCAGGATTAGCGGTTTTGTTAATATATAATTTACTATGAGTGAAGTTGAAATTGCATATTTATTAAGTGGAACAGACGGCACAAAATTATTTTTTGAGACTTTTGGAACTCTCTATGAAGAAAATGATGTAAAAATACTTAATTTTATAGAGGAAACAGAAGATACCATACGAACAAAAGTGATAATCCATCAAAACTTCATTGAACTTTTAAGGTCGGGAATAATAACAATGTATGTTTCCTTTATTAACACAAAAGAAACGGTTATGGTAATTTCAACGGCATTTGGTTATAAAATTGAGATGTTAACCAAAACAATTAAATTAGCAATAAATGATAATAATATATATGTTAAATATCAAACCGAAATGGATAAGGAAAAGAATATAGTCCATACATTAGATTTAAAATGGAAAAATAAAAAATATAATGATTTGCAATAATATTAAAAATATAGTATAATACTAAATAGCACATAGAAAATATAGGAGGATATATATAATGGCCATTAAGGAAAGAGAAAAATCATTATTAGAAATTGCGATTGAACTTTTAAAGGCAAAACGTAAACCTCAAAAGTTACTTAATATAGTAACAGAAGTAATGGAAATGAAAGGATATCGTTCTCAAGCTGCCAAAGAACATACAGCACAATTTATTTTAGACTTTATGCAATCTGGATATTTTGTGTATTGTGGTGATGACTGTTGGGATTTAAAAGAACGTCAACCAACGTCTGTTATAGATAAAGATGGTGGAGACTATGAAGAGTTATTTGATGATGATGAAGACGTTAAAAAGAATGAATTAAATGATGACATGACTCCAGCATATGAAGAAACAGAAGACGATTTAGATGATAATGATGAAGAAACAGATGATGACGATGACGACGATGATGATGAAGACGATTTAGAACGTGAATTAGGTGGCTTGTCTGACTCAGATGAAGACATTACTGAATTAGAAATTAACTCAGATGATGAAGATGACGAAGATGAAGATGATGGTCTTACTGAGGATGATTTCAAATAAAGAATGAAGAACTACACTTTGTAGTTCTTTTTTAAAGTAAAAAAATGATAAATAATAAAAAATATGATATAATCAAAGAAAGGTATCATATATGGACATAAAAAGAATAATTATCAATGAACAAATTAAAGCAAAAAAGCAATATGGTCAAAATTTTTTAATTAATAAAAACATATTAACAAAAATTGTTGATTGCTCTAACATAGAAAATAAAAACGTTATAGAAGTTGGACCTGGTTTAGGATCGTTAACTGAATACCTTCTACAAAAAGCAAAAAAAGTAGTATGTTATGAAATAGATAGTGATATGGTCAAAATATTAAATTCTAACTTTAATAATACTAATTTAACTATTCTTCAATCTGATTTTTTAAAAGTTGATTTAAAACAAGATATAAACGACTATTTTGATAATGAAGAAGTGACTTTAGTTGCTAACCTGCCTTATTATATAACAACAGCTATATTAACAAAGGTGTTAGAGGAAAGCAAGAAAGTTGGAAAAATTGTAGTAATGGTTCAAAAAGAAGTTGCAAAACGATTGGCAGGCAAACCATCAACAAAGGATTACAATAGTTTGAGTGTTTTAATTCAATATTATATGGAGGCACATATATTATTTAATGTCTCCCCTAAATCTTTTATACCAGAACCAGCAGTGGATAGTTCGGTAATTCTGTTGGAGAGAAAAAAACAAACTCTACCATTAACAAGTGAAGCATTTTTTCTAAAATTTAATAGAGCTATCTTTGTTCAAAGAAGAAAAACCATATATAATAATCTTAAATCTTCTTTTGGATATAATAAAGAAATGATAGAATCTATTTTAATTAAACATAACCTAAGTTTAAATGTTAGAGCAGAAGAATTAACAGTTGAACAAATTGTATCTTTATCAAATGATTTTTCACTAATTGATTAACCATTGCATAAAATATAATGGTGGTATTATGAAAGTTGGAGATTTAATTAGCTTAAGAAATGATAAGAAAAAAATTATATATGTAATTTTGAAAATAAATGATGGAAATGTGATTGTAAAAGGATTGAACCATCGTATTAAGATGAGTGTTTCAACTGATGATATAATGCCAGCTACAAATAATGAAATTGAAATAGAAGAAAAAGCAAAGAAAAACTATCAAAATAGATTGATTAAAAAAACACGTGAAAATAATACAATAAAACCACTGTTTGGAAGAATATTACATATAGATGGTGATGAAGAATATTTAAATAATTGTCTTGAACTATATAAAGAAATTGGTATTCATGCTGACGGTATATATATAGATGAAGATAAAGTGAAAGATAAGATAGAACAAATAATAGATGAATTAACACCTGATATAGTTGTGATAACTGGGCATGATATATATAATGGAAAAGGATTAAAAGAAATATCAAATTATGAAAATACAAGATATTTTATGGAAACAATACGAAAAATAAGAAAACACTATATGTTAGATGATTTATGTATTATAGCAGGAGCATGTGGATCAAACTATGAAGCGTTAATTGCTTCAGGTGCTAATTTTGCTTCTAGTCCTAAAAGAATTAATATTCACACATATGATCCAGCAGTAATTGCAATTAAAGTAGCATCTACATCAATCAACAAAACGATTGATTTTGAATCGTGTTTAAAATTAATTGAAAACGGCAGAAATGCATTTGGTGGAATTGAGACAAAAGGAAAAATGAGAATTTTTTTATAGGTGGAAAATGAAAACTTACGGAAAAATAAATCTAACACTTAGAGTAATTAGAAAAAGGAATGATGGATATCATGATTTACAAATGATTAACACACGTATTTCTTTATATGATACAATTAAAATTAAAGAAACTAAAGGTGTTGATGAAGTATTGTACTATAATGCACCAAAGAATACAAATGGTGAAGATTTAGTCCTTAGGGTATTGCAAGAATTTAAAAAAAGATATAGTATTGTAACAAAACATAAAATTGTAATTAAAAAAAATATACCATTTGGTGCAGGCCTTGGTGGGGTAAGCATGGATATTGCTGAAATATTAAATTACATAAATATAAAGGAAAAATTATTTTTAAATAAATCAGAGTTAATAGATTTTTCTAAAATATATGGTGCAGATATACCATATGGGTTTTATAAAAATACTTGTTTAGTTGAGGGAATAGGAGAAATAATAACCCCCATTGATATAGAAAATTTACCACATAAGTTGTTACTAATTAATCCTAATATATATATATCAACAAAAGCGGTTTTTGATAAAGTTTGTCAATACGATGCTGAATTGACTACTCACCAAATAATTAATAACATAAATGAATTAAATTTTTATAATTCTTTAGAAAAAGCATGTTTTATTATTGAGCCAAAAATAAACGAATTAAAGCAACAACTATCAAAATATGGACCATGCTTTATGTCTGGAAGTGGCTCATCGTTGATTTTAGTTCCTAATACAAAAATGACAGTTAGAAATATAAAAAAAGAACTTCCAAATTGTGAAGTAAAAAGCATTAAAATAATGAAAGGGTGAAAACATGGAAAACAATGAAATTAAAGAAACAAAAGTAGAAACTGAATTAATATCTGAATTTAGTCAAGAACTAGATTCAAATGATTTACTCAACTATAATATATATCGTTTAGAAAAACAAGCAAAGGGTCAATTGTTTACAAAAATTATAGGTTTATTTATTGTAATTTTAGGTGTATATTCTTTCTTTCAAATTCCTGAAGAAGGATTAAAAACAAGTGACATTATTACAAATTGCTTATTTATTGTATTAGGTTTGTTTTTTGCATTTGCTATGGGACCAATTAGTTTAGCTTTGCAAAAAAGAATATTGAAGAAAAAACTAACTAATAATTATCCAACTGTCATTATGAATGTAAAAGTCAGTGATGAAGGCATAAGCTTTGAGGTTCTTGAAGATGAACAAATTAGTGAAGCGGATGAACCAACAGAAAAAATTGAAACTGAATCAGAAGTAGAAAGTACTCAAGAAGAACAAATGGAAGAACCTCAAGAGAATATTGAAGAAAATAACGAAGGAATTCAGGAGAATGCTGAAGAAAGCAATGAGGAAACTGAAAATAAAAGTCAAGCATTTACAGTTCCATGGGGCGGAATTCTAAATGTTGAAGATAATAAGGCTTATCTATTTATTAATATAGTAGGTTATAGCCCTATGATAATAAAACAAAGTGCTTGCACTAATTTAGATGAAATTAAAGAATATATTAAAAACAAATTAGTTGATCAAAAAAGATACATTGAAAAAACTAAATAAGAAAATGGCCACGAAAAAATCGTGGCCTTTATATATTTAGTAAAGACGAAAAAATAATACACGCACATTATATCAAATTACTGATATTTGGAGATCGCCTTTACAATAATAGTATATTCAATTATATAATAAATATTCATAAAATAATAAAGTTTACCATTTCGCTTTACGAAAACGTTTTCATATGATACAATGTTATTGTGAGAAAGAGGTGGAATTGTATGAAAATAACGGATGTAAGAATTAGAAAGGTAGATAGTCAGACCCGCTTAAAAGCAGTTGCTTCAATAACTATTGATGATGCATTTGCTATACATGAATTAAGAATTATTGAAGGGAAAAATGGTTTATTCGTTGCTATGCCAAGCAGAGAAAAAGCGGAAGGCGGATTTAGAGATATTGCCCATCCAATTAATTTAGAAACAAGAAGAACAATTGAAGGTATTGTATTAGAAAAATACAACAAGGAACAGTTCGAATAATAGGTAGTGTTGAAAAACACTATTTTTTTAAACTTTATATGTGCAAAAAAAATAAAAATGGTGTATAATAATAATGAATATATTTACTTGAGGTGGACTATGCAAAAAATTGCAAATGAAATTCGAGGATTAACGCTTAAATGTATTGCTTCACTTGGATCTGGGCATATAGGAGGAAGTTTTTCCATCGTTGATTTATTAACAGTGCTTTATTATAAAGAAATGAATATTGATCCAAAAAATCCAACAATGGAAGGTAGAGATAGATTAGTTGTATCCAAAGGACATGCAGGGCCTGCTGTATACGCTACTCTTGCACATAGAGGATATTTCCCAGAGTCAGAACTTTATACTTTAAACAAAATTCACACTAATTTACCAAGCCATTGTGATATGAACAAGACTATAGGAATAGATATGACAACTGGTTCATTAGGACAAGGTTTATCTTGTGGAGTGGGAATGGCACTTGCCTCTAGAATTAAACAAGATGGATCGTTTACCTATGTAATTTTAGGAGATGGAGAACTTCAAGAAGGTCAAAATTTTGAAGCTATGGGGTTCGCTGGTATTCAAAAACTTGATCATTTAATTGTCTTCTTAGATAATAATGGGATGCAAATTGATGATTATACAAATAAACTTGTTTATGCAGATAAATACCAAGAAAAATTTGAAAGTTTTGGATTTGATACTGTCGTGATAGATGGCCATAACTTTGATCAAATTATTTCATCTATAGAAAGGGCTAAAAAAACACCTGGAATGCCACATGCTATTATTATGAATACAATTAAAGGCAAAGGAATTAGTTTTATAGAAAATGCTAAATTAGGCAATCATAGTATGCCAATCACTGCAGAACAACTTGAAATGGGTTTAAAAGAATTAAACTTGGAGGATAAATAATTATGGAATTTCGACAAGTACTTGCTAATCAATTAAGTAAATTAATGAAATTAGATGAAACAATATGTATTTTAGATGCTGACTTAGCGAAACCTAATGGGACAGCTCCGCTATATAAAGAATTCCCAACACGCTGTTTTGATGTAGGAATAGCTGAAGCTAATATGGTGGGTGTAGCTGCGGGACTTGCAGCATCAGGTATGAAACCTAATGTATTTAGTTTTGCTCCATTTATTGCAAGAAGAGCATTAGATCAAATAATGATATCTGTGTGCTATGCGAAACAAAATGTAAAACTTTGGGGAACTGATCCAGGAATTACCGCTGAAACAAATGGTGGTACGCATATGAGTTTTGAAGATGTTGGGGCCTTAAGAAGCATTCCAACAATGACTATATTTGATGTTGTAGATGATGTTCAATTATCACAAGCAGTGGAACAAATAGAGTCGTATAATGGACCAATGTATATTAGAATGCCTAGAAAAACTAGACCGACAGTATTTGATGAAAATTATAAGTTTGAATTATTTAAGGCTGATGTTTTAAATAAAGGAACAGATATAACAATTATTGCTTCTGGTATATTAGTATATGAAGCAAAAATGGCAATTGAAGAACTTAAGGAAAAAGGAATTAATGCTGAATTAATTAGTACAAATTTTATAAAACCTATTGACAAAGCAACGATTTTAGATTCTATTATGAAAACAAAAGTTGTTTTAACATGTGAAAATCATAACATTTTTGGTGGACTTCATAGTGCTATTTGTGAGTTAGCGTGTGAATATGCTCCAATGAAAGTATATGGTATAGGTATAGAAGATAAATTTGGACAAGTAGGAAAATACCAAGATTTACTTGAAGAATATCATTTAACAAAAAATGATATAGTAAAAAAAGTTACACAAATTTTAAATAAATAATAAAATAAGGAGAAAACAAATCATGGCGTTATTATTAGGTAAAAAAGTTAAAATATTTTCTTTAAGTTCAAATATCGAATTAGCGAAAGAAATTGCTAAATATATGCATGTTGAACTTTCTAAGTGCGAAGTGAAAAGATTCGCTGATGGAGAAGTACAAATTAATATAGAAGAATCAGTTAGAGGACATACAGTTTTTGTAATTCAATCAACTAGTTATCCAGTTAATGATAATTATATGGAATTATTAATAATGATAGATGCACTTAAAAGAGCATCAGCTGAACATATTAATATAATTATGCCATATTATGGTTATTCAAGACAAGATAGAAAAGCTGCACCTCGTCAACCAATTTCTGCCAAATTAATGGCTGACTTATTACAAACAGCTGGTGCAAATCGTCTAATGTGTTTAGATTTGCATGCTGACCAAATTCAAGGCTTTTTCAATATTCCAATTGATAACTTTTTAGCATTACCAATTTTTGCTGATTACTTCGTTAAAAAGAAACTTAGTGATGTTGTAGTAGTATCTCCAGATCATGGAGGAACAACGAGAGCTAGAAAATTAGCGATGGCACTAGATGCACCTATAGCAATTGTTGACAAAAGACGTCCTAAGCCGAATTGTGCAGAAATAATGAATATAATCGGTGAAGTAGAAAATAAAAACTGTATAATTATTGATGATATGGTTGATACAGCTGGTACGCTTTCATTAGTTGTTAAAGCTATAAAGGAAAAAGGTGCAAAGAAAATTTTTGCTTGTGCAACTCATGCTATATTATCTGGGAATGCTTTAGATAAATTAGCAGCAACTCCGCTAGATGAACTAGTAGTTACTAATAGTATAGAACTTAGCGAAGAAAGAACACAAAAATATTCATTTATAAGACAACTTTCAATAGCTGAACTAATAGCTAGAGGTATATTAAATATAATTGATGATAAGCCAGTTAGTGATTTGTTTACATATAATAAAGATGCAAAATAATAACGTTTATAAAGAATTACCATACTTTCTTGCAACAAATAGTTATAAGCCTAGTCTGAAAATATCAAGAAGAAAAATACATCCTTATACTTCGGTTGCAAATTATTTAGAATTAGTTGAAAAAACTAATCTTGAATCAACATATTTTTACTCAGAAAACATTCAAAAGATAATTAAGAATAGTATTAAAATTAAATAGGAGGGGCAAAACATATTGTCCCTTTTTTTATTGACATAATAATAATTAGAAACATATTGTTAACTGACTTAACTAGTAAAAATTAATTTTACAACACATAGTAAAAAAATAAATTAATTTAAAGCAAATTGTTAGACAAAAACCACTGCTTGTTGTATAATAAATAAGGTTATGCTGTATGATATATAAGAGCCTACAAATTAATTAAAAAAAATAAATCATATTTGTTGACTTATTATACACATAGTAGTATAATATTCTAGCGCGTTTAAGAACGCGTAAGAAAAAAATTGATCTTTGAAAACTGAACATAACAGGTGGAGCAGG
>CAKPBI010000011.1 GCA_934140285.1 uncultured Bacilli bacterium
ACCATATAGAGAAAATATAATTAAATTGTAAAATTCAAAAGATAACTTTTTTGAATATATCATAAGATAATCAGAAACTATACGAATATACAACTGGTAAATTGACACAAATAACAAAAGATGGTATAATAATAAAGGTTGATAGTGATAACTATGGAAATATCATAAAAATAGGAAACAAAGAAATAAAGTATAATAACCAAAACAAAGTAAGATGTATACTAGAAAACAATAACACCTATGAATATGAATATAACTATCAAGGAATAAGAACAAAAAAGATCATAAATAATGAAGAAGAAATAAACTATTATCTAAATGGAAACAAGATAATAGGAGAAAGAAAATTAAACAAAGCAACCGGAAATATCATTGAAGAAGTAAGATACTACTATGACATAGGTGGAGTATGTGGAATAGAATACATAAAAGACAATGAAACATACTACTATAACCTAATAAAAGATACATTAGGAAACATTAGTAAAGTAATGTACCGAGGAAAAGTCATAGGAGAATATAGTTATGATGCCTGGGGAAATGTAACCACCATCATCCATGAAGATACTAACCCAAATGAGATAGATAGAAAAATAGTAGAAATCAATCCATATAGATATAAAGGATACTACATGGATATAGAAACAGGATTATACTATTGTAATGCGAGATACTATGATCCAAAGATATATCAATGGATCCAAAGAGATAACATTGAATATCTAGATAATGAATCATTAGATGGATTAAATCTATATTTGTATTGTAATAATGATCCAGTAAACTTAAGTGATCCAGAGGGACATTTTGCGATTACTACTTTCTTGATTTTTTTAGGAGTAGGAGCATTAGTTGGTGGAACTTTAGGTGGAATTACTGCCTATTCCAAAGGCCAAGATATATTTACAGGTATTTTAACAGGTGCACTATTAGGAGCAGTTGTAGGTGGAATTGTTGGAATTGGAGGAGTGGCTTTATCAGGAGCAGTATCTTCTGTTTTAGGAAAAACTGCAACAGATCTAATTAGTGTAGTTTTTTACGATGGAGAATTTGGTAGTTGGGAAGATTATGCAATAGCGTTTGCTTTTGGCGGATTGACAGGTTCACTTGGTAATGTCACTGGTAAATTTGCAGGATTAGCAAAAGCAGGAAAATTTGTAGCAGATGTTGCCTTAAGACCAGCAACTAATCAATTAGTTAAAATGGGAACTAGAGGCAATTCATTTAACGCTAATAAATATTTATATGATGTTATTACACGAGCAGTAACATATGGTGGTTCAAATAATGTTATGAAGAGTAATTTATTTGGATTAAATTTAAAGGTAGATTTAGGAAAATGCTTTTATAGATCTACATTCAAATCATTATATTCATATATTTAGGAGGTGGTAAGATGGTTAAGAATTATTGGACATTGTTTTACTTAACTTTAATTGGAATGCTTTTACATATTTTGTTATTTATTTTTGGCTTTGTATTCGCAAAAAAAGTATTTTTAAATAAGAAATATGGTATTATTCTATTAATTGTTTGTTCATGTGTTTCATTTGCTTTAAGTACATTATATGCTAGTAAATTCATATTATGTTGTAAAGATTATACTTATGTAACTAATAACACATATATAGAAGAAAAAGCAAAAGTTGTTGAATTTACTGTTTCTCATTTTGATTATGATGGAAGTGGTAAACAAGAAAACAGCAACCCCAAATTTTATTTAATAGAAAAAGAAGAATATATAGTTTTAAACGTAAAAAATGTTGAATTGGGAGAAACATATGTTATTAGATTTTATCCTAATACCAAAATATGTGAAGTTATTGAAAAAATTAGATAATAAAAAATAGTTAATTACATTCACAAATCAAACCAGGTGGATTTACCTTTAGGTAGATTCACCCTTTAATATATTCTATAATAATAGATTATTTATTAGAAAAATGATATAATATAGTATCAGCTAAAACAAATATAAAAATTATAACAATCAATCCATATAGATATAAAGGATACTACATGGATGTAGAAACAGGATTATACTATTGTAATGCGAGATACTATGATCCAGAGATATATCAATGGATACAACCTGCTGCTGTATCTAGTTTAGATTCATTAGGTATTACTGGATTAGAATTATATAACTATGAGAACAACAATTCACGTGAAGTTATTTATAACAATTCTGAATTGGAAAATTTTTTATGTCGTAGGAATTTTATGAATACCGTTCATAGAAAAAATTTAGCAGAAGTTGCTGCAACGGGTTGTAAGAATTTATCAAGTAGTATTATAAACAATTATTATACTTTTCCTAAAATAAATTCTGTTGCAATGACACACTATACAATTTCATTAATTGAAAACGAAATGATTGGTTCATTATTTGCTAATATCTCTTATACTGTGACAACACAACTAAATGATTCACAATTGTTTTATTCTTATAACAATGTTGGAAATGATGGATATAGTACTGGCTTTGGAATTAATTTAGGAAATTGGTATGGATTTAGTACATATGTTTCATCAAATTATGGAATTGGTATTAGTAAACAATTAACTCCATGGATTACTTATGGAACTGAAATAAGCCTTAAAAATGGTGTTTCTTTTTCTTTAGGGATAATTACCGGAAATACAACCAAAGAAATTACAGCAAATGTCGGAGTTTGTACTATTACTATGGCATATGTTGCTTGCGCTGGAATTGCATCATTACCAATGCCAGGTGCTAGGGCTCTTGCAGGCGTTACTGCATGTATAATATTATTAATAGATATTTTTAATTAGAATGGAGATGCTTATGAATAATAAAATGATTGATGGAATGAAGAAAGAAGGTAAACCATTTTTACGTGTTATGATTTTTTCATATATTATGACTATCTTAATGCCTCTAGCTATTTATCTAACACATAATGAGAGATATACTAATAAAGATATACTTTTATGTGGAATAATATGGGTTATAATTGGGTCTTTCTGCTTATATGGCTGGTTATATGCTGTTAAATATAGGTTAGAGTTTAATGATGAAAAAGTTTATTTAAAAACGTTATTTAATAAGATTGAGCTAAACATAAGTGATATAAAGAACTTTAGTTGTAAAAGATATCTAAAATCATCATTTTATCAATTTTCCCTTTATACAAAAAATAAAAAGGTTTTAGTTAATACTAGATATAGGGATGAATTCATTCAAATACTACGAGAAAACAATATAAAACAAATATCTTGGAAAAATAAATAAATAGGAAATTAGTAGAAATCAATCCATAAAGATATAAAGGATACTACATGGATATCAAAATCCCGTTTTTCTACTGCTACTCCAGACATTATTCACCTGAATTATGCGGATGGATTAATTAGATCATCTTGGTATATTTAATATGAGGAAATTTAAATGCTTACAGATAATGAAAAAAAGGTAATAAAACTATTTCAACAAACAAGTATACCTTCTGTGTATAAGCTTGATAATACGGATAATATATTATACATTGAACATGTAGATTTTGATTTGTGTAATATGCTTTTAAAAAATAAAAAAGCAAGCATAGAATATGTTCAAAACGAATTTAAAGAGTATGCAAAGTTTTTAAATCAATTGGACATTTCAGGTTATGATAACGATACAAAAAAGCATTTGATACTATTAACTGAGGTAATTAATATATTTTTAAGAAACAATTTATAATTAACACCAACTTATATAAGAGGTTTCTCTTAATAGATATGATCTCTTTATTATAAATAAAAAATTTAAAATCTTATTATGGGGAGTATAATTATGATTCAATTTTATGGATACAACGATGCTAGGGCTATAGCTGCTTATAATAAACGTAACCTAACAAAAATGTTTTTAGTAATTGCTTTAATTTGTATTTTTATCTCGGTTGCAGCCATAGCAATTCCCTTGTACGAATTATTATATTTTTGGGGAGTGTTTCTCCTTTTATTGCTAATTGTTTTATTCGCAAGTTCTTTTAGTAGTAAATATGATGATAAGGTATTAAAAGAAAGAGGGATAAAAACTAAACATTTATTTATAATCGATGAATTAAAATTGTTTATAGATGACAAGGAAATAAAAGATAAAGAAAATATTAACTTTTATGTTTATAAAAAATATGTTTTTCTTGATTTAAAAGAAGCCTATTATTTTATTCCAATAGATGAGTTAAATGTTAGAGTTGATGAACTTACGGAAAAACTAAGAGAAGTTAAATTTGGAGTAAGAATTGAAAATATAATTCAAGGAATTAAAGAATTCATTGATAGTAATTATTTTAGTGGTGATTTTACTTTTACAAGCAATACTATTGTTTGGAAGTTAGGAATTCATCGATTTACATTTTATGTAGATTATGATAAGACAATTATTAATCACGATAAACTAAAACATAACAAACGTTATTCAAAGTATCAGCATTATCATCTTGATAATGCTGATCTTAAAAAAACAATTAAAGCAATCAATGAAAGATGGGGTAAATAAATTAAGTTTATATAATCTAATTGGGTAAGCTTACTAAATAAAGTAGGCTTACTTTTTTCATTTAGCAAAAACATCACAAATAATAATATTTTGAAAAAAAGTCGTGATAAATGAAGTAAATAATCTATCTTCCCCTTAACTTAAGGAATAAACAGAGTAAAAATAAAATCGAATAATTTAGTATTAAAAAATATTATGAAAAATAAGGTAATAATAAGGATTTTTTATGTAAAATTTGTCTTCATTTTCATGAGTTATTTAATAGATTTTATTTTTATTTTTAGATATAATACTCCTACAAATATTTGAGGGGGGGAAAAATAAGAATATGTCAATGAAAATTTACATTAAAAAAAGCTATAAGAAAATACTTATAGACATGTCAAAAAACTTTACCAAAACTAAAAAGAATGGTAAAGATTCAAGAAAGTTTTTTATTAGGGAGGTTAAATATAAAGAAACTTTAAACATAATGTTAAAGCATCAAACATGTCACTTTAATAAATTACATCAAATTAAAAGATTAACAGAACAAGAACTTGATGAATTTAGTAGTGATTTTTTAAAAAGATTTTATTCTAAAGATTTAAATGAAAACTTAATAATAGATGTAGATGAAATTGCAACTAAAAATGGTATCAAGATAATGCTTGTACCACTTGGTGATAAATTATATGGTAAAACTTACTTTGAGGATGATTCCATTGTTTTATTTGATGGAAAGCATAGAATCACTAAAAAGATCCAAGCCGGAACTATTTTAATTAACAATACTTGTAATAAGTATAGATATAAACAAACCGTTATTCATGAGATGGTTCATTTACTATACCATAGTAAATATATAACATTACTTAAGTCTTTAAAGGAGAAGAATCATAATTATAAACAAATTCAAAATAAAATTCTAAATGAATTAGAATGGCAAGCTGAAGAATTAAGTTTAAGAATTTTCATGCCGAAAGAACAAGTATTAAATAAAATACAAGAAATCAGTAATAATAAAAAAATAATGTTTGTAAATCAAACCACAAAATTATATTATTTAGTTAATGAGTTAGCTTATATATTTGATTGTAGTATTGAACAGGTAAAGAAAAGACTATTAGATCTTAATTTTACGTTAGCTATGGGGATTGAGAACTATCTTGATGGCGTTAAACTATTAGATTTTTGCTTTTCAAACTCAAACATCAAGAAAAACCAAACTTTTATTATCTCTAATAAAGAATTAACAAAACAATTAAAATTAAACAGTGTCTTATCAAATTTATATGTAAATAATAAAATAAAGTTTATTAATAATATGTTAGTTATCAATCATCATAAGTATATTGATAATCAAGGAAGATTAACTAAATATGCCTTAGACCATGTTGATGAGTGTTCTTTGTTGTTTGATGTTAAAGAAGAACCCAAATATCAAGTGAATACTCTTGTTTATTTAACAAGTCAAAAGGAATCCAAAACAATTGTTACGTTAAATGATGAACAAATGGAATATATTGAAAAACAAATTGAGGAAATGATTAATGATGCTATAGAATATGGAGAAAACCAACAAAATATTCCTCAAAGTTTTAGTGAAACCTTAAAATATTTCTATGAACTTAGTAACTTTAAAAACTATTCAGAACTTTCTTTTGAATCTGATGTTTCCGAAAGAAGTATAAGTAAATATATAAGTGGCGAAGAAAAAAATCCTAAAAGAATCAAAGTATTAAAATTAGGTCTTGCTTTAAAAATGCTAGGAATAGAAATAGAAGATATGATGAAAAAAGCTGATATTTCATTTACAGGATATGGTGATAAAGGGATGATTGTTTTAAAAACAGTTGTTTTCTCATATTCAAAGTATGGACTTCCTTTCATCTACGTTATCTTAAAAAAACATAATTATGATTATGTATTAGAAATGTCTCCTAACTATCTTAAAAATCATTTTTATGATTAAATGTACAAAAGTATTGATTTTCATTAATACTCTTTTTCTATCTCATGTTGATAGTCAATAAATGCTAAAAGAAAGAAAAAAAAGCCAAAATATGATATACTAATAATAATTGAAGAGAGGTAGATTATGAAAGTACAAATTAAATTAAACATTGATGAAGTAATAAATATTGAACTTTATCCTGAATATGCACCAAAGAGTGTTGCTAACTTCATTGAATTAGTCAAGAAAGGTTATTATAAAGATACCTGCTTTCATCGTGTAATTAAAGGATTTATGATCCAAACAGGTGGCTATAAAATTGAGGATAACACTTTAAAAGAATTACCCGAGGTAAAAACTATCAATGGTGAATTTAGTAGTAATGGTTTCAAAAATGACTTAAAGCATGAACTTGGGGTTATCTCTATGGCAAGAACTAGTGATCCAAATTCTGCATCATCACAATTCTTCATTTGTGCGGGAACGGCTAAGTGGCTAGATGGTGAGTATGCAGCATTCGGTAAAACTTGTGATGAACAATCCAATGAAGTAGTATTAAAGATTGCGGGAATGCCTACTATGAATATTGGTGGAGGATTCAGTGATTTTCCTCAATATGATATTCATATTGAAGATGTAGTCATTACTGAAGAATAATGGAAAAAGAAGTACTAGAATATTTAAATAAATTAAAAGATGATACTTTTAAAAACTTTCAAAAAAAATTAATCAGTACAAATAGTGAAATCCTTGGGGTAAAAATGAATTACTTAAAGGATCTTGCAAAAACAATAGTTACCAACAACCAAACTTTAGAACTTTTACCTTATGGTAAATACTATGAGTATGACATTTTAAATGGGTTAATGATATCATATCAAAAAATAACAACCAAAGAAAAATTAAATAATTTACTTGATTTTTCTTATCATATTGATAATTGGTCAATGTGTGATACCACGGTTTGTAGTACTAAATTTAAAAAACAAGATTATGATTTACTATTTACTTTTTGTGAGGCCTTAATAAAAAGTGATAAACCTTTTGTTAATCGCTTTGGGGTAATATTTATGTTAAAATACTTTAGTGATATAGATAGTGAAATAGCTTACAACTTACTTTCCACTCTTACATATGGTAACTACTATCTAGATATGGGAGTTGCTTGGTTTTATAGTGTTGCTTTAATAAGAAATTTTAGAGATACCCTTAAAGCTATAATTAAAATAAGAAATAAATCAGAATTTGTTTATCAAAAATCATTACAAAAAGCTATTGAATCTTATCGTATTACCGATGAACAAAAAGTAATCTTAAGAAACTTAAAAAAAGTTGAAAAAGGATGTGAAGATAATGTTAAATTTTGAATATTATTCACCTACCAAAATATACTTTGGTAAAAATAGAGAAGATGAAGTTGGAAAAATAATTAAAGGCTATGGCTATAAAAAGATCTTACTTCACTATGGAAAAGGCTCAATTAAAACTAATGGCTTATATGACAAAATAATGTCATTATTAAAAGCCGAAGGAATTGAAGTAGTAGAACTTGGAGGAGTAGAAGCTAACCCTAAGTTATCACTAGTAAAATCTGGAATTGAATTAGTAAGAAAAGAAAAAGTGGAAATGATTCTTGCGGTTGGAGGAGGTTCCGTTATTGACTCAAGTAAAGCTATTGCTTGTGGATACTATGCTGACTTTGACCCATGGCTTTTCAACATTCATGAAAAAACTCCAACTAAGGCACTACCGATTGGTGTAATCCTTACGATCAGTGCAGCGGGAAGTGAACTAAGCAATTCTTGTGTAATAACTAATGAGGAAACCAAAGTAAAAAGTGGTTTTAACAATGATATAGTTCGTCCACTATTTAGTATTATGGATCCAACCCTAACTTTCTCAGTTTCTAAATTTCAAACGGGATGTGGTATTGTTGATATAATGATGCATACCCTTGAAAGATATTTAGTTGATGAAGGTCGTAATGAATTACAACTAAGTTTTTGTGAAGGCTTACTTCATTCTGTAATGGAAGCAGGTAAAGTTGTTATCAACAATCCAAGTGATTATGAAGTAAGAGCAACCTTAATGCTTGCTAGTAGTTTTTCTCACAATGGCTTAACAGGAATTGGTAGTAAAATGTACTTCACAGTTCACAAAATTGAACATGAAATAAGTGGAATGTTTGATTATGTTGCGCATGGAGCTGGCCTATCAGTATTATTTATTGCATGGGCTAAGTATTTATACCAAGATTATGATAAAATATTTAGTAGATTTGCTTATAACGTTATGGGGGTTTCAAAAGACGTTCCATCAGTAGCCGCAGCACTTGAAGGTATAACTAAACTTGAAGCATTCTTTAGATCACTTGGTATGCCAACAAAACTTGAAGAATTACATATTGATGAAAGCAAAGTTGAAGAAATGGCAAAAAGAATAACTAAAAATGATACCACATTTGTACCAGGGATAAAAAAATTAAATCTTTCTGATGTAATTAATATTTTTGAACTAACAAAAGGAGAACACTAGAATGACTAAAGAAGAAAGAAAAGCAAAAAGAAAAGAAAAAAGAAAGGGCTTCTTTAAAGAATTTGGTGAATTCATTAATCGTGGTAATGCCTTAGCACTTGCGATTGGTGTTATCATTGGTGGTGCTTTCACTAATATCGTGACCGCAATCAATAAGAATATTATTTCCCCATTAATTGCTTTAATTATTGGAGACACTAACCTTAGTGATTCATTGATTACCGTTTTAAAATCACATAATATCGCAACCGAAACTGATGTTGCTAATGGTCTTGCAACAAATGTTGGTGATACACTAACGATACCTGTAAATGACATTGTTATTTCATGGGGTGCATTAATTCAAGCCGTTATTGATTTCTTACTAACTGCTTTAGTTTTATTCTTAATTATGAAAGTTGTAACAGCCATTGCTACTCGTGCTAAAGCTGCTGCTGAAAAACTAAAGAAAAAAGAAGAAGAATCAACCGAAACTGAAGAAGAAACAAAACCTGAAGAAAAGCCAGCAGAACCTGAAATACCTGCTGACGTACAATTATTAACCGAAATTAGAGATTTACTAAAACAACAACCAACTTCAGAGAAAAAATAATCGTTATATTTTGACATATTTCGTAAAATATGATAAAATTATATCGAAGTTATTATTAATAAAAGGAGACAGATATGGAAAAAACAAAGAAATGTCCTAAGTGCTTAAAAGTTCATCCTGAAAATGCAGAAACATGTGAATGCGGCTTTAAGTTTTATATTAAGCCAGTTGAAGATGAAATAGCACCAACAAACACTGTTGTTTTATATGATCCAGTTCCTTCATTTGTTTGGCGTTTAATCGCTACTATTCTTCCTCCACTTGGATTTTTCTTCTATTTTAAGTGGGTTGAAAAATGGCCAACTAGATCAAAAGAAAGTGGCCGTACCGCTTTTGTTATGTCAATTGTATGGATGGTAGTAGCCTTAATTTTGTTATTTCTTGTAATTGGAATAAAAAATGGCGATGTATTAGTATAAAAATAACTGGATTAATTCAATCCAGTTTTCTTTTTAATAAATTACCTTCTAGATACTTTCCCTTTTTCAAAAAAAAGTATTATTTACTTGCTAAAAAAAACAAAATATAGTATAATAGATATGATTTAGGAGGTAACATTATGCGTATTAATGTTTTATTAAAATGTACAGTATGTGGCGAAGAAAATTACCTTACACAAAAAAATAAACGAAATACTCCAGATCGTTTAGAATATAAGAAGTATTGTCCACGTTGTAAAAAAGCTACTATTCATAAGGAAAAAAATAAAAAGTAGTATTAGAAAGAACACGTTATTCGTGTTCTTTTTTTACATTTTTTTCACTTTTATTTAGGTATAATATTATGGGTGAATAAAATGGCAAAAGAAAAAACATCAACAATTGAAGAAAATAAAAAAGAATTTACGTTTTTATATGAAGTATTAGGGATTGTCGCAATCTTAATATCATTAATATCGTTAACAAGACTAGGGATTGTAGGTAAGTATGGAATGTTAACCTTCCGCTTGTTATTTGGTGATTGGTATTTCATTTTTTTAGTTTTGTTGGCAGCTCTTGGCATTTATTTTTTATTTGTACATCGTAGTCTTCAAATAAAGAATATTAGGTATTTAGGCATTCTTTTAATACTTATTGCTTTAATTACTTTAACACACTTTTCCATGCATAATTTTGTCACAAAACTTGAAGGTAATGAACTTAGTAATACCTTTTTATTATATTTAGATTACTTTAAGAATGGAAGATCGGAAATGCTGGTAGGAGGAGGAATAATTGGAGCTCTACTATTCTATTTATCTTACTTCCTTTTATCAAAGACGGGTACTATTATTGTTAATGTAATCTTAATTTTTGTTGGTTGTGTTTTTATTACCAAAAAAACAATAGTTGAGTTTTTTCAAATGATGGGAAAATGGTTCAAAAAGACCTTTGGTGGGGCAATGCATTTGTCATCTAATTTAAAAAAAGTTTTTAAAAAATTTAATAATGATTATACTGTAAAAGAAAAAAACAATAAACAATATAAAATTAAGTACTTAAATGATTCTTCAATTAGTAGTAAAGAACAAGAAAGGGTAAGTCTTGAAAACTTAAAGAAAATTAAGAAAGCTTTAGACCATTTAAATATTTTTTACCAAAATGTTGATTACTTATTATGTAGTCATATTAGTGTATACTTTGTAAAGTCATTACAAAAGATTAATTTTGAAGTATTCAGAATTACCTTAAAGAAAACAATATCGGATCCTTTCTTAATAAGATATGATAAAGAACATAATATTGTAATCATCGAAGTAAACAATAAAATAATTAATCATATCTCGATGAAACAAATAGTTGAGAAAAACTTAAGTGGGATTGTCCTTGGCCTTGATGACCGTAATGAATACATCAATACTTTAGAAAATATTATTATTATTAGTGATAATAATAATTTGTATCGTTATTATCTTTCAACTTTAATTTTATATTCTCACTTTCTAACTAGATGTGAAAATGAAGACTATACTTTAATTGATTTAAATAATAATTTGAGTATGTTAAACTTTTGTGTTAATAAGTATGAAAATGAAATCACTTATTTTAAGACTTTAAAAGAAGAAGTTGATAAGATTATCGATAAACTAAATAAAGGTAATGCTAGTACAATCGAAGAATACAATAAGAAAAGTAAAGATAAGATAAAGAAAAACTATATTTTTATTAATGGCATTGAAAAGATTTATGACAATGAGGAAATTGTAAAAATATTTGAATACTTGTTAATGACCACAAATGTGATAGGATTTCAAATTATTGTTGGTCTAACTAGTAATATGGCTTTAAAAAATGAAAAGATCCGTCTTTTTAACTATAAGTTATTCTTGAAAAATAATTTTGATTATACCACAAATATTATTGGCTATGGAATGATGGATGTTATAAATAAAAATAGTGAAGGATTCTTAAAATATAAAGAAATGTTAATAAGATTAAATTTAGTTTTAATTACTCCAGAAGAAATAGATAAAATAAAAAAATAGTCCGTAGACTATTTTAGTGTTTGTATGTTGATGATTTAGGAACACTTGGAAGTGGTTGCTCCTTTTTCATCTTTTCTATTTTTTGGTATCTTTCCATTAAGCCAATTTCAATATTGGAACTAGGTTTTGGATGATAGTACTTGCGGCCAAGGAGAGTATCAGGCATATATTGTTGATTTACCCAAGCTCCTTCATAATCATGGGGGTACAAATATGGAGTTTGATCAGGATTAAATGAGTAAGTATTTTTCAAATGAAGAGGAATACTACCACTTAGTCCATTTTCAACATCTTGTAAAGCTTCATCCACCGCCATACATGCGGTATTAGATTTTGGAGAAAGTGCCATTTCAATAACAATAACTGAAAGGGGAAGTCTAGCCTCAGGATTACCAAGTTCTCTAGCCGCATCACATGCTGCTTTAACACGTGGTCCAATGGTTGGGTTAGCAAGTCCAATATCTTCATAAGCAATACATAGTAGACGACGGCATAGACTTTGTAAGTCATCAGCGACAATTAAACGTGCTAAGTAGTGGAGTGCCGCATCAACATCACTACCACGAATTGACTTATGGAGACCACTTAAGGTGTCATAATAGTTATCGCCGTTTGCGTCCATACTGACATTAGCTTTTTGGATTACCTTGTAAGCATCATCGATGGTAAGATGGTTAGAAGTAGCAGTTTTAATTAAGGTTTCATAACTATTAATTAAAGTTCTAATTTCAAGGTTAGCCATCTTTACTAAGTAGTCATAAACATCTTCATCAATCTCAATATCACTACCAAGTAAACTATGAGCTCTAACTAATACTTTCTTTAAATCATCGTTAGTTAAGTCATGAAGACGATAAACATGACAACGTGATCTAATGGCTGGATTAACCGCGTGATAAGGGTTAACCGTGGTTAAACCAATCATAATGACAGTTCCATTTTCAACATATGGTAACAAGTAATCTTGGATATCTTTTTTCATACGATGAATTTCATCAACGATGATAATAGAGTCAGTGTAAAAACGTGATTCATTAATTATTTGTTTTAAAGTATCTTTATTATCGGTTGATGCATTAAAGCGGAACCATTTATAACCACTCATTTTACATGTAGCTTCAGCAATTGTTGTTTTTCCACATCCTGGATTTCCATATAGGATGAAAGAAAAAAGACTTTTATTATTAATCATTCTAGTTAAAACCCCATCAGGTCCAACTAAATGATCTTGACCGACAATATTTTCATAACTATCTGGTCGCATTGAGAATGCTAAAGGTTTCATAGAATCACCACCTATTAATTATTTTACCATAATTTATTAAAAAAAACAAAAAGAAAACACCTTAATAGGTGTTTTCATTATTAGTTGTTTGGATATGTTAATTGAGAAAGTGGTACTAAAACTTTCTTAATCTTATCTGATAAGAAATGATCTAGTAAGAAGTCAATGTTCTCAACGGCAGCTTTTTCAGAACCAACAAAAATGTTATTTCTTAATTTTAAATAACCTTTTGAGCTAACATAAGCAGTAAGCCAAACTGATTCTTTATTAAAGTTGTTGATTAATTGTAATGCAGTATCACTTAAATCAAGTTTATCAAATGTAAAGCTAATAGAAATTAAACCATCATCATAAACATCCATAGCTACATAGATACCATCATCATATGATTTACAAGTAATATCACATGCAACATCTAGATAATTTTCTTCATATTTATATTCGAAGTTTAATCCTCTTTTTTCGTTTAATGATTGTCTTAATTGTTTTTCAACATTTTTTAAATTCATAAGATACCTCCGCTAACTATTCTGAATAAGTTAAATTACTTAGTGGTACAAGATAACGTTTAATTGTGTCGTTACTTAAACTGTTAAGTGCACGTCTAACATTTTCCCAAATGTCGCCTTCATCAAGGTAAGCAACATTGTAATGAACAACAAGATATCCATCATCACGAACATATGCTGATAAGAAAGCAATGTTTTCATTGAATTCATAAAGCATTTGAACAACATTAGGTGTAACTCTTAATTTATCAAATACAAATTCGATACCAAAAGATCCTGAAGGGAAAACTAAGATCTTACAGAAGATATCGTCATTGTATGCATTGTGTGTGATGCTGTTAGTTACTTTTACATACTTACTACCATCATCACTTGATTCAAGTTTACCTTCAAATTCAAGTCCAAATGTAGATTTTAGTGAACTTACTAAATTGTTTTTAACGCGTTGTAAATCCATCTTGTCGGATCCACCGCCGCCGCTAAAGATGTTTTTAAAAAAACTACCTAAACCCATAAATACCTCCAATAGTTTAATATAATATAATTATAGAACAAAATTAACTGAATGTCAAATAAAATAACTAATTGTTCTAGAAAAGTTAAATAAATTATTCTATAATGGTGCCCCATGCCAGAATTGAACTAGCATCTTATCATTACCATTGATATATTCTACCATTGAACTAAAGGGGCTTTATCTAAAGCATTTATATTATATCAAAAAAATAAGAAAAATACATAATAATTACACATTTTAATTTAACATTGTTAATATTATTGCTATTTGTTAGCCATTTTTCTTTAAAAAGTAAAAAAATATGATATAATATATTATGTTAAAATGTAAAAAGGAGGCTTCTATGTATCAATTACTAATTGTTGATGATGAAAAACAAATAAGAGAATTAATAAAGAAATATGCCATACATGTTGGCTATCAAGTACTAGAAGCTGACAATGGTCTTTCAGCAATTTCGATGATTAAAGAAAATCCGATTGATTTAGTTATTATGGATATCATGAT
Source organism: uncultured Bacilli bacterium (assembly GCA_934140285.1). Taxonomy (GTDB): domain Bacteria; phylum Bacillota_I; class Bacilli_A; order ML615J-28; family CAG-313; genus UMGS75. The sequence continues at coordinate 14,856 of CAKPBI010000011.1, forward strand.
GCCTGAACTTGATGGATATTCAAGTGTCAAACAAATCAGAACCTTTAGTAGAGTACCTATCATTATGCTTTCTGCTCGAAGTGAGGAGTATGATAAACTATATGGATTTGATCTTGGCATTGATGATTATGTTACTAAACCATTTTCACCAAAAGAATTAATGATGAGAATTAATGCGGTACTCATGAGAACCCATCCTAATACAACAAAGTTAGAAGATGTTAAACATTACTATGAGTATGAATCTTTAAAAATTGACTTAGACGCAAGAATTGTCTATGTTGATAATGTTCGTGTCGACTTGACTTTAAAAGAGTATGAAATCTTGTTTTATTTAACTAATAATGCGAATGTCGCAGTAACAAGAGAACAACTTCTTGATAAGGTTTGGGGTGAAAGTTTTGATAAAGATGACCGAACTTTAGATACTCATATTAAGTCACTAAGGAAAAAAATAGGGAAATATTCGAATAACATTATTACAATAAGAAGGGTGGGATATCGCTTTGAAACTAAACAAAATTAGTTTAAAATGGAAACTCTTTGGTTATATTCTCATCTTTGGAGTAGTAGTGATTGCGGTATTTTGTATTTTCCAAATCTTACTTCTTGATAGAGTGTATCGAGGCACTAAAATAAAACAAACCAAAAACATAATGTCTGAGGTCTATTCATTAGTAGATCAATCAAGTCCAGATGATTTGAAGGATTCTAGTTCTTCCCTAAGTAAAAATCTTGTTCAAATTGTTAAAAACAAAGAAACTGATGTTTTTATTATTAAGAAAGAACAAATTCCCCCAGTATCTTCTCAAGATGTACCAACCGTTAAGTATGATTTAATTTACCCAAACACAGATATTACAGAATTCAGTAGTAAGGTTAAAATTAACTTAATCGATACTTTTAACCAAATTACAATGGTGAACAATCCCATGTTTGTAGTGGTAGATGATACTAATCATGAATACTTCCATCAACAAGTAAGTGAGGATGAAAAAATCGTTAAAGAAGAAGATATTACATATTGTACAAGAGTTGAACTTAAAGATAAAAGTGATGCTTACATGCTAATTATCTACTCAAGAATTACTCCCGTTGAACCAGCTATTGCTACTTTAAAAACCCAACTATTATATATTACGCTAATTGTTATTGTTTTATCAATTATTATTGCTCTTATTTTATCAAGAAAAATCTCTAAGCCGTTAATTGAAATGACTGATGAGGCCAAAAAACTTGCGGAAAAAGAGTATGACCTAACCTTTAAAGGGGAAGGCTTTTTAGAAATATCTGAATTAAATGATACTCTAAATTATGCAGTTCAAGAACTAAAGAAAACAGAAACCCTCCAACATGAGTTGATCGCAAACGTATCTCACGATCTTCGCACTCCCCTTACGTTAATTATTGGATATGCGGAAATGATGAAAGATTTTCCCAATGAAAATCAAGCAGAAAATATCCAAATCATTATTGATGAAGCAAATCGTTTAAAGTTATTAGTCTCTGATTTACTTATTTTATCAAAGATTTCTTCAAAAACAGAAAACTTTAATATGACAACTTATAATCTTACATCAAGTATCCTACAACTTGTCAATCGTCAACAAAAGTTAGTCGAACAATTAAACTTTAAAATTAACTTTGTTTATGATGAGGAAATATTCATTGAGGCAGATTCTTCAAAAATAGAACAAGTAATGTATAATTTTATTACTAATGCGATAAATTATAGTAAAGATTCTAGAACTATTGATATCATCCAAGAACTAAATAACGATGAAGTAACCATTAAAGTGGTTGATTATGGAATTGGTATCAAAGAAGATGATTTAAAGTATATATGGGAAAGATATTATCGTGTAGATAAAGGTCATACACGCTCTACTGGTGGTAGTGGTCTTGGTTTATCGATTATTAAAGAAATCCTAGATTATCATCATTTTACATATGGAGTCGAATCAAAACCAAATGAAGGAAGTACCTTCTGGTTTAAAGCTCCTATCAAAAAAGATAATAAATAAATACAAATAAAAAGGGGGAAATATGATGAAAAAGAAACTTACAACTTTATTTATATGTTTATTATTACTATTTACGATAACTAGTTGTCAAATTAAACAAAATATTAAAAACAATATCGAAAATGAAATTACTAATCGTGTTGTAAATTATGAAGAAATTACCATTAAAGATTTAGAAAACGCTGTGGAAACCGCTTATCAAAGAGTTGAAAACGCGGTCATTGGAGTATGTTTAAAGAAAGTTAACACTCTAGATTCTGGTGTTACCTCAGAAGATGGATTAGACATTGGTAGTGGCGTTATCTACAAGGCGGAAGAAGTCATCGAAAATGATAAACTTGTTAATTATAAATACTACGCAATGACAAATCGTCATGTGGTCATTGATACCAAAAATGAACTAAGTGGTACAACTAAAGTTTATGTTACTTTAGGTGAAGATGGACCAGAAGTTGAGGCTAAAATCTTAGGATATGATGAAAAGGTTGACTTAGCTTTAATTACTTTCTATCATTATACCAAGATTCAACCAGTTGAATTTGCTGATAGCAATAATTTAAAGAAAGGCTCATTTGTAATTGCTGTAGGACATCCTGAAGGATATACTTTCTATAATTCAGTAACCTTTGGCGTTGTTTCTGGAAATGCAAGATACATTTCGAGTGATACCGATGGGGATGGAGTTAATGATTTTGTTGGTAAGTACATCCAACATGATGCTGCGATAAACCCCGGCAACTCAGGTGGTGGTTTATTTACCTTAGAAGGTAAACTTGTTGGTATGAATACCATGAAGTATTCTTCGGTAAAAGTCGAAAATATGGGATTTGCGATTACCTCAAATGAAATAAAATACTTACTTGAAAACTATTTAGAAAAAGAAATCAATATTGAAAGACCACGCCTTGGATTAACAGGTATCCAAGTTAAAGGCCTTACCCCAACAATGATTCAAAATTTAGGAATAAAGAGTATTCCTGATATCTATACTGATACGGAAACTAAATATGGTATTTATGTAACAGAAATAAGCAAAGGCAGTAGTTCAGATAATTCAGGAATTTCACCAGATGACATTATCTTAGAATTTAATGGTAATCGAATTAAAACAATGACTGATTTAAGTATAATGCTTTCTGAACAAATTGTTGGAAATAAAATTGAAATTACTTATTATTCAAGAAAAAATAATAAAATTCTTACAACAACAATTACTCTAAAAAAATAGGCATACTTGAGGTATGCTTATTTTTTATGGAAATAAAAATACTTATCTTTACTTTATGGGTCATAAATGTTATAATATAAGTAATTTTGTAAAATATAAAAAGATAAAAAGAAATGAGGTGGTTAAATGCTACTAACAGTAGAAAATTTAAATTTAACCTTTGACAAAAAAACGATTTTTAAAGATGCATCTTTCCGTATTCTTGAAGGTGATAAGATAGGTGTAGTAGGAAATAATGGCGTGGGAAAAACAACATTAATTCAAGTATTATGTGGTAATATCTTACCAGATAGCGGTTCCATTAACTTTGATAAAAAAACTAAAGTTGGTTATCTTGACCAATACATGAACATCAACAAAAAACTAACTATCGATGAATATTTAAAAGAAGCCTTTATTGATTTATATAATAAAAACCAAATCTTAAATGAACAACTTGATTTACTGATCAAAGAAACTGATGAAACAATGATTAATCGTTTAGTTAAATCAACAACAATGTTAAGAGAAGAACTCGAAGAAAATGATTTTTACGCCCTCAATTCAAAAATTGCGAGAATTGCGACTGGACTTGGCGTAACCAATTATGGAATGTCTACTGTTATGTCTCATCTATCAGGGGGACAAAAAATGAAAGTAATTCTTACCAAACTTCTTCTAGAAGAACCTGATCTTTTAATTCTTGATGAACCAACCAACTTCTTAGATACTGTTCATGTTGATTGGTTAGTAAAGTACTTAAAAGAGTATAAAGGTAACTTTTTTATTGTTTCTCATAATCAAGAATTCTTAAATGATGTTGTAAATGTAATAATGGAACTTGAATTTGGTAAAGTTACTAGATTTAAAGGTAATTATCAAGATTATCTATTTAAAAAAGCTCAACTTGTGGAAAATGCTACAAAAGAGTATGCGGCTCAACAAAGAGAAATTAAGATGTTAAATGATTATATTCAAAAAAATAAAGTAAAAACCTCAACAGCCAGACAAGCCCAAAGTAGACAAAAGAAGTTAGATAAAATTGTAGTAATGGATAAACCAAGAAGTAGTGATATTCATTTAAGTTTATCATTTAATTATAAACCAATTTATTCTCATAAGTTACTAGAAGTCAATGATTTAGAAATTGGTTATGATTCATCCTTACTGCCAGAAATGAATTTTGCCATCAAAAGTGGGGAAAAACTAGCAATTACGGGATTTAATGGTATTGGTAAATCGACGCTTCTAAAAACGTTAGTTGGCGAGTTAAAACCAATTAAGGGATCATTTAAATTTGTAGATGATGCTTTAATTGCTTATTTTGAACAAGAACATCATTTTGAAAATCCGAATCTTACCCCCTTACAAGAGATTTCTAATATTTACCCTAATATGTTAGAAAAAGATATTAGAACAACTCTTGCGAGATGTGGAATAACTGGAGCGATGGCCCTTCAACCCATCAAAACTTTAAGTGGGGGAGAACAAGCAAAACTAAAATTATGTAAAATAATGATGAAAAAAGCTAACATCTTAATTCTTGATGAACCAACTAACCATTTAGACAAGGATGCAAAAGAAGATTTATTAGCTGCTTTAAAGAAATATCAAGGTACAATTATCTTTGCGACTCATGAAAGAGAGTTCTTAGAAAAACTTGCGACAAAAGTTTATAATATCGAAGATTTACTGCTTTAAAAAGATTAGTTATTTTCTTGCGACAAACGACAAAATTTGATAAAATTAATTATATTGTTTTTACAAAATGAGGAGAATAAATATGGCAACTGTACACATGATGATTGGAATACCAGGAAGTGGTAAAACAACTTTCGCAAGCTCTTTATCAAAAGAACATAACTATGTTATAGTATCAAGTGATGTAGTAAGAATGTTACATCCTGACTTTGATGAAACCAAAGTTTGGCCTGAAGTATACCGTTTATGTGCAGAAATTATAAAGAATAATCAAGATATTATCTTTGATGCCACTAATATTACTCCTAAAGTACGTGCTAGGTTTGATACAGAACTTAGCAAGTATCATGTAAAATACCAAAAAATAGCATATTTTTTTAAAACTGATGTAAGTAAGTGCATTGAAAGAGTTACGAAAAGAAATACTCTTTCTAATGAATTATACCTACCAACCGAAGTCATTAGTTCATATGGAGAAAAAATCATTCCTCCAACTACTGATGAAGGATTTATAGAAATAAAAATAATTGAAAATAATCAAGATTTATAAGAAAGGGGAAGTTAAAAATGGCTAGTGAAAAATGGCTTAGCATGTTATCAAATGCTAAAGTTGAACCTAATGAGTATACTTCATCTGGTGATATAACTTGTGTAAAGGTTAGACAAAGCGATAGCTCATGGCGATTATGTTTATTATTTGATCGTGTGATACCTTGGGATATCTTAAAAGAAACCTTAGATAAGATTAGTGCCAACTTAATTGAAAGTTATGATGTCAAGAAAGTTTTATATACCGTAAGTTATCGTGATGAAAGTATTAATAATGATTACAACCTTTTATTTAAGTATTATCAAGCAGGTATTGATATTTGTAAAACTAAAAAAGCAACGATAACTTCACTTTTTACATTTCCATCTCGACTAGATGGTAATAAGTTTATCATTGAAGTTCCATCGGTTGACGATAAAAAAGTAGTAGATGAACACTTACCACTTTTAAATGCTTTTCTTGTAAACTATGGTTTTAGTAAAATTCTCCTTACAACGGAAATTAATGCAGATGAGGTTTCAATTAAAGAAGTTCACCATGAACAAATGGTAAGAACACTTGATCAAAACGAAGCTAAAAGTATTGAAATGTACCAAAAGAAAAAAGCCGAAGCTCAAGCAAGTGAAGAGCATTCAACTTACACAAGACCTAAATCAAATCAGGCAATTACCATTCTTCTTAATGAAGTACCATTTTCTAGTATTGAAGTAGAAGAATTTAAACAAACTAGATTTACTAATAAAGTTGAAGTAACTGGAGTTGTGGTAAAAGCCGAAGTAAAAGAAATCAAAACCAAAGATGGTCGTGAATTTAATTTATTTGAAGGAATAATTACTGATTATACAGACTCAGTTATAATTAAACGTTTCTACCGTGAGGCTGATAAAAATGTTTTTGAAAAAGACATCAAACCAGGTAAACGATTAGTTATTAGAGGTAGTATCCAATGGGATGATTTCGCAAAAGATGTGGTTATCATGTGTGACTCAATCATTGTATGTGGAATTGATGCCTCTAGACAACGCTTTGATAGTGCCGAAGAAAAAAGAGTAGAACTCCATGCTCATACTAAGATGTCTGTTTTAGATAGTATTTTAAATGTTGATGAGTATGTTGACCAAGCAGTAAGATATGGTCATACGGCCTTAGCGGTTACTGATCATGCTAACTGCCATATTTTACCAGACTTTTTTAAGCTTTGTGCTGAGAAAAATATTAAACCAATTGCGGGGGTTGAAGCCTACTATGTGGATGATACGGCCCTTAGAATTACGCATCCCTACTCAGAATCTATTGATTTAAGAACCGCAACCTATGTTATCTTTGACCTTGAAACCACGGGGCTTAGCGTAAATTATAATGAAATAATTGAAATTGGAGCCGTAAAACTAAAAGATGGTTTAATAATTGATACCTTTATGAGTTTTGTTAAGCCTAAGACTCAGATTTCTACCTTTATTAGTGAACTTACAAGCATTACGAATATGACTGTTCAAGATGCTCCATATATTGAAGAAATCTTTCCAGACTTCTTAGAATTTATCAAAGGCTCTGTCTTAGTTGCTCAAAATGCCGACTTTGATACAGGTTTTGTCTATGATACCGCTAGTAAATTAGGTTTATCAATCCCCCAATATCCTTGTATTGATACCCTAGATCTTGCGAGAACCTTATATATGGGAGGGCCAAAAAACTACAAACTAGAAACGATAGCTAAATACTTGAAAGTTGAAATCGAACAACAACATAGAGCTATCCATGATGCGAAGACGACAACTAATGTCTTTAACCGCATGCTTAGTGATTTATTCCAAAAGAAGGTATTTGACTATCAAGATTTGAATGGTCTCATTAATCGTGATGTCCTTGCTAAATCAAAACGTCCACTCCATTTATGTATCCTTGTAAAAAATCGTGTAGGATTAAAGAACTTTTATAAAATATTATCTGATGCTCATACAACGCATTTTAATAAAGATGCTCTTGTATATCGAAGTGTCCTAGATAAATATCGTGAAGAAATTCTCATTGGTAGTGGCTGTGCTAATGGTGACATTTTTATTACCGCTTATGAACGACCATACTATGAACTTCTAGAAAAAGCGGCATATTATGATTATCTTGAAGTTCAACCACCAGCATGTTATTACTGGATGTTTGAAAACGAAACAGAAAAGAATCGTGATTACATTATTCAAGATGTAATTAAGAAAATCATTAGTGCTGGTCATGACTTAAATATTCCTGTTGTTGCGACAGGGGATGTTCATCATTTAATTGAAGAAGACTCCAAATATCGTAGCATCTATCTTGCAGTGGCACGTCCAAATGGTGGAGGACCACATCCATTATCAAAACATAAACCACTAGATATGCATTTTAGATCAACTACCGAAATGTTAGATGCTTTCTCTTTCTTGCCTGCTGATCTTGCTCATGAAATAGTTGTAAAGAATTCTAATTTAATTAGTGATATGATTGAATCATTTCCACTATTCCCTAAAGAACTATATGTTCCGCGTGATGACTTCATGCAAAAAATTGGAGTTCCATCGATGAAAGAAGCTGTTCACGACATTTCTTTCGCAACCGCACGTGCTAAATATGGGGAAGATTTACCACTCTATGTTCAAGAACGCTTAGAAAGAGAACTAAATGCCATCATTGGCCATGGCTATGCATCGGTATATTTCATTTCTCATCTTCTTGTTAAGAATTCAAATGATGCAGGATATGTTGTTGGTAGTAGAGGTTCTGTTGGTTCAAGTTTTGTTGCGACCATGATGGGAATAACGGAAGTTAATGCCTTAAAGCCTCACTATGTTTGTCCACATTGTCATTTCCATGCTTTCAAACTAACGAAAGAAGAACAAGAAAGATACCATATGCCAGTCAGTGATGAATTCTTAGAAAAACTAAGAAAAGTTTCGGTTGGTTTTGACCTTCCAGATGCTAATTGCCCAGTCTGTGGTGAGAAGTTAGAAAAAAATGGTATTGATATTGCCTTTGAAACTTTCCTTGGCTTTAAAGGAGATAAAGTTCCTGATATTGACTTAAACTTCTCTGGTGAATATCAAGCCAAAGCTCATCTTTTCTGTCAAGAAACCTTTGGATTTGATAATGCCTTTAGAGCTGGAACCGTATCTACTGTCATGGATAAAACGGCCTTTGCTTATACAAGAGATTACTATAGTGATCGAAATATTAAAATTAGAAAAACGGAAATTGAACGTATTGCTTCATTTATTGCTGGATCTAAAAAGACTACTGGTCAACATCCGGGTGGTATTGTTGTAGTACCAGACACTATTGAATATACCGATATTATTCCTGTTCAATACCCTCCAGTTGACTCTGATGAAATTGATGACCTTGGTTGGCGTACATCTCATTATGATTATCATAGTTTTGAAAGTAATTTATTAAAACTTGATATTCTTGGTCACGATGATCCAACCGTAATCAAACAATTAATGGATTTTGTTCATCAAGAACCTGATTTATTCCCATTTAATACGGTTGATGGCATCCCTTTCTTAGATCCTGATGTTTTATCATTATTTAGTTCTAAAGAAGCTTTAAAGATTAATGGTGATGATATGGATAAACTATCAAGTGGTACAAGAGGAATGCCAGAGTTTGGTACCCAGTTTGTACGTGGAATGCTTGAAACCATCAAACCAAAAACTTACGCTGATATCATCAAAGTATCAGGACTATCTCATGGTACTGATGTTTGGGGAAGAAATGCGGAAGAACTATTTAAGGGAATTAATCCTCTTTATCCAAAAGTTGAATTTAGTGAATTAATCGGATGTCGTGATGACATTATGTTATATCTAATGGAAAAAAATCTTCCTGCTCATGATGCTTTCACCATTATGGAAGGAGTTCGTAAGGGTAAAGGCTTAAAGAAAGAACAAGAAGAATTAATGTTAAAATATAATGTTCCCGATTGGTATATTTATAGCTGTAAACGCATTAAGTATATGTTCCCAAAAGCTCATGCGACCGCCTATGTAATTATGGCCCTTCGTATTGGATGGTTTAAAGTTCATCGACCAATATATTATTATGCGGCATTCTTTTCTAAGCGTGCTAAAGAATTTGATCCAGAAATCTTTGCAGCGGGAAGAAATGCCATTAGAAATAAAATAACGGAACTAGAAGAACGAATTGCTAAAAAAGATGCTCTATCAAATAAAGAAACTGACCTTTTAGGAGTTTTATACATTGCTTTAGAAATGGTTTTAAGAGGTTATACGTTTAAACAAATTAACATTGAAAAGTCACTTGCTTCTGATTTCGTTATCTCTGAGGATAAAAAATCATTGTACCTACCATTTATCGCAGTAGAATCCCTTGGAGAAACCGTTGCGGAATCAATTGTGGAAGCAAGAAATCGTCATTCATTTACTTCAAAAGCTGATTTTGAATATCGTACATCAGTAAATAAAAAGCAATATGCTCGTTTAAAAACACTTGGAGTATTAGATGAATTACCTGATAATGATACACTTCTTTAAAAAATATGCATAATTTATATTATGTTTAAGGTTTTTAGTGTATAATATAAATGAAATATATAGAAAGGGGATAAAAAAATGAATTTAGGAAGTAATTATGCTTTTAAAAAGGCGACTCTTGGAGAACAAACATCAAATGTCGCAACAACAAAAGGAATTGGTTTAAAAAGCACAATGATGCTAGGCTTTGTATTTATAACTGCGATTGCAGTAATGCTTAACATCGTTCGTTTAATTGAAGTATTTGGGGCAGGCGTATTATATGTTTATATTGGTGCTTACATTTTGAATTTTATTCTTCAATTAATTATTTGCTTTGTTCCATCAACAACTAAAGTTTTGTCAATACCATATTCAATTAGTGAAGGCTTAATTATAGGTGCCTTAGTTGGTATCTTAGAGTTTGCTATTCCTGGTGACGGTATCGCTCTTGCTAGTCTTGCTTTAATTATTACAGTAGCTATCTTCCTTGGTGCATGCATACTTTATTCAACTGGGGTTATCAAAGTTGGTCAAAAATTCCGTGCATTCATCCTTGCAGCTGGTTTAGGTATCGTCATTGGTTCCTTAGTCGTAGGTATCATTGGTCTTTTCAATCCAGAGTTTGTTAATACTGTATTTGGAAGTAACTCAACAATTGGCTTAATTATAAGTGTAGTATGTGTGATTCTCGCAAGTCTTTATGTAGTCGCAAGTCTTGACAATGCTAATCGAATTGTTGAAGCTGGTGTTGATAAAAAGTATGAATGGTCAGCTGCTTTTGGTATTACCATTAATGTTGTATGGCTATTCCTTGAAGTATTTAGATTATTACTAATTCTTTACAACCGTAAGAGTAATAACTAAATGAATTATTAATAAAATAAATACCCTTGTTAACATGTAACAAGGGTATTTTCTTCGCTGCTATAATCTTTAAAGGTCTTTTTATAAACAAAAATGAAATAAATGATTTCAAAGATACTTGTAGTCGACCATGAAAAGATATATAAAAGATAAAGTGATTTAATTGTGTGGAAATATGCGAAAATAGTATAAATCCAGGCTATTCTAAATATGCATGAGCCAATGATTACAATGATTGTTGGAACAATGGTTTTACCAAGTCCTCTAGATGCCGCAATCGTATTATCCATGAAGGCAGAAACCATATATGATAAAGCCATAATTCTAATACGTTTTAGTCCAGCCTCAATGACAACATCACTTGAAGTAAAGATTCTTAAGAATTCCTTTCCAAAAAGAAGAAGGAGAATACCAAGAATGGCTCCAAAACAGAATGAATAAATAAGAGTTATAAAGTAAGTGTTAATAACACGTTTTTTCTTTTTTGCACCAAAGTTTTGACCGATAAAACTAGAACATGCCATATAGAAAGCTGCCATAACATCATAGATTAAAGCATCAAAGTTGGTTGCGGCGGAGTTTCCTTCTACCATGATGGAGTCAAAACTATTGACACCTTTTTGAATAAAGAGATTGGCAATCGCAAAAATAGAATTTTGAAATCCAGAAGGAATGCCAAGTTTTAAAACTTTAATACAACATTCAATATTAAATTTATTATCTTTAAATATTAATTTACAACTTGATTTTTCTTTGGCTAGAGATATTACAATAAGAGTTGCTGAAATATACTGAGAGATAATACTCGCAATAGCTACTCCTTCAACACTCATATGACATATTACCACAAAAAAGAGATTTAAAATCACATTAATAATACCTGCTAAGAACAAGTAGATTAGGGGTCTTTTGGTGTTCCCTGAGGCACTATAAATACCACATCCACAGTTGTAAATCGCAAGGGCGGGCATACCTAAAAAGTAAATGCGAAGGTACAAAGTAGCGCCATCAATTAAGTCATCTTTAGTATCAATGATATTTAAAAAGAATCTCGCAAGGCTTACTCCTAAAACTAAGATAATAAGTCCTACAATAATTGAAGTAATTAATGATGTCAAAACGCCAATCTTAATACTTTGTTTATCTTCTTCCCCGATGTATTTAGCGATTAATACATTAACACCATTACCAATTCCAATTAGAAATCCTGTAAATAAGGTTACTAAAATGGTGGTTGAACCAACAGCACCAAGTGCAATGTCGCCAGAAAATTTACCTACCACTGCGATATCAGACATGTTAAATAATACTTGTAAAATGTTAGATGCTATCAGTGGTAAACTAAATAAAAAAATCTTTTTCCAAAGGGATCCCGTAGTCAAATCAATTTCATTAGTCATAATCATCTTCCTTTTTCGTACAGTGTGATATTATACTAATTTTTTACATTTTTGTCATTTAAATTACAACTCAAGGTTTAAAAACAAAGGTAAATGTACAAAATAAGAAGAGGTGATTTTATGGATAGATTACTAAATCGAATGATTAAACTAATTTTAGGCTTATTAATTTTTATTTTAATCATTTATTTATTTCCTAAAATAAAAGATTTAATCATTTACATTTTAGTCTTTTTGCTTCCTTTTATTGTTAGTTTTATCATAGCTTTTGTTTTTAATCCGCTAGTTGATTTCTTTGAAAAGAAGAAAATCAAAAGAATTTTTACTTCCTTTTTTATTGTCCTTTTGATAGTATTAATTCTTGTTGGTTTTATTGTTCTTTTAATACCGACCATCACCAAAGAGATAACCAAACTTATCGAAAATCTTCCTACCTACATTGATAATCTAAACAATATAATTGATAAGGTATGTATAAAAGTAAATTTGGATTCAACTAAATTCAAACTTTCGACTACTAAGATATTAGAATTAATAGATACTAATTTTAATTCATTTATTCAAAAATTTGTAAAAATTTTCCAAAGCATATTTTCCTATTTTACTACTTTTGGTATTACAATAGTTCTAACGTTATATTTTTTAGTTGAGTATCATAAAATTATTGAATCAATAAAAAAAATAATAATTGAAAAGAAAAAAGAAGATGTCATCCCGATCTTTGAAGAACTAGACTATACCTTAAGAGCATACTTTCGAGGGGTCATTATAATTATGATTATTATGAGTGTTATCAGTATGATTGCCTTTAGAATTATGGGACTTGAGTTATCACTTCTTTGGGGAATTATTATTGGTTTCACCAATATCATTCCTTATGTTGGTCCTTTAATTGGGGGATTAATCGTTGGCATCTTTGTTCTTGGTACAAACCCAATCAAACTAATCCCAGTAATCATTTATATCATCATTATTCAGTTTATAGAAAGTAACTTTATTACTCCCCAAATCGAAAGTAAATGTGTAAAATCACACCCAATAATCTTAATTTTTTTTGTAACTTTACTAGGAAATATTTTCGGATTAATGGGAATGCTTTTAGCTGTACCGGTTCTTTCAATTATTCAAACACTAATAAAACATAAAAAAAATAACTAAAATAAGTAAAAAAATAAAAAAATAAGTATAAATTGTTTTACAAAAATATCCGATTATGATATAATAAATGCGTATAATTATGTATATATAAATATAAAAGAGTACGAGAACTTTTATAAGGGAGTGAATGTATGTTAACAAAAGGACAAAAAATTTATATGTATGTGAGTGCCATTTTGGTAATGATTATTGGAATAGTTACTTTCATACCTTTTCGCACGTTATCATTTTTGTGCAATGAAAGCAATATAGATACTGTCGCATCAACAGAACTAATTATCAAACTAATTATTTTCCCTCTTGTTGTAATTGCGTTATCTGTATTTGCAAATGTAAAAAAATATCAAGAAATTGAAGATTGTCTAGATCGTTCTAAAGTAGTTAATGTAATGAGTTATTTTCCAATTATCTCATATTTAACTAGCATCTTAGTCTTCATTATTCATACTTTATCTTACAGTTATGAACCACTAGGATTTAGTGTTTGGAGTGTTGTGATAGTACTTCTTGTATTATATTTAATGTTTACAATTATTGCTTTTCCTTTCCTTCCAAATATGATCCTTCGTTTAGACCTTGTAGGTACAGTTATATTTGACTGTGTCTTATTTGTAATAACTTTATGCTTCTGTTTAGTTGCATGGAGAGTTGATAAATCATATGTTGATTTATTTGCAGCTGAAGAAGGATTTATCGGTAAAGGTGATGTCTTACTTTTCTTCTTATATGTATTTTCTTTAGTTTCAGTCATCGTTTTATGTTCTCGTATTTACAAGATGATGAAGAAAGATAATCGTAGTATTTATGTAAATCCAGAAATGTTTGAAAGAAACTATGAAAACTTAGTTAAAGCTGAATACAATCGAGCTTATAACGATATCATGGATGACTTTGAAGAATATTTTGATGAACATTACGATGATGAATGGGAAGAAGAACCAATCGTTGAAGAACCTGTAGAAGAAACTTCTCCTGAGGAAGAACCAACTGAAGAACAACCAGTTGAACCTGTAGAAGAAGAACCAACTGAAGAACAACCAGAAGAAGTGGAAGAACCACAACCTGAACTTACAGAAACCACTCCAGAAGTTAGTGAACCTGTACGTGAAGAACCAAAAGAAAAGGTTGTAAAGGTTATTGAACCATTATATGAAGACTTATTAGATTTTGCTTCTAAACTTGGTGAAAACATCAGTGTTAATCCTAATCCTAAAGGAACAATGCATAAACTAACAGCTGGTAAGAAATTATTCTTAATTATGCAAAAGACTAATAGTGATTATCGTATCACTTTCTTAGCTAAATCTAATTATGCATTAGGATTAATTAATAAGATTCCAGGAGCAATCGTTAAGCCTAATACACCAAAAGGTGAAAACTGGTTTAAGATTACTAACAAAGGTGACTTATCAGAAGAAATCTTAAAAGAAGTAATTACTAAATCTTATGATTTCGCAACCACACCTGAGGCTAAACCAGAACCTAAGAAAGCTATCAAGCCTTCATACAAAGAAATTGTAAATATGGGTTCTAAGATTAATGGTGAAGAAATTAATGTTGTTCCAAATGCTGCTGGTACACAACATAAGTTCTATTACAATAAGAAGATGTTCTTAGTAACACAAAAAACAAATAATGATTATCGTATTATATTCTTAGCTCCTACTGATCAAGCTATTGAATTAATCAATGATTACCCTGGTGTAGTTGTTAAGCCTACTTCACCAAAAGGTGACAACTGGTTTAAGGTTACTAATAAAGGTGATCTTGAAAGAGCATTCTTAAAAGGATTAATTGTTAACTCCCTTGCGACATATAAAGAAATTGAAGCTGCCCAAAAAGCGGAAAAAGAAAGAATTGCAAGAGAACGCCGTGAAGCTAAAAAAGCTTTAAAAGAAGCGGAAAAAGCAAATACTAATCCTCAAGAAGAAGAGCAAAAATAGTGAAAGGAAGGAAATAGTATTATGATAAATAATCGTGAAAAGAAATTTATGTTCATTACTAGTATGATTTCCATTGCCTTTGCTATTGCAATTGTTATTCCTTGGAATACACAAAAAGTTTTAGGTGCTGAAATTGTACTAAAAGTATGGGTATTACCACTAATTGCTTTGGTATTTTATCTAATTAACCTTAGTGATAAGTTCCGTAATTATCGACCTACTTTAAGATATACAACTGTTGCAAGTTACTTCCCACTATTTGTTGTGGCTTTCGCAACTCTTGTTAACACCTTATTAATGCTTACACGTAGTGCTGCTCCATATGCCTCAATTATGGGATGGCTATGGATGGTAATCTTTGTAAGTGCATTAACAATCGCTGTTGGTCTTTTAACTCATTTCTTCTATCGTGCAGTTATTACATTTAGTAAGAATGAAATGATGTTAGTTGATGCATTAATCGCGGTATTCTACTTTGGCCTTTTATGCTTAGGCAATTCAATTGGTCATAAATATACTGCTCTTGAATCCCTTGAATTAACAACAGCTTTACTTCCAGTTATGATGGTAGTAGTTAGTTTGTTTGTTGGTGCTGTTCAAGTCTTATCATTGATTCGTTTATATAAAGCAAATCCTGAATATCAAGTAGAATCAAAGAAAGCTTTAATCGAAGAATTCATGTCAATGCATAAACGTGAATATGACAAAGCAGAATTACACATTCTTCAAAACTTATTCAAATATAGTAAAGGTCAACTTGGCATTCATGCGGTTGCTGTTGAAGAAGTTGAAAACTTAAAAGCTGAAAAAGCTGCTCTTGAAAATCGTATTGCTGAACTTACTAGTGAAGAATCAACTAATCAAGAAGAAGAAAAATATCGCGAAAAACTTCTTGCTTTACAAGAAAGACTTGCTCAATTACAAATTGTCTTAGGTGAAGTTCAAATTCAATATGCCGCTCAAGAAAATGCCTTAGCTCAAGAAAAAGAAGAACTTGAAAAAGCTAAAGCTGAACTACAAGAAAAAGAAGAACAATTACGTTCTGCAAGTGCTTTACTTGAAGAATCTAAGAAACAATTAGAAGATGCAACTCAAAAAGCTCATGATGCAGAAGAATCAATTGCTACTCGTAGTAAAGAACTTGAAGAAAAAGAAGCAGCTCTTGTAGCAAGACATCAAGAATTAGTAAATGAACAAGCTAAACTTGAAGAAGAACAAAAAGCACTTGAAGAACGTACTAACCAAATGAACGTATCAGAAAGTGAACTTCAAAAAGCTCAAGAAGAATTAACATTAAAAGAACAAGAATTAGCTGAAAAAGTTCAAACTTTAGAAAACGAACAAGCTAAACTTGAAGAAGAAAAACAAGCCTTAGAAAATGCTAAGACGGAAATGGCAGAAGCTGAAGAATCTCTAAAAGCTCATGAGGCAGAACTTCAAGAAAAAGAACAAGAACTTAAAGTTTTACAAGAAGAACTAGAAAGTGAAAAAGCTAAACTTGAAGAAGCGGAAACTAAAGTTGCAGAAACTGAAGAAACTTTAAATTCTAAAGAAACAGAACTTCAAGAAAAAGAAGAAGCATTAAGTGCTAAAGAAGTAGAACTTCAAGAAACTGAAGAAACTTTAAATTCTAAAGAAGCTGAACTTGAAGCAAAAGCGAAAGAACTTGAAGAAAGAGAAGCTAAAGCCCAAGAAGAAGCAGAAGCTCTTAAAGCTCGTGAGGCAGAACTTGCAGAAAAAGAAGCTGAACTTGAGGCTAAAGCAGAAGAACTTAACAATCATAAAGAAAATGTTGAAGTTGCTCAAAAAGAACTTGAAGAATCTAAACAACAATTAGAGGAAGCTCAAAAAGAACTTGAAGAAAATCAAGAACAATTTGAAAAAGAAAAGAGCGAATATGTTCCTGAAGTAATTGAAGTTATTAAAGAAGTTGCTCCTCCAGTTGTGGAAAAACCTAAACCTGAACCTAAACCAATGAAGGTAATTAAACCATCATATGATGAATTATTAGGTCATGCTTTAGCTCAAAGCCCTGATATCAAGGCGGTTCCAAATAGTAAAGAAACAATGCATAAACTATATTACAATAAGAAATTAATCTTAATTATGCAAAGAACTAATAGTGATTATCGTATCACTTTCCTTGCTAAAAATAGTTATGCAATGAAATTATTAAACCGTGTTCCTGGTGCAATCGTTAAACCTAACTCACCAAAAGGAGATAACTGGTTTAAGATCACTAATAAAGGTGATATCAAAGGTGAAATCTTAAAAGAAATCATTACTAAATCATATGAATACTTAGTAAATCTAGAAGCCAAAGCTGAGGCTAAGAAGAAAGTATTCAAGCCATCATTTGATAAGATGGTTAAATTTGCTTCTAACATTCCTGATAAAGAAATTAAAGTTGTTCCTAACGCAAAAGGAAATCAATATAAATTCTATCTAGGTAAGAAATTATTCTTAGTTGCTCTATCTACAAGCAATGATTATCGTTTAACATTCTGTGCTACACAAGAAAATGCTTACCCACTAATTATTAAATATCCAAACATCGTGGTTAAAGCAACATCACCAAAAGGTGAAGAATGGTTCAAGATCACTAATAAGAGTGAATTAGATGAAAAAGAATTAAAGACTATCATCAAAAATTCAATTAAGTTCTTAGAAGATCAGGAAGCTGAACGTATCAGAATTAAGGAAGAAGAAATTGCTCGTAAGAAAGCTTTAAAAGAAGAAGAAATGGCACGAAGAAAAGCCGAAAGAGCTGAAGAAGCAGCCCGCAGAAAAGCTGAAAAAGAAGAAGCTAAGAGACGTGCTAAAGAAGAACAAGCATCTGAACAAGAAGCTAACCCTTCTAATGAAGAAGCTGCATAATTAAAACGTAAATAAAGACTAGTAAATATCAAATATTTTTAAGAGACTGATTGGTTGGTGAAAAATCAGAAATATTGATATTGAAGCTCCTTTAGAGTGGAACTAATCCTTCCCGGGTTTGCCCGTTACAGCGACATTGAGAGTATAGTTAATTAGTAATAATTAATTATAAATTAGGATGGTACCGCGAGTTTAAAAGTCGTTCCTATTATGGAGCGGCTTTTTTTATTATGATGAAAGGAAAGAAAACATGAAAAATTTAAAAAGTTATGAAATAAGACAATTATGGTTAGATTTTTTCGCATCTCATGGACATAAGATAGTACCAAGTGCATCTTTAGTACCTGTTGATGACCCAACCTTACTTTGGATTAATGCTGGGGTTGCTCCTCTAAAAAAATACTTTGATGGTCGTGAAGTTCCAGAAAACCCACGTCTATGTAATGCTCAAAAATCTCTTCGTACTAATGATATTGAAAATGTAGGTAAGACTGCACGACACCACACTTTTTTTGAAATGTTAGGTAACTTTTCAATTGGTGATTACTTTAGAAATGAAGCTTTAGAGTTTGCAAACGAACTACTATTTGATGAAAAATGGTTTGGTATTCCTCGTGATTTAATTTACATCACATACTACCCTGAAGATTTAGATACTTACAATAAGTGGGTAAGCCTTGGCGTGCAACCATCTCATTTAGTTCCGATTGCTGATAATTTCTGGGAAATTGGTGAAGGACCATGTGGACCTGATACCGAAATCTTCTTTGACCGTGGAACAAAGTATGATCCAGAAAACTTAGGTATTAAGTTATTACAAGATGATATTGAAAATGATCGTTACATTGAAATTTGGAATATTGTATTTAGTCAATATAATTCAACTCCAGGACTTGATAGAGCTGATTATCCTGAACTTCCATCAAAAAACATTGATACTGGTGGCGGCTTAGAACGTTTTGCTTGTGTTTTCCAAGGGGTGGAAACCAACTATGAAACTGACCTTTTCATGCCGATGATTAAGTATGTAGAAGAATTATCAGGAATTAAGTATGATACATGTGATAAAGAACAAAAAATGGCCTTCAGAGTAATCGTCGACCATATTAGAAGTGTTACCTTCGCACTTGCTGATGGAGCCATCTTATCTAATGAAGGTAGAGGCTATGTACTACGTAGAATCTTAAGAAGAGCTGTTCGAATGGGTAGAAAACTAGGTATCAATAAACCATTCTTATATAAAATTGTTCATGTGGTAGTAGAAAACATGAAGAGTTTCTATGCTTACCTCGTAGAAAAAGAAGCTATCATTACCAAACTTGTTAAAATTGAAGAAGAAAATTTCCTAAAAACCCTAGAATCAGGAGAAAAGCGTCTTACTGAAATAATGAAAGCCTGTGAAGACACTAAAGTAATAAGTGGTCAAAATGCTTTCCTACTATATGATACTTTTGGTTTCCCAATTGAACTAACAGTTGAAGCTGCCAATGATAATAACTATACTGTTGACCTTGAAGGCTTTAAAGATGAACTTGAAAAACAAAAAGAAAGAGCAAGAAGTGCAAGAAGTGGCTTACAATCAATGAATACCCAAAATGAAGAATACATGCACTTTAAAGATGAATCAGTATTTGTTGGTTATGACACTTTATCATCAACCTCTAAAGTAATTGGAATCTTTAAAGATGGTCATAAAGTTTCTGCGGCTAGTGGTATGGTAATTGCTTTATTTGACAAAACTCCATTCTATGGAGAAATGGGTGGTCAAATTGGTGATCAAGGTACTATCATTTACCATGATGAAGTATTTAATGTCTTAAACACTATTTGTTTCCCTAATGGTCAACATGCTCATATGATTGATATGAAAGATGTTGAACTAAAACAAGATGAAGTTGTAACTCTTGAAGTAGATGAAGAATTCCGTCTAAATGTTGCATGCAATCACTCTGCTACCCACCTTCTAAATGAAGCCTTACGAATGGTACTTGGAAGTCATGTTATTCAACAAGGAAGTTTAGTAAGTGATGAATACTTAAGATTTGACTTTAATAACTATGAAAATCTAACAAATGAAGAGTTATTAAAGATTGAACAAATTGTTAATGAAGCTATTAACAAACATTATGAAGTAAAAACTATCGTTACATCTTTAGAAGAAGCCAAGAAACTTGGTGCTCAAGCTGTTTTTGGTGAAAAATATGGTAAAGTAGTTAGACTTGTTGAAATGGGATTTAGTAAAGAACTTTGTGGTGGTACTCATGTATCTAATACTTCAGAAATCAAGAAGTTTGCAATCACATCGATTGAATCCAAAGGATCAGGTATCTTTAGAATTGAAGCTGCCACTAAAGATGGAATCAATACCCAACTTACTGAACATTTAAAAGGAGCAATCCAAGATTTCCAAACTTTAGAAGAAAAACGTAAAAACATCTTACAAATGGCTAAAGAACAGGGATTTAACCTAACATCTAATGTAATCATTAAACCAAAACTAACAGGAAGCTATCAAGATATCTTAACATATCGTGAAGAACTTGTTAAAGCACGTAATGCTGTCAAAGAACTTGAAAAGGCTTATGAAAACTTATATCGTGCTCAAAACACTTCCAACTTAGATGAATTTACTAATGAACTATACACTATCAATGGAATTAATGCGATTGTTGTTAAAACTAAAGACTATGATAATGAAGTATTAAAAGATATCATTGATAAACTTTCTAGCAAATATGATAATTCAGTAGTATTTATTGCGAATGTCAATAACGGAAAAATTGTCTTTATCGCTAAATCTAAAGGTAATAATATTATGTGTGGTAACCTTGTAAAACAAGCCGCAATCATCACTGGTGGTAATGGTGGCGGAAGACCAGACTTCGCTCAAGCAGGTGGTCGAGATGTCACAAAACTTGATGAAGCTATTCTTAAAGTAAAGGAATTGATTAAGTAATGCGTTACATTGGATTAGACCTTGGAAATAGAACATGTGGAATTGCCATTGGAGATCCTACTGAAACTATCGCAACCTCATATGGAACCATACGTTTTAGAGAGAAAGATTTGCAAAAATGTTTAGAATGTGTTATAATGGTAATGAATGAGAAGAAAGTAGATAAAGTGGTACTAGGTCATCCTATTAATATGAATGGAACCATTGGTCCTCAAGCAGAATACGTCTATGAATTCAAAAAAATGCTTGAAGAGGCAACTGGTAAAGAAGTTATATTATATGATGAACGTCTAACATCAGTTGAAGTCAATAACATAATGATTTCTTTTGATCTTAGTCGTGAGAAAAGAAAAAAGAAAGTAGATACACTTTCAGCAACTTTAATTCTACAATCTTATTTAGACAGTAAAAAGAAATAAAAGGAGACAAACAAATGAGTAAAATTCAACCAACTGATGGTCAATTAACAATTATTGATGGCGAAGGAAATGAAAAGTTATGTCAAATTCTTTTCACTTTAGATTCTGAAGAATTTGGAAAGAAATACGTTGTATTCTATCCACTAGAATCAATGGAAGAAGATGATTCAGAACAAATCGAATTAATGGCTGCCATCTATACAGAAGGTGAAGATGGAACTGGTGAACTTTCACAAGTTGAAACAGATGAAGAATGGGCTATGCTTGAAGAAGCAGTAGGTCAATATGAAGATGAAATGGATGAAGATGAACATTGTTGTTGTGAACATGATGAATGTGATCACGACGAATGTGAAGAAGACGATGACGATGATTGTTGTTGCCATCACCACCATCATCATGAACATCATCATCACCATGAATAATTACTATGAGTGAAATAAAAACAACTAATAATCAAATTATTCTTCAAGGAATGGATGGAAAAGAACAAGTATATAACATCTTATTTCTTGTTGAATCCAAAGAATTCAAAAAAAATTACGTAGTGTATTATCTAGAAGATAGTGCTCAAGATGAAAACATTGAGTTAATCGCTAGTTCATACGAAGGTAACCTTGATGGAGAAAACAGTGAAAACTTACAATTATTTGAAGTAGAAACTGATGAAGAATGGGCAATGCTAAATAACGCACTAACGGAATTTACTGATTCTGTTGAAGACATTTAAAGTGGAACTATTTAGTTTCACTTTTTTTTAAAAACTAAAAAAATTAAACATAAGCGAGGATGATAAAATGAAAAATATATGGATAATTTTAGGTGCAACTTTATTTTTAGCTGCTATATTAATAGGAATAATTATTGTATTCCTTTTTATAAAAAAGAAAAGGAAAATTCTTGAAATCATAACTTATATATTTTTAATAGGAATAGTCATTTTTTGTTTATCATTAACTGGTCCGCTTTGGAATGATTTAGAAAAACAACAAACTACACAAATAGTAGCAACCTATACAAAATTTGAAAATAGAGGAGAGTTTATCGGCTCAAGACATTTAATTTTTGAATATGATGGTCAAGAATTAATTTTAGAATCACCTAAAATAGCAAGACAACAAACAAAAATGGAAGTTGGTAAAAGATATAAAATAGAATATTTTAATAACTCTAAAGTAGTTAAAACATTTGAACTAGTGGAGTAAAGTATTATTATTAAATATATTTAAAATAAATAAAAAGAAAAGAGTTAATCCCTAAATTTAGGAATTAACTCTTTGTTGTTTTACCAGTCTTCATTAAAATATAGTCAACAATACCATCATAGATTTGACCGTTTTCTTCATCAATTTCAAAAAGGTCAGTATCATTCTTAGGTCTTGCGATTGGAAGTGAGGCGATTAACTCAGTACCAAGGGCTCTAGCAGTTTCGACGCCTCCACCTTTTCCAAAGATGTATTCATGCTCATGGTTTACGGGATTTACATAGTAAGCCATATTTTCTACCACCCCTAATAATTCATGACCAAGAGTTACGGCTGCATGTCCAGCTTTTACCGCAACATGAGATGCGGAAAGATGAGGGGTTGTAACAAGAATCATTTTAGTTTCTGGTACAATTGATTTTACATCTAAAGTGATATCGCCAGTTCCTGGTGGAAAGTCGATAATGATAAAGTCAGTATCATCAGCCCACTTAACATCATAAAAGAAGTGGTTTAACATACTATTTAACATGGCCCCACGCCAAATTACAGGTTGTGATTCATTGGTAAAGAATTCTGTAGAGATAACTTCCATATTCATCGCATGAAGCGGAAGAATTTTTCTTTCAGCGTTATATCTTGGACTTTCATGTTTCATTCCAAGAATGGTTGGCATACTTGAACCATAAATGTCAGCATCAATAATACCAACTTTTAAGTTTCGTTTCATCATTCGATAAGCAATGTTCGCGGCAACACTACTTTTTCCGACTCCTCCTTTACCTGATATGACACCGATAAAGATAGCGTTCTTTTTAGTGATGCTTTTTGCGACTTTAGCTTCCTCCATTAGAAGTTTTAATCCTTTGTAACCAGCTTTAATTTTAACAACTTCCGCGATCTTTCGTTGTAGCTGTTTTTCAAACTCTGGTTCTAAGCTTTCAATCTGAACAATTAGGGTTACAACTCCAGTTTCATCGTTGTAAGCAAGATGTTTGATTGCGTTATTCTCCTTGAGGGTGTGGTTATTACTTGGATCAACAATTTCATCAAGTAATTTTCTTAAATCAAATAATGTCATTATATTCCTTCTTTCTTGATTGGTAATTTATATTCATTAATATATAAATTGTTATTTGTAATTAAATCATATAATTTAGTTGCTTTTAACTCTAACTTTAAGTCTTTATTAATTTCTTTTAATTCATTAGGTGATGAAAAAATCAGTTGTTTGATTTCTTTTGGTAAAAGACCTAAATAAGTTTGTCCTTTTTTTGATAATCCAAGAAGTCTTAAATAGATAGAGTCATCATTTTTTTCAAGATTACCATTTAAGATTATCCAAAGTATGACTCTTCTAAGACGACTCTTAGAATATTTCTTATTACTTAATTCATCAACAAAACTTGTTAAATCTTTACTAAAATCGCCATTTTTAACGATGTAATTATAGATTCCTTCCTCATCATTTAGGTAAGATAAATTCATCGTTTGAAAGATAAATAATAATCGCAAATTATTTTGAACCGCTGTGAGAGAGATTTTAAAAGACTCATATGGCAAATATTGACAAATTTTTTCTTCATTTAAAAGCTTTTTTCGAATAAAAGACGAACTTACAATTAAAGTATCACTAGAGGAATTTTCACCATAATAGTCATTTGTCCTCTTAATTAATACTAAATTCATTGAAGAATTAAGCTTTTTAATGGCTTGATAGTACTGAAAAGCTAGTGTCATATTAGGTTTAGAGAAAAGTTTAATTAAAGATTCATCAACTTTTAGATCTTCTAAAGTTTTATTAAAGGTTTGTTTATAACTTAGATTTAGACTTAAGTTTGTTTTAAACTTTTGGTTATACTCATCACTATTAATAGTATTAAATAAATTATCAATAATAGTAATATCATCGGTTTCACAACCAATAACTAACTTATCAACTTTTAAAAGATTTAATATTTTAACAGCATTATAACCAAAGTAATCAGCACTTTGTAAAGTTTTAGAGATAGGGAGTTCAAATACTAAATCAATACCTTCATTTAAATAAATATTGGTTTTAGAAAACTTATCATAAAGTGAAGTCTCTCCTCTCATTGTAAATGATGTTGAAGTAACCATTACAAGAGGATCGTTTGGATAGAGTTCTTGAGCTTTCTTTATTAGAAAGCGGTGTCCAAAGTGATAAGGGTTTGCTTCAAAAATAAAACCTACAGCCATAGTTTTCACCTCTTTAAGTATTATACCAAATTTCCCATTTTTTCGCAATTCATTTATGTTATAATATTTCAAAAAGGGGGATAAATATGGAACTTAATTTTGATAATTTTTTGGATATTTTACAAAACAATGAATATATCATCTTAAATGTGTATAAAAAAGAGGATTTACTGGGGAACTTTACTAAATGTATGTTGGATAAGGTAGGAAGAAGTATTAAAAGAAAAATGACAATATGTAATATTGAATATATGACTTTCAAAAAATGTCTTGAGCGTCTAAATGTTACCTTTGACTTTGATATTGACTATCCACAAACGGTAATAATTAATCATCAACGTTTAATCAAGAAGATTCCGTCATTTTGTCGCAGTGATCACTTAACAAATATCATTGAATCAACAATTTAATATTTGACAAAAGTAGCTTAAAGGATTATAATATTAATAGAAATTAAACAAATGGAGAAATATATGAATATTAATATTATAATTGGTTTATTAATACCACTTCTTGGAACCTCTCTTGGATCCCTAATGGTATTTTTCTTAAAAGATAAGATAAACCCTAAAATTGAAAAGCTCTTGTTGGGTTTTGCAGCAGGAGTGATGATTGCCGCAAGCGTTTGGTCTTTAATCATTCCTTCAATTGAGATGTCAAAAGATCTAAAGTTTTCTTGGCTTCCTGCTCTTGTTGGTTTTGGGGTAGGTATCTTGTTTTTACTAGGAATTGATGTTTTAGTACCTCACCTTCATGTCAAAAGTGACAAACCAGAAGGGGTAAAAAGCCATTTTTCCAAAACAACAATGCTATTACTTGCGGTAACCATCCACAATGTACCTGAAGGTATGGCAGTCGGCGTTACTCTTGCGGCAGCAATCTCTAATGGTGCTGACATTTCGTTATCAGCCGCTCTTGCATTATCGATTGGAATAGCGATTCAAAACTTCCCCGAAGGAGCCATTATTTCGATGCCTTTAAAAGCAGAAGGAATGAGTAAACCTAAATCATTTTTACTAGGCGTATTATCAGGAGTCGTTGAACCGATTGCAGGAATCATCACCATCCTCCTTGCTTCCCTTATTGTTCCGCTTTTACCTTATTTACTAAGTTTTGCGGCAGGAGCAATGTTCTATGTTGTAGTAGAAGAATTAATCCCGGAAGCTCAAGATGGTGAACACTCAAATATAGGTACAATAGGTGCGGCCATCGGCTTTGCTTTAATGATGGTTTTAGATATTGCTTTAGGATAAAGGGAAAAGATTAAGGTCTTTTCCTTTTTATATAGTCAAAATTCGTCCAAAAGTAGTTTTAAAAAAGCCTTTTTTGGATTTTTAGGTGGTATTTATGATATAATTAATGAGCGACCTGTAGGAGGGTAAAAATGAAGACACAAAAAGATGATAAAATAGTAAATGTTTTTACCAAAATAAAAGGTATATTATCAAATCGAAAAAAAGAATCGAGTAAAACATATTATAAAGGAATATCGTTTAATTCATTATTATTAATTCTTGCTATTGGAACGATGGCGGTATCATTTTATTATCAATACATTAATGTGTTTAATAATAGTGAAGAAGTCCAAGTAGTAGATGCATATAAATCATTATGTTTATATGTTCCATTACTAACTATGACAATCGTTAGTTTTATTAACATATCACCTAAGTATATTGATATAATGAAATATATTGCTCCTATATCAATAATTATCGGAGCATTCATTAATTATTTTTCAAGTAATACTTCAATGCTTAATTATGTCGCAGTAGCATTCTTAGGATTTGGATTTGGTACATTATTTGGATTTACTATTAATTTATTTTTATATTCATTTGATTTATCAGAAAGATTATCTTTATGTTTAGTTATTATTTTACTATTTTTTAGTTATTCCTTTGTTTACAATGTCATTGAAATTGAATTTCTAAAAACAACTTTTCCTATTACTCTATTTGCACTAGTAACAATTGTCGCATTTATGATTAATAAAAACATCTTTGTTAATGATCGAAAGAGCGAAATTATTCCTAAATATTCAGTAGCAGTACTAATTACTTTACTATTGATTATTTGTTTAAATCAAGGAATTAGCTCAGTCGTTCAATACCAAACGCACTCTAAAGATATTAGTAACACCAGAACTTTCTATTCATATACATATTATATTGGTTTTATTATTAGTTTTATTATGTGTATTTGTATTTTCAAATATTCAAAAAACGCCATAATGATTCTCTTAATTATGTATTTTGTAGGTCTATTTGGAGCTTACCAATTAAGCACCTTTAATATGTTATTTAATCCCATCAATTTCGCAAACCAAAGTTTCTTTAGACGAGCAGCCGATGTTGGCTTTGGCTTTTGTACATCCTTAGGTTATGTTCTGGCCTTAATGATGACAGGTAAAATTCTCGATGATAAAGCTAATAAAGAATTAGTATTCTATGTAATTCTTTGTTACATTTGCTTCTCAATCAGTGGTAACTTCTTTGGACTAGCATTCAGAAATGTTAACTTGAAGGTATTATGTTTTATAATGATGATCGCAACAACGCTATTTGCTTTAACCTTTATCTTCTTTAATGTTATTGGATATTTAAAAGATTACAATACAAAAGATTCAATTAAAGGTCAAATTGAAAGAAATCAACCTCATTATCGAATTATTAATCCTGAAGAAGTCCTTACCCCTAAAGAAAAAGCTGTCTTACAACTTTTACTTGAAGGTATGACCCTAAGACAAATTGCGGGAGAACTTGGAATGAAATATGACTCTGTCAATTTCCATTACAAAAACATTTACCGAAAACTTGAAGTAAACTCCAAAATTGAGTTAATTCTAAGATATGGTAATGAACAACAATCAAATTAAGGTGGTTTTCCACCTTTTTTATTTAAAAATATTTTATGAGTATTTAAAAAAAGGTTAAAATTTAATTTTAATTAGAAATTTACAGCCGATTATATCTTACATATAATCGGTTTTTTCATTATTTTTGGTTTGTTAATACGTATAATTAGTTGGTGATGATGAATGGAAAGAGGAATAACTTTAATAGAAACCATTTGTTATATAGCTTTAACAGCAGTATTAACACTATTTACGTTTTTAATAATTAAAAATATTAATACAACTTTTCTAAAGACAAATGACTATCAAGAAGTATCAGAAAAGTTAAAAATAACTAGATTACTATCAAATATTGAGTTATCAAATGCTAAACTTATGATTAATAAGATTGATAATGGTTTTATTATAAGTAGTAATAACGTTGAACTAATAAGGTATGAAAACAATTATTTAGTTAATAACTTACTAAATAGCAGTTTAACATTAAAGTATAATGTGATTACAAACTATGAAATTAAATCAAATCAAATTATCTTTAATCTTAGAAATAGTATAAAGGATGATCTAATAATTATGAGGTGGTTATGATGACTACATATTTAGTTTTAATCACATATGTTAATAAACTATGGAAGCTTGAATTTGTAAGTGAAGAAAAGAATGAAGTGATGACGGAATTACCATTTGAATCTTTTTGTTTAGAAGAGTTAAAAGAAAAAATTGATGTTTTTTTACTTAAGTATAAAACCAGAAACAATAAAATTTATTTTATTGTTGAGTCTAACAAATACATGTATAAATGCTTGGAAAAAGAATATTTAGTTTTGTATCGTAATCCTCAATTATCAATAATTAAAAAGAAAGATAAACAAAACAAGTTTTATAAAGTTTGGATTTTAAATAAACAGGTAAATGATCGTTTATTAGCTTTTTATAGTGACTTTAATATTAGTTTAAAAAAGATTGTCCCCGCAAGTTTTTATTTTGACATTTACCACCATGAATTAAGTAGTCTTTATGTTTATATCTTTAAGACTTCAGTTTATTTTATGTATTATAGCGATGAAAGTTTAATCTTAACCAGATTAATCAATCTTGATTATTCGGAAATTGACTTAAGAAGGGTAAATGAAAAAGATTATCAAAAAGGTTATTTAAAATATTTAAATGGTATTAATAATGCTATTAACATTATGCTTAGAATTTTGTACAATAAGGAAATTCAACAAGTAATGATTATTAATTATAACTATATTATAAAAAACGATTTAAGTAATTTAGTAGAAGAAGTAAGTCATGAGAAAGTTCAAATCATTGAATGAATCAGGAGTATCCATTCTTGAGGTTTTAGCAGGTATCATTATCAGTGGATTAATTGTTTATTTCATTATGATGTTAATATTAAATATGAAACACCAAGAAAAAAAAGAAATCATCAAGTCAGAATTATTATTTCAAAGTTTTAATATCATGGAATTATTTACCTCTGATCCGCCTTCTTTTCTTGATAATTTAAGTATTTACTATGAAGTAGAAAATGATAGGATTATAATTAAAATTAATAGCTCTAAGTCTAGTTATTTAACTTTTACCTATGAAGTAGTTACAAACGATAATAATACTAGTTATACTTTATTAATCTCTTTTCCTCAAGGATATGAAAATGAAAAATATTTTAAACCGATAGAAAGGAAGATAATCCTTTATGCGTGAAAAAGGAAGTATAAGTTATCTAAATATAATCTTTTTACTCATTATGATGTTTTCGATTATTTCTCTTTGTTTAGTTAAAACGATAAGTATAATTCGTATGTCTAAAGACATCAAAAATTTAAGAATTCAAATGGAGGTGGAAACTGCTAACTTTAATATGATGGAATCTACCTTTAATAATTCCACTTATAATAATAATTCAACAATTGATGATTTTTCAACCACATCTAAAATCATTGATGATGATTTATATTTAGTTACTACCACTTACAATTTTCAAGAGACTTATACCATAAGTTATTATTTTAGAAAAATAGATAGTGGGTACAAAATAGAAATGAAAACAGTAAGTGTGACAAGTTATGATAATTAAGTATAAAGCCAAAAATCAAGATAATAAGAAAGTAAAAGGAATGGTTAAAGTTCAAAATATTGAAGTTTTTAATACTTTAATCACTAATGCCAATCTTACTTTAATTTCTTATAAAGAAGTAAAAAAGAAGTTAATAGTTTTTGAAGAAAAGATAAGTTACTTAGAACTTGCTAACTTTTCTAAAAAACTTAGTTTATTACTTTCAACTAAAATATCGTTAGATAGAGCTTTAGAGATAATAAATAAGACAACCCCACATGGAAGGTTAAAAACGCTAACTTTAATGATGGCTAAAGAAATCAAAAAAGGCAATCCTATGTCTTTAGTTCTTATGGAGTGTAATAATTATTTTCCCAGGTTTTTTATCTCAATGATTAAGATTTCAGAAATTAATGGTAGTTTAGCAGAAACACTTAACTATTTAAATAATTATTATCGTACACTACACTTATCAAAACAAAAGATAATTGGTTCTTTAATCTACCCGTCTATTCTTTCTTTATTTACCATTTTAATTACTATATTATTACTATTTGTAATTATTCCTAGATTTAAACAAATCTATGATAGTATGAACATTGTAAAAATTCCTAAAATTACTCAAATCATCTTTAATCTATCTAGTTTTTGTCTTAATAACTATCTATGGATTATACTTAGTATTTGTTTAATAATCTTAATATTAATTCTGATAGCTAATCAAAAAGAAAACTTAATGATGGATAAAATTAGATTAAAACTTCCCATTCATAAAAAGATAATAATGCCACTGATCTATACAAAACTTATGTATGCCTTATGGATGATTAAAAGTCGAGGTGGTAATCTTGTTGATGGCCTAATAATGGTAAAAGACGTAATCAATAATAAAGTTATCAAAAAGAAACTTGAAATAATTCATGAGGATTTAAAATGTGGTAAATACTTATCAACTTCTATGGAAAAAGTAAAAGTCTTTACTCCGATGATTACTGATTTAATTAAAATAGGTGAAAAAACTAATAGCATCGAAGAAACTTTAAAGATTTTAGGAGAATATTATGAAAACGAAAGTAAGGAACTATTAAATAGATTATCGCAATTTATTGAACCCATAATTATTGTATTGATTGCAATAATTGTAGGTGTCATCATTTTATCGGTATTTTTACCAATGTTTGGAGTTATGGATCAAATAATAGGTGAGTAAAATGAAATTTAACGAAATGATAACCAAAATTATTAATCGTAAGTTTAAATATCTAAAAGGAATAAAAAGTAATACTTTTTTAGATCTTTACTTAAAAGAAAATAATCTAATTAAAGATGATGATCTTTCCTTATTATATAGTGAACTGTTAAACCTCCCACTTTACAAAGGTTCAACAAATAAAAAAACACTGGTAGAGATGATCAGTTTAGATTTAATGGAAAAAACTAAAACTATTTATTATGAAAATGATGATTCAGTCATTGTTTTAACTACTAATCCTTTAGATAACAATATTGATGAAAATTTAATAACTATTGATAAAGAAACAATAATTAATATAATTACCGAAACTGAGTTTCAAAATCTCTTTAAAATAATTAAGTATAATCAAGTTGATTTAACATATGCTTTGGTTACTCCAGAAATTCCGGTTATTAAAGAAGAAGAAAAGATAGCTTATGAAGATGTTAAAGTATCTGTAAATGTTCAACTTGTAAATAAGTGGTTAAATAAGGCTATTATTCTTGGGGCTAGTGATATTCACCTTGAACCTGGAGAAGAATATTGTTTAATTAGAATTAGAGTTGATGGAAAACTTATTATTATGGAAAAAATAATTAAAGGGATGTATGATGAGTTAGTTTCAAGAATTAAGATTATGTCAAATCTCGATATTACTCAAAAATTACTACCCCAAGATGGAAAGTTTACATACCTCTTAAATGATAAAAAGTATGATATTAGAACAAGTACCATTAATACCGTCTTTGGTGAAAAAGTTGTATTAAGGGTATTAGAAAATAAAACGATAAAAAATGACTTTTCTATTTTACAGTACACTAAAGAAGAAGAAGCAAAGATTAAAAATCTTTTAAAAAGTGATAATGGCGTAATTCTAGTTACTGGTCCAACCGGAAGTGGTAAGACCACTACTCTTTATACTTTTTTATCGGAGTTAAAAAGTGATGAAACCAATATTGTTACTCTTGAAGATCCGGTAGAATACACTATTCCTGGGATTAATCAAGTCCAAGTAAATCATGCCATTGGACTAGGTTTTAATAAGATGTTACGTAATATTTTAAGACAAGATCCTAACGTAGTGATGATTGGTGAAATAAGAGATGAGGAGACAGCTCAAATGGCGATGCGTTCAGCTATTTCTGGACTTCTTGTATTATCAACAATTCACACTAACTACGCAGTAGGTACGATTATTCGCCTTCTTGATATGGGGATCCCTAAATATTTGGTTTCATCAGCGGTCAGGGGGATAATTTCTCAAAAATTAGTAAGAAAGTTATGCCCAAAATGTAAAAAAGAAATTAAACTAACAAATGAGGAAAAAAGCCAAAAAGGGCTAATAGAAGATACAAAGATATACGTGAAAGGAGGGTGTGAAGAATGCTATTACACGGGGTATAGTGGAAGAATCTTATTAAGTGAAATTCTTATTTT
Organism: uncultured Bacilli bacterium; assembly: GCA_934140285.1. GTDB lineage: Bacteria > Bacillota_I > Bacilli_A > ML615J-28 > CAG-313 > UMGS75. The sequence goes on from CAKPBI010000011.1 coordinate 47,481, forward strand.
TGATGATAAAATTAAAAGTATGATTTTCCATGATTATGATGAAAATGAACTAAAAAAATATGTTCAAACCAAGATGGTCACTTTAGACCAAAAACTAAAAAAAGCAATTTCTTTAGGAATTGTTTCATTTGAAGAAATTAAATAGGGGGATAAAAAATGAAAAAACAAAAAAAAGAACATGGATTTACCCTAGTAGAATTACTAGTGGTAGTTGCGATTATGGGGATTATGGGAACATTACTTGTTACTAACTATTCAAAGTATATTGATAAGAGTAAACAAACATTGGTTAACCAACAATTAAATGAAATTGTTAAAACCTTTGAAGTAGCCTTTGTTGAAGGTGAAACTTTCAAAAGTAAAGAATTAAAGAGCTTTAAGAATATGGAATTAACTAATGTTGATGTAACAGAAGCTTACAAATCTCTTGTACCAAATGGTCTTCCAACTGGTGCTAGCTTGACTTTATCAGGTGGCAAACTTACCTATACCCAAGATTCAAGGTCAGCTGTTTACAATTATAGTTTATAATAAAAACCCTCTCTTTTTAGATAAAAGAGGGGGTTTATTTTATAGATATTGATGTTTTTTTAATTCTTCAATTAAGAGTTTGGCTTGTTCAAGCGTTAAAGCTTGTTCACCATCACTCAAAGCGAGCTTTGGATCATTGTGGACTTCAACGATTATTCCATCAGCTTGGACACTAAATGAAGCAAGACTTAAAGGAAGTACTAGTTCACTATGTCCCATCGCATGAGAAGGGTCAGTGATAATCGGAATTTGGTAGTGGGATTTAATGATCGCAACAGCTCCAAGATCAAGGATATTTCGTGTTGCGGGGTCAAAGGTTCTAACTCCCCTTTCACAAAGAATTAAGTTTTGATTACCACCTTTTAAAATATATTCTGCTGCACACAAGAATTCTTCTAAAGTATTTCCAAAGCCTCTTTTTAAAAGAATAGGCTTAGAAAGGGTACCTAGTTTTTTTAGAAGTTCAAAGTTTTGCATGTTTCTAGCACCTACTTGGATAATATCTGCAACTTCAAGCATTTCATGTAAGTATTCAGTTGAGGTGATTTCCGTTACAATCTTTAAATCATATTTTTTCTTGATTTCTTGTAGCATGGTTAGTCCTTTAATTCCTAGACCATGAAAGTCATAAACAGAAGTACGAGGTTTAAAGGCTCCAGCTCTAAAGAACTTTATGCCATTTTCTTTTAAGAATTTAGCAATAACGTCTAGTTGTTCCATTGATTCAACAGCACAAGGTCCCATAATGATGAGCTTTTCACTATTTTCTAATCCTAAGTTCTTTAAAGTAGGGTAAGAATAACTATCTACTAGTGGATGATTACTCATGTTGATTCTCCTTTTTATAAAAGTATTCTAAGGCTTCAAGATATCCATCAAAGCCTTTACCATAGATTGATTTAACACAAACATCTTTAATTAAAGATATTTTTCTAAAATCTTCACGCTCTAAGATATTAGATAGGTGAACTTCAATAGTTGGAATCATCACACTGGAGATTGCATCGCGAATAGCTACTGAATAATGGGTATAACCACCAGGATTAATGATGATGCCGTCATACTTGTTAAAGTAGGCTTCTTGAATATAATCAATGATTAATCCTTCATGATTAGTTTGTCTAATATCTAAATTAATATTTCGTTTTGCTCCTTCTTGATTTAAGAAATTAGTTAAATCATCATAGGTTTTACTGCCGTAAACACTTGGTTCTCTAATTCCTAAAAAATTAAGATTGGGACCATTAATTATTAAAATTTTCATATTTTAGTTTGTCCTTTATTATTTTGATTATTTCATCAATGTTATCAGTTGTAATTGTAATGTCACTATAAAGATTATATAGATTAATTCTTTCTTGATATTTTTTAATTAAATCATTTTTATTTGAAGTAAGTGGTCTAGTATTATCAATACGACTAATTATTGTATCAAGGGGAGTATCTAAATGAACAATTAATCCATTTTGTGATAAAAGAAGAAGATTGTTTTTATCTAAGATCGCTCCTCCTCCAGTCGCAATCACGACATGATTTAAGGTAGAAAGCTTTTTAATCAAAGATGATTCAAAATATCTAAAATCAGCTTCACTTAAACCACGTTTTAAAAGATCAGATAAACCTAGTCCCATATCTTCTAAAATTAAATCAGTATCAAAAAATTCATAACCTAGTTTTTCAGAAATCATTTTACCAACAGTTGTTTTACCACTAAATGGCATACCAATTAAAACAATGTTTCTTGTTTTTTGTCTTAGAATTTCATAAATATCACTAACACTGGTTTCTACATGATTCTTAAGACCATGATATGACTTAAATAATTCTTCACTAATTTTAGCTTGAACAATTAACATCCAAAGTCCATCATAGTATTTTATGTCCTTATTATATAAGGTAAGAATGGAACGCTCAGGATTATAGTTAACATCAATGATTGTTTTAAGGGATTTAATCATTCTAGTATTAACAAGAGGTGAGACTTCAAGATTAGGATAAACATTATAACTTGTCGCATTAATTAAGATATCAAAGTCGTAGTTTGTGATACTATTTAAGGGAAGTTCAGTTGTTAAACGGGGATGTCTTACAAAATGCATTATGTTTGTAGCCATCATATCAGTAAGAACTAAGTTAATCGTCTTAGAGGTATTCCCTCCTCCAATTAAAGCAATTCTTTGTCCTTTTACTTCAATATTATAATGTTCAAGTAAACTCTTAAATCCTTGATAATCAGTGTTAAAGCCATATAGTAAATTATCTTTTTTAATAATGGTATTAACTATACCGATTTTTTTTGATACATCATCAACTTTATCACAGGCGTTATAAGCCTTTTCTTTATAAGGATTTGTAATGTTAATGCCTAAAAAATCTTTTTTTAGGATTTCCTCAAAAGAAGAAGTAGAAAAAAGTTGATAGTTAAGATTTCCAAGCATTTGATGAATTTCTTTAGATAGACTATAATCAAGTCTTTTTCCAACTAGGAAATACTTAATTTGTAAGTCCTTACTTAGTTTGAATATTTCTTCATAAACTTTTTCCAGACTTTCCTTATTTATGTAAGGATTACATTTATTTAGGATTTCTCGTTCACGTTCTCTATTTGAAATGTTAAGAGATGAAGATGTGGCCTTAAGATTGCCAATTTTTTTTGATACTTCAAATCTTTTTTCAAGCAACTTCATGATTTCATCATCAAGAACATCTAATTCATGTCTTAGATTATCGATGTTTTTCATTTTCCATCACCATCTCTAAAACTGCATAGTATGTAAGAGCGTTGATAACATGTAAAGCACGATGAACAAACGTAACATCATGACGTCCTATAGTTGTAACGCTAATATTTTCTTTTCTTTTTACATCAATCGAATTAACTGGTTTTGAAAAACTAGCAGGGGCACGAAGAATAGTGGTAAAATTTACTATATTACCATTAGTTATGCCACCATTAATTCCCCCTTGATGATTGGAAGCAAAAGTTACTTTATCATTAACATAGGCCATTTCATCAATCATTTTAGACCCAGATTTAACCGCAAGATCAAGTCCATCACCAAATAATAATCCTTTTACGCCGGGAATGGAAAATAAAAGATGAGAAAGAATACTTTCAAAACTATCAAAGAAAGGTTCCCCAAGGGCAGGAGGCAGATTCAAAATGAAGGTTTCAACCATCCCCCCTAAGGTTTCATTGTTATTTCTGGCTTTTTTGATGGTATCAAGCATAGTCTTTTTCGCTCTTTCATCAAGAACCGGGAAATCAACATCAATAAGTTTTAATAAAGATGCTTCGGTAATATCTTTAGAAGAAGTCTTATCAACAACATCTTTAATCCCTTTAATACGGGAAATAACCGTAATATTTTGTTCTTTTAAAATGCTTTTACAAATTGAACCAAGAATAACTAAAACCGCAGTTAGTCGGCCACTTGAAGTTCCACCACCTCGATAATCGGCAGCCCCATCAAATTTTACATAGTATGGGTAGTCCGCATGACTTGGTCTAATGATTCCTTCTGTATAGGCGGAGTCATCAACATTCATATTAGGAATTATAATTGTAAGAGGGGCACCAGTAGTTTGGTTATTAAAGTAACCACTGATGATTTGATACTTGTTTTCTTCAACTCTTGGAGTTGAAATAGAAGAAGTTCCTTGGCGATTAGCTAGGGCTTTTTTAATGTCATCCTCATCTAAGGTAAGTTTTGGAGGAAGTCCATCAATAGTAAGCCCAATAACGCTACCATGTGATTCACCAAAAAGGGATATTCTAATATTCTTTCCAAAATTGTTCATTTGTTAACTCCTCCTTTCGGTAAGTTTTAAGTTTGCTTTGGCCGATTTCTATTATATCTAACATTGTAATAGTACTTTTGGTGGCTTTTTTATCTGAATTAAGTAATTTAACATAATCTAGATGTGGAATTGCTATTTCAAGTAATTGGTATTTTTTTAATACTTCAGTGATTATTTTATTAATCTTTTCATTATTGTTTTCAGCGATCATCCCAAGAGCTACAGCGTGTCCATGAGAAATCGTAAAACTAGAGTTTGATTCAATGATATGACCAATAGTATGACCAAAATTTAAAGTATGACGGATTGCTTGATCAAATTCATCTAATTCTACATAAGCTATTTTAAGTTTGATTGCTTCATCAATTAGATAGATAATCTCGTCATTATTTATATAGTAAGATAAATCATGATGAGATAAGACATCAAATAAAAGGGAAGAAGAAGTAATACCAATCTTAATGATTTCGGAAAATCCATTTTGGTATTCTTTTAAAGTGTTAGTCTTTAAAAACATTGTATCAATAAAAATCTCCGTTGGGTGATAGAACATCCCAATTTGATTTTTTAAATAGTTAAAGTTTACACCACATTTTCCACCAAGACTAGCATCGACCATTCCTGTTAGGGTTGTTGGAATGCTGATGTAAGGTACTCCCCTGAGGTATGTTCCTGCTACCATTCCTGATAGGTCAGTTACGACCCCACCACCGATGGCGATAAGACAATCATTTTTATGAAATGATACGCCATTTAATTCTTCAATAATTTGAAGATAGTTTTCCATTGATTTTGAGGCTTCCCCATTTGGAATGATATACTTACCTAAAAGATTAGGAATAGTATCAATTAAATCTTGATATAATCCATCAACAATATCATCGGTTATTATAAAATAACGAAGACTATCATCTAAGATTTCCCAATTATTATCAATAAAGTTAGACCCAGTTCTAATACATGGGGATATAGTGTGTGTTTTAAAATTTATAATCATTTAATCACCTCATATTTTAGACCAATGGTTGAAATTAATTGTAAAAAGTCAGGACATGACTTATTTAGTGCTTCAACATTATCAATAATTAATGGTTCTTTAAACTTACTTGATATACTTATAACCATCATTATTAAGCGGTGGTCATTAGGAAGACTAATTGATGAAACGTTATCTAAGTAAGGTTTACCGATTATTTCAATTTTTCCTTCTTTCATGGTGATACTACCACCAAGTTTTGTTAGAATATTGATAGTTTCAGTTAATCTATCTACTTCCTTATTATATAGTTTACTAAAACCAGTAAGCATACTAACTCCTTTAGATACAGCCGAAATCCCCATAATGAGAGGAGCAACATCAATGAGATTAGTAACATCAATGGTTTGATTTACTAAAGAAGATGAAGAGATAGTAATAAAATCATTACCAGTCGTGATGTTTCCATGCATTTTTGTTAAAACATCGATTAAATGAAGATCTCCTTGAAGAGATTTTAAATTAACATTAGTAATTTTTAAATCCCCATTTAATGCCCCCATACATAAGAAGTTTCCCATTAGGGAAAGGTCTTTTTCAATATAAAAATCATAATTAAAGTTATAATTTTTACGAGATACAATTTCTATATTGTTTTCCTTTAAAACATAATCTATTTTAAATCCATATTTATTTAAAGTATCAATGGTCATTAAATTATAATTATTTAATTCCGTTGTTTTAATAATAACTTTAACCATGGAAGTTAAGGCTTGTAACATAATAAAACCACTAATATACTGGGTTGTTAAGTTATCACTTAATCGTACAATATTATTAAAGTTTTTGGTAATGGTTATTTTATTTTCTTCATAAGAATATAAAAAATTAGGATCCTCCGTATTTTTAATTCTTGTAAGTAGGCGATTACTTGTTTTAATTGTTACTTGGTTATAGAAATAACAAAGAAGAGGTACAAGCATCCTAAGAGTGGTACCTGATTCATTTATTTCCAAATCTTCATTTAGACGTTTTAATAAAGGGTGGGGGAAGACTTCCATTATTTTATCTCTATAATTATAATTAAAATTAGTTCCAAGTATCGATAAAACATTCATTGTTTCTTTAATATCATCATTTAGATCAAAATTATAGATTGTTGATTTTTTGTTTAGAAATGCGGCGACAATTAATGCTCGATGTTCATAACTTTTAGATCCTCTTAAGTCAACTTGTCCTTGTACATAACTTGGATATAATTTAATTTTCATTTTTTCACCCTTAAAATTAGTCATAATTTCATAATAATATATTATATTATACTACAAAGGATAAAAAAAGGAAAGTGAAAAAAATGAAAAAATTTCTAAAAGGGATAATTATTGGAATAAGCAATGTCATTCCAGGTCTATGTTCAGCAACTGTTGCTTTAATGTTGGGGATTTATGATGAATTATTAGGTAGTATTTTAGATTTATTAAGAATCAAAAAATGGAAACAAAACTTTGGTTTTTATTTAGGTATTCTTCTTGGAGTAGTTATCGGCGTAATTGGTTTAAGCAAACTTTATGCGTTAAATCCATTTTTATCAAATTTCATCTTTTTAGGTTTTGTTATTAGGTGTTATCCTTTAAGGATTAAAGATATGAAACCAAGACTTAATATTCTATGGTTTTTGTTAGGACTTTTGGTAGTCATCATTTCAACGATGCCCAAATATTTGATAAATTCAAATCCAGATGTAACTACCTTAAACTACCTTATTTTAATGATATCTGGTTTTGTTTCATCGCTTGCTTTAATCATGCCAGGAATTAGTGGAGCTTTATTACTCGTTATTTTTGGTGTGTATTTTCCCCTCCTTGATTTAATTAAAACGATAATTGTAGATCTTATTACTAAAAAAATGGTTGTTTTTTCAAATGTAATTCCTTTAATAATATTTGGAATATGCTTTTTAATAGGATTATTATTTGGTTCTTTTATCATAAAACGAGCTTTAGATAAAAATCCCGGGGAATTTAATACTTTGATTAACGGTATGATTTTAGGAACCATCATTAATTTAATATTAGAACTTCCTAGTTTTAACCCGACAATAATCAATGTCATTATTAGTCTTAGTATTATGGTAATAATTGTTTTTATTAAATTTAAGAGGTCCCAAATTAACTAAATAAGATAATAATCAACCATTATAATTGAATAAAATTAGGTTTTAGTATATAATAATAAAAGTTAAAGAAAGGGTGATACTGATGGATGGCTTAATTGTTGTTAATAAACCAGCAGGGATAACTAGCCATGATGTAGTTAATAAAATCCGCCGTATATTTAATACTAAGCAAGTAGGTCATCTTGGTACCCTTGATCCGCTGGCGACTGGAGTGTTGGTGGTTGCCTTAAACAAAGCAACTAAGCTTGTGCCTTACTTAGAAAATGTTACCAAAGAGTATGTAGTAGAGGCAACCATTGGTCTTGAAAGTGACACCTTTGATAGTCTTGGGGTAATTACAAAACGAGTAAAGCCTACAAATATTACCGAGGAAATTATTGATAAGACACTTGAATCCTTTTTAGGAGTAAGTGAACAAACTCCTCCGATTTATTCGGCTATTAAAGTAAATGGTAAAAAGCTTTATGAATACGCAAGAAATAATAAAGAAGTAGAAATTCCCCAAAGAACAATTGAAATTCTTGATATCAAAAGACCAACTCCCTTAATTGAAGATGGTGATACTATTAAGTTTTCATTTAAAGTTGTTGTCTCCAAAGGAACTTACATCAGAAGCTTAGTCTATGACTTTGGCCAAAAACTAGGAGTTCCCGCTCTAATGAGCGCGCTTGAAAGAACTAGAAATGGGGTATTCAGTATTTCCTCATCATCGACGATTTCAGATATTGAAGAAGGAAACTATCAAATTATCAGTATGCTTGAGGCTTTAAGTGATTATAAGGTTATTGATAATGATGAATGTTACCAAAAAGCTAAAAATGGTATGAAGATTTCACCAAGAGTAGTAAAAGAAATCTTAAATGATACGCCATCTTTGATTGTAATTAAACATGAAGATAAACTAATTGGAATTTACCAACTTGATCAAGAAATTAATGGGTATGTGGCAGGTAGAATATGGAACTATTAAAATTTGAAGAATATGTAACAAGGAAACATCACGAAGGTCTTTCTGCTGCCATCGGTGAGTTTGATGGCTTTCATCTTGCTCATCAAGCCCTCCTTGACAAGACATTAAAGATAAGTAAAGAAAACACCTTGAAAAGTGCGGTCATTACCTTTGATCCCCACCCTGATACAGTCATTAATCCAAATATTACTCCATCTTGTATTATGAGTATTAATGATAAGGCTGAATATTTGGAAAAACGAGGATTTGATTATTTAATAATTATTCATTTTACAAAAGAGGTAATGAAAACATCGCCTGCTGATTTTGTAAAACGATATCTTTTAGACATCAATGTAAAGGAAGTAGTAGTAGGCTTTGACTTTTCCTTTGGCTTTAAAGGAATGGGAAAAGCTGAAAACATTAAAGACCTATCAAAGGGAATCTTGAATGTCCATATCATTAATGAAATTAAATATCAAAATGATAAGATGGGATCAACCTTAATTAGAAAATTACTCCATGAAGGAAATGTTGAAGAAGTAACTAAAATCTTAGGTCGCCCTTTCACGGTCAAAGGTTTGGTTGAAAGAGGAAGAGGGGTAGGTACAACCATTAATCTTCCGACCGCCAACATTAGCTTAAAAGCAAATTATGAAGAATTAAAGATTGGTGTATATGGAGTTATCGTTACCTACCATGATAAAAAATACCTAGGTATTGCTAACTACGGCAATAATCCATCTTTCAATTATAAAGAAAAAGCCATATTAGAAGTTAATATCCTAGATTTTGATGAAAATCTCTATGGTAATGAAATTACAATTTCTTTTATGCTTTATTTAAGAGAGGAAATGGTTTTTCCTTCTAAAGAATGTTTCTTATCACAAATAAACATTGATAAAGAAAAAACAATAAAGTTACTATCTAAATATCTATAAAACTATTTTTGATTTTACAAAAATAGTTTTTTTCTTGTATTTACTTACATAAATTAACAAAAAATGACATTTTCATTTCGCAAATTTAAAAATTGACAAAAAATGCGAAATATGATATAATTATCACGAGGTGGTAATTTTGAAGATAATTACAAGAGATAGATATTTAAATCGTTTGGTAAATGTAATGAATACTCCTGATATTAAGGTAATTACGGGAGTCAGACGTTCAGGAAAATCTAAATTGATGGATGCTTTTATAGAACTGTTGGAAAAACAAGAAGATAACAATATAATAAGAATTAAATTAAATCTTAAATCTTTTGAAAAATTAAAAAATCCTGATGAATTATACAATTATGTAGAAAGTAACTATAAAGAAAATTATAATAACTATCTTTTAATTGATGAAATTCAACTTTGTAATAATTTTGAATCAATAATCAATAGTCTTCATGAAGAGGAAAAGTTTGATATTTACTTAACTGGTTCAAATGCTTTTTTACTATCTAGCAATCTTGCGACATTGTTTGGAGGAAGAGTATTTGAAATTAATATGTTTCCTTTTTCATTTGAAGAATATCGAAAGTATTACCCAGACAATGATATTGACCAAGCTTTTGAGGAGTATTTTTTAAAAGGTGGAATGTCTGGATCATATTTATATAATAATAAAGAAGATGCCATTAATTATATAAATAATATTTTAAAAAGTACAATTACTAAAGATATTATAACAAAATATAAAGTTGAAAATCCTTTATTATTAAGTATGATTGAAGATTTTTTGATGGATAATTTAGGTAGTAAAACATCAATAAGAAACATCGCTAATAAACTTACAGCCAACACCTATAAAACAAATGATAAAACAGTAGGAGCTTATATTGATTATTTATGTAAATCTTTCTTATTTTACCCTTTTACTAGATATGATATAAAAGGAAAGAAATATCTTGAATCAGATAAAAAATATTATTTAGTTGATTTATCATTTAGATATGCAAAACTTGGAACTAAGTATATAGATTATGGCTATCTATATGAAAACTTAGTTGCAATGGAGCTTTTAAGACGTGGTTTTGAAGTATATGTGGGAGTTTTGTTTGATAAAGAAGTAGATTTTGTTGCGGTAAAACAGGGAGAAAAAACATACATTCAAGTTTGTGACGATATCACTAATAAAACAACCTTTGAACGTGAGGTAGGCCCCTTACTTTCAATTAGAGATGCTTTTCCTAAAATGATAATTGCTAGGACCAAACATCCAAAAAGTCAATATGAAGGAATTAAAATTATTGATATAGCTAGATGGTTAAGTCATGATGAAGAGTAGATAATTAATTTTCTAGTGAAAATTTTTGCGAGTATATAGATATTTTTTCACTTGGGAGGACAATAACATGGAAATAAAACGTGATATTTACTTAATTAAATTAATCTCACATATGCATAATGGCATGATTAAAGTAATCACTGGAATATACCATTGTGGTAAATCATATTTACTATTTAAACTATTTTATGATTATCTTATTTCTTCTGGTATTAAAGAAGAACAAATCATAAGACTTGCTTTAGATGATAGACGAAATAAAAAATATCGTAATCCCGATGAATTATGTAATTATGTTTATAACTTAGTCAATGATGATCATATGCATTACATCTTGCTTGATGAAGTTCAATTTGTTGATGAATTTGAAGATGTACTAAATAGTTTTCTTCATGTTAAGAATGTTGATGTTTATGTAACAGGAAGTAATGCTAAATTCTTATCTAAAGATATTATTACAGAATTTAGAGGCCGTGGTGATCAAATTCATATTCAACCATTAACGTTTGCTGAATTTTTCTCAGTATATGGTGACAGTAAAGAAGAAGCATGGAAAGAGTATATTGAATATGGTGGCTTGCCAAAAATTATTGATTTTAAAACTCATAAAGAGAAAATTGATTATTTGAATAATATATTTTCAGAAACTTATATTAAAGATATAACCTCAAGATATAAAATTAAGAATGAACCAGAATTAGAAGAATTACTTGATATTTTAGCTTCATCAATTGGTTCTGCTACTAACCCTAAAAAATTATCTGATACTTTTAAAAGTGTAAAAAACATATCCATTCATTCTTTGACTTTAAAAAAATATATAGATTATCTAACTGATGCTTTCATTATTTCTCAAGCAAAAAGATATGATGTTAAAGGTAAAAAATACATTAATACGCCAGCTAAATATTATTTTGTAGATTTAGGATTGAGAAATGCAAGACTAAACTTTAGACAATTAGAGGAATCTCATTTAATGGAAAATGTTATTTACAATGAATTAATAGCAAGAGGCTTTTCTGTAGATGTTGGGGTGGTGGAAGTAAATAGTAAAAATAAAAATGGTAATTTTTCGATTAAGCAACTTGAAGTTGATTTTGTATGTAACTCAGGAGATAAACGTTATTATGTTCAATCGGCTTTAACGATGCCTACAAGAGAAAAAACAATTCAAGAACAAAGACCATTAATGAATATTAATGATTCATTTAAAAAGATAATTATTGTAAAAGATGTCATTTCTTCATGGTATACAGAAGAAGGTATCTTAATTGTTAGTTTATTCGACTTTTTACTTAATCCAGATGTTTTCAATTATTAAGATATTAATCCGCTATATCATATAATTTGCAAAAAAAGATGTTTTGGTGTATAATATGTATGACCTATTGCTAGGATTTACGAGTCTTCCTGACGTATTTCATGGAATTAGGTAACTATTATGATATAAGGAGGAAATAACAATGGCTTGCATTAACAAAGAAGAAAAAGCCGCTATTATTGCTAATTTTGCAAGAGCAGAAGGTGACACTGGTTCAGCTGAAGTTCAAATTGCGATTTTAACTGCAGAAATCAACAAACTAAATGAACATTTAAAAGTTCATACTCATGATTTCCATTCTCGTCGTGGTTTGTTAAAGAAAATCGGTCATCGTCGTAACTTACTAAACTACTTAAAGAGTAAAGATGTACAACGTTACCGTGAACTTATTGCCAAATTAGGATTAAGAAAGTAGTACTAAAGGGCACTTATGTGCCCTTTATCACTATTAGAAAATTAATTTATAGTACATCATTTTTGTATTATAATTGAAGATATACTGAATAATAATAAAGAATAGAAATAATAAAAGGAGAAAGATATGGAAAAACAAATTTTTGAATATTCTCATCGCGGACGTAAAATTGTTGTTGAAATTGGTGAACTCGCAAAACAAGCTCATGGAGCATGTCTTGTAAGATATAATGATACAGCTGTTTTAAGTACAGCCGTTGGAAGTGATAAAGCTATGGACACTGATTTCTTCCCACTTACTGTATTATATCAAGAAAGATTATATGCAGCTGGAAAGATTCCTGGTGGATTCTTAAAAAGAGAAGGTCGTCCTACTGAACATGAAACTTTAGTTTCTCGTTTAATTGACCGTCCTATTAGACCTTTATTCCAAGATGGATTTAGAAATGAAGTACAAGTAGTTAATATGGTAATGTGTGCAAATCCTGATTACTCATCTGCGATGGCCGCAATGTTAGGTTCAAGTATTGCTCTTTGTATTTCAAACATTCCATTTGAAGGTCCGATTGCGGGTGTTATGGTTGGTAGAGTTAATGGTGAACTTGTAATTAACCCAACTGTGGAAGAAATGGAAAAATCAGATATTAATTTAACACTTGCGGGTACTGCTAAAGCTATTAATATGGTTGAAGCTGGTTCAAAACAAGTATCAGAAGAAGATATGTTAGAAGCTTTAATGTTTGGTCATGAAGAAATTAAACGTCTTTGTGCATTTGAAGAAGAAATTATTAAAGCATGTGGTAAAGAAAAGAAGACAGTTGATTTATTCAAGATTCCTGAAGATCTTGATAAAGCAGTACGTGAAGTTGCTGAGCCTGAATTGATTCCTGCTATTTCAACTCACGAAAAGAAAGCTCGAGAAGCTGCGATTGATGCGGTTAACGAAAAAACTCGTGTACACTTCATGGAAAAGTTTATGGCTGACCCTAATATGTCAAAAGAAGATTGTGAAAAGAATATGATTTATGTAAATATGATTCTTGAACACATTCTTGCAGAAGAAGTTAGAAGATTAATCACTAACGATAAGATTAGACCTGATGGAAGAGCAATCGATGAAATCAGACCACTTTCTTCACGTGTTGATATCTTTGAACGTACGCATGGTTCTGCATTATTTACAAGAGGTCAAACTCAAAGTTTATCAACGGTAACTCTTGGCTCACTTAATGAATTCCAAATCATTGATGGCTTAGGTGTTGAAGAAGGTAAACGTTTCATGTTACATTACAACTTCCCTCAATTTTCTGTAGGATCAACTGGTAAATATGGCTCACCTGGACGTCGTGAAATAGGTCATGGTGCTCTTGGTGAAAGATCACTTGCTCAAGTTATTCCTTCAGAAGAAGAATTCCCATATACAATTCGTGTTGTAAGTGAAATCCTTGAATCTAATGGTTCATCATCTCAAGCATCTATTTGTGCTGGTACTCTTGCTTTAATGGCAGCAGGGGTTCCAATTAAAGCTCCAGTTGCTGGTATCGCAATGGGATTAATTAGTGAAGATGATGAATGTTCTAAATATACAATTTTAACTGATATCCAAGGCCTTGAAGATCACTATGGTGATATGGACTTTAAAGTATCTGGTACAAGAGAAGGTATCACTGCTTTACAAATGGATATTAAAATTAAAGGTATTACTAAAGAAATCTTAAAAGAAGCTTTAGCCCAAGCTAAAAAAGGTCGTATGCAAATCCTAGATCATATGGCAACAACTATCAAAGAAGTTCGCCCTACTTTAAGTCCTTATGCACCTAAAGTTAAGATGATCCGCATCAACCCAGATAAGATTCGTGATGTTATTGGTAGCGGTGGTAAAGTTATCCAAGAAATCATTGAAAAATGTAATAACGTTAAGATTGATATCGAACAAGATGGTCGTGTATTTGTAATGCATTCTGAACAAGAATGGATTGACAAGGCAGTCAAAATCATTGAAGACATTACACGTGTACCAGTAGTTGGTGAAATCTATCCAGTTAAAGTTGTTAAAATTATGGACTTTGGTGCTTTCTGTGAACTATGGCCTGGATGTGAAGGTCTATGTCATATTTCTGCTCTTGATACTAAACGTGTTAATAAAGTAGAAGATGTCGTTCATGAAGGTGATGAAATTGTGGTTAAACTTCTAAAGATTGATGAAAAAGGTAAACTTGTTTTATCACGTAAAGCCTTACTTCAAAAACCTGAAAGAGAAGAGAAGAAAGAAGTAAAAGACGAAAATTCGGAAGAAGTTAAAGACACCCCTGTTGAGGAAAATACAGAAAAAGAAGAACAAACTGAAGCTCCAAAGCCAAAAAGAACTTATAAAAGAAAGAAATCTACAGAGGAATAATTATGAAAATAGGTATAACTGCTGATTGTAGTTCTGGTCTGGAATATGCTCCATTCAAACATAATATTAAAATTACAAGAACAACTATTCATTTTGGTGATAAAGAATTAGTTGATGGTATTGACGTTACAGCTGATGAGTTTTATAAAAAACTAGCAGAAACTGATATTGTTCCATCAACAAGTGCTCCAACTCCAGAAGAAATTATCAGATGTGCTGAAGAATACAAAAAAGAAGGATGTGACACTGTCATTCACTTCCCAATCTCATTTGGTCTTTCTGCTTATGGTGAAAACCTTAAAGCAGTAGGTAGTGAATACTTTGAGGATATTAACTTCCATGTATTTGACTGCCATACCGCATGTGTGATGGAAGGTTATACTGCTCACTATGCAGAAATCTTAGCGAACAAAGGCTATAATGTTGAAGAAATATTTGCTGAATGTGAAAAACTAGCTGATCAATCAAGAACTTACTTTCTAGTTGATGATTTAAAATATCTAGTTAAAAATGGAAGACTAAACGCAGTATCTGGTTTTATCGGTGGGTTAATGAAAATTAAACCAATCCTAAAATTAGGTAAACCAACAGGTACTATTGACGTATTTGAAAAAGTAAGAACTCATGTAAAAGCAATTGATAGAATGATTGAAATTGTTTTAAATGAAACTAAAGATGCCAAAAATGTTATTTTTGTTGTACAACATACTAATAGATATGATGATGCGGTAAAACTAGCAGAAAGAATTAAGGGCATCTATAAAAACGCTGAACGTATTGAAATTACAACGGTAACTCCAACCGTTGGATGTCATATCGGTAATGGCGTTTTAAGTATTGGTTACTTAATAACTGATGGCTTAAAAGAAAAAATCTAAATAAAAGTATAAAATATCGGGTAATCGAGCACATGTAGATGTGTTAGGAAAGTCCATACTAGCACAGACTGAGATGTCTGTAGTGTTTGTGCCTAACGAAAAAATAAGTTAGGGCACCAGCGATGGTGACGGCGAATGAAACCTAAAGATTTATCCATGGTGTAGTTCCTAAGGTGCCACAGAGACGAGATTCTTTGGAAACAAAGAAGTGGAACGGGTAAACCCCTCAAGCTAGCAACCCAAATTTTGGTAGGGGCATGACGCGAGAAGGAAATGAACTTACTCAAGTTACAGTGAAAACTGAGATAAATGATTACCAACAAGAAATTGTTACAGAATATGGCTTACAGATATTTTATCAGGAGAAGAACAAGAGTATTAGATTTTCTAATGCTCTTTTTATATATTTTTTATTAAAATATGTGAAAAAATCACAAATAATATAGTGATTAATATTTAAAATATTGCATATAATAAAAAAGAAGTGATTTTATCACTTGACAGATATTTAATAAAGGAGTATAATGTATGTGTATTGATAATTCTCAATGTTTTTTAAATAATAATAAGGAAGGTGAAAGAATGCTAATTAGTTTTAAGGTAAGAAATGTATTATCATTTAAAGAATTAACTGAATTTTCAATGGTATCTGGCCCAACAAACAAAAATGGAGAAAGATTAACCAATTGTAAAGATTTCAAACTTTTAAAATTTTCTGCTGTTTTTGGTGCTAATGCATCTGGTAAAAGTAACTTTGTTTATGCCTTCAAAGCAATGAAGAATATTGTAACCCTTTCCATGCCTAACTTTTCAGTTGATTATTATTATAAATTACAAGATGTAAATAAAGTGGAAAGCAGTTATTTTGAAACTATACTTTATTTAGATGGCAAATCATACTCATATGGCTTTGAAGTTAGTTTTCTAACCAATAAGATTATATCTGAATGGCTTTATGAATTAAAAGGTGAACATGAAAAACTAATATTTGAAAATGATGCTTTAAATAATAAAATCACATTTAAAAAGAATTTTGACGTAAAATTGCTTAATAAACTTGAATTTTATAAAATTGACTTTGTTAATAATCAAACAACATTACTTCTTAAGTTTTTGAATACGGATAAACCATCATTATTTGAATTTGAAGAAGCTAAAATCTTTAAATTAGTTTATAATTGGTTTGTTAATTCACTAGATATAGCTAATCCTACAACTATGATTACATCAGCTGAATTCTTTAAAGTGGAAAGTAGATTAAATTGCTTATCAAAATTCATGGAAATGTTTGGTACAGGAATACACAAAATCGACAAAGTTAAAAAAAGCATTGATGAAGTAAGAAAAGAACTACCTACAAGAATCATCGATTCCATAAGAGAAGCAGCACTTAAAAAAATGCTAGATAAAAATAATTTTAACGATATTGGATCTTTCATTCGTAGAGACAACAAATTTTGGATAATTAAAATTAGTAAAAATGGTGAAATGGAATTTGAACAAATTTATTTCTATCATGATATGGAAAATAAATATCCATTAACATTAGAAGAAGAATCAGAAGGTACAGCCAGAATCCTTGATTTAGCGGGTATTTTATTGACTGATGAAACAAATAAAACATACGTTGTTGATGAATTAGATCGTTGTTTACATCCTCAATTAACCTGTAAGTTTGTTAAATTATTTTTAGAAAAAGCTAAAAATGAAAATAATAACAATCAATTAATTGTTACAACCCATGAATCACGATTATTAGATTTCGACATTTTAAGAAGAGATGAAATATGGTTCGTTGAAAAAACAAATAATGTTTCTTCACTATATTCATTAGAAGAATTTAATGTTCGTTTTGATAAAAAAATAGATAAAGCATATTTAGAAGGGAGATATGGAGGAATACCAGTTTTTGACAAGGTATTTCCAAACGTAATAACGGAGAATGAGATTAGTAACTAAGGAAAAATTTTATTCACGTAAATCACAAATAAAATCACCAAGAAGCAAACACTTTATTATTTTTGAAGGAACAGAGTCTGAACAAATATATTTTGATAGTTTCTTTATGAAAAATGAAATAGTTAATAATATATTTTATTTCTTAAGAGATAAAGATAAAGAAGGATGGACTAACCCTAAAAAAATAATGCAACTATTAACCTCAATAATAAACGAAGAAGAAAAAATAACTTATACTTATAATACTATATTTGAAAACATTTATGACTATCTTTGCGAATTTACAAATTTTCTGATTATCTTATGATATATTCAAAAAAGTTATCTTTTGAATTTTACAATTTAATTATATTTTCTCTATATGGT
>CAKPBI010000012.1 GCA_934140285.1 uncultured Bacilli bacterium
ATACTTTATGGAAAAATTAGAAACTCATAGAAAAGATTCTATTCTTGAACCTAAAATTGAGAAAGAAAAGAAATCTTATTCTCCTGCTTGGAATCATCCTTGGAGAAAAGCTTTCTATGAAAATTATTTAAAATATTATCGGCCTAATCAACAAAATAATTATGCTTATAATTATGAATAATTTTGTAAAATTGCAAAGATATTGACAAAAAGAAGTATTCATAATAAATACTTCTTTTTGAATATTATGGTTGAGGAACCATTTTTGGTTTTTTCTCAAGTTTAATTTCACCAGCTTTTGCGAGAGTAGTTTTAGCAACAAGCGGTCCAATTAATTCATAAACTAGCGTTGCGGCTAAGATAATTGATCTAATTTCCGCTCCAAAGCTAGGGAAACTATTAACCGCGATTAAACTTAAACCTATCGCAACACCAGCTTGAGGGATAAGACAAGGGCCTAAGTACTTCTTGACTGTTGGTTCCGCATGTGAGATGGTCGCACCAAACCAAGCTCCAACCCACTTTCCGATTACTCTTAAGATTATATAAAGTAGAGCTACAATGATAACTTTAGAGAATAATGTTGTCATATTAAGTTCAGCCCCTGATATTACAAAGAATAACATAAAGAATGGAGGGGTAAAACGATCAACAAGAGGGGTTACTTCCTCAAAGACATTTGATAAGTTACAAATCATTGCTCCAAGCATCATACAAGATAATAGGTTAGATAAGTTCATATTAAATGTGTTATTTAAGATCTTATTTATACCTATAGTTAAAAGTAACATCGCAAGAATAATACAAATTCTATTTGAACGGCCATGGAACCATTTTAATAAACAAGTAGTTATAAAACCAAGGATTGCTCCGATTAAAAGAGAAACAATGATTTCAATAAATGGCATAAAGAATGCTAAAACATTCGCGGTACCAGACATTGATGACATGTTTGCAGCAATAGTGAAACAAAAACCAAAGATAATTAAGGCTACAGCATCATCTAAAGCAACAACACTAATAAGAGTATCCGTCAAAGGTCCTTTAGCTTTATATTGCTTTACAACAAGTAGGGTTGCAGCAGGAGCTGTTGCAGCTGCTATAGAAGCAAGAACTAAAGAAAATTCTATACCTTTACCAAAAATCATACAGCCAATAAAGACAAAGATACTTGCGAATAAAGATTCAAAGATTGCAATAACAATTGATTTTGTACCTAAAACTTTAAAGTAAGAAAGTTTAAATTCAGCACCAATCGAAAAAGCAATAAAAGCAAGGGCAACATCACAAATTGATTCAATTTGCTTTAGGCCATCCGCGTTTACAAGTCCATTATATCCCCCCATATTAACACCAAAACTACTTAATAGGGTAGGAATAGCTGGACCAACTAAAAGACCACCAATAAGATATCCAGTTACATTGGGAAATTTAACAAGTTTCGCAAGCTTACTAAATAGTAAACCTACAATCAAAAGAATTGCGAGATTAATCATAAAGTCACTAAACATAAATCACAATCTCTTTTCTTATTTGCTAATGCCTTTAATATATTCAATAGGTAAAACCATTAAAACCCCGGTATCAGGCTCATCAAAATCACCGACAATCTCTTCAATGGCTTTAATGGCAATTTCAACTTTTTCATCTTTTAACGCGATGATTAAAGTTGTATTACTTGCATGCTCTTTCTTTACACATTTTCTAAGCATGCCAAAGAAAGCAAATTCTTCATTACGTAATAACTCATTAGCCATACCTTTAGATTCTAAGATAGTACATCCATAGATATTGTTTTTTTCTAAATTTTCAAGAACTTTGTTTAATCTTTCAGGTTCATTTAATACTGTAATTAATAACTTCATATTAGTATTCCTTTCTTTTCATAATAAAAAGCCCTTCAGGGGCTTTAATACTCCTCATCAATTTTAAACGTCTATTATTATACTTTTTTTAATAATTTAACGCAACACTTTTGCATTACTAAGCTTTTTTGGCATTTAGTATCGACGAAGCAACAGGTTTAGCTTTACTGATAAAGTCTAAATACCTTTGATAGTATAAATCAACAACATGTGATATGGTATCTAAGTCATCAATAACAAGACTTTCTAGTTTTTTATCAACATTTTGAGGTTTTATTAAATATAGCAATTTTAACATTTTGGTTTGACTGACATTTAAATCATAAGGAAAGTTAGACATACATTTTCTACAATAACATCCACCAGCACTAATACTAAATACACCATCTTCAACTTTTTCACCACAGTTTACACACTCTTTAATCGATGGAGCAATCCCAATTAGGTAGGTAAGCTTTAGTTCAAAGATTGTCAAAACAAGTAAGGAATTAATGTTGGTTTGAAGTAAGTCTAAGATTTCATATACAAATTGATAGAATATTTCATTGTTTACTACTTGAGAAGAAAAGGTAAGGATTTTTTCAATGATTGGATAAACAAACATCATCTTATTGATATCTTGTTTAATTGTTAAATAGTTGTTTTGAGGGATTCCCTCTGTAATAGTATCAAGCCCATTTGATATGGTGCCGTTAAAAACAATTTTGGTTAAGGGAATAGCTAAAAGTCTTGTTCCACTACTTATTTTTTTTGCACCTCTTATAATGTAATTTTTTAATCCTTCTTTAGTTAGAAGGGTTGCGATAACTGCTTGTTCTTTATATTCGGTTGTTTTTAACACGAGTCCTTCGCTCGCCATTATTTGTTTCATGTTCTTGTTCTTCTTTCTTCCTCAAGTAAAGTTTATAATTTAAATAATCATTAATGTGGCCGGTTTTTAAAAACTTATGCCATAAATCGTCAATGTGTTCTTTCATATAATTCCTCCTTATTAATAGGATGAACTAAATTTAAGTTTTTATTCTTCTTTATTGTAACCAAGTGATTTTAATTGTTGACGATGATTACGCCAATCTGGTTCTACTTTAACAAATAATTCTAAGTATACTTTATTACCAAGTAAATTAGAAATATCAATTCTCGCAAGACGACCAATCTCTTTAATCTTTTGACCTTTAGCACCGATGATTATCTTTTTTTGAGAATCTCTTTCCACAATAATTGTTGCGTGAATCTCCGTTAAGTTAGGATTATCACGACTTTGTTTGAAACTTTCAATTTCCACAGCTACACAATGGGGAACTTCTTTATCAGTATTTAAAAGAATTTTTTCACGGATAATCTCAGCAACCACAAATCTTTCTGGTTGATCTAGTAGTTGATCCTCAGGATAATACATTGGACCACTCTTTAAAGTATTTTTAATCATTGTTAATAATTCATCAACTAAATAATTGGAAGATGCGGAAATAGCAATACCACCAGTAAATGGATATGCATTCTTATATGAGTTCATATTCTTTTCTAAAGTTTCTTGGTCTAAAACCGTATCAACCTTATTAGCCACAAGGATGGTCGGAACCTTCTTCTTTAAGACATTTTCCATTATGTACTTTTCGGTTTCCCCAGCTTCATGGGAAGCTTCAACCATAAAGATTACTGCATCCACCCCGTCAATTGAGGATGTCGCATATTCATTCATCACTTTACCAAGTTCATTTTTAGCATTATGAACTCCTGGAGTATCAATAAAGATAATTTGTGCCTCATCATCAGTGTAAATACCTTGAATTTTGTTTCTTGTGGTTTGGGCTTTTGGAGTAACAATTACAATCTTTTGTTTTAAAAATTGATTTAATAAAGTACTTTTACCAACATTTGGTCTTCCGATAATCGCAACAAAGCCTGACTTAAAATCTTTAGTCATGGAGGTCACTCTCTTCAAAAGCATATGGTAAAAGGTCTTTTACAGTTAAAGTTTGATACTTTTTATTTAAGTTAACCATTGTAACTAAAGCATCCTTATTCATTAATTCAATGATTACTTGACGACATGCACCACATGGGTAAATTAGGTTTTCACTTTTTCCCATTATAACAAGTTCTAAAATATCATCTTTTCGATATCCTTGAGCATATGCACTAAATAAGGCCGTACGTTCAGCACAGTTAGAAAGACCATATGAGGCATTTTCTACATTAGTACCAAGAACATAAGAGCCATCTTTCATTATTAATAAAGCTCCTACTTGAAAGTGTGAGTATTTAGCATATGAGTTATCATATGCCTTTTTTACTAATTCATATTTTTGTTCAAAATTCATAATTTCACCTATCTCGTTATTTTTAATTTTTCTAATATTTCATCTTGAATTCCAAACATCAAAGATTCATCTACTTCATTTTGGTGATCATAACCTAAGGCATGAAGCATACCATGAGTAACTAAAAAGGCAAACTCACGAAGAATGGAATGTCCATATTCATTTGCTTGTTCAATTACTTTTTCCCAAGAAATAAAGATATCACCAAGTTCAACCGGGATTTCATCGCCTTCCTCATCATCGATGTTTGCGAAGGTTATGACATCTGTTGGACGATCAATCTTACGATATTCACGATTTATTTTTTGAATTTCATTATTATCAACAATTATAAAACTAATGTAATGAGGACCTTTAATTTTTTCATGATTAGTTACTGCTGTTATTACTTTTTGGATTGTTTTTTTAATATTAATACTTTCTAATCTTGTTAAATCACCTTCAACATGAAATTTAATCATGATTTACCTCCTCATATCTTGCGATTATTTTCGTTACTAAAGGATGTCGCATAACATCAAATCGATTAAATGTAATTATACCAATTCCAGGTATTCCTTTTAAAATATTAGTGGCTTCGATTAATCCCGATTTTTCTTTATATGATAAATCAATTTGGCTTACATCACCAGTAATAATCATTTTTGAGTTAAAGCCAAGTCTAGTTACAAACATCTTCATTTGGTTAGTTGTTGTATTTTGAGCTTCATCTAAAATGATGATGGCATTATCTAAGGTTCTACCACGCATGTAAGCAAGTGGAGCAATCTCGACAACACCTTTTTCAATGTATTTTTCGGTTTGTTCTTTTCCTAAAAAATCATATAAAGCATCATATATAGGAATAAGGTAAGGATCAACTTTCTCCTTTAAATCACCAGGTAAAAAGCCAAGTTTTTCTCCTGCTTCTACAACGGGTCTTGTAATAACGATTTTTTTAATTTGATTTTTCTTGAGTAAACTTACTGCATATGCCACCGCAAGATAAGTTTTACCAGTACCTGCTGAACCTTTGGAAAAAATAATACTATTCTTTTGCATAGTTTCTAGATAGATCATTTGATTCATCGTTTTAGGATAAATCTTACTACCATCTTTTGTATGAACAATTATTTTCTTACTCGTGTAAAAGTTAATAATACCATCTGTTGTTGTTTGATAATCATTACTTATTTTAAAACACTCAGTTATGTAAATAATATCTCTTTCTTGAAATTCAATCTTTTCACATGCTAAATAATAAAGTAATTTGCATATACTTTTTACAAGTTCTTCTTTTTCGGTTCCTTCTAGTAATAAAGTATTAGCTACATGTTCAAGTTTAATATCTAATTCCATTTCAAGAATTTCAAGATTCCTATTTAAAGGTCCGATAAATGTAAGTTCTGCTTCCGCGTTGTCAAATTTTAATATAATATTATCTGCCATTTAATCACTTCCATGTAATTATTATATCACATTTTATCTTTTTTAGCATTTAAATTACTAAAAAGAAAATAGGCACAAAAAATTGTACCTATTTATTATCTAAATGTACGAGTGTATCTACATAATCAATTACTCTTTCAAAGTTAAACAATAATGTATTGACATCAAATGAAAACTTGATGATTTTATTATCACTAGGAATTCTCATATTTCTTGGCATATCATAGACAATCATTGCTTTTTTAGTATCTGGATAACTATCAAGAAGAGGTGTTGTACTATTTATTAAGTAAATCTCATTAGTGGTGTTAATTATTAAATCGACTAATTCTTTGTGATTGTTTTGATTGATTACACCTCTTAAGTTAACATCTAATGATGGATAATACTCTTTTATTGTAAAATAACAAAATACTGATTGCCAAAAATTAGTTTGTTCAAAAACTTCTTTGGTTTTTAAAGTATGAAAGTGAACAATAATGAATTCTCTTTTATAAAGTATTTTTTTGATTAATTTAAGTTTCAAGTATTCCTTTAATATTTCAAATAAAATCTTAACCTGTCCAAGTTCTAATTCAATTAGCGTTACAATCATTGTTGTATCTTTAAAATAAGTAGTTTTATGATTCCCAATAATTTTATTGATAAACTCATACCATTTAAAGGGATAAGCCATACCAATTTCATAGGTTTTCTTCATAAAATTTAGTTCTAAATCATTATATTCATAATAGTTAATATTGTATGTAGAACTAACTAAGTAATTCATTATTATCACCCATTCCATTATATTAAAGGAATAGGTAAATTATGTATATTATTCTTTAGTGGTTTCTTCTTTTATGACTTTTTCTTTTGGTAAAATTAGATTTAAGACAATACCAAAGATTGATGCAAGAGCCATACCAGTGAATTTGTATAATACAGCTCCCCCAATACCAATGATTAACATAACTGATACGATGATGACATTACGAGAGTTATTCATATCAGTTTTATTATCAATTAATACCTTTAAACCATTTGAAGCAATGAAGCCATAAAGAATTAAACAGATACCACCCATTACAGCAGATGGAATAGAAGCAATTAAGGCTGTAAATACATTACAAAAAGATAGAAGGATTGCAAGGATTGCGGCTAAGCCAGTAACCCAAACTGAACCAATCTTACTCATGCCTACTACTGCTGTATTTTCACCATATGAAGTGTTAGGTACCGAACCGATAAGACCAGCTACCGCGGTGGCAACACCATCACCAATTAAAGTCTTATCAAGACCTGGATCTTTCGCATAGTCATGACCTGTAATCCTACTTAAGACTTGATGATCACCAATATGTTCACAGATAGTCGCAAAAGCAATTGGGATTGCGGAAAGAACAAAACCAAATTGAAGTTTAGCCATATGAATACCCGCCCCAAGATCAGCATCTTTCCAACCAGCAATTGTAAAACTAGGGATAGCAAACCATTTAGATGGGGTTGTTACAACTTCTTTTAATTCCGTAAGATTTAAGATTTGATCACCTGGCAAGAAGTTAACAATTATTGCGACAAGATATCCCCCAACAATACCTAGTAAGAAAGGAATAATTTTAATGAATCCTTTGCCTTTAATCGCAAGCAGTGCGGTTATTAAGAGGGTACTAATGGAAACTACTATCATTTTCCAATTAGGGTTTTGAGTAAGGCCTGTATTATTAACCGCTGACCCTGCAAGACATAAACCAATAATGATAATCATTGGACCAACTACAATTGGAGGAAGTAGCTTTTCTATCCATTTTGTTCCAATAATCTTTATTAATATAGCTACTAAACAGTAGACAATACCGATTGCGACAACCCCAGCAATCAAGGCTCCTCTTCCGCCATCAGCATTAAGAATTCGATTACCAAATTCATCTACTTCTACTTCACCATTATCTTTTATCATGTATAGAACTGAGTTAATATAAGCAATATAAGCAAAACTACTACCTAAGTACATTGGAACTTTACCTTTTGTGCATAAAATGTAAATTAAAGTTCCAATTCCACTTGAGAAAAGAGCAATACTGATTGGTAATCCAGTAAGAATTGGTACCAATACGGTTGCCGAAAACATCGCAAAAACATGTTGAAAACTTAAAGTTATCCATTTACCCTTTGAAGGTTTATCATTATAATCCATTATTAATTGTTTATTTTCCATAACTTTTTCTCCTTTCATAAAAAAGGCTCAAAGAATTTTTTCTTTGAACCCCTAACACTTAGTGAATAATGCCACTTGACATTAAGAATTTGATAGCAAAGTTGATAACAAATAATGCAGATAAAATGTACATTATTACATTAACTTCTTTACCTTTACCAGATACAAGCTTCATAATTACATAAACAATAAAGCCTAGTGCTAAACCATCAGAAATAGAATAGCAGAATACCATACCAAATACTGTAACGCAGGCAGCAATACCAGCTATCTTATCAGCCCAATCAATCTTACCAAGATTAGAGAACATTAAGGCACCAACATAAACTAGAGCCATAGATGTTGTAGCTGAGCAGTTTGCGAAAACAGAGAAGATAGGGAATAATAATAGTGATAAGAAGAATAAGATTGCAACAACAACGGCAGAAAGGCCGGTTCTTGCACCAGATTCAACACCTGTAGATGATTCAATGAATGAAGTAACAGTTGAAGTACCTAAAGCTGCACCAGCAACAGTACCAATAGCATCTGCTAAGAAGGCTTTACCATCGCCTTTTAGTTCACCAGTTTCAACATCAACTAAACCAGCAGTTGTACCAACAGCAACAAGAGTACCTGCAGTATCAAAGAAATCTACAAATAAGAATGTAAATAATACAGCATATGCTTCAGGTCTTGCAAATACACCAAATCCTTTTGCAAAAGCAAATACACCATCTGTACCAAGTTCCATACTTGTATTCATAGAAGGCATACCAGCAACTCCACATGCATTTAAAATTAAACCGATAATAGTAGTTACTAAAATAGCAAGAATTACAGCGAATTTATTTAAGCATTTAATAGAGTGAAAAATAAACACTAAAGCAATTCCGCCTATCGCAAGGAAGAATGCAGCTGATGGAGCACCTAAAGTAAGAATAGTACTTCCACTAACAATGATACCAGCATTGCTTAAACCAACAAGGGAAATAAAGCCACCAATACCAGCACCAATTGCATATTTTAAATCCTTTGGAATAGCAGAGATAATTCTTTTTCTAATACCAGTAACAGAAATTAGAACAAAGATTAAACCACTAACGAATACTAAACATAAGCATTCTTGATAACTATATCCCATTTGAAGGCATACAGTAAAAGTCATTAAAGCATTTAGACCCATACCAGATGCAAGAGCAATAGGGTAGTTAGCAACAAGGCCCATAATTAAAGTTGCAATACCAGCTGAAACAGCAGTTGCTAAAAAGACAGAACCATAGCTAAGTCCAGTAATAGAAAGCATACCTGAGTTAACAGGTAAAATGTAAACCATTGCTAAGAAAACAATTAGACCACCTATAAGTTCTTTTGTAATTGTTGATCCTCTTTCGGAAATTTTAAAGAAAGAATCAATTTTTGCAAGAATTTTTTTCATATTTCCTCCCAATTAATTTTTTGAATCAAAGGGTATAGCAAAAAAGTCCTTAAAACTAAGGACTCATGCAACTAAAAAAGAAAAGAATGTTTTCTTTAAAAATTATATGAGTCGTAGTCTTGTTTTTATAGGCAACAAGGTAGAGACGTTCAAACCATACTATATTGAATATATACGACCTTTAATTCACTAATATTATACCATTAATCGACAATAGTTGTCTATGAATTTAACTTGTTAAACGTTTTCAGTTTCTTTTTTATTATTTTCTTGTTTATTTTTATTAACTCTTTGGTGGTTTTGTATTTTTACTTGTGGATTTTTCTTATATGTTGATGTTGGCTTTTTGTTGTTTTGATTTCTTCCAACCACTTTTTTAGGAGTTATGGTTGCTACAGGTTGAGTAGTAACTAAATTATTAACATCGATAGGAACAATAATTACTAAAGGACGATGTCTAGTCGATCTAAATAATTGTTTAGTGACTTCTTCAGTAATTCTACTCTTAGTATCTTCTAAAGAATAATTCTTTTTCCAAAGTGCATTTTCAAACATTGTTTTTGCAAGAACAGAAATCTTATTAACTAGTTCTTCATTTGACATTTGACCAACAATTCCTTTTGAAGTAATTATCGGATCTTCAACGACTTTTCTTTGGCGAAGATCATAATAAATATTCATTATAACTGCACCATCTGTAGATAAGGTTTCACGTTCTTTAATTACATCTTCATTAACATCGCCGATTAAAGAGCCATCAACAAAGATATCACCAACTTTTACTTTGGTGGTTTCTCCTCGTTTGCCACTTTCAAAGTTTACTACTTCACCATTATCTAGTAATAAAACATGACTTCTTTCATATCCCGATTCTTTAGCAATTAACATTGCTTCATACAAATGACGATATTCACCCTTAATAGGGATAATATACTCTGGTTTTACCATATTGAAGATTAACTTTAAATCGTCACGACTAGCATGAGATGAACGTAAAACATCTTTGTCATAAATTATTAGTTCAAAACCATTACGATATAAAGTATTTATCGCATCAGTCGCAATCTTCTCAGTTCCTGATACTGGTGGACAAATTAAGATTATTTGATCATCATGATGAAGGGTTAAAAGTTTGTCTTCACCAAGGGCCATCCTTACAAGCATTGTGTAAGTTTCTTCACGTTTACCATGAACAATGACAACTAAATTATCTTGATCAACATTCTCAATGTCTTCAGTCTTAACAAAACTATCATTTGGTATTCTTAAATAATTATTTAAAATAGCTGTTTCAACTACTTTCTCCCCCTTATGAGCAACAAGGGCAATCTTTCTTCCCTTTGCAATTGATAAATCAATAATCTTTTGAATACGGATTAAGTCAGATGAGTATGCTGCAACCACCATTCTTGAGGAAGCATGAGTTAAAGCATTATTATAGTTATGTTCAAGTAACATATCATTACTAATTCTACCAATAGCACTCGTTCCCACACTTTCAACCATTAATGCTAAGACTTTTTCTTTTCCAAAGTCAGTTAGTTTAGAAAAACTTGTTTGGTACTTTACTTCAGTAGTTGGCATAAAGTTAAAGTCTGTCGCATAAACAATAATTCCATCTTCAGTATATAAAGCAATGCCAACGGATTCCGGAATTGAGTGAGAAGTATTAAAGAATTTTACTTTAACATTTTTAAAATTTAAAACTTTAGTCTCATTAATACGATACAAACGGAATTTCTTAATGTCCATCTTATTATTTACAAGTAGTGTTTCAATTAAACTAATCGTAAAGTGCGTACCATATACGTTTGTTTGAATATTTCTTAATATATAAGGAATAGCTCCAATATTATCTTCATGGCCATGAGAAACAAAGATTCCTGCGATTCTATCTTTATTTTGAATTAAATATGATAAATCAGGTACTACAGCGTCAACTCCATACATGTCAATATCTGGATACTTTAATCCAGCATCAAGAATGAAGATTAATTCATCTACTTCTACTATGTACATGTTTTTTCCATTTTCTCCAAGACCACCTAGAGCCATAATTTTTATATTTGCCATTTTTTTCACCTTTATTTCTTTTCTTTCTTTTATAATTATAACAAAAAACACTCCTTTTATCAAGTGGAGTGTTATTCTTTTTGTTTGGGTATTTTGATTTTTTCTTTCTGTTTATAAGGAATTCTAACCATCTGTTTTACTAAATCTTTTAAATTGAAAGGAATTAAAGGGTACAAATAAGGTCTCTTAAAACTCTTTAAACAAGCAAGATGAAGAATAATTAAAAGAGTTCCAATGATAAAACCTGGCATCTTAAATAGATAAACCAAAATAGTTAAAACTAAGTTTGCCATCTTAGAAGCAAGTGATAACTCATAACTAGGAGTTATAAAAGAACCAATGGCCGAGATTGCTGATAGGATTACAACTTGTTCACTTACTAGTCCGACCTTAATGGCCATATCACCAATAATAATTCCCGATATTAACCCCATCGATGTTGAAAGAGCAGTTGGCGTGTGAATTGATGCCATCCTAATTAATTCAATACCTATCAAAGCAATAAACAATTGAATAAATAAACTATGATAATTATTATCAGGGGTAAAGAAAGACTCAAGGCCTGGCACTACTACATTCATGGAGATTAAAGCTAGCCAAAGAGGAATCGAAAAGAAAGCACAGACAATTCCTAAAAAGCGAATAATCCTTAAGTAAGTACCGGCGATAACTGTCTGTCTGAATTCTTCGGCGTGTTGTAAGTGATCAAAAACACTAACAGGGCCAAGGATGGCACTTGGAGATGTATCAACCATAATTCCAAACATGCCTTGATATAAATGCATCGCTAAGGTATCAGGTCGTTCTGTATACTTGACAAGAGGGTAAGGACTAAGAACATTATTTACTAAAAGTTCTTCCAAAGCTTTATCTGTTAAAGTTAATTCTTTAACCTTTAAAGTATCAAGTCTCTTCATTATTTCTTCTTTGGTTTCTTTTTTTATAACATCATCTAAATAAGTTAAAACAACCTTAGTTTTACTGATTGTTCCTACTTCATATAGTTTTAATACTAAATTGCCATCTTTAATACGTCTTCTTAAAAGAGCAATATTATTACTTAAGTTTTCTGTGAAACCATCTCTACTTCCTCTTACAACTTTCTCACTATCTGGTTCTTGTAAAGATCTTGAGGGGTAGTTTTTAGTATCAATGTAGATACCAGGAAATTCATCATCATAGATTATAACTAAGTCACCATTAAATAAATGATCAGTTAGCTCATTTATTGAGTTAGATTCAAAAAGAGATTGTGCTGAATATGTATTATTCATTATTTTAATGAAATTATGTTTGTCGATTATTTCCTGTATATTATTAAAATCTTCTAGTAATTTTAAAATAACTAAAGAATCAGTTAAAAAGGAATTATATAAAAAGGTTACTGAATGATTGTTATTTTTTAAGACTCTTTCCGTAAAATCAAAAGCTTGGTTAAATCCGATTTTATCTTTTAGTTCTTGAACTATACTCATTTTATCCACGCGGTTTAAAGATTACCGCAATCAAAAAACTAGAAAAAATAGCCATGGCAATACCACTAGATGTTAGTTCAAAGATACCATTAAATAGACCGATAAATCCCATTTCCTTAGTTGCCATTAAAGCAGCATGGGTGAGAGAATGTCCAAATGAGGAAATCGGAACTAACGCTCCCCCACCACCAAATTCTACAATCATATCATAGATTCCAAAGGCTTCAAGTAAAGATCCTGCCGCAACATAAATGACAGTTAAATGGATAGGAAGTAATTTTAAAGTATCCATTAAAAGTTGGGCTATTAAGCATAAGAGTCCACAAGTAAGAAAAGCAAATAAATAATTCACGTTAACTCCTTTCTAGTACTATTGCATGACTAATACAAGGTATTGATTCTTTTTGAGCTGTCATTATGGGGTTAAGGAGAGCGCCTGTCGCAAGCACTAAGATTTTCTTATACAAACCTTGATTTAAAAGATTAATTAAGTACCCAAGTGTTACTGCTGTTACACATCCACAGCCACTTCCCCCCGCATAAACATCTTGTTTTTCTTGATTGTATAAAGTGATTCCCGCATCAATGTGTTTTTTAGTAATATTAATTCCTCTTTCTAAACAACATTTTTCAAAGATATCACTACCATATTTAGAAAGATCACCAGTTACAATTAAATCATAGTTTTCAATTGTTTCATTAAAATTTTGAAAATGGTTAAACATCGTGACAACCGCCGCCGGAGCCATCGTTCGTCCCATATCTTGAGCATCTTTTAATCCCACATCAATTATTTTACCAATAGTTCCTTTGGTAATTCTGATTTTACTTGGTTTTTTACCAAGAATCGCACAGCCGGCAGCCGTGGTAGTAAAAGTCATTGAAAGAGGTTTTTGTCCTCCATATTCGGTAGGATATCTAAATTGTCTTTCACTTGTCGCATTATGACTAGAGGTAACGCAAGTAACATACCTAAATAAATTACTATCAATTAAGATACTACCAAGAATTAAGTTTTCTGTAAAAGTTGAACATGCTGCAAACGTCCCCAAATAAGGGATAAATGATTCTCTCATCGCATAGGAGGTTACCGCGATTTGATTGTTTAAATCACCACCAATTAACACATCAATATTTTCTTCTACTAAACCCGCTTTAGAAAGAGCTATGCTATAAGCCTTTTTTAAAAGATTCATTTCGGCTTGTTCCCAAGTATTACCATCACAGTGAATATCATCATAAGAATAATCAAAATGATTACCAATGGGACCTTCTTGTTCTTTAGGACCTGTCACCACCGCTTTACTAATTAAATATACATCATCAAATTCAATACTATTATTACCAACTCTTCTCATATAAGCTCCCTTATTATATAAATAGCAGTACCACTTATAAAGGCACTTACTACTCCTGCCACAATTACGGCCCCCGCAAGTTTAAATATATTACTCATGATTCCAAGTACTAAGCCTTCACTTTTTCCCTCTAGGCTTGAGGAAGTCATTGAGTTTGCGAAACCCGTAATGGGAATGAAAGTTCCAGCTCCTGCTACTTGACCAATCTTGTCAAAGATACCTATGCCTGTCAAGATTGAAGTTATAAATACAATTGTCATTGACATCATAGAGTTTGATACTTTTTCTTCTAAACCAACAACAAAGGTAAAAAAATCAATTAGTCCTTCTGCGATTCCACCAATTAATCCGCCAATTAAAAAAGCATAAATGGCATTTTTTAGAATTGGTCTTTTAACAGGATTTTTTTCTATTACATTTTTATAAGTATTTAAGTTTTCTCGATTCATTTTTTCACATCCTTATGTTTTTATTTTTGGTATTTTTTCTCATTTTATACATCCAAAAAAATGAAAAAGGATTAAAGTATTCTTTAATCCTCTAAAGAAATCTTTACTCCTTTATTTTAATATATTTCTTCTCTTACAATTGTTTGGGTTCTATCTGGTCCGACTGAGAAAATCTTAACTGGAACTTTGGTTATTCTTTCAATTGCTTCAATATATTTTTGAGCATTTATTGGAAGTTCATCAAAAGATTTAACTTGACTGATGTCTTCTTCCCACCCCGCAAACTCTTCATATACGGGTTCACATCTTTCATAATCAGTAAGACTAGAAGGTATTGTGTTAATGATTTTACCATCTAGTTTGTAAGCAGTACAAATTTTTAAAGTCTTAATGCCTGATAAAATGTCAAGTAACATTAAAGAAATACTTGTAAAGCCATTAACAGTTGTACTATATTTTAAACTTACACCATCGAGCCAACCAATACGACGAGGTCTTTTGGTAGTAGCACCATATTCATGAGCTTTTTCACGGATAGAATTTCCTAATTCATCAAATAATTCAGTTGGAAAGGCTCCACTGCCAACTCTTGTGGAGTAGGCCTTAACTATTGCTAAAACTTCATCAATCTTATTGGGACTAATACCACTACCTGTAGAAATACCACCACTTGATGGATTAGATGAAGTAACATAAGGGTATGTACCAAAATCAATGTCAAGAAGTGATCCTTGAGCACCTTCAAATAAAATCTTTTTATTTTCTTCATAAGCATTATTGATTAAAGAGATTGTATCAGTTACCATTGGTTTTATTTCTTTGGCGATGGTTTGGTAAATCTTCAAACTTTCATCAATGTCAATCGGATTACCACCAAGTCTCATAATTTCTTCATTCTTTCTAGTAGCTACCGCTCTAAAGATTTCTTCAAAATCATCACTTACAAAATCAATCATTCTAACACCTTGGCGAGAGACTTTATCAGTATAGGCAGGGCCAATACCTTTTAAGGTAGTTCCAATTTTTCTACTACCAAGGGAAATTTCATTTAAACGGTCTAACTCTTTATGATAATTAAATATTACATGAGCACGGTCACTAATATAAAGATTATTACAAGCAAAACCTTCACTCCTAATTGTTTTTAATTCTTCCATTAAAGCAAGTGGATTAATTACCATTCCATTTCCTAGAACATTCTTAATATTTTCATTAAAAATACCTGATGGAATTAAGTGAAGTTTAAATGTCTTTCCATTAAACTGAATAGTGTGACCTGCATTGTCTCCACCTTGAAAACGAACAACTAAATCGGATTTTTCACTTAAGTAATTAGTAATCTTACCTTTTCCTTCATCGCCCCAGCCACTACCAAGTACAACTAGGGTTTTAACCTTTGGTGCTAAGACTTTTTGATAGATTGTATCAATATTTTTTAAAGCATTCATCGGATTAAAACAATCATTAATTTCTTCAATTGTTAAAACATCTGCTACTTTACTATTTAAGACAACATCATAAAAAGGCATCATATTATCAAGAGCTTTAAAGGACAGTTTTTGTAATAAATCATATGATTCATCACGAAGTTTTCCTTTTTCAACCATTTTAATTAAAAGTTTAGGTGAATAGATTACGCCTTTTGTTAAGTTAATATTTTCCATCATTTTGTCTTCATCAACAACTAAATTATCAAGAACATCAGCATATCTTTTTAACAAATACTCGATTAGTGATGTAGCATCCGGTAAAATTAATCTTTCACTTGATGAATGACTAATATCACGTTCATCCCATAATAGATTATCATCATAAGCAACATCTAAGTATGAACGCATTAATCTTGCACATCCACACATATTCTCTGAAGCAATTGGATTTTTCTTATGAGGCATAACAGATGAACCTTTTTGGGTATGACTAAATGGTTCACTAACTTCTTTAATTTCTGTACGTGCAAGATGACGAATTTCCATTGCTATTTTTTCAATACATGAAGCGATCATCGCAAGAGCATTCAAATAACCAATATGGCGATCACGAGATAATACTTGGGTAGAAATTGTTGAAGGAGTTAGTCCTAACTTTTCACCAACAAACTTTTCAATTGATGGGTTAATGTCAGCATAATTACCAACCGCACCACTAATTTTTACACATTCAACATTTTTGGCTTCTTCGATAAAGCGATGATAGTCACGATTTAATTCATCATACCATAATAAGAATTTTAAACCAAAGCTAGTTACTTCCGCATGTTGTCCATGAGTACGACCAATACATAAAGTATTTTTATAAAGAAGGGCTTTAGCTTTTAAAACTTCTAAAAAGTTAAGAAGGGCTCTTTTAATCAAGAAATTTGCGGTCTTAAGTTGTAGACTTTGGGCAGTATCGACGATATCTGTACTTGTTAAGCCAAAGTGAAACCACTTTTTTTCTGGTCCCATCTTTTCACATACTTGCTTAGTGAATGCCATAACATCATGTTTAGTTTCTTGTTCTATTTCATCAATACGAAAAACATCAACATAAGCGTTAGCCTTGATCTTTTCAAAATCACTATCAGGGACTATTTCTTCTTTAACATAAGCCTCTAAACAAGCAATCTCTACTTCAAGCATTTTTTCAAATCTTGTTTGTTCACTCCATAAATACTTCATTTCCGTTGATGAATAACGATTAATCATATTTAACCTCCAAAATCAAAAAGAAAACCTCCCAAAAGTTTTCTTCGTTTTCTTTATTTCACTTTTATTATATCATATCTTAAAAAAAATTTAAAGAAATTTAACCCTTTTTATTAATTTTAGTATTAAATAAGGAATTATGAAAATACTATCTATTAGGGTGATTAAAATGAAAAAAATGACTATTATTGGAGCCGGTATCAGTGGACTTACTGCGGGGATTTATTCACTTTTAAAAGGATATAATGTAACCATCTATGAGAAAAATAAATTTGGAGGCGGATGCTCAACCGGATGGTTTAGAGATGGGTATTATATTGATAACTGTATGCACTGGCTAACTGGTACCAACCAAAAAACTAAAGGATTTAAAGAGTGGAAAAAGATTGGTGCCATTGATGAAACCTCTAACCTATATCAAGGGGAGTTTTTCTACCGTTCAATAATGAATAATGAATCAATATCTTTATACACTGATATTGAGAAAACCAAAAATGAGATGATTAAGTTATCACCTCAAGACTACAAAGAAATTAATATTTTTATCAATACTATTAAGTACTTAGTAAAGTATTATCAAGCTAATCCTTTTTTTAATAATCATTTACATATGTTAAAAGGCTTTATGCACTACCATAATTTAAACCTTCAAGACTTATCAAATAAGTTTAAACATCCCCTTTTAAAACGTTTGTTTATTGATTTCTTTCCTAAAGAATATTCCAGCCTTTCTTTAATTGTTGCTTATGCGACATTTGTAAGTGGTAATGGCAAAGTATTATCCAAAGGTTCAAGAGATTTTTCAAGTAACATCATCAAAAGATTTACCGACCTTGGGGGAAAACTTGAGTATGAAAGTGAGGTTACTAAAATTAATGTAACCGGTAAAACCGTAACAAGTATTGTTATAAACAACAATTTAGAAGTAAAAGTTGATAACATAATTTACGCAGGAGATGTAATGAATCTTAAAACAACTTTATTAAAAGATTATCCTCTTACTGATCCAATCTTTAAAGATCTATCAAATGATGATTTTGTTAAAACAATGTCAAGCTTTCATGTAGCTTTTTTAGTAGATAAAGAAGTCGATTCAATATTTGATACTACCATCTTTGATATCAATAATATTACCATTGGAACTAAAAATGTTAATCGCTTAGTCGTAAAAAATTATAGCTATTTATATCCTAATAAAAAACAAATTGTTTACCAAACCTTTACCCCTCAACTTAAAGAAGACTACATCTATTGGGATAACTTAAAGAAAAATAGTCCTAAAAAATATCAAGAAGAAAAAAATGAAATAGCTAAAAAACTTCAAGATGAAATTATTAAAGCTTACCCAAGTTTAAAAAATCACTTAAAAGTACTTGATTGTTGGACCCCTCTTACTTATCATAATTTCTATAATACTTTGTATGGATCATATATGGGAATAATTTTATCTAAAGATACTTTATTTAAGAAGTATTCCCTACGCGTTAAAAATCTTAATAATCTAGTTATTGCTTCATACTGGAATAGAATAATGGGTGGTCTTCCTGTTGCTTTAAGAGTAGGAAAAGAAGCAAGTAGGTATTTTAAATAAAAATGGATTTCTTTTTAAGAAATCCTTTTTATTCATTTTTTAGTAAGTAGATTAAGTATTGAAGTTGTGGTGATAATTCATCTTTTAGAAGATTTTCATTAAATAAATCTTCCCTTGAAATAATTACCATCTGATTTCCTTCTAATTCATGCTTTTTAGAACCTAAATATTGGTTTTGATAAGTAGTGTAATTATCAATTATATTGGTTAGTTCTTCTTCGCTATTTACTTTGATATTTATTTTTCCAAAGAAATCAGGTTTACCAGCTTTACTAACAAGTCTTGAAAATCCTAGTAAAGTAATATCTTCAACTTTACTAATATCCATAAAGATATAACTTTCTTCACTTAATTCTCTTAACATCCCGATTGCTAGTAACTCCTTAAATGAATTAAGATGGTGTTTTTTTAAAGTGTAATAATCATTTAAGTCTAAAGAACCGGATGCGGATGGAGAGTATCTACTAGAGTTAACATCATTGTACATACTTTGTTGATTGATAACATAATATTTGGTATTATTATATTCTAATTCAACCATTAAGTTTATACCAATCAAATTAGTTAAATGACTGTTTTCAATATCCATTAAACCATTAGTTAAAGGATTTAACGTTAAGGCTTTTCCAGATATAACATTTGATGAATCTGTTGGAATCACAATGTTTTGAAAAATCATTTCATCCGTAGAAACATAATTATGATATCTTACTTTCTTTACTTCTACCTTATTTAATATAGTAAAGTTAAGTTCAGAATTGATACCAAGAAGTTTTCCATTAAAGATGGTTTTATCTTCCGTAAGTTTGGTTGCGATAATATAAGCTAAGGCTTTTCTTGATGATTCACTTAAAGAAATTACATCTTTAGAAAGTTCTACTTCTAGGTTTGTTGCAGAACTATCAAAATTCTTATTTTCAAAAGAAGAAAAGATAAAAGCTTCATTAATTTTAGGAAACTTCATAACTTGATAATTTTTATATTTAGAACTAAATGTCATAGGATCAATTACTTCTTCTAAGATTTTAGTCTTACTTTCACCTTCCATTTTTGTTGATAGACGACAGTTCTTTTTAAACTCAAGGCCTTTACTTATCTTGGTTACAATCTTTTCTAGTGATTGTAGCAGTAAAATAAAAATAGAAAGGAGTAAAATTAGAGGTGTAATTCCTCCCTTTAAAGGATTATTAACAAATACTAAAAATAACGAAGTAATAAAGATGATAATTTCTACACTAAGTACAAAGTAATCATTAAATCTTAGTTCCGCAAATATAGCATTCATAACTGCTTTATTTTTTTCTTTGTTTATCTTCTTTTTATAATTATCATATACTTTGATTACTTTTTGATGTTTTTCATTTACCTTCGCAAATGAAGAAAGTGTAAGATCGGAAGTTGCATTACCCAAACGAATTAAGTAGTAAACATTATCCTTTTTTCTTCCAATACACTTGAATTGCTTTAATTCAAGTTTTTTTTCATTAAGTGATGTATATAAAATACTTAGTAGCTTTAAATTATAGTTATTATTTTCGCTACTTGTATAGATTTTATTTTTGGTATTATTAATTAATTTGGGGTTAAGTGGTTTTAAACCATCTTCATTAATTAATTGATAGACTCCTAGAAATTCATTTTTTGTATTTTTAATATAAATAAAATATTTCATTAGGATCCTCCTTGTCTTTAAATTTTTTTATAGGCCAAAGATAATAATAACAACTATGCCAAGGGTTAGAATGAAAAGTCCTAAAAGAGATTTCTTAGAAAATTTTTCTTTCAAAATGACAAAACTTAAAAACATTGTTAAAAGAATTGATAGTTTACCGATTGAATTAACTACAACAGGATTAGCATTAACAAAGCTTAAAGCCTCATACTCACAAAGCCAAGCTCCGCCAGTCGCAATTCCTGATAAAGTTAAAATTAAAATTTGTTTAAAACTAATTCCTTTTACTTCTTTATAATCTTTACGCACCACAACAATAGCTCCTGCAAAAATAAAGACAACAATCGTTCTAAGTAAAGTTCCAAGATCACTTGGGATTCCGTTTAATCCCATTTTTATGAATAAAGCTACGAATGATGCAAACACACTAGATAGAATGGCATAGATTAACCATTTTTTAGAAGTTACTTCTTCATCTTTATTTTTAGAAATCATTAACATTGTACCTCCACCCATTAATGCCATTGATAAAATTAGCATAAGAATGGTTAAAATATTACCATTTTTAGTTGTTACATCAAAATAGAAAATAACAAACAAAATTGTTGTAAGGATAAAACTAGATTTATCGATTGGTGCAACTTTATTCGCACTTGCCATCTTCAAAGCTTTATAATAACATAACCAACTACATCCTGTACAAATACCGGAAATAATCAAGAAAATAACATTTTTAAAATTTAAACTGGAAAACATATGAATGCTTCCACTTACCATACAAACAACAACTGAACAGATAATTACAATTCCTGTACGATAGAATGTCGCAAAGTTAGAGTTTACACCTTTTAATCCTATTTTAGATAGAATGGTTGTCATCGATGTAAAAAATGCCGCAAGTAAAGCTAGTAATACCCATACCATAATTATTTCTTCTTTCTATAACCTTATCTATTATACCACTTATATGTAAATTGAACAATTATATTACAAAAAATTATTTTAAAAAAGTAAACTTTTTGTAAAGCTTACTTCATTTTTTTGATGATAACTTATCGATAAGAATTATGGTTGGAATAAAGAAAACAATTAGTGAAATGCAATAGAAAATGTTAACGTAATCTTTATTAAAAATGTTATAAGTAAAAATTATAAATATTAAACCAACATTTAGAAAGATATCTTCTAAGATTAGTAATGATTTATATGGTTTTAACATTTCATTATTTTCTTTAATCCATTTAATTCTCATCATATAAGAAATAACTAAAGGGATAACTAATAATATTAATAAGAATCTTGCGAAAGTAAATTTTAAGTTTGATAGAACAACAATAATGTATTCTATCAGTAAAAAGACATACTTTAATTTAAGATATTTTGATGTTTTCATTGTACCTCTTTCCTTAGTTTTTATTCATTTTCTTCATTATATCATAAAAAAAATAAAATACAAGTTATTTTATAATGGGTATATCAAAATACCAAATATTCCCGCGATAATTATTAATAAAATACAAGATGGCGTTTTCTTTTTTATTAAATAATAAATTAACGTAATTAATCCAAGAAGAACAAAAAGGATAATTCCTTTAATATCAACACCTTTAATTACTTCCACTGATTCAACACCTAAAACTGTACTTAAAATCATTGTAAGAGCAGTAGCAATAATAAGACCAATAATAGTTGGACGAATTGCCTCTAAGGTTGCTTTAACTCCTTTATATTTTAAAAAGTTTTTTAAAATACTTGCGATTAAAAGAATAATAATAAATGAAGGTAGTACAACCCCTATGGTTGCGACAACAGCTCCTAGGAAGCCTCCATATGAAGAGCCAATGAAAGTAGCCATATTGATAGCAAGAGGACCTGGAGTTGACTCTGATACCGCAATAAAGCTTAAGAAATCGCTTTCTGATAGCCAACCTCTTGTCAAAACTTCTTCCCTAATTAAAGCGATCATCCCATATCCCCCACCAAATGATACTAAGCCAATCTTTAAGAAAACGAGGAATAATTCTAAATAAATCATTTCGTTTCCTCCTTCTTTTTGTCACTTAGATATTTAATAAGATAGATGAAAATACCAATTAAGGCACTAATTAAAATAAAATAGATTGTTGAAAATGATACTTTAAATAAGTTAAAGACAATCACTAAAACCATTGTTATAAAAAGGAGAATAAAATTAAAGATATTCTTTTTCATATTTTTAAATAGTTTGATTCCCGCAAGAAAGATCAAGAAAGTAACACAAACTTGAATTCCTTTAAATGCATATGCGACATACTTTAAGGCTACAAACTTCTCAAAAAATAAAGATATTAAAAAGATGATAATGAAAGAGGGAAGGCAAACACCAATCGTCGCAAGAAGTGAGCCCATAAATCCTGCAATCTTATATCCCACATAAGTTGAAGCATTTACGGCAATTGGGCCTGGAGTTGATTCGGCTATCGCAATCATATCAACAAATTCATCTTTTTCAATCCATTTTTTCTTTTCGACTAACTCACTTTCTAAGAGGGCTATCATTCCATAACCACCACCAAATGTAAAGAAGCCTATTTTTAACATTGTAAAAAATAAGTTTAAAATCAGTTTACCTTTTTTCATTTTAACTTTTCCCTTTGTTTTCTTTTAATATTATACCACTTGTATTAAATTATGTAAATTAATATAACAATATGTTTAAAAAATTAATTATTTTGTGTTTTCTTGTAATTACAGTTTTATTTTTCTAAAAATAATTACTAATTTTTTAATTTTTATTATTTTTGTGACAATTATTTTACTTTATTTGTTTTTTTGAAAAAATTAGATATTTTGTCTTTTCATTTCAATTAAAGTTAAAAATCCCCTATGGTTAGAGGAATTTCTTTTTTTATCTCATAAAACATTAAATTTGGGGATTTTCTTCTATTAAATTAGATTCTTCAATAGTTTCTTCTTTGACATTTTTATTATAGAAGAAAATTGAAGGGAACATTAAGATTACAAACAAAATCATGAAAACTCCAAAGTCAATTAAGCTATTTACTTTCTTTTGTAATATTAATTGGTATAATCCTGTTCCACAAAAAGTAAAAAAGATTGAACCAAGGATTGCGAAAAGAGGAACGATAAAGCGTTTAAATACATTTAAGTCCTTAAAGTTTTTCATGATGTAAATATACATTGTGACATAAACTAGATAAATAATTGCACAAATTATTTCATCCATCGCCCCAAGATGACCAAATATCCAAATATTATGCATTGCTAAATACCAAATTACAAACATTAAGCATATACATAAATAACCATAAAGACAAGATCTAAAGGAAATATTTCGATTGCCGGAAATCTTAGCAAACTTTTCTGGTTTAATTCCATGTCCACGGCATGACATTGTAAACATGCCACGACAACATCCCATTGATACTCCATTAACAGTACCAAGGCATGATATCATAATGAAGAATGAAAATAGAATTACCCCAAATTTTCCCATAATTGTTTGGAATACCGCAATAGGAGCATTAGCATCTTCCGCGATAGTCCCCGCATTACCTAAGAAGGCACTTAAAGATATGTAATAAATTATATAAAATGCTAAGATAGCAATTGTACCACCAACCAAGGCTTTGGGTAGATTACGTTTTGAATCTTTTAATTCGGCATTAATAGCTGTTGCACAAACCCAACCTTCATAAGCAAATGAGGTTTTCTTGATGGCATCACCAAAGTTAATATCATACCCAACTGCAGGATTTTTGAAAGCATTAATTATTCCATATTCACTACCCACAATTAAGGATGCAAACAAACCAACAATCGCAACAATTATTATTGGTAATAACTTAATAAAAGTTGCGGAAACTTGGAATTTTGCAGAAATTGCTGGTGAAAAGTAATTCATTACAATAATGACAGTTACGATTAAGAAAGCA
This sequence comes from uncultured Bacilli bacterium, assembly GCA_934140285.1. GTDB lineage: Bacteria > Bacillota_I > Bacilli_A > ML615J-28 > CAG-313 > UMGS75. The sequence continues at coordinate 24,472 of CAKPBI010000012.1, forward strand.
AAGATAAAGTTTTCAATGTCAGTTAGACCAATATCTAAACCCACCATTTTGAAAAAATATGATCCAGAAAACAAGGCAACTACTGATGCAATAATTGGATAATAGAAGTTAGTCATCAGCCATGCAAGAAAGTAGCCAGTCTTTTTATTTGTTGCTACCTCAACATAGTCGATAACACCATTATATTTAGTTACTCTAGTTGCAAAAACCGCGAAGCAAAATCCTGATGTAATCATGATTACGCCACCGATAAACCAAGCTAAAATTGATAATTTAAGATCTCCCCCACATAATTTTAATACGCCTCCTGCTTTTAGAAAGACACCAGAGCCTATTACGATACCTACAACCATTGCGATACCCGTCCACAAACCATATCGTTTCTTAATATTATTCATAAATACCTCTTTCTTTTTGAAATATTTTATCACAATATGTAATTTTTAGCAACTATCAAACTACTATATTTACATAAAAAAAAGGAACAGTTCAAAAGAACTGCTCTTCTTACATATCAATAATATTAGTTTCGTCAATAATTCTCTTTTTAGCTTCACGTACTTTATGACTGAATACACAAATTTCAACGATATCACATACACCATCAATAATTAATGAACATCCAGCAAAAATCATGATTGTATCAAAATCACCAAACATTACAATTGTACCTAAACAAATTGTTACAAGTGATAATAATAATAAGATAAACCAACCACTAATACGTGCTCTTGCACAGTAAACACTATCAACAACTGATGTAGCACCATCAACGATAATGTAAATACCAAATACAATTGTAAGAATTCCACGTACAATTTCAGGATATACTAAACAGAAAATACCTGATAAGAATAATGAAATACCAAGAATTAGTAAATGTCCAGCAAATAAACCACCATAAGCAATAAAGCATATTATTGTTACAATACCACCGACAATTAATAATACACCAGCAACTGTACATAATACTTGATATGAGCTTTCTGGTAATACAACAAATAAAATACCAACAACTATTGCAAGAATTCCCGCAATAATACTTTCTACTTTAAATTTTTGAAAAAACTTTTTTAATTGATTCATAATGTTCTCCTTTTCTAATTTTAAATACACTAGTAGTATACCCCAATCTTGAAAAAAAACAAATAACAATTAAATATAGAATGTACAAATATTGACATTTTATGGTAAAATGACTAAATTTATTTGATATTTTTTAGTCCTTCGATATCACCAGTTTGAATATATTTTATTCTTTTTAAGATTTCCTCATTTGGAAGATCCCACCATTTTTGTTTTAATAGTTCTTCAATCACTTCATCAGAGAATCTTTTACGAATAATTTTAGCAGGAACCCCACCAACTATTGTATAGGGAGGGACATCTTTAGTTACCACAGCACGAGTCGCAATGATGGCACCATCGCCAATGGTAACACCTGCCATAATAATAGCATCATAGCCAATCCAAACATCATTGCCTATTTTGATGTCTCCTTTATTATCCCATGATTTATCCGCCCATATTCCATGACTCCATTCTTCATAGAAGATTGGAAATGGATATGTCGATAAAGATTTTAAGGTGTGATTAGCTCCATTAAATAAGAATTTTGCACCACAAGCAATGGAACAAAACTTCCCAATTATTAGTTTATCATGATTGATTGGATAATGATATAAAACATTATTCTTTTCAAAATCTCTTGGATCATTAACAAAATCATGATAAAATGTAAAATCACCAATTATAATACTTGGATCTTTCACAACATTTTTTAAATAAACAATTTGTTTATCCTCACTTCGAGGATATATTTTTTTACTATCCGGAATAGTCATAATTATAATCTCCTTTTATTTTATATTTAGTTTATATTATTGTACTATTCCGGCTATTACAATGCATAACTTCATCTTCATTCCTTCTTTTTACTATTTTAATATTTTTCTTATAATCCAAAATTGGAATTTCTTAGGCATTTTACTAAGTAGTCTTAAATATTTGTTAGCATTAATTTTATAAGCAAACTTTAGTTTTTTAGTTTCTATCATCTTTATTACTTTAGTCGCAATCTTTTCGGGCGGTATACACTTAGTTTCTACCTTATTAACAATGTTACGGAAATTTTTAGCATTACAATTGTACAATTTAGTTTTCTCACAAAATTTATCTAAACTACTTGTTGATTCTCCTAGCATAGCAGTTTGTACTGCTCCTGCTCTAAGGACTGCTACTTCTATGCCTAGTAGCTGAAGTTCCATTCTTAATGAATAACAATATTTGTCAAGAGTTGACTTTGTTATAGCATAGATTCCTGTAAATGGTAAAGGGTTAAGGGGAGCTAGTTCACTAGTAATGGTAATGATTCTACTTCCTTTATTTAAAAGTGGTAAAAAAGTTTTATTAATTAAATATACACCAAAGAAATTTACTTTAAAGATTTTATCTAGATTAGGATATTCTATTTCCACAAGGGAATCCATCACATACATTCCTGCGAAATGAATAATGCTATAGATTTCTTGAGTAATACTAAATGTCATCTCAAAAGCTTGTTGTACACTTTCTTCACTTGTTACATCACATATTATTTGGTTAACATTTGGGAGATTTAAGTCATCACTCTTATTAATATCTAAAGCAATTACTCCATATCCTTTATTTAAAAGTTCCTTAATGGTACTTTTTCCCATCCCTCCACATGAACCAGTTACTACTATATATTTCATCATAATACCTCGAATTTTGTTTTGTCTGTTACAAATTATAAGAATTTTTGTTATATTTTTTAAAGATTAGTTCTTCTACTATGGATACTATTAAATGGAAAACCATTCCGAATCCAAACATAAGGATTATTACATTCATCGTAAAGGTAATTACACTAGTTTTATATAAAATATAGAATATCCCATAATAGATAAAATTAACTATTAAAGAATTAATCATATTGTACTTAGTCTTACCAAGACCAATGAAGATACTATCAATAATTATTGAAAAACCATAAGCTATATAGAATGGTGCAAGTTTTACTGTAATCACAAATATTTCTTTCGCATTCTCTAATTTTTCCATGTTTTTATAAAATGAAAGCCACAAAGGAATTGTACATGCTTCTAAAAGAATAATTAAAGTTGTTAACAAATAATAATTTGATTTTTCTAAATTAGCATATCCAACTTTAGAGTCTCGTTTAATTATCTCTGCCATTGCTTGGATAGGAATCAAGAGATAGCCCCAGATAAAGTTGTTTGCGACCCAGTAGTTTCCTTGTTCTGCTACCATATTCACCATTTTACATATCATAACAGCATAAATTAGATTATCAATGAATTGTTGCATACCAGAAAATACTCCAATTTTTAACCAAGTCTTAAATAGCGTTAAATCATCTTTTTTAAAGAGGCATAAGCTTATGGCTTTTTCTTTTACTAGAATTAAGCTACTAACAATTCCTAAAATGGTATTAACAATAATGTTAGATATTGCGACTCCATATACCCCAAGATGAGGAATAAGGATAAAATCAAAAATAATGGAAAGAAATGTTTTTACACCTAAAAGAATATAAAAATTCTTAGCTTTACCGATAATCACAAATACAACATTAATAAAAGTAATAATTACTCCGACAATAAAAGCTATTGTTTCTAAAATCAAATAGTTATATGTTACAGATAAGTCGATATCATTTTCATTCATTCCCCAAATTAAACTTTTACCACAAGCAATTACAATGAGTGAAAATATTGAATAACTTATAAAGGTTATTAAGCCAGTTTTAAAGACATTTTGGGAAAAATTATTTTCATCATATTCTTTAATTTTATTAAGAATTGAGTATAACGGAATAATTAAGAAAGCAATGAGCGTTTCATTAATTAAGTCATACCATTCCATTTGACCTAAAATATTAAATACATTGTTATCGTTGCTAGTTGATATAATAAAAGTTTTAATTGTTTGATATATTGCGGGGAGTAAACTTAAGGCACATAATGAAATAAATAATGGCCAATTAAATTTTCTCAATTTTCTCAATTCTTGAATCATAATTATCTATTCACTTCTTTTGTTTCTCTTTAGATCTTTTGTCATTAATGATCTTCATTTCTTTTGAAGTTATCAAAGTACAGTTGTTTTCTTTCGCCCAGTTTACACAACCTTTTAAAACAAGTTTTAAGAATGGACGAGGAACCTTTACTAACATTTCTAAAGCATCATCAGAGAATTTAACCACATCATCAGCTCTGTTGGCAGCGTATTTTACCGAAGTAATGTCAACTACACGAGTTGGAACGACCTCAGGACTTGGTGTACGATAATTTGAACACCAGAAATACATGGAATCGCGGTAACCCCAGTTAGTTGGAAGAGGACAGAAATTACGTTTGTTGACGCCATTAATTAAAGCATCATAGTATTTATCTTTAATTAAGATTTTGTCAATTTTTAAAATGAAGTGAGCGCCATATTTTGATGTGATACCATTAAAGTTATTATATGGTTCTTCATATTCTTCTTGTACTTTGACATTTTCACAGTTTTCTAGTTCTCTTACCCATGTACATTCAAATACTTGAAGAGCCTCAGATATTACCTTTGGATACTTTTCTTCAGGGTTTTCCTCTGCACGAAGGCCATCTTCAACATGGAATTTAAAGTCTTTCATTTTTTCTTCAGGTGTATCACCAGGATAACCTAGTCTTACATGTTCTTTAAAGACTTTTTTAGAATATTGTAAGAAGTTAATTGTACATTTACCATGTCTGATTAATCCTCTTGCCGTATTCGAGTTGTTACGACATTCAAGGATCATCGCATAGTATCCTTTACCTGCTATATAATAAGGAAAGCAAAGGGAATATGCACCAAAGCTGGTAGTTTCTCCTTTCTCATCTAAAGTACCAACTAAACAAAGGGGCATTGGAAAGAAAGATGATGTCTGATAAAAGTTATCTACTATTCTTATATTTTTAAATGAACTCATTTTTTGTTCCTCCTATATATTATTAATATACCACAATTTTAAAAATATATCAAATATTGTATCTAAATTACCATTTTAAAAATAAAAAGGCTTTGTTTAAAACAAAACCTTATTAAACGTTTATTCAACTAATGTAAACTCACAGTTACCACTTGTAATGTCCCCCGTAAGTTTTAGAACATCATTCACATTTACATCATCAAAGAATTTATGTGATGGATATGATGAACTAATCATAATAAAATAATCACAAGTATCAAATGTTTCTGTAACATTTATATCCTTCTTACCAGTTACACGGTAGTTATCACCATCTTTTGTAATTCTAATGATGTAATAATACGTAAATTTACCTGTTTTATCCATTTCATCATATGAATATAATAAAACATTATTAGGATAGATTGATTCATTCCAAACACCTTCATTGTATGCACCAATTTTTACATAACCTTTTGGTTCTGGTACAGGGTGTTCAACATCAACAGTTCCGGTAAATTCAATTGAGTTATAATCACAAAGTGATTTTTCAAATATTTGTGATAAAAGAGTAGTTCCTTTATATTTATAATGAAGATAGTCATTTAAATATAGTTTATAGTTATCTTCCATTACATATTCATCTAGTGGAATTACTCCAAGATTATGCTTTTCCGCAAATGCTCTGATTGCTTCATTGTAACTTAATCTTCCTGCTTCTGTATATTTCATTCCTGTATATTCAGAATATCCAAGAGTACATACATAGATTTGAGGAGTACATAAGTTGTAGATTTTTGTAAGAATAGTTTCATATGCGGCGATGAATTCGGCTGCACTAAAGCCTGAACATACATCATTAGTTCCAAGATATAGGATAACTATATCAGGATTTCCATTTTCAACTAATGTGTTAATTCTCGCATCACTACATCCAGCGTTTTGGCCACTACCTACTGCAGTTGATCCACTCCATGAGTTATTAATACCTAGAACCATCTTAGTTTTATTGATTAGTTGGCCCCACCAAGTTTTTTCCACACTCTTAACATCTGCACAGTATGTTGGGTAGTAGTATCTACCTTCTTGTGAGTAATAACTATTCATTGATGAACCTGGAGCGTAGAAAGTTGAAATACTATCACCTAGAATTGAGATTTTCTTGCCTTCAAGTTCTGTGTATTTGAATTTCTTAATTGTTAATGTATAAACTGCCGTGTATGTTACATCCTCAGTTACTTCAACAATATCTTTATCCCAACCACTAAATACATAACTACGTTTTTCATCATCTGGTCTTGTTGGATCACTAGGTACAGTTGGTATTGTACCATAATCGACAGTTTCTTCGGCCAAAACAGTTCCATTGTAATCTACAAATTTGTAGGTGTATTGTCGCTTTACTTCTGTGTATTCAGCTGTGTATGTTACATCTTCAGTTACTGCTACTACTTCTTTATCCCAACCTTTAAAAGTATAAGAATATTCAGGAGTAGATGTTCTTGTTGGATCACTAGGAACAGTTGGTATTGTACCATATTCAACAGTTTCTTCTTTTAACACTGTATTATCGTAGTTTACAAATTTGTAAGTATATTGTCTTTTTACTTCTGTAAATTGTGGAGTATAAGTTGCCTCACCAGTTACGGCTACTACTTCCTTATCCCAACCACTAAATTCATAAGCATATTCAGCTGTAGATTGTTTAGTTGGAGTAGGAATAGTTGGCATTGTACCATACTCTTCTTGTAAAGCACTTAGTACAGTTCCATCGTAATTTAAGAATGTAATTGTGTACTTTCTTTTTGTTTCTTTGTATTGAGCAGTAAATGTAATGTCACAAGTTAGAGTTCCTATTTCTTTATCCCAACCGATGAATTCATAAGTAAATTCAGGAGTAGCAGGTCTTATTGGATCAGTTCCTGGAACAAAAATTTCTGAACTATATTCTCCAGTACCAGTTTTTATCACTGTTCCATCATAGTTTAAAAACTTGTACGTGTATTGACGGTTTGCATCTTTATATTGAGCTGTAAACGTAATGTCACAAGTTAGAGTTCCTACTTCTTTGTCCCAACCAATAAATTCATAACTAATTAGTTCTGTAGATGGTTTGGAAGGTTCTGTTTCAGGTTCAAGGATTTTTGAACCATAATCAACAGTTTCTTCTTTAAGTAGACTTCCATCATAATTTAAAAACTTGTAAGTATATTGTCTTTTTACTTCTTTGTATTGAGCAGTAAATGTAATGTCACAAGTTAGAGTTCCTACTTCTTTGTCCCAACCAATAAATTCATAATTGAATTCAATTGTACTTTCTTTAGTTGGATCTGAAGGCGCCTTAATTTCGCTTCCTTTTTTTCCTTGTCCTTCTAATAAAACAGTTCCATCTTCGTTAACAAATTTATATGTATATTGTCTTGAACAGCCAACTAACATAAATACAAGTGTTAACATTAAAATAAATGCAAAAGATTTCTTCATATAATTGTCCTTTCTATTAAATTTAATAGGTAATAGTTAGATTTTACATTACCTCATCAATAGATTTTGCTAAGTAAGCCACCATTGATTTTTTGCATTTTTCCCCAATTATTTTCCCTTTGCAATATTTTATCATTTTTATTCATTTAAATCAATCAATACGAACTTTACATATTATGGAAAAAAGGATTTTGATGGTCTTTACAAAATCCTCTCCTTATTATGTATAGTATTAAGTATTAAACTTATCAACTGTTTAAAGGTGTTGATTTACCTATATCAAGTGTTGAAATCATCTTCATTTCTTCAATTGCCAGTTCAAAGTCTTGTTTTAATCTTAAGACATTAGCTCTATTATGGTAATTTAAGACCTTTTCGTTATCGATTTAGGTTAGTACTGCTCGTTCTCCTTCTTCAACATTTAAGTTTCCCACACATTTTACATCTTATGTTTGCTATGTTATTCTACTCTAAATTTTAATGTTTATTCAGATAGTTTTTTTCTTGCTTTAACAATTGTAACTATTCCTACAACGAAATTCCAAATTAACCCACCTGTAATTTTTGTACCTATATCTATGAATTGGCTACCTTCTGTAAGATCTTTTAAGGAGGAAATTAAACCTATTCCAAGTACAGCTGTAGCAACTAGCATTATTCCGTATACAAAGTATATTTTAGTCATCATCTTCACAGAATTACCTAAAATAGCAATCACTAAAGCACTTAGAATACATAATCCAAAGACTACTAATGGATATATCACATATATTTTTTCATCTGTAGTTTGGGCAGCATTAATGTTTTTAAATACTGGAATAAGGGTAAATACAATAAAGAAGATGAATTGTACTAAGAAACAAATACCTAAAGATCTATTTTCTTTAAATGCTTCTTTTCTTTCGTACATATGATCTTGAATTATTGCTTTTTTACTTACACTTATTAATAATTCATTGGCATCTTTATAGCCAGAACATTCTTGAAGTAGGGGAACAGCCAAACGATAAGCTTTTTGATTAATGTATGTTAAAGCAGTTTGATACTTAGACTCTCTGATTTGTTCATTACATACGTTAACTTTTTCCTTAGTATCTCTAAAGAATGGAATGGTTCTAAAGATTTCTAAAGCTTCTATATATTTTCCACTATCAAAGTAGTAACAAGCCGTTTGATAGTTACGTTCATCGATAGCTACTTTGTAATCTTTAAGTAGTTGTGATGAATCTTTATAATTGATACAAAGATTAAGTTTCTTGATCGCTTCTTCATATCTTTTGTTAGAAGCAAATTCTAATGCTGCTTGATAGTATCCTTCATTTATTGCGTTAGTACAATAAGTGATTTGTTGTTTTGTATCTTTATATGTTGGATATCTATTTAAAATGTTTATTGCTTCTTCATATGCACCACTTTCAATTAGTGGCATTGCTTTTTGATAGTTTTCTTCCATGATGTTATTTTGAACATTTTGAACTGACATTGTTACTAATTCTTTTTCTGAATCATCACCATAAGTTAAAACTTTATTGTAGTTAATATTATTAGCAATTGATTTAGTTAATTTTAGTAAATCATCAGTAGAATTTAAATGTTCTGTAATTAATAATTTATATAAATATGCGGTACCTTCTTCAGGATTTTGATTTAGCACTTCTTCAAGTAGAGAATCAGCTTTTTGGAAATCATTATCCGCAATTAAGATTTTAGCTCTTTTTAAAAGTCCATCGTATGATTGTGTAGTATTCTCAGTTGGTTTTGTTTCTTTGACTGCACTTTTTTGATTTTCTTTTTCATTCTTGTTAAAGACTTTATCAATTCCTCTTATTAAGTCTTGGATAAATCCTATCTTATTTAGATCTTGAGCTTGTAAGCCTAACATTTCTTCTGGTAGGTCATATACTTCCATATCTCTATAACATGGGAATAAGTATTTGATTCCTGGTTTTTGATTCATTAAATATAAGAATCTACTCCATTCATTCTTTACCCATACGGCGTTAAAGTATTCTTGTTTTGTTCCTATTACAAGCATTACTTTACTTGAATTTAGGGCAGCGAAAATATATGGTTCATATTCTACACCTAGTTTTGATTCTAAGGTTATTCTTGAGAAGAATACTCGGTAGCCTTTTTTCGTTAATTCATCATATATTTGTTGGGCTATTACGGAATCAACGGTTCTTTTTGAAGATGCATCGGTTTCTTTATAACATATAAAGATATCATAGGGTTCTTCTTTTTGAGATATTGCTAGGGCTTTCTTTTGAATATTAGCTATTTTATTAGCTTCTTCTTCATACACTCTTCTTGTTACTACATCACTATGTTCAATAGCTTCTTTATAATCTATATCATCAAAGATTGATTGTAGTTGCATTCTATTGATTGTTGGTTTCTTAGTTCCATTGTAATCATCTACATAGGTTACTCCATACTTACATAGTAACATTCCAAAGTGAGCTTCTGCGTCTTTTGGGTTTTCTGCGATAATGCTTTCATATGTTAACATTGCTTTTTCAAAGTCTTGTTTTAATCTTAAAGCATTAGCTCTATTATGGAGATTTAAGATTTTTTCATTATCAATTTGTGCTGGCACTGTTTGTAAACTTCCACAGTACTCACATTCTACGGTTTGTTGCCCTGATTCAACATTTAGGTTTCCCCCGCACATTTTACATCTTACGTTTGCCATGTTATTCTCCTCTTATTAAATGGTTATTCAGTTGGTTTTTTTGATCCACAATTTGGACAAAAATTAGTTGTAATGTTCTTTTGTCCACATTCACAGTTCCAACCTTCACTTGGTTTTTTGATTCCACAGTTTGGACAAAAACCAGTGGTAACTTTTGTATGACAATTTGGACATTCCCAAGATTGAGCTTGTGGTTGAGATTCAGGTGATAGTGATTCACGAACTGTTCCGGCTACTTCACCCATTACCCCAAGACCAACACCAAGTCCTACCATATTATTTACAATACTGCTCGCAGCTGCAGAACCACCTGATTCATTTGATGCCATTGCTACACCAATTTGACGTTTTGTTTCTTGTTCATAGGTGTAACCTTTCATACGCATTTCTTGAGCTTCCGCTTCGGCTTGAAGACGGTATGCTTCTGCACTAGCTTGAGCCGCAATGATTTCTTCTTGAGCTTGAGTACGAGCTTCAACAAGTTTTCTTGCTTGAGCAGCTTCCGCTTCAGCTTGACGAATTCTTTCTTGTTGAACAAGTAAGTATCTTTCCGCGTGTTGTTCTTTTAACTTTCTGAAGTTTGGATCATCATCAGGAGTTACGATTGAAGTAATAAAGAATTCTGGCATCATTAGTCCATATTCAACTAATACTTCATTAATTTTATTCTTTAAGATTTCTGATAATTCATCTAAATGTTCATCTACTTCTAGGATGTTGATGTCATTTTCACGAATTGATTTTGCGAGATTAGTTTTAACTTTATTGATGATTAAGGCTTTAAATTTGCCGGTCATCCCCGCAATAGAAGCATCACCACTAAAGATTTCATTTTGAGTTAAACCTGTAGTTGTACCTACAACTTTAATTAGTAATCTTCTAGCATCACTAACACAAATGTTGAATTGTCCACATGCTCCAAGTTCAATATGTAAACCAGAAATTGGGTCAAACATTCTTACCTTTGAGTCTGTTCCCCATTTAATTCCAAGTTGAGTAGTTAGATTTACAAAGTATATTTCAGAATAGAAAGGATCTTTACCACCAGTTGGAATTTGATATAATTTACTAAGTAAAGGTAGTGAATCGGTTGAAAGAGTGTAACGACCCGCTTTAAAAGTGTCAAGAGCTTGACCATCTTTAAAGAATACCGCAACTTGTGATTCATGAACAATTAGTTGTGACCCTAAGTTAAAGTTTTCAACAGGGTGTTTCCATACAAAAACATCATTAGGTCCTTCATACTTAATTACCGAAATTGAACCTTCTTCTTGCATTTTATTTTTTGTTACTTCTTTTTGTACATCAATTACAGTGTCACATAAAGGACATTCACAAGTTGTTAGATTTTTACTTACAGTTAAAGTACAAAAACAAGTTGGACAAGTAATATCAACAGTTTTACTGATACTGCCTTCACTTATTACTTTTTCATGACACACTGGACATTCTGCATTAAATCCTTTTGTTTGATCATATACAACGATGTTACCACAGTGTTGACATCTTATTGATTTTTGTTTATCTTTCTTTACATTAATAATATTTCCACATGAACATTTAATGTTCTTTTTTGCGAATAAAGATGTTGAAGCCTTGGTGAAAGTTCCACAACAAGGACATTGAATTAGAAAATTTGCCATTCTCATTTCCTCCAATTTTTTCTAAAAACGTTTTCTTTATTTTATCATATTTTCTTTTCTTTTGCAATTTTTTTGAAATATGGATTAAGGTAGGAAAAAATTGCAGACAAATTATGTACCTTTATTAAAGTATATGCTTAATAAAAAAAGATTATTTTACTCAAAAAATAATCTTTTTAAATCTATTTGTTTTATTCTTACAACATTATTGTTTAGTGATTTTTTCACACCTAATAAACTAACTCCATCTATTTAGTTTATGTTTTTTTACTAACCTTTTAGCATTATAACTAATATATGATTTTTGTCTACACTTTAAGATTACCATTCTTCCTTCTTCATTTCTTGTATAAACAAGATCATATTTTCCCATAAGTTTTGATAGATATCTTTTAAATATTTCAGCTGTCTCTTTGTTTTTTCCAATTATTGAAGGGCATGCGAAAGAGTATATATAGTTATATTTATTGAAAAGATTCTTTCTAATAATAACATATCTAGGATTATCAATGGGGTTTAAGAATTCGGTAATAGCCGTATTAAATAGATTTTGTTCAAATAGCGTAGCATTATTTAATGAAACATTAATGTATATTCCTTCTTTTTCACCATTTACTTTTAATGAACATGGGGATTCAATAAGGTTTACATCTTTTAAGGTTTTTAAGATGCATTTAGCAAAGGTCTTAATTTGATTTGTTGGGTTTAAGTTAGCAAGTAACTTTCTTAATACAAAAATCAAACCAACTCCCGTTATAATCAAAGTAATTACTATGGTTGTCATCACAAGAATTCCTAAACTTGATTCCATAGCAACTCTTGTGATAGCCATACATAAGGCGTTAATTATAATTGCTTCGATGGTTATGATTAATAAGGCATAAGCCATATTAATAAAAGTGAATACAGGAATTTTTCTAGTTTTAGGCACTTCCGAACTAATGCCAACTTTTGATGTTTTTTCTAAAGAAGCTTGCCATCTTTCTTTTACTAGTATACGATTTTTAGATAATGCTAAAGTATTTTGGTTAATTTTTTCTATTCCCTTTTGATCATATGGTGGTTTAATGGTAGTTATTCTTTCGATTCCACTTTCTATCATATTAGTATCATAACTTGGTCCAACAAAACAATCAAATCTTCGTTCTAAGGTTTGATAATCAACAGATTGAATAGTGTTATTATCACGATTAACATACCTTAATAATTTATTTGGGCCTTTTTCTTCAAACATATAGTCAGGTTCAATGGTAACTAAATGCCAAATGTTGGAAACTTTATCAGGATGGTTCTTATCAATTCTTATGGCACGTCCTCGCATTTGGTTTGATAGCATAAAACTACCAATGAAACTAGCGAGGATTAAGGAGTTGATACATGGGGAATCCCAACCTTCACCAAGGAGAGATTTGGTACCAATTAAAATATTAATAAAGCCATCTTCAAATAATTTAGAGACAATTCTAACTTTATCTTTATTTGTACCCTTAAAATTAACGGTTGAATATGTTGTATTATCAATTGTTTTTGTAGTAAAGGTATAACTTTCTTTGAGTTTTTCTAGTAAAGAGTTAGGTAGAACAACCAAATTACCAGATAAGATTCCCATATTAATAGATGTTGATTTTCTAATTTTTTCAAAAATACTTACTACACTTACATTATTAATTGAATCATTTGTACCTACTTTATTAAGAGATTCTTTTTTGATGTAGTCAGTTAGAATTAACATTCGAAGGTCGGCACCAAGAGATGAGTATTCACTTTCAACTATTTTTAAAATACTATCCATCTTACCAAGAGAACTAATTAAGTTTCTTTTTAATTTTTCATCTAATTCTAATGATACTTTATTTTTTTCATAAACTTGATTTTCTTTTAAAATTTTAATTAATTCTTCTTTTTGAATTTTTTTAATTAAATCAGAATCAATTAAAAACTGAAGAGCGGTTTCAGCATAACTTAAGGTAAGTAGTGGAAGATATGTTACATTAGTTAGGGCTTTAATCAGTTTAGAATCAAGTTCAAATTCATAATAGTTAAATAAAATTAATAAAGCAATGTAGTCTTTTACGTTAGTATAAATATCGGTTAACATACTTTTATAGTTAGTATTGATGCTTTCATATAAAACATTAATCCAAGAAAGATTTTTAATTTCATTTAATGCATGATAGGAGTTTTCTTTATATTCTTTAAAAATTTTAGTTTCATCGCTTGTTGGATAATTAAATATTACATAATCTTGATGAGGTGAAAGAGTTCCTTGTTTGACTAACTCAGGAACAAAAATTTCTTCATCAATTTCGCCACAAACACTGATGTAGCGTTGCCACTCGGTTGTTTTCGCATCATATGGGGGAGTCGCGGTTAATGATATAATTTTAACATCTTTATCTAAAGCACTAATAAATTTTTCTAAGGCTTTTTGCCATTCATTTTGTAAGTGGTGAGCTTCATCTAGACAGATAGTTTTAATATTGTTTTGTCGCATTATTTTAAACAAATCAATAGATGAATAATCAACAATTTCATCTTCGGTGGCGACTTCAACTTTATTGATGGCAGAGTATAAGGCTTGATAAGTAATTGAATTAATAAAAACTATTTTATTTAAATCATAGTTTACATATTCACTAATATCAACATTATCTGGTAAAAAAGATTCTTTAAATCTTTCGCCCCATTGTTCTTTGATGGTGGTAGTAGGAGATAGAATGATACAAGGATTACCAAGACGCCTTATTAACTCTAAACCAAGAATGGTCTTACCACTACCAGGAGCAGCAACAATGTTAATTTTACCATCAACAAGATAGGTATCAGCAGCATCTAAGATTCTTTGTTGATAACTTCTAAAGGTTCCTTTAAAACGAATATTATCTAGATTCATACTCTTCACTTCACTTTCTCAAATAATTATATCATTTTATGTTATTTTGTGTAAACTTTTTAAACTTATTACTTTTGTATATAAAAACACATTAGACTGATTACTCATATCTAATGTGTTTATTTTTAATTATTCATTTGTATAATTATCAAAGTAACCTTGGATTAAAATAATTGGGGTTCCTTTATCTCCTGATCCACTAGTTAAATCACATAGGGAACCAATTAGGTCTGTTAATTGACGTGGGGTAGTTCCTTCAGATACCATTTTGCCAACTAAACTTTGTTCTTTTTCTTTGATACGCTTAGAGATGGCCATCTTTAGTTCTTCACCTTTTAATTCTTTAAAATCGTTGTCCGCAAGATATTTTAATTTTAGTTCATTGGGAGTTCCGTTTAATCCTTCTGTGTGGAATGGAGAAACCACAGGATCAGCTAATTCCCAGATTTTACCTTGAGGATCCTTGAAGGCACCATCACCATAAACCATTACTTCTACTTTTTTGTTGGTTAGTTTGTATAGTTTTTCTCTAATATCTTCTACTAACCATAAAGCATCACGAGGGAAAAGTTTTACTTTATCTTCACTTGCTTTATTTGAACCAAGTAATCCATATAGTTCATTATATCCTGATCCATTAACTGACGATGTTAAGATTTCATCTAAACCAAAGACTAATTTAGCATTATTTTCTTTTAAAATACGCTTAGTTCTTTTTCTAGTATGAATATCACATACAAGAACATTCTTAGTATAATTTAGGATGGTCTTAGGGTTATTAGAGAATATTACTTCAATATCTGTTCCTACTTCTTTTACGAGGTTGATATAATATTCCACATAATCGACACCGGTAAATTCATGAACATTATATCCAAATAATTTACGATATTCTTCATAGGTTAAAACATCTGAGTAAGGGTTAATACCTTTTTCATCGATTTGATCCCAAGTAATTAAAGCATTACCTACTTCATCAGATGGATAATTTAGCATTAAGATTATTTTTTTAGTACCTTTAGCAATACCTTTTAAAAGGATCGCAAAACGATTTCTTGAAAGAATAGGAAATATTACTCCTATTTCTTCTCCATAAAATTTTGTCTTGATGTCTTCAGCGATTTGATCAGTTGTAGCATAGTTTCCTTGTGCCCTCGCAACTACTGATTCTGTGATTGCGACAACATCTCGGTCACGGAGTTTAATGTTTTCTTCTTCACATGCCTCCATGATGCTGTTTACAACAATCTCACTAAGATTATCTCCTTCTTTAATGATTGGACATCTTATTCCCATTGATACAGTTCCAAGTCTTCTACTCATATTATACCTTCCTTATTTAATATATTTAAATTAATTATCTATTCATTACTTTCTTGGATAGCTTTTTTAGTTTTACTTCTATTGATAAGAATAAATGGTAGTTGAAATGCTCCCATTAATACTACAGCGATTGTAAAAAGACTTATGAAGTAAACATACCATCCATGATCAAGATTTAAGATTGGTAGATTCTTCATTGGTGGTCTTGTTAAATACATAAAGTTAGTTCCTTCAAAACTTAGGAAGCTATTAACCCATAGATTTAAGAACATCAACATAATTAGTAATGCATAATTGGTAAGTAAAGTTTTTACATTAAATTTAACATGTTTTTCTCTTATTAAATAAATACCAAAAAAGATTAGAAAAGCATGATAAATAAAGTATTGATAAACTTGTACTTTCAAAAATGATGTACCAATAGTTGGAATAAATAAGGATATGATGGCTCCCACGATTGAAGTTGGTACCATAAAGTTGTATAGTATTTGTTTGGTATTTTCATTTTTGATGAAAAATCTTAAACCAAAAATAAAGAAAATTTGAATACTACAAAGATGGAATGGTAAACTTCCGGGTTCAAGGACTTTTCCTCCATTGATGCCATCTTCCATATTTAAAAGAATTTTAGTAACTTCACTTAAGAAACTAACAACACACATAATTGTTAAGACGGTTTTAAGTGATAGTGAAAAGTTTTTTGATAAAATAAGCATTAGTGCTATTATTAAAGCTGCGATAGCAAGCCAAATAAAATGTGTATATGTAAACATGTTTTTACTCCTCTTCTATTTTTCCACCTTATTATTTTACCATTTTTTATTGTTTATTTGTGTATCATGCAATATTTTTTACTTTTCTTTCTTTTTGGGTTTAATCTAAAATTTAAAAAAGAAGAAATATCAAGTAATACTTCTTCTTTATTAAGTAATGTAAAGAATTCTACTGATATCAGTAGAGTTTTTGACAGCCATGAAAATAAAATATCCTTTATGTTATACTATTGTTGTCAGACAATGATAAACAGAAAGGACGATATTATTATACCACTTTTTTTATCTAACTTCAAATACACTAACTTTGATTTTGATAAACTTACTTTTAGACAAATTAATACTACAATATATGTTGATGCTTACTATTTACCATCCATTTTAAATTGCCCAATTTGTGAATCTACAAGTGTAGTTAAAAATGGATATAAAACTAAAAATATAAAACATTGTACTAATTACACTTGCTTTATATTGTTACTTGTCATATTTAAGGTTACAAATGCAATATCTGTAATTCTTTTATCTATGTTGATAGTATTGATGGTAAAAGTAAACGAAGATTATCAAATGGCCCAATTGAAGGAATTAATTCCTTTATTTAAAAAATTAGAGTAAATGTAAATGGCTTTACTAATTTTTATCGTTTTAGAAACAAAGTTATTTATTCCGTAAATAAAAATGTACCACTGAAAATAAAGTAATTATCTATTTTACATTGTTTGACAAAACCCCTACCCACTTTAAAGTGGATAGGGGCTTTTTATCAGTAGAATTTTTTACAAGCTCTTATTTGTACTTTATTTTTATAAATTCTTTTTTAACCATCAGTAGAATTCTTTACAGAGCCTTTAAATCTATCTAATTTTTATTTTATAATCTTAATATAAATAATATGCTCCTCTTATTTTAGCAATTTCTCTTAGGAGTTTTTTATTTAGTTCATCTTTATCAAAAGTATTAAAATCAAGTTCCGTGAGTTTTCCTCTTTTTACAAATAACAAAGGATATTCTAAAGGTTTACCATCAAAATAGTCTTCTAAAAGATCTCTGCCATCTTCAACTATACCGTAACCTACACCATCGATTACTCTTGGAAGGTGATATCTCTCTTTTAATTCAATAGTGTCTAATATTTCAATATTAAATTGATAGCCTGCACCAAAGTCATAAATCATTTGGAATTTATGTTTTTTTATCTTCAACATATCAAGAGTTACACCCCATGATTCTTTTCCAACATCTGGATATCCCATTTCTTCGGCTTGATTAATACTAATTTCACATTCATACTCATATTTATCATCTTTAAATTTATATAAATGGTATGAAAGAGTATTAAAAATGGAAAGAATGGTAAAAGCTAATAAATCTAAATCACCAGTTTCTTTAAATAAAATTGTTCTATTTAGTCTTTCTTCATAATTATCAAGAGAAATTTTTAATTTATAATACTTCATTATTCTACTCCTTTTTATTTATAACATTTTTGATTTTTACTATTAGGTTCATCATGAAATGTTCGATGAATTAAACCGTTCTCAAGTGCTGGATTTAAATATGTGGAACGTGAGGTTTCTTTTGATTAAATTTCAAATCTAAGCATTAAAACGTTTGCTGAAAGAAGAATATCATATTTCACTAAGTTAAGTATTCTTTTTAAAACATTCAAATTAGAAATTAATTTAATCTTTTTAATTATAGTGATTGTTTTTAAAAGCATAATATTAGTTATCGTAAATGGAAACTCATACATAATATCACTCCTAACTAATAACATTATAACCAAAAAAACATATTACATCAATTATCTTGCTTAAAATAATTATTAAGATTTTTATTTACTAGAGCTATTTTATTTATTATAGTTTGTCGCGTATAATCTTCTTAAGTAACTCCATTTAATTTCATTATAATTGCAACTGCTCGCAAGAGCTGTAATGTTACCAGTCCCTACATGGTCAACTATGCAAACATTGTTTGTTTTACCATTTTCTATATTTTTGGTAATTGTGTTATAGTTAAGTGTAGAGTTCATTCCTTTAAGTTTGTTAAAAATATTAGGATATGCAACTTCAAATTCACTATATGTGTATTCTTCATAATAGTCTACTCCACGTTTAACCGCATTTTCATCCATATAAACAATATATTTTAAGTCATACATTGGTCCTTGTTCAGTCTCTTCTAAAATATAAATCCTAATTAATTCTAATTTTTCTTGTTTATCATATTCAAATGAAATTAAATAGTCGTTACCATTAATTAAAACATCAGCAATTTGGTAATAGAAATTATAGTTAAGGAATGTACATTCATTGATTAAACCTTTGTTTAGACCGACTATTCCTGATATTTCAAGAGAATCACTTAAATATTTACTGTTTCCTTCTCTAAAATTAATGAAGACTGCACGTTCAACAAAACTATTTTCAAGTAATCCTTCATTATAACCTACTAAATTACCAATGTAAGTTTCAGTACTGCTTGGCAATGCAAATACTAAACTACCATTTCTACCAGCTTGTGTTGTATTTCTAATTGTACCATAGTTACTTCCTACCACTGATCCAAGGTAACTTAAGTTATTACTTTCTAGTAATATCGTTCCATTCATTGAACTAAAGAAACCATCAATTGTTCCATTGTTTGTACCAATAGAACCACCAATTGTTATTTTCTTATTGGTTGTAATTGTTAAACCCACACTTTGACAACTTGCACAATCAATGATTCTACCAGTTGAAGTGACTTCTTTCGTAAAGGTACCAAATACTTCTTCTTTAGTTAGATTTCCTTCGTAGCTAAAGGCTGCACTTACAAATAGGTTATAAACTAAACCACTAATTTTGGAGAATAGACCAAAGTCTTCTGATTTATCTACTTTTGCAATAAATCTAATGTTATGACCATTTCCATTAAATTTACCAGAGAAACCATCTTTTGATGTTTTGCCTAAACTTTCCCATTTAATTGCATCTGCAAAGTCAGTATAAGCGGTAATACCAGTTAGTAAAATGTCATTTGTTAAAACATAGTTGGCATTAGGTGCATCATTTACTTTCTTAAGGTCTTCAAAATCTTTGATTTCAATTCCATAACATGCAAATAATTCAATGTTACCTTCGATTGCTGTTACTGGATTACCGTCTTTATCTTCATAATGACTGAAGATTAAGTTGTCTTTATCATAACTTGGTTTTTCAAGGTCTTTTGTTAAAGTACCAAATAGAACATTTTGTACTTTCTTTTCTGTTGAATTATCGCTAAACTTACCGATTGCACTATTGATTGTTACGGTAAAGCCTTCTGTGTTATCTTCAAATACTGCATAGTATGTTGTCTTTTTCGTGTAAACCATATTGTTTAGTTCATCCATGGTTATTAAATCATCACCATCGGTAGTCCAACCTACAAAGTGTTTACCATTACATTTTGGTACATCTGTAAAGGTGATTTGATCACCACTTTTACCGAAATGATGAATTTCAACACTACCATCAGAGAATAGCATTAAGCCATCAATGATGTCTTTTTCTTCATTAACCCCACTATATGGTTCTGATTTAAAGGTGATTTCTACTTGTGCTTTTGTATCATGAAGATAAACTGCCGTATAAACGCGATCCTCTTCAAAGGTTACTTCTTCACCAGCTTTTACTTTAATAGTTGTTTCAACATTATTTTCATCAATAATAGTTGTTACAAATCCATCAAAGATATAGTATTCATCACTATAATAGTAAACATTTGGAGCTTTTACGGTTGTTCCATAATTTTGAGTATAATTAACGAAATGACGTAAATCACCCATAACACCATTACAGTAAACACCTTCTAATTCATTACCATCTGTATCATAACATTTACCATCGGAAATAAAGGTAATTGTTACTTCTTTTACTACTGGTTCCATAAAGATAATTTCTACATCGGTATTATGGTCAAATGGAATTCTTGCCATATAGTTATCATTATAGAACTCGCTGATGTATTCTACACCATCTACTACCCATTTTAAGTGACTTGGTAAGTATGTTTTTGATTTAACATCAACTTTAAACATACTAGCAAGTAGGTAGTATGAAGTTCCATAAGTTCCCTCTACCGTAAGGGTCGTTTCTTCTTTGTTATTGTTAAAATAAACAATACCTGTGCCATCACCACTTGGAGCTTCTACTTGACCTCTAAAGTTAAGAGTTATTGTAGAAGGCTCTAAGATGTAATAAGCATAATATGTTTGATCACCTGTTCCAACATTAATTTCTAAATCCGTAATTCTCGTTGTTTCATCATAAAGTCTTGTTGTCCAATAAACAAAAACAAAAGTACCTGCTTCAGTTTGATAGTTAGTTGGGAAAATTTCACTTAGGTTGAGTATTTTATCAAATTGACCTTTTACTTGATATAACTTATTACCATCTTCAAAAGTTCCATCAACCGCATCAAAAGTTATGGTATATTCTTTCTTTTCTTCTTGGTAGTTAGCTTTAAAGGTTAGATTACGTTTAATATTACCAGTCAAATCTTTTTCACTACCGATGATGTAAGTATCAATATCAACTCCCCAGTCAAGGAAAGTATATTGCCACTTACCTTCCGCATCAACTCTTGAAGGAGTCTCAATATTTTCTTGGTCTAAAACTTCTCTTAAAGTCTTTCCATAGTAATCACCTTTAACAATTTGATCATAATATTCATAACCGTAGTCAGAGTAATTCATAAAGTAAATTGTAACCTCAACTTTGCTTTCTTCAAATAAAGGAGTATATGTTACTGATGAAGTAAAGGCTACTCTCGTATTTGCATAGTAAAGTTCACCATTTTCATTTTTCCAACCGACGTAAGTATAGAATTTGTTAGACGTCATATCATAGTAATCATTTAAAGCTGGGAATGAATAATAGGAATCTTCATCTTCTTTACCATAGTTCCACATTTTACCTTTGACATTTAATACTGTCTTACCATCTTCAATTTCAATATTTCTACTATCAACAAATGATTGTAGTGGATTATCTAAAATGAATTTTGCATTTAATTTTTTATAAGAATAATCTGCGGTTACATTGATATCAAAATCTTTACTTGGCATATTTTGTGGGTAAGTCGATAAGTCAGGCCAATTAACAACATAACCTTCTTCTAATACTTGATTTAGTAAACTACGTGGATAATCTAGGTAAGAACTTACGATTCTTTCATCATCAAAGTTTACTTTTAAAAGTTCGTAGTTGATCTTTTCGCCTTCTTTTACAGGATAACTACCAATATGTTTACCATCAAGGATGATATTAATATAATAAACTGGTAAACTAGCCAGTCCTTTTCTTTCATAAAGAACATAGTATATGCGGTTTTTATCAACTTTCGGCATATCTTCTACTTTATAATAACGATTATTATCATAATCATTGTTATTAATATCCATATAGCCAGTAACTATGTAAGTTTTACCATCATGGACAAACTCTGATCCAATACCATATTCTTGAGGTGGCAGTGGCGTGATTTCTTTACCACGATAGTCAAATGGTCGATATTCTTGTTTAACTCTTGTTACCGATGTGGTTTCTAAAACATATGTTTCCGTATAAACAATAGTATCATCATATTTAGCATAGAAATCAAAACTATTACTTTCACTGTTAAAGCCATTAATATAGTAATTATTAGTTTTATCAACCATAACCTTTGGGTACATTTTACTTTCAACATTTAAGCCTTTAAATACTTGGGAAGTTTTATCAACTAGATAATAGTTATTAGTAAAGGATAAGCCTTTTGGATTTTCATATCCTACATATTTTTTACCATCAATAGTTGGAACGGGAACTTCATCAGTATGTACAATAAATGATTGTAAGTATGGTACATAGTTCATTTTAAATGAACCTACAAGTATATACTTTTCAATCGTTGAAGAACTACTATAATCAGGTACATAGAAATTACCTTCATAAGTTATTAATTTCCATTTTAAACGATAGTAGGTTGTTGATAAATCTTCATATCTAACTTTATTGAATTTACCATCCCAGTTTTCATCAACTTTATCTCCTAAATATGGGTAGTATTTTTCCCATAGATCATTGATGTCAAGATAATAACCATGACGAATTGGAAACATTGAAGGATCGGTAATTGGATTTACAACATATTCTCCTTCGGTTACCGCTTGGAAATCAATAACTTCTGAGAATTTAGTTCCAAATCCGTTATCATATTCATTTACGAATTTACTATTCTTTACCGCAAGATCACGCCCATGAGCATTGTAGTATTCCATGTAAACAATTCTTTCAATACCACTTGCCATCATTCCACTCTTTGGCAGTAAGGTTAGTTTTACTACGAATTTTAATGATTTTGGTTGATATTTTTTACTGATGTGCGTTCCTTGCCCACCTGTTAGTGTTACATAATTTTGATAATCGTCAGTTTGATAATTTGGATCATCAACAAATTCTATTTGGTAGTCAAAGCATCCGCCATATTGGTTGTGACTTGCTCTATCGATTACTCTTTCTCCGGTGACAATATCTAAATATAGCATTTCAATATTTCTCATATTTACACCACTATATCTACCGGTTATAACATAAGGATCCTCTGGAGAATTACTTTTTTCCACAAATTCGAGTGGGATTAAGCGATCTCCTACATCATATAGTTTAATTTTAGTATCAAATAAATCTGTATTAATATCATATACTAAGAACATAGCACCGATTTTAGCATTAACAAAAAGTCCAACTTCCAAATATATTCCCCCATATACTTGGGTTGCACTGACTTTTCTTACTGCATCATAGCTATATCTGAAACTTACTAACCCACTTATTTCAATATATGGACCAAATCGGAATGAAACATATACGGCCGCAACTGAATTTAGTTGTAAAACTGATAAAGAAAGTTTCGCTTCAAGTCCACATCTAAATCCTACTTGACCTTTTAAGGTTATCGCAATGTCAATTTCATTTTCGGTAGTAACACGTGAAAATTTGAAAGAGTCATACATCACTGGTTTATTTCTACCATCAAATTCACCAGTACCATTAGTTAGGGTTGTTGATTCAACATAATGATGATTAAACTCAATGTAAAGTCCTGCTCTAGCTCCAATAGAACCAACAACATTAAATTCTATTTGTACACTTACAACCGGAAGTGGTAATGGAATAGCTCCAAGTTGAATATTGAAAATATCAACATACTCAAGTTCACTACCTTCTTCTTCAAATAAAGGACTATTAGTGATAGCTTCAGTAAATTTATTGTAAGCATTTTTATTTAAATCGATGATTTCTTTAATTTCATTGGATATATCAATACGATTTAAAGTATCATCGCTATCTGTTGCTTCTATTTTTGCTTCTAATGATATTGAGAAATCATTACTTAAGTTTACTTGAACATTAGTATAGAACCAAAGTAATGGATTAAGCGTTATTTTTTTAGATTTATAGATCGTATAGTTGTAATTTACTTCCGTTTTGTTTTTTATTACAACACTAACTTCAATTTTAAACTTTTTGATTTGAAGTTCCCCACTAAGTTCGATTTCAAATCCTAGAGAAGTTCCACTAATGTCAACTTTTACTTTTGGACGTTGGAAAGAGAATCCAGCAAGTTTTTGCATGAATACTTCTCTTTCATTTACATCTTTAATGTTTGATGCATATTCAGCGATGGTCTTAGACTTGTTTAATGATTTTACAATTGAAGATTTGATTTTTTCTAAACCTTCGTTATGTTCAAGATTTTCGATAATCATCTCTTCAGATAGTTCAATCATTCCCTCTAACCTGGCTTCTTTATTACCATAAACATCAAGTTCATCATAGATGTCATCAACATTTGGTGTTATAACATCAATGATTAAGAAATTATCTTCAAAGATTTCATTACCAATTACATATTGAAGTCTTTCTACTTTAGCACTGATGACTTTACAAATATAATCATTATCAAGTGGTTTGTCATTTTCTCCGATAGTCAATAAATCGCCAATCTTTATGTTTTCTTTTGTTCTAAGAGTGATACGATTTACTTCTTTTTCTAAATCTTGATCAATAAAAGTATAAATATTTTCTTCAAATTTGGCGACATCAGTATTTTTGATGTGCGTACTTGGATTTTTCTTGATTATTTCTCGTTCTTCTTTTTTAATGGTTAAAGTTAACTCATCAGCATTCTCAATTTCATTATCATCAACTTTACAGAAGAAAAGATCAGAAATACGAGTTTTAATAAAGTAGTTTTCGCCTTCAACCAAATCAGAAATGGTTGAAATTAGGTAATAACCTTGGTTATTAGTTGGTTTACAAACAAGAGAAATAGTTTCACCGCTCGTGGTTTCTCCGTAAATGTAATCATTTAGATTTTCATCATGTAAGATTAAATTAGGTGAATATACTTCAATTTGTGGAGTTTGATTTACATTTTTTACACTTTTGATTCTTTTTATTACACCAGCAGCTTCCTTACTGTATGAAGCATATATAGTTATAGTTTTATTTGTAACATCTGTATCCCATACTTTTTTGTTACACTCCTCATCATAAAACCATCCCGCAAACACGTATCCTTCTTTATAGGCATAGCCAAGATTATCAAGTTTTCCATCTTCATCAATTAATATTGATTCTTGGCATACACCGCCATTCGCATTTAATATTATCTTAATACCATATCTTGCATAAAGAGTTATATCGTTTTGGACAATTATTTCCATTTCACTCTTAGAAGTAAAATCACTGTCAAAGTACCATCCTCTAAATTCACGGTTTTCTTTTTCCGCAGTTGGAAGGGTTACCTTGCTACCTTTTGGATAACGTTTATTTTCAATTTTGTTACCACCATTTACTTCATAGGTTATCGTCACATACTCTTCTTTAGGAGCTTTGCAACTAAAAACAATTCCTAGAGTTACACCGATAACAACAAATAATATCGGAATCGCAATTAACAAAACTTTCTTTAGCATATTTTTATTCATACTTACTTCTCCTTTTCTTTATTTATTTCTTTTGAATAAACATTTTTACCGCCTCTTTCAATAATGACATTTGAGACATCATATAATGCTTATCTTCAAACATTGCATAGTGTACAGAAGCTCTAACAAAAATAAAGATAAGTGGTAAGATTATGGTATAAGATACGCCAAGCTTTGGTTCAAGCATTTTTGCATATTCCGTGTATCTTTTTCCAACACCTGCAAAAAACTTCTTACCATATTCAATATATTTCGGATGAGTATACACTTGATACATTAAACGATATTTTTTCCCATGTTTTTTTGCGGTCCACTCAGGGATTTCTTCAATAAATCGGTTAATATCTTCGGGATTTTTAGGAGCTTTTTCCATAAATTCATCTTCTACTTTGGTCATGCAATAATCTGTAGATTGAATAATTAAATCATCAATATCTTTAAAGTAAAGATAAAATGTTGCTCTTGAGATTTTTGCGGCCTCAGCTAATGCGGCAATCCCCGTACCATGTAGACCGTTTTCAGCATAGCATTCATAACAAGCTTCCATTATTTGTGCTTTCTTTTCATTATATGACTGTTCATTTCTTACCCTCATTTTCTATCATCCTTTCATTGTATGAACGTTCATTCATATTATAACATATTTACCACATAAATGCAAAAAAAGAGTTAGAAAATATTTTCTAACTCACATTATTAGATTAATCCATAATACTTTCTAGGGTTAACAATTTGAAGTATTCCTTTGGACATTCAATTATATCTAAAGCACATCCTAAAAATACATCTTTAACAACGATCGTACCTTTTGAAAGTTTAAGGTATTCCATATTTATGTTATGGGATTGATGTTCATAAAAATAATTAACCGGAACAAAGTCTATAGATCCACTTATAAAACGTAATTTAATAATTATTACATTATTAGTAAAAAACAGAGCAGCCTTTGTTTCAGTAAATAACTTATAAGTTGCCGATTTTTCGATAATTCCTCCACTTGGTAATTTGGAAAAAATTTCAAAATATTGTTTAGAATCATCAATTATTAAATACTTTTTAACAGTTTGGTCTTCTCCTCTAAAGAAATCAAGTATTTCAGGTCCCGTATTATGATTTGAATAAAACATTGAAGTTGTATTTAATCCACTTTCCGTTAAATTTGAATCAAGTTTATACTTACATATATTGCAGTATCCATCTTCATCACTATCATTATGGGAAATAAACTTTTCATCATTCTTACAACCACAAGTATATAATTTATAGTGACCTTCTTTAGAGCGGTACCAAGTATAGGTATGTTCAAACATAGCTTCAACATAGTTAATATCAAAATTTTTATTTTGTGATTTATAATATTTATTATTATAGTATAACAAATTTAGCCATGTTACTGTAATGTTTTTAACAACTTCATCTGCTTCATTATAAAAGATAAATTCATAATTAACAGCTTGTGGGTCAACGTAACTAACATAAATATATGTTTCATCTTCTACTAAAGAAAGACTCATAAAATCATTACAAATATGATTTATTTGGTCTTTATTTTCAATATTAATAATATGAAGATTTTCATCTATGGTTTCACTATTCTTTTTGACTACAATTTTACTTGTTGTTGTAAGATCATCAATTTGAATAGTTGGTTTAGAAGTTTTACATCCTGTTATACAAAATGTTATTAACGGTAAATAAAATATCATTAATATCTTTTTCATATTCACTCCTACTAATTAATTTTATTTGCTATGCACAAAAAACAAAGTTTACCTCATCAATATCTAATGAATCTAATTTTACTATTAACCATTTAGTATCAGGTTTAGATGCATTAGGTGGATTGATTCCATTTGTTTTTTTAGTAATATATTCAATTGTTAATTTTTTCTCGTTATATTTTATATTTTTTAACTCATACTCACTATTTGATGCAGTTGTAAATGCATGCATTACAATCATTTCTTTAGTGAAATCTATCTCTTCAAATGTTTTAAAGGCATTCTTAAAACTAGTTTCATCATTAATTATTATCATTCGCTCTTTAGGAAACGTATCATCGTCTATGTAATGTCCATCCTTTGAATCAGCACCAAAAGTTTTGTTATTTATTATAAATTCTTCGTTAAATTCATAGTCATCATTAATTATTCTGGCATTATAAGGTATCGTTTTTTTACATCCTGTTAAACAAATTAATAAAGCAAATGTTAACATTACTGTTATTTTTCTTAGTTTCATTTTTTCACTTCCTTATTTAATATTGTTTTCAATTTTGTTGAAAACTTCATCTACATCAGCTACCAAACTAAATTTATAATTTTTATTATTGGTAGTAATTAAGATGGTACCATAACTAAAGGTTGTTGAATTTCTTCCTTTCAAATGTTTTATCTCAACATTTTTGATATCACTAAAAGGGATAGTATCATTAGCATCACAATTTATATAGATGTTTTGTGAATCATAGTAAAGCATTACTTTTGGTTTAAAGAGATACTCAAAGGTTAGATAAGTTCCATATACTCCAAGTGCCACAAGCGGGATTGATGTTCCAATCTTTATTGCGAGATGTTCAACTTTAAAAAGCCAAATATTAAATACAAATAGTATTCCAAGGATCATAAAGGTAACTGGTACGATTAAATATGATTTAGGGGCTTTACGAGCTAAGATTTCTTTTTTCATTGTTTAATCTCTCCTTAATATTTATTCTCTCTCAATATAATTATATAATAAGTGTTATGTTTTATCAAATAATTAATTAATTTTTGCTTTGTTAATCGTAAAAAACTTGATTTTCAGGTAATGATTTAAATTCATTACTTGCCATTATATAGTCATCAACAATTTTATAGTACGCTTCCCCAAGTCTTTTACTATTTTTCCACTCATCTATAGTGATAGATGTTGCACCATAAATAGTGATATTTTTTGAAATCGTTCCTGCTATTATACTTATTTTTATATCATATGAAGGTACAACGAGATTATCACTAACAGTTAGTTCTTTTTGACGTCGGTCAATGAAACTTTCTCTAAATATTTCGTAGATTTCTTTCATTTCTTCTTCACTAAATTTAAGGATTGTTTCGCAATCACAGTTTAAATCAAAATTATAACCATTTTTAAGAACTCCAGTTTTTGAATCATAAGATCCACTATAACTAAATGTTAAGCTAAAAGCAAAATTATCTGGCATTTTCCTTGGTAATGATGTCATATTACTATCACATCCTACTAAAGTAAGACATCCTATTACTAAATAAATCATCACTAAAATTTTCTTCATAACTTTCCTCCTAATTTTTACCATCGTATATTTATACAACAAATAAATGAATACTTTTTACAATTTATTTTATTTCTAGAAAAGAATACTCCTAAATATCTTTTATCGACTAAATTAAAATAACTTAATATCATACGATATTTATTTATATGTATGGTTCTATCACAGTCAATTTTTCTTTATTTACTAGAATCAGGGCTTGCATAAATAATACATAAACATAAATTACCTACAAGCATCAAAAATGCTCCATTAGCACCAAATAAAACACAGATTCTACATCATTTTAACTCCCTTATATTCATTTTGAAATCCTCTGTTTAATTCTTACTATTCATTATTTATATTTTAGTATAGTTTCTCCGCTTTTCAATAAATCATGATTTTACTATTTTTAAAAAAACTACATGAATTCATCTTTACTCATGTAGTCTTTATAGATTATATTATTATTTTAATCTTCTCTTTTTATTTGGATGTAAAAGATATGATATACCAAAGAAAAATACCGCCACTGCTACAGCACCGATTAATCCTAAACAAATGTAGCTTAGAACATATAAATGTGTAGTATCATTTTTAGTAGTATCTGTTAATGCACGAATCATTTCCTCTAATTCGTTATCTTTTTGGGCTGTTTCATCTTTTAATTTATCTAAAGATTCTTGTAATAGACTAATTGCATTCCAAATTTTTTCTTCAGAAGTCTTTACATCAGATTTTAAAGCATCAATTAAGTCTTTTAATTCTTCATCTTTTTCTACAAGAGATGTAATCTTACTATTAATTACTAAATTAGCAGCTTCACATGCTTCTTTCGCAGCATTAAGCTCTTTTCTGATTTCTTCTTTGTTGGCCGCAATAGATAAATTTAAATCACTAACTGCAGTATTAAGGTTAGCTTGAACAGCATCTATTGTTTCTTGTAAAGCTGTATCTGCATCTTCAGATGATTTAGCTAAAGCATCAATTAAACCTTTTAATTCAACATCTTTATTTTCAAGATCTTGGATCTTTCCATTAATAACTGTATCTGCTAGTTCATAAGCTGTAATTACATCGTTTAATTTAGTTTCAATGTCTGTTTTATTATTAGTTATTGTATCAGTTAAACTCGTGATTGCGTTATCAAGGTTAGTTTGAACTACATTTATTGCTTCTTGTAATGCAACATCTGCTTCTTCAGATGATGT
>CAKPBI010000013.1 GCA_934140285.1 uncultured Bacilli bacterium
TCAATAGAATTGTTGCCACTAGAACCATTAGAAATCGTCCAAGAAGCGAAGCCAACACAAATCAAAGAAACATACATGAAGAGGCTCTCAAGAGTTTAGTGTGAAACACTAAACGAGTGAGAGCCACCGAAATTTTGACTTTTTAATCCAAAAATCGGAGGAACAATACGTTCCTCCATAATTAACATATTATGATTATATAAATTAGTTTAGGGTCATCATATACCAATGAAGAAGTCTAGGGTGACCATAAACTTTTTTATAGGTATTTTTTCATTATAAAAGAAAAATTTATTAATTGCTTCAGGGGAACACTAGAAAGGATATACTATACATAAAATACAATATATTTAAAATATAAATTTAAATGTTTTGTTCCTTTTATTTACTTATTTTCATTCCCATAATAAAAGATCTCCAAAATAAATAGTGAATAATTTTATTTTAACTCACTCTCCACTTTGGAGACTATGTACAATAATAATTAATTTTTTTGACCCTATACTTCTTTATAGAGCAAATTGGTTGAACCCTAAACTAATTTAAATGGTATTTAAAATAAAACCTTTTATGGTTGTTTTATCTTAATTGCCCTAAATGCATAAAAGAAATTATAGAACCATTGTTAATCACTTTCCTTTTTAGGATTTTATAAAGATGATTTCTATAAAAAATATTATTTTTTATAGAGTTTATCTAACCATAAATCGACGTAAGAATAGAATATATCCCAAGTAATATATCCTTTACCAATTGAAACGTTTAAATATTCAGCAGGAATCATTAAATAAACTTCATAAGGAAGTGTATCTTTAAAGTCATCATATGTTAACAATCCATATTTTTCAATATCTTCCTTCATTTTTACTTGATCAAATTGTAATGTTTCAGAATCATATTCAAAGATGTTAAATAGTCCGTCTAATAAAGCAGGCATTTGAAGCATGTTATCTGCAAGAATATTAAAATGTCTTGCTGAATCTGGTGAATATACTTTAGTAAATTCTTCTGTTAAATAACATGATTCTAATGTTACTATTTTCTTAGATAAGTCAGTTGATGATTTAACACCATAGAACTGATGGCCTATAAAATCTTCATAGTTAGATGTTGTGATATATACATATTTATTTAATGTTACATCAAAGAATCCTTGCTCTCCACATATTCGAGTTAATGTGTTATCTGAGAATTTTAGATTTAAAATTGTATGCCATGTGGCAGGTTGATCACTATGTTCATTAATAATGATAACATTTTGCTCAAATCTACCTGTTTCATGGTTAAATGCCATAACAATATCACCTACAACTATATCCTCAGCACGTTTATATGTTCCATCAGCCATTGTTATTAATGTATCTGGTAGAACACATCCACCATCTTCTTCACCAACAGGAGTAATGTCTATAGATGTATTAGAGTCTTTTGACTTTAGTTTTGTATCTGTATTTTTTGTTGTTATAGAAGTAATAGTTGTTCCATTCAAATCTGTACAGTTTGAAATTTGTAGTGAATTGTTTTTACTACTATTTGCTACTGTAAATTTTACTGAAAATACACTGTCTATAGTTATTAAAATAGTATCACCATTGCTATATGTTGAGCCGCTAAAAGTAGAAGCTATAGCTTTTCCATTATTATATTCAACTAAGTATCCTGAATTATTATCTAGGGTAACTGTTGCGGTAGTATATTGATTACTTCCAATTGAAAGTTTTATATATTTTTTAATATTTGCAGTTATTGACTTTTGATCATTTAATAATAATGAATCTCCAGTATTACATATTGTTCCATCATCGAGTAACCAATTTATTAAAACATCTCCATTTTCAGAAGTTTGTGTAAATTTTACGCCTTTTTCTTCAACATTAGGAATTAAAAATTCAGTTCCAGGCTTATAATAGAAATTCATTGTTGCGCCTATGATTGTATCACTACCAGGAATAATTAAGGATAAAGTATTTTTATCTATCCAATTAGATGTTAAAGTTAAAGTATACTCGGTATTGTTTTCATTTCCAACAAACATAGATTCACTAATTTGAGAAATTAATTCATTATTAAAGTACCATCCACCAAAATATAGTTTAATTAAAGGATTATTATCGTTATCGGTTAATTGAGGTAATTTATACGTATTCCAATCAAATGAATCAGTTACGACAATTGTTTCATTTAATGGGCAAACAACATCATGATTACTATTATTAAAATTAATTGTATATTTTTTAGTTCCAGTAGGATACCACAACGCATAAATATTTAGATTTTGATTTTCATCTAATAAAGAAATCAAATTACTTCCATCAACAATTGAAATTTTGTTAGTACATTCCTCATCAGTAAACCATCCAGCAAAAACATATCCTTCGTTGATTGCATCATTCAATGTGAATCTACTTTCAATGTTAAAGATTGTAGGATTATTAGATGTAGAACTACGATCTGAACTAGAATTATCATTATACTTATCAACATAATTTATATTATAATTTGTAGGTTCCCATTTCGCATATAAAGTTATGCTACAATAAATTACATCACCTAATTCAACTTTATTCGTATATTTACTATCAGAATACCATCCAGCAAATGTGTAGAAACTCCTTATGCTTTCTGGTAAATATTCTTGAGTTAATAGTAAACCATTTCCATCAATTGTTTTTTCTTTAGAATCAACAGCGGTTCCACCACATGAATCATATTTAATTGTTACAGTTGTAGAATACCATCCACCATTATTCGAATAAAAAACTCCATTACTACCTTCAGATGGTTCTGATGAAACTTGATTATTTTCAAATTTATATAACATTAATTTCTTCGTTATTTGTGTCCAAGAAGGTGAAGAAGGTTTATTAGTTAATTCAAATGAATCTGTATAGATATTTGCTGATGAAGAAATATTTAATTTTGCTCCAGAATTTTCAGATAAAATTAATCCGCCAACTGATTCTGTTATATTAAGTATACCATTAACAATTACCATACCTTCTCCCTTATTTGTGGGATATAAGTCAGAACATCCTACTTTTACATCATTAAATACATCATAAATTATAAGTTTTTTCGCATTCACAGTAACTCCAGAATTAATTCTTATTTTTGCGCCAGGCATTATTTTTATATTTTGGTTTAAAGTTATAGAGTTAGTTTGATTACTTCCTAAGGAATTTAATGTTATGTCAAAATACCATGTTACCGGGAAAAGTACATCACTTGTTGAAACGGTATAATTCATTATTTTCATACTCATTTCGTTAAGATCAAAATCTCCATAAGTGTTGATTGTATTAATTCTAGAAGAATTATCATATTTTGATACTAAATATGCATTGTTCTTTAGATTAATTAAACAACTATTACTAGTACCAATGACTTGTATTAGAGTTTCATTATCTTTAGAACTTGCATATAAATTGACATAACCTTTCATTGTTGATCCACTTTTATATGTTGCGGTAGTTAATATATTTTGAAAATAAAATCTATTGAATGCAGATCCTTTAGCACCAATACCTCCTAATATTGAAGGCATATATAATTTTGAAAATATATTGCCTCCTCTATGTTCAATAACAATAAAAGGCATTTGTAATAATGCACCACTATTAAATATAATTTCGCCATTTTCATTAGTTTTATCTCTAACTGCTCCATAATTTATAAATTTACTTCCTGAATTATTTATAATTGTTGCCTTATTATATAAATTTATTTCGGCATAATCAGAACAAGTTTGACAATTTGGTGCATTGCCACCACCCCCTGACGAAATAATACCACCAAGAATAATTGTACCTTCGTTAGTCAATGTAATATTTTCTTCTATATCAATTAAATTTTTTCTGTATTTATTAGGATTATCTAAAGCATATATATTTAAGCTATATTTAGACTCTAGGGTTTCTGTTGGATAATAATTACTAGTGTTTTCAATAATTGTAGTTGCACCACTATATAAAAATTGTAATGTTACACCACTTTTTATTGTGCAATTAGTTCTAATGATTCTACCTTCATCAATACTTGCGATAACATTAATTGTACCGCTTGTAACTGCGTTTAAGGCATGCTCAATAGAACCATAATATGTAGAACCACTAAATGCAACTGATTTAATTAATATTGTTGCATCTGATTTTGTAACTGAATTAAAGTTATTTTGATCTTCTGGAATAAAAGTATAAGAAATGTAATTAGTAAATCCAGCAGATGTGGTAGTTCCTTTGCTATCAAAATAATAATTTTTATCGCTTCCAGCAATATTATAAGTGTTAACTACATTATTAAAGCTGAATGTTCCTTTTACTTCTACACCATTTAATGTGGCTTTACCATTAGTTATTGTTGGAAAAACATTGTCAAATGCACCTTCATATATGGCATCAAATGTAGGAATAGTTGTAATTGATGGATTTGCTTTGTTTATAACAAATGTTCCATTTAGTGTTCCTTTATAGTTACCAGCTCCAGTAATTACATATGGAGCATTGGTACTAGCATTTGTATATCCAGTAGTTGTATAATCTTTACCTGATGTTAATTGTTCAACAGCTGAATTTGAACTAAATGTTACTTTAATAGTAAAACTTGGATCAATTCTCGTGCCAATATAAGTATAAGAATTATTAAGCTGAACATCTACACTATCTTTATTTTTTGATAAATCATATTGATTAATAGTAAATGTTTTAGTAAAAGTACCAGCAAAGTTAACATTTTTTGATGTTATTTCTGCTTGTGCATTTTTTGTTGCATTAGTATTATTAGAATAAGTTGTATCAAAATCTGTTTCATCAAGTATAAATGTTTTACCATCAAATTTGATTGTTACAGTAAATGTAGGTTTTTGTTCTTTTGAATTGTAAGTACAAACATCATCAAAAACTATTGTTGTATTACTGTCATCAATTGTACGTTTGTGAATAGTAAATTTTAGTCCTGAAACTTCAAAAATATCCGTATCAGTAAATTTATACTTTACTTGAATTAGATATTCACCTGCGTTTTGAGGACCTTTTTCATTTTCTATACACTCTGTATAATCTTCAGTGCTATTTGCAGGTTTGTAAAAATATGTAACATCCTTTGGATCTAGTTCTAAGTAGTTATTAAATTTTTTAGGTATTGGTAATTGAATATTTCCGTCAAATGTTGTAGAAGTACCATCCAAATATTTAGTAATTACCTTATTAACAGTATTTTCAGAATTATTAGGCTTAGTATTTATGTAATTTGAAATAATCCAAGTACCAAAGCCAACAGAAAGAGAAATAACAATAACAAGTAAAGCAATTAAAATAATACGAATTCTTGATTTATTTTTCATATTGTCCCCCTCCTTTAATTATCAGTAACTCTAGCACTAAGAGTAAAATCAACATCATGAGTGTATAATTCAGGGAAAACTGAATTAATAAAATAATTTTTATCTAAAATTGTAAATGTATAAACAATATTATATTCAGCAGTTGTTAAACTAGCAAAATTGTTTATAGTAAACGCGATTAACAAGGTATTAGTATCTAATTCAAAAGTAGGAGTAACGGCAGTACCACCTACGGTTGCAGAAACAGATATTTTGTTTGAATCCCCCACCAAAGTATCTAAATTACTTCTAGAAAGAGAAACAATAACTTTTAAGTTTTCTTTCCCCGCAAACATTTCCGTACACTTATCAATCATTAAAGTTAATTTAGCCGTTATATTACCGCTTGCGGTAATATAACCATCATTATTCACAAATCCATTTTTGAAATAATCAAAAACAGTAAAGTCAGAAATATTAACAATCTCGCTAGAATTAATGACATCATCAGCAATAATAGAAGCGGATGCGGAAGATGAGCCTGAGCCTGATCCATTATTAGATATAGTCCAAGATGCGAAGCCAACACATATCAAAGATACATACATGAAGAGGCTCTCAAGAGTTTAGTGTGAAACACTAAACAAGTGAGAGCCACCGAAATTTTCGCATTTTTTACCTTTTTTAAACTAATAGAAAGAAGAAGATATTCAAATTTTGTAAAACACTATCTTGGACTAGTAAATATATAACTAAATTACCTTTTTTTGACTAAAAATTATGTTATATTTATTAAATCTATTGACAAAATTGTAAATTTAGTGTATCATATTACGATTTAGAGCTGCATCACTTTAAATGGAGGCTTGGGATAATTTAAATTTTAAGAAAGGAGTGATGTTTTATGTATGAATTTGTAACAAAAAAAGAATACATGCCAATAAGAATTGAAGTTGAGGAGATAATTAAAAAAGTACAAAAAATCTTAAGGAAAGAAGAAAGTGATATGACTTTTCAATTCCGTCTTGTTGGAAGTGGTGGAAAGCACTTGATAACAAGAGATAAAGGAGGTAATAAGGGATATGATTTTGATTATAATTTAATTATCAATCCTAATTATGAATGGTATGCATCAGTAAGAGAATATTTCTTCCGAGCATTTCAAAAGGTAATAAAAGGTACAAGTTTTAATAGAATTGAAAATTCAACTTCAGTAATTACAATTAAACAAGTATCTAAAACAAATAAAAAGGTAATTGTGGGCTGTGATTTTAGTATAATTTTTTATCCTGATGACCAAGAGGAAACTTATTACAAATATTCTAGGTTTAATAAAAATTTAAATAATTACACTTGGGAAATTAGAGATATGTCCAAAAATATTGATGATAAACTAAATTGGTTGATGGATAATTATAAAGAAAAAGGAATATGGAATGACATTAAGGAAGAATATTTGAAATTAAAGAATAATAATCTACAAGATAAACATTCATATGTTTTATATCATGAAGCAATTAATAATATCTATTGTCGTAAGGATGGTAAGAGAAGAGAATGGTTGAATAGCATAGGAATTAGAATTGTTGAAATATAAGTTAACTATAAAAATCTCATCTAGAAATTTCAAATCTAGGTGAGATTTTTTTACAAAAATAAAAAGTAGTTTGAATTAGTAATTGACTTGAAAATTTTGTCTCAAACGCTCAGATTTAAGTTTTTAAGGCAAATTATTTAATTTTTATGAATAAAGATGATACAATTTAGGTGCAATTTTTAAAAATTGGACATTTTATAAGAAGGGGGAAGGATATGAACAATTTACTAAAAAATGCAGTTTATGGATTTATTATTGGAGATGTAATGGGCGTTCCTTATGAATTTTTAGAACGTGGTAGCTTTAAGTGCACAGGTATTTCATCGGGTGGAATATCTGAGGTAGAAGAAGGTACATGGTCTGATGATTCATCAATGATGCTTGCGACATGCTCAAGTATTAAAAAATGTGGGGCTATTGATATTGAAGATATTACCAAAAACTTTCTTTTATGGTTAAGTGTGGGGAAGTTTACCCAAAACGGTAAGGCATTTGGTGTAGGTAAGACTACCTATAATGCTTTAACTACTGGTATGGGGTTAAACGATGAAAGAAGTAATGGTAATGGTTCTTTAATGAGGATTCTTCCATTAATCTTTACTGATGCTAGTGATTCAGTAATTGAAGAAGTATCTTCAATCACACATGCTCACAAGATTTCTTGTGATGCTTGTAAGATTTATGTATCAATTGGAAGAAGTCTTGTTAAAGGTGAAAATATCAAAGATATTTTAAGTAATTTAAAACTTGATGCACCATTTAATAGATTAAGTGAAATCTATAAACTTAATGAATCTATGATTAAATCTACGGGTTATGTCGTAGATACCATTGAAGCGGTATGCTATGTACTTGCTACCACTAGTTCCTTTAAGGAGGCAATCCTTAAAGCCGTTAATCTAGGTGGTGATGCAGATACAATTGCGGCTTTAGTTGGTGGGCTTGCGGGAATCATGTATGGAATTGACAGTATTCCCGAAGAATTGCTTTCTAAAGTTTACCGCCTAGAAGTAGCAGAAGAATGTTTGTTTTAAAATTAATATTGAAGAACGAAAAGTGATAACCATTATGGCTATCACTTTTTGAATTATTTGCTAATTTTTTAAGCAATCACTTTAACATATTTTAAAAATGTACCACGATTCATATTTAGAATTTTAGCTGCAGCAGTATTAGTTATTTCTTTTCTTTTATATTTCATTGCAATTTCCGTAAAATTTTCAGGAAGTTTATATTTTGGCCTTCCCATATGTATGCCTTTTTCTTTTGCTAACTTAATTCCTTCGGCTTGTCTTTGTTTTGTTGTTTCTCTTTCATTTTGTGCAACAAAACTTAAAACTTGAAGTACAATGTCAGAAATAAATTTTCCAATTAAGTTTTTGTTGTCAGATCTCGTATCTAATAAAGGAAAGTCAATAACTAAAATGTTTGCTTGCTTATTTTTGGTTATATCGCTCCATTCATTAATTATCATATCGTAGTTTCTTCCAAGACGATCTATTGATTTAATTATCAAAAGATCATCTTTTTTTAATTTTTTCTTTAAAATTTTATAATTTGGTCTTTCAAAATCTTTTCCACTTTGTTTATCAATAAAAATTTGTGAGTCAGTTAGTCCTAGCTTATACATTTCTACTAATTGTCTATCAATATTTTGCGTTAAAGATGATACTCTAATATATCCATATGTTTTTTTCATAATTATTCCTCCTATTATAACAGGTAATATTATAACAAACTCATTACTATTTTGACCAACAAAAAAAATGTCAACCCTTTTTGGATTGACAAAATTAAGATTAAAAAGGTAAACCTTTTTATACTTCATATATTTATTTAAATTTTATCATCTTTTTTACAAAAATTCAAATTTTTTTACTTATTTTTTCAAAATATTCACTTTTTTTTAAGTAACAATAAAGGTTTACTTTATTGAACTTGAGGAATGTGGGCATATGGAAAATAACGAATATTTATCATCACAAATTATTACGTATATTGGTAATAAACGAGCATTGTTAAAGTTTATTGACTCTGTAGTTTTAAAAATTAAAAAGGAACTAAGTAAAGATAAAATGGTTATAGGTGATTTGTTTTCTGGATCTGGAATTGTTTCTAGATACTTTAAACAATATTCATATGATTTATATGTAAATGACATAGAGGATTACGCTAGAACTTTAAATACGTGTTATTTAGCCAATAAATCTACTATTAATTTTGAAGAGCTTAATAGAATTTATCAATTATTATTAAAAAATTTAACTTTAGATAAATTAAAGCGAGGATTTATATCTAAGTTATATAGTCCATATGATGATAAAAACATTAAATATGGAGAAAGAGTGTTTTATACAACTCGAAATGCAATGTATATAGATACAGCTCGTCAGTTATTAGAAGAGATAGAAGAACCATACAAAACACTTTTACTTGGGCCATTGTTATATGAAGCTTCTACTAAAAATAATACTGCTGGAATTTTTAAAGGTTTTTACAAAAATTCTAAGACAATGACTGGACAATTTGGTGGTAATGGAAAAAATGCTCTTAATAGAATTATGGCAGATATTGATTTAAAATTGCCTGTTTTAAGTGATTTTGAATGTAATGTTCACATCTTTCAAAAAGATACAAATAAATTAATTTATTCTTTACCAGAACTAGATATAGTTTATTTGGATCCACCATATAACCAACATCCATATGGTTCAAATTACTTTATGCTGAATTTAATTAATAATTATATTGAACCAAAAATAGTAAGTAAAGTGTCAGGTATTCCAAATGATTGGAATAAGTCAAATTACAATAAAAAAACTTTGGCATTATCTTCGCTAGAAGAAATATGTAAAGTTTTAAAAGCAAAATACATTTTAATTTCTTTTAATTCAGAAGGTTTCATTACAAAAAAACAAATGAAAGAAATGTTGTCAAAATATGGCAAAGTTAAAATATATGCACAAAAATATAATACATTTAGAGGAAGTAGAAATTTAGGAAATAGAGAAATACATGTTAATGAATATTTATATGTATTAAAAAAGGAGTAAAAATGTTTGGTGATGTACTAAGAAAAAAAGCATACTTATTAGAAAATTCATCTACTAATAAAAAGGCAGGTAATGCATTTTGGATAATTTTACGTGATATCGCTAAAGAGGATATTATTGATTGTCATCCTGAAGAAGTTGATAGTGATATTGCTGTAGGAGTGTATTATGATATACTTAAAGAAAATGAAAAATATATTTCTGATTATTATAAAACCATATTGCCATCAAATCATCAAGAAAGGTATCGTGTTCTAAATAGAAATTTATTTACAAGTAATGCTTTTCATCCCGATGGTTTAGCAAATCAAAATGGGATAGAAGCTCATTATGTATATAATGAAGAAAGAAAAGGAAAAAGGATTGTATATAAGGGAGTAAAAAATGTATATCAGTAAAAATTCAGTTAAATGTGAATATGTAAATATTTCTTTTTTAAAAAATAAGACAGTTTATTTTCCAATTTTTCAAAGAGGTTATGCATGGAAAAAAGAACAACTAACTGAGCTATTGAAAGAAATAAAAAGATCGTATGTTGAATTTGATGAAAAAAAAGAAATTTATTTATTAGATTTCATTAGTTATATAGATGATGATAAATTTAAATTAGCAGATGGACAACAACGACTAATAACTATCAATTTAATTTTAAAATGCATTAATGACTTAATTGATGAAGAAGGATTAGAAATTAGTAAATGCAAATTATATTCAATTATTTATGAAGATGAGTATAACCAACAAAAATATATAAAAATGATGGAAATTTTTCCATGCACTCCATTTAAAAAGGTATACACAGAAATTTATAATTTTTTATGTGATAACATAATTAATTTAAACAAAATTATAAATGTTTTAGATACTAAAATTTACATTTTTTTAAAACAAGCAAGTTCAGTAGATGATGCATTTGATATTTTTCAAC
Source organism: uncultured Bacilli bacterium (assembly GCA_934140285.1). Classification (GTDB taxonomy): domain Bacteria; phylum Bacillota_I; class Bacilli_A; order ML615J-28; family CAG-313; genus UMGS75. The sequence goes on from CAKPBI010000013.1 coordinate 10,896, forward strand.
AAATTAATACTGGAGGTAAGCCACTTAATAAAAGTGAAGTCATAAAGACTATCTTAACACAATATTCAAAAAAATATAATATACCTTTACCAGCTGATGCTTCACTAAAGGATTTAAAATCATTAATAATTAGTTATGATAAGTTTGTAAGATGTGATAGTAGATCTAATATGGATAATATTGGTGTGATGACATTTTTAAATAATGAAATCATTAATTCTGAAAATAGCTTTAAAAAATTTATTAATTATATAGATATGACTATTAAAATTAAAGATATAGATATTTATAAGGTTGTTGAATATTTAAATAGATCGCAGATCAAAACAATATTACAAATTTTAAAAATAAAAAATATTAATATAGAAAAAGACAAAACATACATAAAATCAATCATATTTCCCTTATGTTTAATTTCAATTGTTATGACAATAAAAGGAACTAATCCAGGCGGCACAATATTAAATCTTTATTCTGATGTTATAACACTCTTAAAAAATGATTCAAAAGTTGAAAAAATAGAAGATGAAATAATTAAATTTGTTAATGACAATAATGAATATAAAATTTCGCTAACGGATTTTCAAGAGGGGTTAGGTAGCACAAAATTATCATTTAATTGCAAAAAAGCAATTTTACTTATGGATATAATCTTAAGTAATGAAAGCGGAAGTGTAAATGTTGATAAAATTAACTTAGAGCATATTTTCCCACAAAGACCTGACAGAGAATGGTACAATAAAGGTTGGTCTACGAATCATGAAACAAATGCAAAAATATGCAATAGTATTGGAAATTATATTTTGCTTAGTGAAACTATAAATAAAACAATTAGTAATAAATATATAACAGTGAAAATAGAAAAGTATAAAATAGCAATTGAAAAAGATAGACTTTTACAAACAAACATTAATACTGTAGATTTTGATAGGTTAATAACTGAAAAGGAAAAGTATATAAATGAAAGAAAAAATAGCATTGCAAAAATCATAAAGGAATCATTTCCTTTAGGTGAAGTAATCATCTATTGACAGTATTCCCGAAGAATGGCTTTCTAAAGTTTACCGCCTAGAAGTAGCAGAAGAATGTTTATTTTGATTATTTAGTTAATGAGGCCAAAAAAGGCCTCATTTTTAAATTTTTAAGTTATATCAATGTAAATATATCGTTTTATAAAAATTGATAGTTTTAAAATGCTACTTATAGTCATATTAATTTAGATAAATTTAGAATGTTAACAATGTTGAAAAAAGATGATTAATGTAGAATTATGTAGAAGTAATTTTTAGTATTCCTACTAAAGGTAGTAGGTAAAATTAGTAGTTTTACCATAGTTTAGGAGCAGTAAGGTCTTGTATTATTAATGACTGATGTGATAAAATATTGGTGTGTTAAAGAAGAAGGGAGGCTCTACTTATGAAAAAGGTTAATGATTTTGATCGTAAGATTATTCTTGGAATAATCATCGCGGGAACATTATTCTTGTGTACAATGCTTGGTATCTTGTTTATCAAACCAGGTATGAAAGTACTTGATCTTGTTTATCAAGATAAATTGGTCTTTACATTTAAGTATGATGAATACATTAAGCTTACTGATAAAGAAATCAACGAGAGTAATCAATTTGTAAGTACGCTTGATCCTTCATATGATTACTATTGGTGTAAAGATGAAGAAGGAACGAAAAAGGTAAATCTTCATTCTTACTATGCCTTTAAATCAAGTAAATTATATTTACATAAAGTAAGAAAAGATATTGAACAAGTTATTGTTATAAATAATACTTTTGTGTATGATGAAATAGTAAAAACAATTGAACTAGGATTTAGTTCAAATGATCTTTCCTTAAATGATTTTAAAGTTACCTATTATTTAAACAATGAAGAAGTAGCAGAACCAATTAATGCTGGTGAATATGATGTTACAATTCATTATTTAGGTAGTAAGTACAAAATTAATGATGTAAATACAAAATTAATTATTGAAAAAAGAACCCCAGTAATTGATACTTTACTTGATAATCTAAATGTTAACAAAAATACAACTTTAAAAGATATTGACTTATCAATGTTTTCTTCAAATATTTCCGGAACATTCACATTCATTGATTCTTTAGACTCTGTAGTAGAGAATAAAGAATATGAAGTTAAATTTACTCCATATGATTCAGTTAATTTTACAGAAGTAATATTAACAATTAAAATTAACATTAATGAATAAAATTATTAACTAAAAGGTGTTACTTTAGAGGCTAAAGTAACGTCTTTTTTTTATGAAAACATTTTCAAAAAACAACAAAAATTTAACAAAATTATGCCAAAAATAAGCAAACTGTTTGAAATACGAGTGTGTTTTGCTATATAATCTACAATGGAAACTTAAAATTAAGAGCAGGTGGTATTATGAAATTGATTAGTAGGATAACAGCAGAAAAGCTAAAAGAAGGCGATGAGCTGGCATTTGAAGAAATCTTTTATGCATATCGTAATATCGTATATTTTGAATGTTTAAAGAAGATGAGAAACCCTCAAGACGCTAACGATTGTGTCCAAGAGATATTCATTAAACTAGTAGAAAAAATTAATCTTTTTGATTCAAATATTGCGGAATTCAATGCTTGGTTCAGAACTCTTTATATAAATCATATCTATGATTTCTTAAGAAAACAAAGAAATTATAATGAACATGTTTCGACAATCGCTTATGAAGATATGTGTGAAGTAGCTGCCAAAGAAGAATCAAAATCAAGTAGCATTGAATTAATGAGTGAACTAATAAATATTGTAGGCGAAGAAGCCTACACCATATTAATATATAAGATAAAGAATAAGTTGTCATTTAGACAAATAGCCAAACTAATGGAAAAAACTTTCTATGAAGTTAGAACCATTTATAATAAAGCAATGGCTGAACTTAAGACAAAATTAAAATAATTTTATAAAATTTTTACAAAAATCAATCAAAAGCGATTTTTCAAACGTAATATACATAATGAAGGGCAAAAAAACATGCTTGTTCCAATTTCAAATTGGGGTTATGTTATACAAAGTGAAAGGTCGTGATGCTCATGTCGTGTTTAAGTGTTAGAATAGTAAGAAATCTAAAAAACGGTAATTTGGATGCATTAAATAAGTTAAAACAAGAATATGAACAAGCAATGCGTTACATAGTCCTTCGTAAGCTAAAAAAAGAAAGGGACGTAGATGAATGTCTTGATGATCTATTTAATTCATTCCGCTCAAGAATAGACGAGCATGATTCTGCGAAAATGAACGTAGGTACATGGTTCTTACTCCTTGCTAAAGAATATGCTGATGAATATAGTCGGCATAGTATGAAGCCAGTAAGAAAAGTAACTCTTGAAAATGGAATCGAAATAGAACTTCCAGACATACCTGAATATGAATTCAGTTATGACCTAGATTTTGGTTATAGTAACCATGATCTGTCTCTCATCTTAGATGAAGAAGAATATGTAATCCTTTTCTTTAAAACGAAGTACAAACTTTCTACCAAAATAATTGGTAAATTGCTTGAACTATCGGATTTCTCGGTAAACAAGTTTTACTGTCTTGCTTTAAGAAAAACATCTCGTTATCTAATTAAAAAGGAGAACTTTGGGTATGAAGAAGAGCCAACTAAAACAAACAATAAAGAAATCGGTCGACTTTAATACTTGCAATGTTTCGGTTGAAGAAATGTTACAAGCTACAGGACTTAAACGTGATAAACAAAGCTTATTTAAGCAAAGGGGGGTCCCCACACTTCACCTCAGACTTACGTTTGCTTTGTCAATCTTGTTTTTCGTTCTTGCTTTAACTTTCGCATTCATGGGGATTAGTAATGGCAAAACCGACGATTATAATCATTGTGGGAATGATGGGAAGGATCATTCATTAGTATTAGATGACCACATAATTGAATACTTTAAGGATAACTCAGCAGATACTAATTTTGATGAATATGCATTTTTTACAATAAACTCATCGGTTAATCTATACATCTATAGAGCTAATTCAATGAATGAGTCTGGAAAATACGTTTATTTCTATATATTGATAAGCAACACAATCTCGGCCCAACCGATTACGTTGTTTATCAATACGAAAGAAATAAATATGGTAGATAAGGTTAATGTTGGTATTTTATGTGAAGAAGTAGCAGATAATGGTGTTATTAATTTTGGTGTCAAGATAGGAGAAGAAAAGAAGACTTACTCGTTTACAAAATAAAGGCTTAGAGAAACGAATTTGATTAAGGAGAGTATGATGAGAAAAAGTCTTATTATATTAGTTTTAACTTTACTTATGGTATTAGGAACTTCATGTAAAAGCTATAAAGAAACGAATAAAATAATTTATGAAGAACCCTCAATTATTACTAATGCTACCGTAAGTGCAGAAGATGAAAATCACGACCTTATACTAACTGATAAAGTTGTAATTCAATTGTATCTAAACTATGATTCATTAGATGCTTACAATCCTAGTGTTTCCAACTTCGATGCCTATACCAGAGAAGCTGCTAACTACTATTATCCTAAGAATAAAGCAATCTTTGATCAGTTAGGATTATCTGGATATGAATCATATTACATTTCCAAGTACCTTCCTATAATCGAATTTGAATATAAAAAATCAAACTTTATGGCTAGTAACCAAACAGTTACTAGTCAAATTAATACAAACAATTTAATTAAATGTGCATATGTGAAAGAAGTTGGTACCTCAACTTCACCAGTAGAAGGATGTTTAACTTCCTCAGTTTCTAAGAGTGAAATGAATATGGCTACTGAATATGCAAATCGAACTGTCACTGGTGATGGAGTGAAAGTTGGAGTATATGAAGCGGGATTAGTTAACAAAAACGATTCCGCTTTTTCTAATGCAAGCATAACAGTCAAAAGAGTATTTTTTAACATGTATGTAGCAGAGCACACAACTTTAATGGCCAAATTTATAGCTGGCAATGAAGGCATCGCACCTGATGTAGATTTATATAGTGCTTACCTTGATGATACCATGGCAGGAGAACTTGATTGGTTTGTTGATAAAGGTGTAAGACTAATAAACATGAGTTGTGGCGAAAAAGCAAATCTTGGAACTTACAGTTCTGTAAGTGCCACAATTGACTCATATGCCTTTCAATACAAAATCTTGTTTGTGGTGGCAGCAGGTAATTTAGGAAATGAAGATGTTGAATATGTATCTAACCCTGGTCTTGCTTATAACGTTTTAACTGTCGGATCATCAACTTATGATAAATATAAAGCTCCACATTCTTCATTTGTTGAAGAAGAAGGTCCTGCGAAACCTACAATTGTCGCACCAGGACTAAGCATAGGTTTCCCAAGTGGAACTGAAGGATATACAGGAACAAGTATCGCGACAGCTCTTACAACCGGAGCTATAGCATGCTTACTTGAAAAACATCCTGATTTATTTGAAGAACCTCAAAAACTAATTAGTTTAGCTGTAGCTTCAGCGGAAAGATTTGAAGTAAATGAAATATATCATTTAGATAATGGATTTAGTGATCGTATTGGTGCTGGTGAATTTGACTATACTGAGTTTTCTAAATCTGTAAGATTCTGTACAGCCGTTAACAACACAACGGGAAAGTCTTGTGATACGATTATTACTAAATATATTAATCTATTTGGTGGACAAAAGGTTGATATTTCAGCAGCTTGGTTTGTTCCAAGTGATGGAAGTTTACTTGTAACTCAAGCTACTGACTATGATATTTATGTATACAACATTCATACTAATAGTTTAGTAGGTCAAATTTTATCAACGGAAAATGTAGAAAATCTCCATATTGTCAATGCTACTGATGAATCAATGTCGCTTCGTATTGAACTTAAACAATTAGGTGATATCAGAAGTGCTACCGGAGACCGTGTAGCGTTAACCTATCATTATAGTTGGATAGATGATACAATTGAACATTAAATAATGCTTGATTTTTTATATTTAAATTAAATTATAGTAATTTTTAAAAAATTTAAAATATTTTTAAAAAAGGTATTGACATTTTTAAAAAATGTGCTATAATATATTAGCACTCAGATAGTAAGAGTGCTAAAGGAGGCATGTTTTATGGAAATGCAAGATTATGCAAATGATGCTAACATTCTTGAAAAGTTTGGTCGAGATGTTACTGATGCAGTAAGAAATGGAAAAGTAGATCCCGTTATTGGTCGTGAAGAAGAGATCTTACGTGTAATCCAGATCTTAGCAAGAAAAACAAAGAATAACCCTATTCTAATTGGTCAACCAGGTGTTGGTAAGACGGCAATTATTGAAGGATTAGCACAACGTATTGTTAAAAATGATGTGCCTACTACTTTGAAGAATTGTCGTATATACGAACTAGATATGGGAGCACTAGTTGCTGGTGCTAAATATAGAGGCGAATTTGAGGAAAGACTTAAAGCCGTCTTAAATAAAATTAAAGAAAGCAACGGAGAAATAATATTATTTATCGATGAAATCCATCTAATTGTTGGTGCTGGTAATGCTGAAGGAGCTCTTGATGCAGGTAATATGTTAAAACCTATGCTTGCTCGTGGTGAACTTCACTGCATTGGTGCAACCACATTAAATGAATATCGTAAATATATTGAAAAAGATAGTGCACTTGAAAGAAGATTTCAAAAAGTTTATATCTCAGAACCTACGGTCGAAGATACTATCAGTATCTTAAGAGGTTTGAAGGAAAGATTTGAAGTCCATCATGGTGTAAGAATTAGTGATAGTGCGATTGTCGCAAGCGCAATGCTTTCTAATCGTTACATTACTGATAGATTCTTACCCGATAAAGCCATTGATTTGATTGATGAAGCTTGTGCAGCCTTAAGAACGGAAATGGATTCAATGCCAACCGAACTAGATACTTTAAAACGTCATATCATGCAACTTGAAATTGAGAAAGCTGCTCTTTCCAAAGAAACTGATGCTTTAAGTGTTGAAAGATTACATAAGATTGAGTCTGAACTCGCAAGTAAGAAGAAGGAAGAAAAGGAACTTACGGAAAAATGGCAAAAGGAAAAGAAAGATATTGAAGAAATTAAGCATAAACAAAAATTACTTGAAGCTGCTCGTCATGAATATGAACAAGCAACTTACAATGGTGATTTGAATCGTGCTGCTGAACTTCAATATGGTATCATTCCTAATTTAGAGAAGGAACTTGCAGTATACCAAGAAAAAGAAAAAAATGAAAAGATGATTTCTGAAGTTGTCACTGACGAAGACATCGCTAAGATTGTTAGTAAGGCAACTAACATTCCAGTATCAAAGCTTGTCAAAGGTGATCGTGAAAAACTATTGAACTTAAAAGAAACCCTAGCTAAACGTGTTATCGGTCAAGATGATGCCTTAGAGCTTGTCTCTGATGCCATCATTCGTCAACGTGCCGGCATAAAGGATGAAAATAGACCTATCGGTTCATTCTTATTCCTTGGCCCAACCGGTGTTGGTAAGACTGAAGTATGTAAGAGCCTAGCGGAAGCTTTGTTTGATAGTGAATCTCACATGGTACGTTTTGATATGAGTGAATACATGGAACCTCATTCAGTCGCTCGTTTAATCGGAGCGCCTCCAGGATACGTAGGATACGATGAAGGTGGTCAATTAACTGAGGCTGTAAGACGTAGACCTTACTCCATCATCTTGTTTGATGAAATTGAGAAAGCCCATCGTGACGTTTTCAATGTCTTATTACAAATCCTTGATGATGGTCGTATTACCGATGGACAAGGAAGAACTGTCGACTTCAAAAATACCATTATCATTATGACTTCTAATATTGGTAGCGATAAATTTTACAATGAAGATCAAAAACCAAATATGCAAACTATCATAAGTGAGTTAAAACTATATTTTAAACCAGAATTTATTAACCGAATAGATGAAATAGTTCTATTCCACCCTCTAACAAGGGAAGTACAATTCAAGATTGTACAAAAATTATTAAATGATCTTAAAATGCGACTTGAAGCCAATAATATTAAGATTACTTTCACTGATGAACTATGCAAACACATTCTTGATGAAAGCTATGATATTAACTTTGGTGCTCGTCCATTGAAACGTTATATTCAAAAGAACGTAGAAACAATCGTCGCAAAAGATATAATTACATCAACAATCAAACCAAATGAATCATATACCGTGGATTATGTTAATGGTGAAATTGTTGTAAAACACGACTAAGCACTCACGATTTATTTTAAAGGCTATAGAGAAATCTATAGCTCTTTTTTCATATTTTTCTACTCTTCTTCATATTATTAATATAGAGAAAGGATGATTAATATGGAAATAAGAATGAACTTTAATGATTTTATTAAGATAAAATCAATACTAAAAATTATTGACTTAAGTGGGGAAGTAATCGATTATCAAATTGACAAAAATGAGATAAAAGGATTAATGGGAATTAATGGAAAATACGCTAAAGAATCACTTGAAGAAACATATACTTTTAATGAAGAAATTCCTTTTAATTTTATTTTTAAAGATAATGTCAAGAGTGTTGATGATGTTGATTGTGTTAACCTCGAGTATGAAGTAGTTGATTCTAGGGGGATTGAACTATCTTTTGATATTAGACTAGATTATGAACTAGAAGGATTAGTGGAAGAAAGATCAGAAACGCAAGTTGAACCAGGTGTAAGTGAGGAGTCAAAAGAAGTGATAGCTGAAACCCCTGAGGAAGTAACCCCACCTGAGGTTGTAACCTCCCTTGGCGAAAGAGTAGAAGATGAAATAGAAGAGCCACAAGAAGTGGAAACGGCCAAAGAAGAAATAACTAAACTAATTGATAAAAAGCTCGCAACTACCCTTTCTTCAAAAGAAGATAACTTACCCCAGGAAGAGTCGGTCTTTGGGGGAATCGAAGAAAGAAAATCAACCTTAAGAGTATGTTATTTTAAAACGGATGCGGAACTTGAAAAAGTATGTAAAGATAATAATGTATCAATTAATCAAGTATTTAAAGAAAATCAAGATTTAAACATTAATGAAACCAGAAGAGTAATCATTAATGAATAAACTAAGGGTAATTGGTAATGACCTTGTTAAATACTATGAAATTGATTTAACCGATTATCTTCCCCTTACTTCTAAAGCTTTTAGGATAATTGATAAAACGGGTAAACAATATTTTGTTAAAGAGACATTACCAAATACCCTTGAGAAATATCAGTTTCTTTATAACCAAGGGTTAACGAATATTCTTTACCCTTTAAAAAACTTTGAACAAAAGTTTGTAACAAGAAATCCTCTTGCTTCCTTTTATGTTAGCAACTTTTATGATGATACAACCATCATCAGTGAACCCAAAGCTCAGCACATGCTAAATGAACTTGACAATCTTCATGAGAAAACCTCATTTAAAAGACAACTTAATCCCATGACTTCAAGACCTAAATTTGAAGAATTGACCAACCGCTTAGATTATAAATTTAAAATGTTAGAAAATTATATCAGGAGTGTCGAAGCAAAACCTCTAAACATGTATTCAATGCCGGTACTTGCTAACTACCAGTATGTCCTAGATGCGAAAAAAGAACTGGTGAGACTTCAAAAAAGAATCATTAGTAGCATCAAAGCTAAAGATTCAATTGATTATAGTTTTGTACATAATAATCCTCAATTAGAACACACCATCAATTACAATGGTTCATATTATTTAATAAGCTTAGATAATGGAAAAATAGGTATTGAAAGTCTTGACTTTGCAAAATTCTATATTGAAAATGAAAATCTCAATTTAGATTTTAAAAATATCTTTATTAATCACTTTAAAAGTTTAAATCCCTTTTACTATGATTACTTTAGATATTTAGTTTTACTCATCTATATTTCACGACTTGATGTCGCCAGTGATGAATACATCAATGCGGAAATCTTTATTTCTACGACAAATTCTATCAAAAAATACTTTACAAACTTTCAAGATGTAAATGAAGATGATGAATAGAAAAGCAAAAAGATTTTACGCATAACTTTTGCAAAATTTCCTATCTTAGTGTATAATAATATGGTCATATAGGTGGTTTTATGAAATGGTCAGTTCAACAATTACAAAAATTAACTAGTAGTCCACTAGTATTTGATGAGCAAATCGATTTTAGTGAACTATCTAAAAATGTTTCAGATATCATCAGCATTAACCCCGCTCATGTAAGTGGTGTGGTTACAAATCTTGGTAATCAAAGATTTAGAGTAAAATATCATGTTGATGTATTAATCATCTTAGAATGCTCTTTAACCTTAGAACCAGTCGATTATCATTTTGTTAAAGACTATGATGAGGTTTTCGCAGTAGATCCTACTGATGATGAATACCCAATCGAGAAGAACACTCTAGATTTAAACATGGCTGTTTGGTCAGACATTATCATTGATAAACCAATCGCTGTAACACGTGATGATGCTTATGAAATCTTAAAAGAACGAGGCATTGTTCTTAATGAAACCTTTGATGACAATGAAGATTAAAGGAGTGATTAAGCATGGGAGCTATAGCTCAACAACGTCGTGTTTCTAAAACTCGTAAATTAAAACGTCGTACACACTACAAAATCACTGCACCTGGTATGTCAGTTTGCCCTAACTGTGGCGAATTAAAACTTAACCACCGTGTATGTTCAAATTGTGGTTACTACAATGGTAAAAAAGTTTTAGAAATTAAAGTAAAATCAGAAGAATCTGATAAATAATCTATGAAAACACGCACCGGATGCGTGTTTTTTCATTTTATTACCCACATAACGCATTTTTATGGTGGGTAATAAAAGTGGGTAATAAAATTGATATAATGACTAATAATATCTAAAAACTATGTTAAAATAAGAAAAGTTTTCGGTATAAAAATAAAAACTATTGAAATCTTAATATTTGTAATTTTTAAAATGTAAGTAAAATAATCATATAATATTAAGAACAGATTATGTAGAAAATATTATTACTAGAAAGTATAATGAAGTAGATTATATAAATGCTTAATAACAAATGACAGTCTTGTTAAAGGAAATATTAATGGAATTTAAATAGTTAATATAGTAACTTTTTTTACTAAATGAAAATTGGTAAATTAAAAATTGCATATTTTTAATAGTGTTTTGATCTAAGAATTGCATGTTTTTAATAGTATTTTAACATAAGAATTGCATATTTTTAATAGTTATAATATAATGCTATTAATGTTAGGAAGTGAAATTATGCGAAGAGAAATGTATGATGACTTACTTAAATGGAAAAGTAACCCTCAAAAAAAGCCATTAATCATTTATGGTCCTAGACAAGTAGGTAAAACATATCTTATTAATGAATTTGGAAAAAATAACTATGAAAATATATTTTATATTAATTTTGAAATTGATGTAAACGCAAAAAATATTTTCGCTGGTAATTTAGATATTAAAACCTTACTATTTAATTTATCTGTATATAACTCAAACATTCCAATTATTGAGAATAAAACCTTAATATTTTTAGATGAAGTTCAAAAATGCCCTCAAGTGTTTACCGCCCTTAAATCGTTTGCTTTAGATTCTCATTATGATATTATCGTTAGCGGTTCAATGATGGGAATTGTTATGCATGATGTTTCTTCATTTCCTGTTGGATATGTAGAGAGATTATATTTACGACCAATGTCATTTAAAGAATTTTTATGTGCTAATAACTATACTGATGAAATGATTGACTCATTTAAAGAATACTATATAAACGAAAAACCATTACCTACGCTTATTCATAATAAACTTAATGAATTATTTCTTCATTATATTGTTGTAGGAGGAATGCCAGAAGTAGTTAAAAAGTATATTGATACGTACAATCTATATTTTGTGCTAGAAACTCAAAAACGAATCCTATCAGACTATAAAGATGACATAGTTAAATATTCATCTAAAACAATGAAAGAAAAAATCAGAGAATGCTTTGAGTCTATTCCTGATCAACTTGTTAAAGACAACAAAAAATTTCAATTTAAAGTGGTAAAACAAGGAGGAAACTCAAGATATTATGCCAACTCCCTATCTTGGATTTTAGATGCCGATATTGGAATTAAAGTAAATAAACTGAAATCAATTGATATTCCCCTTAAAGCATATCGCGATCCTAATGCCTTTAAATTTTATTTCTTTGATACAGGCCTTTTACTTGCCTTTTATAATGAAAATTTAAGTAACGAAATAATAAATGGTAATTTAGGAGTTTTCAAAGGAGGAATCTTTGAAAATGTTATTGCTCAAGTATTAACAAATAATGAATTAGATCTTTATTACTATCAAAAGCCAGATAATCTAGAAATTGATTTTATAACTTACTTAAACAATAAAATAATTCCTATTGAAGTAAAATCTAGTAAAAATACTAAAGCCATAAGTATAAAAAATCTAATTGAAAAAGAAAATCTAGATTATGCTATTATTCTTTCAACCAATAATTTAAATTGTGACAATCCAAAATTAAAATTTTTGCCACTTTATATGTCAATGTTTTTAAATAATAATCACTAAAGAGCTGCTTTAATAATGGCTCTTTTTTTGTCATATTTTGTCTATATATAATATAAGGAAAGAGATATAGTTGAAATTATTGACTAAAAAAATCGAATCTAACTTATATTACTTTACTTATTTGGTAAAATTTGATAAAATAAAATAAACTGATGGAGGAAAAAATATGATTATAAGAACTTTTAACTTAACATACTTTTTATTATTATTTTTTATTTTAAGTGCTTGTATTTTAATCACTTGTTTATTAAGAGGTAAAAGTGAAGATATAAAAAGAAAAGTAATGTATGGACTTTGTTATTTTAATATTTTCTTATTTGTAATATATAAGGTTTATCTTAAAATTGGAAATCAAGAATTACTTGACAAAGGATATCGTTTTAATATATGGTTAGAACTTCCGATTCAACTATGTAATATTAGTCTATTTTTAGTTCCCCTTGGACTCTATAAAAAACATGACTTTCTTTACGCCTATGGTTTTTACATCGCTCCACTTGGAGCATTGATGGCTTTAACTTTTCCTGAGCCTGCCTTTACAAACACTAATTTATTTTATTTTCATAACATTGGTTTTTACTTTACCCATGCTAATATTATTATAAATGGAGTTTTACTTGTTACTTTAGGCTTCTTTAAGCCTAGTTTTAAGAAAGTCCCAAGTTTGCTTGTTTTTATCATAGTTCTTACAGTTGCCTCATTTTTAGTTAACTTAAGCCTTAGAGCTTTATTCCATGTTCCTGCTAATTATTTTTTCTCCTATGAGCCAGTTGGTATTTCTATCCTTGAACTTTTCTGGAAAATCTTACCAGTTAGGTGTATTTATCTATCATTTGGATTAATCATTTTAATTGCATATGTATCAGTTATAACGATTCCATTTCAAATGTGTAGAAAGAAAACTCAAGAGGAAAGTGAGGTAGCAGAAATGTATGAGTGATCTATCACATTACTCTGTTTTATTAAAGGAAAGTATCGAAATGTTAAAAATAAAAGAAGATGGTACTTACCTTGATTGTACTGTCGGTGGAGGTGGCCACTCATCAGCGATTTTAAAAAGACTTATTACAGGTCATCTTTATGGATTTGACCAAGATGATCTTGCAATTGGAATTGCGAGTGAAAAACTAAGTAAGATTAGTAATAATTTTACAATCTACAAAGATAATTTTGTTAACATTCTTGATCATTTTGCAGAGAGATCACTTGATGGAATTATCTATGATCTAGGTGTTTCTAGTTTTCAATTTGATATTCCTGAACGTGGCTTTAGTTATCGCTTTGATGGTCCACTTGATATGAGAATGGATGAAGAAATGAAAGTTACCGCCGCTGATATTGTTAATAATTACTCAGAACATGAGTTAATCAATATCTTTTATAAATATGGGGAAGAATCTTTTTCCAAGGAGATTGCCAGAAAGATTTGTAAAGTAAGAGAAACCTCACCAATTACAACAACCTTTCAACTTGTTGATATTATTAAGTCTTCTGTCCCTGCTAAAATCTTAAGAAAACCAACTCATCCCGCCAAACAAGTGTTCCAAGCCTTAAGAATTGAGGTCAATCATGAACTTGATTATTTGGAAAAATCTTTAGAAGGAGCACTTAAAACACTTAAAAAAGATGGCATTTTAGTAGTGATTACTTTCCATTCATTAGAGGATAGAATCGTTAAGCAACTTTTTAAAAAAATGACCACAATTGATCTTCCAAAAGGCCTTCCATTTATTCCTGAAGGCTATGAAATTGACTATAAGCTAATTAATTCCAAAGTAATTCTTCCAAGTGAAGAAGAACTAAATGAAAACAATCGTTCCCATAGTGCAAAACTTCGTGGCATTATTCGTATAAAGTAAATTTGAGGTAAAAATTATGTATAAGGTATTAGACATTAAAAATTGGAAAAGATATAAACAGTACAAATGGTTTTCAAGTTTTGTAAATCCTTGCTATGGAATTGATGCGACAATTGATGTAACTGATGTTGTAAATTATTCAAAAACAACTAATACTTCATTCTTTATTAATTTTTTATATGTTGTATCAAAAACAATGAATGAAGTAGAAGAAATGCGATTAAGAGTCGTAAATAATGAAGTTTTACTATATGATGTGATTCATCCAACTTATACGATTGCGATTGATAGTGGTACTTTTGAAAATGGTGGTCATGAAATGTCATTTGACTATCCAACATTCTATGAAAGAGCAAGTCAAGAAATTGAAACGAAAAAACATAAAATGGAAACAGTCGATACGTATAATAGCGATAGTTATGACTGTTTGTATATTACATGTCTTCCATGGCTTGACTTTAAAAGTTTTTCTCATCCAATTCCAAGTGGTAATGTTGAATCACTATCGGTACCAAGAATTTGTTGGAGTAAGTTTACTTTACAAGATAATTTATATGTCCTAACTCTCAATATTATGGTATCTCATGCCCTCGTTGATGGGGAACCACTATGTAGATGTTTTAATATTATTAGGGAGAATTGTAAATTTTTTAAAAAATAAAAATTTTATATTTAAAACTATTGCAAAGGTTGGAAACTTTTGGTATAATTTATGTGTTGAAAAAATCAACAAAAAAATTTGGAGGAAAGAAAATGAAAAGAAGAGTAATTTTAACTGTCTTAGCTCTTTTATTAGTATTTAGCTTCGTTTCTTGTAAGAAAAATGAAGATACTAAAAAAGGATATGACTACGACGCTATTCCTGACACAATGGAATCAGCTGATAACAAATATGAAATAGGATTTGTTACAGACATTGGTCAATTAAAAGACAAATCTTTTAACCAAGGAACTTGGGAAGGAATTAAGAGATTTGCGAAAGAAAACAACAAATCATACAAATACTATCAACCAGCTAATGGCGACAATGCTACTGATGATGATAGATATAACGCGATGAAAAAAGCTGCTGACAATGGTGCAAAAATCGTTGTTTGTGCAGGCTTCATGCAAGCTGCTGCTTTACAAAGAGCTGCTGAAGAATTAACCAGCGTTAAATTTGTATTTATTGATGGTTGGACTCTTACAAATAAAGATGGTAAACCACTTGAAAATGTTGCTGGAATCGTATTTAAAGAAGAACAATCTGGTTACTTAGCAGGTTATGCTGCAGTAATGGAAGGTTATACAAAACTTGGTTTCTCTGGCGGCGGCGGTGGAACTAACCCTGCATGTCAAAGATTTGGTTATGGTTATATCCAAGGAGCAAACGATGCTGCAAAAGCTAAGAACATTAAAGTTTCTATGAAATATAGCTGGCAATATGGTGCAGGCTTTAGTGGAAGTTCTGAACTTAAAACTATGCTTTCTGGTTGGTATTCAACTGGAACAGAAGTAGTATTCTCTTGTGGTGGTTCAATGTGTACAAGTGCATTCTCTGCTGCAGCAGAAAATGGTGGTAAAGTTATCGGTGTTGACGTTGACCAATCAAGTCAATCTGCAACAGTAATCACTTCTGCAACTAAAGGTTTAAGAGAAGGTACAATGGAAGCATTATCTAACTTCTACAATAACAAATGGTCTACAATCGGTGGAACAACAACTTCACTAGGTGCTGATAAAGATGCTGTATGTCTTCCTACTGAAACTTGGTCATTAACTAAGTTCACAGTTGAAGATTACAATGAATTATTTGAAAAAGTTAAAACTGGTAAAGTTGCTATCGATGACGATCCAACTGGTGCTGAAACTAAGACATATTCAAATGTTGAATTAGAATATTTGAAATAAGAATTAGGATATAAGTAAATGGCTACTAACAGTTTAGTAGCCATTTTTTCTAAAAAGGAGAGTATATGGAAAATTATATTATAGAAATGATTAATATAACAAAAGAATTTCCAGGAATTATTGCTAACGACAATGTTACCCTTCAACTAAAAAAAGGAGAAATCCATGCCTTACTTGGAGAAAATGGAGCAGGTAAATCTACTTTAATGAGTGTTTTATTTGGTCTTTATCAACCTGAAAAAGGAATCATCAAAAAAGATGGGGAAGTTGTTCAAATTAATAATCCTAATGATGCGAATGCTCTAGGAATTGGAATGGTACATCAACACTTTAAATTAATTGATGTTTTTACTGTTCTAGATAACATTATCCTTGGAGCTGAAACAACTAAATTTGGCTTTTTAAAGAAAAAAGAAGCAAGAAAGAAAATTGAAAAACTATCACAAGATTATAAACTAGATGTAGACTTAGATCAAAAAATTGAAAACATTAGTGTTGGAATGCAACAACGTGTAGAAATATTAAAGATGTTATATCGTGATAACGATATTTTAATCTTTGATGAACCTACCGCCGTACTTACTCCTCAAGAAATCGAAGAATTACTTTTGATCATGAAAGAAATGGCTAAAAGTGGAAAATCAATTCTTTTCATTACTCATAAATTAAACGAAATTAAAGCAGTTGCTGATCGTTGTACCATCCTTCGTAAGGGAAAATATATGGGAACAGTTGATGTTGCAACCACATCCAAAGAAGAACTATCAAGACTTATGGTTGGTCGTGATGTTAACTTAAACATTGAAAAAACACCTTCAAAACCCGGATGTGAAATATTGCGTGTAGAAAATTTAACCATTCATTCACGAATTAAACATAAGAATGTTGTAAAAAATGTTTCATTTAATGTCCGTGAAGGGGAAATAGTTTGTGTTGCGGGGATCGAAGGTAATGGTCAAACTGAACTTGTATATGGAATAACTGGCCTTGAAAAAATAAAAGAAGGAAAAATTCATTTTAACGGTTATGACATTACTAAATCTTCAATTAGAAAACGCAATAAATTAGGTCTTGCCCATATTCCAGAAGATCGTCATAAACATGGTTTAATCCTTGATTTTACGCTTGAAGATAATATGGTTTTACAACGTTATTTTGAACCACCATTTGAACGTCATGGTTTCTTAGTTCGTGATGAAATCACAAGAAATTGTAATGAAATCATTGAACGTTTTGACGTAAGAAGTGGTCAAGGGGCTAAAACTACCACTAGATCAATGAGTGGTGGTAACCAACAAAAAGCAATCATTGGCCGTGAATTAAGTAGAAATCATGACTTACTGATTGCGGTACAACCTACCCGTGGACTTGATGTTGGGGCTATTGAATATATTCACAAACAAATCATTGCTGAACGTGATGAAGGTAAAGCAGTATTGCTAATCTCACTAGAACTTGATGAAGTAATGACCTTAAGTGACCGCATTCTTGTTATGTATGAAGGAGAAATCGTTGGTGAATTTGATCCTAAAAAAATTACTGTAAATGAACTTGGCCTTTATATGTCTGGTGCTAAACGAATGAATCTAGAGGAGGAAGAAAATTAATGCTTAAATTATTATTATTTTTTATTTTATTTTCTTTCCTTTCAAGAGGAATTATATTTGGTATCTATTGTCTTGTAAATAATATAAAAAAGAAACAACAACCAAACAAAGAAACAAAACTACCAGAAAATTTATCATTAATAATGGGAATTGTAGTAATTGCTTACTTGGTATTTTTCTTAGTATTTTGGATTGTCGTTAAAAACCTACGCATTACATCCATTATTTTATTTGGAACAATCTTATTTGCTTTACTAGTTGCCTATGTTATTATTCTAAATAAAACTTCTAAACAATATGATAAAGAAAATTGGTTAAAAAATCTATATGGTAAAGAAAAAGTTAAGACAGTGCTTTCATCTTTACTTTCTATTGTAATTGGTCTTTATATTGGATGTATTATTTTATTATTATTTATCGGCAAAAATGATGGAGGAGCAAGTGTTTCTTTATCAACTGCTATTGATTCTATCCAATTAATCTTTTTTGGAGCCCTAAATAACGGCCGTGATGCCGCCGGAAACCTAATATTTGGTTGGAATGGTCGTGAAATCGGTGATATGCTATTTAAAGCAACTCCATTAATTTTAACAGGTTTATCGGTAGCAGTAGCATTTAAGACAGGATTATTCAATATTGGTGCTCCTGGACAATATCTAGTAGGTACTGCCTCAGCCTTAATTATTGCTTTAACTGTACCTTCTAGCGTTCCTGCTTTTATAACTTGGATTCTTGCCTTTTTTGGTGCCATCTTATTTGGAGCTTTATGGGGAGCAATATCTGGATTATTTAAAGCTTTCCTTAATGTCAATGAAGTTATAACATGTATTATGACTAACTGGATTGCGGCTAACCTTGTTACTTGGCTATTTGATTCAAATGGTGGTCCTTTCAAGTTCTTACTTGATCCATCAGGAACAAAAAATAACGCTTATGTTTTTAAGAGTAGTCATAATGGGGTTGCAACCATCAAACTTGGTCTTGATAAAATATTCTCAGGATCACAAGTTAATGCAGGTATCATAATTGCAATCATAATCGCAATAATCGTTTATATCGTTTTAAATAAAACAACCTTTGGTTATGAACTTAAAGCTTGTGGTGCTAACCGTCATGCTTCTCGTTATGCAGGTATCAAAGAGAAAAGAAGTATCGTTTTCTCAATGGCTATTGCTGGTGGACTTGCGGCTGCTGGTGCAGCGTTATACTATTTATCAGGTAATACAGAATTTAGATGGGAAACATACCAATCACTACCTGCTACGGGATTTAATGGTATTCCTATATCCTTACTTGCGGCTAACAATCCAATCGGGGTTTGTCTTTCTGCCATCTTTATGGCATACCTTGATACAGCCGGTTTACAAATTAAGTATATGACAACATACAATGAATATATTACTTCCATCATATCGGCTATCATCGTATACTTTAGTGCTTTCTCTTTAGTAATTAGAGATTTAATTACTGGAAATAATCGTGTATTTAAATTCTTAAAAGGTGAAGGTATTTTTACAAAAAAACAAACTCTAGTAACCGAAAATACAACTGAGACAAAGGAGGTACAAGGCTAATGGCATTTTTAATTCAATCAACTATGACATTCGCAATCCCTCTAATGATCGTTGCCCTTGGTGGTGTATTCGCTGAAAGAAGTGGTATCATCAATATCGCTCTTGAAGGTATTATGATATTTGGTGCTTTCATTGGAGTTTATGTTGTTAAAGCTTTTATAGATAGTGGAATAACTCCAGAAATGGGTCAAGCCATTCTTCCACTTATAATTTTAATTGTATGTGCAGCAGGAGCTATCTTTGCTTTATTACTTGCTTTTGCTTCCATCAACTTAAAGGCTGACCAAACAATTGGTGGTACAGCATTAAACTTACTTGCTCCTGCCCTTGTTTTATTCTTAATCTTAATCATTTGTCAACAAAACTCTTTAACTATTGAAAGCAGATATTCACCATCTGATTACTTCATGTTAAGTTATAAAACATTTGGCTTTGAAAGTAGAAGTGCAATGAATACTTTACAACAAATATTTTGTGATAAGATTTATACGACAACTTTCTATGCAATTGTAATCTTTATTGTTCTCTCAATTATATTATATAAAACAAAATTTGGTCTTCGCCTTCGTGCATGTGGTGAAAACCCTCAAGCTGCCGCATCTCTTGGTATCAATGTATACAAAATGCGTTACATTGGTGTTGTAATATCTGGTGCCCTAGCTGCTTTTGGCGGTTTCATCTATGCCCTAACGAGTGCAAGCTGTACTTCAACTGGTGAAGTAGCAGGTATGGGATTCTTAGCTCTTGCGGTTATGATATTTGGTAACTGGAAACCTCTAAATATTGCTCTTGCAGCTTTACTATTTGGTATGCTAAAAGCAATCTCTGTTGGCTATGCAAGTATCGATATCAATGGAGATGGTATATACTTACTTGAAAAATTAAAGATTAGTAAGCATATCTATCGCTTAATCCCTTATGTAATAACAATTATTGTTCTTGCATTTACATCAAAATCATCAAGAGCCCCTAAAGCTGAAGGTCAACCATACGACCAAGGTAAGAGGTAAAATGAAAAGACTGTTAGTAATCTAGCAGTCTTTTATTATTTTTGTAATTTAATAATTATTTTTGTAATTTAATAATTATAATTTAAAGAAAAGGATTGAAAAAAATCAATCCTTTTGTTTTGCTTTTATGCAAGAAGTGTTGCAAGTAAAGATACAATGATACCAAAGGCATTATATGCAAGGTGTGCCGCAATATTAGGTACAATGTTAAATTTATTAAGGCGATATGCAAATGATAAGGCAAGACCTGCACCTGCATAGTTAATAAAGTAAATTAACTCAACAGCGATAGTCTCAGCAGCTCCTGTACCATTTATTACACCAATAATTCCACTGATTACTCCATCGATGATGTGGATACCACCAAAGATAAGACCACTCGCAACAACTGTGCCGATACCTTTTTGTTTAGAAATACCAAAGAAACCTTTTCTAAATACTAATTCTTCAATAATTGGTGCCGCAATAATTGTCATAATGATAGTTACGATAGCTGTGTATCCATTAGCTGTTAGCATCATATTGATTGTCATTTGATTTTGTGAGTTATCTTGGAAATCATTTAGTCCGGTAATAAAAAGAAGTAATTGGACAAGCAAACTTGATGCATATGATGCCACAAATAAAATAGCAAAGGTGATTCCAAAGTTTTTCCAAAATTCCGACATTCTACCTCTTAATGCGATTATGTCATATTTTAATAGCTTAAACATGATGACAAATACCGAAGCAAAAAGAAGGAGATAGGTAAACAAATTGACGGTCGCAATAATATTGACATATAATTCAGGGTAATTCGCAAGAATTTGGCTTATATCATTGTTATAATCTCCAAGATTAATACCACTTGCGGCGATAACGATAATAACAACTAGTTGTGATAGTAATGGTGCAACAAGATAAAATATTCCAAAGTATACTAATACCCCGATTAAAGATAGCTTTCTTTCTTGAGGAAAATCAAGGCGTGCTTTAATAACAGGTGTTGTATCAATTGTTGGTTCCGGAGTTTTAAGAATATGACCACAATGTTCACAGAAGTTAGCATTTGGTTCTAATTTGTGTCCACAGTATTGACAGAAATTTTGGGTATTAGGAGTAAATGCTGTAGGTTTTGGGGCACTATTTAATTCCTTACCACAGTATGGACATGATGTTTCATCCTTTCCAATAGTCTCATGACAAAAAGGACATACGATGGTTTCTTTTTTTGGTTCTTCAACTATTTTTTGTTCAACTGGTTCGTTACAAATTGGGCATACGTTATCGTTTTCGCCCAATTCAAATCCACATTTTCTACATTTCATAATATTCATCCTTTCTCTTTATTCTATGTAAAATAATAAAAAATATTATTCGTAGTATAATTATACCATAATCTTTCTATTTTGTCATAATTAAGTAATAAAAAATATGAATATTTAATTATTCACCTTCATATAATTTGGCGAGGAGATAAGATATGAAGAAAAAAATTATAATTGTAAGTATTTTAATTATTTTAGTGGTTGTGTTATTATTAATACCGAAAGATGTTTATGGTAAAATCTTCAAGAAAAATAAAAACAATGAACCAAAGATTGAAGAAAATCTTGTATATCAAACGATGTATGTAAAGAGTATGAATAAATATTTAGTCGGTGTTAAGGTTGGCGTTAAAGCTCTTGAAGAAGATGTAGTAAGTCAAAAATGGGATATCCTAACTAAAGATGTTTCACTAATTCCATCTGGTTATTCATCACCGATTGCCCTTTCGACTACGCTTTTAAGTCATGAGGTAAAAGATGGAGTTTTAACTCTTAATGTATCAGAAGACTTTTTATCATCAGAAGGAAGACTCGCCATTGAATGTCTTGCTTGGAATTTCTGTAATGATGAAGTGAAAGAAATTGTTGTAAAGATCAATGATGAAAAAATCAATGAAGTAAATAATTACTATTTCCAAAAGATCTCTAAAGCAATGGGTGTAAACCTAACTTATGATACGATTGATATTTTTCAAGCAAATTATGTAACGATTACGCATTATGAAGGTGATGTAATTAAACCAGTTACCTACTTTTATCAAAGTAACTTAAACCAATATGAGTACGTTATCAAGAAAGTTCTAACTAAAGATGAATCTTTAAAAGAATTAGTAATGGCAAAAAAATATAAGTATGAACTAAAAGATAAAGGATTAGTAATTTCTTTTGATTATAGTGAACAAATAAGTGATAATATTATTAATACCTTTAAAGAAACTTTCAAAGATTATGATGATATTGTAAGTTTAACGATTAATGGTACGGATACTGTCTTATTAGAACTTGATTTTAAGGAAGTAAGTGAATAAATAACTTAGATATAGATATTGAAAGTAATTATTTTCAATGTTTATATCTTTTCTTTCACTCATGTTTATGATAAAATATATAAGGGTGATAAGATGAAAATACTACTTGCGACAAATAATGAACATAAAGTAAAAGAATTTAAAGAAATTTTTGAAGAACAACAAATTAAGATAGAACTACTATCATTAAAGGAATTTCCCAAAGTTGAAGACCCAGTAGAAGATGGTAGCACTTTTTATGAAAATGCCTTGATTAAAGCTAAATACTACTATGACTTATTTAAAATACCTGTATTCGCAGATGACTCTGGTCTTGTGGTTGAAGCCTTAAATGGTGAACCAGGCATCCATTCAGCAAGATTTGCTTCCACTACTATCCATAATGCTAGTTCTAAAGATAATAGGTTAAAACTTTTAAAATTAATGGAAACCAAAACTAACCGTAAGGCTCATTTTGTTTGTTCATTAGTCTATTATGATGGGGAAAAAATCATAAATACAAATGGTGAGTTTTATGGTGAAATTGCCTTTGCAGAATCAGGGGAAAATGGTTTTGGATACGACTCTTTATTTTATCTACCTGAATATGGTCAAACCGTTTCATCCTTAGATGAAATGACAAAAAATAAACTAAGTCATCGCTATAAAGCAGTTAAAGCAATGATTGAAAAGTTAAATTTTTAATAGTATCAAAGAGCATAACAATTGCAAAAAAACACTAAAAATGATATAATATTGATGAATTTGTGGTGCGAAAGGAGGGACCAAGAAGATGCCAAAAACTATCGTAAGAGAAAATGATACACTAGATGAAGCTTTAAAGAGATTTAAACGTGATGTTTCTAGATCAGGTACCCTTGTTGAAGCACGTAAGCGTCAACATTATATGAAACCTAGCGATGTACGTAAAGAAAAAAGACGTGCAGCTCGTAAAGCAGGTAACCGTCACTAATTGTTGATTCATTTAGTAACTAAGCACCCAATGGGTGTTTTTTTTTACTTTCTATAGACTTTATGGTATAATATTTCAGAGGTGAATTATGAAGAAAAAAATCTTTTTTATATCGATATTTGTTTTTCTTATTTCCTTGTTTGGATGTAAGGGAAACAACATTAAATTAACTGTTGTAGATGAAAATGATAATGTAATTTTAGAAGAAACCTTAAATAAAGGTGATAGTTTTAACCTAGATGATATTGAAACTGAAACTGGTTATTACTATGTCTTTGATAAAACGAATGATGATTTAAAAAATATCTCATCAAGTGTTACGATTCATGCAACTCTTACCGAATGTAAGAAAGTTGTAAAATACTATTTAGATAATGAATTAGTATTTGAAAAAGAAGGTAAATATTCTGATGATTTAACAGTTACTGACTTAAATTTACCAGAATACATTGTTAATTTAAGATGGAGTGAAGAAGTAAACGAAGAAAATCACTGTATATACGTTAATTACTATGCTAAGTATCTTGTAAAAACTGTAACTGTAAACTTTACATACAAGAATTCTTTATTAAGATCAGTGGAAATTCCTTATGGTACAAGTACAACCATTCCAACCGATCTTGTTCCTAACACTGGTTATTATTATGTATGGAACAAAACTAACGATGATTTAACAAACTTAAAAGAAGATGTAACAGTAGAAGCAACTAAATTTGAATATGATGTTTATGTTAAGTATTTAATCGATAACAAAATCTTCTATGAAGGTAAAACAACTTACTATGGTACGGTTAATCTACCTCAACTTCCCACTTATGTTGGCTATTATGAATGGCAATTAACGGAGAAGTTTGAAAATAATACATACTACCATGAATATAATTTATACTATGAATTAAAGATTAGTAAGATTAACTATTATGATGGGGATACAAAATTAGAATTAGAACCATCTAGTTATACCGTTTTTGATGAATTAACTTTCCCCGCAGTTGAAAAAGAAGGCTATAGTTTTGTTGGTTGGTTTGCTTCTGAGATTTCAACTTACCGTTATACAACCTTACCAGAATCTTCAAGAGGCGATCTTACCTTATATGCAAGATACGTTAAAACCTCAAACTTCAAGAATATTAAATTACCAGAAAGTGACTACTACTTTACGGCGATCAATAAAAACTTTGTTGATGGTAAGTATTACTTCCAACCTGAGTTCCCAGCTGGGGTTCCTTCGACTAGTGTTCTTGACTATTCTTGGGATGTTTATGATAGTGAGATTGCTAAAGTATCTGGTTATTCTTCAATCTCAGCTAAGAAGTATGGCTACACCGTTCTTAGTGCGTCATTAATTCTTGGACCAAAGGTTACAATAACATGTATAATTAAAGCTACTAGTGATGGTATTTACCTATCAAATGAAGAAGAAGCCAATACTCATGAATTCTGCACGGTAACTTTTGTTGATAAAGATGATAAGAATTTACTAACCCAAGTTATTGAAAAAGGTTCTAATGTCATTCCACCGATCCCTACTAAATATGAAGGATTAAAATTTGTGGGTTGGGATCATGAACTTTATGGTATTACGGAAGATATAACCATTAAAGCAACTTATACCGCAGGTACTAATAACTATGTTGGTAAGAAGATTGCGATCATCGGTGATAGTATTTCAACTTTTGATAACTATGTACCTAAAGGTTTTGCAACTTTCTATCCAAATCCAACCGTTGATATTTTTGATTACAACCGTACTTGGTGGATGCAAACTATTAACGCACTTGGTGCTGGCTTATTTGTTAATAACTCATATTCAGGAAGTTTTGTTACCGCTGGTGAATATGGTACTAACACAACTAAACGTACCAACTATACAGCGATTAACAACGAAAAACCTGATGTTATCTTAATCTACATGGGAACTAACGATTGTGGTAGTAGAGTTAGCGAAAGAAGATTCTATGAAGAATACAAAATAATGCTTGAAAACCTAAAATTCCTATGTCCTGATGCGGAAATAATTGCATGCACATTACCTACATCAATATGCTATGGCTCAGAAGATCAAGCCGCTTATACTACCGCTATCTTCAATGCGGCAGGTGAACTAGGTATTCGTGTAATCGATATGACTGATGTCAATCTTCGTTCTTCATTAATTGATACTGCCCATCCAACATATGCTGGAATGAAGCTTATCGCGGATAAATTAATTAGTGAACTTACATCAAATGAATAAAAGAAAATAGACCTTTCGAGGTCTATTTTTAGTTATTTTTCATATAATTATTTAGGTGAATAACATGGCTCTTAATGATCTTTTAAAACCAAGTATCAAGGTATATGAAAACTCTTTAGTAATAATCAATAACTATCAAGCCTTAAATGATTATACAAATCAAAAAATAATAATTGATAAATATGAAATAAGTGGTAACAACTTAATAATTAAATCAATGGATGAACAAATGGTCAAGATTGATGGGGAAATTAAAGAAATCAAGTTTATTTAAAAAGTTTTACCCCTATAAAGTTACTACGTCTAAAGAAGTTTTATTAAAATATCCTAAATTTAAAGCCTTTTATTTAACCGAAGTTAATAATAACATTGAATTTTATACAACTAAAAAGGGAATTCTTCCTTTTATCAATGATGAAGAAGTAGATATAAAAAACAACTATAACACCTTTTTTAAGAAAGTAATTAAGAAAAATATCTTATTGATTATTTCCCTTCTATTAATCTTTGTTTTATTCATTATTTCTAGTAATTACATTAGAGAAATATCCTTTTTAAATCCTGATACTTATGACTATGATATCTATGAAGATGTGAAAAAACACTTAAAAAAACATCCCATTGGTTATACTTTAGATGTAAGTGTTAATGAATTAAACCATGAACTGAGAAAAAGTTATCCCCATTTTACCTATATTGGAGCCTCAAAACTTTCCTCAAAAATAATCATTGAAATTGTTACTGAAAAGCTTCCTAAAATTGTTTTATCTGATACATCGGAAAAAGGTGACATTATTTCTTTATTTGATGGCTATATTGTTGGGATTAGTTCTAAACGAGGAATTGTCAATGTTACCTCATCTCAAAGCGTCAAAAAAGGCGAACTCTTAATTTCTGGGAACCTTAATTTTACGACTAACCCAAATGATGTTTCCAACTACGTTCATCCTGAGGGTTTAATCCTTGGTAATGTTGTAACGTATGAAAAAATTAAAGTCTTAAAAGAACAAAAAGAAGTAGTTTATTCTGGAGCAGCTAAATCATATTTTGTCTTAAGTTTTTTAGACAAAACTCTAAAGATTAATAAAAAAACTTTTACAAGAGTTGGTCATAGCCGTATGGATAATGTATTTAATATCGGAAGTCTACTAACCTTAAAAAAGCAAACAGACTATGAAAAAGTTGAAGCGATTATTACTTATAATGAAGATGAAGCTATCAAGTATGCCTTATCAAAAGTGAAATATGACTTTCTCCATTTCCGAGTGTCAAATAAAGAATATATCCACTATATTAACCTAATGGAAGTAGAAGAATATGATGAATATTTTGAGGTAACATTTATTATGAAAACAACAAGAAATATGGGTAAATTTCAAAAATTAATTAGTTAAAATCTAAATTACCAAACTTAAAGAATTATTCAATAATAAAGTTTAAATTAGTTTTAAGCTCTATTTGTGGATAATTCTTTTTCTTTATGATTATTTCCGTAAAGCCTTTAAAATTTTTTCATAATTTACTTTAATTTTTTTATAAATCTATTGACAAATGAAAATTTCTTTGGTATAATAAGACAGTTAAATAGTATATAATGGAGTAGAATCCATAAATGTCCAAATTACTAGAGTGAAAGTTGGTGTAAAATTATGATGACAATGGAAAAATTCGTAAACTATTTAAAGCAATATGGTTTTGTATACCAAGGCAGTGAGATCTATGGTGGTCTTTCTAACTCTTGGGATTTTGGTCCCCTTGGCGTTGAACTAAAAAACAACATCAAGAAAGCTTGGTGGAAAGCCTTTGTTCAATCTTGTCCTAATAATGTGGGTCTTGATGCGGCTATCTTAATGAATCCAGAAACATGGGTTGCGAGTGGTCATGTTGGAGGATTTTCTGATCCTTTAATTGACTGTAAAAATTGTGGTACAAGACATCGTGCTGACAAATTAATCGAAGAGTATACTCATGGTGAAATAACTGGTGATGGTTGGGATAATGAAAAACTTTATAATTATCTTGTTGAACATAAAATTGCTTGCCCTGATTGTGGTAGCACCAACTTTACGCCTATCCGTAAATTTAATTTAATGTTCCAAACTCACATTGGCGTAGTAGATGATAGTAAGAGTTTAGTTTACTTACGTCCAGAGACTGCTCAAGGTATCTTTGTAAACTTTAAAAATGTTCAAAGAACTTCCCGTAAGAAAGTCCCATTTGGTATTGGTCAAATAGGTAAGAGTTTCCGTAATGAAATTACTCCTGGTAATTTTATCTTTAGAATTCGTGAATTTGAACAAATGGAACTTGAATTCTTCTGTAAACCAGGAACTGACCTTGAATGGTTCAACTACTGGCGTAAATATTGTCTTGATTTCTTACATAACATTGGTTTAAAAGATGAACTTGTAAGAACAAGAGATCATGCTAAAGAAGAATTATGTTTCTACTCCAAAGCTACTACCGATATTGAATTCAAGTATCTATTTGGTTGGGGTGAACTTTGGGGAATTGCTGACAGAACCGACTATGACCTAAAGGTTCATCAAGAACACTCTGGAGAAAATCTTGAATACTTAGATCCTGAAACTAACCAAAAGTACTTACCATATGTAATTGAACCAAGTCTTGGTGTTGAAAGATTACTACTTGCGGTACTCACTAGTGCCTATGAAGAAGAAGCACTTCCTGATGGTGATGTACGTGATGTTCTTCATCTTGATCCAAAACTTGCACCTGTAAAAGTTGCGGTATTACCTCTTGTTAACAAGCTAAATGACAAAGCAACTGAAGTTTACCAAAAGTTAGCTCAAGAATTTAACTGTGAATATGACACTAGCGGTAAGATTGGTAAAAGATATCGTCGTCAAGATGCGATCGGTACTCCATTCTGTGTAACTGTTGACTTTGATACTTTAGAAGATGAAACTGTAACTGTTCGTGATCGTGATACTATGGAACAATTCCGTATTAAAATCAGTGAACTTGAAGAATTCATTAGTAAAAAACTTAAATAAGAGTATAAATAATAACAAATTATAAATAAAATAATTAAAGGAGGGCTAAATGATTCCAAAATCTGTAACGAAACAAGTTATTGATGCTACCGATATTGTCGAAGTAATTGGCGAATATGTGACGTTAAAGAAAAAAGGAACAAGTTATTTTGGACTTTGTCCTTTCCATGATGACAAAAACCCTTCTATGAGTGTCAGTGGTGAGAAAAAGATTTTCAATTGTTTCAGTTGTGGTACTAAAGGTAATGTAATTTACTTTGTCGCAAAACACGATAACCTAACAATGGAACAAGCAACCATCAAACTCGCTAAACGAGCAGGCATTAAAATTGATGATTCCCTAACTTTAGAGGATGCAAAGAAAACTAGATTATATAATTTAATGAGTGAAGCCTACAACTTTTATCGTTTCTACTTGTATAGTAGCGAAGAAGGACGTGTAGCACTTGAATACTTAAAAAGAAGAGGCATTACCGATAAAGAAATCGATGAATTTAAGATTGGCCTTGCTCCAAAAGCCTTGAACTACCTAAATCAAGCTTTATCTAAAAAAGGCTATACTAATCTTGATCAATTAGAACTTGGATTAATCAAAGATGATAATGGTCAAGTACGTGATGTATTTAGAGATCGTATTATGTTTTCTATTTGTAATCCAAGTGGTCAAATTGTAGGTTTTAGTGGTCGTATCTATGAGACATCAGACCAAGCTAAGTACATTAATTCAACGGAAAACTATATTTTCCATAAGGCAGAGCTTTTGTATCACTATCATGAGGCTAGCCTTGAAATTAGAAAATTAAATCAAGTCTTTATTTTTGAAGGTTTTATGGATATTATCGCGGTAAATCATGCGGGAATCAACAACTCGGTTGCGACCATGGGAACAGCCTTAAGTAAAGAACATCTAAAACTAATTACCGATTTAACTAAAAATGTTGTCTTGTTCTTTGATGGTGATGAAGCCGGAATTAAAGCGATGAAACGCTCAGCCGGAATGTTTTCAAGTGTATCCATCATTCCAAGTGCCGTAATGTTACCGGATAATTTAGACCCTGATGAATATATTACAAAATATGGAGCAATAAAATTTCAAGAATATGTTCAAAATAATATGAAGAACGTTTATTTGGTACTATATCAAAATGCTCTAAAGAAAGTATTCTTAGGTGATTTTACGACCGTTCAAACTTTTAAAAATGAAGTAATTGAATTAATGCGAATGGCAAGAAATGAAGTAATAACTAATTATTTCATTAACCAAATGGCAACTGATCTTAAAGTTGATGTATCTAACCTAAAAAATGAAATTGATAACTTAATTGATTATCACCATAGTACATACATCGATGAACAACCTACGCCACAAGAAGTAAATCCAGAAATCCCTCTAAGAAAGAAAAAAATTGTAAAGATTACCCCAAAAGTTGTAATTGCTTATAATACAATCATTAAATTTAGTGTTGGGTCAAAAGATTTATTTACAAACGCCTTTTTAGAAATTGCTAGAGATGATATGATTAGGTATCCTGGCTCATCTTTAATTGGACAATTTGATTTACTGTATGTTATATGCCAATTCTATAGTGATTATGGCGATAAGGAAGGTATCGGGGAAGATAAATTCTATGAATTATTAAAAGATAAACCAGATGGTTTAAAACTTGCTAAAGCTATCTTTAGTGATTCATTTATTGATACAAAAAATCAACAATTATTTAAAGATAGTTTACTTACAATCAAAGATTACTTTATTAAACTTGATAATGCTGCCTCATACAATGCTGCTTTATTTGGTTTAGATGGTGAAGATAATAAAAATGTTAATGATTTTATGGAATTAAACAAAATTCAGAAAAAAATCGTCAACGAGGAGGATTTTTAATGTTAGACGAAGTATTATATAAAGATAAACTAGATGCGTTAAAAGATTTTGCAAAGAAAAAAGGTTATATTCCTCTTTCAAAAATAACCGAAATTATGGAAAATCCTAATGATGAACTCCTAGATGAAGTTGTTGAATATCTAGAAAACTGTGATATTGAAGTAACTAGAGAAAGTGAAGAAGTACCTGATGATGAAGCTTTACTTGCTGATGATTCAGATGATGATTTTGAAGCCTTCTTAGAAGATGAAGATAACGCGGAAGAACTAGAAGAATTAACAGCGGCAGTGGAAAGTGAAATCAAAGTTTCTGACTTTGAAGATTTCATTGGTACATCTCATCAAGCCGATGATCCTGTAAAAATGTATTTACGTGACATTGGTCAAATTGAACTTTTAACTACTACTCAAGAATCAGAGTATGCTAGAATGGTTCAAGAAGGCTTAATGTGTAAAGAAAAAATTGAAACTTACAAAAAACTAGGTAAAGAAATTAGCCCTGAAGAACTTGCAACCCTAAATGAAAAAATCCAAATGGGTAATGAAGCAAGAGACATCCTAATTGAATCTAACTTACGTCTTGTTGTATTTAATGCGAAAAAATATTTTGGCCGTGGTCTTCCATTTCTTGATTTAATCCAAGAAGGAAACATGGGCTTAATTAAGGCCGTTTACAAGTTTGACCCAACCAAAGGATTTAAATTTGCGACCTACGCTACATGGTGGATTAAACAATCAATCACTAGAGCCATCGCAGATCAAGGTCGTACTATCCGTATTCCTGTTCACATGGTTGAAACCATCAACAAACTTGGTCGTACTACTCGTCGTTTAACTCAAGAAAAACGTCGTGAACCAACGCCTGAAGAAATCGCTGCGGAAATGAAGATTTCTGTTGAAAAGGTTCAACAAATTCAACGTATTGCTCAAGAACCAATTTCCTTTGATTCAACTGTCGGTGAAGAAGATGATTCAAGCCTTGGCGATTTCATTGCTGATACAGAAGGTCAAAATCCTTTAGAGTATACGCAATATAAACTATATCGTGAAGAAATCGATGCTGTACTTCAAACCCTTACTCCACGTGAAGAAAAAGTTATTCGTCTTCGTTATGGTCTTGATGACAATCATCCTCGTACTCTTGAAGAAGTAGGACGTGAGTTTAATGTTACTCGTGAAAGAATTAGACAAATAGAAGCAAAAGCCATTCGTCGTCTTCGTCATCCTTCAAGATTAAAACGTCTTGAACGTCATAGAGTAAAATAATGAATAACCAAAGATTAAACAAAATCTTGAATTTAATTAATGTCCATGATTGTGTTGCTGATATCGGCACCGATCATGGATATCTTCTTATTGGCTGTATGGAGAAAGGCTTAAAGTTTTGTCAAGGAGTAGAAAACAAACTTGGTCCATACTTAGTGGCTGAGGCCAACTTAAATAATTATATTCAAGATGGAAGAATAAAATTATCATTAAGTGATGGTTTAAAAGATCTTGATCCACTAATTGATACCGTGGTAATTGCGGGAATGGGAGGAGAGTTAATATCGAAGATTATCGATGAATCTCTCGCCAAAGCAAAAACTCTAAAAAAATTAATCTTAGAACCAAATATTAGATGTTATGAACTTAGAAAGTACTTAAATTTAAATGGTTTTACGATTTACAATGAAGAAATAATCAATGATAATGATAAATATTATGAAATTATGGAAGTTAAATTCACTAATTCTCTACCTACATTATCAGAAAATGAATTGTTGTTTGGCCCTATCCTTTTAAAAAATGCTAATCCTTTATTCATCACTAAATGGCAAACCAAACTAAACGAATATGAAAATATCAAAAACACTTCAACAAAAAAACTACCAAATATCGAAGAAATGATTGAAAGAATCAAGGAGGTTATCCATGACTAAAGTAAAAGATATAACTAATTATTTATTAACTAAGTATCCAACTAGTCTTGCTAGTAGTTTTGACTTAGGTAAAGTTGGATTACAATTTGGAAGCTTAAAACAAGAAGTAAAAGTAGTAATGCTTGCTCTTGATGGTTCAACTAAAGTTATTGATGAGGCCATCATGAATGATGTCGATTTATTAATTACTCATCATCCCTTCATGTTTAATAGTATGTTATCAATGGATTATGATAATCCCCTTCAAGAAAAGATAAAACAAGTCATTAAAAATGATTTAAATGTATTTTCCATGCATACCAACTTTGATGTTGCTGAAGGGGGAATGAATGAAATCTTAGCTAAAAGACTTGGCTTAAAGAATATTCGTTTTGTTGGTGATACACTCAACAATGAATCATTCATTAGAACGGGTGAAGTAGATGAAATATCCCTAAATGACTTTTTAGAGGTTGTCAAAGAAAAACTAAAAGTTGATGGCTTAAGATATACGGGTAGCCTAAATAAAAAAATCCACAAGGTTGGTATCCTTGCGGGGTCAGGTGGCTTTGAACTATATCTTGCCTCACGCCTTCATTGCGATGCTTTTATCACAGGAGAAGTAAAACATAATCAAGCACTTGATGCGGTTGACTTAAATTTAAGTTTGATTGAAGTATCACATGCAGTAGAAAGATTATATAAGGAAAAAGTCAAAGCCGAACTTGAAAAAGAATTTCCAAATGTAACTTTTATTCTTGCAAATAATGATACTGATCCATTGAAAATAAAATAGTCTAGGAATTCCTAGACTATTTTTGTTTCTAAATTATTCTTCAACAATTGCACCAACTGGGCAAGCTTCTTGGCAAGCGCCACAGTCAATACATTGACTTGCATCGATAACATAGATATCGCCTTCAGAAATGCATCCAACAGGGCATTCTCCAGCACATGTACCACAAGCAAGACATGCATCAGTAATTAATCTTGGCATAATAATTTACCTCCATGTTTCATTATTAACAATAGAATTATAATATAATTTGTTTTTTTTTGCAACAATATGACTTAAAAAAATCACCTTCTAAAATGGAAATTTCAAATAACTTGAAATGAAATTGCCTTTTTGGTATAATATTCCTTGTAAAAAATGAAAAGGAGATATGAAATATGGTTGCATGGTATTGGCTACTAATATGTGGAATCTTATGCTTAATAGTTGGTTTTATTATTGGATTCTTTGTTATTAGACATGTATTTACAAAACAAATTGAAAACAATCCTCCAATTAATAAGGAAATGATTCGTGCGATGTTCTTAGAAATGGGACGTAAACCATCTGAAAGAGATATTAATCGCGTTATTAATCGTATGAATCAATATAAAAAATAATGAAATGAAAAAAAGTCTACTCGTTAGTAGGCTTTTTTCTTTTATTGATTATATAAATTTGTTTGGGGTTAATGTTTATCAATAAAGAAGTTTAGGGTCTCCCTAAACTTTTTTATTGGTGT
>CAKPBI010000014.1 GCA_934140285.1 uncultured Bacilli bacterium
AGAAAAAAAGCAAGGTAAAACCTTACTATTTATCAAATATAATTTTGAGTTTTAGCATATCACTGTCAAACTCAGGTCACCATTTTATTCTATGTTTTATCTGTTAATTTGGTATAGACTTTTGCCAACAAGACTTAATTATTTGAAATTTTATTTTTGTTGTGCTATAATAGAAAACGAATTTTAGGTGAAAATATGAATAGTAACAATCATTCTTTATTTCTTGAAGTAGAAGAACTAATTAAAAATAAACCACTAGCCTTTGGTGGTTCTTTTAACCCCCCAACAATTGCTCATCAAAAGTTAATTGAGGTATTAATTAAATATGAACCATCTCAGATTATCTTAATTCCTAATGGTGATGACTATGAATTTGATAATATCGATAAAAACTTAGTCGTCGTAGAAGATCGTATCAAGATGTGTGAACTTTTGTTTGTAGGTCTTAATTTTACGAATTTTGTGGTTAGCGATATTGAAACTAAGCATTTGTTTAAAGGCACAATTAACTCTCTTCGTATGCTTAACCATCCAACTTTTGTTTTTGGTGAAGATTGTTTAATGTCCCTTTCAAGATGGAAAGAATATGAAAAGTTTGTTGAAGAAAATACTTTTATTGTATTTACAAGAGGATCAAAGATAGAAGATTTAAAAAAATATATTTTACATGATGCTTTCTTAAAAAATTTTAGTCATCACTTTGCTTTTTTAGATTTTGACATGCCTTTTGTTTCGTCTACTTTATTTAGAGAAACTCATGATAAAACGTTAGTTACTAAACCTATTTATCAATACATATTAAATAAAAACTTATATGAGGTGAACAATGAACAATAACAATTATATCCGTATTTCAACTTGTATTCCAAAGGTATATCTTGGAAAACCTCTATTAAATGTTGAAGAAATTATCAAACAAACTAAAGAAGTAGCCGATGCGAATATTGTTTTATTTCCCGAACTTTCAGTAACAGGATATAGTAATGGCGATTGGTTTTTAAATCGTGAATTACTTGATGAGGCTCATCTTGCGATGGAAAAACTACTTGCGACCTCAACTGATCAAATCTGGATTGTTGGTTCTATTCTAGAACATAATTCAAAACTTTATAATGCGGCTTACGTTATTAGTAATAAGAGAATCTTAGGGGCAGTACCTAAAATGCATTTACCATCATATCGTGAATTCTTTGAAAAACGTATCTTTAGTGATGGCTTAGAGTTTTATAAAGAAACTACAACTGTGACTATGTATGGTCAAACCTTTAAGTTTGGGGAAATGCTTTTTGTTAGTGATGATGTTTCCTTTGGAATTGAGATTTGTGAGGACTTATGGCAAAACTATGCTCCCCATGTTGATTTATACAGTGAAGGTGCCCACCTAGTCTTTAATCTTAGTACAAGTACTTACCAGGCTTTCAAAAAAGAAAGAAGAGAAAACTTATGTAATAATGCTTCCTATCTTGGTAATGGAGCCTACATCTATGTTTCTTCGGGGGTAAGTGAAACCTCAAGTGATGTTTTATGTAGTGGTCATACGGTAATATCAGAACTTGGTGATACGCTTTATTCATATGAGGCATTAGACAATGATGAAAATATTGTCACTAAAGACATTGACATTGAAAAGATTTTGTATCAACGTTATATGTTAAATAATCAAATCGTTAATCACCATAAAGAAATAGTTAAAGTTCCCTTTCGTCTTAATAAAAAAAAAGTAGATGATATTAAAAGAGACATTAATACTTTTCCCTTTAGTTTAGTTACCGATGAAAGAAAACAAGAAGTCATCGATGTGCTTGCGGCAGCGTTAAACCATCGTCTAAGTCATATCGGTATAAATAAGATTGTCCTTGGCGTTAGTGGTGGTCTTGATTCAACCCTTGCCCTTCTAGTGATTAACTATTGCTTTGAAAAATATCACTATGATAAAAAAGGTATTATCGCGATAACGATGCCGGGACTTGGAACAGGACATAAATCTAAAAATAATGCTTATGGTTTAAGTGAAGCCTTAGGAATCAATTTAAAGGAAATCAATATTGAAGAAGAAGTCCTACATCATTTTAATCTAATTGGTAAAGATGATGATAAGAAAGATGTAACTTACGAAAATATTCAAGCAAGATATCGTACTTTATGTTTAATGGATATTGCTAATAAAGAAAATGCCATTGTATGTGGTACTGGTGATATGAGTGAGATTGCTCTTGGTTGGAGTACTTTCAATGGAGACCAAATGTCAATGTACAACCTAAATGGAGGTCTACCAAAAACAACCATTCGTGAGCTTGTTACCTACTTTAAGAAAGTCTACCCTCAGGCTGGTTCTAGCCTTCAAGGGGTAATCGATTTACCGATTTCGCCAGAACTTACTTCATCTAGTCAGTTGACTGAAGATATTATTGGTAAATATGAAATTAATGATTTTATTATGTATCATATCTTTATATGTGGAGCCTCACAAAAAAGAGTAGTTGGCTTACTTAAAGCTGGCTTTAATTTAAGTGATGAAGAAGCAACCTTATATTATAATAACTTTATGAAACGTTTTAAACGTAATCAATTTAAACGCTTAACAGGGCCTGAAAGTGTCAAGATTTTCTCTTTCTCATTTTCTGCTCGTTCTGACCTTCATTTCCCTGGTGATATGAAGTAATTAAGGCAATTATATTGAAAAGTTAAAATTAATTTGCTATAATTTTTATACATTATTTAAATTCCGTGAATAAGAGGAGTAAAAAACTAAATTGTTTTTAGAGAGATGTTGTTTGGTGGAAAACATTAACAAAAGTTTTTGAAGGTAGCTTAGGAGAAGAAGACTTGAAAAAGTTTGAAAAAAAGATTTAGAGTTTTCCGTAGATGCAACTACGTTATCAAACATACAAGTGATTAGGCTTTTATTAATAAATGCCTAATAACAAAGGTGGTACCACGGGTATATCAGCTCGTCCTTTATTTGAAGGATGGGCTTTTTTATTTTATTTTTAATTAATTAAAGAGGTGAAAGAATGCAAAGAAAAAATGAACTAATGGAACCTAAGTATAATCATTTAGAAGTTGAAAAAGGAAAGTATGAATATTGGCTAAAAGAAGGCTTCTTTACAAGTGGTGATAACTCTAAAATTCCTTATACAATCGTTATTCCTCCCCCAAATGTAACGGGAAAACTACATTTAGGTCACGCTTGGGATACAACTCTTCAAGATATTTTAATCAGACGTAAGAGAATGCAAGGATATGATGCCTTATGGCTACCAGGTATGGACCATGCGGGGATCGCAACTCAAGCTAAGGTTGATGCTAAACTAAAAAGCCAAGGTATTAGCCGTTTTGATATCGGTCGTGAAGCTTTCTTAAAGGTAGCATGGGAATGGAAAAAAGAATATGCAGAGTACATTCATAAACAATGGGCTGCCCTTGGTCTTTCCGTTGACTACTCGAAAGAACGTTTTACCTTAGATGAAGGTCTTCAAAAAGCTGTAAGTTATGTCTTTATTAAACTATATGATGAAGGCTTAATTTATCGTGGAGAAAGAATTATTAACTGGGATGTTGAGGCGAAAACCGCATTATCAAATATTGAAGTTGAGTATAAAGATATTGAAGGAGCTTTCTACCATTTCTTATATCCGTTAGAAGATGGCAGTGGAAGTTTAGAGATTGCGACAACAAGACCTGAAACAATGTTTGGTGATACGGCTATTATGGTTCATCCTGATGATGAAAGATATCAAAAATACATCAACAAGAAAGTTTATATTCCAGGCACTACAAGATTAATACCAGTAATCAGTGATAACTATGTTGACCGTGAATTTGGAACGGGAGTTGTAAAAGTAACTCCTGCGCATGACCCTAATGACTTTGAAGTAGGTAATCGTCATAATTTACCACGTTTAATTTGTATGAATGAAGATGGAACGATGAATGCTCTAGCTTTAGAGTTTGAAGGACTTGACCGTTTTGAATGTCGCAAGCAACTAGTTAAGAAACTTACTGAGATGGGACTTTGTCCAAAAATTGAAAAAATGATTCACTCCGTTGGTCACTCTGAAAGAACAGGAGTAATCGTTGAGCCACGTCTTTCTAAACAATGGTTTGTAAAGATGGACAAACTTGCGGAAGGAGTTCGTGAAATGCAAAATAGCGATGAACCTATTGAGTTTGTACCTGCTAGATTTAATAAGACTCTTCTTGGTTGGATGGATCCAGATAGTATTCAAGATTGGTGTATTTCTCGTCAATTATGGTGGGGACATCGTATTCCTGCCTACTATAAAGGTGATGAAGTTTATGTAGGACTTGAAAAACCTGGTGATGACTGGCATCAAGATGAAGATGTTCTTGATACTTGGTTCTCCAGTGGCCTTTGGCCTTTCTCAACTCTAGGTTGGCCAGAAGAAACAAGTGATTTAAAACGTTACTTCCCAACTGATTGTTTAGTAACGGGTTATGATATTATATTCTTCTGGGTTGCTCGTATGGCCCTTCAATCAAAACATTTCTTAAATAAACGACCATTTAAAAAATGCTTTATTCATGGTTTAATTCGTGATGAACAAGGTCGAAAGATGAGTAAGTCACTAGGAAATGGTGTTGACCCATTTGATTTGATTGATAAGTATGGTTGTGATGCAATGCGTTATTTCCTAACAACTAACGCAACTCCTGGTCAAGATTTACGTTATTCAGATGAAAAGATGGCATCATCTTGGAATTATATTAATAAAATTTGGAATATTTCTCGTTTTATTCAAATGAATTTAAATAATACAGGTTACAATGATGAACCAATTGATTATGATCATTTACAAGTTATTGATAAATGGATCTTAAATCGTAAAGAAAATTTAATAAAAGAAGTCAATACTTTATATGATAACTTTGAACTAGGTGAAGTCGCAAAAGCTATTTATAACTTTACATGGGATGATCTTGCAAGTTGGTACCTAGAACTTACGAAGGTTACTTTCCAAAATGGAAGTCAAAAAGAAAAAATTAATACATGTGCTGTATTAAAAGATGTTTTAATTGATGTCATTAAATTATTACATCCATTTATGCCGTTTGTAACCGAAGAAATCTACCAACATTTTGTTGATGGTTCAATTATGGTTAGTGATTGGCCAAAAGAAACATCTAAAACTAATAAGAATGATAGCTTATATATGAGCGATTTAATTGATATTATTAGCGCAGTACGAAATGTTCGAAGTGAAAAGAACGTTCCTATGAGTAAACCAATTACGATTAAACTTGAAACCAAGAATGAAGAATTAGGAACTTTCTTAAAAGAAATGGAAGCATACTTAAAGAAATTCTGTAATCCTGATACCCTTGAGATTAAAAGGGATGTTGAAAGTGATGATGCGAGCGTAACTGTTTTAAGTAATGTTAAGGTTATTATTCCAATGAAAGAATTAATTGATACCGAAAAAGAAAAAGAAAGATTGGAAAACTTAAAAGTTAAACTAACTGCTGAGGTTGAACGTTGTAATAAGATGTTAAACAATCCAAACTTTGTATCTAAAGCACCTCAACAAAAGATTGAGGCAGAAAAAGCAAAACTTAATGATTACATGAAACAATTAGAAGAAGTAACCAAACTTCTAGAAAGATTATAAAATGGAAAAGTTTACAAATATTTTAGATTTTATATCTTGGGTAGAAAAACAAAGAAGATTTACTGAGAAAACATCTTTGGATAGAATTAACTATTATGCATCTTTATTTGACCACCCGGAGTCAACCCTTAGAATTATTCATATAACCGGAACTAATGGTAAAGGAAGTACGGTTGCGGGAATCAGGGCTATCCTCATGGAAGCAGGATTTAATGTAGCCACTTTTACCTCCCCTTATATTACCGTTTTTAATGAGCGTATTGAATATAATGGTGTAAACATCAGTGATAATGATTTACTTAAATATGGTAATATGATAATTAATAAGTATGACAAAATAGTTAGTGATGGTTATGATACTCCAAGTTTCTTTGAATTTATTACCCTACTTGCTTTTTTGTA
The DNA here is from genome assembly GCA_934140285.1 of uncultured Bacilli bacterium. Lineage (GTDB taxonomy): Bacteria > Bacillota_I > Bacilli_A > ML615J-28 > CAG-313 > UMGS75. Next base: position 6,033 of record CAKPBI010000014.1, read on the forward strand.
CTTTCATGATTTACATGATTTAGATTTTACCATTTTAGAAGTTGGCATGGGAGGTAGACTTGATTCAACTAATATTGTTAAAAGTGATGTTGCGGTCATATCCAATGTAGCATTAGAACATACTAAGATTTTAGGGGATACTTTAGAAAAAATTGCTATTGAAAAGTTAGGCATTGTTAAAAATGGTGAACCTTTAATTTGTGGAATCAAGGAAGAAAATATCCAAAATTTAGTCAAAAAAGTATGTCAAGAGCGAAATTCAAAACTTTATCTATCCACACCTAGAAAGGTTGAAATAAAAAAGATGGATATTTATGGATCTCATTTTGTGCTAGAAGGCTTTGAGGATGGTCTTTATATCAACTTACCAGGATTCCATCAAATAGATAATGCGAAGGTCATTGTAACAACTATTGAAGTTTTAAATGATTTATACCATGGATTAATCTCTGGTTTTCCAATATCTAAAGATCAAATAAAATTAGGCTTATCTAAAATCATCTGGCCAGGACGTCTAGAAATTTTAAAAGAAAATCCTTTAATTGTTACCGATGGTGCTCATAATAATGATGGTATTACCCAAGTATGTAATTTCGTTAAATCCTTAGATTATGAGTACAAACGTGCGGTTGTATCAATCTCTAAAGATAAAACGTTAAACCAGATGGTCGCAATGCTTGATGATACTTTTGATGAAATAATCTTTACTAAATATGCTTATGCTAGAAGTAGTGATGAAGATATTTTATTTATGTTAAGTAACTGTAAAAATAAAATGATGATTCATGATGTTAAAGAAAGTCTTGATTATGTAATGAGTCATCAAGTTCCATTTACTATTTATTTAGGTAGTTTATATTTAGTAACCGATATTCGAAAACTCATTAAAGAAAATGAAAATGGAAATAGATAGAATCTTAGGGTTCTATCTTTTTTTAGGTAATTAATCGTAATATTAAGTGGTGATAAAATGTTAAAAGAAATTCCAATATTTGAAAGACCTCGTGAAAAAGCCCTTAAGTATGGTATTAAATCTTTAAGTAATCTTGAATTGTTAGAAATTATTTTAAGAACCGGTTCAAAAGATAAAAGTGTAGTGGGACTTTCACAATCAATCTTAAGTAATGTTGAATCATTAGCTGATTTTAAAGAAATGACCATTAATGAATTGTTAGAGTTTAAAGGCATTGGCGTTACTAAAGCTATTACCATTTTAGCCTGTGTGGAGTTTGGTGAAAGAATTTGTAATGAAAGAAAAGAAGATGTTAGTTTTATTTCTTCCGAAGATGTTTATAAATATATGAAAAACAAATTCATTGGTTTAAAAGAAGAAAATCTTTATGTGATTTATTTAAATGCAAAAGGAAGCTTAATTTCGGTAAAATTAATGTCTAGTGGTGGGGGTAATTCAACCTTGTTTGATGGAAGATTAATTCTTAAGTGGGCGTTTAAACTTTCAGCTTATGCTTTTATCTTGGTTCATAATCATCCAAGTGGGGATGAAACTCCAAGTATGGCTGATATCAAATATACCAAACAAATCATAGAACTTGCTAGAGTAAATGGTTTTTTAGTCCTTGATCATATAATTATTGGTGATAGTTACTTTAGTATGAAAAGAGATGGAAAACTTAGTAATTTGTTCTAAGTAGCAATCTTTTAACATATGATATTATGATATAAGGGTGATATTATGGAGTTAGAGGTAAAAAGAAAACTAACAACCAAAGAAACAAGCAAAGAAGATACAGTAAAAAAGAATAAGAAGTTACGATATATTGATCGTTTATTTAAACGTATTTTTTTAAGTTCTTTACTTTTATTATTATTAGTTATATCTGATAAGTATGTAAAGATAAGAAGTGTTATTAATCATAATTTTAACTTTTTAAAATTGACTAATATTTTAGTTGGTAAAACCGATTTAGTTAATTTTAAAGATTTAGATGTTTTAGTCTATAAAAAAGAAACTTACGACATCGTAACTTTTGATGGTAAATATAATGTGGTTGAAAATATTGGCACTGATGGAGTTGTCGCACTTACTTCGGGAGTTGTAATCAAAACCGAAAAAATTGACAATTATTATAATTTATATATTCAAGGTATTGATGGATTAGTTTATGGCTATCTGCATTTAGAAAGTATTGATTTTCATATTTATGATTATGTTTCATCAAACACAATCATTGGGAAAGCATCTTATGATAAAGAATCAACCTCATTTAAGTTTAAATTAACCATTGATGATAATGGTACCTACTATGATTACTATCAAAAAGCTGAAGATTAGTTATTTTTTGATTTTACTTTTTGTTCTTTGTGGCTTTACCGGAGAACTAAAAACCTTTTTAGGAATTCTTTTGGTTTTACTTCTCCATGAAGGCGGTCATATCTTTTTTATAAAGTTATTTAAAGGAGATATTAAGATGATTTCTCTTAATTTAGTAGGTGGATTAATGGATGTAAATTTAGATAATCTACCTAAAATTAAGCGAATTATCGTCTATCTTAGGTGGTGTATTAAGTAATCTTTTAGTTTTAGGTTTTATCTTATTTTTTAACATACAAATTAAACAACTAAGAATCTTTAATAATCTAATGATTATCTTTAATCTTTTACCTATCTTTCCCCTTGATGGATTTCAAATATTAAGGGAAATTCTTACCATCATCTATGATGAAAGCTACTCTTTAGATTTATTAAAATATCTAAATATCTTTATGCTTGTGGTTTTGTCTATTACATGTTATATCTATAAGAGTCTAGGCCTAGTAATTTTAACCATCTTTTTGAGTATTAAGTTTAAAGATTTAATGAAAACTATAAAGTATAAAAAATTAAAATCACAAATTTATTGGACTAATTACTTTAAATATTGATTAAATTATTGTATAATGTAGATGGTGATAATATGAGTAAAAAAGTTTATATAATAATTGTCAGTATTTTAGTTGTAATTCTTGGTACACTTACAACAGTATTAATTATCAAAGGCCCAGTTAAAAAAAGTGATATAACCTATGGTACTGAAGCTAAAGAATATATGAAGACTTTTGATTTAGAACTTCGTGAAGATGGTGAAGACAAATACTACGTTATTACAGGCTTAACAAGTGGCTACGGAAGAAGTCTTACAAGAATTGAATATCCTGAAACTATCGATGGAATAATGGTAAAAAGAATTGAAACTAATGAAAACAAGTTTTATGAATTAAAGAACGCGAAGTATCTTAATATTCCAAAGACAATAGAATTTATTGGTATTAAAGGTACTAATGAAGAAAACTATTTTGAGGGAGCTATTAATTTAGAATCAATCAATGTTTCATCGCTAAATGAAAAATACATTAGTATTAATGGGGTATTATATAATAAGGATCAAACTAAATTATTAAAGTATCCTGCTAAGAAGCAAAGTGTTAGTTTTGAAATTATGGAAAGTGTCGAAGAAATCAGTGATTATGCTTTTTATGGTACCACAAATTTAACAACTCTAACCCTTTCTAAAAACGTTTCAGTGATTAAGAATTCAGCTTTTAGAAATTCAGCCGCTCTAAGCACGGTTGATTTTACTAATTGTTTAAAACTTGAAGTGATTGAATCTTTTGCTTTCGCAAGTTGTGATAAACTTGATAACGTAAAACTTCCTAATACTTTAACGAAACTTGAGAGTAATGTCTTTGCTGGATGTAAGGTTTTAGCTTATCTATTTGTTCCTAGTTCAGTTGTTAGTTTTGGATATAATATCACTAGTGTTTGTCCTAATATAAACATTTATACAAGTAGTGATAATCTTGAATTTTTGAAAGAAAATGCGAAACATTTTAGCACTTCAAGGGATTTTGAGGAAAAAATAATGTCAGAATAATTAATTTTTTTGCAAGCAAGTAAAACATAATAGTTTTATTTGTTTGCTTTTTTTTTCGCTTAATGATATAATATTGAAAGTGTGAAAACATATAAAAAAAGAAAAGGAGACTAATATGAGTAAATTTGTTTATTTATTCAGCGAAGGCGACAAGTCAATGCGTAATCTTCTTGGTGGAAAAGGTGCTAACTTAGCCGAAATGACTAACATTGGTTTACCAGTTCCTCAAGGCTTCACAATCACAACTGAAGCATGTACAAAGTATTACGATGATGGCAAAAAGCTTTCCGATGAAGTTGTTGATCAAATTTATGCAGCTCTTGCAAAAATTGAAAAAATCAACAACAAAAAATTTGGTGATAATGCCAATCCATTACTAGTATCAGTACGTAGTGGTGCTCGTGCATCAATGCCTGGTATGATGGATACAATCTTAAACCTAGGTTTAAATGACATCGCAGTAGAAGGTCTTGCAAAACTTACTGGTAATCCTCGTTTTGCATATGATTCATATCGTCGTTTCATTCAAATGTTTGCAGATGTTGTTATGGAAATCGACAAATCAAACTTTGAAGCATTAATGGATGCGATGAAAGAAGCTAAAGGCATAAAACAAGATACTGAACTTGATGCTAATGATTTAAAAGAATTAGTAAAAGAATTCAAGGCTAAATATTTAGAATTAAAGAAAGAAGAATTTCCACAAGATCCTAAAGTACAATTACTAGAAGCTGTTAAAGCAGTATTCCGTTCTTGGGATAATCCACGTGCTAACGTTTATCGTCGTCTAAATGGCATTCCTTATTCTTGGGGTACTGCTGTAAACGTTCAAACAATGGTATTTGGTAACATGGGTGATGATTCTGGTACTGGTGTTGCCTTCTCTCGTAACCCTGCAACTGGTGAAAATGTATTATATGGTGAATATCTATTCAATGCTCAAGGTGAAGACGTTGTTGCTGGTATTCGTACACCTAACCCAATTGCACACTTACAAGAAGATAATCCTGCATTATATGAAGAATTCAAGAAAGTAACTAAGATTCTTGAAACTCATTATCGTGATATGCAAGACATGGAATTTACAATTGAAAAAGGTAAATTATACATGTTACAAACACGTAATGGTAAACGTACAGCTCAAGCTGCTTTAAAGATTGCGATTGATCTTGTTAAAGAAGGTTTAATTACTGAACAAGAAGCTGTATTAATGGTTGAACCTAAATCACTTGATGCTTTACTACACAAAGGCTTTGACCAAGCTGCTTTAAAGAAAGCACATCCTATTACAAAAGGCTTAAATGCATCTCCAGGTGCTGCTTGTGGTCAAGTTGTATTTAGTGCTGAACGTGCTAAAGAATGTAAAGAACAAGGTATGAAAGTTGTTCTAGTAAGACTTGAAACTTCTCCAGAAGATATCGAAGGTATGATTGCATCTCAAGGTATCTTAACTGGTCGTGGTGGTATGACTAGCCATGCAGCCGTTGTTGCTCGTGGTATGGGTACTTGCTGTGTTGCTGGTGCTGGTGAAATCCGTGTAAATGAAGAAGAAAAATGGTTTGAAGTTGGTGGCAAACGCTACAATGAAGGTGACTGGATTTCTATTGATGGTAATACTGGTTATGTTTATGGTGAGGCTATCCCAACTGTTGATGCCACTGTATCTGGTGATTTTGCAACTCTTATGGAATGGGCTGATAAATATCGTGCTCTACATGTAAGAACAAATGCTGATAACCCTCGTGATGCTCGAGTTGCTTTCAACTTTGGTGCTGAAGGTGTTGGTCTATGTCGTACTGAACATATGTTCTTTGATGCTGACAGAATTCCAGCTGTTCGTGAAATGATCGTTTCGGATAATGAAGAAGGCCGTCGTAAAGCTTTAGCAAAATTACTACCTATGCAACGTGCTGACTTTATTGGTATCTATAAAGCTATGGAAGGAAGAAGTGTAACAATTCGTTATCTTGACCCTCCACTACATGAATTCTTACCTCATACAGATGAAGAAATTGCTGATCTTGCAAAAGAAATGGGATTAACATTTGAAAAATTAAAAGCTACAGTTGAAAGTTTACATGAATTCAACCCAATGTTAGGACATCGTGGATGCCGTTTATCAATTACTTACCCTGAAATTGCTGAAATGCAAACTAGAGCGGTAATTGAAGCTGCTATCGAAGTAAATAAAGATGGCTTAAACGTTACTCCAGAAATTATGATCCCACTTGTTGGTGATGTTAAAGAACTTAAGTTTGTACGTGATGTTGTAGTCGCAACTGCTGAAAAAGTTATCGCTGAAAAAGGCGTTAAACTTGCTTACAAGATTGGTACAATGATTGAAGTTCCACGTGCAGCCTTAACTGCTGATGAAATCGCTGAATATGCTGAATTCTTCAGTTTTGGTACTAACGACTTAACACAAATGACATTTGGATTCAGCCGTGATGATGCTGGTAAATTCTTAGAAGAATACTATGCTCGTAAGATTTTTGAAAGTGATCCATTCGCTCACATTGATCAAAAAGGTGTAGGAAAACTAATGAAGATGGCAGTAGAACTAGGTCGTTCTGTTCGTCCTGACTTACATTTAGGTATCTGTGGTGAACATGGTGGTGACCCAGAAACTATTGAATTCTGTCATAACATTGGATTAGACTATGTTTCTTGCTCTCCTTATCGTGTTCCAATTGCACGTTTAGCTGCAGCACAAGCTAACATTAAGAATCCTCGTAAATAAATAATAATGAGACTACCATGTTAAATGGTGGTCTTTTTTTAGATAAAAAGGAGAATATTATGAATAAAAAAATTAAAGAATATTTTATCGCTAAAGACCTTGTAATTGAAAAAAATCAAGGATATGGCGTTATAAATAATTATGAAGTAAACTTAAATGTCGAAATGCTTCACCAAGTATGTCCTGTTCAACTTCATTTTTCTATGCATGTTGAAGATGACAAAAAAGAACAAATTATCAATGATTTAAATTTACTAGGATTCAAGAGAGTTACTTTTGAATTTACTCCATATGGTTTATTTGTTGGCTTAAACGATATAACAGTAAGTAAATTAATGAGTAAAATGGATGATATCTTAAATAAAATCTTTGAAGTACTTGATAAATATGAAGTCAAAAAAAATGACTACTGCCCTAAATGTGGGGAAAAACTAGAAGATGAAGTAGTAGTTACTAGTATTGGAATTTTAAATTTTAAAATGCATCCTGCTTGTAAAGCTGAGTTAGTAAAAGAAGATGAACAAGAAGAAAAAAGTTATATTGAAGCACCAAATAATTACGCCAAAGGTTTCCTAGGAGCTTTAATCGGTGGTATTGTTGGTGTCGTTGCTTTTGAAATTTTCATTAGCTTAAATGTTATTTCTGCCATCAGTGCTTTCATCTCCGTGGCGCTTGGAGCTTTCTTATATCGTAAGTTTGGTGGAAAACCTAATGCTGTCATGCCAATCATGGTTTCGCTTGTAACTTTAGTTTTCATTCTTGGGGATTTAGTTTTCGTCTATGTTCGTGCTGCTGATGCTTATGCACAAATGGAGGGAAGTCTTGTTAATGGAACAGGCTTTAGTGCCTTCTTTGATATTATGAAAGGTGACTATAAACTAGGAGAAGAACTTACATGTAAACAATTCCAAAGTGAATTTTATAGTAACCTAATTGTGTCAATTATATTCATAATTCTTGGTGCTGGATATGAAGTATTTAACATGTTCAAGAATGCTAAATACCAAAAATCGGTAAAATAAATTTAATGCTCACCTTTTAAAGGGTGGGCTTTTTTAGAATTTGAATGGATAATTATTCAAAAATAATCATTTCAAACGCTCTGAGAATGGTTAAGTTAGTTGTCAAAAAATTAAATTTCACTTTTATTGCAAAAAAATAAGGTTTAGTGTATAATATATGCGTTGCGAGTCTGCAACCGCACAAAAGTGGTTTTCAAGTATATTTTAAATATCACCATCCTGGCGTGTCTTAATATTTATAAGGAGGTAAAAAAGATGTACGCAATTTTTATCACTGGCGGTAAACAATATCGTGCTGCTGAAGGTGAAACTATTTTCGTTGAAAAACTAGAAGGCGAAGCTGGACAAGAAGTTGTTTTTGATCAAGTTCTTTTAGTTGGTGACAAAGTAGGTACTCCCCTTGTTGAAGGTGCCAAAGTTACTGGTACAATTGAAAAACAAGGTAAAGGCAAAAAAATTATTGTTTTTAAGATGAAAGCTAAAAAGAATTACCGTAAAAAACAAGGTCATCGTCAAGCTTACACTAAAGTTGTAATTAACAAGATTGAAGCATAATATGACGAAAGCCAAATTTAGTTATCAAAATCACGATTTTCATACTTTTGAAATCAGTGGTCATGCTGACTACAATGAAGAAGGTTTGGATATTGTGTGTGCGGGTATTTCCGCAACGGTAATTACATCATTAAATTTACTTATGAAGTTAATAGGTCATAGTTATAAGTTTAATGAAAATCAAGAAGAAGGATATATGCATTTTGAAGTAACTGCTTACAATTTTGATCAAGAAACTAAAGACTTTATGAATTTAGTTGTTTCTAATCTAATTGAATCATTACAAGAAATTGAAGAGATGTATCCTAATCATTTAAAAGTAAAAATTGAAAAATAGGAGGTAGCATCATGATAAGATTAAATTTACAATTCTTCGCATCTAAAAAAGGTGTTAGTTCTACTAAGAACGGACGTGACTCTCATTCTAAACGTTTAGGTGCCAAATTATCTGATGGACAATTCGCTACTGCCGGTTCGATTATTTATCGTCAAAGAGGTACTAAGGTTCATCCTGGAAATAACGTTGGTATTGGTAAGGATGACACATTATTCTGTATGATCGATGGTATCGTTAAATACGAACATAAGGGTATGAGCAAGAAACAAGTTTCTGTATATCCAGTAGAATAATTGCCAAACAATAAGCACTTGGATACCAAGTGCTTATTATTTTTAAGAAAGGAGATACTATGTTTGTAGATAGTGTAAAAATATATGTAAAAGCCGGCAACGGGGGAAATGGTGTTGTGGCTTTTCGACATGAGAAATACGCAAATATGGGTGGACCATCTGGTGGTAAAGGAGGAAGAGGTGGCGATGTCATCTTCGTTGGTGAAGAAGGACTAACAACGCTTCTTGATTTCCGTTTCACAAGAAAGATTGTAGCTACCAATGGTGAAAATGGTATGCAAAAAGATATGTATGGCCATGATGGTGAAAATGTGTATGCGAAAGTACCGATTGGAACAACAATCATCAATGCTGACACAGGTCAAGTAATTGGTGATATTACAAAACATGGTCAAGAAGTAATCGTTGCTCATGGTGGTCGTGGGGGAAAAGGCAATGCCGCTTTTGCTAACTCGCGTAATACCGCTCCCCAAGTATGTGAGAAGGGAGAACCCGGTGAAGAGTTTAACGTTCAACTTGAACTAAAGGTTTTAGCCGATGTTGGTCTTGTTGGTTTTCCAAGTGTTGGTAAAAGTACTTTAATTACCATGGTATCAAAAGCAACCCCAAAGATTGCGGAATACCACTTTACAACGCTTAACCCTCATTTAGGTGTTGTTGGCGTTAAAGATGGTAGAAGTTTTATTATGGCGGATTTACCAGGTTTAATTGAAGGTGCTCATCTTGGAGCTGGTCTTGGCATTCAATTTTTGAAACACATCGAAAGAACCAGAGTTATTGTTCATATTGTTGATATGAGTGGTACGGAAGGAAGAAATCCGGTTGATGATTATTTAACCATTCGTAAAGAACTAGGTGAATATGATCCTAAGTTATTAAAACGTCCTGAAATAATTGTCGCCAACAAAATGGATATTACCGGTAGTGAAAAGAATCTTCAAGAATTTGAAGAAAAACTTGGCGTTAAAGCTATTCCAATTTCCGCCGCAACCAAACAAAATCTTGATGAATTATTATATCGCATTGCTGATGTATTAGATGAAGTAAGAAAAAATCATCAATTAGAAGAAATCAGTGATAGCGTTGTTGAATATAAGTTTACCCCACCTACTGATGATTACACCATCACCAAAGATGATAAGGGGATCTACCATGTTGAAGGACCAGCAATCAAAAAATTATTTGATCGCACTGACTTTAACAATGAAACTAATGTTAGGATTTTTGCTCAAAAGCTAAGAAAAATGGGAGTCGATGAAAAACTTAGAAAACTAGGTGTAAAGCACGGCGATACTGTTTTAATTCTTGGATATGAATTTGAAATGTTTGAGTAAAAATTATTAACATATAATAAATCTAATGGGACCATTTTTGATGGCCTAAATAGAAAGGAAAAATTATGAAAAAAACACTTATTAAACAAATGGTTACCTTGGGTATTTTAGGAGGCCTTGTTGCGGCATTATCCTTAATAAAAATACCACTTGGACAATTTAGTATTACTCTTGCATTAATACCTCTAGTTGTTGGTGCCATCCTTTATGGACCTAAAGGAGGAGCCTTCCTTGGATTAATCATGGGAGTAGTCATTTTATTTGTTGATGCAGCATACTTTTATGCCTTCAACCCTTTTGGAACGATTGTTACTGTATTACTCAAGTCTACAGCAGCTGGTTTTGTTTCCGGTTTGGTTTATAATTTACTAAAAAAGAAGACCAAACTTGGAAGTATTATTTTAGCGACAATTGTTGCTCCGATTGTTAATACGGGAGTATTCCTTCTTGGATGTTTAGTATTCTTTTATCCGTTAATTCAAGGGGCCGCAAGTGAAGCTGGACAAGGCGTATTAGTCTTTATTCTTGTGTCATACATCGGGTTAAACTTTATTGTGGAGTTTACAATCAACTGCGTTTTAGCTCCATCTGTTGTATATTTAATTAATGTTATTTCTAAAAATTATGATTTAGGTACAAAAGAAGAATAGGTGATAAAATGATTATATTATTTGATGTAGGAAATTCTAATATTAAAATTGGACTTTCAAACGGTAAAGATGTTAAACAAATGATTCGATTGAAATCAGAAATTCATAAAACTGCTGATGAATATTATTTAGTAATCAGTAATTTTCTTAAAGGAAAAAACGTTGAAGGTGCTATCATCTCAAGTGTGGTACCAGAACTTACAACCATTTTAACGGTTATGTGTAAGGAATATTTTAATATTGAACCCTTAGTTTTTGGACAAAAACTAAAAACTGGGTTAATGATTATCGCAGATAACCCAAGAGAAGTCGGTGCTGATTTAATCGCTGATGGGGTCGGCTCAACAGCTTACGGTAGTAACGTTTTAGTTGTCGATCTTGGTACCGCAACCAAGTTTATTTACGTTCAAAATAAGATCTTTAAAGGTTGTACGATTGCACCAGGTGTTCAAAGTTCCTTGAATTCTTTAGTCTCATCTACTGCCTTACTTCCTAAAATTGAAATAAAAGCACCTAAAAAAGTACTTGGAAATAATACAATTACTTGTATGCAATCTGGGGTTACTTTCACCTATGCATCTATGATTGATGGAATGATTGAAAGAATTAAACAAGAAGAAGGTCTTGAAGAACTAACTGTTGTTGCGACAGGAGGCCTCGCCAAAGCGATTGTTCCCCTTTGCTTTAATGAGATAATAACTGATGAATTCTTAACTTTAAAAGGAATTTTACAAGTATATTTAAAAAATAACAACTAAAAGTAAACCGTTCTTAGAGCGTTTGAGTTTGAAAAAATGGATAATTATTCATCTCAAACGCTTTTTTTTATCCTTTTTTGACAATTTATGATAAAATATACGTGCATGAAATTAAAGTAGGTGAATACAATGTATGAAAATATTGACAAAAATAAATACACTCCAATGATGAGACAATACTTAGAAATTAAAGAACAATACCCCGATACTTTAGTTTTCTTTCGCTTAGGAGATTTCTATGAAATGTTCTTCAATGATGCTTTAGTCGCAAGCCGTGAACTAGAGATTGTTTTAACAGGTCGTGATGCGGGAACTCAAAATGACCGTGTTCCGATGTGTGGAGTACCTCATCACGCAGTTAATAGTTATATTGAAAGACTATCAGAAAAGGGTTACAAAGTTGCTATTGTTGAACAACTAGAAGAACCTAATGGACAAAAATTAGTAAAACGAGATATTGTTAAAATAGTAACTCCTGGTACTAACATTGACCAAGAATACCTAAATGAAAAAAATAATAGCTACTTAGGTTGTGTCGATAAGACCTCTAATGGATATTTCTTAGCATATATTGAACTATCAACCGGGGAAACCAAGATTACTCAATTTGATGCAATTGAACTTGTATATAGTGAATTATCAAAACTTGCAATTAAAGAAATTGTTGTCTCTAAAAACTTTAATCATTCTATTTGTCAATTTTTAAGTAACAATTATGGTATTTTAGTATCATATAGTGATGAAACTAACATTGATTCATACATGGATCATCTAGTTGATACCTTAAATGAAAAAGAAAAAGAATGTGCTAAGCGACTACTTTTCTATGTTGTACAAACTCAAAAGCGTGTGCTTGTCCATTTACAACCATTTACTAAATATCAAACTAAAGATTACCTAAGACTTAGTGAAAATAGTATTAGAAACTTAGAGATTGTTGAAACTAATAAAGGGGTAAAATTTAAAAATAATTTATTTGTTGTCCTTGACCACTGCTCAACAGCGATGGGATCAAGATTTTTAAAGAAAAGTCTTTTATACCCTTTAGTTAATCTTAACAAAATTAATCAAAGATTAGATATCATTGAAGAATTACAACGCAATTATCTTCATACTAATGATTTAAAAAGCCAATTACAAGAAATCTATGACCTTGAAAGAATAGTTGGAAGAATTAGTTATGGTAACCTAACTCCCAAAGATTTAATTCAATTACGCATTTCTTTAGGGGTACTACCGAATGTTAAGTTAATTCTTTCCAAAATGAAAGGTAAAGTCTTACCTCAAATTGGTGAAAGTATCAATGATTTTAAAGAACTTCATAGTCTTTTATTTAGGGCCATTGATGAGAATGCCGGATATACCTTAAAAGATGGTAATGTAATTAAAAATGGCTTTAATGAAGAACTAGATAAAATCAGAAATATTGGTAGTACAAATCGTGAGTACCTAACTAATCTTGAACTCCGTGAAAGAGAAAGAACGGGAATTAAGAATTTAAAAGTTGGTTATAACCGTGTTTTTGGTTACTATATTGAAGTAACGAAATCTAACCTTGAAATGGTAAAAGATGAATATGGTTATATTAGAAAACAAACCACCAGTAATTCTGAACGTTACATTACCCAAGAATTAAAAGAACGTGAAGCCTTAATTCTTCGTTCTAGTGAGATGAGTATTGAACTTGAAGTTAAAATCTTTAATGAAATTCGTGAACAATGTAAAGATAACACGGTAATGTTACAAAAACTATCAAGTATTATATCAGAACTAGATATGTTAATTTCTTTAAGTGAAGTTGCTAAAAAGAATAACTATGTTCGACCAACATTTTCCTTATATAATGATTTAGAAATAATTGGGGGACGTCATCCCATAATTGAAGATGTAATTGAAGGAGAGTTCATCCCTAATGATTTAACATTATATAATGCTGATAAAGTACTATTAATAACAGGACCTAACATGAGTGGTAAAAGTACCTTCATGAGGCAAAATGCTTTGATTGCGATTATGGCGCAAATTGGTTCTTTTGTTCCGGCAACAAAAGCTACCCTTCCCATCTTTGACCAAATATTTACCAGAATTGGTTCAAGTGATAATATTATGGGTGGTGAATCAACCTTCATGGTCGAAATGTTAGAAGTAAATGAAGCCTTAACTAACGCGACAGAACAAAGTTTAATTATCTTTGATGAAGTTGGACGTGGTACCGCAACCTATGATGGTATGAGTTTAGCTCAAGCAATCATTGAATATTTACATAATAATGTTAAGGCTAAATGTTTATTTTCGACCCACTACCATGAACTTACTAATCTTGACAAGAGTCTAGGTTTCTTAAAGAATGTTCATGTAGAAGCCAAAGTTGGTGAAAATTTAGAAGATTTAATATTCCTTCATAAGGTCGTTCCTGGACCATCAGATGAAAGTTATGGTATTAATGTCGCAAGTCTTGCTAAAATACCTTTACCAGTAGTCTTAAGAGCTAAAGATATTCTTGAAAAGTTAGAATCATCTAATCACTATAATTCTGAAGAATTGTCAATCAATAATTACAAGGAACCAGTAATCATCGATAAAACGGATCCTCGCTTAAAAGAACTATATAACGAAATTAAAAATGTTGACCTTGATTCAATGAAACCAATTGATGCTTTATTATATCTTTCTAAACTTAAAGATGAGGTAAATAAGAATGAATAAACAACCAATTATTGAATTATCTGAAGATTTAAGAAATAAAATATCCGCCGGAGAAGTAGTAGAACGCCCATCAAGTGTCGTTAAAGAACTTGTCGAAAATAGTTTAGATGCAAATGCAACTAAGATTAAGGTTGAATTAATAGATGGCGGTTTAAAGAAAATTATCGTAACCGATAATGGCTATGGCATGACTCAAGATGAAATTCCTGTAGCTTTAAAACGTCATGCTACAAGTAAAATTAAAACCAGTGATGACTTGTTTTATATCACTTCCCTAGGATTTAGGGGTGAAGCTTTACCTTCTATTTCGTCTGTATCTAAGTTTACGATAACTTCAAGCACTAACTCACTAGATGGTTACTACTACCATTATGAGGGAGGAAACTTAATTGAGAAAAATCCTTCCCCCATGAATGTTGGTACCAAAATTGAGGTAGCTGATTTATTCTATAATACTCCAGCAAGATTTAAACATCTATCGAGTATTCCTCAAGAATTATCACATATAACTGCTTTTATTAATCGTATGGCGCTTGCGAGAAGTGATGTGTCATTTACTTTAGTCAATAATGGTAAAATCTTACTTCAAACAAATGGTGATGGAAATCTTGAATCCATCATTAATGAAACATACGGAAATGTGGTTGCTAAAAACTTAGTTCATTTTAGTAATAAGAATGAATTATATTCAATTGAAGGAATGACAACAAACAATACCATCAACAGATCTAATCGAAATAGTATTAATTTAATTGTTAATGGAAGAATTATTAGAAATATGAGTTTAGTCTACGCAATTACTGATGCATATAAAACTATTCTTCCCATTGGTAAATACCCAGTTACCGTCTTAAGTATCTCTTGTGATCCATCACTTGTTGATGTTAATGTTCATCCATCGAAACTAGAGATTAGATTTACTGATGAGGCTAGTTTAAAGTCATTAATTACGAGAACTATCTATGCAAATTTGATTAAAAAAGAAATGATAATTAATGAACTTGAGACAAATGATGAAAAAGCTCCTCAAAATGTAACCCAAATTACAGCGTTTGAAACCAAAAAAGTCGATGAAATACCCACTGAATCGTTGTGGGAGATGTTTGATGATGCTAAGCCAACTACCCAAAATGAGGAAGAACCTGGAGAAACTACCATAGATATTATCAAAGAAGAACCAAAAGTAATTTATCGAGAAGTACCTATTTTTAAAGAAAATGACAAAGTTTTCTTTCAAAATTTTACTTACATTGGCCAATATGCTAAAACATATTTACTAATGGAATATCAAAAAGATTTGTATTTAATTGACCAACATGCCGCAATGGAAAGGTTTATGTATGAAAAAATAAGTAAAGAACTTTCGACACCTTCAAATAATACCTATGAACTTCTTGTTCCTATTAAACTAGAATATAATATTTCAACTATTCCTTTAATCTTAGAAAAGAAAGATGAAATAACGAGACTTGGCATTGAACTTGAAGAGTTTGGACCAACAACTATTATAGTTAGAGTAGTACCAGTATGGATACCTAAGGACTATTGTGTAGAATTTATCCGTGATATTATTAATCATATTATTACCAATCGTAATGTAAATAAAGGGGTAATGTTTGATAGTCTTGCTAAAACCTTAAGTTGTAAAAAATCAATTAAAGGTAATATGAGTATTACGGAACTTGAAGTTCAAGCCTTAATGAAAAAACTTGATGAATGTAATTTCCCATATACATGTCCTCATGGTAGACCGACTATTATCAAATTTACCGAATATGAAATTGAAAAAATGTTTAAGCGAGTAATGTAATGAATAAAGTAATAATTATAGCAGGTCCTACCGGGGTAGGAAAAACAAAACTATCAATTAGTATTGCGAAAACACTACATACGAAAATTATTAATGGTGATGCTTTTCAAGTATATAAATATATGGATATCCTAACGGCGAAAATCAAAGAAAAAGAAAAATCAGGAATCACTCACTACATGTTTGATATCTTAGAACCTACAGAAGAATTTTCGGTTGCTGAATATCAAAAACAAGTAAGAACCTTAGTTGATACCTTAAATGATGAAGGCATAATTCCCATTATTGTGGGGGGAAGCGGACTATATTTAGATAGCGTAATTTATGATTATCAATTTCCTGAAACCTCAAGTAGGGAAAGTGACTCTATGTATGATGAATACTCAAACGAAGAACTTCATGAAATACTTGAAAAACTAAATCCTGAGGCAGCTCTAAAGATTCATATGAATAATCGTAAAAGAGTAATTAGAGCCATTGAACTTTCAAAAACTACAGGAACGATCAATTCATTTAATAACAAGTTAGTTTATGATGCCTTAGTCTTTTTCTTAGAAGATGAAAGAGAAAACTTATATGAGATAATCAACAAAAGAGTAGATGAAATGATAGATAATGGTTTGCTTGAGGAAGTTAAATTCTTAAATGATCATTTTACTTTAAGTAAAACGGCCAAAGGAGCCATTGGATTAAAAGAATTATTACCTTATCTAAATAATGAAACAAGCTTAGATGAAGCCATTGACAATATCAAAAAGAATACTCGTCATTTCGCAAAGCGTCAGTTTACATGGTATCGTAATAAAGATAATGTCATTCATATAAAGATTAATCGTCATAACTTTGATGAGACAGTTAATCAAGTATTAGATATAATTAAAAACAAATGGAAATAAACCTCAAATTTTTGGGGTTTATTTATTTTTTTTAATAGTCGTGAATATAATGTAATGGTGAAAAACATGAGAAAAAAACTATTAAAACTATTTGGATATGTCTTATATGTTATAGTTATTATAGCGATTATTAAAACAAAAACTTATATCAGTACTAAAGATATCGAAACCATTAATAAAAAAACTATTGATTTTGAAGTAACCAGTAAAGCTTGTATCGTAATCGATGAAAAAAGTGGGGAAATCTTATATGAAAAGAATGCCTATCAAGTTATACTACCTGCCTCCATTACTAAGATATTAACCTGTATTACTGCCCTTGAAGTCTATAACTTAGATGATTATTTATTGATTACTCATGAAATGATTAATGTAGAAGGATCAAAAATGTATCTGGAAGAAGGAAAGATGGTAAGTATCTCTACCTTATTATATGGTTTAATGATGGTATCGGGAAATGATGCAGGGACTAGTTTAGTTAAAGGATATGGAAATGGTACAACTGACTTTATCGATAAGATGAATGAAGTAGGAAAAAAAGCTGGGATGAAATATTCAAAATTTTACAATGCGACTGGTCTTGATGATAGTACCAACAACTATACATGTGCATATGATATGGCTTTAATTACCAAGTATGCCTTAAATAATAAAAACTTCTTAGAGTTTTTTGGCTGTAAAAATAAAGTAATAACTGAAGGTGATAAGAAGTTTTATTTAAGACATAAACATCGTATGCTTCATTATAATGACTATATCAAAGGTGGTAAAACAGGTTACACTAAACATGCAGGAAGAACACTTGTTAGTTATTTTGAAAACGACAATAAAGGAATTATCGTAGTAACCATGGATGCTTATAATGACTGGAAAATCCATGAATCTTTTGAAAAACTATATTTAGAAGAAGAAAATAGTTACTTTAAATTACTAAGTACTTTTCAAAAGCACCCCTTCTCAGAGCGTTTGAGAGGTAAAAAAGATGATTAATCGTATTTGGAACGTTCTCTTAATTGTTGGTATCATTGTTAGTATCTTTACCGGAAACATCGATTCAATGGGAAAAATCATAATGAATAGTGCAAATGAAGCATTTCAAATCTTTTTTAATGTAGCGCTGGTGATCCTTTTTTGGGGTGGTATTTTTAATATTGCGATTGAAAGTGGACTTATCAAAAACCTTACCAGAATCTTTAAAAAGCCACTACTAAAGCTTTATCCCGAACTTTCCATTGATGATATTGCTTTAGAATATATTGCATCAAACATCATCGCTAACCTCCTTGGTCTAGGTTCTGCCGCAACCCCACTAGGTCTTAAGGCCTTCAGTGAACTTCAGAAGAAGAACGAAAACAAAGATAAACCATCAAGAAGTATGATTACATTTATTCTAATGAATGTAAGTTCCTTAACCCTTTTTCCAACAACAATACTAGGTATTAGAGCAATGTATCATGGAACAAATGAACCATCACTCCTTGTATTAATGATTATTGGTACTACGGTATCTGCTACAATGGCCATTATTCTTGATCGTTTATTTTATATGATTGAAAAAAGAAGAGCTAGAAAATGAAAGTAGTCGTATTTTATATTTTATTTATTATAATCTATGGAATAATTAAAAAAGTAAATGCTTTTGATTCTTTCTCAAGGGGAATCGAAAATAACTATAAAACCATTCTTAATATATTTCCAACGATTTTTATCTTAATTGTTGCGATAAACGTCTTTGTAAATAGTGGTATCATTGACATTATTTCATCGATTATTCCCACTAAAGTCCTTAAGCCAGAGTTATTTTTCCAAGCCTTTTTAAGACCAATTTCTAGCAGTAGTGCTATGGTAATGATGGTTAAAATCTTTGAAAATTATGGAGTTGATTCCGTTACAGCGAAGATTTCATCAATTATTCAAGGATGTAATGATACAACGATCTATGTTATTGCTTTATATTTTGGTAGTATAAAGTTAAATAATATTGGTAATTCTTTAAAGATTGGTTTATTAAATGATGTTTTAACTTTTCTTTTTGTTTTTTTCTTATGTTATTTGTTTTATAAAGGTTAATTTTTAGGTAAATAATATTAATGAAATAGTAAAATTATTGCATTTTACTGCAAAAACTTTCAAAAATAAAAAGTTTCTGCAGTTGAGTGCAAAAACTTAGATTATTTTTAAAGAATGTAGTATAATATTTTTGGAGGTTAAGACTATGATAACAACCCAAAAACTTAAAAAAAGAGATATTTACCTTAACAAATTAATCGGATTTAAAGATACCGAACCAATCAAGGTAATTACCGGTATCCGTAGATGTGGTAAGTCAAGTTTATTGAAACTAATGATTCAATTTCTTCTAGAACAAGGAATTAATGAAGAACAAATAATTAATATTAATTTTGAATCCCATGATTTTAGAAAAATGAATGTTGATGAACTATATCATTATGTTAAAAATAAAATTATCCCTCATAAAAAAATGTATATGTTTTTTGATGAATTACAACGCATTGATTCTTGGGAGGATGCTGTAAATTCATTTCGTGTAGACTTTGATTGTGATATTTATATTACTGGCTCAAATGCATACTTATTATCATCGGAATACTCAACTTATCTATCAGGCAGATGTGTAGAAATCAAGATGCTACCTCTATCGTTTGAAGAATTTTTAGAGTTTCATGAGTTTAAAATCAAAGAACTTACTGATGCTTTAAATAAGAAAAGGAGGGTTGTTTATGATAAAAATAACCTACAATATAATATCGAAGATATATTTAATGCGTACCTTCGATTTGGTGGTATGCCTGGTATTTCTGAGGTTGGACTTGAACAAGAAAAAGCCTTTACTTTATTAGATGGAGTCTACTCAACCGTAATTGTTCGTGATATTTTAGAAAGAGAAAAAAGAAGAGGACAACAACGAATCACTGATTCATTCTTGTTAAGAAAAATTGTTTTATTCCTCGCTGATAATATTGGAAATAATATCTCCATTTCCAACATCGGTAATGTCTTAGTAAATGAAGGTTTGTTAGAAGAAAACGATCGTAAGAAATCACCAAGTGCGCATACTGTCCAAGCATATGTTGAAGCTTTACTTGAAAGTTATTTCTTTTATGATATTAAACGCTTTGACATAAAAGGTAAAGAATACTTAAGAACTCTTGGAAAATACTATATTGTAGATATCGGCTTAAGAAATTATTTATTGGGATTTAGAGACATTGACAGAGGTCATATTCTTGAAAATATCGTTTATTTTGAATTGTTAAAAAGAGGTTATGATGTTTCAATTGGAAAAATAGATAATTTAGAAATTGATTTTATTGCGACAAAACAAGATGAAAAAATTTATTTTCAAGTAACTGAAAGCATGACAAATGACGATGTTAGAAAAAGAGAATTAACTCCTTTAATGAAGATTGATGATAACTATGAAAAGATAATTCTAACCCTTGATCAAGATGATTTTGTTTCCTATAAGGGAATTAAATGTATAAATTTAATTGATTGGTTAATCGATTAATGAGTAGAAGATTTAATTTTCTACTCATTTTTTATTAGAATTTCATAAAAATCATTAGTTTAATGTTTAAAGTATTTACTATTTCTAACCTTATTTATAGCGATTGAGAAGAAAAAAAGGTTAATAATTACCTTTTAAACGCTATTTTAGACGTTTTAGGGATGGATTTTTGGTGATAAAAATCGACAAATTTTTGTTTTTTTATACTACAAATAGTTATTAAATATGGCTTTTATCTTTTGATTAAGCGTGGAATTTGGGGCTTAAACTTGAAAATTTAAAAAGACAGCGAATTTTGTAAAAATATGTGATTATTTTGATTGCAAAAAAATGACAATTTTGGTATAATATACTTAACAAAATTGGGAATTTTTTGGAGGAAATAATGGAAAGAATACAAAAGCGCATCGCTGCTAGTGGTATTACCTCCCGCCGCAAAGCAGAAGAATTGATATTAGAGGGACGAATTAAAGTGAATGGTGAAGTGGTAAATACACTTGGATATAAGGTTGGGCCAAGAGATGAAGTAACGGTCGATGATGTAGTTTTGGTTAGACTACAAAAAAAGTATTACGCATTAAATAAACCACGTGGGGTTATTTCTTCATGTAGTGATGAACATGGAAGAACAACTGTTATTGATTGCATACCATCAGAATTAAAAGATGATCATCTTTTTCCTGTTGGTCGTCTTGACTATGATACAAAAGGGGTTATCCTTCTAACTAATGATGGTGACTTTATGAATCAAATGGTTGGACCTAGCAGTGGTATTCAAAAAGAATATTTAGTTAGAGTTAAAGGAATTGTGACTTCAGCTGATTTGACAAAACTTGAAAAAGGTGTTAAACTTAATGGTCGTATGACCCTTCCTGCGCTTGCAGAAATAGAGAGTTTAGATCGTAAAAACAACTCAAGTTTAGTTCGTATTACCATTACTGAAGGTTTATACCATCAAGTAAAAGAAATGTTTAATGCGATAGGTCATGAAGTAAAAAGACTTACACGTGTTAGATTTGGTAATATTAAAATTGATGATCTAAAAGAAGGTGAAGTACGTAGTTTAACAATTCATGAAGTGAAAACTTTATATGAACTTGCTAAAGCTAGTAAAGTCTTGAAGAAGGAGCAAACAAGAAACGTTCGCGTTTATAGTTAGTTAAAATATGTTAGAATTTGAATTTGGTATATTAGAATGGTTTTATAAAATTGGAAATAAATTTTTTGATATTTTCTTTTATATAATCAGTCAACTAGGTGGAAGTGTCTTTTTAATTGCGATACTTGGAATTATTTATTGGTGCTTCGACAAAGAAAAAGGTGAAAAAATTGGTTATGCCATTCTTACATCGGTTTGTTTAAATGGCTTAATTAAAAGTTTTGTAAATTCTAAACGTCCTTTTATGTATGAAGGTAGGGAACATTTACAAAAATTTAAAAATAGTAAGTTATCAGATAGTGCTACAGGATCATCATTTCCAAGTGGCCATAGTCAGATTGCTGGTTCACTATATGGTAGTATTATGATTAGCTTTAAGAAGAAGTGGATTAGGATTGTTTGTATTGTATTAATGATTTTAATTCCTATTTCTAGACTATATCTTGGGGTTCATTTTCCTCATGATATTGTGGTTGGCTTAATTCTTGGCTTATTAGTTACCTTTCTTTCCTTTTTCCTACTTAATAAATTTCCTCAAAAAAAGTTCCTAATATACTTAATTACTTCAATTCTATTTTTACCGTTTATGTTCTTTAAAAATGCTGAACATGACTTTATTAGAGGATATGGATTATTCGTTGGTTTTTGTTTAGGAGCGTTTGTTGAGAATAAATGCATTAAATTTTCTACTGATATTACGCCTTTAAAGAAGGTTATTAGAACGCTTGTAGGAATATTTTTTGTAGGAATTACCTTTGTAATCACCCAACTTATCCCTGATTCTATCAGTCATATTCCAGTAATTACAATTCTTATCTATGGTTTAATTGCCTTTCTTGCGATTGGCGTTATCCCTTTCCTTTTTAAAAGTGAGAAAAATCCGGATGGTATTTAATTATACCATTCTTTTTATTTGAAAAAAATGTAATTTTCAAGTATAATTTAAATGGTGATATTATGAATAACTATGAAGCATTAAAAAGCAATTTAATCCCTCCTCATATTCTAAATGAACTACTTAATGTATATAAATGGATGGGTAAAAATGAAGATATCGAGGAGAAATTAGGCGATACAGCTCAACAATTAATGGAGAAAAATCTTGAAAAAGAGGTTGAATTCTTGTGTAAGTACTTGAATTTAAAGGTTAGTGATAACCGTATGCGATTACTTATAACTAAAGGATCAAACAGTTTAAACAAAGAAGAACAAGCTGTTACCTCAATTAAAGATGTTTTACGTACAATCATTAATGATGCTAAAGAATTTCCCTTCAATGGTAGTGATTTATTACAATATTTGAATAAAATATTTGGTAAAAATTCAACTAAATTTACTACCAGAATCTATAATGAACTACTTGTAGGTGAGTTTGATCCTAAAAAAACTAGTATTAGAGCAATGCTAGAGAATATGTTAAATGAATATCACAAAAATCTTCAAAACAAATCATATGAAGCAATCTACCTAAGTATGGTAACGTACTTACAAATGGACATTATGAGACCATATGACAATCACTCTGATTTTGGATGCCTTTTAGCTTTATACTATATGATGTTAAAATCAGGATGTATTTGTTTTAAGTATTTTGGCTTTTTTGAAGGTATTTTATCGGATGAAGCATCCTGGAATGAACTTAAAAAATTATGTTATGTTAATTTTCCAACTAGTCCAATCCAAGTTAATGTCATTATGAAGAAAGTTTTAACCATGATTGAAGAAAATTATCAGAAACTTAGTGATATCTTAAAGAATAAAGTCTATGAAAAACGAATGTTTAAGTCTGATGGCTTAGAACAAACAATTTTACGTATGCCTTATACCTTCACAAAAGAAGATGTCAGAAAATATCATCCAAATGTTAGTGAATCAACGCTTAATAGAGCTTTATTCAAACTACGTGATGAAAAAGTAATCATGCCACTAGGTAAAGGTCGTAGTGCAAGATGGGTAAAATTAATATCTGATGATGATCCAAGGGTATTATTTGGTGGTAATTATGAAAATCGAGACTAATTATCATACCCATACTTATTTATGTAAGCATGCTGAGGGTACCGCAAGCGATTATGTCAAATACGCGAAGACTCATGGCTATAAAGAAATTGCGATTACTGATCATGGACCATTAATTGATTCCATTTTAGCTTACTTTTACTCAAGACGAATGTCAATGGATGAATATGAGAATATCTATTTAGATGATATTCATCAAGCAAAGCAAGAAGAAGGGATCAAAGTATATAGTGGCCTGGAAATTGAATACTTTCCAGAAATGGATGACTATTACAAAAAGTTCTTACGTGAACTTGACTTTCTAATTTTAGGACAACATTATTACTGGTTGAACGATCACTATCATAATATCTATGATCCTCAAAGTCATGAGTCAATCAAAGCATATGAAGAAAGTGTGGTAAACGGAATTAAAACAGGATACTTTAAGATAGTTGCTCACCCTGATATTTACTGTGTAAAATACGGTGTGTGGGACGATGAATGTGAAAAAGTCGCACAATCCATCATTCAAACGGCGATGGAGCATAACGTATTACTAGAACTTAACGCCAATGGAGTTAGAAATTGTATTAGAAAGAAAATTTCCTATATAACCCCAGATGGACACTTGAGCTATGGATATCCAAAATATGAATTTTGGAAACTTGTAAAAAAGATGAACGCTAAGGTCATTATAAATGATGATGCTCATTTCTTTAGATGCTTAAACGATGATGCGACTAAAGAAGTATATAAGCTTGCTGAAGAACTTGGTATAAATGTCATATCAAGACTAGAATAAACCATTCTGAGAGCGTTTGAAAAAATAAAAGACGAATAATTAATTATTTAAATTATATAGTCAATCTCTAAAATAAGGAGATTGGCTTTTTTTGTTGGTTGTCTATGAATAAAAAGAATAAACCATAAAAAAGGGGTAAATTTAGGTTTTCAACACAAATGTGAATAAATAAACATATAAGAGGATAAAAAGAGAAATAGAGCTTTTTTACCCTTTATTATGACACTTTTTAAATATAGTCATAAAAGTTAAAATGAGTTAGTTTAAAGACAAGAAACAGCAAAATTCGACAAATAAACACTCCAAATAAAGTAGATGAAGTGTTTAATGGTCCTTTTAATCGAATTACTATATAGTTAATTTACTTCCTATAATATATATTATGTTAACCAATAAAAAAGCAAAGTAAAACCAAAATAAATTAATAATTATTTATCAATTGTGTATAAGTCGATATCCACATTTTTAATGGTTGATAACTATAATATGAATGTTGATAAAATATTAGCTTTTGTGAATAACATTTATAAATTGTACAAAAATCGAATTGATAATTAATCAGCTTTTTTAATTTCATCCGTTCTGAGAGGGGTTATTTTTATAGCTATTATTCATTATTTGTAATATTGTTTATATTCTTAATTATTTACTATCTAATTCTTTATTTGCTTTTTATTATTTTATAGACTCTTATCCTTAATTGATCCACTTTATTATAAACCAGGTATTTTAATAGCTTTCTTATAAAAGATGGATGGTGATTTATCTTACTTTGTTTATTTCATCTTTTCTAGGAAGGGTATTTTAGGGGGTATTTTTGATTTATTGCAAGTTACTAGTATTTATTCATTTCTTTGGCTATCTTTTAGATTTAATGCTTGTATGAACTTTATTTTTTATAATATTCTATGTTTTAATATTCATTTTGTTAGTTTGAACCTAAAAATAAGGGTATTTTTGATTTGAATGTGGTTATTAGTAATTTATTCAGTTTAATAATAAAAATGCGAAAATATGGCCTTTTTTGGGCTTATTTTTTAAAATAATTATGTTTTTGCAAATGAAAAAGTCAAGCTTTTTAGGGCTTGACAGTTATATTTTTTAGTTATTTTGAATAAAAATCAACTATTGTTTTAAATAATTCTAGTTTAATTTCCTCATTTTCATTATGAACCTCATGTCTTGCATTAGGGATTACTTTAGAGGTAACGTTTAATCCATATTTTTTATAAAGCTTTTCTAACTTTAAGATGGACTTTCCATAATTACTTACGGGGTCTTCTTTTCCTGAATAAATGAAAATCTTAACTTTAGGGTTTATGCGTTTCAAATTCTCTGGTTTAACATTTTCACACATCATTTTAGCCATAGAATAAAAGTAGTTAGTTGGAAAGTCTTTTCCACAGTATGGACTTTCTTCAAAGGCTTTAATGTTATGGGGATTTCGGCTGAGCCATCCATATTTAGGATGATCTTTTTTGAATTTTTTGTTAAAGCCGGTAGTTGACATATTTAAGACGAAGTTGGAATATTTGATTTTACCATCTTTAGTGAAAAGTTTTAAAAGCGGTTTTCCAAATTTATATTTTCCCCCGCCAATGTCTGTACCACTTAAAACGACATAATCAAAGTCATTTGGGTATTTTTGGATGTATCTTTGAGCTGCCATTGACCCCATGGAATGAGCAAATAAGCAACGTTTAGTATCTTTGAAGTATTCATCGTATTCATCACGGACAAGTTTCATCGCTTTAATGACCGCATCCATAAAGTCATAGTCGGTACATTCGCCTATTTTTTCAATGGATTCGGCAGAATCACCATGTGCATAGTGATCATGACCAATAACGATAAAGCCTTCTTTAACAAAATAGTTAGCCATCTCATCAAATCTTAAGATATTTTCAGCCATACCATGGAAGATCTCAAGGCATCCTCTTACTTTCATGCCTTCTTCTTTCCAGATATAGGAAACAATACTAGTTTTGTTATCAAATTTGAATATTCTTTGTTCTCTCATTCGGTAATCTCCTTTAGAATTGAGGTTCCAATAACTGGGGATTCGGTATCAAAGTTTTCACAAATTGTTTTTCCAACACATGCGAAAGAAACTAAATCGTTAAGACGTTTACCTTTGATGTTTTTATGATATACAAGAAGGGGAACATCTTCTCTTGTATGGTCAGTACCATGATGAATTGGATCATTACCATGGTCAGCAACTACCATTAGTAAGTCATCATCATTCATTTTACTAATAAAAGTTGTTAAATCTTGGTCAAATTCTTCAATAGCTTGATGATATCCAGGAAGATTACGGCGATGTCCATATAAGGCATCAAAATCAACAAGGTTAACAAAACAAAGTCCCGTAAAATCTTTATCTAAAAGACTAATTGTTTGTTCCATACCATCATGGTTAGACTTAGTACGATGAGATTCATCAATTCCATATCCATCAAAAATATCATAAATCTTACCTACCGAAATTACGTTATAGCCTTTATCTTGTAAAAAATTAAGGGTTGTCTTCGCAAAAGGTTTAATCGCGTAATCATGGCGGTTAGTTGTTCTTGTAAAAGTATCACGTGAATGACCAACAAATGGTCTAGCAATAATACGTCCAACTTGCCATTCAGGGTTTTCAATGGTAATTTTTCTAGCATATGCACAAACGTTATATAGTTCTTCAAGCGGAATGATCTCTTCATTCGCTGCTATTTGAAGGACAGAGTCAGCTGAAGTATAAACAATCAAAGCTCCGGTTTTCATTTGTTCTTCGCCAAGTTCTTTCATAATTTCGGTTCCACTTGCTGCAACATTTCCTATAACTTTTCTACCACTAAAGTCTTCTAACATTTTAATTAGTTCATCTGGAAAACCAGTATCCGTAAATGATGGGAAAGGTTTAGTAACTTTTAAGCCCATAATCTCAAAGTGACCAGTTAAAGTATCTTTACCTTTACTAATTTCTTTCATTCTTGTACAAACTCCCATAGGGTGTTCAACGGGTAAAATTTTAGTATTTTTACAAATGTTTCCAATACCAAGTTTAGTTAATGTCGGAATGTTGAAAGTAGGCATTCCCTCAGCAATATGACCAAAGGTATTCGCTCCAAGGTCATTATAAAGTTTTGCATCATCTGCTTCGCCAACGCCAAGAGAGTCAGCAACAATAACAAATATACGTTTAAATTTATTCATGATTATCTCCTCTCGGATGTGCTTTAGAATAGACATCTTTTATTTTTTGTTTACTTAAATGAGTATAAATTTGGGTGGTAGAAATATCTTCATGTCCTAACATTTCTTGAATGTAACGGAGGTCGGTACCAGCTTCTAAAAGATGGGTTGCGAAAGAATGACGAAGGGTATGTGGAGAAATTTCTTTTTCAATCCCTGCCTCTTTCGCAAGTCTTTTTAAAATCAAGAAAAAGCTTTGTCTTGATAAAGGTTCACCAAGATTGTTTAAAAAAACATAGCTTGGATCTTTTCCTTTTTTTAAAAGTTGAGGTCTATAGTTAATAATATAATTTCTTAAAACGACAGATGCATAGTCATTAATCGGAACTAATCTTTCTTTACTACCCTTACCTATTGTTGAAATCATTTTATCGGTTAAATGAAGTTCACTAAGTTTTAGATTAACAAGTTCCGATACGCGAAGTCCTGTTCCATACATTACTTCAATCATGGCATGATTTCTCGCATTATATGGCGTGTCATCATTTAAAACATTTAAAAGACTCATTACTTCATCAACGGATAAGACAACTGGTAATTTCTTATCAAGTTTTGGAGCACTAATTGTAATGACTGGATTACTCTCAATATAGTTTTCTAAACAAAGAAATTTATAAAACGACTTTAAAGCACTTAAGGCTCTTGATTCCGATCTTGCTGAATAACCAAGTTTTTTAAGATAGCTTAAATATTCTAAGATAGTTTCAGTTTTAACAGTTTTTAAATCTTTTATGTATTTAACATTTTCTAAAAAGTAAAGATAGTTTAAGATATCACTCTTATACGATTCAATCGTATTATTACTTTTCATCTTTTCACTCGCAAGATAAGCGGTAAACTCGACAACAATTTCTTCCATCCCATCTTCTCCTTTCAATAGTTAAATTATTTTTACAATTATGTAGTTTGAAATATAAAAATACTTAAGAGGAATTCTTATAGTATCAGTAGTTTCTTCTAGTAAACCTTCTTTTAATAGTTCTAAAATACTTGGGAAGGTATCTTTTACATCTTCGTTAAATCTTTCCAAATATCTTTTTTTGTTAATGCCTTCACTTAACCTTAGATTCATCATCACCATTAATTCTTGTTCATCTTTTTTAGAATCAATAATATCTTCAGCGTACTTTATATTTTTATTATCAATTCCTAAAAAATATTCATTTAGATTATGGGTATTAGTAAAACGATGATTACCAATCGATGATGAGGCACCAGGTCCAATTCCTAAATAGTCATCACGATGCCAGTAAATTAAGTTATGAAGAGAGTTAAAACCAGGTTTGGAAAAATTACTAGTTTCATAATGAATAAAATTATTTTTTTCTAAGACTTCATTAATCTTTTCATACATTTTTTCATCTAAAGTCTCATCAATTAATTTAATCTTATTATGGGTATACTCATAGTAAAGAATTGAACGTTCTTCAAGAATTAATGAATAACATGAAAGATGAGTAATAGGAAGCCTCATCATTTTATTTAAGTCATCAGTTATATCATCGATTACCTCACCTGGAATAGCATAGATTAAATCGACATTGATGTTAGTGATGTCATACATGTTTAAAAGTTTAATTTTTTCACTTAATTCTTCAAAACTTACAAAGGGAATTCTTCCGAGGGTATTA
Organism: uncultured Bacilli bacterium; assembly: GCA_934140285.1. Classification (GTDB taxonomy): domain Bacteria; phylum Bacillota_I; class Bacilli_A; order ML615J-28; family CAG-313; genus UMGS75. Next base: position 35,374 of record CAKPBI010000014.1, read on the forward strand.
AGTAAATTATTATTAAAAGTTTGGATTCCAATACTTACTCTTGTAACTTGATATTTTTGTAATATTTTTACTTTATCGATTGTTATATCATTTGGATTAAATTCAATGGTAAATTCTTTTAACTCATCAAAATTAGTAAGCTGTGAGAGGTTGAATAAAAGTTTATCAAGTAAATCATCATCTAAACTACTTGGGGAGCCTCCACCAATGTAAATGGTATCAATTTGATATTTAGATAGTTCTCTTAACTTCATTTCTTCAATGATGTAGTTAATCGTTTTTTCTTGTAATGATCTTGAGACAACCATTTTATAAAAATCACAATACTTACAAATGTTTTTACAAAATGGAATATGTAAATATAATCCAAACATACAATCACCAAACTTTATTATATACTAAACAATAAAAAAAATCAAATCTTAAAATAAAGATTTGATTAATTATCTAGTTTTAGAACGGCTAAGAACGCTTCTTGAGGAATTTCAACACTTCCTACTTGCTTCATACGTTTCTTACCTTCTTTTTGTTTTTCTAGAAGTTTCTTCTTACGAGAAACGTCACCACCATAGCACTTAGCAAGAACATCTTTACGTAAGGCCGCAATATTTTCTCTTGCGATTATCTTACCATTAACGGCTGCTTGTACAGGAATTTCAAACTGAGCACGTGGTATTAGTCTTCTTAGTTTTTCAACTAAAGTTCGGCCTCTCGCATAAGCAAAATCACGATGAACAATCACCGATAAAGCATCGACTCTTTCACCATTTAAAAGAATATCCATCTTAACAAGGTTTGATTCACGATAATCGGATAATTCATAATCAAATGAAGCATAACCTTTAGTCGTTGATTTTAAACGATCAAAGAAATCATAAACGATTTCCGTTAATGGAAGATCATACTTTAAAACAACTCTAGTTTCGTTAATATAGTCCATACCAACAAACACTCCACGTTTGTTTTGACAAATCTCCATAACATTTCCGACATACTCTTTAGATACCATAATCGTAGCTTTAACAAATGGTTCTTTAATGCATTTGATTTTAGTAAAATCTGGAAGTTCACTTGGATTATCAATAATAATGGTTTGACCATTAGTTAAAAGGACATGATATTCAACACTTGGTGCAGTAGCGATTAAATCAAGTTTGTATTCCCTCTCTAATCTTTCTTCAATAACATCCATGTGAAGGAGTCCTAAAAAGCCAGTTCGGAAGCCAAACCCTAAGGCTTGTGAAGTTTCCGGTTCAAAGACTAACGCAGCATCATTTAGTTTAAGTTTTTCAAGAGCATCTTTTAAATCATCATAGCGATTACTTTCTACAGGGTATAAACCACAAAAGACCATCGAGTTAAGATGACGATAACCAGGAAGTGGAGTATCAATTTCATTTTCAAGAATGGTAATTGTATCACCAACTCTGACATCTTGAACATCTTTAATAGAAGCACTAATCCAACCTACATCACCAACACTCAAGTATTCCTTCTTCTTTTCTTTTGGAGTGTTAACTCCAACTTCAAGAACTTCATAGACGGCTCCAGTTGCCATCATTTTAATGTGGTCACCTTTTTTAATTGTTCCTTCAAATACACGTACAGATGGGATTACCCCACGATATGGATCGTAAAAAGAATCAAAGATTAAAGCTTGAACTGGTTTACTTGGATCACCTTTTGGACAAGGAATATCCGTAACAATTCTTTCAAGTAAGTCTTCAATTCCAATGCCTTCCTTAGCACTTGCTAAAATCGCATTAGAGGCATCAAGACCAATAACATCTTCAATTTCTCTTTTAACTTCTTCAGGATTAGCTGAAGGTAAGTCAATCTTATTAATTAAAGGAATTATCTCTAAGTCATTGTCAATCGCAAGATAAACATTAGCAAGGGTTTGAGCTTCAATTCCTTGAGCCGCATCAACAACTAAGACTGCGCCTTCACATGATGCAAGTGATCTTGATACTTCATATGTAAAGTCGACATGTCCGGGAGTATCAATCAAGTGAAATAAATAATCATGGCCATCTCTTGCATGGTAAGTTAATTCAACAGCGTTTAGTTTAATGGTAATGCCACGTTCTCGTTCTAAATCCATTGAATCAAGAAGTTGATCTTTCATCTCTCTTAATTCAACTGTTTTAGTTTTTTCTAAGATACGATCTGCGAGTGTACTTTTTCCATGGTCGATATGTGCAATGATGGAAAAATTACGGATGTATTTTAGTTGTTCTTTCAGTAAGTCATAATCTATTGCCATACCTACCTCCTAAATATTACAAATTTTATTGGGTTAATTATTTTTCGTTAGAATCGTTGTTTTCTTGTGTATTTTCATTTTTAAATTTACGATAATGTAAAACAAATAGGATAATATAAGCAATACTAATTAATGAGACAATAATGTATATCACTGTTATAATTATCGAATCTTTTGTAAAGCCAATTTTAATTAAATTGTAAAGAGAAACTCCCACAAGGATTGCTGCAATCACAATGTTTGTTACCATGTCAGTTGCTTTTTTAGTTCTAATCTCAGAGACTAAAAGGAAAATACTCATTACTAAAATAATTACTCCTAATACTTCATTTAATCCAAATTCCATAATATCACCTCGTTATTTTCTATCGTAAATTATACTAAATATTAGTTTTTTTTGCAAGTTGTTAGAAAAAGAACTTTTGATTTGGGTTTTTTAAGTTTATGTATTTTAGTTCAAATCCATAGCGATTTTTTAATTTTTCAAAAAATGGCGTATTAAATGGATTACCATAATAAAGAACTTTGGGATTTATTGTAATGATTAATTCTTCCAAATGAACTAAAGTATTAGAGATTAAACCATTGTTCATAATAATTCCAAAAGGAATGATAATGTCACTTTCATCTTTTATGGTTTTAACATTACACATCTTATTAATAAGCAGCATCTTCTCAGAGAATGATGATGCTTTAATAAATTGTTGTAAACGATAATCCATACTACCAACAACTATTTTCATACTATATCACCATTTTCATTATATGAATATTTGATTAATTAGTTTAAACAAAAGTTTAATTCTTGAAAATAAAATAAATTTATTATAGAATAATGGAAAAAGGAGGTACTTATATGCCATTCTTAATTATTATCACCGTTTTATTTTTAGTAATCATTATAATTAGTATTATTGTTCCGATAACTAAAAAAGCAGGTTATGAAGACTCATTAAAAAATGAACTTGAAAAAAATAAGATAGCTTACAATATTCATAAAGCTGAACATTTTTCATATAATTTTATTCTAGAAATTAACAAGCGAAAATTTCTTATTAAACTTGCATCACTTCCAAGTTATTCATTAGTCCAAATTAATAACAAAACGACTTGGGAAATAAAATATGGAGGGGGAAACAACCCAGGTAAGTCGGATCCTTATTCCAAGTACTTAAACCAAAATATTGATTGTTTTATGAAACTTGAGGCGAAGGAAGATGAACAAAAACTTGTTGTCTTAATTCCTAAAAGTAAGAAGATTGTAATGTATATTAATGAATGTGAAATTGTTTTTGTAAAACCAAACACTAATGTTTATGGTACAAGAATAATCAATTGTGATGATTTTTCAATTTTTAAAGAAGAATAACACCAAACATCTAACGAACAAAAAGACAGGGTTTATATCCTGTCTTTTATTCATCTTCTTCATTATCATCTTTTGGATGGACTGTAACATGAACTTTGCCGACTCTCATTTTGTCAGCTTCGGTTATTTCTACGGTGATGTTTGCGAAATCAAAGTGATCACCTGGTTCAGGGAATTTTTCTAAGACATCGGTACACCAACCGCCAACGGTTGTATACTCAGATTCAAAATCACGGTCATCATAGTCAATTAATTCAAAGAAGTCATAGATATTCATATCACCATCAACGATGTATGAACCATCTTCACATTCTTTATAATCTTCTTCAACCTCATCAAGTTCATCAAAGACATCACCGATTAATTCTTCAACAATGTCTTCAATGGTAAGGATTCCCATTGTTCCCCCAAATTCATCAACGACAATCGCAAGATGAACATGTGAGGTCTTAAGTTCCGTTAGAATACTTGAAATTGATTTAGTCTTAAAGACAAAGATTGGTTTCATTAACATTGATTTAAGGTCAACTTCTTCTTTAGAAAGTAAGAGTTTCATTAGATCAGTAGTATTTAAGATACCAATGACATTGTCAATCGAACCATCATAAACAGGGACTCTTGAGTATTTGTAAATTTCATCGTTATTTAAGATATCTTCTTTAGAATCTTCAATATCGATTGCGAAAACATCAACTCGTGGAATCATTATTTCATGAGCGGTAACATCACAAAAGTCAATTGCAGACTTAATTAGTTCTTCATCATCTTCATCAATAACGCCCTCTTCTTCAAGTTCATCAACAATTGTTATTAACTCTTCATCAGTTGCTGTAGGAAGTTGTTCCTCTTCCTTTTTGTGTTTAAATAATCCAGAGATAATCTTATTAACAACCCAAGTAATTGGGAAGAATAACATTTTAAAGAAATTAAAGATTGGGGTATAAATTAAAGATAAGTTATAGTTAAATCTTTTTCCGAGAACTTTTGGTAAAATTTCACCAAATATTAACAAAAGAATTGTTAAAAAGACAGTAGAAATTAAAGGTCCTTTATCTTCACCAAATTTTCTAATCGCAAGGATAGTACCAAGTGATGAGATTAAGATGTTAACTATATTGTTACCAACTAATACGGTAGTTAAAGTTTCTGAATAGTGATCAATAACTTTTAAAACTTTAGCAGCTTTCTTATTGCCTTTTTCTTCTTCATTTTTAAGTTTAAATTTAGAAACGGTTGAGTAAGCAACCTCACATGATGAGAAGAATGCTGAAAAGACAATCAAGACAATAATGGCTACCGAAATTAAAATTTCAACTAGATTCATTATTTAGTCACCTCACTTTTTGAGGCAAGCTTTAAGTTTTGTTCACCGATTAATTCTTCTAAAACATCTTCCATCGTAACGATACCTAAAGTTTCTCCTTGTTCATTTTTTACAACCGCAAGATGGACTTTCTTCTCTTTAAAGAAATCAACCATGTCATCAAGTTTAAAAGTATCACGAACAATTAGAGGTTCAGATATAGCTGAACGTGGTGAATATGTTTTAGATTTCATATAGCTCTTTAAGAATTTTCTTACATGAAAGATACCGATGATATTTTTAATATCACCATCATAAATAGGGATTCTTGAAAATTCTGTTGAGCGTAAAATATTCATTAGTTCTTTACGCGACGCTTTTTTAATGTCAATTCCAAATACTTTTTCAATTGGGGTCAAAACATCTTTAACGGTAATATCACCAAAATCAACAGCAGCTTGGATGATATCACTTTCTTCTTCATCGATGCCACCTTCTTCTTCAACGATGCCTACTATTGTTTGGAATTCATCTTCAGTCATGATGGCTTCTTCTTTATCACCATGGAAAATCTTTTTTACTAGTAAAGTTATACCATAAAAAATTAACATTACAGGGTAAAAAAATACATGTAATACCACTATCGGATAAACGAAGATACATGAGTATTTTTCAGGATTTCTCTTGGCGATATTTTTAGGTACTGATTCACCAAAAAAGAAAATAAGTAAAGTCATCACTACAGTTGAAATAGTAGTTGCTAAACTTTCATTATTATTAAATACAATCATGAATACAACAGTCGCAAGCGATGATGCGGTTAGGTTAACAATGTTGTTACCAATTAATAAAGTAATTAATGAACGATCATATCCATCAAGAACTTTCATTACTAATTTTGCAGATTTACTGCCTCCTTCAGCTTTTACTTTCATTCTAATGCGGTTACAACAAGAAAATGCTGTTTCTGTTGCACTAAAAAAAGCTGAGAAAATAATTAAAACAAGTATGATTAAGAGTGTACCAATAAAATTGCTTGGATTACTTATACTTAATACTTGTGATAAGGGGACCAGCGGATCCATATTAAAAATCAACTCCTTTATAAAACAACAATATTATACTAAATTTCCATAATTTAGTCAAATAAAATACGAAAGAGATTATAAGAAAAAAGGATTATATAAATTTGTTTGGGGTTAATGTTTATCAATAAAGAAGTTTAGGGTCTCCCTAAACTTTTTTATTGGTGTT
>CAKPBI010000015.1 GCA_934140285.1 uncultured Bacilli bacterium
CGTTATCTAAATTTGTTTGAACTACATTTATTGCTTCTTGTAATGCAACATCTGCTTCTTCAGATGATGTAGTTAAAGCATCAATTAAACCTTTTAATTCAACATCTTTATTTTCAAGATCTTGGATCTTTCCATTAATAACTGTATCTGCTAGTTCATAAGCTGTAATTACATCGTTTAATTTAGTTTCAATATCTGTTTTATTATTAGTTATTGTATCAGTTAAACTTGTGATTGCGTTATCTAAATTTGTTTGAACTACATTTATTGCTTCTTGTAATGCAACATCTGCTTCTTCAGATGATGTAGTTAAAGCATCAATTAAACCTTTTAATTCAACATCTTTATTTTCAAGATCTTGGATCTTTCCATTAATAACTGTATCTGCTAGTTCATAAGCTGTAATTACATCGTTTAATTTAGTTTCAATGTCTGTTTTATTATTAGTAATTGTATCAGTTAAACTTGTGATTGCGTTATCAAGGTTAGTTTGAACTACATTTATTGCTTCTTGTAATGCTACATCTGCAGCAGATAGTTCATTCTTTAGGTTTGTGATTGACTTGTTTAATTCTTCATATGTAACATATGTGCTATCTAAAGAATCTAGAATATCTTGAGCTTGTTGCATATCTGTTAACAATTGATTAATGTTTTGTTCAAATCTCTCGTTTATATTATTAATGTTTTCAATTGATGATTGTAATTGATTAATTAATGAGTTAACTTGATTGATTTGGTTTTGTAATGTATTATCTTCTCCCCATACCGCATATAGTACTATTCCTCCTTCTGTCATAGATAAAGTTGAAATTGTAAACCCATCATTTTCATATAAAAAATCAATTGGGTTATTTTCATAATTATATGACCAACCTAAGAACTTATATCCTTCTAGGGTAGGAATAGTAGTTGGAATTGTGACAGTATCACCAACATAATATAAATTATTATCAATTGGTGCATTTATACCACCATTTGCATTGTAACTAATGTTATATTTTTGATTAATTTCAAATACTGCATATAAGTATACTTTGTTACCATCATTTGATTCTAATGGTTGAGTTATATTTTGATTATCATTATATGCAATTGTTTTACTTGAAGGTATTATAGACCATCCCGCAAAGTGATATCCATTTGGTGCAGTTATTCCCATTGACGCAAATGATATTAAATTGAATATGTCATCATATGATATGGTTTGTTCACTACACTCTACTTGACCATTCATATAGATTATTGTATATGTAATAGGTGTCCAGTATGAATATAAGTTAATTGATTCTACATCTAAATTCCAACCACTTGATAAAGTTGAATTTAGGTTTGCATCTATCATTAAATCACCAGTACCGTTTATTCCTGTGTAATATCCAGAGAAAATGTATCCTACACGACTTGGTTTAGTTAGATTGTCAGTGTTTAAATATAAACCATAATCAATGGTAAATGGTAGGTTTGTATCTTTTCCATCAACAGTTATAAAATTAATTTCCGTAATGGTTTTTTTCCAAATGGCATAAAGGATTATTTCATCATCTTGTAGGGAGGAAAGGTTGATGACTTCATCACCATCATTATACATTTTTTCACCAGTTGGAGTTAAGGACCAACCTTGGAATGTGTATCCATTCTTTATATAAGCATTGTTAGAAAGTTTAAATGAAGTATCGTATGATAGTAAATCAGAAAGCATTGTTCCGGTTCCACCATTGGCATTATATGTTATATGATAGTTATTTGCTTCCCATACTGCATAAAGGATTATATCTTCACTTTCAAAATTAATGACATTTCCAGGTATATAATCTGGGTTTAGTGATTCTTTGAATGTAGACCAACCGATAAATTGATAACCTATTCTTGTAGGGACAATTGTAGAGATTAACGCAGTAGTATTGATATCATATGAATTTCTGTCAACAGGTTCATTTATTCCTCCATTTCCGGAATAAATTAATGAAACTTTTGTACCATCTGTGATGATTAATTTTGTATCTTTAGTGATCGTAAATGAATAAATGTCATTTACTGGAGTTATTAATTCACCATTTACATAAACTTTTGGTTTTGTTCCGGATACAGTGAATGTTACTTCATCGTTATATTGATAACTTGATGATAATCCACTTACTACATATCCATCTGCTACTGATTGGGTAACTGTATATTCTGCTTTCTTCCATACTGCATATAAAACCACATCTTCACTTGGCATAACAAACATGTCGCCAGCATTATAAGTCGCAGTTGTTGCATCTTTGTTTTCATTCCAACCAACAAAAACATATCCATCTAAGGTTGGTATCATCGAGGTAATCGTTACATTTGATCCTTCTTGAGGATATAGAGTTTCTACTTGATATGTAAACTTACCACCATTTGCATCATAAATAAGAGATGGATTAAGTTCCCATACCGCGTACAATGTTACTGGAGAATCTTTCATTGTAAAGTCATCACCAGGTAAGTATTCTACTGTTAAATTATCAAGGTTTGTAGACCAACCTATGAACTTGTAGTTAGTTCTGGTTGGAGTAAGATTACTTAAGGTAATCGTTTCATCCTCATGAGCTTGCATCATTCCTGGAGCCCCAAGTCCTCCGTTTGCGTTATAACTAATTGAATAAATATTTTTTTCAAGCCATGCTGCGTAAAGAATTATGGTTTGACCTTCATATTCACCAAGACCAGTGTTATAATCAACATTAGCATTATACATACTCCAGTTTTGATCTTCATAGATATTCCAACCGACAAAATCATAGTTGGCTTTGGTGATACCTAAGTCTTGACAAGATGGCAATCGCATATAGCCATATATGACATCTTTGATAACTCCTACATATTTACCTTCACTATATAGCTCAATGTTATAAACAATTGGTGACCATTTCGCATATAAAGTAATATCACTATCATCATGATACTTAGCGAAAATTGCCGTACCTTTTTCATTGTAATATTTAGTTCCTTCCCCGTTTGGAAGTGTGTAATAACCTTCAAAATTATATCCCTTACGAGTTGGTGGAACTATATCTGAAAAAGCTTCATCATATGACATTATTATTTTATTTACGAAACTTCCACCCATTGTATTAAAAGTAATAGAATATTTATTTGCTTCCCATATTGCACATAGATTAATTATAGCATTGTTTTCACTTGATAAGTTTTTAACTTTTTGTTTATCAGTGTATACTATTACACCATCTTTTACTGTAGCCCAGCCTTTAAAAGTATAACCAATTAAGTTAAATTTATTAACACTTAGTGTATATTCTTTATCATATTTGTAACTAGAGTCGGCCATGCTTCCGGTAATTGTACCAGTGCTACCTAATGGTTTATTACTATTATATTTTACTTTATATGTGTGTACTTCCCATACCGCATATAGATTTACTACATCACTATTTTCACTTGATAAGTTACTAATTTCTTCACCATCTTTAAAGTCAACAGTACCATTTAGTATTTTTGACCAACCCTTAAAAGTATAACCAACTAAAGAGTATTCGTTATCTGAAAGAGTTTTAGTTTCGTCATAAGTATGATTTGAATTATTCATACTTCCAAAAATATTACTAGAAGCACCTAGTGGTTTATTAGAATTATATTTAATTTGATATTTGTTAGCTTCCCATACCGCATAAAGAGTAATACTTCCACTTTCTACAAGATTTAGAACATTTTCTTCATCACTATAGATTACGGAACCATTACGTGAAGTAGACCAACCTTTAAAGGTATAACCAACTAAAGAATATGCATTACGAGATAAAGTTTTAGCAGTATCATAAGTATGAATTGAATCATCCATTGAACCAACAATTGTACTACTAGCATTAGCTGGGGTATTCTTATCATATATAATTGAATAAGTGTTGACTTTCCATGCTGCATATAAAGTTATATCAACATATCGATAGTATGTTGTAGCACTAGTACCATCAGCATTATAGTATTTTTTACCTTGACCATTTTCTTCAGCGTAATATCCTAAGAAAGTATATCCTTTTCTAGTTGGAATAGTAATAGTAGGCATGGCTTTCGCATATGTTGCGACAACTGAATCAGAACCATTAGTTCCTCCTTGCTTATTAAATGTTACATTATATTTTTTAGCTACCCCACTTGCTTCAATTTTGATATCACCGATTAAAGATTTTCCATTAATTCTAATGGCACCTGTAGTTTGGTTGTAAGTATACTTACTAGTACTTAATCTATTGCCTCCAATAGTAATTATAATTGAACTAGGTAAATTATAACCATTGTTAGGTTTTAATGTCGCGATGAAATCTGTATTATATTTAATGGTACCTTGAACACTATAAGTTAAATCTACAAGTTTCATAGTAACTTTCATGTTTCTATAATACTGAATCTTTGGACTATCTACACTACCTCTTATGATTGTAGCGTTAGATCCTTCATCTAATACTTTTAAGTTGTCTATGTTTGAAATATATAACTTTCCAATGTGATAAATATCCGGTAAAGTTGGTAAAGTAAAAGTATATCTAACTTTTGATTTACCATTTTCATGTACTAAGGTTGGTGAAGCAGTAAGATCAGGATCTGATCCATCTTCAAACATTAGTGTTGCAATACCCGTATAAGTACTAGTTTTTTCGATTGATTTAATTTTTTCATCAAAGTTTAAATCATATATAAGAGTATTACCGGAAACCGCAACATTATTTTCTTGATCGGTAATACTACTATTATCAAAAGTGACTGAAGTCATTTTTGGTGCTGTTGTATCACTTAATGTACATCTTAAATCACCAATGAATGGTCTAGCACTAAGACTTCCCCAGTTGGATACATAGTAACGAAAAGAAGTGGTACCAGCTGGAACTTTTCCACTGATACTTAATACTGTTCCATTTTTAGAAACATTTTTCTTAGTACCAACATCACTAAGAGATTGATAATCAGTACCCGTTTCAAAAAATATTTGAACTGAACAATAGTGTTCAGCTGCAGTTTGTCTATAATATCTAGCTGAAGCGTCAATTGTTAAATCACCTTTGTTAGCTTTTTCAATATCTGCATCTGATAGTTTTATTCTTATCCATACACCATCGGAATAATTCTTTTTACCAATATCATCTGAAGATCCAGTTGCTTGGATTCCGTATAGATCTGTAAAACTGTCAAGATTCCCATCTCCTTTTGTTTTTCCAACTTCATCTTTAACTTCAGCAGGTATTGTTCTCACCCAACCTTGTTCACTTAACTTACCTTCAGTTAGTGCTACAAGGTTTTCCGTTTTATTTTTTCCTGTCCATTTTCCGTCGGTAGTCTTTTCAGTTGTAGCCGCATTAACTTGGGGTGAAAATGAAAATGCGGAAATAAAAATTAATAAAAATAACACAAAGAATGTGAAAATCTTTTTTGCTTTTGTCATTTAAATGTCTCCTTTTATTCTTTTTATTTAATATTTATGGTAAATTATATAAAATAAATGTCAAAAAATATTACAAAATAAGTTTTTAAAATTGACATTTATATATAATCGTACTATAATATATTATAACACGTTCATATGTGAACGAGTCAAGAGAAAAGGAGCAATTATGGAGAAAAAATTTAACAATTTATTTCAAATTACGGAAGCTGCCAAGGCTTGTGGAATATCAAGAAGTACACTCATGAGACTTGAAGAAAAAGGACTTATTACACCTGCTTATATATCTGAAGAAAGCGGCCGAAGATACTATGACAATTACAATATTGCTCGTATTTTAGAAATTGAAAAGTTTAGAAATATGGGATTATCTAATGAAGACATCATCGATTTTTATAAATCGGGTGGCCAAATATCAAAAATTCTTTTGCCTTTAGAAAAGATGCTCGCAACCTTACAACGTAGTGTCGATGAACTAATACTTAAATCACATAATGAAGGAGATATTTTAGTTGAAGTAATTACCCTTCCTAAAACAATATGTATGATGAAAAAGGGGTTTGGTTTAACTCCTAAAAATAAGTTTGATCTCATGTATGCATTCTACACTGAATGTGTTAAAAGGGGATGTGTTCTTTCCAATGAACCGCTTTTTGATATTCTCGACCGAAATGATTTTTTAAATGGCTACATATCTACTGAACCATATCCATTTTATGTTTGTGTACCTATAAGAGAAGAAACTGAAGATTCTATTGTACTACCCGCATGTAAAGCCTTGTCGGTTCTTTATTATGGTGATTATGAAAAGAGTGATAATTGTTGGTTAATAATTAATGAAGAATTAAAAAAGAGAAATTTAAAGCCATGTGGACTACCTCGTGCCATCGGTATTATTGCGGCATACTCAGGTAGAGAGATTGCGGAAAGAAAGTATTGTTCACGTTTTGTAATTCCTGTTGAAGATAATAATTAAAATGAACTCAAGAGTAAATCTTGAGTTCTATTTTTTTGTTTTAAACTCTAATTTCATGTTATCTATCACCACATCTATTATAACAAAATAAGAAACAAAAGCCAAGATTTCCGTTCCTTATTTGTTCCTTATTCGTTCTCTATTTGTTCTCTATTTTAAAATTCTATTAAATGAGTGTTTATTTTCTTTTCCAAGTAAAACATTATTTGTTCTACATACATAATAAACTTATTTATTTTTCCTACCAACAATAACATACACACTATGATCATGTGTATTATTCGTATCTATGCCACCTTTTTTTACTGTTAAACCCATTTTAGATCTTACTTAATCTATTACTAAAACAAGAAGCCATAGTTAGCAATTGTAGTTTAATGCTTGATATTGGAGCAGCAATTTCAAAATAGGTTCTATATAATTAGATAGGTTTTTTAAAAACCCCAACGAATTCTATCTAGTCAAATTACATTAATATTATTAAATGTTCCCTTTGAAATTTATCAAAAACATTCATAGCATATGAAAAATCTAATAAATCTACATCACAATTAAGATCATTACTTAAAAAATTTTTCAAATATTTAATATTTTTAGTTCTTTTAGCATTTTTGTTCTTAGTATAAATAATTTTTTATATAAAACAACATTTAATATGTATTATAATTTATTTTTTCTCGTGTTATATAAGATCTCAATTGCACCATCATATATTTCAACAAAAAATGGCGTTTTTGATTTTAATAAATAAACACAAAGAAGAGTATCGTCACTGCATTTTAAAGGTTTAATTGCAATTTTGCCTTTTAATCTAAAAAGAGGCATAAAAACAAAATTAGCAATTTTTTTATTTTTTTTATATGCTTTATACTGTGTTTCAATAAAATTAGTAGATCTATATGTACTGCTTGCAGTTAAAATAGTTATTAAATTAATAAATAATCTTAAAATAAAAGTATTAAATGTTTCTTTAATAATAATATCACCTGTATTTTCTATAGTATATTTATGACATACATATTCAAAGTCACGATTCTCTTGAATGTCTTCAATCATTAATTTATTATCTTGATATAATTTACAACCCGGAGATGAAAAAACTATTACTTGCATACTAACCTCTTACATATATTCTAAAATATCCATCATATTTGCCATCGCATAAATCAAATGTTGCTCCAATAAAATTACCCAAAGATGACATAGACCAAAACAAACCAAATAATTTATCAAATATTGTTCCAATAGCAAAATTAATCAAAAATCCTGTTACCTTTTCTATAACCCATGTTATAAAAGAAAATAAAATTTTTAATATTTTTTTTGAAAAGACTTTTTTAAATACTCTTTCAACAAATGATCTACCAAATAATTTTCCTATATTTTTCACTCCTTGTAAAAGAATCATACTATCTCCTACTGGAGCAAAAGCAGGAATAATACATAATACTGCTAATACTAAATCTATCGATCCAGCTATTAAAGACCTACTAATAGTCAATAATTTTGTCTTTTTATTAAAATTAATTAATTTTTTTAAAAAATCAGTTATTATATTATTTCCATTAGAATCTGAATTATTAATAGGATTATTCTCACAATAGCTATAAAGGTTATAACTTAATACACTTCCACTTGCACCAAGATAATTTACATCATCCATTGTTATAAATCTAAATGTTTCTATATCATAATATCTACTATTTAGATAGTACCATCCAGTTTCATTATCTTGATAATAACTTCTATATCTAGATGGATTAATTTCACTTAAATTAATTCCTGAAGTATCTACTTTATTAATTATTCTACCATATGCATTGTAATAATATTTTACCACAATATTATTATTGCTGTCAACAATTCCTATAATATCGTTTTGAAGATTCTTTAAATATAAATATTTAACATTATTATATGTAAATCCAACAATTTCATTATTTGAATCATAGAAGTATTGTAAAGTTGCATTATTTTCACCACTTCTAATTTCTTTAATAATATTTGTTCCATCTAAAATATATTGGGTTGTTGTTGTACTATTATTTTTTGTTACTACTTTGGAAGTTCTTATGCCACTTGCATTATAAGCGCAATTAAAATGTTAAAAACTATTTTTTATACTCAGTATATTTGTAATACTCTAATAGTTTTATTATTTAGTCATTATATTTGTCACATCTATGTTTTAGTTTTAAGTAATACAATTACACAAAAATTAATAATACAAAATTTAATCCATACTTAAAATACAATCATATAAACTTAGAGCATACTTGTCATTTACAATGTACATCTTTCTTTCATTAGATTCATTATATTTTTCAATATAAACTTTGTCATTATAAATTGTAATTCTATCGTAATAATTTGTAATAATGTAATCTTTATAAATATACTTAATTCTAAATGTCAAAAAGTTATTTGCATTATTTAAAAAAGAATCAGTATTTTGATCAATTGCATATTCAATAAAGTATTCATTTAGAGAAATATTTTCTAAACCATATTCTTTTTCTTTTATAATATATCCTTTTGAATCTAATTTTTCTATTAATAATTTAGTAACGTCTGATTCTTCTATATTTGGAAAGACAAATCCTTCTTTAAACCAAAAATATCTACCATTGTCTTGAAATAAAATATTTTCTTCTTTGTCATTATCAAGAATATAAGTTTTATATATTTTATTATATACTCCAATAGTATATCCTACTTGATGTTTATTTCCATAAAAATTGAATTTGGAATAAATTTCATTAAAATTATCAGGTAAACAATATATTTTATTATTGTAATGAAACTTCTCAAAATTTTCATAATTCAGACATTCTTTTTTCTTTGCTATACTACAACTTGTCAAAAAAGAAATAAAACATAAACATAAAAGTAAAGTAAAAGTTTTACGCATAATAACTCCTTAAAGTATTATTTTATTAATAAATACAATTGAATCTTTTCATTATCAAAATCTAAAGTTTTAAGTTTATAATAGTTACTTCCATCAATTTCATTAATGTCAGATGTTAAAACCCATTTACATGTTGAAAACTTTTTTCCGCGTTCATCAAATAAATTACTCGTATGATCTATTGATGAAAAAGTTTCCTTATATTTATTTAAATCATACAATTCGTAAAAACCTGAATAAAAATACTTATCATTTTTTTTGTGCATTGTACAAGCAATCAAATCATTGTTTTTAGTAATACCAAAATATAACGTATTATTATCATCCAAATCATACAGGTCTAAATCTTTGATAATTTCAATATTTTCTTCTACAGCCGAAGGTGTATATTCTTTTTCAAACGCTCTTTTTGGATCACTATAATACTTTGTTGAAAAGATTCGAGTTGGTGTAACAAACGATATACCATTAATCATTACAATAATTATCACAATAGCAATAATACCAATCGCACTAAATAAAATTTTTTTTGTTCTTGTCATTTATGCCTCCTTATAAGCCAAATGCAAATCTCGTTATAGCAGCTATTGATTTTATAGCAACTACAGAGGAAGTCTTGGATTTCGTAACTAATTTAGGCAACACTGATGAAAACTGTGGTGCATATACGCAGGCTACAGCTAAAGCAGCTGTTGCAATGTGTCTTATTTCAAAATATAAGTTTAAACTAACAAATAGTCCATAATTAAATGCACAATATACTAATGAAACTGTTCTTATAATTTTATTCCATTTTAGCGTATATGAATATGATATAGAATATCCTTTGCCCAATCCTGTACTTGATGAAATTCCTATTGAATCTCTAGTATAATTTAAAGTTATCCCTGCTTTATAATTTGAAGTTAATCCTAAAGAAACTGATAAAGTCATTTTTATTAAAAATAAATTTATACTAAATATGTCTTGTCTAATTGTTTTAGATAATTTATCATCACTAATATTTATTCCTATTAAACTTGCTAAATTAAATAGCCATGACTCTTTAATCAACATTTTTTTAGAATAATTACCTGTTGAATCTTCATTATTTATAGGATTATTTTCACAATAGCTATAAAGGTTATAACTTAATACACTTCCACTTGCACCAAGATAATCAACATCATCCATTGTTATAAATCTAAATGTTTCTATATCATAATATCTACTATTTAGATAGTACCATCCTGTTTCATCATCTTGATAGTAACCACGATATCTAAATGGATTAATATCACTTAAATTAATTCCTGAAGTATCTACTTTATTAATTATTCTACCATATGCATTGTAATAATATTTTACCACAATATTATTATTGCTGTCAACAATTCCTATAATATCGTTTTGAAGATTCTTTAAATATAAATATTTAACATTATTATATGTAAATCCAACAATTTCATTATTTGAATCATAGAAGTATTGTAAAGTTGCATTATTTTCACCACTTCTAATTTCTTTAATAATATTTGTTCCATCTAAAATATATTGGGTTGTTGTTGTACTATTATTTTTTGTTACTACTTTGGAAGTTCTTATGCCACTTGCATTATAAGCGTAATTAATTTCATAATTACTATTTAAAACAGTAGTTATATTCTTCATATCATATGCAATAGTCCATCCAAGATATAAACTAGGTTCACCATTTGCTGAATAATCTATGTTATATTCTTCATTTGTTGTTAATGATTTTACTTTCGCCGTGTACATAGAATTTGCTATTTTATGTTAATATGTTTCACAACATTTTCCACATCTGATTAGACTAGTAAATGGATATAGCACTTGCTCTCTATTTATTAATTTTTTTACTCATTTTCATAAAATTATCCTTTAATTCTAAATAAATTCAATATTTTCAAATTCTACTTTATCCATTTTTATAAGAATAAAAGTTCTTTTAGGTTCAGTCGTAACGTTAATTTTACTTTTATATGTTATTTTTAAATTATTATTATTTAATTCAACACTATTTAAACTATATGTACAATTTGTATCAGCAAATAAATATAAAATTAATATTTCTTTATCATAATCAATTTCATAATTTTTATTAAAAACTTGTTCATACTTATCTAATGAATCTAGAACATATGTAATTGTCTTTGGTGAACTTTCATCAAAAATATATTCCTCACTTTCCGGATTAGTTGGATCATAATTTTCATTTTTATAATACACACCTGAAACTTTATTTTCTAATAAAAAGTCTTCTTTAAAATAATTAACTGTTTGAACACCGTCAATACTTCCGCTATTTACCATTACTGCATTGTACAGAATAGTATTATCATTGCTACATCCAACAAGTACTATGCTTAAAATAAGCATAATAAATAGTACAATTATTCTTTTCATTTTATTTTTTATCTCCTTTCACTTTTAATTTAGTTAGTATACTTCTGGCCGTATACAATGGCCAACTAGCTCTTTGATGATACGTTTTAATACTAAATAAATTAACATACTAGTACCTCCCCATACTATCTTTTATGTTTTATTAATTTTATCACTATTATTATATGAACTTTACACATAATAATCTATTTTCAAGCAAAAAAGCCCTCCTTTCCTAAGAGAGCTTGTATCTAGTCAGTATATATTTTTCTTAAGAGTGTATTAAAGCAGACTTAGGAAATATTAATATATTACGACTATATTTTACCATAATATGAATAGCAATGCAAGCATTTTATAAATGCTATAGTTTATTGTGTGTTTAT
Organism: uncultured Bacilli bacterium; assembly: GCA_934140285.1. Lineage (GTDB taxonomy): Bacteria > Bacillota_I > Bacilli_A > ML615J-28 > CAG-313 > UMGS75. Next base: position 12,084 of record CAKPBI010000015.1, read on the forward strand.
TTTCTTTCCCAACAAAACATATTATAAACAAATCTTTTTTCATAGATTGGTTTAATTAAACCTTCTTTTTCAAAAGCTATAACAACATATTGTCTTATGTTACCAATAAAGTATGTGCTTGAAATGTAAGTTAAATCTTTATATAAATATTCAGGAATTACATCTTTAAATATTTCTTCAATTTCTTTAGTAATTTCTTTTCGTTTTAGTTTTGCTGGAAGTAATTCATCACTATAGTCATCTTCTTTATTTATTTTAGCATTTTCAAAATTAAGTAGTGGGAAGTTAAATTTTATGATATCATCTTCAATTTTTAAATAATTTTCTTCTACCATTTTATCAACAGATGATTTTAATGTATAAACACAATCTGAATACTTGATGTTTTTATTTTTAAGTAGATAGCCAAATAATTCAAAATCTGCATCGATGTTGGCACTGTTTTCCCAGCGGATACATTTTAACGCTTCAGAATTAATTCCTTCTATCTCTCTTTGACCAGGATAAATTAATCCTTGTATTCCAATTACACCATTTCCTATCATATATTCATTAATATGAAAAGTATTAAAGTCAGTTTTATATATTTCAGACATACAAAAATCCCAACTACCACCTTCAACAATATGGCCGTGTTTTCTCATGTTTTTTAAGGTTTCTTCTTTGGTACAATCTAGGCATTCTACTTTTCTACTAATACTAAATAGATAAGACCACATTAATTTATTATCATCTAATAAAGGATTATTTACTAATCTTTTCCATTCATCAAAGTGTTTTTTACAATATTCTACTATTAAATTTGTATATTCACTTGATCTTTGTTTAATTAAATTTAATACTTTTAAATCTATATTTTTATCAACCATTATGAAATTAGTTAAATATTTACCTTTTTCATCTTTTATTAATAACGTAACTTGTTCTAAAGTTTTTACTATATTTTCAATGTAAGGTAGGCTTATTCCCATTTCCATTGCATAATCTTCTAAACTACATGGATTGCCATATGAATGAAGTAGTAAGTTTTGTTCAATCAGTCCATATGTATAATCTTCAGGATCTATGGATGCACCACCATTTCGATGTGTTTGATATTCTTTTGGGACAAATGCTTTTTTTCCATTTATTTTTTCCATTTTTAAATACTCCTTAAGTTTATTTCTTATGTCAAATAATCTTCTTTTGACAGTTCCAAGAGGTAAGTTTAATCTTTCTGCTATAAATGATAATGATCTATCTTCTATATAATATGAATATAGGATTTCTGAATAATCTTTGGATAATAATTTTATTGCCGAATTAATTCTTGATATTTGTTCAGAATTAATAAGTTCATCTAATGAAGAAATTTCATTCCCGGGTTTATCTATTTCTTCAACTATTGTTAAGTTTTCTCGATCTTTTACTTTTCTATCTACATATTTACTATAATGATTTTTACATATTTTCCAAAGATAGAAATCAAAGTTTTCTATTTTTATTCCTTTATTAATATTTACAATAATATCAAGAAGAATATCTTGTGATAAATCTTCAGCATCAGTTCTACTGTTGCATCGTTTAACACAATAAAAGAATACTTTATCCATTTGGGTTAATAGTTGTTCAATTAATTGTTCTTTTTCATTCATAAAGTCTTTACCTCTTACACCCATGTAGTGTATAAATTATAAAAATGGTTCGCATGTTTCTATTAATTATTATACTTTTTTTAAGAATATTTTTCAACATAATTTCTTATGGTTTTAATTTATGGTTTAATTAATAAGCAAAAAAGGAACTTTGTGAAGCTCCTCCTTTTGATTATATAAATGATTATATAAATTTGTGAGGGTCAAAATACCCCTTAAAATGCAAGAATTTACGAAATACAATCAATTATAATAAGAATTACTAGATTAATTCTTTATGCTTTATTTAATTCTTCAACTATTTGTTGGAATTCTTTTTCTCCTCTAACAAAATCAAATATTTCATTTTTCAAATCATTTGAAAACTCTTTATAATATTCGTTAATATCATTACTAAATACCCATTTAGTAGGATCATCTTCTAATCTATCTACTAAAAAACTTGTATTTTTTAATACTTTTTTATTAACATACATAGTAACAAATTCTTTAAGATAAAAATATGATTTTTTGATATAATCAAGGGTCTTTTCTTTATTCATAATTTGTGCTTGGTCCTTAGCACATCTCATATAAATATCTGATAGTCTACTATAATTAAATCCATAATCTTTATTTTCAAATACTATATCTAAAAATTCTTTATATTTTAAAAGTTGAATATCTCTTTTACCAACTTCAGCTCTTCCGTATGTTGTTATTAATTTTGAATAGAATAACTCAACTAAATTTTCAAATATATGTTGTGTAGCCTTTATTCTTTCTACTCCTGTTACAACATCTGGCCAAAACCAGTCACGAGTAACAATCATATTTGGTAGTTTTTCAACTATTGTTTTTGCTTTATCTAATTCTTTTCTTGAAGTATAAATTAAAATCAATTGTTGCATAGCAAGATATCTAATAGAATCATCTAAGCATTTATCTAAGATATTATTTGCTAACTTGATAGACTTTTGTTCATACTCTTCCAGACATTCAGGATAGGTAATTGAAATTGTGAAATAAACCCCCATTAATCGATATTTTATATCCCAATTATTAGGAAATTTTTTCAATGCATTTTCCAATATTACTTCTCGTTCTTTAGTTTTTCCCTCATTGAATAATGTATCAACTTGTTCTAAAGTTTTATCTATTTCTTCTTTTGTTTTATATGAATCCATATCAAGTAAATAATCAATTGTAACATTAAACATACTAGCTATAATTGGAAGCATTGTAATATCAGGATATGTAGTACTATTTTCCCAACGAGATACGGCTTGAAAACTAACACCTAATTCTTCAGCAAGTTCTTCTTGAGTAAGATCATTTTCTTGTCTTAATTCTTTAATCTTTTGACCAATATTCATAATTATTTTCTCCTCTTATTTAGTTTTTTAGTAAGCTTACACTAATATTATATCATAATATTTTTATATTACCATAAACTAATTGCTGAATTATGATTCAACTAAAGTGAGAATATTCACAAATAATTTATTTTTTACATTATCTCTAATAAATTCATGACAAGTTTAACCTAGTCTTTTGAAGAAAAAGTGTAGTGTTTAAAAAAATAGGATATTCTAACCATATTTGGTTAAAATACCCTATAAGACAAAAAGTAGATCATCTTTTAAGAAGACAAATAGATTTCAATTGATGTGGCATTTTAGAATAAACTACCATTTTTCAAATATTCCATCAAATTAATATGTTTTATTCCATTTCTTTTTTGTATTAAATAATCTGTGGTTGCGACATACTTTGGATAATTATCTCTTATCATTTCTAAAGGCGTATATTCTCTATCTTCTGTTTTCTTACTTTCTAGAATAGTGTACGCAACTTGAACATAAGAATAATTTAATTCTTTGTCTATCATTATGAAATCACATTCTAGTTTTCCTATTCTACCTATTGAAACAGTATAATTTTTTGACCTTGCGTATGTATAAACTATATTTTCAAGAACTGGGCCATAATTAATTCTACTATCAGGATTGCTAACATATGTAAATGATAAATCAGCTATGTAATATTTTTTTTCGCCTAATAAAGATCTTTTTAATTTCATATCAAATCTATCACACTCATATAAAATTTTTGCGTCTATCAAACATTTAATATATCTAAGTAATGTAGTTTTACTAATACCTAATCCAGATTTATTTAAATTATCTAAAATATTATTTATACTTGTAGTACACCCAAAATTATTTATTATATAATTCATTACTAAATCAAATGTTTCTTCTCTCCTTATTACACATCTTGATTTAATATCTTTCTTAAATATTTCTTCCACTATTCCTTTAACATAAGTTCTTTTATCATTCAAATTATCAAAGAACATCGTTCGAGGAAATCCGCCTTCTATAATATAATTATTTAATTCAATTAATAAATTAGGATTAACACTATATTTATAAAATTCTTTCATTCCTAAGTATTCTTCAAAAGTTAATGGAAACATTTCAAATTCAATATATCTACCTGTTAGTTTAGTAATTAATTCTCCACTTAGTAAATATGAATTAGATCCTGTTATAAATATTGAATATTCATCTTCTTCACGATAAGCATTTACAACCTCTTCAAAATTTTCCACATTTTGAATTTCATCAATAAACAAATATTTATTACCTTTTACATTTGATAAGGAATCAATTAACTTTTCTAATTCATCTGCTTTTTTAATGTGATTAAATCCTTTTTTATCTAAATTAATATAAATTATATTTTTTTTATCTACTCCGTTTTCGATAATTTCATCTGCTATCATTTTCATTAAACTAGATTTTCCACATCGTCTAATTCCAGTAATCACTTTAATAATGTCATTAGTATGGTAAAATCCTCTAATTTTAGATAAATAGTTTTCTCGTTTAAATAATTTCATTTTATCATCACCGATTATATTATATAATATTTTAATAATAAAGTCAATTATACTGTACCGTTTTTTTGTTTTTGTTAAAATCGGTATTATATAAGTGTGATTATTGTAAAATTATTAAATTTTTTGTCAATTTAATCTTTTGAATTTACTCCTATATGGCTTTATTTTGACGATAATATTATACGTCAAAACTAATTTTTATTACTATCTTTTATATGTACAAATACCATAAAATAATTGTCATAAATGCATAAAAGAATTTATAGAACCCATTTTAACCCTTTCTACGCTTATTTATTATTTATAGTTATGTTACATTCAATACCATCATATTTTATATTAACTGCACCCGACTTTAAAGCTTTAATAGTTATACTATTATCATCATTTATTGTTACATCAACAATTTCTTCATCACTTATTTCCCATATAGGTGGTATAACACATATATAATTGAAATATATTTGTTGAATATAATCAGTTCTAGCTAGTATGTCCATTGTATTGATTAATTCATAATAGTTTAAAGTATTTAAAATCACTAATAATTTGTCTTTATACTTTTCCATACAAGAAATATTATCAACTTCACCGAAATAATCTACGCTATAATCTTTGTTTTCATCATAATCAATAGGTGTTATATAAAAAGAATCATAGACAAATTTTGGCTGATAAATATCACTATCTTCGCCTCCACGCAATGATATTTTTAATTCATCTCCTACTTTAATAGTATTGTTTTCATATTCAAAATATCTATTATCAATTGATTCATAAGGTAAATCCTTACAAATTTCATAAGACTTAATATTTGGGTCTTCTTTTAAATTCGCAATAAATTTATCCAAATTATCATCTATTACAAAAAGTATTGTTAAACTTATAACACAATTATTATCTATTTTTTTATTTACAATGTATGCTTTTTTATACTGATATTTTTCAAAACTCTTGTTGATATTTAGAAAAACATCATTCGATTGATTATCATCAATTGTAACATAGACTGCTTCGTAATTATTCCATTTATAATATTCATTATTATTTTCACTACTACATCCAACCATCACAAATGTAATAACTAACATAAAAAATATTATTAATAATTTTTTCATTTTATATCGTTCCTTTCATTATTAATATATTCAACTAAACTTTCAAAGATAATCACTCCGAACAATAAATAAATCTTTGTCATTAGTTAACACCTCCTTATTAATAAGCAAAAAACTCCTCTATATTCCTAAGAAAGAGTTTGTTACTAATATTATATGGAACAAAAGCAGCATCAATTGTTCCACTATGTTGTCTTTTTGTAGCTTTACCAAGTTTACTTCCTCGTAAAATATTACCCTCATGGTACATCATTGTATTAGATTCAGCTACATGAGCGTTCGTTAAAACCCCATATTTTCCCGTTTCGTTATCATATGCATTCACACAAATAGTTCCGTAACTTTCAAAAAAAATAGAATCTGAATAACTAATTTTATCTCCTCCATATGCAGTTTTTTTATGAGGAATTAATTCACTTTCAGCATCGATAATTATATTTATTGCTTTAGAAAAATATAAATTATTTTCTCTTAAATATGAAATTAGCAAATTTGCATATTCCGGCTCACTTAAATAAACATTTACTTTATTTGACTGTTCATCTAATGAAACTGAATTCACATTATAGTCTATCATTTTTGTTGTAACAGCATTTTAAATTTCCAACAATAAATTATATGAATAATTTCTTTTTATATAAATTACTTGATTATCATATGTTGGTAAATTTACATCATCTACATATCCAACATTTAATATTCCATTTTCATCCAAATATGAGCCAGCATAGTTATCTGAATAATTATTATTTAAATCTCCACTTCTAAGTTTATTTTCATTTTTAAATGCCTGAACAACATCATTAAAAATTAAAATACTTTTATTACAATTTTCATAATATAAACTACTATTGTCATTTATTGCAAATACACTATTAGCATCTGAACATAGAATAATTACAAAAAAAATTAAACAAAATGTTATAATTCTAAATATTTTTTCATATTACTCCTCAACGAATATTCTTATTACATTACTTTTGATGATTACTAATTCATTATTAATATAAAAATAAAATTGAGCTTCTACTTCTAGATTATTTAACGATATGATTTCATATTCCAACTCTTTTTCAATTACAGTGTCTTTTTCTATCTTAAATTTTTTTAGTGGTCCACCTTTTGAATTAATCATAAAATCATGATCTTCAAATTCATTAAAAACACCTATCATTATGCTATCTTCAATTTTTTTAAAATCAGTATGCGCAGCTTGTATTTTAATGCTTTTTTTAATATTATTTTTAATAAATGCTCTAATTTTAATAGTTTCTCCAACCTTAACATTCGTTTTATCCACATCAATAATGCATTCAAAATCATCTTTATTTATTGTATTACAACCAGCTAAACACATTATTAACATTAAACTCATGAAAACTAAAAATACTTTCTTCATTTCACGTCACTCCTTTCAATATTTATTATATATTCAACTAACGTTTCAAAGATAATCACCATATTCATTAAATAAATCTTAATCAAAAGTATTTTTCATATTTTCCTCACTAAATTATAAAATTATAATGACATTGATCAATTTTATCTGCTATAACGACTATAAATTTTGTTGTTGGAATAGTTGCAGAGCCTGTTCCTATTCCACCTATATTTTCTTTTATATATAAATTAAATATATTATTGTCTAATACAACTTTAGTTAATTCTACTCTGGCTGAATTATACTTTGTTGTATAAATATATATTATTATATTTTGTTTTTCAAAATTAATTTCAAATGGTATTTCATCAAAAATATTCATTGCTTCTACTTGTGAATTTACTGATATAGTATAGTCCTTAGAAATTTTTTCATCATCATATACAATATCTTCAAAATATGCTCCATATGTTATATGCTCTTTTACAAAAGTATTACTAAACGATTCAGTAATATTATCATATAATTTTACATTATACTTATTAATCATACTATTTTCACACCCCATCAACAAAACGCTTACTAACATAAAACACATCAATAATAATTTTTTCATCTTAAATCACTCCTTTCAATATTATTATATTCAACTAAACTTTCAAAGATAATCACTCCGTATAGTAAATAAATCTTTGTCATTAGTTAACATTTCCTTATTAATAAGCATCATCAATAATACAATTATTCTTTTCATTTTTACTTTTCATCTCCTTTCATTATTAATATAGTTAGTATACTTCTGGCCGTATACTATGGCCAACTAGCTCTTTGATGATACGTTTTAATACTAAATAAATTAACATACTAGTACCTCCCCATACTATCTTTTATGTTTTATCACTATTATTATATGAACTTTACACATAATAATCTATTTTCAGGCAAAAAAAGCCCCCTTTTCCTAAGAGAGCTTGTATCTAGTCAGTATATATTTTTCTTAAGAGTGTATTAAAGCAGACTTAGGAAATATTAATATATTACAACTACATTTTACCATAATATGGAAAATAATGCAAGTATTTTATTTATTTAAGAATTTTAAATAAAAAAATTAATAATTATGAAAGCGTTAATATATCGCCAACGTTTTTTTCAATATGCTTTTACCTATATTTACTCCTGTTTTGGATAAAGAACTGACAAAGGCCTTAAAACCTGCTTAAAAGTTGGTAATGATACTAATATTCAAATCCCCTTGTTCCTAAAATTTGAAATTAGTTCAACTCCCCCAGTCTAGCCGTAAAAAACGAAGGTTCAACTCCCCGTACAGCTCTACACTTTTTGAATAAAAAAATGGCTATTTTCAGCATTTCATCATAGTTTAACTATGAATTATTGCGAAAATAGCTTATTTTTTAAAAGTCTACAAAAGACTTTTTGACCGACTTTAATGGTAGCCTGAACGGGGTTTGAACCCGCGAATGTCGCCTTGAGAGGGCGATGTGTTAAACCGCTTCACCATCAGGCCATATTAGGGGAACTAATCCCCTAGTTTAATTTTTCAATTATTTTATTGATACGACTTTCTACCCTTTCTTTACCAAGTATTCTTAATACGTAATAAGGATTTGGAGTATTCTTTCTTGTAGATACAGTAATACGGATGATTTCAGATACATCAGCAATACTTCCTTTATATGCTTCCTTGTTCTTTTTATAAACTTTCATATTATCACAGAAACCACATTTAGTTGCAATTTGTTTTAAATTGTTAAACCATTCTTCTTCAGTTAGTTCAAGACCCATGTTTTCTTTATATGAAGTAAGAACATTGATAATATCTTCTTTACTTATGTTTTCATTAAATGGAAGTTCTGTTGTATTTAGTAATTCTTCATATAGATCATCATAGAAGAAAGCAATTAAAGGATATATTTGTTTAAATGTTTCATAGTCTTTGCGTGGATTTTCTTTTTCTCTTTCAATATTAATTATTGATTTGAAATATTCTGGATCACGATCAATTAATTCACATAAAGCATGATCATAAGTTTTACCATATTCGTATGCACGTTTAGTAAATTCTTCTTTGTTTAGACGGCCAAGTCTTTCTTTACAGATGTTTTTAACTTTAGCAAGGTCAAATAAAGCTCCATCAAGGGTCATCTTATCAAATGAAAGTTTAAAATCATAAATATTTGCGTTCATGTTTTGTAAGCGCCATTCTTCAAAGTTAGAATTAGCTATCGTTAAAAGATATTCTAAGAAACCTTCTACAGGATAGCCTTCTTCTAAAAAGTAAGACACAGCTGCTTCCGCATCTTTTCTTTTAGAAAGTTTACGTCTATTTCCGTTATCTAACTTCATTATTACTGGTAAATGAGCATACTCAGGTTTTTCGAATCCAAGAGCATCAAATAATTCAATGTGAATAGGAAGACTTGCAAGCCATTCTTCACCACGTGTAATATGAGTAGTACGCATGAAGTGGTCATCACATAGATGAGCAAAATGATAAGTTGGAAGACCATCACTCTTTAATATTACGATGTGTTGATCATTTTGAGCTAATTCTAAATCTCCACGAATTAAGTCATGAACTTTAACACGGTTTGTATAGCAACCATGAGAACGGAATCTCATAACAAATTTTTCACCATTATTGATTTTTTCAATGGCTTCTTCTGGTGTTAGTTTTGAGCATTTAGCAAATTCACCATAGTATCCAGGGTTTAACTTATGTTCTTCTTGGTATGCTCTTAAGGAAGCTAACTCTTCTTGAGAACAAAAGCAAGGATAAGCTAAATTCTTTTTAACCATTTCTTTAATTACTGTACGGTAGATTTGTTCACGATCGCTTTGGCGATATGGTCCATATAAACCTAGTTCAGGATTACCTTCTCCCATAAATCCTTCATCAGGAATAATACCAAATATAGCAAGTTGCTTTAATAAGTCAACATCACTACCTTTTACTTCACGTTTAGTATCAGTATCTTCAAGTCTAAACATGAATACACCATTAGTTTGTTTTGCGAAACGCCAACTAACTAGAGATGTAAATAAACTACCTGTGTGTAAAAATCCTGTAGGACTAGGTGCAAATCTTGATACGATTGCTCCTTCTGGTAGGTTACGTTTAGGATATCTTTTTTCTAAGTCTTCGATGGTTTCTTTGACATCAGGGAAAATTAATTCTGCTAGTTTTTCATAACTATTCATAAGTAGTACCTCTTTATTTAATCTTTAATTATTATAGCACTTTTTTTCATTTTATTCATCTAATTTGATTAATAAGATTAACTCAATAAAAAAGATAATAGAATACTATTATCAAAGTTTTACTAAAATGGCGGAAGAAAAGGGATTCGAACCCTCGCACCGTGTTACCGATCTACTAGCTTTCCAAGCCAGCCCCTTCAACCTCTTGGGTATTCTTCCATTCCTTATTATTATAACACATTATGTTGTTTCTAGCAATTTATTTAACTTTTAAGGTAATATGAAAAAGGAAGATTTTTAAGCCTTCCTTTTAGTTATATTTCATAATAGCGTCTTCGATGGTTTTTTCGGTAGCACTTTTACCATATTTATCGATTTCTGCAGTGTTTCTATCACCATGGGTTAAGCAACCAGCACCACCAATACAGCCACCAATACAAGCCATGCCTTCTATGAAGTTAGCATCTAAAACATTCTTTGATTTTTTTAGAAGAGCTAACTTACATGCCTCAATACCATTACATGCAATTGGTTTTACTTCAAACTCAAGGTTTTGTTCTTTCATAGCTTCATTTACGGCTTCCGTTAAACCACCACTTCGTGCGAAGATTCTACCGAAGTATGAAGCATTGTCTAAACTATCTTCTTCTAGTTCTTTGATATCTAAATCTTTACTTGCGAATAGAGCTTGAAGTTCTTCAAAGGTTAAGACAACGTCAATGTATTTTTTTACTTCTGGTTTCATTACCTCAGCTTTTTTAGCTGTACAAGGACCAATAAAGATTACTTTGGCAGTTTTATCATGTTCTTTTATAAACTTTGCAATTGTCGCCATTGGTGATAAGTTATGTGAGATATGTTCTTTTAAAGTTGGAAAATTCTTTTCAATGAATGATACAAAAGCAGGACAACATGAACTTGTTAAAAATCCTTTTTCCGCTAATTCTTTTGCTTCCGCTTTTGCGACCATATCGGCACCAAGAGCAGCTTCAATTACTTGATTAAATCCAAGTTTTTTGATTCCCGAAATTACTTGACCTAGTTTTGCATAGACAAACTGACTAGCAATACTTGGGGCTACTACCGCATACACTTGAAATTTATTTCCATTGTCACTATTCTTTATAATATCAATAGCATTAACAATAAATGATTTATCCATAATTGCACCAAATGGGCATTGGTAAACACAAGCACCACATGATATACATTTATCATTATTAATTGATGCTTGATTATCTTCACCCATTGAAATGGCTTTTACCTTACATGCGGTTTCACAAGGTCTCTTGTAGTTTTGGATAGCACTATAAGGACATACCTTGGCACATGATCCACATTCTACACATTTGGATTTATCAATATGGGCAACGTGATCACTATCAAAGGAAATAGCATGAAATTTACAAGCCGCTTCGCATCGATGAGCAAGACAACCACGACATGCATTTGTAACGTTATATCCACCTACTGGACATTCATCACAAGCAATATCAATTACCTCAATAACATTAGGATTCTTAGGATTACCACCCATTGCAAGTTTTATACGTTCTAGTACTATTGCACGTTCTTTATATACACAACAACGCATTGTTGATTTTTTACCAGGAACAATAATTTTAGGGATATCTAAGGTTTTTTCAGTTAATTTTCCTTCCCATTCGGCACGTGCTACTTCTCTTATTACTTTATATTTTAAATATTGAACTTCAGTGTCAAACTTTCTCATTATTTGTACTTCCTATATTCAAATTAAGTTGTTTTTATTCGTAATCTACAACATTAACCCATGAAAGTAGGAATTCTCGTTCTTCTTCATTTCCTTTAACTGATTGTGATGCAGCAACGATTGGCATCCATTTTTGAACATATGTTTTTGGAGTATTGCTTTTTTTACAGAATAAATCTAAGTATTTTTCAGCAAGGATATTTTCTCCATGTAATTTAAAGATTAGATATGTTCTTGCGACGTCGGCTGAAGCATTACCTTGCGTAGCATGAGCCCAGTCAAGAATATAAGGAGTGCCATCTGGTGCAATAATTACGTTGGATAGGTTGAAATCTCCATGACAAAGTTTATTATGTTTTGGCATACCTTCAAGGCGAGTATGTAAATCATATCTTACTGTTGCGTCAAGATCAGCTTTTTTGATTTTTTGATTCATTTTATCTTTTAACTTACTTAACATTGGACAAGTCTTTGATTGAATTTCAAGTTGAAGATCAACAAATAGTTCTAGATATTTGTCAGCTTTTTCAGGAGTTTCAATCATTAATTGTTCTAAGGTTTGTCCTTCAATGTAGTTTGTTACGATTGCCCAGTTGCCATCAACCATAGTTACAGCTTTAATTTTCGGAACATTTAATCCTGTTGTTTCTACTCTTGCTTGGTTTAATGCTTCATTTAAAACATCAGTTTTTAAATAAGTTGGATCAAATACTTTAACAACATTATCACCATCACGATATATAGTTTTGTTTTTTCTTTTCGCTATGACATGTTCTAATTTCATAGTTTATTCCTCCTACGAATACTATTTATTTTGATTTGGAAGTTCTTGTTCTTTGAATTTTCTTCCATAATATGCATTTAAGTACATTTGTTTAATTTCACTCATTAATGGATAACGAGGGTTAGCTCCTGTACATTGATCATCAAATGCTTGTTCAACCATTTCATCAAGAGTTGATAAGAAGGCATTTTCATCTGGTACATAATCTTTAATAGTAGGTTTAATACCAATTTCTTCTTTTAACTTATCAAGAGTCTTAATTAAGTTTTCCACAGATTCTTCATCTGATGAACCACCAAATCCAAGTTCACGTGATACTTCAGCATAACGTGCCATTGTATGTGGGTGATCATATTGTGGGAATGTACCCATCTTATGTGGAGTTTCGCTTGAATTGAAGCGGATTACTTCATCAAGCATTAGAGCGTTTGCGACACCATGAGGTAAGTGATGGAAAGCACCAAGTTTGTGAGCCATTGAGTGACATACACCAAGGAATGCATTCGCGAAAGCCATACCAGCCATTGTGGCAGCATTAGCCATTTTTTCACGAGCAACAACATCATTTTGGCCATCGTTGTAAGCACGTGGTAAGTATTCAAATATCATCTTTAATGATTGTTTTGCAAGAGAGTCAGTATAATCAGTTGCCATCATTGAAGCGATTGCTTCTAAACAGTGAGATACTGCATCAATACCTGATGCACTAGTTAAACCACGAGGAGCACTCATATGGAAATCAGTATCGATAATTGCCATTTTTGGTAGTAATTCATAATCAGCAAGTGGATACTTGATTCCTGTTTTTTCATCAGTGATAACCGCGAATGGAGTAACTTCAGAACCAGTACCAGCAGATGTTGGGATAGCAATAAAGTATGCCTTATCACCCATATGAGGGAAGGTATAGATACGTTTACGGATATCCATAAATCTCATTGCCATATCCATAAAGTCTACTTCTGGATGTTCATATAATACCCACATAATCTTTGCAGCATCCATTGCAGAACCACCACCAAGGGCGATGATGCAGTCAGGTTTAAATAAGCTCATTTCTTTAGCACCAGCTTTGGCACTTGCTAAAGTTGGGTCTGGAGCAACATCAAAGAATGTTGTATGTTCAATATGCATTGAATCAAGTTTATCAGTAATTGGTTTAGTATAACCATTATTAAATAAGAAGCTATCAGTAACGATGAATACTTTTTTCTTATTCATTACAGTTTTTAATTCATCTAATGCCACAGGTAGGCAACCTTTTTTAATATAAACCTTTTCAGGACATCTGAACCAAAGCATATTTTCCCTTCTTTCTGCAACTGTTTTAATATTTAATAGATGTTTTACACCTACGTTTTCAGAAACGCTATTTCCCCCCCATGAGCCACAGCCAAGAGTAAGAGATGGTGTTAACATAAAGTTGTAAATGTCACCAATACCACCTTGTGATGATGGTGTATTGACTAAGATACGACAAGTTTTCATTCTTTCAGCAAATTCATCAAGTAAAGCTTTTTGTTTAGTTACATCTAGATAGATTGAAGAAGTATGTCCAAATCCACCATCTGCAACTAGATGTTCAGCTTTCGCGAAAGCATCTTTCATATCTTTTGCATAGTACATTGCAAGAACTGGAGATAGTTTTTCGTGAGCAAATTCTTCAGAAATTTCAACACTTTCAACTTCACCAATTAAGATTTTAGTTCCTTCTGGTACACTTATACCTGCAAGTTCAGCTATCTTACATGCAGGTTGACCAACGATTTTAGCATTTAATGAGCCATTAATAATCATTGTTTTTCTTACTTTATCAATTTCATCTTCTTTTAAGAAATAGCAACCACGTTTAGCAAATTCTTGTTTTACTTGATTATATATTTTTTTATGAACAATAACTGATTGTTCTGATGCACATATCATACCATTATCAAATGTTTTAGAATGGATAATAGAGTTAACTGCAAGAACAATGTTTGCAGATTCATCAATTACGGCAGGAGTATTACCAGCACCAACACCTAGGGCAGGTTTTCCACTTGAGTATGCGGCATGAACCATTCCTGGTCCGCCTGTTGCAAGGATGATATCAGCAGATTTCATTAATAAATTAGTCATTTCAAGACTTGGAACATCAATCCAAGAAATGATTCCTTCAGGAGCTCCTGCTTTAACTGCAGCTTCTAACACAACTTTAGCAGCAGCAATTGTTGATCCTTTTGCACGAGGGTGAGGACTGATAATAATACCATTTCTTGTCTTTAAACAAATTAAAGTTTTAAAGATAGCTGTTGATGTAGGATTAGTAGTTGGGATTACTGCAGCTACAAGTCCAATTGGTTCAGCAATCTTTTTAATACCAAATGCTTTATCTTCCTCTAAAACACCACATGTTTTGGTTGTACGATATTTATTGTAGATGTATTCGGAAGCATAATGATTTTTAATTACTTTATCTTCAACAACGCCCATTCCAGTTTCTTCTACTGCAAGTTTTGCAAGAGGAATACGCATATTATTGGCTGCAAGGGAAGCAGCTAAAAAGATTTTGTCTACTTGTTCTTGAGTGTATGTCGCAAATACTTCTTGCGCTTTCTTTACTCTTTCAATAGCTTGAAGTAGTGTTTCTACACTATCAACAACGGGATAATTTTTTTCTTTCATTTTTTACACCTCTATAAATTAATTTTTGATGAAAGTACAGCAAGTGATGCTGCCATATTCTCGTTTTTAACTACTACATCTTCAGGAACATTTAGCTTTAATTGAGAAAAATTCCAAATTCCTTTAATGCCACTATCAATAAGTAATTGACATATTTCTTGAGCAGCTTTTTCAGGAACTGTTATAATTCCAATTAGAATATTATTTTTTAGACAATATTCTTTGATTGTTCTAAGTGGTAAGATTTTTTGATTATCTACTTTGTTATCATCTTGGTCAAATGCCGCAACAATACGATAACCATATTCTTCAAATCCATCAAAGGACATTAAGGCACGTCCTAATTTTCCCGCCCCAACGATAACTACTTTTGTATGGTTGGTTGTACCAAGTACAGCTTGTAGATGCTTTTTTAGTTCTTCTTTAACATAGCCAACTTTAGGTTTGCCGGTACCACTTACTGAGGCTAAATCTTTTCTTACTTGGACTTCCCCATAATTTAGGTCAGTCGCAATCTTAGTTGATGAAATATACTCAGAATCTCCACTAGATGCTGAATTCAAATAATGTAAGTAAACAGGTAGTCTTTCCATTACTGATTTGGACAGTGCTTTTTTAATCATAGTTAATTCTCCTTAATTTCTCTTAATATTATACTATTTTTTTAATAGTTTGTAAATTACTATTAATGTATGTAACTATATCGATAATGATATATCGATAAAATGTTATTTATTTGTTTATTGTTTTTATTGAATATTATCTTCTTTAGTACCAATAATATATTTATCTTTGGCTTTAAATAATTCTTCAATAAATAGTTTATCTAATTTGTTTAAGACATAGTTTTCACGATAAATTAAAACATCAGTATATGTTTTAACATTACTTGAACATTTAATCATCGCTAGGTTATACTTTTCTAGGATATCTTTAGGTATTGGTGATACCCACATAAAAGTATCAGGGTTTGATGATAAAATATCAAATTGACTAGCTCTTTCATAAACGTAGATACGACGTTTGATATCTTCAGATAATTCATCTTTTTTTACAAGGGATAAAGGAAGAGATGGGACGTATGGATCCGCGTGAGCTATTTCGATATAATCGGTTAAGTCACTATATTTAATATCTTCTATTTCTAAAAGTTTACTATTTTTACTTACTAATAAACTATATTGAAATTCGGTAATAACTTCATATTTTACTTTCTTTTCTTCAAATTTTAATTCAAAGTATTTATTATATTTACTTGCATATCTTAAGATTCCAAGGTTGAAATCATTATTTAGTAAATTAGTGATTGTTTTTGATGAGTTAGTTTCTTTATAAAATAGTTCACAATTCATTTCTTTGGTAATATGTTTGGTAAACTCGGTAAATGCGAAAGAAATGTAGGTTGCTCGAGGTACTGATGCTGAAAAAATATTTTTATTAGAGTTTTTATTTTTAAAAATATCTTCAACTTCTTCTATTTGTTTTAATATTCGATTACCATATTGAATTAGTAATTCACCTTCTTGAGTTAAGGTCATACCTTTATTATTTCGTTCAAATATTGTAATTTCAAGCTGACTTTCTAATTCTTTGATAGCACGACTAATATTAGGTTGTGCGACATACAAAATTTCAGAAGCTTTATTGATTGAACCATATTTAGCAACTTCCATTGCATATTTTAAATATAGTATATTCATTAATCTCACCTCGTTATAATATATTATACCATTATTTTTAGTTTTTTAAAAGAATTTAGATTATCATTTTCAATGAAAACATTTTTATTACTATTTATCTTTTTTAATTTATCTTCCTATGTTATAATTTATATGTCAATGGAGGTGCAAAATGAATTCTGACATCAAAGAAATTATAATTACACATGAACAAATCTGCCAAAGAAGTAAAGAATTAGCAGATTTAATAAACAAAGATTATGCTGGAAAAACCCCAATTTTACTAGGTATGTTAAAAGGTAGTGTTCCTTTTTTAGCTGAACTTATTAAAAGTATTACCATTCCTATGGAATATGACTTTATGGATGTAAATAGTTACTTTGGTGGAACTGAAAGTACTGGACACATCGAAATAATAACTGATGTTACTGCTGACTTAAAGGGTAGAGATGTTATAATTGTTGAAGACATCGTTGACACCGGTTTTACTTTACAAGAAGTTATGCCCCTAATTAGACAAAAGGGTGTAAATTCACTTGAAATTGTATGTTTAATGGATAAACCATCTGGAAGAAAGGTGGAAAATCTAGTTCCTAAATATATTGGATTTACTGTTCCTAAATTATTCCTTGTAGGTTTTGGTTTGGACTATGAACAAAAGTACCGCAACCTACCTTTTGTTGGAGTTCTTAAGGAAGAGGTATATTCAAAATGAAAATTACATTAATTGGAATTGCTGGAGGTAGTGCTTCTGGTAAGACCACAGTTGCTCAAAGATTATATGAAGCAACCAAAGAATTTGGAACTGTTTCTTTAATTAGAATGGATGACTATTATAAAGTATATAATGAAATTCCTCTAAATGAAGAAGGACATAAAAACTTTGACCATCCAGATTCATATGATTCTTGTCTTTTAGTCAAAGATTTAACAAAACTTAAGAATGGAGAAAGTATTAACAAACCTATTTATGATTTTGTAGTATCAGAAAGATCCAATGAAACCGAAATAATTGAACCAGGTAATGTAATTATCTTAGAAGGTATCATGGCTTTCGCAATCCCAGCAATTCGTAAATGCTTAGATATTAAGATTTTTGTTGATACTCCTGATGATATTCGTTTTATACGTAGATTAAAAAGAGATATGATTGATCGTAAAAGATCAGTAGAATCTGTTATAAATCAATATCTTAGTTCAGTTCGTCCGATGCATTTAGCATTTGTTGAACCTTCAAAAAGATTTGCGGACTTAATTATTCCTGAAGGGGGAAAAAATAATGTCGCGATGGATCTTTTAATAACCAAAACAATCGACCTATTAATCCATAACCAAAATAAAGAGTAATTCGCGTGAATTACTCTTTTTCTTTATTATTCATAAACCATAAAACAGTGTCGTTAATTGTTTTATCAAATGGAGTTATCGTTACACCTAGTTCTTCTCTTACTTTTTCATTATCATAGTTATGATTTTCTAAAAGTGTTTTAAGGGAGAATGGCGATAAATAGGGAACAAATGGTATTGATAGATAAACAAGAAATTTAGGAATCACCATTATTTTTTTGTTTTTGTTTAAGGCTTTATTAATATACTCATATAATTCTTTAACTGTTACGTTGTGACCGGAAATTATATAAGTATCACTTTTGTTTAGTTCAGCTATTTCGATGATTGCGGTGGCAACATCACGAACATCAATAAAATTATATCCACCTTTTATTCCAAACTCTGGTTTATTTAAGATGCAATCTTTTACAACCTTACCAATCAAAGATGGTTTGAAATCATATGGTCCAATCACAGCTGATGGATAAACAATAGAAATGAGGGTTGAAGATGATTCCTTCATTCGTTTTAAGACATACTCTGTTCCTAAAGCTTTAGTATGAGGGTAATTGTCTTTAAATTTATCAGGTAACATTGTTTCCGGTTCTTTAATAATGGTATCCTCACTAGTTTTATAGATAGCATCTACACTACTACAATAAATTAAACTATGTGCTTTGTTTTTGATGGAAACATCAGTTACTAATTTTGTAAGTAAGTAGTTAACTTCATAGGTTTCTTTTTCGAGTTTGTTTTTGACGTCTATTACCCCCGCAAGATGAACTACAATGTCACCTTCATGAATATTAGCGGATAGAAATTTTTCATCTAATAAATCACCATAAACAAGCTTTACTTTTAAGTTAGCTAATGCTTTGTTTGCTTTTCTTACTAAAGCTACCACTTCTTCATTTTTCTCACAAAGTATTCTAACTAAATTATTACCGATATGTCCAGTTGATCCAGTTATTACGTAGGCCATATTATTTCCTTTATTTGTCTAGAATATCAACAAATATCCATAGATATTTTCCTGTTGTATGGCCCCAAATTTCTTTGAATACCGCATTATTAACAGTAGGCCAATATGGAGCATCGTTATATCCATTGGTTTTAAAGCCCACAGGGAGAGCACCAACTAATTGATTAGAGTAAGCAACATAAAGAGGATGATAGTTATAACCTTCGCCATACATTGTTGAGGTACTAAATGGGTTTTTGCCTAATATCCATTCTAACTGATCAATAACAATTTGTTTTAATTCATCATCATGTAAGTATGAACTAATTATGGATACCCCTTTAGCTTTACTTAAAAGTGTAGCATGGTAACCTCGGCGTTGAATAGCAACAGGGAATCTTCGTAAGTAAACATCATCATTTAGTTTAATTCCATGTCTTGCTTGTTCTTTAATATTTAATAATCCTTCTTCTTTAGTACCATAGCTTGGAGGGATAGTAAATCTTTCCATATTAAATTTATCAAGTTCATATACTTGAGCAGGCATTAAGGCATATGGATAGCATGCATTTTGGGTTTTCTTGATGTATTCCGCATATAATCTTACAGCGTTATCCCATATAGTTTTATCTTTACTATCTTTAAAGGTTCTAAGAAGGAAAACAAGACCTACCACAGGAGATTGTTCATGTCCACGATGTTCATAGGTTAACATCTTAGTATGTAACGGATCTTCATAGAAGTAACCCCTTAGTGGAATTTCCCAATTTGAGTAATCTTGTTTTTGACAAGAAACAATAATTTTACCAAATCTTTCACCATCTAGTTGGTATTTTTCATCTTTAGTAATTTGGTAAAGTAAAGAACATGCGACTGCGGCAGCACCTGATACTTGGGAATCAATGTTAGTACCCCATCTCTTAGTGTAAATACCACTATTATAGGCGTTAACCCCAGTTTCATAATCTTTTATTCCGGTTCTAAAGCACCAGTCACTATAGATTTTATCAATATCTTTAAAGGTGATGGCAGCTTGAAGTAAGGCAGCACTTGCGAGAAAACTTTCAAAAGGACCTACTTCTGAAACATTTCCTAAAACTCCCGTATTATCTTTTTTTAGTTCATTCTTTCGCCATATACGATATCCTACAGCAAGAGCTCTTTCTCCATTACTAAAGGCAGTTCTAAGTAACCAGTCGATTCCAACTCTTGCTTCTTCTAGTAATCTTTTTCCAAGAACTTTATCCGTATTTTTGACCTTTTCATAAAGTTCTAGGATTGCTTGAGCCATTTCAGCAGTACATATTTCAAATTGAGAAACATCACCAGCATCATGCCAACCGCCAAAGTTGGGAACACTATCACCATTTTTATTTACAGTACGACAGTTTAAATGACAGGCACTATGAACATTTTCAACATTTTCTCCACATCTTAAAGTTCTTAAGAATTGAAGACTTTTCCAGATTGAGCTTTTATATGGATTTTCACTTATTTCAAATAGGTTTGTTTTTCGATTATCTACTTTTATGGAGTATTCTCCAACTTCTTCAAATGATGAAAAATCAAGAAGATTAAAATTACCTAAGCTTGTTTCTACTTTTTGAACTTTATTTTGATATACTTCTTCATTTTTAGAATTCATTAAAAAAAATACTTCATCATTTGTATTTTGGGTGATAGCAACTTTGTTTGATTTTAAGAAATACCCTACATGACTATAAGCAATTCGGTCTTCAGTCATCCACCCTTCTACATAATCAGCATCAACTTTTTCCATATAAAGGTCTTTGATGTAAATTTCAATATCAGGTAGAGCCTCAGGAGGAGTACCAAACAAAAATGGGGTAATGTTTAAGGTTTTAACGTTATCTCTTTTGATATCTTCAACTTCAAACATAATGTCATTCCATTTATTTGGAACAATACTTGGAGCATGAGTTACTCTACATTCATCATTACCAAAAGAAAAGTGATAATAAAAATTAACAAATCCCACCGCTTTAATATAGACTTTAGCTCTAACACGATTATATTCACTTAAGTCATGATGATTTAAACTTATGGAAATAGTACAATTAGGACGAGGATTTAAATCTTCAACATCATCATTTTCCAGTAACTTAATGGCTTTAATTGTTGGATCATATGATAATTCACCAACGCCATTTAAAGTTACATTTTTTAAGTCTTTACCATTCCATAGTTTTAGACGTTTGTATACTTTTTTCTTTTCAAAACGGTATTCAGCACGACTTTTTTCATCATCTTCTACCATTATATGAGCATTCTCACTTAGTTT
This sequence comes from uncultured Bacilli bacterium, assembly GCA_934140285.1. GTDB lineage: Bacteria > Bacillota_I > Bacilli_A > ML615J-28 > CAG-313 > UMGS75. Next base: position 33,777 of record CAKPBI010000015.1, read on the forward strand.
TAACCATTTATCAAGTTTCATTTTATCCTCCATTATTTTGTTGCGATGACAAGAGGGACAATCATTTCATCTGCAGTTCCTCCTGTGTGGGATGCTTTAAAGACAGGATCTTGTTTTTCATACGCAATACAATAGTTATCAGTAGCAATCGCAATATAATCACCTAGGAAAGGAATAGCTTTTTTCGCATCAGGTCCAAGGTAGCCACTTTCAAGGAAAGTCTTTCGGTCATATAAAGCAAAGTACTTACCAAAATATTTATCAAATAGTTCTAGAAATTTTTCATGATTATTAACCTTAAAGGCAAGAGTTCTTGATTCAATTGAAGGTTTTCTTACTAAACATTCTAAGAAATCAGGATAATCTTTTAGATATAGATTTTTCGTATCAACAAGGCCATGATCAGCAAGCACGATTACTGCGGTACTTTCGCCACATTTTTTCATGAATTTATTTAATTCTTGATCTAGTTTTTTAATGACTTTCTTTACAATATGATGTTTAGTACCAAACTCATGGATTTCATAGTCAGGTTGATTCCAATAACAATACGTATAAGTTTCATTTTGTTTGTTGGAAATCTTAACCATTTCCTCGATCATCTTAGAAAATTTGTTGAAGCCATTTTCTTTAAAGTTGGGGTAAAGTTCACGACATTCAACATTCTTAAAAGAATAATAGAAAGGATTATATCCAAGGTATGTATTAGCAACATTAATGGTTAATCTTTCTCCTGTATAGAAGTTAACATTTTTAAATAAGACGATATCTTGTTTAAAATCATCAAAGTATTGATGCCAACCGAGCCATCCAGTTTCCCCAGGGGCCTTACCTGATAGGAGGGAAGTTGTTGCGGCTACAGTTGTAGGGGGAAATACTGATGTAATATAGTCAATACTATTTTTGATGATAAAACTATTTTGATCTAGATGTTGTTCTACAAGGTTCTTTCCAAGGCCATCTAAAACAACTAAAAAAATATGCTTTTTATCTTTAATTTGATCATAGATTAAATTATTTACTTCATATTTTGATTCAATATGATATTTAGCCATAATTGCTGAAGTTACATTTAAAATACAATTGTTAAAGTTAGGTTTCATAAATCCTCCTTATTAGAAGAAAAAGACATTTAATCAATGACTAAATATCTTGTTCTCTAACCCATTTTATATAAAGTTTAATATTTCTATTTGGCATTTCTTCAAATTCAAGTGGTAACATGAATTCTTCATCACGGTACAATCCTTCAATTTTGCAGCCTTTTCTTGTTGGTAGTTCCATTTTTTCTAAGAACTTTTCACCCTTTTTGAACTTATATGTTCCAATTAAAATATTATCACTAAATAAGCGTACACGATATTTTAATGTTAATGCATAAATTAATAGTGCTATCCAAGGAATACATAAGATGGCAATGATAATAATAACACCAACATAAAAAGATTTTGGGGGATCAAATTCTTGGTTTGGCATGTTCTCTAAAAATAAAAATAATTTATTCATGTTTTTTCTCCTATCTATAGTTTGTTATATCATATAGTTTATTTTGAATTTTTACCTTAGTAGTTTTTCTTTTGACCATATCTAAGACAGGTATTACCTTTTGATATAATTTTTCAAGGGAATCTTCAATTTCTTTGGTATGGACTTTATGATATAAATATTCATATTGTTTAATTGCTTTTAGATAAATTTTTACGGCTTGATTCTTTCTATTAGCATTAACTAAAGATCCTGCATAATAATTTAAAAGTAAAGCATAATCTTCTAAATCTTGAATATTCTTTGTTGCTTTATAGTATTTCTTACTAAAGTTAACTCCATTTTTAACTTGTTTAATAATTTTCTTATCTGTTTTTATTTCATTACATCTAGCAACATCTAAGGTTAACTTCACAATGTCACGTTTTCTTAGAAGGGTTAAATCTTTATCCTCTAGCCTATTTGTTAAGGCATAAAGATAGTATACTTTTGAGGTAATGATATATTCAGAATTACTTTCTTTCTCATACATCTTTTCATTGGTCTTCGCATGAAGAATGTATGAAGTACAAAGTAAGTTTTTATCTTCTTCACTTAATGTTTGTTTATATATTTCGTTTGCGAGGTCAACAAGACCTTGTGTTATGTTGAAGGCGTATTTAATACGATTAGTTTTTAGATAATTTTCTACTTTATCCAAGTTTAAACGGAGTGTATCTCTTTTTGAATCTAAATCTTCATTTATATTATTCATCCCTTACACCTCATATTTATTATACCATATTAGCAGTGATTTTGAAAGAAAAAGGATAAAATTTATAAAAAAGCACCACTTAAATTTAGTGATGCTTCAATTATTACTTTTTATGTACGATGTGTTGCCACTTAGTATTAGCTAGTAGTTCATCTTTAGTAACATTTGATTTTACTTTATAGATGTGTTTAGAGCCACGAGCTACAAGTTCATTTGATAAAGTTTTACCAAGGACATCAAAGATTGCTGATACTTGCGTGTAGTCAAAAGGCATACAAGAGAAAACATCCGCATAAAGTTTTTGGGTTTTATATTCATAATGTAAGGCAATATGACTTTGTGCAATAACGATAATACCAGATAGATAATGAGGATCTTGAGATGTACTTTTCATAATTGATGGTCTTGTAATCGGATCCATGTTAATATCATAAGCCGTTTTTTCTAAGAAATCAAACATTTGTTCCATCGTTGGAGCACCATTCATTTGGATTTCGGCCATTAGATGGGGACCAAAGTCAGCTGCTGGATCATATGGTAATACATTGAAAGTTCCCGTTTTTCTTTCTACTGTATTAAAGAATGACTTAGATTCATCAAAAGATAGTTCTTTCATAAAGAAACTATATAGTTTCTTTTCATCAAAGTCTTTTGTTGTAAAGCAGTCAATAAAATAACATTCACGAATAGGGAAAGTATGAATAGTTAGATGTCCACCTTCGAGTAAGATGTAGGCACTAATACCAATATCTTCTCTTACCTTTCCATAGTAATAAGGAATGATTGCGGGAGGGCATATAGGATCTAACCCTAAAGTAAATACTGCTTCTGTTAATACTTGATTAATAAGTTTCATATCATCTAATTGGTGTTCATTTGCACCATAACAATCGATCATTGAATGTTTCATTTTCTTACCTCTTTGTTTTGTAAAATTTCAAATATTTCTAGTAATGTTTTTAATCCTAACCATGATGTAATATCGTTATTATCTAGTTTTGGAGATATTTCAACAAGGTCCATTCCCCATATTGGTAGATAAGTAAATAGATTACGAACAAACTTCATTAATTCATAACTATTTAATCCAAAGGCTTCCGGAGTTCCGGTTCCTGGTGCAAACGATGGGTCATTCGCATCAATGTCATATGATAGATAAATAGCATATTTATTGTTTTGATATTTATTAACTAATTCTTTTAAGACTTGTTCATAACCATGTTCATTTAAATAACTTGCATTATAAACTTTTAGTTCCGGATGTTTACTTAGATAGATTACTTCTTGTTCTTCATATCCACGAATACCAATTAGCGTAATGTTTTCTGGTAAATAACCATTATCGATAGCTCTCATATTAGGGCAAGCGTGAGAGTATGAACTATTGTTATAAAAATCACAGATGTCAGGGTGAGCATCAATATGGATTATTACAGGTATTTTGTTGTTTTTAGTTGCATAATCCTTAAAGGCTTTTTCAAGAGAAATCGAAATTGAGTGATCACCACCAATAAAAAGTGGAAATAAATTATAATTAAATACTTCTTCAGCTTTCTTTTCTAAAAGTTGATAGTAATTATCTTGGGATTCTAAATCACCTAAATCAAAAATTTTACACTTTTGAACGTCTTTTCCATCCATTGTAAAAGGAGGTAGAAAAGCTGATAATTCACGCATCTTTGTTGGAGCAAGACTTGCACCACCACCACATGAGCATCCTAAATCATAAGGAACACCAAGTAGGACTACTTTGGCTTCTTTTATATCATTTGTTAACAATCCACGAAAATATTCTTTCATATAAACCTCGATTTTTTAAAAATACCTAGTTATGATACCATTTTTAAAGTAAAATAGCAAGAGTTTTATTCTATTATTTTTTCTACAAATTTATTCTTTCTACGTGCTTATCTTTAATTATATTTATTACTTCTAAAATTAGCGAAATTGTCAGAGGAATTAATAATATTAAATAAAATGACGTATAGTTTTGAACTTTTTCAATTAATTTTCCTAATAGGTTGTTACCAATAAAAATTAAGATTGAAGAAAGTAAAGTCATCAACATAATTCCTTTAGTTGCCATGTTTACCCCAACTATTTTGGTAATTGACTTAAATGAGGTATAAAGAATAATCGCATAAGCAACACCTCTGGCCCCCGCAAGAACAATGACTAAATAAAGGTTTAAGTAAAGGCCATTACAAATAAAACGAATTATCAAAACGCTACAAGCACACGCTAATAAAGCAAAGTTAGAAATTTTAGGTTTTAATTTACTAAATATGAATAATAAGACAATTTCTACAATTACAAAGTATGAATAGATAATACCATATTGAAATGAACTTATTCCTCTTGATTCCAAATAGATGGAAAAGAAATTATCACCAATATTCATACTACTATACAGTAATACATAAGGAATAACAAACAACCAGTAATTTTTATTTCTTGTTACTTCTTTTATTTTGACCGTTTTTTCTTCATTTGATGCATCAATTGGTTTAATGATAAAATAAATTAATCCTGCTAGAATGAATAATACTGTTGAAAAAATAAAACAACCTTTAAAAGAAATTACTTTTATTAAGATTCCCCCAAGGGTAGTACCAATGACATAAGCTATCGAACCAAACATTCTAATGCCTGAATACTCCATATTGTTTTTAGTTGAAAATACAGAAATTAAAGAATCCATTAAACCATAATGGCAAGTACCAAATAACGCAATTAAAACAGTCAAAACAATGATTACATAATAATTCGATGTAAGGCTAATACAAGTAATGAAGATGGCTTCTAGAATCCCCATAATTGTTAAAACATTCTTGGTAATCTTAAAATTCTTACAAATCATTGAATAAAGCGGATTAGTTAAAATACCAATTAGCGGAGCAATTGATATTAGAAAGCCAATTTTTCCTTCAATTAAACCTTGATTTTTTAAGAATAATGCGAAAAAAGGATAATATAAAGAATCACCCAAATAGCGTATAAATGCTAATAGTTTATATTTTAAATGTTCATTCATTTTCTTCACCTATAAAATCACTATATTATATCATTTTAAACTAAAAAGAAAAAGAAAAAAGAATGAAATTATTTAGGTAATCTGATTATCTTATGATATATTCAAAAAAGTTATCTTTTGAATTTTACAATTTAATTATATTTTCTCTATATGGTATAATTACTCCTGAGTTTGACAGTGATATGCTAAAAACCATCTCTACACATGTAGAGATGATTTTTAATATTTAATTGTCTTTAA
>CAKPBI010000016.1 GCA_934140285.1 uncultured Bacilli bacterium
TACTTCTTTAAAGGGATTAAAACCCTAAACTTTTTTATAGAGCAAATTGGTTGAACCCTAAACTAATTTAAAGGGCCGAAAAAAGTACCTACAAAATGTAGATACTCTAAATTTCATCAACAGCAGTTTTTACAATATTGAAAGTTTCTTCAAAAGTTTTTTCTTGTTTTTCGTTAGTTACACGAACTTTAAATTCACAGATACCTTCATTTGCAAGGCGGCCAATAGTGATAATATAAGGAATACCAATTAATTCCCAATCTTTAAATTTAAAGCCAGGACGTTCATCACGATCATCTAAGATTACTTCAATATGAGCTTTCTTCATTTGTTCATATAGTTTGTCACTTGCTTCTTTCATTACAGGGTCATTATAATTAATAGGAACAATTACCGCATGATATGGTGCAACATTGATTGGCCAACAAATACCAAAGTCATCATGATATTGTTCAATAATACTTGACATGGTTCTTGTAACCCCAATTCCATAGCATCCCATAACCATTGGGACAGTCTTGCCTTCTTCATTTTGGTAAGTACATCCCATAGGAAGTGAGTACTTAGTACCTAGTTTAAAGATTTGACCAACTTCAATTCCTTTTTCCATTTTCATTGGTTTACCACAGATTGGGCAGTGGTCACCTGAGGTTGCGTTTCTAACATCAACGATGGTACCTTGATAATCTCTTTCATAGTTAGCATTTAATATGTGGTAGTTAGCTTGGTTTGCCCCGACAACCGCATTATGCATGCCAGCAACTTCAGGGTCAACTAAAGTTTTAACGTTAAGGCCGATAGGACCAACAAAACCTTCAACGGAACCAATTGATAAAATATCATCATAAGTTGCAAGGATAAGTTCATGTTCAGCAATTCCAAGGGCGTTAACTACTTTAATTTCATTAACATCGCGGTCACCTCTTACAAGGACTAAGACAAGTTCATTATGGAATAAATCACGATAAACCATTGATTTTACAACATCTTTAGGCGTAACTTTTAAGAATTTACTAATTTCATCAATACTTTTTTGATGTGGAGTTTCAATTAGTTCAAGAGGTTTTAATTCTTCATTAAAACGATATTCATCAATACGAGAAATAGCTTTTTCTTCATCGGCCGCATAACCACAATCGCAGTATACGATATCACTTTCTCCTACTTCACTAATAGCCATAAATTGGTGAGAACCATTACCACCAATAGCACCGGTGTCAGCAAGAACTATTTTATAATTTAAACCAAAGCGAGTAAAGATACGTTCATAAGTTTTATACATTAAGTTATATGATTCATTTAACCCTTCTTCTGTAAGATCAAACGAATAAGCATCTTTCATAATGAATTCACGTCCTCTCATAAGGCCAAAACGAGGACGAAGTTCATCACGATACTTAGTTTGAATTTGGTAAAGATTTAGAGGTAGACTCTTTCTTGATTTAATTTCGTTTCTAACAAGATCAGTAAAGATTTCTTCATGTGTTGGGCCTAAACAAAATTCACGTTCATGACGGTCTTTAAAACGGATTAACTCTGGTCCATACTTTTGCCATCTTCCTGACTCTTCCCATAATTCTTTAGGCTGAATGGCTGATGACAAGATTTCTAATGATCCTGCTTCATCCATTTCTTCACGAATTATAGCTTCAACTTTTCTTAGAGTTCTAAGGCCAAGAGGTAGATAATTGTAAACACCTGCTACAAGTTTTCTAATCATGCCGGCTCTAATCAAAAGGATATGACTTGATATTTGAGCTTCATTGGGAGCTTCCTTTAGGGTTGCAATAAGCATTTTGCTTGCTTTCATATAATTCACCACTTTCATTTTACTTAAATCGTTAAAAATTATAGCACAAATTGTTATAATTTTCAACCTAATAAAACCTTAAATTTATCAAACCAAAAAGGAACTATTGTTAATAATAGTCCCTATTTGGTTTATTCTTCACTATTTACTTCTTGATCTTGATATTGTAAACGATATAAGTTATAGTAATAGCCTTTCTTCTTTAATAATTCTTGGTGATTACCTTGTTCAACAATTTGGCCTTTTTGTAAACATATAATGTTATCCGCATGTTGGATAGTAGATAGACGGTGAGCAACAATTAACATTGTACCAATATTCATCATCTTGACTAATGATTTTTGAATTAGTTGTTCCGTTTCGGTATCAATGTTGGCGGTTGCTTCATCAAGAATTAAGATTTGAGGTTTATGAACGACTGTACGTGCAAAGGAAAGTAATTGTCTTTCCCCACTTGAGAAGTTCGCACCACCCTCTAAGACTTCTTCATCATATTTCTTAGGGAGATGTTCAATAAATTGATCAGCGTTAACATACTTACAAGCATCGATAATATCATCAAGCGAAATCTCTTCATCACGAAGGTTAATGTTTGACTTAATGCTTCCTGAGAATAAGAAAACATCTTGTAGCATTTGGCCAATCCCTCTTCTTAGAGATTTAATCTTAATGTCGGTAATATCATGACCATCAATTAGGATTTGACCTTTTTGAATATCATAGTTTCTAACAATTAATTGAAGAATGGTGGTTTTACCAGCACCGGTTGCTCCAACAAAAGCCACAACTTGTTTAGGTTTAATGTGGAAAGAAACATCTTTTAATATCCATTCTCCTTCTTTATAAGCAAACCATACATTCTTAAATTCAATATCACCTTCAAAGTGATCAATATCTAAGGCATTTGGTTTATCCTTAAAGTCTGGTTTAATATCCATTAAGTTATAAAGTCTTTCACATGATGTAAATGCACGTTGTAAAGAATTTAATTGGTCAGCAAGGGTTTGAATTGGATTAAAGAATTTACCTACAAGGGAGTAGAAAATTTGGATAATACCAATAATGGATAAAGTCATGAACGATCCAAGAAGTGGACTTGCGACAATACCATATTTGATACAAAAGTATGTACCAAGACCAAACACTAAGGCAAGAGCAACATAGTAAATGAATGTAATGAATGGTCGATAGGTTGCGAAAATCTTAATATCAGTATTTCTTGTTGTTAAGATTTTCGCATTTAGACGGTCGAATTCATCTTCTTTTTGTTTTTCTTGATTAAAGATTTGAGTAATTTTCATTCCTGAGATGTTTTCATTTAAGAAAGCATTCATTGTAGAAAAACTATGTCTAACTTTACGATAGTTAGTACGTGAGAATTTTCTAAAGATGATTGAGCTGATAGCAATTACTGGCATAAAGGCCATTAAGATGCTCGCAATTCTCCAGTCAATAACATACATAATACAAATTACGCCAATAAGCATTAGTAAGTTCTTAATCATATTAACAATCGTATTAGTAAATAAATCACTTAAAGCATTTGTATCTGATACGACTCTAGTAACAAGTGATCCTACAGGAATTTCATTAAGCTGAGCAATTGACATATTATCAATATGTTCAAATACCATCATTCTTAAATCATAGATAATACTTTGGCCAATTTTTTGAAGGGACATGGTGGTAATGTAAATTAAAACAGCATTTAACAAACTTACTACAATCGTAAGAACAATTAAAATTATTACCGTTCGCATATCACTAGGTAAAATGTTACCTTCTTTAAACTTAACTACAAGATCACCAAGAGAACTTGTAACATATCCAGGTAAAACAGATGCGCCAAGATCAATGAAAATCATTAAAATCATGATTAGTAATACGCCAATTAATTTACCTATATATGGTTTTATGTAAACATAGGTACGTTTAATGATTTCCATATCTGACATATGACGATCAGTTTTTTCATAGATATGTTCTTCTTTTTGGTGGGTTTTTTCTTTTTTAGGACGATTTGCTTTAATAAACTTAGCTTTTTTGTAAATAACAAAAACTAAAATTGTTGAAAGAATACTAAGGATAGGAAGTAAAGTAAGTAGTAATACAAACATTTTATTTCTCCTCCATTTCTTCTTCTAAAGTTTGGAGTTCAACCATTCTTGCATAGACTTTTGATTTATGAAGACATTCTTCATGAGTACCAAAAGCTTCAACTCGACCTTTATTCATAACTAAAACTTTATCAAGGCCCATTACTGTTGAAACACGAGATGCAACAAGGATGGTGGTTTTTCCTTTTCTTAGCGTTTTAATATTATGAAGGATGGTTTCTTCGGTCTTAACATCTACTGCACTAACTGAGTCATCAAGAACTAAAATTGTTGGATCCTTAATGATTGCACGAGCAATAGAGATACGTTGTTTTTGTCCTCCAGATAGTGATACGCCTTTTTCACCAATTAAGGTTTCATATTTTTCTTTAAAATCTTCAATGTTGGTATCGACATCCGCGAATTTGGTTGCTTTTTTTATTTGTTCAATTGAATTATCTGGATTAGTGAAGGCTACATTAGCTTTAATGGTATCAGAAAATAGGAAATTATCTTGAGGACAATATCCCATATTATCACGTACCATTTTGATTGGTAAATGCATAATGTCATAGCCATCAATAAATAAGGTATTATCTTCTACATTATATAGTCTAAATAACATATTAACTAAAGTTGACTTACCACTACCGATTTTACCGACAATACCGATAGTTTCCCCTGCTTTAATGGTTAAGGTAATATCTTTTAAGATGAGATTTTCTGGATCATCAGGATAGGCAAAATTAAAATGATTAAAGACGATCTCTCCTTTAATCTTATCAGGAGTTACAACTTCATTATCAACGATTTCAACTTGTTCATCTAGTAATGATGAAATACGGCGTAGAGATGTTCTTGATCTTGCGACAAGGTTAATTGTTCCCGCAAGTGCAAACACTGGCCATATTAAAGTATCGACATAACCAATAAAGGTTACAAGTTGACCTACGGTAATACCAGAATCACCAAGGGTTTTAATATTTAAATAAACTAGGTAGCTACCTCCTCCAAGGACAATTCCAAATACAAGGTAGATTAAAGCATCAAAAGCAACATCAAGGATACAGCTTGTACGAGCAAAATTAATGTTAGCTTTTTTATTATCAAGAGCTGTCATAGAAAATTGTCTTAATTCTTTCTTTTCTTTAACAAAGGCTTTGATAACCCTAATACCAGTAAAGTTTTCTTGAGCGAAGTCACTCATATTTTCAAAAGCTTTTTGTCTTCTTTCAAACTTTTGTTCCATTAGTTTATCCACAAAAAAGGCACAAAGTCCTAGTAAAACTAAGGGAATCATCAAAATTAGGGTTAAGACAGGTTGTAACATCAACATTTTAATTACGGACATTACAAGTAAAAAGACCCCATCAACAAGTTGGACAATTCCAAACCCAAATGATTCTTCAAGAGTTTCAAGGTCATTACTAAAGTAAGATAGTATTGCTCCGGTTTTATTTTGTTTGAAGTAACGTTGTGACAATTGTTCACATTTTAAAAACATATCTTTTCTTAGGTCAGATTGAATTCTTACAGATTCTCCGAAAATACAAATACGCCATAAGAATCTGCCAAGAAGCATTCCAAGACCAATTAAAACGATATAAAAGATTTGTTTATACAAGTAATCCCAATCACCATTTTTGATGGTTCCATTAGTTATTCCATCAACAATATTACCAGTAATTGGTGGTAAATAAAGTTGAATAAAATCAACAAAGATTAAAGTTATAATTCCAATAAAGAAATACCAAAAGTATTTTTTATAGAATTTATTGACATGTTTTCCAAATACCATAGTCTCACCTCCTATATTCAATTTTAGTTTTAACTATAGCGTAAAATCCTAAAGATTATATTAAAAATTAATGGTTTTGTCAAATGATAAGATTACTTGTGAGAAAAAGGGGAATTAGTTTTACTAATTCCTCATAAAACTATTTTCCAGAAACAACTAGTTTCTTAACTCTAATTGATGGTGAAACAACACCAGTATATCTTTTTTCAATATTGTTAGCAATACCCGTTACATTATTCATTAATTCAAAGAAATTACCAGAAATAACAAATAGAGTCACAGGATCGCTCTTCTTTCCATCTTTAATTAAATATCCAGTTGATTGAACATTGAAAGCCCCAGAGATAGGGTTAAGACCAGCATGTAGGCCATTTACTTCAGTTACATAAATTCCATCTTTAACTCCAGCAATCAATTCATCTTCGGTTTCGGTTCCAGGTTTTAAGTACATGTTAGTACAAGATGTGGTAACATCAGCAGATACTCCTGGTTTAAAACCATTACCAGTTGGAACTTTATTTAAAGCTTCCGCGGTTTTTAAACTATGTAAAAAGCCAGTAAAGACACCATCTTTTACTACTTCTTTAGTCACACAAGGTACACCTTCATCATCAAAAGGTATTTGAATTAAGGCCACTTCTGAGAATGGATCATCAACAATCGTGATATTATCACCAAAAACTTTTTGTCCTTCTTTGTCAGTTAAGATTGTTAAGTTTCTTAAGGCACTTTCACCCATAAAGATTGAGCTAAAAGCATCTAAGATTTCCGATGCAACATCTCTTGAGAAGACTACTTCATACTCACCACTTTTAACAGTTCCTGCACCAAGGGAGCCAAGGGCCATCTTTGTTGATTCATCAACAATACGTGTAGTCTCTAATTCTTTAAATTTGGTATTAACATCACTACCAAAGCCCAAGGTTGTGTTCGTACCATCGCTAGCAACAGCACCTAAGAAAGCCGTAAGATATGAATAGCTACGACTTAAGTTCAAACCTTTAGAATTAATGATTCTAATTGTTTTTGCAGCTTCATGATATTGACAATAGCCTATTTTTACGATACGTTCATCTTTAGCTAAAGCTTCACTTGAAATAGTTTTTAACATTGCAATTTTTTCTTGTAATGAATAGTTAGCATAATCAGCTACAAGTGGTTTAACCACATGATATTCATGATGTTCACCATATACATGCTCTTCTTCCATAGATGTTAGGCTTTTAGCATTTTCAATCAAGCTATGTAATAATTTTTCTATTTCTTCTTTTTCTAAGTTTTCGGTATAAACGTAACTCATTTTACCATTATATAATCCACGAATAGAAACACCAAGAAAATCGGTTGAATTATAATTTGATAGTTCACCATCAAATAATTTAATTACATTACCAGTACTTGTCTCAGCGTAAATTTCCATTTCTTCAAGTCCCATTTCAAGGCCTAATTTGATTATTTCTTCATATGTCATCATTATTTAGTACCTCCTTTTCCCCCTACAGTGATATGTGAAACTTTGATTGTTGGTTGTCCAACATTAGTAGGGATTGATCCACTTTCAGAACCACACATGCCATGAGAGCATGAAAGGTTATCTCCGATCATTTCAATGTTCATTAAAACTTCAGGACCCGATCCAACAAGAGTAGCTCCACGTACAGGTTTAGTAATTTTACCATCTTCAATTAAGTAACCAACATTTACCGCAAAGTTAAATTCGCCGGTTGCGGGTTGAACAGAACCGCCACCCATTTTCTTTGCGAAAAGACCATACTTAACGCTTTTAATAATTTCATCAAAAGTTGAAGTTCCGTTTAAGAAGTAAGTGTTAGTCATTCTTGATGTGGTAGTAAATTTATAAGATTGACGTCTTGAAGAACCAGTAACTGGATGATTCATCTTCTTCGCATTCTTTTTATCTACTAAGTATGATTTTAAGATACCATTTTCAATTAAGACATTACATCTTGATGGAGTACCTTCATCATCAACATTCATTGAACCCCAACTATTAAGGTTAGTACCATCATCAACAGCATTAACGATATCACTAGCTACTTTTTGACCAAGTTTGCCACAGAATACTGACATTCCTTTTGCAACCGCTGTTGCTTCTAGACCATGAACGCAAGCCTCATGGAGGATTACGCCACCAAATCCGTTATTGATAACAACCGGAATATCACCACCTGGCATTTCTTCCGCATGTAACATTGTTACCGCGTCACTTGCGGCTTCCGTTCCAAGGGCAGCAGGATCGCATTCATCAAACATTTCCATTCCTTGGTTACGTCCAAATTGAGCACCACCAGTTTCCATCACCTTACCATCTGAGGCAACGGCAGAAACATATAGTCTTGTTTGAGCACGTTTGTCAGTTTGCCATGTTGAATCAGTTGCGAAAACAAAGATGTCTTGTAATTTCTTTGTTACTTTCGCAATAACTTGAACAATTTCCTTGCTGTATTCAATAGCCGCTTTTGAAGTTTTTTCCATTAAACCAATCTCAACATCATTTGAGTCATCAGTATAACGAAGTGGATTAACTACTAGGGGAACCTTCTTTTCAACAAATGGTAAAACCTCAGTAGTTTTTGTTCCTTCAAAACTTGAAGCAAGATTTTTTGCGACAACTTTTAATTTTTCAGCATTACATTCCGTAACACTCGCATTTACCTCTACTCCATCTTTAATTATTCTTATGGCTGCTCCTGATACTTGGGAAACGTTAGCTTTAGTTACTTTACATAAAGTCATTTCATAGTTTTCATTTTTAGTATTTTCCATGAATACTTCTGCGAACTCTCCACCAGTTGAAAGAGCAATCTCTAATATTTCTTTTGCGACGGATTCAGTAATTCCAAATACACATTTTTCCATTTTAAATCCTCCTTTTTGTCTTTTATTTTATCACATTTTAGATTATAAATAAAAAGAAAAGACTTAAATTTTGTCTTTTCTTTAATGTAAACGTTTTACTTAAGAATATCAAGTAGACTTTCATTTACACCATTTTTCATGATTTCACGGACTAACTTGTTTTCTTCGGCTTTATCTATTGGTTTATTTGCCATTTTAGATACATCACGGATTACTTTTCTTATACATGATTCATCGGTTAAATCAAGAGTTCTTACTCTTTCAACTAAAGCAAACAATTCATCTGGTTGAATATTGTTTTCTGATATAAAACTCATTACTTTGTTTATGTTCATAAATACACCTCACCAAAAGTATATGTTTGTGCCTAGAAAAATGTGACAAAAAGACCCAAATTTTTTGGATCTTTTGTTATTCTTCTTTAAATGAACGCATAAGTAACTCACTTACCGCTTGCTTTACTGGTTTTTTTAAATAAATTATATCGTATACCGCATCAATAATTGGAGTTTCAATATTTAATTGTCTTGCAAGTTTATAGACAGCTTCACAAGTTCTTGCTCCTTCAACAACCATACTCATCGAGTTAATGGTTTCTTCAAGACTTAATCCTGTCGCAAGTTTTACTCCGGCTTGAAAGTTTCTTGAATGATGAGATGAGGTAGTAACAATTAAGTCGCCTACTCCTGTTAAACCAAATAAAGTTTCCTCTTTGCCACCAAGTTTAGTAACAATTCTACGCATTTCAACAAGGGATCTTGTGATTAATCCTGCTCTAGCATTATCTCCAAAGCCTAAACCTTCAAGCATACCTGATGCAATCGCATAAACATTTTTAATGGCTCCACAAAGTTCAGCTCCCAGTAAGTCAGTTGAGGTATAAACCCTAAAGTTAGTATGATTACTAAAGACTTCTTGGATTAACTTAGCCATTTCTTTGTCTTCAGAGACCGAACAAATGGTGGTTGGAAGTTTAATGATTACTTCTTCTGCATGGGATGGACCTGTCAAAGCTACAATTCCTTTAATATAGTTAGAAGGAATTACTTGTTTGATAATCTCAGATACTCTCATAAAGGTATCGGGTTCAAGTCCTTTACTTGCGTTAACAAAAACTTTTGGTGAACTTAAGACATCTTTAATATTATTAAGCACAATTCTTAAAACCTTAGTTGGTACCGAAATGACAATTATTTCAGCAAAATCAATCGCATTTTTTAAATTAAGAGTTGCTTTGATTTCTTCATCTAAGATTCCCCCAGGAACTTTTTCGTTACGATGTTCATGATTAATTTGTTCCACGGTTTCTTTATTATTATCATAAAGAATTACATTATGCTTGTTTTCACAGACTATATTAGCTAGTGCACATCCCCAACTACCGGCACCAATGATTGTGATATTCATCATTCTTCCTTCTTTCTTAAAATAAAATAGATTGGTGTACCATCAAGAATGAAAGCTTCTCTTATTTTATTTTCAAGATAACGTTGGTAAGAGAAATGCATATAGTTTGGATCATTTACAAATAAAACAAAGGTTGGAGGGCATGTTGATGCTTGGGTTGCATAGGATATTCTTAAGCGATCACCATTAAATATCGGTGCTTGGTTCATGATGGTAGCATCTAAGATAACATCATTTAAAACACTTGTCATTATACGACGATTATAATTTTCATATACTTGTTTGATTTGATCAAATAAGGTATGAATTCTTTCATTTTTAAGGGCGGAAACAAAACAAATTGGAGCGTAGTTCAAGAATACAAAGTGACTACGGATTTTTTCCGTATATTCATTCATTGATTTTTCATCTTTCTTTACAGCATCCCACTTATTAACAACGATTATTACTGCCTTCTTTTGTTCAAGCGGAAGTCCTGCAATTCGTTTGTCTTGTTCTTCGACATCTTTAGTTCCATCTAAGACAAGTAAAACAATTTGTGATCTTTCTATCGCTTTTACAGCTCTTAATACACTGTATTTTTCTGCATTTTCATAGATTTTTCCTTGTTTTCTGATACCAGCAGTATCAATTACAACATAGTTTTGACCATCTCTAACAAAGAAAGTATCAATTGCATCTCTTGTTGTACCAGGAATATCACTAACAATTACTCTTTCTGTTCCTAAGATGGCGTTAGTTAACGAACTTTTACCAACATTAGGTTGACCGATTAGAGAGAATTCAACGGTGTTTTCATATCTTTTTAGTTTCTTTTCAGGAAGGTGGGTAACAATATAATCAAGTAAATCACCGATACCGATACCATGAAGGGCACTAACGGGGAATACTTCTGCTACGCCTAGATTATAAAATTCATAGACATTGTCCATGAATTTTACATCATCTATTTTGTTAGCCGCAACGATAACTTCTTTTTTAGATCGATGAAGAATATTCATCACATCTTCATCTTCTTTAGTTACCCCAACTCGGCCATCAACGCATAAGACAATTAAGTCAGACTCATCAATGGCAAGTTCAGCTTGGGCTTTAATTTCTTCCATAAAAGGAACGTTAACAAGTTCAATACCACCAGTGTCAATTAAATCAAATTCTTGATCTAACCACTCACATCTTGCATATAAACGGTCACGGGTAATACCACTTTGATCATCAGTAATTGCTAATTTTTGTCCAGCCAAACGATTAAAGATACTTGACTTTCCAACATTAGGACGTCCGACAATTGCGACCGTACCTTTTTTCATTACTTATCTTCCTTTTCGTCAAATAAGTTTAAACCACTTAGAACATCGCCAAGGGTAGATGTTGGAGTTTCGTTTTCTTGGTCTTTGAAGTATTTATCAAATTCTGCTCTTTCTTTTGCAAGTTCTAAGCCTTTAGCACTTACAACTAGTTTTGCACGTGATGGATCTGCATCGATAACTAGAACTTGAACTTCAGTTCCTACTGGGAATACTTCATCAACTTTTTGGATTCTTCGAGCTGCAGTAACTTCATTTACTGGCAAAAATCCCGTAACATTTAGGTAATTTACTTTAGCTCCACGTTCTTCGATAGTCGCAACTGTAACAGTGATTTCATCACCTTTTCTAACCTTAATTGAACCCCAAGTGTTTTCAACTGTTGCACGATGAGATAGAGTTACACGTTTTTTCTTATCATCGATTGCCATAACTTGAACCTTAATCTTATCGCCTTCGTTATATTTACCATCTAGACGATCATTAACAAGCCAAGAGTATTCAACACGAGGCATTAAGCCAGAGTATTCATCAGTTAATTTGATGATTAAACCAGCATCAATAATTTTAACGATTTCACCTTCAAATACATCACCAATATGATATTGTTCTTTTAGAACATCCCAAGGATGAGGAGTAAGAGCACGAACAGAAAGACCAATACGATCATTTTCTTTCTTGATTACTTTAACAGTTACTTTATCATTTACTTTATATACATCATTTGCATTTTTAACCATCTTATGGCTCATTTCTGATACATGTAGTAAACCAGAAACAACACCAAGATTAACGATAGCACCATAAGGAAGGACTTCAACTACTGTACCTTCTAATACATCACCAACGTTAATTTTTGATAAAGCATCTTCTTTAGCAAGTCTTGCTTTTTTCTTTAAAGCAAGAATATTAGAAACTTGTACTTGCATGCGGTCTTTATTAACATATGTTACGATAACATCCATTGATTGACCAACCATTTTTCTTAATGCTTCTTCATTTAAGTCAACATTACGTAAAGGCATAAATACTTTTAAGTCATGGTAAACAAGGTCAGCACCAGCATGAGTTACATGAACAACCTTACAAGAGATGATTTCATCTTTTTCTTTTAGTTCTTCAAATATCGCAAGTTTTGCCTTTTCTGCTTCTAATTTTGTGGATAAAATGTAAACAGGTTCTCCTGTTTTACGGTCTTTTGTTATTTGTTTAACTTGGGCTTCAAATTCTTGACCTTCGTTATATGAATCCCTTAATTTTTGACCTTCATTATAACCGTCTAAATCGTTAGGATAAATAACAGCCTTTTCTCCTTCATCTAATTCTAGATAGATCGCATCTTTAGTTACGTTGATAACGCGACCCCTTACAGTTTGAAATTCATTGATTTTTTCTTTGCTCATAGTTTTAAAGCCCCTTTCATATACTAATTTAATAATTTCATTAACAACTTCATCAATTGTCATATCTGATGAGTCGATGACAACAGCATCATCAGCTTTTTTTAGAGGACTTATTGCTCTTGTTGAATCTTTAGTGTCACGAGTAATAATTTCTTCAATAGTTTCCTCTAAAGAAAGGACAACGCCTTTTTCAAGTCTTTCAAGCATTCTTCTTTTTGCTCGACACTCGACGGTTGCGTCAAGATATATCTTTAAATCTGCATTTGGTAAGACCACAGTTCCAATATCTCTACCATCCATTACGACATTTTTAGATTTGCTTATCTTACGTTGATAATCAACTAAGAAAGTTCTAACCACTCCAATCTTGGAAGGAGTAGAAACTTGATTGGTTACTTCCACACTTCTGATAGGGATTGATACATCCTCATCATCTAGGAAGACACGACCATTTTCAATATCAAGTTTAGTGTCTTTTAGAAAGCCATACGCTGATTCATCTTCCATATTAATACCAAGACGAATAGCCTTTAATGTAATAGCTCGATACATTGCACCTGTGTCAATGTACTCAAAATTAAGTCTCTTTGCGAGTAACTTAGAAATAGTAGATTTACCGGCACCCGCTGGGCCATCAATTGCAATTTTAAACATATACTTGTACCTCAACTCAAACATTATACCATAAAGTTAAATTCATTTCAACTTAAATTACTTAAAAAAATTAAGCACCTAATCTAGCTTTCTGCTAATAAAAAATAAGAATGAAGAAATAAAATTTTTTAAAAATTAAAAAACTGCTAGTATAACACTAACAGTCTTGAATGATTCTAGTTTTGATCTGGATTTACATCATAGTCATTTCTGCAGATAATTAAGTCAAGTGGTTTTCCTGCACTTGGGGTAACCATTTTCATTCCATTATCAGCGATGGCTTTTCTTAAGATTGTATAATCGATGGAGACAAATTCTTTTTCACATCTAATGTAGATAGCAGAATCTGCATTAGCGTTTTTAGCATGAACAACATCTAAGGCAAGTCCTTCATGCATGTTGGATTTTACAACCTTTAGATACATCTTACCAACATGGTTCTTCTTTCCTTTATTGATTTCATCAACACGGAAACGTTTGATGTTACCACGATTTGTAAGTAGTAAGATGATATCTTTTTCCATAACATACTTCGCACCAATGACATAGTCATTAGGACGACTCTTAAGTTCAATGGCTTTAACTCCATATGAGGCAGCTTCCATGACACTAATTTCTGATGCATCATAGCGATTCATGAAGCCATCTTTGGTTGCGATGACAACTTCAATATTATCTCCAGTCGCAATATCCGCACTTACTACTTCATCACCATCTTTAAGTTTAGTTGCTTGTAATACTTTAGAGTAACGATTTACTTTAAGACTTGATAAAGGAATACGTTTAATTAATCCTTGTTTAGTTGTAAGGAGGACAAATTTATTTTCATCAAAGTTAGTAACCGGATATGAGAAAACAATCTTTTCGGTTGGATCCATGGAGATTAAGGTACTTACATGGTAACCTAAATCTTTGTGTTTACAGTCAGGAATCTTGTGGATTGGTAAGAATACATAGTTTCCAAGATTAGTAAACTGGATTAAAGTATCTGTTGTTGTTACATTGTAAATATCCGAGATGATATCTCCATCTTTAAGTTTGGTTGCTTCAGTTGAGGCTGCAAAAGCTTTTTTACTTAAGCGTTTTAAGTATCCATCATGAGTAATGATTAAGATGACTTCTTCACTTGCGATAATTTCTTCAGTTTTTACAGTTACTTCTTCAAAGTATTCTTCGATTTGAGTTTTACGAGGAACATTGATGATTTCTTTGGTTTCCGTCATTTCTTTAATGATTTCTTTAACTAAGGCTTTTTCACTATTTAAGATTCTTGTAAGTTTAACAACTAAATTTTCAAGGTCAGCTCTTTCTTGTTTTAAAGCAAAGATATCAGTATTAGTTAAACGATATAGTTGTAACATTACGATAGCTTCAGCTTGAATTTCGGTAAAGCCATATTTAGAGATGATGTTTTCTTTCGCATCCATCTTGTTTTTAGAATTTCTGATTGTCGCAATAACGGAATCTAGAATAGAAACCATGGAAATTAAACCATCAACAATTTCTAGTCTTTTGTTGGCCTTTAGTAATTCAAAGTTACAAAGATTAGTCACAACTTCTTTTTGATGGACAATGTATGAATCAATGATATCAAGTAATCCCATTTGCATTGGTTTACCATAACTTACAACAATCATATTGTAGTTGTATGATTTTTGTAAATCAGTATATTTGAATAATACTTGTAAGATAGTTTCTGGATTAACATCTTTTCTAACATCAATGATGATACGTAAACCTTCACGGTCAGTTTCATCACGAATGGTTTTAACTCCATCAACACCTTTTTGTTCAACGGTATCACTCATTCTTTTTAGAAGTTCTGCCTTATTAACTTCATAAGGAATTTCCGAGATAATAATACGGTTATCACCTTTATAAGGAACAATCTCCGTTTTGGCTTTGACCATTACCTTGCCGATACCGGTTTCAAAGGCACTTTTGATGCCATCTAATCCTTGAACAATACCACCAGTTGGAAAGTCGGGACCTTTGACAATTTGTAAGACATCCTCAAGGGTACATTTCGGATTAGTTAGACGAAGAATACAAGCATCAATGATTTCTCCAGGATTATGAGGAGGAATGTTGGTTGCATAACCTGAAGCAACACCAGTACCACCATTTACTAAAACATTAGGGAATTTGGCAGGTAGTACTACTGGTTCAAGTTCTTCATCATCAAAGTTAGGCATGAAAGAAACAGTTTTTTTATTTAAATCTTGTAATAGTAATTCAGCATATTTGCTGAGTCTTGCTTCCGTATAACGCATGGCCGCCGCTGAGTCACCATCAATACTACCATTATTTCCATGCATGTCAACAAGTGGTAGTAAGATCTTAAAGTCTTGACTCATTCTGACTAAGGCTTCATATACGGCAGTATCACCATGTGGGTGGTACTTACCAATAACGTCACCAACAATACGGGCACTCTTTTTATGAGGTTTATTACTAAATAGGCCTAGTTTATACATTGCGAAAAGGATACGGCGTTGTACAGGTTTTAAGCCATCACGCACATCAGGTAGGGCACGATCTTGAATGATATATTTAGAATATCTTCCAAAACGGTCTCCCATTATTTTTTCAAAGTTTTCTTTTAGAACAGTTTCGGTTGCAAATCGATTTATTTTACTTGATACACTTCTACTCATCGCCATTTGCTCCTTCCTCTTCTAATGTGAATCCACTATCATCATAGTCAAAGATAACATTTTCTTCAATCCATTCACGACGGGGTTCTACTTCATCACCCATTAAGACATTTACACTATTTTCTGCAACATCAAGTTCACCAATATCAACTTGGATTAAAGTACGATTAGCTGGGTCCATAGTTGTTTCCCATAGTTGTTCAGCATTCATTTCACCTAATCCTTTGTAACGTTGGATTTGAACATTCTTTTGATTACCGATTTTATCTCTTAGTTCTTCATCCGTCCATGCATAGTCAATACCATTTTTAGTTGTTAACTTGTATAGAGGAGGAGTTGCAATATAAACATAACCATTTTCAAGTAGTGGTCGCATATAATTAAAGAAGAAAGTAAGTAATAGAATTTGAATATGAGCACCATCGGTATCGGCATCAGTCATGATGATAATACGACGATAGTTAGATTTAGTGATATCAAAGTCTTTACCAAATCCGCCACCTATCGCATTGATGATAGATACAATTTCATCATTCTTTAAGATTTCTTCTAATTTTTTCTTCGCTGTATTTAAGACTTTACCACGTAGTGGCAAGATAGCTTGGAAAGTACGATCTCTACCACTCTTCGCTGAACCACCGGCAGAGTCACCTTCGACAAGAAATAATTCATTGATTTGAGGATTTTTCTCTTGAGGAGGCGTAAGTTTACCGATTAAGTTAGCAGGTTTGGAGATTTTCTTGGTTACTTGACGATAGTCATCTAAAGCTTTACGAGCCGCTTCTTGGGCTTTTACTGCTTTAATAGCATTATTTACTAAGATATTTGATATTTGACCATTTTCAGCTAGGAATGATTTAAATTGTTCATAGACAATTTGTTCAACTGCTGGTTTGGCCTCAGCTGTACCTAGTTTATTTTTGGTTTGGCTTTCAAATTGTAATAATTCTTCTGGAATACGGACTGAAAGAATTGCGGTTAAACCTTGTCGGATAATTGAACCTTCAATATTTGTATCACGATCTTTTAAAGCACCAATCATTCTAGCATGTTCATTGAATGCTCTAGTTAAACCTGCTTTAAAGCCAATTTCATGAGTACCACCATCACGAGTACGAATGTTATTAACAAATGATAGTAGATTTTCTCCATAGTAGTCTTTACAATATTGGATTGCTACTTCAACTTGAATTTTTGAGATTGTACCTTGGAAGAAGGCTACTTCATGAATAGGTTTTTTATTTTCAATAATAGATTTAATGAATTCAACAATACCATTTTCATAGTGGAAGACATCACTCTTACCAGTTCTTTGGTCATTTAATTCAATACGTAAGTTTTTAATTAAGAAAGCGGATTCTTTTAATCTATTCGCAATCGTTTTATAATCAAAGATAGTCGTAGAAAAGATTTTAGGATCTGGTTTAAAATGAATGGTTGTACCAGTTCTTCTAGTTTCTCCTAAGTTTTTAGGCTTTTCAATTATCTTTCCCCCATTACGGTAGGTTTGATTGTAGATTTTGCCATCACGATAGATAGTAACAGTCAACCACTCACTTAAAGCATTAACGACACTTGAACCTACGCCGTGTAGACCACTTGATACTTTATAACCGCCGTTCGCATCAAACTTACCACCAGAGTGAAGAGTATTAAATATTACTTGTGGAGTTGGAAGTTTTTCGGTTTTATGAATACCTGTAGGAATACCACGTCCATTATCGATTACTTCAATACTATTATCAGGATAAATGTTAACTATAATCTTTGTACCATATCCAGATAAAGCTTCATCAATTGCATTGTCGACTATTTCCCATACTAAGTGGTGTAAACCTCTTGTATCAGTTGAACCAATGTACATACCTGGACGTTTACGTACGGCCTCTAATCCTTGAAGTACCTGAATGGAACTCTCATCATAAACGTTGGTGCGGTTTTTTGTTTCTGCCACATTAATCACCCTTTCTTGTTCTTTTTTCTTATTTTATCATATTTTTTTAATTATTGCAAGCAAAAAGCATAAAAAAGCTTTATTTTACTTATATATTTTGATAATCGACAAAGTTCTACATTGTTTTTATACCCCTTTTTTTAAAGTAAATATGTAGAAATTTTTATTTCTTGTTAGTATAATACACCATATATGGATGGTGATTATATGGGAATTATTGTACCTATTTTATTATTGATATTTTCCTATTTAATGGGGTCAATTCCTTGGGCTTTAATTGTAAGTAGGCTTTTTAAAGGAATTGATATAAGAGACTATGGAAGTAAAAATATGGGGGCAACTAATGTTCTAAGAATTCTTGGCCTTAAATATGGTCTTCTTGTTTTTATTCTAGATGCTTTAAAGGCAAGTATTGTGATTTTACTTTTTAGAATTGGCCTTCTTGATTATACTCTTGATTGGATGGTTTTAAAGATTCATCCTTTAGTATATGGTTTAGTCGCTTTAATCGGTCATATGTTTCCCATTTTTGCATCATTTAGAGGGGGAAAAGGCGTATCATGTTGTGCCGGGATTGTCCTAGCTTACAACCCTATTGTCTTTTTGTTTGCTTTTATTACTTTCTTTATCGTTCTAAAACTTTCTAACTACATTTCCCTAAGTTCATTATCTGCCGTAACTATCGGTTTTCTAACTTCGTTTATTCCTTTTGGTGGTGAGATTGATTTTGTCTTTGTTGGAGTTATGGCCTTTGCTTTTTGTTTCTTGTACATTAGTCATATACCAAACATCAAAAGATTAATCAAACATACAGAAAATAAAGTTTATATTTTGAATAAAAGGGCCCTTTAAATTAGTTTAGGGTTCAACCAATTTGCTCTATAAAAAAGTTTAGGGTTTTAATCCCTTTAAAGAAGT
>CAKPBI010000017.1 GCA_934140285.1 uncultured Bacilli bacterium
GAAAAGAAATCTTTTTCTCCTGCTTGGAATCATCCTTGGAGAAAAGCTTTCTATGAAAATTATTTAAAATATTATCGTCCTAATCAACAAAATAATTATGCTTATAATTATGAATAAAATTGTAAAATTGCAAAGATATTGACAGACTATCTTTGCGAATTTACAAATTTATTAATTAAAAATGATGTTAAGAATAAATATCGAGAATTAATAGTTAAAAAAAACATAGATATGGATGATCCTATTGACATTAATATACTTCATGAAACAATTAAATCAATATTTATTGAGTATATTGATAATTATGAAATTAATGATATTTTAATTGAAAAGGATGTTTTAGAGAAAGTAATTACTGAACAATCTACATTTGATAAAGAATTAGATAAAATTTATCTAATTGTAGATAGAGATAGTAAAAGCCTTATGGGAGATCAATATTTTAGTGTTTTAAAAACAACTAGAGAAAATGATGTGGATTTTTATGTAATTAACCCATGTTTTGAATTTTGGCTATTATTACATTATTCTAATTGTCTAGAATATGAAGAAAATACTTTGCTTGAAAATAAATGTGATAATCATAAAAATACATTTGTCTTTAACGAACTTAAAAAGCATGATTTAAGATATAACAAAAATAAATTTGATGCAGATAAATACATTGATTTAATTGCTACAGCGATTGAAAATTCAAAAAAATTTGAAAATGATATTAATAAATTAAACAATAATGTAGGAACTAATCTTCCTGACTTTATAAATAAAATAATTAATTCTAAAGTTGAGAGTACTAGATTTTTCTAATACTCTTATTTTTACATTTTAGTTTACTATTTTACAAAAAAATGGTATAATTATAATACTTGAAGGGAGTGTTAATATGAATCCAACTAAAGCAGAATACTTAAAAAGCTGTGTTGCGGCTGAACATTATCCCAACTTAGATTATCCAGCTTTTGTCTTTTTAGGTAGATCAAACGTCGGTAAAAGCAGTTTTATTAACGCTTTAACCTCAAGAAAAAGCCTAGCTTACACATCTAGTAAACCAGGTAAAACCGTTGCTTTAAACTTTTACAACATCGATGATAAAATCATGTTTGTGGATGTCCCTGGTTATGGCTATGCTCAAAGAAGAGTTGATGACAGACTTAAATATGGTGGCATGATTGAACAATTCTTAGAAGTGTACAAACACCTAAAAGTATGCTTTTTAATTGTTGATATTAGACATGACCCGACATCTGATGATGTCTTAATGTATAACTACCTAAAACATTTTGAAAAGAAAGTAGTTGTGATTGCGACTAAGGCCGACAAACTTAGTAAAAATCAAATAATCTCACAAATCAAAAATGTGAAGAAAGTTCTAAATTTAAGTGAAGATGATGAGTGTTACCCAGTATCATCAGAAACTAAATACGGAATTGAAAAAATCGATGAAGTAATTAAATCATATTTATAGAACCACTCATACTCATGTTTCTTACCAAGGTTCAAAAGGAGGAAACATGAGTTTTTTATTTTTAATAAGTCTTATTCTTTATTTACTACTTATAAATAAAATTTATGAAAGAAGAACAGGTAACAAAAATTACTATCTAATAATAATATCAATTCTAATTTTAACTCTTGTTTATTCGATAAACAAAGAATTAAACATTCTATTTTATTTTTATCTATTACCATTTATTTATATCTTTTACATCGATAAAAAAGAATTAATAATATTTGATGAATATAATTTATTACTCCTTATTTTATCACTAATTTTCACTATTTTTTATAAGCAATTAATTCCTAGTATTTATTATTTAATCTTTTTTACATTACTATATTTTTTAGTCTTAATTGTTCAAAACAAAACTAAAAAAGAATATATTGGACTAGGTGATATGAAACTCTTTGTATCATTATCTTTGATCTTTACCTATTATACTTTTTATGTAATGTTTCTTGCTTCAGTATCAGCATTAATAATAACAATCGTAAAACAACTGATCACCAAACGTAAATGTCTAATTCCTTTTGGCCCATATTTAGTAGTAAGTTATTTAATGATTTTTATCATCTATATAAAATAATAAACACTACAATAGACATTTATTAAATAATGTGTTATATCATTAGTGTATACAAGGCTATCTATTCATTATGAATAGACCGTGGGTTTTTCAAAAGAGGTGTTTCGTAAGAAACACTTCTTTTGCTTTTACTAGATAATTGTGTTGATTTTTGTGTATTTTACCTGGTAATTTTTATCATTTCATCGCAATTAAAATCTTTTAATTAGACAAAATGTAAAAAAAATGATATAATAAGGTGTAAAAAAATGAAATTTGGGAGATGGTTTAGTGTTAAAAAGAATTAATAAAGTATTTTTCTTAAGTTTAATAGTGATATTACTGTCCACTATTACAGCTTGTAAGAAACCTACTAATAGCATTACTCCTATTAAAATGCACTCTGTATCATTCTTTATTAATGATGAGCTTTTCTTAAAAGCTTATGTTGATGAGGGAGAACAAGCCAAAGAAATTGAAGCAAAAGATCTACTTGGTAAGAATTTCTTATATTGGTCATATAATGATAAAGCTTATAACTTTAAAGATAAAGTTATGGAAAATTTAAAATTATACGCGGTATATGGTGATGCTGATAAATGTGATGTTAATAGCATCCTCACAATCACAAAAACTTCATATGACTCTAAAGTCCAAAATCAAATTCAACCAACTCCTAATAAGATGTATCGCTATTATCTTGAACTTGAAAACTCAAGTGATGTCGAAGCATATAATTATGAATTAAGTGTAACTCCTAAAATTAACTTTAGTGGTACAGTTACATATCGTATTGTTACATCTGATATTTCATCTTCAACTAATAAGTTTGTAAGTCCTAGTGACTTAGAAAAAGTTACAATCTCTGTTCCTGCTCATTCTTCAGTATTTGTTGTGGTTGACTGTATGGTAGTAGAAGTAGAAGCAGAAATCATTCCTGATGTGTATAAGATAGAGTATACTTATAACTTTACACCTATTCCAATCAGGATAATTGACTAAAAATCTAAACGTGTGTGAATTCTTTTTACACACGTTTTTTCATGCAATTTAGCCAAAATAAATCATAATGCTATTCATCGACATCTTTTACCAACATTTTCCACTTTTTTGCCATATTCTACATAAACTACTATAGTTAGTAGAGTTTTTAGACAAAAACTGTCTATTATATAAGGTATAATAACAAAGTAAATGTTTAACTGCCGAATAGTATGCATGGATTGTGATTCCCAAAATCACCCTACCTACTCCGCAATTTACCATACTTTAGGACTTGAACGTGATGAGTTAGTCGCGTTTCTCAAGATCACTAGAAAGTTAACATTACATGCCAGAAAGAAAACTAACTTTCTAGCAATCTTAAAAAACGTGACAAACAAAAATAAATAGAATGATGGGAATATTCTATGAATAAAATTATATTAGAAAATATAAGAAAGGAAATTGAAAATTATGAAAAGAAAAACTTTAACATTAGCTATTAGTGTTTTCGCATTATTAGCTATAATTAGTGTCGGCTTTGCATCTTGGGTAATTACAAGAACTGTCACTGACGTAGTTGCTGATGGAACTATTACAGTCGATGATGTTACAGATCTAAATGTAACAATTACATACAAATGGGTTCAAGATGCTACTGGTAATACTGAACTTGAAACAGCAAATCCAATTGTTTTTGGTAATGATGCTGCTGCTACTTCAGCAGATTGGCTATATAACACTAAAATTGGAACTGAAAATCTTGTAGCATATTTAAAAGTTACTGTTACAGTCGATGATGCATCTGCAATGGCTGGCAAAAAGATTATTGCAACATTTAATGCAGTTAATGCTTCTAAAGAAGTATCTACTACATATGCTGAAGCAATATCAGAAAATTATATTACTGGTCCAAATAATGGTTCTACATTAAGTGGTGAATTTACTGCTAGTGACTTTGATGATTCAAAGAAAACAGCTACAAAAGTTATTACAATTCAATTTGGTTGGGGACAAGAATTTGGCAAGGTTAACCCTATTAAACATTGGCCAACTTATAGTGATGAAAATGCCACTGCTGCAACTAATGCACTTAATGCATTAAAAAATAAATTAACTGGTGTTTCTTACAATGTAACTTTATCTCAAACTAACGCGTAATTAAAATTGACATAGGAGTGAAAAAATATGACTAGAAATTCATTTAAAAGAAAAGCAATAATTTTTGGCGTTATGATATTTATGTCTATCGCTTTAATTTCTACAGGTTTTGCTGCATGGATTATTTCAACTAATGCAAAAGATTCACAAACTGGTAACATTGAAGTCGGTGTTGTAACAGAAAAAAATATTAAAATTGAAAATGTTACATTTAAAGATGGCAAAAAATCATTTATTTTTGAACCAAAAGAAAGTGATACAACAGGAAGAGTACGTAACGATGGTAGCAATTTTGAAAGCCTATCTGTAACAATTGAAGGAACAATTGAAAATGTTGGATTCCTTGATGTATTAACAATTACATTAACACTTCCTGAGACAATGAAAACTGCTGCTTCAGCAACTAAAAATTATATTGTTTTACCAGAGTGTGCAAGCTCTGCACAAGAAGTTACTGTTGATAGAACAACAGGCGCATTTAGTTATACCATAACATTTAAATGGGGTAGTGCATTTAAAGATCAAAACCCTGGTGAATATTATGATAATGATGATTCAGTTAAAGGTGGTGCTAGTGTTAGCGATGAAGATATGATTGCGACACTTAATAATTTAAGAGCAACAATTTACGGTGAAAATACAGAAGCCCCTCAATTTACAATTGTTCTTGATGCAACTGCTAACTAATTAATTATTATTTTAGCCTATGGATTCTTTAGAGATTATTTCCCTAATTGTTACCATTGTTGGTACATTTAGTTTCTCAGCCATCTTTACCATACTTTACAAGTCGTATGCGACTTCCTCAATTACTGAGATTAAGATGGGAAAAAGAGATGTTGAGATTATTTCCGAAGTAATCTATGAACGTAAAGAAAGTGTAAGAAGAAGAAAATCCATTATTAAAACAATCAAAGGGGTTTTCTTCTATCTTACTTTATTTATAATTATACCTTTATTTGTTTTCTCTTTGATTAATAAGTTTACAGGTAATAAGATGATGCTTGGCAATAAAACCATGATGGTTGTAATGTCAGGATCAATGAGTGAGAAGAATGAAGTTAATGATTATTTGGTAAATGACAACTTGAATGATCAATTCAACACTTATGATATTATCATTTTAGAGAAGGTTGATCCTTCTCGCCTTAAGGTTAATGATATTATTGCCTTTCGTAATGATAAAGGCATTAATGTAATTCACCGTATTAGGAAAAGAGTATTAGAAGATGGCGAGGTTAAGTTTGTAACTAGGGGTGATGCTAACAAAGCAGATGATGAGTACCACTCCACGTATGATGATGTAATTGGACAATACAAGAATACAAGAATAACCAATATCGGCGTCTTCATTGTATTTTTACAATCATATGCAGGTATAATTACAGTTGTTTCGATTGTATATTGTATGATTATGATCGATAGATTATCTGAGAAAATCAATAAGGTACAGAGTGCTCGTGCTAAACAAATAGAGGAAGTAATAGATTACTCTTTAGAAAAAAACGCGAAAAAGTTTAGTAGTAACTTTAAATCTACTATTAATTTTGAAGGCTATGCCTATGTCTTTGACGAAACAGGGTTCTTGTATAAGTCAAAGATTGAAGAAGAAGTAAAAGAAGATGTTAGTGATCTTGAAATGGGTGATGCTCAAGAAAATGATGACACTCCTGATATTCCTTCTCATGATGAATCAAATGAAAACAAAAATGATGAACAGGGAGATTAAAGTATGAAAAAACCCTATTTTACAAGAAAGAATTTAATAATTTTATCACTTTCATTCTTATTTTCTTTCCTACTTTTATTTGTAGGAATGTGTATTGAAGGATCACATAGTTTTGTTAAAGGAAAAAATCCTATCAATGGTCTTGCTGGAATTCTTAATTTCCGCTCCATTGAATGTGGTGTTACTGGCTATTTATGTTTAGTCCTAGTAGCTATCTATATTACAGTCTTTGTGGCTTCTATTCTTTATGAAAGAAGATATGCAATTATTAATCAAAAGAATCCTTTAAGTGGACGTATGTTTGTATCATACATCCTATCATTCTTTGCTTGTTGTGCTTTATCACTTGGTGTTGGTGTTTTAATTCAAGGAATTAACAACCCACAAAATATCAAGTATGTACTTGAGTATGTTGGTGAATGTCTTGCCATTACTCTTATCCTTTATGTTGCTATTGTTGCCTTCCTTGGTGGTATCTTAATGTTTGTTGTTAACTACATTTTAATCGACAAACCATTTAGAACAGGAGACATTAATGAACTTCCTGACTTTGATGATGAAGATGCTGATGACCAAGATGTAACATCAAGCTTTGATAAAACTGAAGCTTCCGTAAACGGTAATTTAAATGGTGTTGCTGGAGGAGCTATATCTGGTATTGGTGGCGGTGTAGGCACTGGTGAAGAAGGAAATATTCGTAAAGCAGAACAACTAGATGTAAGTGAAAAGGTATTCCCTGGACTTGCAGCAATCGATGTTAAGTATGAAGGATTTAGTATTGAAAAAGCGGAAACAGATGATATCAAGTTAGATGAACTTTGTGTTCGTTTCCGTAACTGGTTAGCAAAAGAAGAGAAGTTGTATTATGAACTAGACGTAATTCGTTTCTTCATAAGTGGACTTGCAACAAGCCACTTTATGATTCTTGAAGGTTTGTCTGGTACAGGTAAATCATCACTTCCACGTTATTTTGCTAAATTCGTAAACGCAAACGTTATATTTGTGCCTGTTCAAGCTACATGGCGTGATAAAACAAACTTAATTGGTTATTTCAATGACTTTGCAAAAACATATTCAGAAACCGAATTCTTACTTGCATTATACAATGCAAACTACAATCCTGATATGATTAATTTATTTGTTCTTGATGAAATGAACATTTCACGTGTTGAATATTATTTTGCTGATTTCCTATCTGTTCTTGAATTCCCTAAGAGTGAATGGAAATTAAAACTAATGCAATTACCTTATGAGTTTATCCCTCCGGTTAAACTTGAAGGTGGTAATATTCAAATTCCTGAAAATTCATATTTTATCGGAACTGCCAATAAGGATGACTCAACATTTACTATTACTGATAAAGTATATGACCGTGCCATCACTATTGACTTTGATGACAAAAACATTCCATTTAGTGTTCCAGAAGAAGTATCTTCTATCCACTTGAGTCATTCAAAACTAATGAGTCTTTATAAAGAAGCCTCAGAAATTATGAACAATCATATGACTGATGGTGACTTTGCTAAATTCAATGCAATAACTAAATATATTTATGATGAATTTGATATTACATTTGGTAACCGTATCTTAAACCAAATCACAACTCTTGTGCCTGTGTTTGTCGCATGCGGTGGAACCAAAGAAGATGCACTTGACTTCTTACTTTCACGTAAAGTAATCAGTAAAATCGAAGGACGTTTTGAAGATTACGTTAAAGATGCTTTAAAAGGCTTACTTGACTTAATCAATAAAACTTATGGAACAAACGTTCTAAAACGTAGTGAAAAAACAATTCAAATGTTAATGAGAAGGTTATAATTTATGAAGATCATCGAAGAACAAAACTTACAAAATGCTATTTTACAATTAAATACCTATCAAAAGAAGTTTGCAAAGATTAGTGAATTCTATCACAATTTAGATACTTTAGAAATTCCCTCTTTACAAAATCTTTCTTTTGAAAAAGATAATGAATTCTTCGATGAAGTTTCATTAATTCTAAGTGTTATTGCTTCCATTATTGCTAAACCACATTTAAGCAATAAAGGTGAAGATATCATTTTAAGAGCTGAACAAGCAGGACACCTTTCTAATGAATCTTTCCAAAAAGTATTGAAAGATTCAAGTCTTTGGAAAGAAAAATCATTAGAAATGGTTCCTGAGTATGTTCACCACTATCAATATACTGATGATATCAAGATTTATGAAAATCTATTTATCGGTATGCTAGTAAATTTAATTGATGAAGAACTAATCAAATATTATAATTTCTACCTAAATTTAGTGCCATCAATTGATTTAAACAATGATTATTCACTAGTGGATACCAAGAATGCTGAAGAAGCTTTAAAGAAGTTAGATCGTTTAAATCGTAAAATACGTTATATTAAAAATACTTACTTCTATAAAGAAGTTTCGACCGTAAACTTACACTTTAAAAATGTTCAACCGACTAACATTTTAGTTAAAGATTTACTTTACAATAAATGCTTTAAATTTTATCGAAAATTTATAAAGTATAATGATGATGAAAGTTTGCTTGAAGACTTTAAGAGTTACTATTATTACTTGATTCTCAAAGTCTTCAAACAAAGGAATTTAAAGTTCAATATTCGAAAAACTAAAAACTTTAATTATTTATATTTCTATGATAGCGACTACTGGTATGAATTAAGTAAAGATGAAAACAAAAACTACCTAACATTAAAGATTACCCTTAAGAGTAATCCTAATGCGAGTGGTACGCATGTTTTATTACTTGATACTGGAAGAAAAATCTCAAATGAGAAAAATATTGAAAATGCTACAACCGTAAATACTATAACTTTATGGAATTTATATGAAAACTTAACTCCTTATTTTAAGAATATCTTAAAAGAAGAAGAAATAACTAACTACTGGATTGACTTGAAACTAAAAGTAGTAGATGCTAATACTAACTTTTATGAACACTTCTGCCCAGTATGTAAGAATCGTAATGTACGAAATACTAACGATGTTTATTATTGCTCAGACTGTAAATCAATTTATTCATTCAAAGGTAATGATAAAATTTGGTTAATAAAATTAACAAGGAGGTAGTATGGAACAAAATCAAAATGTTAACGAAAATAATGTACAAGAAATAGTTCCTTCGATATCCATCCAAGACTTACACAAGGCTTATGGAACTAAAGAAGTCCTCCTTGGATTAAATCTTGATGTTTATGAAGGTGAATTATTTGGCTTTATTGGTAAAAATGGTATTGGTAAATCGACAACCATTGATTGTATGATTGGTGCAAAGAAATTTCAAAGTGGAGTTATTACCTTAGAAGGATTTGATATTACCAAAGATCCGATTGCGGCTAAACGTATGTTTGGTTATGTCGCAAGTGAACCTACATGCTATGATGAAATGACAGGTTATGATTACCTAGAGTTTGTAGCAAGTGTTTATGATGTAAGTGAAGGTGATTTCAAACGAAATACAAAGTATTTATGTGAACGTCTTCAACTTAATATGGATGAACTATCAAATCAAGTATCTGATTATTCTCATGGTATGAAACAAAAACTATGTTTAGTTGCAAGCTTAATGCATAATCCAAAGATTTGGATTCTTGATGAACCAACTGTTGGACTTGACATTATGGCGGTAGAAGAACTAAAGAAGATGATGCGTGAATACGCAAATCATGGTAATACGGTTTTTGTTACTAGCCACAACATTGATTTAGTCGCAAATCTATGTGATAGAGTTGCCATCGTAAATCATGGTGAGGTAGCCGGACTTTACGATTTAAATCGTAATCGTAATCTTCGTTTACAACTTTCAAGAATTTTCATGGATACTTATAACTTAGGTGGAAAATGATTAATCTTTTATCGAAAGACTTTAAAGTCTTACTAGGAAAAGAAAAAAGTCCATCTAAAAGAGTAATATCTGCCATTTTATCGGTTAGCTTTACCATTTTACTTGTCATTATTGAAGTAGTTGTTTTCAATATTATCTTAAATAGTATTGCGACAACCAAGCAAGCTCCGATTGCTTATATTAATTTATTCTTATTTGTTATTTCAATGATTACGATAATATCCGGGATAATGCGTGCAAACCGTTTATTCTTCAATGAAAAAGACATTGAACAATTAGTGGTGCGTCCTGTAAGTAACGCAAAAATAATTCTTTCCAAGTTATTATTCTTGTTTATTACTCACTATGTATCAACAATTGTGTTTGTATACCCATTATTAATATCTTATAGTACACACTTTCATGTAAGTGGATTATTCTTCTATTCAGGTGTTTTTTATCCCGTTTTAACTTTTCTTTTTGAAATCGGAATTTCCCTTTTACTTGTTTACCCAATCTGGTTATTTGGTAAATACTTAAAGAAGCATTTCATCCTTCGTTTTGTGATTATCCTATCCATCTTAGTGATTGGTTGTATCATTTATGCGAAGGTGTTAGATGTCTTTATGAACATCCTAACAGGCGGAAATATTCAATTCTTAAAAAGTGATGAAGTAATTAATACTTTACTTAAAATTAGAAAGTATACCATACCTAATCGTTTTATTGTTGATGCTTACTTTTTAAAGATGCCATCAAGAATAATTCCATATCTAGCTATTAGTCTTGGGGTGTTTGTAGCAGGTTTAAGTGTATGTATTTTTGCTTTCAACTATGTTCGTAATTTTGCGATATCAATTAAACAAAAACCAAGAGAACACGATTATAAAGTAATGAGTGTTAAAAAAGCCTTAGTTAAAAAAGAATTTAACCTTCTTACTAAAAATGCTGATTATACTGTTTCCTTTGTAGGACTCTTAATCGTTCAACCATTTTTAGTATATCTAGTTATAAAAGTATTAAATCAACTATTTAGAGGAGAAATGTTTGCGGGGATATCATTAGTGATTCCTAACTTTACCACTCTTCTTGATGTCTTAATTGTTTTATTATTTACCTTGATTATTTCTCAAGGTGCTAATGAATACATTGGTATGGAAAAGAAAACCATTAAAGTCATGAAAATAATTCCTGTTGATCCGGTATTACAATTAATGATTAAAGTCATGATTCCATTTTCAATGTCCGTTGTATCTTTACTTTTAACGGTGTTTGTGTTATTGTTTACTAAAACATTAACCTTTGTACCTTTCATTTTCGCATTCTTACTTGCTTTACTTTTATTATTTATCTTTACGGTAATTTCCTTAAAAGAAGAATTATCGATAAGACATCATAAACCTAGATCAACATTTATGTCTAGTTTATATTCATATGTTTTACCGATTGCCTACTTTGGCCTATCTATTCTTCTTGCCTACTTTAAGTTACCACTTGTTGTAACGTTTATCCTAGGTATTGTTTTGATTATTGGCCTTGGAATTTATCATGTCTTATATTTAAAGAAAAATATACGTTCTTTATTTATGGACTTAGATGTGGAGAATTAAAATGAAAAAGAAGAATTTAATAATTTTATTACTAATTCCCTTTGTGATTGCCCTTCTTGCGATTGGTGGGGAAACCATCAAAAGAATTGCTTTAGAAAATGAATTAGTCGATATTGAATGGAACTATAAAGAAGTAGAAGATTTTGAGTTTTCAACTACACCGTATGAGCTAGATGCGCGTCCCGTGATGAAGAAGAAAACCACTGATGATTTTTCTAATCTTCTTACATGGCAAGTAGAAAACGAAAATAAAGAAGATACAACTGAATATGTAAAAGTTTACTATGATGAAAATGAAAAAAAATGGTATCTTAAAACCCTTAAGATTACCGGCATTAATGAAGTTATTGTTTCCTGTTCTAATGGTGCTGCCATCATTAAATCCATGAAGGTAGTCATCTGGGATATGGATAACGCGGCATTCGCCGTAACTCCGGTAATTAGTGCTTCCCAATCAAACATTGATAAAAATGTTTATTATGGTGAGTATGACATTACAAACTATGTTAAAACCAAAGCTAAGATTGCATTTAACGTTAAGGTTTTCCCTGAAAGCTTTAGCTCAATGATTTATGTTGTAAATACAACTGATAACATTAACTTTAATCTTGATACTAAAGAAGTAACCGTAAAAGAAGCAGGAGATGCATCATTTACGTTAGGTCTTACAAAGGAAGGATTAACTGACCCTTATACTTACAATTTAAAGATCGTTAAAGATGGTGTTAATGTCTTTAACTATCAAGATTTACTTTATTGTACAAATTATTCTGATAATGGTGAAATCGTTGTCTTAAGAAAATCCCTAGAATCTTTAGAGAATGCTTATGAATTTAAGGGAAAAGACATTCTTTTAGATAATGAGGGTAACCCTGTTAGAAAGAAAAATAATGTCGATATTTTTGGTTCTTACAACATTAAGAAAGAAAGTTATTATTTTTCTGATGAAGTTTATCGTTTTACGACAACTTACAACAAAAACTATATTGACCAATGGAATGAATATGTTAAGTCTAAAGGAAGTAAAAATACAATCAGTGATCAAGTGATTGCAGGACTAAGAGTTCAAAAAGATTTCTATGGTAATGGTTATACCTTAAATCTACATAACTTAACTTTCCCAACAGGAAAAATCACCGAAACAATCGATGGTGAAGATTATATTATTGCGACGCTTTCTCCACGTGATATTTTCCGTGGTCCACTTCCATTCTATACCCTTGGTGATCACAATGGGTTAGCCTTAGTTGAGGCTTATGGTCAAGATAATATTGGAATGTATGTTGATGGTAATAATATCACGATCAATGATATCAACTTAAAGAGTTGTGATGTTGGTTTCTTCATGTCAAATCTAGAAACTGTCGGTACAACCCTTGAAACTCATGGTAACAATATTACCATCAAGAATTCAAAAATCTCAAATGGTAAAACGGTTGTTAGAAGTTTCTCATCAATGGATACGGTAATTGATAACTGTTATTTATCAACAGCATATAATTTCTTAGTATCTATTGGTTCAAATGAATATATTAAATTTAATGAAGATGAGATTAAAGAATTTGTCGCTCTTGACGGAAGTACGGTTAATTCTTCAATTAAAGAATACTTCAAGAAAACTGGTCCTGCTGATAATATCTTAAATGGATACCTAACAGCTGACTTTGAGTCAAAGACCAAAATGCGTGAATCAATTCTATCACTTCAACGTTCATTTAATCAAAAAGAAATGATTGAAAATATCTATAAAGGAAGTTTAAAGATTAATAATACTTACCTTTATAAGAGTAATATTGCTTCAATCGGTATTGAATCAATGTTTAATGGACCATTCCTTTACTCTTATATTCCATCAGCTATCTCCGAGATCCTTGGATACTTAGAGACATCAGATGGTACAAAACTTTCGGATTTCCAACCTACTAATTTATCAGGGGTTTCCTACCCGGTAAAAGTAGAACTTACCGGAAAAACGAAGTTCTATGACTATAAGACTAAAGATACACTTGATATTAATGGTCTAATCAAAGAAAACATTTCAACTTTCGCAAAACAACTTGGTGGTAAAGTTGACTACTCTGGTGAAATTAACATTGATAAGATCTTCCCAATTAAAGAATATCTATTTAATGCGGCAAGATCTGCTAACAATCTATATACCGTAGATAATACTGAGTATATCAATGTTCCGGTTGCCTTCTATGGTGGTGGATTAAACTTATCAAGTGTAACCTTTGATACAGTAGAAAAAAGTGAAACTTTTGGAAGTGCCCTTCCAATTGATTTACTGGAAAATTACTTAAATTTACCTGCTGGATCAAGTACTGTTCAAATGTTAAAGAATATGATGTTAAAATCAGTTACAGTCGTAACCGGATTTGAACCATTCAAATTTATTTGTATGGATAATTCAGGTTATCTATTTAATGAAACTCCTAAAGTTTCAGACTTAATTGACAATGCTAAAGGAGACTAAATTATGAAAAAAATCTTTAAGCCATTACTTTTAATCGTTCTTTCCCTTTTTGTTCTTACCGGATGTTCAAGCTTCTTTGGAGGCGATAATAACGGTATTGACATTAAACAAGGCGAAGACGGTAGTGTTATTATTACTATTATCGATGAAAATGGAGAAGAAAAAAGCTATACCGTAAAACGTGGTGTTGGTATTAGCGATGTACAAGAAGTACCAAATCCAAGTGAGGGGTTTACTAACTTAATTTTCCTATTTGATAATGGTTTAATTGACCCTCATACCATCAAGATTCCATATCCTAAAGATGGTAGAGAAGTTAAAATGAGAGTGAATAAAGAAAAACAACTAGTAGAATATCAATACGAAGGTGATCCTGAAGATGAATGGCGAACCCTATTCAATCTTGAAGATGTTGATGGTAAATCAGCTTATGAAGTTTACCTATCCCTACTAGAAGAAGGCGTTGAACCCCTAACTGA
This sequence comes from uncultured Bacilli bacterium, assembly GCA_934140285.1. Classification (GTDB taxonomy): domain Bacteria; phylum Bacillota_I; class Bacilli_A; order ML615J-28; family CAG-313; genus UMGS75. The sequence goes on from CAKPBI010000017.1 coordinate 14,335, forward strand.
GCAAGAATGGCTTGCTTCCTTAGTTGGTAAATCAGCATATCAAATCTATTGTGATAATACAGATGATCCTCTTAGTGAAACTGAATGGTTAAAAACTTTAATTGGTAAATCAGCATATGAAATCTATGTTGATAATGCTCAAGGAAAAGTAATGACTGTTGAAGAATGGCTTGAGTCTTTACGTGGTGAAAAAGGAAAAGAAGTAGCCTCAATTAAGAGCATGAATGGAGCATACGCTTACCAAGATGCTCTAAATCAGGGTTTCTTTGGTTCTGAACAAGACTGGTTAAGAGAATATAGCGGTCTTGATGATGTTGCTCTTCAAGGACTTGAAGCAAGTGACTTTAATGTCTTTGTCTTCACATATAACGATGAAACAGTTTCCGATCCTGTTTTCAACCTAAGACCAGGTGGAAAATGGTATAGTGGTAAATACAATCCAAATTCTAAAGTATTTGGTATTGCGGGGGACTACTATTTTGAATCAGCTCATGAAACAATTTACTTTAAAGATACAACTGGCGTATGGAAAGAAGTAGCAAGCTTAAATCCAAACAAAGAAACTGCAAGAGTCTACTTCCATTTAAACGATTCAAGTGATGCTCCTGCTTACATGCCAGCTAATGACGCTTATAACAAAGATTACTTTGAAGTAATCAAAGGTAGTTACTTTAGAGGTGGCGAATACAACAATCCAGAAATTCCGGTTCCAACAAGAGAAGGATACGAATTTATCGGATGGTATCGCTATGAAAAACTACCTGCTAACTTTAACCCTTATATACATATGCCATTCAACGACTTTTCAGTCGTAGCAGAAGATGCTTTACATCTTTATGCTCAATGGAAAAAGATATAGTAAAACAATAAAAACAACTAAAAAAACAAGAAAGGAGGCTAACATATGTCTAAAAAGCCTAAAATCTTAGTCGCGATGCTCTTCATGTATGTATCTTTGATATGTGTTGGCTTCGCATCTTGGACTATATCTAATAATGGATCAGGCTCAGGCTCATCTTCCGCATCCGCTTCTATTATTGCTGATGATGTCATTAATTCTAGCGAGATTGTTAATATTTCTGACTTTACTGTTTTTGATTATTTCAAAAATGGATTTGTGAATAATGATGGTTATATTACCGCAAGCGGTAATATAACGGCTAAATTAACTTTAATGATTGATAAGTGTACGGAAATGTTTGCGGGGAAAGAAAACTTAAAAGTTATTGTTTCTCTTTCTAGAAGTAATTTAGATACTTTGGTGGGGAAAAATAAAAATATCATTCATAAAAGGAGGTTAACATATGTCTAAAAAACCTAAAATTCTAGCTGCTATGCTTTTTATGTATGTTTCTTTGATTTGTGTTGGCTTCGCTTCTTGGACGATTTCTAATGGTTCTAGTGGCAACAATTCTATTGA
>CAKPBI010000018.1 GCA_934140285.1 uncultured Bacilli bacterium
TAACTTCAATAAAAGTATATCATAAATTGGTTATAATTAAAATCAGATAGAAATCTCTGACTAAATTATATACGAATGTATTAAAAAGAGGAGGAATAAAATGATTGCCAGTGTAGTTGTAAATGTAAAAAGTAATAATGTTGATTATGCGTTTACCTATAGTATTCCAGAAAACATTATTCCTCTAATTAAAGTAGGCTCAAGAGTAAAAGTTCCATTTGGTCAATCAAATAGATTATTAATGGGATATGTACTAGAACTAAAAGATGAACTTTCAACAATGGAGTTGAAAGATATTGTGGAACTAGTTGATATTGAACCCGTTCTTTCAGAAAAACAAATTGAACTCGCAAAATTCATCAAGGAAGATACCATTTGTCCATTAATCCGTATCTTAAATGTAATGGTTCCAAGTTCTCTTCAATTAAAATCTAAAAAATACTTAAATATTGTTAATTACGATGATTTGGATGCTAACCTTGCGACTATCCTTGGGGGAAAACAAGTGGTGGAATATACTTCAAGACTGTCATCATTTAGCTATCAAATTGAAAAAGCAATTGAAAAAGGCCTAATCACCATATCTTATGATGCAATCCAACAAACCAAAGAAAAATATACTAGTAAATATCAATTAAATATTCATGCTTTCTATGATAATATTAGTGCTTTTTCTCAAAATGTCCAAGATGGACTATTATTATTAAAAGATGAAGAACCTCTTTCTAAAAGCGATATTCAAGATAAAACGGGATTATCTTATTATATGATTGACAAATGTTCAAAGATGAAAGTTCTAACCTCGTTAAGACTACCAACCTCCAGAGTGAAAATAAAAGAACTATCAGTCGACGATACCTTCATAAAAGTAAATGAGACATATGATGAAATAATTAACAAATTTATGAGTGACTTAACACTACCATCATTGTGGATTCCCCAAGATAATATGGAGAAAGTAGGAGTTATTGAACGTATTGTAAGAATCAATGTAAAAGATAAGAAAACAACCTTAATAATATGTTCAGATATTTTAAGTAGTTATCGAATTTCATCATTACTAAGAAAAAGAACCCACTTGAGTGTTGCTTGTTTAAACTCAGAGTTAAGCGAAGGTGAATATTTAGATTACTATAATGAAATTAAAAACGATGAATATTCAGTAATTGTAACCACCCCTAAAGGTTCTCTTTTAGAATATCAAAACCTTCAAACTATCATTATGTTAGATACCGAAAGTGATAACTATTATAATGATCAAAGCCCAAGATATGACTTAAAAAAGGTAATGTTGAAATATGCGTCAATTTATAATGCTAAACTCATATATCAATCATTTACCCCATCAATCGAAGAATATGTAAAAGGCTTAAAAAACATCAATCAATTAGTGGAATCAACACCTCTTAATAGTGGTAATTATGATGTTGAAGTTATAGATTTAAAGGATGAATTACTTCGAGCTAATACTTCTTTAATTAGTCAAAAGTTGTTGAAAAAAATCAAAATTACAATGTCAAGAGGATTACAAACTCTTCTTATTACCAATCGAAAATTTCATAGTAATTATGTAATGTGTAGATCATGTGGTGAAATAGTAAAATGTAGTAGATGCTTAATTGCTCTTCAATATTCAAAGAAAAACAATAACCTTTTATGTCCTGCTTGTGGAACAAGATATGAGATGATTAATACTTGTCCAAATTGTGAAAGTCAAATGTTTAGATTTGAAGGCAGTGGTATGGAACAACTAGTAGAAGATCTAAAATCTTTACTTCCTACTGCTCGAATAGTAAAAATTGATGATTCTTCCTATAAAGAAAATTCTCTAAAAATGTCAGAAATTGAAAACAATGAAGTTGACATAATTCTTGCGACAGCAGTACTTTCCAAAAGTGTTATTGAAACAAACCTAGGTTTGGTTGCTATTATTAATTTAGATGAAATAACAGGAAACCAAAGTTACACCTCTAATGAAAGAGCAATGAGTGAATTAGTTCAAACCAAAAATAAAGTGTTAAGCACAAACGCAACAATGGTCATCCAAACCTATGATCCTAATAATTATGTTTTAAAAGACTTTATAATTGATGATTTTAAAGCCTATGTTAAAGAAGAAATCACCAATCGTAAAATGCTTAGAAATACTCCTTTTTACTTTATCAATCGTATTTTTGTTAAAGGCAAATATGAAGATATGTTTAAAGAAGCATATAATATAAAAAAGACTTTACAACAAATGCTTGAAAAAAAGGTATATGTAATAGGACCCACATATAACCATGCAAATCAAGCTGTTCAATTAATTATCAAACATCAAGTAGTGGATATAAATAACATTTACAATCGCATTTACTCAAATTACCAAAATTCATCAGTAATGATAATCTTTGATAAGTATCCACGCTATATCTAGGAGGAAAAATGTTAAAAATAGTATTTATGGGAACTCCAAGTTTCAGTGTCCCCATTTTAGAAGCTTTAATTGAAAAATATCAAGTTATTGGGGTAGTAACCCAACCAGATAAGATGGTAGGAAGAAAACGTGAAATTGTGTATTCGCCAGTAAAAGAATGCGCTATAAAACATAATATTCCTCTTTTCCAACCAGAAAGAATAAGAAATGATTATGAAAATATAATGGCATTAAATCCTGATTTAATCGTCACTGCCGCATATGGACAAATTGTTGGTATGAAACTACTAAACTCACCAAAATATCGTTCAATTAATGTCCATGCCTCTCTACTTCCTAAATATCGTGGAGGAGCTCCAATTCATGCGGCTATAAAGAATGGTGATTCATATACAGGGGTTACAATCATGTATATGGAAAAGGCTATGGATGCAGGTGACATCTTGGGAACCGTTAAAGTCCCAATCCTAGACACTGATGACTGTGGTAGTATGTTTGAAAAACTATCACTTGCGGGGAGAGATCTTTTATTAGAGGTAATCCCTAACTTAATAGATGGTAAGATTACACCAATAAAACAAATTGAATCAGATGCCACTTTTGCTTATAATGTAACAAAAGAAGAAGAAAAACTTGACTTTAATCTTCCAGCAAGATCAGTATTTAATCATATTAGAGCATACAATCCAAATCCTGTTGCTTATATGCTTTTAGGAAATGATTCAATCAAAGTATATTCATCAAGAGTTAGTGATGAAACTCATCATACAACTCCAGGAGAAGTAATTAAAATAACTAAAAATGGCTTTCTTATGGCATGTGGAGAAAACACTACTTTAGAAATTCTTGAAGTACAACCAAGTGGAAAGAAAAGAATGTCAGCTCGTGATTTTGGAAATGGAGCTCTAAGAAAGTATTTAGAAAGGAAATAACTATGCAACCAAAATTATATTATTCTCGTGAAGAAATGCAAAAACTAAATATTGAAAAATTAAAAGAACGTGGGGTAACAGTTGAAGAAATTGCAAAAATAGCATATAATCAACAAAGTAGATATAATGATAATGTTGAAATGGAAGTATGTGTAGAAAGTGTAATGAAAATCTTATCTTTACGTGATATCTTTCATATTCTCCAACTAGGTGCTGAAATTGACCGCCTTGCTGAAGAAGGAAAATTTAAAGGACCAATCCAAGATATCTTACGCTATGATTTAGGTGTATTTGGAGTAGATGAAATCCTTGGATTAGATGTTGCACGTCTATATGGAGCAATCGGCCAAACAAACTTTGGTGATATCGATGTTAATAAACCAGGTATAGTCGCAAAACTAAATGCTGATGGTAAAGGCGATAAAGAACATTGTCATACTTTCTTAGATGATATTGTTGGTGCTATTGCGGCGGCTGCTTCAACTCGTGTTGCTCAAATCATCTCTGAAGATGAGGCCGAAAAAGGAATGAATAATGGAAACAATCAAAACCATCTATAAGATTGGGTATGGACCATCTAGTTCACATACTATGGGACCTGGATATGCTGCCATAAAATTTTTAAACAAACATCATGATGCTGATAGATTTAAGGTAGAACTATATGGTTCTTTAGCATTAACCGGCAAAGGTCATATGACTGATGTAATAATTAAAAAAATATTAGGTGATTCAAAAACAGATGTAATATTTAATTTTGATAAAGTATTTCCTTATCATCCCAATGCGATGAAATTCCAAGCTATAAAAGATGGTACTATAATTGATGATTGGCTTGTATATAGCGTTGGTGGTGGCGATTTAAGAGAAGAAGGAGAAGCAAGAGTCAAAAAAGAAACTAAAGTTTATCCTCACTCAACAATGGAAGAAATCTTAAGATATGTCAAAAAAACAGGAATGACACTTCCTGAGTATGTCTTGAAATATGAAGGACCTAGCATAAAGGAATATCTTAAAGAAGTATTAAGGACGATGGAACAATGTATTAAAAAAGGAATCATGACTGAAGGCGTCTTACCAGGACGATTAAAAGTAACAAGAAAGGCACCAACGTTTTATCAAAAATACTTAAATACCAAAAAACCAAATGAACTTGTATATGCATACTCACTTGCTGTAAGTGAAGAAAATGCTAGTGGTAATGTTGTAGTTACAGCACCAACCTGTGGTGCATCAGCAGTAATTCCAGCAGTACTCTTTATGGAAAAAGAAATAAACAACAGAAGCGAAGATGAACTTATTAATGCCCTAATGGTCGCAGGACTTATAGGTAATATAGTAAGAACCAATGCCTCAATTTCTGGGGCAGAAGTAGGATGCCAAGGAGAAGTCGGTGTAGCTTGTAGTATGGCATCTGGAATGCTAGTATATTTATTATATGGGGGAGATAGCGAAACTATCGAATATGGGGCTGAAATAGCCTTAGAACACCATTTAGGATTAACATGTGATCCAATTGATGGTCTTGTTCAAATCCCATGTATTGAAAGAAATGCCATTGCAGCAATCACCGCAATTAATACAAGTGAATATGCAAGAATAGCAGGAAGCAAACATTCAGTAACCTTAGATAGTGTAATTGAAGTAATGAAAGAAACCGGTAAAGACCTCCAAGATAAATATAAAGAAACCTCAACTGGTGGTCTTGCTTTAAGAAATAAATAGTAGGAAGATAGTATGGAAGAAATAAAAAAAGAAGTTGAAGAACAAAAAATAATTAAAATAGGCACTAAGATGAAAATGTCATTTGTTGCCTTAACTCATGAAGGACTTGGAATTGCTAAAATAAATGGTTATAATAAATTTGGAACGTATTATGAAAACTTCCCTATTTTTGTTATGGGAGCACTACCTAATGAAGAAGGTTATATTGAAATAACAAGACTTACAAAAAGTTTTGGATATGGAAAAACTTTAAAAATGTTCCCTGATACCTTCACAAAAGATCGTACAACCCCTGTATGTAAAGCATACCCTGAGTGTGGTGGCTGTAATATTATGCATATGACATATTCAGCCCAACTTAAATTTAAAGAACAAACCGTAAAAGATACTCTTGAAAGAATTGGAACATTAAAAGGTGTTGAAATTAAATCAATTATTGGCACAACTCATCCCTTGCGTTATCGTAATAAAGTTCAAGTACCATTTGGAATGTCATTCAAGAAAACTACTGCCGGATTTTATAAACGTGATACTCACCAAATAATACCACTTGAATCATGCTACATTCAAAGTGATATTTCTACAAGTTTAACTTTATTTGTAAGAAATCTATGCAATGAATATAAAATAAAAGGCTATGATGAAAAGTATCATACAGGTGATATTAGACATATTTTAATAAAAACTAATAACATAGGTGAAATCATGCTTGTTCTTGTGATGTTACATCAAGACTTGCCGGATTTAAAACCAATGATTGAAAAAATCGTAAAAAGATATCCATCAGTTAAATCGGTAATTATGAATATCAACAAAGTAAGAGGAAATACCACCCTTGGTGATAAAAACATTCTTCTTTATGGTGATCCATATTTAACTGATACTTTATGTGGTAAAACATTTAGAATAGGTGCAACATCATTCTATCAAGTAAATCACGAACAAACAGAAATACTTTATACAAAAGCCTTAGAAATGGCTAACTTTACAAAAGAAGATGTCTTAATAGATGCATACTGTGGTATTGGTACAATAGGTATTATTGCGGCTGATAAAGTAAAACAAGTATATGGAGTTGAAATTGTTCCCGAAGCTATTAAAAATGCAAATGAAAACCTGAAACTAAATGGGATTACTAATGCAACATATGTATGCAATAAAGCTGAAGACCAAATTGTTGAGTGGATGTCATCAGGACTTCCAGCAACCGCTATTGTTGTTGATCCACCAAGAAAAGGTTGTGATGAGACCTTCCTTGAAACGATTGACAAAATGAATATTAACAAAGTACTTTACATTTCTTGCAATCCATCAACGCTTGCTAGAGATTTAAAATATCTTGTTGAACATGGTTACTATGTATTTAGTGTACAACCTGTCGATATGTTTCCTCAAAGTTCTCATATAGAAACTATTGTATATTTAGAAAAACACTAGTTTCTTCCTTATATATATAATATAAAGAAAAAGCCTAAGAATTAACTTAGGCTTATTTTCCGTTTATAGAACTATTAAATTTTGCAACTTTAGCATCTTTTCCAATTACAAGTACTTCATCTCCAGGATTGATGGTATCACTACCTTTTGGAATAAATACTTTTTTGTTTCGCTTAATAGAAATTATATTAACATCATATTTGTTTCTTGAGTCAAGTTCAATTAAAGTCTGAGGTTTAAATTTATCGGTAATTAATATTTGTACAATACCATATCCATCAGAAATATTAAAATAGTCGGTTATATTATCACTAATAATACTATTTGCATATCTTATCCCCGCAATTCTTTCGGGGAATATTACTTCATCAGCACCTATTTTGTACATAATCTTTTCATAATGATCATCATCAATTCTAACACTAATTTTCTTAACGCCACGTTCTTTTAAAAGAATTGTAGTAAGAATGGTAGCTTGTATATTTCCCCCAATTGTTACAATTGCTTGTGAGATCCCATCAAAACTAATTTGATTTAAGGCTGCCTCACTTGTTGAATCACAAATCAAACAGTGTTCGATAATTTCACTTGCTTTTATTACAGCATCTTCATTGCTATCGATTGCCATAATTTCCACATTATTATGCTTTGATAACTCTTCAATTATCGCAATACCTAATCTTCCAAGGCCTACGACTAAAAAACTTTTTTTCATAACATATTCTCCTAACCAATAATTATTGTTTTTTCTACATATCTAACTTCATTACTATTATCAATTAACCAATTACGATTCCAAAGATTCATAATTGTCAATGGACCAAGTCTGCCAGCAAACATTGCTATGCATAATAGAATTTTACTACTGAAATGAAGATTTGGAGTAATACCTGTTGAATTACCAACAGTACAAAAAGCAGAAAACACTTCAAAAATTATTTCATCCATTCCGTGATTAACTCTATCTTTTAAAATTCCAAAATTACTTTCTATAATAATAATGACAGTGCTAACAGTAAAAATAAAAGTAATTGCCATTACCACGAGAGTAAAGGCTTTAATCACCGAAGAAGAAGCAATTCTCCTTTTAAATGCGGTAGCTTGCTTTCCTCTAGCATAGCCAATCATACTAGCCACCAAAACAAATAAAGTAGTTGTCTTGATTCCTCCACCAGTAGAGCAAGGTGAAGCTCCACAAAACATTAATACAATAAAAATTATAAATCCAGCACCACCACGAAGTTTTCCCATCTCAAATGTTGCAAAACCCGCCGTTCTTGCTGAAACACTTTGGAAGAATGCTTGTAGTAAATTCATATCTGTTAGTACCCATAATAATAAAGTACCAACGACTAAGAGTATTAATGTCGTAAATAATACGATTTTTGAATGTAAAGACAGTTTTTTAAAACTTTTAAATGATAAGATATCAAAAATTACGATAAAACCGATTCCACCAAGAATAATTAATAATGCAGTATTTAAATTAAATAATACATTAGAAGCAAAAATATTAGCTGTTAAACTTGAACTTCCAAACAAATCAAATCCAGCATTATTAAATGCAGATACCGCATGAAATAAACTAATACCAACAATCTGAGAATTAGTGTATCCTAAATCTTCAAATTTAATTGAAAACTTCAAAATCAAAAAGTTAAATATTGCTCCAACAATTTGAATAGAAAAAGCTGTTAAAACGATAGATTTGACCATTTTTGATAAACCTTGCTGAGAATCTTGATTTAAGGCTTCTTTAAGTAAAAATCTATTTTTAATACCTATATTCTTCCCTAATATAATAAATACAAAAAGTGCAATTGTAATAAAGCCAAGTCCACCAATTTCAATTAACATCGCAAGAACAATTTTTCCAAATACACTAAGAGTTGCTCCTAAATCAGGAATTACAGATAGTCCAGTAACGCAAACTGCTGATGTAGTTGTAAAAAGCGCTTCAATAAAAGTAAGGTTTTTACCTTTAGATGAGAATGGTAATAACAAGAGTATCGTTCCAACAACAATTACAATAAAGAAACTCAGTAGTATTATTATAAAAGGAGATAAACTTTTTTTCTTTTTCACATTTACGCATCCCTTTCAACGCCATAGATTATAGCACATAAAACAATATTTTTCAAATAAAATAAAAAAAACATCAAAAAAATTAGATTTTATAAGCATTAATTTTGACATTGTTAACACAAAATGATATAATATATAAGGTTTTGCTGAAAGGCAAGCGCTCTGAATTTATCCTAACAAAATAAATTCAAAAAAACTTTATCAAAATGAGTCAAAAGTATTGACAAAGAAAAGATAAAGTGATATAATATTCTAGCGCGTTTAAGAACGCGTAAGAAAAAAATTGATCTTTGAAAACTGAACATAACAGGTGGAGCAGG
>CAKPBI010000019.1 GCA_934140285.1 uncultured Bacilli bacterium
TCATCATTTGATCCCATTACATATTCGCCATCATTCATGTGAATTACTATATCTCTAAACCAACTTGAGGTATCTGATTGTCTTTTTACAATTCTAAAGCTATTTTTTCCAATATCAGTAAACTTTAAGCCAAGTGTAGGCATCTCGAAAGCCTTTGTTTTTGTGGTTAAAACATACGATACAGTCTTGTACTCATCTGTTTTTTCTTTTTTCATGTCGAAAGTAAATGTAACATCATATTCAGTGTCTTCTTGTAATCCTGTTATTTCTAATGTTTCATCTTCCATTGGATACGTTTTCCCATCAACTGTTATTTTCATATTTTTAACTTTATCCGTATTTATATTATCTTCTTTATATACAACGATTGAATTACGAGTATTGTGAACAGTATTTACTTTATATCCAGGATCTCTCACTACAAATAATAAACCATTAAAATTAGCTCTTGTTGCACCATCAGTAGGCATATTTACTATATCAAAATTCCCAATTGAGTTTCTAACAATTGCACAAACAGAACCTCCACCATCTTGTTGATATGCTTCAACAACGCCTATTGATTTTAAATATGCATTCGCTTCATTTTGATTTAATCCTCTATATGTTTTCGTTTTACGAGAAGCAGTTAATAAAACATATGTTCCATCAGCTTTTCTACCAAATATTGAACGACTATATTGTTTAGTATCATAACTTCCAACACCCTCAACATCCTTATCATTTAGACGATGAGCTGTATGATAACCTGCTGTAAATTCCACTTCGTTTAATTTTTCATCAACATAAGAATCTTGAACAACAATCTTTGTACCTACTTTTAAACTATTTATAACATCAGCATCATTTGTGTCAATCGCAAATTGAGCTTTTTCAACTTTATGTTCAGTGGTAACTTTACTTATTGTTCCTCTACCAAACCCAACAAATTCAGGTGTTTTTCCAGCACGAACATATTCTGGAGCATTGCTTACATATTGTAACTCTGGATTTTCAACAATAAATAAATGATTCCCACTAATTTCAGGACACACATATGCACCACTTGAATCAGCATTAAGTTTTTGATATGACATCCAAACAGTAGTTTGATTATCTTGTGCTTTCTCATTAAAACCGTCTAATTTAATTTCTTTAATTACTTCATCATTATCATTGTATACATATATATAATATCCTTTACGTGCAGATTCATAAACAAAAGGGTTTGTTTCTCCATTGTTAGATAAACCAACAAAACTTCCTGATGCACCAAATAATCCTACAGTAAATCTGCGTTCACCATCAATAGTCAAAGGATAAAATGGTTGTGGATAAAAAGGAACATTACTTTCTGCATATCTTGATGACATTGCATACTGATCGCCATTAATACCACCAAGAACAATCCATCCTGGATGTGTGTCTTCATAATTCTTCGCTAAGACATCTAGTGTTACTCTTTTATAAGTACAGTTAGTATCTTGGTATGCCCAGTTAACCAATTTAGAATATACACCATCAGTTTTCATTGAAAATACATTTAATTCTTGAGAATTTAATGTATCTTGTGAAATAGTTTCGCCTAACACATAATTATATTCCATTCCATAAATAGTACTTTTTTGATTTGAAGTGGTAGTAAATCCACCCTTGCCATTTTCGCTATATACCGTTTTTAAATCATTAGATGAATCCGCAGATACCTTAACTAATGGGAAAACAAATATAGTTAATAAAATTAGTAAAAATAATCTTTTAATTTTTTTCATTTTTCATTCTCCTTTCTTATATTTTATCATATTTTATTTATTAAAGAAAATAACTTGCAAAAACAAGTAAAAAAACTAGTACATTAATGCACTAGTTTAATTTTTTTGTTTTAATGTTTCTTTCTTAATACAAAAGCAAGAAGGG
>CAKPBI010000020.1 GCA_934140285.1 uncultured Bacilli bacterium
ATTCGTATATAATTTAGTCAGAGATTTCTATCTGATTTTAATTATAACCAATTTATGATATACTTTTATTGAAGTTATATCAGCTTCAGAAATCTCTGTTATAACTATAAATCATGATATAGTTATAACTGGTTGTGGACTCCGTTGTTATACATTGGAACATTGCGAATCCGCGCTATAATATGGAGCCCTTCCTTTTTTCTTTGAAAACCTGTTTATATGTTTTTAGGACTATACTTTTTTAGTATTGAACCTGCATGACTCGCGAATATAGGCTTGAAGAATAAACTCATTTGAGTTAGGAAGTTATCAACCACTTGTACAGGCAAATTGAAAGGATGTGTTGTTATGAATCAAAACACCTGTATTACTATTGATGTATCTCAAAATAAAAGTCACATTCAAGGTTTTATTGGTCCAAATAAACCTTTAAGTAAGGCTAGAACTATGAGACACACTAAACAAGGATTTCAGTTTATTTTAACTCTTATAAATTTAATTGAGTCTAAATCTAATGAAACTCCTTTGATTATTTTTGAATTTACTGGAGTTTATCATAAATCTCTTGAGAAATTCCTTATATCACAAAACCTTAAGTTTCACATTGTTGCTCCATTAAGAGCTGCTAAAGCCAGAAATAGCGAAATTAGAGAACAAAAAACTGATGCTAGAGATTGTTTAAGCTTATCTAAACTTTTTTATTCTAATAATCTAGGTATATTCTATTCTGAAAATGAAACTTATTCTAATTTACGAAAGTTAAATAGATACTATGACACTTGTATGAAACACTTAATTAAAATTAAAGTTAATTTTAGAGAAACTTTAGCTGTTATTTACCCTAACTATAAAAAGTTATTTACAAGTATTTATAGCGATGACTCATTGGCTTTCTTAAAAGAATTCCCTCATCCATCCCTTTATACTTCAAAATCTGAAGATCAAATTATAGAAATATTAACAAATAAATGGGATCACTTGGAAAGTTGGACATCATCTAAAGTTAAGAAATTAACTCCTTTAATTAATGAAGTTGTTTCAGGTTGCTATGTTACAGAACCAGATTTAATTATGCTTCTTTCATACATTACTCAAATAGAATATTATTTAAATCAAATCAAAATTACTGTAAGTCAAATGAATGAACTTGCCAAGAAAGTTCCCCTTTATAATTTAGTTCATTCATTACCTGGAATTCAAGATATACTAACTTGTAAGTTTATTGCTGAAGTGGGTGATATATCTAGATTTACTAATTATAAACAAATTGTTGCTTATGCTGGTATCGATCCTATGATTAGACAATCTGGTGATAAAGATGGCCTCCATCTTAAAATGTCTAAAAAAGGCAATAAACGTCTTAGAACTATTCTTCATTTAATGGTATCTAGTTTAATTAAAGCCAATAGAGAGCCTAATGCTATTAAAGATAAATATCAAAAAAAGACGCACCAATTAAACCCACTTAAGCCTAAAGTTGCGTCTATGGCTTGTGCTAACCAACTAGTAAGAATTATCTTCTATATGCACAAGACGAGTTCAACTTACATATATCAAAAATGTAAGTAGTCTCAAAACGGTCTACGCCGTAACTTTATTATAACACACTTTAGAATAAAAATAAAATATTTTAAATAATTTTTGCGTAATAATGCCAGTTTAAGTGATTTTAGACTGACAAGCCTTTTTACGCTCTTTTTTTATAATCAAGTTATAAATTTTGTTAAGTATTAATTTTTTTAACAAATTACTTGATTATTTATGTTTATTAT